>NZ_CAJVCE010000019.1 GCF_910594985.1 Paenibacillus allorhizosphaerae
CGAAGACCCTCGCTCGACTTGCATGTATTAGGCACGCCGCCAGCGTTCGTCCTGAGCCAGGATCAAACTCTCCATTAAAGTATCATTTTCGGACCGAAGACCGAAATTGATACAAATCGCTTCCATCACCCGAAGGCGATGTTCGCTATAATGTAAGCTGATTAGCTCAAAATTTAAAACTGGCGAGAAATTTCATTCTCTAATTCACTCACTCGTTGTTCAGTTTTCAAAGGACAATTCGTTTCATCTTCCGACAAAAATTACTGTCGGTTGTTGTCGACCGTTTCAGCGGCGACTTGATTAATATATCACATTCGCTCAGTCCGATGCAAGTGTTTTTTTAATCCTATATTTTACACAAGCACCCATAGTTTTATCGCGGCCAGCGCAGCGAGTCCCGGGATTCCAAGAATGCTGACCGTACCTATCGTTACTGCGTTAAGCGGCAGTTCCAAGTGGGTATAGGAACTGAACAGATTAAGAATATACAACAAGATCGACGCAAATGCAACATGCAGGCAAGCATATCCAAGCCATTGGAAGGCAAAGCGGCGGCGCAACAACATAAAAGCAAGCAATAGACCCGAGCCGAGAAAAACGCCCCATAATAAATATTGCATTAAGACGATCCCTCCATCGTACGGCTCGCAGCCACTTCTCCCGCAGAGATTTTCATATCTTTTGCCTGCTTGAGCAGCATTTCAAACCGCTTTTCCGCCGCTTCCAGCGCAAAGATGGAATAATCGATCTGTTCCTTTTCTATCACATAATCGAATCGTTTTTGCGCAATTTCCCACTCCAGATGCGCTTTGCGGATTTCCTGCACCAACAAGTAACGGTCCTGCTGCACAGAAGGTTCCAACTTAAGCTCCGGCTTGTGTTTTCTCCAAATCTTTGGCCATGACGTCATCCCGATCAACCTCCCGGTTTGTCCTATTCTTTATATAGATATAAGACAAGGCGTCGGGTTAGAACCAAAAAAAAGAAGCCTCATCAGGAGGCTCCTTCAACCCGTTACAGTTCTCTGCGTCCTTCCAACGCTTTGGTCAACGTCACTTCATCGGCATACTCCAAATCGCCTCCAACCGGTAGTCCGTGGGCGATACGCGTTACTTTCAAACCAAAGGACCGAACAAGTCTGGATAAATACATCGCGGTCGCTTCCCCTTCGATATTCGGGTTGGTCGCAAGAATCAGCTCCTCCACCTTCTCGTCGCTGAGTCGTTTCAGAAGGTCGGCGATCCTGATCTCATCGGGACCGATGCCTTCCATTGGGGATATCGCACCGTGCAGCACATGATAGTACCCATTAAACTCTCTGGTCCGCTCCATCGCGACCAAATCTTTCGGTTCCTGCACTACGCAAATAATCGATGCGTCCCTGCTCTTGTCCTGGCAAATGCGGCATGGATCGGTGTCCGTAATATTGCAGCAAACCGAGCAGTAATGCAGGTTCCGTTTGACATTGACCAGCGCTTTGGCAAAATCTATGACATCGTCTTCCTTCATTCTAAGTACGTGGAAAGCAAGACGTCCCGCCGTCTTCGGGCCGATCCCCGGAAGGCGGGAAAATGAGTCGATCAGCTTAGCTAAGGGCTCCGGATAAAACAAGGAAGCAGCTCCTCACATCGGTGAAATCGGTATTTGCCGCCTAGAACAATCCCGGAATATTCATGCCTCCGGTTAACTTGGACATTTCTTTGCCGGCCATCTCTTCCGCTTTCGTCATCGCATCGTTAATCGCGGTGAGCACCAAATCCTGAAGCATTTCGACGTCGTCCGGGTCAACGGCCTCCGGTTTAATGACAACCGAAGTTACTTTCTTCTGTCCGTTCACCGTTACAGCCACAACGCCGCCTCCGGCCGTCCCTTCTACCGTGCGATTCGCCAAATCTTCCTGTGCTTTCAGCATTTGCTCCTGCATTTTTTTCACTTGCTTCATCATTTGGTTCATGTTATTCATTTGAACTCACACTCCTGGGGCTCAAGTTTAATCTTCTTTTATTTTTACCAAATCTTCGCCGAACAATTGAATCGCCTCGTTGATCCAATCCTCTTTGATTTCTCCGGACGGTTGCTCGTCCTCCGGCACAAGCTGGAGTTCTTCCTTCGGCGCATCGTCCGGCTTCCGCTGTTCGGCGGCGGCTTTCCAATCTTTCAGCATAATGGTGAGCAGACGGTACGGCTGTCCAAGGAGTTCGCCCAACACCTGCTCAATTAACTGCTTGTTTGCCGGCTTTTCCGTCGTTTCGCGGTGCATCGCGCTTTTGAAAGCGACCAGCACATTGCCGTCATGAACAGATACGGGTTCGCCGTCGACAAGCCAGGCGTGAACCGTAATTTTTAGCTCCTTCACGCGCCCCAGCAACTGACTCCATTGTTGGACGACCGTTCGGAATGCCGGATCTTCGACACCTTTCAAGTAGCCCTCGAGCTTTTCGATCGTCTTCTTGTTGATGGCTGGCGCAGGAGCCGCATTCCGGGACCCGCCGGATGCCGGGGCAGCGCTTGCGCCACCCGCGGGGGCCGCGCCGTTCTTCAGCACTTGCGCGAGCTGCTCTTCCAGCCGCTGAATGCGGTTCATCAACTGCCCGACAATCCCATCCGTTCGTTCCGGCGAACCGGAAGACGCCGCCGCTGCCGATTCATTTCCCTGAAGGGACGGTGACGCAATCGCGGACGCTCCGCTGCAAAGCTTCATCAAGGCAACTTCGAGCAGCGTCTGCGGTTGAACGGAATATTTCATCTCCGTCTGGTAATACGTAAGCGTATCGATCATCGAAATAAGCGTTTCCGTCTTGAAGCGCTGCGCCACTTCGGCAAACCGCTTTACATCCAGAATCCGCTCGGTAACGGCTTGCGATCCCGGTACCATCTTCACCATTAATAAATCGCGAAAATAATAAATTAAATTTTCCATGCATTTGTCGGCGCTTTTGCCTTCCTGCATGAATTCGTCAACTTGCCTGAGCGCTGCGCTTACATCGGCGTTCTGAACGGCGATAACGAGTCGTTCAAATTGATCGGAAGCCATGCCCCCTGTGATCGACAGCACGTCTTCATAAGTGATGCGGTCGCCCGAGAAGGCGATAATCTGATCAAGCAAGCTGATCGCATCGCGCATCCCGCCATCGGATAAGCGGCCGATAAAAGCAAGCGCGTCTTCATCGACCTCGATGTTCTCATCTTCACATACTTCCCGCAGCCTTTCCACCTGCTCTTCCAGGGCGACCCGGCGAAAATCGAATCGCTGACAGCGAGAGATAATGGTAGCCGGCAGTTTGTGCGGCTCGGTAGTAGCCAAGATGAACATCACATGTGCCGGCGGCTCTTCAAGCGTCTTCAAAAGCGCATTGAACGCTTCTGTCGTCAGCATGTGCACCTCGTCGATAATGTACACCTTCTGACGCACTTCCGTAGGCGCGTATTTGACCTTATCGCGGATGTCGCGAATTTCTTCGACACCGCGGTTTGATGCCGCGTCAATCTCCACGACATCCATCACCGCGCCCTCAGTGATCCGAATGCACGCGTCGCACTGATTGCAGGGCTCGATACCGGGACCGTTCAAGCAGTTCACGGCTTTGGCTAAAATTTTCGCCGTAGTCGTCTTGCCCGTTCCCCGGGGCCCATTGAATAAATAAGCATGGCTGTAGCGGCCTTCCCGAAGCGAGTTCTGCAAGGTCTGGACAATATGCTTCTGGCCGACCATATCCTGAAACGATTGAGGTCTCCACGTACGGTATAAGGCGATATGTGCCATCTTGCCCTCTCCAATGAATGTTTATCTTGTTCATTATACTATAAACGGCAAGAGGTTTGAAGGGGAGCGGTGCTGCGGGGTGAACGTCCACGGCAGACGGCGCGTTCTATGGAAACGGAATGCTTACCGTAAAGGTCGTGCCGTACCCTTTGGAAGATACACGGATACATCCTCCAATGTCGTGAATAATGCGCTGGCAAACGGACAGCCCGAGTCCCGTCCCCTGCTCCTTCGTTGTAAAGAAGGGATCGAATATTTTATCGATAACGAACATCGGTATACCCGGTCCCGTATCATGAATATCAATGTTCACCTTTCTTTCCGCCGAATCAACCCGCTCCGTTAAAGTCAAAAACCCTCCTTCGCCCATCGCTTCAATTCCGTTTTTACCTATATTGAGAAACACTTGTTTAAGCAGTTCCCGATCGGCAATTACGCGAGGAAGATCGAGCATCGCTTCGTACCGGACAACCACCCCGTGTAAAATTGCTTCATTATTAATGATCGGCAATATATCCCGCAGCACTTGGGATACATCGACTTCCTCCATGGCGACATTTTTCGGCTTGCTGAGCAGCAAAAATTCGTTAACCAATTCGTTGATGCGGTTGATTTCCGTCAGCATCACATCAGTATACCCGCTTTCACGCCTCATTCCCTGTTCTTCGAACGTTTTGCGCAGTACTTGCAAAAAGCCTTTAATGGATGTAAGCGGATTTCGGATTTCATGGGCGGTACCCGCGGCGATTTGTCCGATCATGGCAAGTCGGTCGCTGCGCTGCACTTGTTCTTCCAATGAACGAAGATTGGTCACATCTTTGAATATGATATAAGCTCCTACGACGTCCCCCGTCTCATCCCGCAGCACATTCGAATCCATCAGCAGTTCAAACCGTTCTTCGCCTAATGTCCAGGATAAAGCGTGATTGCGGACGACCATTCCATCGAGTATGCTGCGGTTGACGAGCTGATGCTCGGCGGGCAGTGCGGCAAATACCCGTTCCATGGGAAGATGAAGAACTCGTTCCCGGTGAAGGCCGAGCACGCGGCAGGCCATATCGCTAATGTCGATGAGCTCGAATGCCGTGTTCAGCAAAATGACGCCCAAATTGACGTCTTTCAGGAATGTGCCCGCGAATCGCTGAAGCAAACTTAGTTCATGCTGCACCGTTTTCTCCCCCCAAGGTTTTTCGCCAATAGAAAAACTGTTTTCGCAAGCGACATGAACGGAGCCCGCTCATGTGAACAGCGCTTCCTGATCTGGTTAACTTTAGTATACAATTCTCCTAAATTTTTCATTTTCCTTCTTCCGAGCGTATAAAAAAAGCTTCTGATCGAAGCCTTTCGATGAAGATATATTCGTGTTTTAGCGGAAACTTTTTTTGAAAGATCAGCATCCTTCAGCTCCGCTGAAAACTTATAAATTCTGATCTTATAAAAAAACACCGGTTTCCTTGACCTGTCAAGGCCAATCACCGGTGTTTCGTATGTATGGTAAAACCGTGCACCTACCTTGATAGTATGATCCGAGCGGAATTTTTATCGTCGGCTCAAGTTAGGCCACCCTCCGGCACATGGAACATCTTGCTTACGGCTGCTTCCTTCCGGACCTGACCGGGTTCACAAGCTTCCATTGCGGAGGACCCGACTCTCAACACCAACTTTAAAACCCAAACCTCACATCATAATACCGCGAATAGGCGCTCGACCCCGCTGTAGCGGATTGCGGGTTACAGGGCACCGCTACCTCCCCGTCTAGCACGGCAAAGATAAGTATAGACGATCCGACTTTAAATAGCAACCTTGGGGATTTATTTAACAGCGACACTAACTTTATACTTATAGCGGGGAACGGCTGCAGCTAGCGTTTCTTGCGCCTGAGCGCGAATCCGCTCGATTGTCGCCTGATCCGTACCCGCCGGAACGTCGAGCCGCACATGGGCATTCGATCCGTTCAAACTGATATTCGTCCGCTTGACGACCGGCAGCTGCGCTTTCACTGCCTGGTCCATGACGCGAAGGTCATCGGTATACGTACGGTATGTGGCTCCAAGCGGATTATTCGGATTGACCTCGGTGATGCCCAGCAGTCCGTCCCGGGAATGCGATTGCACTTCGTGGTGGGTATCCTGCTTTTGACATGCCGTCCCGAAAAGTGAAAGCATGCATACTCCGATCGCGAAACTCATCCATTTCGACATAAAAACACCTCCTGCAGCGCTAAGATCTACGATCTTAGGATGACCACAGGAGGTGTGCTTATGCCCCAGAGAAGCTGGGAACCAATTACATTCCGTATTTTTTCTTGAATTTATCAACGCGACCGCCGGCATCCAAGAATTTTTGCTTACCTGTGAAGAACGGATGGCAAGCGGAGCAAATCTCTACGCGAAGATTTTGCTTTACAGAGCCGGTTTCAAACGTGTTACCGCATGCGCAAGTAACCGTCGTTTGATGAAAAGTCGGATGGATTGCTTGTTTCATTACCTTTCACCTCTTTTGCCCTGAACCACCATGTGGATCAGAGTTATATAACCATACCCTGAAGATTATAGCACGCAGTAATTCAACGTTGCAAGTGTTTGTTCCGCTTGTCCAAAAGTTCCCCGGGAACGTGCGTATACGATCCGAGCACGACGTCCGGCAGCTCTTGCCGGAAAATATCTAGCATTTGCTTCATGCCGTAACGTTCTCCGCGCGCCGGAGGAATCAATTGAAGATAGCTCTCCGGATCGATGTTGAGATTTCGCAATTGAATGAGTTTGAGATCGGTACGCCGAACAAACTCGATCATCGCTTCGATCTCTTCTTCACGGTCCGTTACCCCGGGAAAGATCAAATAATTAATGGAAGTGACGACGCCTTTGTCCGCTGCGTATCGAAGCGACTTTTCCACATGTTTCAGCGTATAGCCGCGCGGCTTGTAATAGGCATTGTAATGATCGTCAAGCGCGCTGATCGTGCTGACCCGCATTAAATCGAGACCGGCATCGACGATCCCCCGAATATGATCGGTGAGACCCGCATTCGTGTTGATATTGATATATCCGATATCGGTCCGACTCCGAACCTCCCGCATGGCATCGATGATCGTCTTGGCTTGCGTCGAAGGCTCTCCTTCGCAGCCTTGGCCGAAGCTGATGATGCTTTCAGGCGTCTTCAGATGCTCCATCATCACTTGGACGACTTCTTCCACAGAAGGCTTGAAATTCATTCGGGTTTGAGGCGCAGGAAAGCCGCTGTCTTCCGGCTGCTCCGAAATGCAACCAAAACATCCTGCATTGCAGGAGAAGGAGACCGGAACCGCGCCTTCCCATCGATTCAAGAACGTATTGGAAGCGGTCAAGCATTCGTATCCGAGCGCGCAGTTGGACAGATGCTTATAAAGCCGATTATCGCCGTATTGCTCCAGCAGACGGTTTACTTGCAGCTCCAGCTCGTTCGGATCACAATTTCGCGGGTTCCATCGCTCCGGATCGTCTGTCGCTTCCGCAGCCACGTAGAATCGGCCGTCCTTCCACACAACCGCGGTATACCCGAAGAGCGGAAGCACTGCAGATTTATCCGCTTTGGCATAGCCGGGAAGCAGCAGACGCGTAAAGCCTTGCGGCAAAAGCGCTCCGACGGCATTCAGCTCACCGGGAACGACTCGCATCTCGCCGGTAGCGGCATGCACGCCGATCGGCCGCGTATCCGGCAAGCTGACAAGGGTTGCGCCTTCCGGAAGAGGAATCAGTTCCTCTTCCAGGATATCCGTGACCATTTCGCCGTTACGGCCAAGTCCGATGAAATCGGGATGATCATATACGTTGCCGCTCCGGTCTGCATAAACCAGATTCATGATGTCCTCCTTCTAAGAGACCGAGTGCTTCACGCGGCGGGTAGTGCCGCTGCCGCCGGTTTTAGGAGCGCCGCCGCCCTCGAGGGTCTCCAAAAACTCCTGATTCGTTTTGGTATCGGCCAGTTTTTTGATGAATGCTTCAATATAGTCGTGGGAATCATTCATCCCTTTACGGATCGCCCACACTTTATCCAGCTCTTCCTTTGTAAGAAGCATTTCCTCGCGGCGCGTACCGGATCGGCGAATATCGATAGCCGGGAAGATGCGTCGTTCCGCCAGCTTCCGGTCCAAGTGCAGCTCCAAGTTGCCGGTTCCTTTAAATTCTTCATAAATGACTTCGTCCATACGCGAACCCGTTTCGATCAATGCCGTGGCTAAAATCGTCAGGCTGCCGCCTTCTTCGATATTGCGCGCCGCGCCGAAAAAGCGTTTCGGACGGTGAAATGCACCCGGATCAATCCCCCCGGATAACGTCCTTCCCGTTGGCGGTACGACCAGATTGTAGGCACGTGCCAGCCGCGTGATGCTATCCAGCAAAATAACGACATCTTTCTTATGCTCCACTATCCGCTGTGCCCGCTCCAGCACCAACTCCGCCACTTTAATGTGATTTTCCGGCAGCTCATCGAACGTCGAAGCGACCACTTCGCCCTTAACGGAACGCTGCATATCGGTTACCTCTTCCGGGCGCTCGTCAATCAGCAATACGAACAAATGCGCATCCGGATGATTAGCGGAAATACTGTTCGCGATTTCTTTGAGCAGTAGCGTCTTGCCGGCTTTCGGCGGCGCCACGATCAAACCGCGTTGTCCGAAGCCTACAGGAGCCAAAAGATCCATTAAGCGAGTGGAGTAATTCGTCGGGGAAGTTTCCAACACTAATTTCTTTTGCGGATAAAGAGGAGTCAAAGCTGCGAAGTGCAAACGTTCCGAGGCCGATTCCGGGCTCTCGCCGTTGACCGCTTCCACATGCAGCAATCCAAAATATCGCTCGTTTTCTTTCGGTGGGCGGCATTTGCCTGAAACGACATCTCCTGACCGCAGGTCGAACCTTCGGATTTGGGAAGCCGAAATATAAATGTCTTCCGAGCTCGGCAAATAATTGATCGGACGCAAGAAGCCGAAGCCTTCCTGAAGGATGTCGAGTACGCCCTCCATAAACATCAATCCGCTTTGTTCCGCTTGCGCACGTAGAATGGCAAAAATAAGTTCCCTTTTTTTAAGCGTGCCGTATGAAGCGATTTGATGCTTCTTGGCCAATTTGTAAAGCTCTGTGAGCTTTAGCGCTTCAAGCTGCGCCAAATGCATATCCATAGTATTCAACCACCAAACTATTAAATTTTCAAAACTGCTCGTTAATGATACATTCTAGCATTACCCAAAAAGTTTCCAATATATACAAAATTATTCGTCCCGGCGCCACACTTCGGCACCCAAATTTGATAGATTGGCGACCAGATGATCATAGCCCCGGTCGATATATTCCACTCCCGTAATTTCTGTTACGCCGCCGGGAACCGTAAGTCCCGCTACAACAAGAGCCGCACCCGCGCGGAGATCGGTCGCTTTGACTTTGGCGGCACTCAGCATCCCGCCCTCGATAATGGCCGAGCGTCCTTCCACTCGGATCTTCGCTCCCATGCGAACGAGCTCGGGGATATGCTTGAATCGGTTGCTGTACACATAATCGGTCAACACGCTGACCCCGCTCGCTTGCGTAAGCAAGCTGCTCATCGGCGATTGCAAATCGGTTGCGTAGCCGGGATACACGAGAGCTTTTACATCGACGTTCACATATTCCGGCTGACCTACGACGCGAATGGATTCGTCCATTTCATAAATATGTACGCCCATTTCTTGCAGCTTGGCGGTCAAAGCTTCCAGATGCTTCGGAATGACGCTATCGACGATGACGTCTCCTCTGGTAGCCGCTGCCGCGATCATATACGTTCCCGCCTGAATGCGGTCGGGTATAATCGAGTGACGGCATCCGTGAAGGCTATCTACCCCCTCGATGCGGATCGTCTCCGTTCCGGCCCCCTTGATTTTGGCCCCCATGGAATTTAACAACGTTGCTACATCTATAATTTCTGGCTCTTTGGCCGCATTTTCGATCGTTGTGACGCCTTTGGCCCGAGAGGCCGCGAGCATAATGTTAATCGTTGCACCTACACTTACAACGTCCAAATAAATTTTCGCTCCGCGCAGCTGTTTCGCCTTGATGTGCAGGGCACCGTTCTCGTTCGTCACCTGAGCCCCCAGTGCTTCAAATCCTTTTACATGCTGATCGATCGGCCGCGGCTCGAAGTTGCAGCCCCCCGGCATACCGATCGTCGCTTCCCCAAAGCGGCCGAGCAGCGCTCCCATCAAATAATAAGAAGCACGAAGTTTTTTCACATTGCCGTTAGGCATCGGTTTGGATACCAAACGGCTAGGGTCGATAACCATCTGGTCATGATCCCGTTCAACGGTAGCGCCCAATTCCGTGAGCAATTCCGTATAGATCGACACATCGCTCAGGAGAGGCAAATTATCCAGCGTCACCGCTGTTTCCGACAAGATGGCCGCAGGAATAAGTGCGATCGCGCTATTCTTGGCTCCGCTGATTTGAACCGTTCCCCGAAGTGGTCGCCCACCGGCGATCATCAATTTCTCCATTCGTTCTTTTTCCTCCTACTTCACTGCTTTAACGCATTAACAAATAAGCGCAGAAAAAACGCGCAAATCTTCCTGTCTTTTAAAAGAAACATTCGGGTGAATAAATAGAAGTGAAGGGAAATACGCCTTTACAGGCATATTTCCCGAACAGATCGAAATCGATCGATTAAGCTTGGTCGGCGCTGCCGAACAGCAAAATTTTGGATTTTACTACTTCTACCATAGCTTTGCGGGCAGGAGTGAGGTATTTACGAGGATCGTAAACTTTCGCGTCTTTGTTCAATACTTCGCGGATGGCGTCGGTACAAGCGACTTGGTTTTCGGTATTGACGTTAATTTTGCCAACGCCGGCTTGGATCGACTTGCGAATCATTTCATCCGGAACGCCCGATCCGCCATGCAGCACGACTGGTACCGGAATCGCTTTGGACACTTGCTCGATAATATCGAAACGGATGTTCGGCTCGCCGGCATACATGCCGTGTGCCGTACCTACGGCAATCGCCAGACAGTCTACGCCTGTTTCTTCATAGAAACGGATCGCTTCTTCCGGTTTCGCCAGGTTTGCATCTTCCTCATCCACGCTGATGTCGTCTTCTACACCGCCGATGGTTCCGAGCTCCCCTTCAACGGATACGCCCATCGCACGAGCCGCTTTCACAACCTCTTTGGTCAAACGGATGTTTTCCTCAAAGGAGTAGTGAGAACCGTCGAACATCACGGAGCTGAAGCCTGCGCGGATACATTTCATCGCCACTTCGAAGCTGCTTCCGTGGTCCAGATGAAGCGCGATCGGCAAGCCGGATTTTTTTGCGGCCGCTTCCGCAATCGCTACCGTAAAATCAATACCCATGTATTTGAGCGCGCCCTCGGATACGCCGAAAATAAACGGGGATTTCAATTCTTCCGCCGCTTCCGTGATCGCTTGAGCAAACTCCAGGTTATTCATATTAAACTGGCCTACTGCAAATTTTTTCGCCTTTGCCGTGGGCAAAAACTCATTCATCGAAACCAATGGCATCTTGTTTCTCTCCTCCTAGTATGAATTGAACATGTTGAGTGCAAAAACCGCTCATCCGTCATACTGACCTATTATACCATAGAAAATGATAAACGTTAATCTCAAAAAAAGAGACCCTTTTCAGGATCCCACGGCGAATGAACTGTTATTCGGCGAACGAAGCTGCTGGTTTACGGCTTGACGCAGCTCGTCGATATCGAAGGGCTTTGTAAAATGCATGATCGCTCCCAGATCGGTCGCTTCTTTGATCATATCCAGCTCTCCATAAGCCGTCATCATGATCACTTTAATCGAAGAATCGATGCTTTTGATGTGCTTCAAAATGTCGAGTCCGTCCATTCCCGGAATTTTCATATCCAGCAGTACCAAATCGGGCGACGCATTCCTGACGATCTCAAGCGCAAGCTTCCCGTTGGACGCTTGGTACGTTTCGTAGCCTTCGCTGCTAAACACTTCCATCAGTAAGATGCGGATGCCGTTCTGATCATCGACAATAAGCAATTTCTTCTTCAACTAGGTACCCCTCCCCTTGGAGTTTTCGCTGGGAAAGCTCCATGTATACTTACGTGCTTTCATGGTGTCAGGAATCCGACCTTCATGCTTTACTATATGGACTATTCGCTACGAACAAGCGGATTCCTGCATCTAGAATGCAAAAAGTTGAAAACTTTTACAAATCAACCAAGCATTTCGACCCGTTATGCGCCGTCTGCCAAATCTACCCCGCTTTCAGCATACAAACAAAAAGAAGGAAGGCCCCTGCGGCTCTTCCTTCCTGAAGGTCTATTATTTCGAGTGACTGTACGCGGCTTGCACAAAGTGCTTGAATAACGGCTGCGGGCGGTTCGGTCTGGACGTAAATTCGGGATGGAACTGAACGGCCAGGAACCAAGGGTGATCCGGGCATTCGATAATTTCCACCAGACGGCCGTCCGGGCTTGTCCCGGAAATGATCAAGCCGGCCGCTTCGACCGCATCGCGGTACTCGTTATTGAATTCGTATCTGTGGCGGTGGCGCTCATATACCAGCTCATCGCTGTAGCAGCGCATCGCGAGAGACTCTTCTTTCAGCTTGCAAGGATACAAGCCCAATCTCATGGTGCCGCCAAGGTCTTCGATATCCTTTTGCTCCGGCAGCAAGTCGATCACCGGGTACGCCGTCGTCGGGTTGATCTCCGAGCTGTTGGCCCCTTCCAACCCGAGCACCGAACGCGCGTATTCCACCACGGCAACCTGCATGCCGAGGCAAATCCCAAAGAACGGAATGCGCTGCTCGCGCGCGTAACGGATCGCGGTTACTTTGCCCTCGATGCCGCGATCGCCGAAGCCTCCCGGCACCAGTATGCCATGTACGCCGGACAGAAGCTTATCCACGTTGTGCTCATACACTTCTTCCGCATTGACCCAGCGGATCTTCACTTCCGTATTGCAATCAATTCCTGCGTGTCCGAGCGCCTCAACAATACTGAGATAAGCGTCATGAAGCGCCACATATTTGCCGACGATCGCGATTTCGGTCGTTTCTTTCAGCGATTTAACGCGGCCTACGAGGCTTTCCCATTCGGTCATATCCGGCTGGTCCGCTTTCAGTCCGAGATGGTTCACGACGATGTCGTCCAGCCCTTGCTCGCGCAGCATCATCGGCACTTCATACAATGTCTCGGCATCGAGGCATTCGACAACGGCACCCGGATCGATATCGCAGAACAATGCGAGCTTCCGCTTCATATCCTCGGAAAGCGGATGCTCCGTACGGCATACGACGACATGCGGCTGAATGCCGATGCTGCGCAGCTCTTTGACGCTGTGCTGCGTCGGTTTTGTCTTCACTTCACCGGCCGCCTTCAAGTACGGAATGAGCGTCACATGGATGTACATCACGTTGTCGCGCCCGATATCGCTCTTGATTTGGCGAATCGCTTCGAGGAACGGAAGGCTTTCGATATCGCCAACGGTGCCGCCGATTTCCGTAATGACCACATCAGAGTGCGCTTCGCGTCCCGCACGGAATACGCGTTCTTTGATTTCGTTCGTAATGTGAGGGATGACCTGCACGGTCCCACCCAAATATTCGCCGCGGCGCTCCTTGGCAATGACGGAGGAGTAAATTTTCCCCGTCGTCACGTTGCTGTTCTTGGACAAATTGATATCGATAAACCGTTCGTAGTGACCCAGATCAAGGTCCGTCTCCGCCCCGTCGTCCGTTACGAATACTTCGCCGTGCTGATAAGGACTCATCGTTCCCGGGTCCACGTTAATATAAGGATCGAACTTTTGAATCGTGACTTTGAGCCCGCGATTTTTGAGCAGCCGACCGAGCGAAGCGGCCGTAATTCCTTTGCCGAGCGAGGAAACGACGCCCCCCGTCACGAAAATATACTTGGTCATTATGTAACCCCCCTGGTTAGTATTTCCCTTAAAAAAAAGAAAAAGTCCCCCGTAGCAACGGGGCACTTTAGTAAGAAAACTTCTATCGAAGTTCGAATCGGATGAACCATCACTGCTCGACGGACCGTTCCCATGGTGAGAATCCGCCTGCGGATGCATCCGAGAATGAGCGATCGCGACATAAAGGTTAGTTTTCCGCGATAATATACAGCTGTGCGACTATCGCAGTTCAGCTATCTTATCGTTCGAAAAGGACCGCATGGTCCGCAACGTTCATCCAAAGCCCAGAGAATAGTTTACTCTGAACAGCACGTAGTGTCAAGAGAAGGTTCGGCGAGCGTGACGTTATTTATCTTTCTCCTCGTCCTCGTCCAAATCATCCTCGTCGTCACCGTCTTCATCATCGATCCCGTCTTCGAGCTCGGAATCTTCTTCATCCAGACCGACTTCTTCTATCTCTTCTTCGTCGACCTCTTCATCCTCGAAGAATTCGGTCTCTTCTTCCGCTTCCTCCGCTTCGAAGTCTTCGTCGCGAACGGTGTCGTAAGAATCGTACTCTTCTTCCTCTGTGAAGGTATCCTCTTCCTCCGCGAACAGATCCTCGTCGTCCAGATCGTCGTCTTCGTCGTTAATAATGCGCGGACGCTTCCCGCTGCCGACCGCATCTTCGGATTTCTCTACAGGATACCAGCGCTTGAGCCCCCACAAGTTCGTCCCGACGCAAGCAAAGCGGCCGTCGATATTAATCTCGGTATATAGTTGGGCTATGACCTGCATGACTTCATCGTCGGACAGACCTTTGATTTTGGCTATTTCAGACATTAAATCCCGGTAGTAAAACGGCGTATTCGCTGTCTTGAGCAGTTCGAACGCCAGATCCACCATCGGCATTTCCTTTGCTTGTTCTGAGCTGATTTTAAGTTGGTATTGAGCACTCATTCCGGGGCACATCCCTTCCCAGTTGCAACTGCCGCAACGTGAATCGCCGTTGCCAGCTGTCAACTAAACGATTATCTCCATTAGTAAACCTTATTTTATGTAAAAATGCAACTGTCTCCCCATGAACCGCCAAAAAAAGCGAAGGAATACGCTTTTTGTCCACATGAGCGCAACGCGCCCTGCGGACAATCCACGCTTCCTTCACCCTGACTGTATCCACCAGAGACTCCAGCCCCTGGGTAAAACCGGAGAAATGACATAGCTTTTACAAGTTAAACCGTAACGGGCTTCATGTAGTAAAGACATTCCCCCTAATATATCGTATGTCGCCGGTTCCGCTTTGACACGGCAACCAACCCATTTTTTTCTTTATAGCCATATGCTTATACGGATGGACATCATCCCACATACGATGAAAAAAAGGAATTCCGACGTCGTACTAGGGGGAATCGATAGTGAATCCATCGACTTTCGCTCTTTGGCTGAATGAAGCTATGGAGAGTCATGCCGGCTCCGAAAAGCGGCACATCATCCGCTTCAGAAACAATCGGGATTATGCAGCCTTTGTTCAGCGCATCAGCCGCTACAGCAAGTCGCTGCCTCTCCTGAAAAAGGTTCAACCGCTGCATCTCATCCGCGCCATCTCCTGTACGCTTCGTTCTACCGAGCAAATCGCTTCCGTCCCTTTTATCCATTCGATCGAAACGGATACCCGCATTGATGTTCACGCCACCCGGCCGCATACGACGGCGCTGCCGACCAGCGGTCTGCGACGCAGCAGAAGCGCTCCTACGAAGACGTTGATCCCATGGGGGGTCCGCCATATCCGCGCGCCTCAAGCATGGCCCAAAACGAAAGGGGACCGCATCCGCATCGGCGTCGTCGATACCGGAGTCGATCACAACCATCCCGATTTGCGGCACTGCTTATCGTGGGGAGTCAATATTCTTCACCGGCATATGCTTCCTATAGACGATAACGGCCATGGCACCCATATTGCCGGAACGATCGCCGCCTTCACGAAACATCACGGCATTATCGGCGTCGCCCCCCAGGCGATCATTCATCCGGTAAAGGCATTCGATCATCAAGGCGGCGCGTTCGTATCCGATATAATCAGCGGGATTGACTGGTGCATCAAAAATGAAGTGGATATCATCAATATGAGCTTTGGAATGCGGGCGTACAGCAGAGCGCTGGAAGCGGCCGTACTGAGCGCATATCAAGCCGGCATCATTATCGTCGCTTCCTCCGGCAATGAAGGCAAGCAGGCGGAGATTGACTATCCCGCCAAGCTGCGCCAGGTGATCGCCGTTGGCGCTACGACGCGCCGAGGCAGCGTTGCGCCGTTCAGCAATGTCGGCAGGCAAATCGACATTTACGCACCCGGCGAAAAAATTTTTTCTACCTGGATGCGCGGCAAATATAGCGAGTTGAGCGGCACGTCCATGGCCACCTCGCATGTGTCGGGTGTCATCGCCCTCATGTTGGCCAAAAACCCGGGACTCAGCCCGCTGCGGGTAAAAACGCTGCTGCGCAAGCACGCTCGTCTGTTGATCAAGCCGGGCAAAAAAATCGGAGGCGTCAAAGAAATTCACGCGCTGCGGGCCGTATCGTCTGTATCCAAGTAACATTTGCTTGCCTATTCGTTTACTTATCCGGCACAGCGGAGGCAAGCCTCTAAGCGGTTACCTCGGGAACGGCCGTCAGTTCAATCCGGAACGAACCGGCCTCCTCGCCCATAACGGAAAGCTCATAGCTCCAGTGAACATACAGGGAAAGATCCTGCCGTCTCTCTTCTCGGTATTCAAAAAAATGCGTTACCGTCTCGATCTCGAGTCTTCCCTGCGGCGTTTGGATATAGCCCAGGTGCCGCATTCCCGTACGAAACGTTTGCTCAAACTGCACGTCGCCCTGTCTGACGATGCGCAGCCCGGACGGATCGATGCGAAGCGTCGTCACCGTTCGGCCCATGCCTGCATCCGGCAATTCCTGATAACGCAAATATGTGCTGCTCCCTTTCCGAAACAGCTCTCCTGCCAGCTGCTGCTGCGTTGCGGGCTCGCTTCCGTTCGCGCTGGATATGGAAATGCGGACGCGCTCCCGCCCGGCCATCGTTTGCTTGTCTGTCATGATGATCGTTTCCGCTCCTGTTTTATTTATTCAAAAGATAGCTTCATTGTACAGCACCGCGCAGTCCAACGGCAAAAGCCGGGGGAACTGCGTTTTTTTTCGCGAAAGGAAACCGAACGGCATTCTCCTGCGTCTACAGTCCATGGAGCACCGAAAGCAGAGAGGAAGGTCCGCATGAATAATCCACCGAAGACGAGCCCGGATAAGTTGACCCGGCGAACGTTTCTGAAGAAATCGCTTCTGACGGCCGCCGCAATCGCCGCGCTGCCGCCGGCCGGTTTCGGCTATGCGCGTTACGCCGAGCCGAGATGGCTTGAGCAGGAAGCGGTAACACTTAAGCTGAGCCGCCTCCCCGCACCGATGGAAGGCCTGCGGATCGTGCAGTTCAGCGACGTGCACCTCGGCTTCCATTACACGGCCGAAGATTTGCTGCGCCTCGGCACGGAAGTGAACCGGCTGAAGCCGGATATGATCTGCTTCACGGGAGATCTGGTCGATTACGCGCTCGGCGGCGAGGCGGAGACAAGCGCCGCGATTGATGCGCTCGCCTCCATGACCGCGCCGCTCGGGAAATTCGCCGTGCTCGGCAACCACGATTATTACGCGAGCTCCGCGAGTGTCGTCAAAGCACTGACTACCGGCGGATTTACGGTACTGCGCAACGACGCGGTACGAGCAGAACGAGACGGAACCGCCGTCTGGGTTGCGGGGGTCGAAGATCAGTGGCAGGGCAAGCCTGACATCAGGAAAGCGCTACAGAAGCCGACGCCGGACGACTTCGTCCTGCTGCTGAGCCACTGTCCCGATTTCGCCGATGTGACCGTGCAGCATCCGGTTGATGTACAGCTGTCCGGACATAGTCATGGCGGACAAGTCCGCTTACCTTTTTACGGGCATATCATGGTCCCTAAGTATGCAAAAAAGTACGTTAAAGGACAGTATGCTCTCGGCGACGGCAAGCTTCAGTTATATGTAAATCGGGGCATCGGCGTCTCTCAATACCCGATCCGGTTCTGGTGTCGGCCCGAATTGACGGTATTTACGCTGCGTTCAACCTGATCCGCGCATGCGAAAAGAGGCTTCCGCCTTACGGCGTCCGCCCCATCCCCGGCCTCACGGCCTCCCGATTTATATCTGATTCTCGATTCGTTTCATGAAATCTTCGACCGCGCTGTAGCCTTGCCTTTGAAGATACCAGTTGTTCGCCGCCGCTTCGACAAGCCCGGCCACGTCTCTTCCCGGCTGCAGCTGAATTTCGATCTTCGGAATTTTCACATCCAAATAGCTCGAATACTGCTGTTCCATCTCCAGTTCGTTGTTCAAAGCGTTCTCCTGCCATTTGGACAGTTCGATGTCCAGCACGATCCGCGTTTCGTCCTGAAACGCCTTGCGCCCGTACAAGCGGGAAACGTTGACCAGCCCGATGCTGCGAAGCGCCAGAAACTCTTTGTTGATTTCATTATGCGTAGCCAGTATCGTCTCGGGGCTGATCTTCTTCAAGACGACGACATCGTCCGCCACAAGGCGGTGCCCCCGGCGAATCAGCGTATGCGCCGTTTCGCTTTTGCCGACGCCGGACTGCCCGCGGAGCAGGATGCCGATCCCGGACACGTTGACGCATACGCCATGAATCGCAATTTCGGGAGCGAGCGCTTTGGCCAAGTACGCATCCAGCAATTCGGTAAATTTATTGGTCGGCTCCGGCGTGCGCAAGAGCGCGATTCCCTCTTCCTCGCAATACTTTTTCAAATATTTGAGCCCTTCCAGATTGCGGGTCACCACAAAGCATGGCGGATGGTATTTCACGATGTTGCCGATCCGCAGGTTCCGTTCTTCTTCGCTCAGCGTGTGCAAATACGTAATTTCTTTGCTCCCCAGCACTTGTACGTGGGCGTGAGAGAAAAAATCGAAGTATCCGACAAATTCAAGCCCCGGACGATGAACCCTGGCTTTCGGGATCATCCGGTCCAGCCCCGTTTCCCCGGTTAATACTTCCAATGAAAAACGGTCCACCAAGTGCTGTACCGTAACCGATTTCATAATCGCTGTCTCCCCTCTTCCCTGTCTGGCATGGAATATTAATTCTACGTCATCGCGCTTTTCCCTTTATATACAATTAAGATATGAAGCCGATGTGCAAAAAAGCCGTTCCGGCGGCCTTGTCGGCCAACCGGATCGGCTTTTTCGCTGGCATAACATGATAAGTGAACGCCTACTTCACCAGACCTAGCAGCATCTCGCGGATCAGCTTGCTCGCCACAATCTGCGTCTGCTCCGTAGGGTCGTATGCAGGCGCAACCTCGACGATATCGGCTCCGACGAAGTTCAGCTCCGATAGCGCCATTGCATGAATGGCCGCAAGCAGCTCCTTCGAGGTGATGCCCCCCGCTTCGGCCGTGCCGGTACCCGGCGCGCAGCTCGGATCGAGCACGTCGATATCGATCGTCAAATATACGGGACGGCCGGCAAGCTCCGGCAGCACCTTCTTGAGCGGTTCGAGTACCTCGAACGGGTAGAAGTTGATGTTTTCGCGACCGTACTGGAACTCCTCGCGGGAGCCCGAACGGATGCCGAATTGATAAATGTTTTTGCCGCCCATGAGCCCCGCCGCTTTGCGCACCGGCGTCGAGTGGGACAACGGCTCCCCTTCGTAGTGCTCGCGCAGGTCGGCATGCGCATCGATGTGAATCAGCGCGAGGTCGGGATACTTGGCGTATACCTGCTGAATGACCGGCCAGCTGACCAGATGCTCGCCGCCGAGACCGAACGGGAATTTGCCGTCGGCCAGCAGCCCCTTCACGTAGTCGCCGATGATCTCGAGGCTGCGCCCCGCATTGCCGAAAGGCAGCAGCAGGTCGCCGGCATCGAAGTATGTGATGTCCTCCAGGCTTTTATCCAGATAAGGGCTGTATTCCTCCAGGCCGATCGATACTTCGCGGATCCGCGAAGGGCCGAAACGGGAGCCGGGACGGAAGCTGACCGTATAGTCCATCGGCATGCCGTAAATGACCGCTTTGGAAGCCGCATAGTCGTCCGAGCTGAGGATAAAGACGTTGCCGGAATATTTTTGATCGAGTCGCATCGTTTATGATCTCCTTAGCTTACTTGGATTACTTCGTCAAGTCCTCTACAAACTTCGGCAGCGCAAAAGCGGCCTTATGCAGTCGAGGCGTGTAATATTTCGTTTCGATCTCGTCGATTTTCGTTTCGTCCACTTGCAGCGGATCGTACTTTTTGCTGCCCATCGTGAATGTCCACAGACCGCTCGGATAGGTCGGGATGTTGGCGCAATATACGCGAACAATCGGAAAAATTTCTTTCACGTCGCGATTCACGGTTTGGATCAATTCCGCTTTGAACCAAGGGTTGTCCGTCTGCGCTACGAAAATGCCGTCTTCCTTGAGCGCATCGTAGATGCCTTTATAGAAGCCTTGCGTAAACAGGTTGACCGCAGGGCCTACCGGCTCCGTCGAATCGACCATGATGACGTCGTATGTATTTTTGTGATCGTGGATATGCATGTATCCGTCGTTTACAATGACTTCAACGCGGGGGTTATCCAGCTCTCCGGCAATTTCCGGGAGGTATTTCTTCGAGTATTCGATCACTTTGCCGTCGATTTCGACGAGAACGGCTTTCTCCACTTGCGGATGCTTCAGCACTTCGCGGATGACGCCGCCGTCGCCGCCACCGACAACCAGCACATGCTTCGGATTCGGATGCGTATTAAGCGCGGGATGCGCCACCATTTCGTGATATACAAATTCGTCCTTAATCGTCGTCATGACCATGCCGTCAAGCACGAGCATGCGGCCCCACTCTACCGTATCGATCATCACCAAGTCTTGAAAATCGGTTTTCTCCGTAACGAGCGTTTCGCGAATTTTCGCCGTGATGCCGAAGTTCTCCGTCTGTTTCTCCGTATACCACAATTCCACTGTCAAACACACCTTTCTTTTAGCAGCATATATGTCGGTATCCGGGGATACCGTGACTTACGGGCACGCATAACCAGCCTGTTTCAAAGACGCCTTGAGCGTCAAATTGTATTATAGAGTATCTCCCCCAAAATGCAACCCGCCGACGGCCTCAGGACGATGCAAAATCAAAAAAATTAACGATTTGTTCACCCTATGGTGAATAGCGGTTTCTATGTTTTACCATAATGGAGAATAGGGACTTTATTTTTCATTTATAAGGAACCGTATTCCACGAGAAAAAGGGGCTGACCCGGCATGGCCGACAAGCGAACAAAAGCGGAAGGCGCGAAAGATGTCCGGTGGGTCCGCCGTCTAAAAAAATGGACCTCCTTTTCTTTTTCCTGTCTTATCCTCGTTGTGGCCGGGGCGATTGTCACGCTGCTGTTCATGCGGTCCCAGTCGCTGCCCGTATCGAAAATGGCCATGGCTTCGGAAATGTACGACGTGCACGGCACGCTCATCGAAGCTTACGGCGGAGGGAAAAACCGGCAGGCGGTAGAACTAAGCGACATTTCCCCGATGCTGATCGAAGCGACGCTCTCGGTCGAGGACCGGAAGTTTTATAATCATTACGGCTTCGATCCGGAAGGGATCGCCCGGGCGGCGCTCGTCAATCTGCAGCATATGGCGAAAGTGCAGGGCGCCGGTACGATCACCCAGCAGCTCGCGCGCAATCTGTATCTTACGCATGACCGTACATGGACCCGCAAACTGAAGGAAACGTACTATGCCGTACAAATGGAACTGCAAATGGGCAAAGATCAAATATTGGAGCAATACTTGAACCAAATTTATTACGGACATTCCACGTACGGCATTCAGGCGGCAGCACAGCTGTTTTTCGGCAAAACGGCGCACGACTTGACGCTTGCGGAGAGCGCGCTGCTCGCCGGCATACCGAAGGGGCCGCGCTATTACTCCCCGTATTACGATATGGACAGCGCGCTGAACCGGCAAAAAACGGTGCTGCACACGATGGTGGAGTCGGGTTATATTACGCAGCAGGAAGCGGATGCCGCCGCCCGGGAGAAGCTGAACATTTTGCCGCTGGAAAGCAAAAAGCCGATCACCGCACCATACTTCCGCGATTACGTGCGCAATCGGGCGACGGAGCTGCTCGGCATCGAAGAGGATCAATTCGAAGATATGGGCCTTCGCATTTATACGACGCTTGATCTGAAGGCCCAAAAAAATGCGGAAGACGTCGTGAAGGAGCAATTGGAGAAATTTCCGGAGCTGCAGTCCGCTCTCGTATCGATCGATCCGCGAAGCGGGTACGTGAAGGCGATGGTCGGCGGGCGCAGTTATGCGGAAAACCAGTTCAACCGGGCTTTTGCCAGCACGCGCCAGCCGGGCTCTTCCTTCAAGCCTTTCGTCTATTTGACGGCGCTCAAGGAGAAAAATTTCACGCCGCTCACCCGTTTCAAAAGCGAACCGACGACGTTTACGTACGATCAGGACAGGCAGACGTATACGCCCAGCAATTTCGGCAATTTATTTTTCGGCATGATCGATATGCGGACGGCGATTTCGAAGTCGGATAACATCTATGCCGTTCACACGATAATGGAGACGGGGCCGGACCGCGTCATCGAGATGGCGAAGCGCATGGGCATTACCAGCCCGATGAAGCCGGTGCCTTCCCTCGCGCTCGGAACGTTTCCGGTCAGCCCGTACGAGATGGCGTCGGCGTTCGGCATCTTGGCAAATCAAGGCGTGCGGGCGGAGCCGACGGCCATCATCCGGATCGAAGACCGCCGGGGACGGATACTGTACGAAGCGAAGCCGAGGCAGGAAACGATCATTGAGCCGGCGTACACGTATGTGCTGACGCAGCTCATGGAAAGCGTATTTGACCAGGGTGGCACGGGCAGCCGGGTTTCCAGCGTCATGAAACGCCCGGTCGCCGGAAAAACGGGAACGACGAATACGGATGCGTGGCTCGTCGGGTACACGCCGGAGTTGTCCACTGCCGTATGGGTCGGCTACGACAAAGACCGCACAATCGGCACGATCGAGTCGCATCTGGCGGCGCCGATCTTCGCCGAGTTCACGGAGCGTACGCTCGAGTCGGTGCCGCCAAAGCTGTTCGAGGTGCCGGAAGGCGTCGTCAGCGTCTACATCGATCCGGCGACGGGCAAGCTGGCGGGCGAAGGCTGCCCGAACCCGCGGCTCGAAGCGTTTATCGCCGGTACGGAGCCGACGGAGTACTGCTCGCAGCAACCGGCGAAAAACGATCCGAAGCCGGGCAAGGATAAGCAGAACGGCACATGGTGGGAAGATTTGAAACGTTGGTGGAATAACTGACGGCGGCATTCTGGGGCGGGACCGACTAGGCCAGGAGGACGGACGACGGAAGCTCTTCCGCAGCCGTATGACGCAGATCGCATGGTCCTGCGACTGGGATCGCTCAAGGGCCATCCGCCGGTGACTCAGCACGTATTCGGCACGGAAAATGAAGCGCGGCGCCGGGCTTCCCGGCAACACAAAAAGGCAGACCGGAGGTCTGCCTTTTTGCTGTCCTAGTATATGATGCATATACTAGCGTTTAGTATACATCGTTATGCCATGCCGTACAATGACCGTCACATAATAGACAAAATCTTTTTTATCCAAGTGCTTCCTTTATATTCGGCTCCGAAAGCTCCCACATTTTCGGGTCCGTTTCGATCAGCAGCCTTTTGAGCGCAGCCTTCTGCGCGGCGCCCAAATTATCGACCATGATGCGCCGCTTGAGCGCATAGTCCATTCGATTGACGTGGTCCGCAAGAATTTTCCAGCCTCTTCTCGCCTCCGTGTCAACCAGCATTTCGCAGGAGGTTACGCCCGCGTAATATTTGCCTTCTTCTTTGAAATCGACCGCTACCCATACGATCCAGCATGGGCGCCCGTTCTGCGCTTCCGACTTGTCGGTCGTAAACTTGATGCCCTTCTCGATCTTGCTTTTTGCGTGCAGCGCACCCATATCCAGATACGCCTCGTCGCCGTCGATAATGACGCTCGACAGTTGGCTAAGGTCGATCGTGCCTTGCCCGAACCCCCGGTGCTTCGTTTCTTTGTTGCTTATAATATTGAGCGAAGGCAGCTTCTTGCCCTGTTCCCCCGCTCCGGGCTGTGCATTCGTTTCATTCGTGCTCATTGTGCACCATCCTATCGAGTGATTCTCGGTCATGGAAATCTTGAAATCGTTACTTCCTTCTAATTTTAACGAATTCCGCCTATAGTAACAAGGGTAAGCATAACCCGGAAGGAAAGCCTTGCAGTACGCGGCCTCGCTGTTCGCACGGCTTTTTTTCATTTCCGCAGAAATAATCCTCGTCCCACAAACATATACATGCTGTAGATGCTTGTCAACGGGGTGAAAATGGAATGAGAAAACGACTCGGCAATCGAACCTCACAATGGGGCACCGTCCTCTTACTGGCCTGCGGCGTGACCCTGCTCACAGGCTCCCTGCTTCCTGACGGAATGCAGCCGGGCACGAAGGCTGGCGGGTGGATGCTGCCCGCCGCTTCCCCGGCCGCTTACCCAGGCATCGCAACGGCTGATGATGCCGTGAATCCGCTGGAGCTGAAGCCGGTGAAATCCGCCTCCGCGCGCTCGGCGATCGAAGCGCCCGCTTGGCCGCTGTCCAAAGGACAAGCGGACGGCTCGTCCACCGGCATATTCCTGCCCTCCAGCGAAGCGAAAAGCGCGTCCGCCTCGCTTCGGCTGACAGAGCCTGCAGCGCCACCTCCAGCGCCGCCGAGCTTGCCGGCCAAGCCTGCCGAGAAGCCGGCACCCAAACCGCTGAGCGAACGCATCGTGGAATATCATTTGAACGCTGAGTTTGACGCCGCCGGCAAAATGATTACCGGTACCTCCTCGCTGACCTGGAAAAACCCTGGAAGCGTACCGGTAAAGGAATTGTACTTTCATCTGTATCCGAATGCGTTTGAATCGAAAAAGACAACATTCATGAAAGAATCCGGCGGGAAGCTGCGCAGCGATGCAAGCAAGGACGGTAATCACGGCAGCATGACCGTGAAGTCGATCCGAACGATGGACGGAGCGGAGCTGGAACTCGGGGACCGTATCGAATACGTGCAGCCGGACGACGGCAACAAGGATGACAAGACGCTGATCAAGGTGCCGCTGCCCCGAGCCGTGCTGCCGGGAGAGAAGGTGAATCTGAAGACCGAGTTTGTGGTGCAGCTCCCTCAAGTGTTTGCCCGTATGGGCTATGCCGGCGATTTTGTCATGGCTGGTCAATGGTTTCCGAAAATCGCCGTATACGAGCCCAAAGGCACTCGCGGCCGCGAGGAAGAAGGCTGGAATCTTCACCAGTATCACGGCAATTCCGAGTTTTATGCCGATTTCGGCATATTTGACGTCAAGCTGAAGGTGCCCTCCGCTTACACGGTCGCAGCCACCGGCTTTCCGACCCGGCCGGTTGCCGACGACGGGAAGACGAGAACGTACTATTTTTATTCGGACGATGTCCACGATTTCGCTTGGGCCGCTTCCCCCCACTTCATCTATTACGAAGAGCCTTACGCAACCAAGTCGCTGCCGGGCGTACGCATTAAGCTGTATCTCGATCCGAAGCATGAAGCGCTCAAGGCCCGGTACATGACCGCCGCCAAAAAAGCGCTGGCCCGCTACTCCGAATGGTACGGCAGCTATCCTTACTCCACCCTGTCGATCGTCGTTCCGCCGGAGGAAGGCAACGGAGCTGGCGGCATGGAGTACCCGACGCTCGTTACCGCGTGGGGCGCTTCGGAAGAAAACCCGAACCTCGAGCTCGAGCGCGTTGTCGTGCATGAAATCGGTCACCAGTTCTTCTACGGCATGGTGGCAAGCAACGAATTCGAGGAAGCCTGGCTGGATGAAGGGTTCACCTCCTATGCGGAAGATAAGCTCATGGCTTCCGAGTACGGCGTACGACCGAATTTGCTTGTCGAGTCGAGCTATATCACATCGCCGGCGGCGCTGCGCAAAAATTCATGGAGCTTCAGCGGCCACAATCAGTATGCCGAAAATGTATATACCCGCGCCAAGCTGGTGCTCAAAGCGATGGAGCGGCAGGTCGGCCCGGATACGATGGATAAAATTATGCGCAACTATTTTCAGCGTTGGAAATTCAAGCATCCGACATCTAGCGATTTTCAGAAAACGGTGGAAGACGTAACCAAAACAAGCTGGAAAGACTTCTTCGACCAATATGTGTATAACGGCATGATGGTCGATTACGCGGTAACCGGCATTGAAACCCGCAAACTGACCGAAGGCGGGCAAACCGTTTACGAAAATAAAGTGCAGCTGCGCAAGCTGGGCGGAACGTATCGGGACGTGCCCATCCGATTCCGCTTCGCCGACGGATCGCAGATTGACAAAACGTGGGACGGCGCGGACAGTGAAGTCATTATGAGCTTTAAATATACGGCCCCGCTCGATTGGGTCGCTATCGATCCGCAGCATACGATTGTGCTCGAGAATAAACGGATTAACGGATTCATGAAAACAAACGTCGATCCGAAGCTTTCGGCCCGTTGGAATATGAGCGTCGTGAAAATTTTGGAGACCTTGTTCGGATGGGTCGCCTTGTGAGAGGTGAGAAGCGATTATGTGGTATTGGATGAAAAAAGGCTGGGCGATCGCCTGGCAGCAACCGTTCGCCGTCTTTGCGCTCTTCCTTTATAATTTGGCTTGGGGCGTGTTGATTTACAAACTGATTCAATCCATTGTCGTCCCTTTGCTTCACCGGTATCCGGGCAAGGATCTTTCTCACGAAACGGCTCAGCTGTTCTGGATCGAAGGGCAGTTTCAGATCATGAAGACCGATTTGCTCATGCCGTATATATGGTGGGCGAGCGCTCTGATCGGTTTGCGCATGCTGCTCAGTCCAGTCATCAACGCCGGTATCTATTATTCGCTGCATCATTTGGAAATGAATGCGGGCTACCGTTTCGTGAAGGGGATTCGCAAGCTGGCCCTCCCCTTCCTCGGCCTGTATGCGCTACAGACGCTTTTATCGCTGGTCCCGCTGTACTGGCTCGTGCCATATGCGCTGCGTCAATATGCCGAGCAGTCTTCCTACACCGACCTCGGCAAAGCGCTTCTTCCTGCAACCGGCTGCTTTATCGCTTACATTTTCCTGCTGCAGCTGCTCTTTCTGTATTTGCAGGTCGGTAAAGTGGACGGCCGCTCTTCTCTCTACACCGTGCTGTTCGTGATGAGGCAAGGACATGTCATCGTATTAACCGCTTTGGGCGTGTTGGCGATTACCTTCATCGTATCGGCGGCCGTCATGGTTTCCGCCTTCGTCTGGGCCGGATTAGCCGCACTTGTATTGTTCCAGGCGTACCGACTCGTTCACATGTTCATGAAATTGTGGGCGATCGCCACCCAATATGCACTTTGGTCGGAAAAAGCATAATACCGTTTGCGCCGTTTAGGCCCCACTTCCCCGATGAATCGGAGGAGGCGGGGCCTTTTTCGCCGTTGACCGACACGTTCTTTATGTCGGCGCCGCGCTGCGAGCGGTAGCGGCTTTTTTCGACAAAATTCCAAGGATTGGAAAGGATGGGCGATTTTCTGTTTCCTTATTTTGTAAGCGCTAACACTCAACCCCGGTGCGAATCGGCAGGTTTCATGTTTTAACCTAATTATTGTGACAATATTGTGACAAAAGAAGGAAAAGCTCAGTTTTCCACGAATACCTGTACATAGCAATACAAAATGAAAATTTTGCCGAATTTCCGTTCGCGGAAAACGGGGGACCACAATTTGGGTGAATTGATCTCGCTTCACAGTGATCATAGGGAACCTTCAACCGAACCCTCAAGCTAACCTCGTAGGCACCGGAAGGGGAAACTTCTTTGAAGAAGCTTGTCGGTTTTGCACTTTCTTTGACTATGTTTTGCACCATCTCGGTTGGCAGCGCATTTGCTGAAACCCCACTAAGCTCAGCGGTAAACGCAGGATTGGGTTCGCCGTACAAATGGTCCGGCACAACAACGAAAGGCTTTGACTGCTCCGGCTATACTTCTTGGGTGTTCAAAAAGTTCGGTATCGACCTGCCGCATACTTCCAAAGGCCAAGCCACGGTTGGCGACTCGGTGGACAAAGATCAGCTTCGCCCCGGCGACCTGGTATTTTTCAATACTGACGGCAAAGGAATCTCCCATGTAGGCGTATACGTGGGCGACGGCAAATTTTATCACTCCGCTACGGACAAAGGCGTCATCATTACGAAAATGAGCGACTCCTACTACACAAAACGTTATGTTACCGCTCGCCGCGTTCTATCGGATGATCAGTATACGCAGCTGATGACTGACGCGAATTAATGCACCGCTAAGAGCCGCTGGCATCCACTTGATGCTTACGCGGTTCTTTTTTTCTATCCCAGCTTGTGCTGTTCGGGGATGGTTTCGGCGTTGTCATTCGCATGCCAAGGCACAATCTCCAGACCGTTAAAGCAGCGGCTCATCTGCTGAAGCCGTACTTCCGCATCCGACCATTCCATTGGTTTTCCCAGACTTTTTCCCTTATAGCATAAGATGTACAGCACAATTTCCGAGCCCCCTTGTATATACGATTGTCTAATCATTACCCATTACCCTTCGCCGCGCCGGTTCAAACAATATTTTCTAAAAGGTGTACGCCGATTTAAATAAACATTAAAATAAGAATGAATGTGACGGATGCCTTTCGATGAAGAACCGCCTGAAGCAGTCTGCTATGAGGAGGAACACCGAATGCTGTTGCCGAGAACCATTTCCATTCATCGTCGAAGTATTGTGTTGACCTGGCTATTTTCCTATTTGGCCGTTCTTCTGCTGCCCGTCATGATCAGCGTGATCGTATACCGCGAATCCAGCACGACGCTCGAAGGCGAGATCCACCAAGCGAATCTTTCGTTACTGAAGCAGGTCCGGGAAGTGATGGACAACTACTTCTTGTCGATGGAGCGCCTGAACTTCGAAATGACCTGGAACTTGCAGATGCAGGAGCTGCTGAATTCCAATAAGTACGCCTCTTCTCCAAACGAGTATATTTACGATCGATACAAACTGACGCAGGACTTCAATTTGTACCAATCCGCCTACCCGACCGTCGATTTGTTTTATACGTACCTCGGCGGCGATAATACCGTCGTACTTCCTGGCACCGTCCGCAGCGGGCCGTTCGCCTATCAAACTTTGCATGCCGATCCTTCGTTTCCTTATGGCGAATGGAGCTCCCTGGTCGACCGCAAAGATTTCCGGGGCTTCGTGCCGATGGTCCGAATCGATGAAAACCTTAAAATTCGCAAAACGGTCGCTTACGTCAGCCCCTACAATACGGATAAAGACGGGACGCTGGCAACCAACGTCGTCATGATCGATCAAGCGCGCATCCTTGGCGCGATCCAGAATGTAGAGCTGTTCAATAAAGGGCATGTGCTCATATTGAACCGGAATAACGAGACGCTCGTTTCCAACGCCAACGAAACGATCCCTTCCGATTTTCCGTTCGACCAGCTCGGCGATGAATCCAAGTTTTTTTACTATAAAAAAGACGGGGAAAAATACGAGATTCATTCCATTCGTTCGGAGCGCGTCGGGCTGACCTATATTTCCATGATCCCGAGTTCCCTATACTGGGAGAAAGCGCAGCATGTACGGAACTTGACTTATGTAAGCGTTCTTATCAGCTTGTCCGGCGGCAGTCTGCTGACCTATGTGTTCCTGCGCCGCAACTACAACCCGGTCCGGCGGCTCGTGCAGACGTTTTCCGGCAAATCCAATGTCAGCTACGGCAAAGAGCACAACGAATTTCAATTTCTTGAACAAGCGATCGGCAGC
This sequence comes from Paenibacillus allorhizosphaerae, assembly GCF_910594985.1. Classification (GTDB taxonomy): domain Bacteria; phylum Bacillota; class Bacilli; order Paenibacillales; family NBRC-103111; genus Paenibacillus_G; species Paenibacillus_G allorhizosphaerae. The sequence goes on from NZ_CAJVCE010000019.1 coordinate 29,555, forward strand.
ACACTCAGCGAGATGGATAAAATCATGGACCGGATGAAAAGCCAGCAGCACATCCTGCGCTCGAATTTTATCGCACGTCTGCTGAAAGGCCGCATCGACAGTCAAATCCCGGTCGACGAATCGCTGATTACGTTTAATATGAAGCCGATCTCCAGCGACTTCGCCGTCATTATGCTGTATGTCGAAGCGAGCGCCCCCTTTCATGAAAGGCTGGACGGGATGGAGACGGGCGACAAACAAAAACTGCTCCAGTTTATCGTAAGCAACGTCGTCGAAGAGCTGGCCGGGCGGCGGCATCGCGGCTACACGGCCGAGGTCGATCATACGCTTGCCTGCCTGATCAATGTATCCGAACAGGATGAAGGTTCGCGCATGGACGATTTAATGCAAATCGCTAAAGAAGCGCAAGCGTTTTTGAATACGCACTACCATCTGCACTTGACGCTATCGATCTCATCGATCCACAGCGGAATCGACAACATCGCCAAAGCATACCTGGAAGCGCTCGACGCGATGGAATATAAGCTGGTAATGGGCAGCAATGAGATATTGTCTTATGAACAAATTTACAAAACGGGAGCGGACGACAGCGAGCCCGCCGCGTATTATTACCCGCTTCAGGTCGAGCAGCAGCTGATCAATTACGTGAAGATCGGCGACTTCGAACGGTCGAAGGAGACGCTTAGCGGCATCATCGAGCGAAATCTGAACCGTCCCGTCGTGTCCATTGCCATTGCGCGATGCTTGATGCTGGACTTGGTCAGCACGATGATGAAAACTGTCAGCGAAATCGGAGACGGGCAGGAACATTTCCTGCTGCAAAATACGAAGCGCATCGAACGACTGAGCACATGCGAAACGCTGCAAGACATGCAGATGCAAATGACTGGGCTGCTGCAGAAAGTATGCGATTATACTTCCGCCAAACGCCAGCAGAACATTCAGCAATCGCGGCAACATGCGCTCAGCGAGCTGGCCGAGCGGATCACGGCGTTCATTCACGAGCACTACCGCGATCCCAACCTGAACATTACGATGATCGGGCATCATTTTGAGATGAAGCCGACTTACATGTCCCGACTGTTTAAAGATCATACCGGCGAAGGGCTGCTTGATTTCATCAATAAGGTACGGATTGAAAAGGCGAAACAATTGATCGCCGACAGCAAAAAAAACATTACCGACGCCTCAAGTCTCGCGGGCTTCAACGATGTGAACGCCTTTATCCGCACCTTCAAAAAATACGAAGGCATCACGCCGGGAAAATATAAGGAATTATTGGAAGAATAAGCCGCAGCGGTGCGGCTTTTTCGTTTGGGCTTGGCCCCTTTTTGGAGGTTTTGCCGATGCGAGTGGCTATTTTGCATATGGGCTCATAGCATTTTGCCGACTGAATTGGATATAATTACGATTTCATTTTGTGTAAGCGCTGTCATATAATGATGGCATGAGAAGCATCTCATAGAAATCCGGACAAACCGGACAAATCAGGAGGTCATACCATATGAAACGGAGATCCAAGAAATTCGTCCCCGTCATGCTGGCAACCACGATGATGGGCGGCTTAATGGTAGCATGTACTTCAAAAGCGCCGGATGCGGCGGAAGGCAGCAAGACTCCAAACGGATCTTCTACGCAGGGTGCTGCGGTTACGTATCCGATGAAATCCGACAAAACCTTAACGTATTGGGGCGACCTGACCAGCAACCTTCGCGGGGTCAAAGCTTCGCATGAGGAAACGCCGTTCTTCCAGGAGTGGCAAAAGCAGACGGGCGTCAAAATCAAGTTTACCGCCCCTCCGGCCAACCAGGCCAAAGAAGCGCTGAACGTGATGCTGGCCTCGGGCGAGCTGCCGGATATGATTGAATACGATTTCTTGTCTTTCCCGGGCGGACCGGAAAAAGCGATTAAAGACGGTTATATATTGAAGCTGAACGACGTCATCGATAAATATGCGCCGAATTTGAAGAAATATTTGAAGGAGCATCCCGAAGTCGACAAGATGGTCAAAACGGATAACGGCAACTACTTCGCCTTCCCGTTTATTCGCGGCGACGAGGCGCTCATGGTGTTCCAGGGGCCGATCGTGCGCAAAGATTGGCTTGACGAGCTCGGGCTTCCGGTGCCAACCACCATCGACGAATGGACGGCGATGCTCAAAGCGTTCAAGGAAAAGAAAGGCGCAACGGCACCGTTCTCCGTCAACAGCGCGCCGCGCGTATTCAACGATTTCAACAACGGCGCGTTCAGCGGCGCCTTCGGCGTCACGCGCAATTTCTATTTGGAAGGCGGACAGATCAAGTTCGGTCCGGCGGAAAAAGGCTACAAAGACTTCCTGCAGTTATTCCGCACCTGGTACGCGGACGGATTGCTTGATAAAAACATCGCAACCGTAGACAACAAGCAATGGGACGCCAATATTTCTTCCGGAGCCACCGGCGCGACGGTCGGCAATGCCGGCGGCGGTATCGGCAAATGGCAGCCTCTGATCGAGGCGAAAGATCCGAAAGCGAAGCTCGTCGCAACCCCGTATCCGGTGCTGAAAAAAGGCGACACGCCGAAATTCGGCCAGCGGGACCAGCCGTTCTCGAACGGCGGGATGGTGGCGATTACGGCCAACTCGAAAAATGTGGAATTGGCGGCAAGATTGCTCGATTACGGCTACAGCGAAGCCGGACACATGCTGTTTAACTTCGGTACCGAAGGCGTCAGCTACAAAATGGAGAACGGCTATCCGAAATATACCGATCTCATCATGAAAAATCCGGATAAACTGGCTCCGGCCCAGGCGATGTCGACGTACTTCCGGGCTAACTATAACGGACCGTTCGTTCAAGACAAGCGCTATATCGAGCAGTACTTGGCGCTTCCGACGCAGCGCGACGCGGTTGGCATTTGGCAAAAAACCGACATGGGCAAATACCAGCTGCCGCCGATTACGCCGACGCCGGAGGAAAGCTCCGAGTTCGCGAAAATTATGACGGACGTCAACACCCTTGTCGATGAAATGACGATCAAAATTATTTTGGGCACCGAGCCGCTCGACAACTTCGAAAAATATCAGGAAAAAATGAAATCGCTCAAGCTGGACCGGGCGATCCAAATTCAAAAAGCCGCTCTGGATCGTTATAACAAACGGTAAATGACTGCCGGGAGGGCCTGCGCCCTCCCTCCTGCTTAAAAAAACAGCAAAGTCAGCCTTTGGAAGGAGGGGAATGGTAATGGCCAAGTCGATGACGCTTGAAATGGAAGCGAAGCGAGCCGAGCACGCTCGAAAGGCGTCCTTTATGCAGCGATTCAAAAAAGACTTTCTGCTGAATAAATATTTGTACGTGATGATGATCCCCGTCGTCGCGTTTTATGCCATTTTTCAATACGGGCCGATGTACGGAGCGATTATCGCATTTAAAGACTACTCCCCGATGAAAGGGATTCTCGGCAGCGATTGGGTCGGGCTCAAACACTTTTATGATTTTTTCAGCAGCTATTATTTTTGGCGTATACTGAAAAACACGGTTTTAATCAGCGTATATTCTTTATGCTTTGAATTCCCCATGCCGATCATTTTGGCGATTCTGATCAACGAAGTGCGTCACCAGGCGTTCAAACGGTTCGTGCAAACCGTGACGTACATGCCGTACTTCATCTCGCTGATCGTCATCTGCGGCATGATTAAAGACTTTACGAACAGCGGCGGCGTCATCAATACGCTGCTCACTTACTTCGGCGGCGACGGGTTAGCGCTTCTGCAAAAGCCCGAGCTGTTCCGCCCCATCTACATTCTTTCCGAAATTTGGCAAAAAATCGGCTGGGAGTCGATTATTTATATCGCCGCGCTCATGAGCATCGACCAAGAACAGTACGAAGCGGCCCGCATGGACGGCGCAAGCCGGTGGAAGCAAATCGTACACATTACGCTGCCCGGCATTTTGCCGACGATTGCGATCATGTTCATCCTGCGGATGGGCAACCTGCTTAACGTCGGCTTTGAAAAGATCATTTTGCTCTACAATCCGGGCACTTACGACACGGCCGATGTCATTAATTCGTTCGTGTATCGGAAAGGTTTGCTCGAGTTCGGCTGGAGCTACAGCACTGCCGTCGGGATTTTCAACTCCGTGATCAATTTGCTGCTGCTTATTCTGGCCAACCGTATCAGCCGGAAAGTTAGTGAAAGCAGTTTGTGGTAAAAGGAATAGGCATTGCTCCGCAATGCCCAAGCTTATGCTTTCGATGCTGGCATTGCTCCGCAATGCCCAAGCTTATGCTTTCGATGCTGGCATTGCTTCGCAATGCCCTTAGGAGGGACCATTATGCACAAGAACGCCGGATTGGCGGATAAAACGTTCGATGTCGTGATTCATACCGTTTTGCTCGCTCTCGTCGTCATTACATTGTATCCGCTGCTATACGTTGCCTTCGCTTCGATCAGCGACGCCTCGCAGTTGATCAGCCATACGGGCTTTCTATGGAAACCGCTCGGACTCAGCTTCTCCGCCTACGAGAGCGTATTTAAAAATCCGAGCATAATGACAGGATATCGCAATACACTGTTCATCCTCGTCTTCGGCGTCATCATCAACCTGTTTCTTACGGCGCTCGGCGCGTATGTGCTGTCACGCAAAAATGTGATGTGGAACAAAGTGTTCATTTTCATCATTGTATTCACGATGTTTTTCCACGGCGGCCTCATCCCGCTCTACCTCGTCGTGAAAGGCATCGGGCTCGTCGATTCGCTGTGGGCGACGATTATTCCTTTTTCCATCAATACGTTCAACCTGATCATTATGCGTACGGCATTCATGGCGATCCCGGACAGTCTCGAAGAATCGGCCAAAATGGACGGCGCGAACCATTTCACGATTTTGTTCAAAATCATTTTGCCTCTGTCCATGCCGGTCATCGCCGTCATGATTTTGTACTATGCGGTGGAAAAATGGAACGGCTGGTTTTACGCCTCCATCTTCCTGAAAGATCGCGACTTGTTCCCGCTGCAGGTCATCCTGCGCGAAATATTAATCTCCAACTCGACGGACAGCATGTCCCAAGGCGCCAGCGCGGGCGACCAGTTCCAAATCGGGGAAACGATCAAGTACGCGACCATTATGGTGGCTACCGTCCCGATCCTGCTGGTTTATCCATTCGTGCAAAAATATTTCGTCAAAGGCGTCATGATCGGCGCTTTGAAAGGATAATGATTCGCAATACGCAAACGTCTCCGAACAAGGAAACTGCATCCCGCAAGTTAGAGCCATCTAACAAGCGGGGATGCAGTTATTTTTTTGCCATGTAAAAACTCACTAATGTTTTTAGCAAAAATTGTCGATATATGTCATATTGCACACGAGGGGGAACTTACATAATGGCATGGTATCGAAATCTCAATCTTTCCATCAAGCTCGTCGCGACGGTCGGGCTCGTCCTGATCGCGGCCTTTGGCACGCTCATCGGCCTGAGCTTGAGGCAGCTTCATTCGGTCAGTCTAAGCAAAGGAGAGCTCGAAGCGGGCCAGGTCGGACTGGCCTTCTCGCAATCGTTCAAAAACGATCTGATCGGTGTTCAATCGATGTTACAAACGTTGTCCGGCACGCTGCTGGATGCGAAAACGCAAAAAAAATTATCGCGGGAAGACGTCGTCCGGATATTAGCCGATAATTTGGATAAACAAAAAAATATTCTCGGAATTTATACGGTGTGGGAGCCTAACGCGTTCGACGGCAACGATAAAGCAAGTATGAACAAGGCTTCTTACGAAGACGGGACCGGGCGATTCGTCCCTTATATCGTTCGCAGCGAGGGCAAGATCGTCATGGAACCGAACAAAGACTATGACAAAGAGGGCACCGGGGATTACTATCTTCTTCCGAAGAAAAGCAAAAATTTGACGCTGCTCGAGCCCTACGAATATGCCGTTGCCGGAAAGAAAACGATGATCACTTCGGTCGTCCAGCCGATTCTGGACTCATCCGGTACGTTCCTCGGCATTGTCGGCGTCGACTTCTCGCTTGCCGAACTGCAAAAAAAAGCTTTGGATATCGATCCCGCTTCGGGATATGTTTCCATCGTATCGGCCAAAGGTATGTATATCGCAAACGGTAACGCCCCGGATTTGATTTCGAAAACGTATATGGATAGTTCGGAAAAAAAGCAAATATGGAACGGTATTCAGTATGGAAGAATGACCCACTACTCTGAAGAACCTGACGGAAGCAGAGCGCTCCGGATGTTCTCTCCGATCCTTTTAAAAGGCAGCACCGATATTTGGTATGAGGAAACGGTCGTTCCTGAAAGCAATGTACTTCGCACGTATAAAGAAAGCATGTTCACTTCCATCGCCATTTCGATCGGTGCATTTCTGCTTATCGGAGCATTGATCGCGCTGGTCATCCGGCATATGATCCTGCGCCACATCAAGTCGATGGTCGACATGATGCAGCAACTCTCCGAAGGCAATTTTACTCAAACGATGCCCGTCCGCAGCGGAGATGAATTCGGACGGATGGCGCAGCACTTCAATGCCATGATCGGCAAGCAGCGCGGCATGCTGCGTCTCGTAACGGATTTGTCCATGTCCGTCGGCGCTACCTCCGAGCAGCTAACGGCGAGCGCAGAACAAACGAGCCGTGCGTCAGAGACGATCGCGCAATCCATTCAAGAGGTGGCGGCGGGAGCGGAGACGCAAAATCATCATGTAGCGGAAGCGTCGAAGGCGATGACGGATATGTCCCTAGGCATCCAACGTATCGCCGAATCGTCCTTGGCTGTATCCGAATCGGCCCAGGATACGGCGAAGCAATCGGAACAAGGCAATGCGGCCATCCAGGAGGCAGTGGAGCAAATGGGCATCGTCCGTTCCACCGTGCGCCAATCGGAGAATGCGATTCGCAGGCTCGAGGAGCGTTCCACGGAAATCGGCGGCATTGTCGGTATCATTACGGGCATCAGTACGCAGACGAATTTGCTTGCGCTCAACGCAGCCATTGAAGCCGCACGCGTAGGCGAGCATGGCCGAGGATTTGCCGTCGTCGCGGCGGAAGTGCGCAAGCTCGCCGAGCAAACGACGGCGGCCGCGGAGCAGATCGGTCAATTGATCAAAGAGATCCGGACCGATACGGCACAAGCCATGGAAGCGATGGGACAAGGAACCGCCGAGGTGGAAAAAGGCGTAGAGCGCGTGTCGGCCAGCGGCGAACTGTTCGCTTCCATTATGGAGGAAATCCAGTCGGTGACCATGCAGATTCAAGAAGTGTCGGCCGCAGCCGAGCAAATGTCCGCCAGCTCGCAGCAAGTGACCGCAACCGTGGAACAGGTGGCACATATCGCCGGCGAAGCTTCGGCCAACTCGCAGAGCGTAGCCGCTTCTTCCGAGGAGCAGCTTGCGACCATGGAAGAAATTTCGTCCGCGGCGGCATCGCTGAGCTCGATGGTGCAGGAACTGCTCGATCAGATGTCCAAATTCAAGCTGTAACTTACATTGCAAACAAAACACCGGTGAGGGCTTTAATGCGGCCCAAACCGGTGTTTTGTCGTATCGGCGGCCAGAAATGCCCACACAGAGCTGCCAAGAGAAAGCGCGGGCTGCGCTCGTAAGAGGAGAACGCCGATTATCATTGCTGCTCGCGCATCCGCCCGTCTTGTACACTCACATCTGGCGGCTGAACATGGCCTCCAGCTTCAGCTTTCCATTCGTTTCCAGCCAAGTATCGAAAGTCATCAGACCCGGATGAAACTCGCGCAAGGAAGCGATGTCCACGACATAACCGCCATCATTGATCCAATCGTAAATGCGGCCGAGGAGCTCGTTTTGCTCCCGGACGGTTTCCATCGGGGTCTGCACGTAAACAACCGGATGGCCCGAAACGCGGCTGATCGCTGAGGCTATATTAGGAGGTGTCTGGGCATCGCCGGCGAGCTCCCATGTTTTCCCCACAAATGTGCCGGGATGCTGAAAGGCAAGGGCGACGAAAGCGCCGATATCGTCCACGGCAATCATGTGCACCGGGACGTCCGGTTTTGTCGCTTCGAAATAAGTGCCTTGCCGTATCCCGTAATGCGGAAAGTTGACGTAGTTTTCCATAAAAATAGGCAAGCGCAGCACCGTCGCCGGAAGGCCGATCGCCCGGATATGCTTCTCAATCTCCCACTTGGCCACTTCACGAAAGGCGGATTGCGCCTCCGCCCCCGACATCGACGAGTAGACGAAATGCCGAACCCCGGCCGCTTGGGCTGCATCGGCTACGCTAGTCCCCCATCCGATTTCCCGGGCCGTGAAATGAAGATCCCATTCGTTCGGCTGCACGCTGAACACCCCGTATACCCCTTGCATCGCCGCATCCAGCGATGCACGGTCATCCAAATCTCCGACGGCCAGCTCCGCGCCGTTCTGCGCCAGAGCCTGCGCTTCCTTCGCAGAACGATTGCGTACAAACGCGCGCACTTGCCACCCGTCTGCCAACAAACGCGCCGCAGCCGAACCGCCTTGCTGTCCTGTAGCTCCTAACACCAGTATCGTTTTGTTTATCATGTTCATCCGTCGTCCTCTCCTTTAGAAATGGTAGTCGGGCCGCAAAAGCTTTAGCGCCGCCTTGTCACGCCCTGTCGCTATTCTAAAGGAAATGATATAGTTGCATAAGAACGCACTTTTTTTTGCCATACACTCGTCGAACAAAGTTACTAACGAAACGTTAGGAGATGGTCGATTGAATCCTCCCTACCAACATCCCTGCCAGCTGGCTATTAGCGAAGCGCTGCAAGTCGTTAGCGGCAAATGGTCCTATTTCGTGATCAGTCAGCTGTGCCAAGGCGCCCAGCGCTTCAATCAGCTGCAAAGAAGCTTGGGCGGCGTCAGCGTCAAATCTTTAACGGACACGCTGAGGCAGCTGGAACAATATGAAATCGTTAGCCGTCACGTCTTTCCTACGGTTCCCGTCACGGTCGAATACGCATTGACGGAAAAAGGCAAGGAATATGGAGCCATTCTGCTGGAAATGCGCAAATGGGGAGAGAAATGGAGCCGTCAGCCGACGGTATAAGTCGGGATGGCTCCTGCGGACAATCCCAGGAACGCGTTTCGGCGCTGTGAGGCGGTCAAATCTCATGGCTCCGTTTGGAACGACGCTCCTGACCCGCATCCATGTACCCCTATCGGCGTGCCGTTTGCGCGGACCACAGCTCCCGGTAAAGGCCATATTGCGGCAGAAGCTCTTCATGCGTGCCTCGCTCCGCAATGATGCCTTCGTTTAGAACGAGCACAAGATCCGACCGCTGTGCGATGTCAAGGCGATGGGTGATAAAAATGAGGATGATGTCCTTCCTCTCCAGAAGCAATCGATCCAGCAGTCTCCGCTCCGTTCGTTGATCCAGCGCCGAAGTCGCCTCATCCAGGATGAGAATGGCAGGCTTTCGCAGGAGCGCCCGCGCGATACTGATTCGCTGGCGCTCTCCGCCGGAGATCGCGTATCCCCGCTCGCCAACCTGCGTGCGCAGTCCGTCCGGGAGCAATGAAATCCACGCTTCCAGCTGGGCCGTGCGGACCGCTTCCATTACTTCTTCCGTCGTCGCGTCCATCCCGAATAAAATATTGTCGAGTATCGTCCCGCTTCGCAGCATCACATCCTGCGCAACGCACAGCATATGGCTGCGCAGCCAGCGACGGTCGATTTGGCCGAGCGGCATGCCGCTAATGCGGATATGGCCCGTATCCGGCTCTCTCAGCCCCAGAAGCAAATCAACAAGCGTTGATTTACCCGAACCGCGATGACCGACAACGGCTACGATCGACCCCGAAGGAACACGGAAGCGGATATCGCGAAGCACGGTCCGGGTTTCATACCGAAACGATAGTCCGTCCGCCTCCAATGTAACCGGCTTAGAAGGAATGATCCCATTCGTATTCTCGCTTGCGGCGAAAGCGATATCCGTTACTCTGTTGATCGGGGGAATGATTTTCATGATGGACAGCAGCAACTCGATGAACTGCATGCCGAAAGGCCTCAGCCAGTTATAAACCGCAACAAAGGCGACCAGAGAACCGATGGTCATGCTTTGCTCCAGCACGAACCAACCTCCAGCTGCGTACATCAACACGAGAAAACAAGCATTCAAAGCTCCATTCAGCACCCGGACTTTGTGGTCCAATACGATGCCGCGCCTCGTCTGTTCCCATTCCTGATGGAGTCCGCTGCGCACGCTGCCCAAGGCCGCCGCTTCTTTGCCGCTCGCTTTAATAAAGGCAGCGGCGGATACGATTTCCCGCACCATCTCTGCGACACGCGAGTTGCGCTGCGCCGTCTCCTCCGCCCGCCGTTTGACATATCGCCCAAGCACCGACATCAGCGCGGTTTGTCCTACCCACAGCAGCAGCACAACGGCGGCCAACCCCCAGTGAAGCGTTAACAAAATCGCCGAGCCGACGGTTAACGTCACGATATGAAACAGCGTAAATCCGGTTTGTCCGTTCACTTTGTCGGAGATGGACCGCGTATCATCCAGCATCCGCGTAAGCAAATCGCCGGCGCGCTGATGCACCAGCCAGTCCCACGGTTGATGCTGGATCCCGTTATACAAGTCAGCCCGCCCGCGACCGGATAAATTCTCCATGAACCTTCCCCAAACGACCTCGAGAATGATCATCAAGCTTCCTGCAATCGGAGCAACGACCATACAGATGGCGACAATGACGAGCAAATTCCAGTTACGCTCGGGCAATACGGTCTCCAGGATGTACTTAGACATAAAAGGCGGCACCATGTAGAGCAGACTGCCTACTACGTTTTTCATCACGATTAATACTAAGTTCAACCAATAAGGCAGCAGATGTTTCTTCGCATAAGACGCTACGGCCGAACGATTACCGGCCGCCAAAGGCAAATCGGCGCTCACCGCGTTCCTCTCCTTCCCGTGTCCCATGTTCCGAGCTTTCCTCCAGCCGTTCACGTTCTTCATGCCACATTCGCGCATACAGCCCTTGAAGCGCAAGCAGTTCGTCATGCGTGCCTTCCTCCACCACTCGCCCTTTGTCGATCACTACAATGCGATCGGCCAGAGCGGCCCCTTTCAACCGATGGGTCACGTTGATTCTCGATATACCGGCGGCATGGCAGTCCAATGCGGCATACACCGCATTCTCGCTCGTCTGATCCAGTGACGAAGTCGCCTCGTCCAGCAGCAGGATGTCCGGCTGCTTCAGCATCGTACGTACGAGTCCGACCAACTGTCGCTGCCCGCCGGACAGCGTTCCGCCGTTTGCACCGATGTCCGTCTCGTAACCAAGAGGAAGCGAGACAACGATGTCTTCGGCTGCGAATGCTTTCATCCAAAAGTCCACTCGCTGCCGGTCCGCTTCCGCCAAGTACGTCAAGTTGCGCATTAACGTGTCGCGGAACAGCACGTCTTCTTGCATGACATAGCCGATCCGGCTGCGCACGTGCGTCGCGTCCAGCCGATACATCGCATATTCGCCGATTCGAATCTCCCCTTCCGAAGGCTCCTGCAGGCGAAGGAGCAGCTTAAGCAGCGTGCTTTTCCCTGCGCCGCTCGGTCCGACAATTGCCACATACTCGCCTGGATGCACCGTAAAGCGAATGTTTCGCAATATATCGCCTTGGTCTCCCGTTACCGAAACGTTGTCAAATACGATGGGCAGCCGGCGAACATGCGCCGGACGCAGCAGTCCCTGCTGCCTGCCCGGCTCCGCCGGCAAGCGCAAGTAATCTATAATGCCGTGAATCCGTACCTTGATATCGGTAAAGCTGACATACAGCCCGAAAAACGAGCGCACCGGCGCGTTAATGGCCGGGATATAGGCAAGAATCGTGACCAACTGCCCGATGGATGCTTCCCCGTTCATCATCTGCCAACCGGCAAAAAGAAACACGAGAACGGGAGCCAACGAATCCGGTATGCGGGGGAACGTCCGGTACACGCTGTCAACGATCCCCTCCTGAAACTTCATCGTTGCCCATTGGTCTTGCTCCCTCGTCACATCCGCAAATTCCTTTTTTTCCGTGCCGTACAGTTTAATTTGCTTCATCGTCTCCAGCTTCTCCAGCACGCTTTGCCGGATGCGGGAATCATGCTGCGCAAGCTGCTTTCGAACGAGCCCGCGTTTTCGCCCATACAGATGGACAGGGAGAAACAATACGATATACGCCGTCAAAAGAATAACGGCAAGCGGCCCGTTCCACCCGGAAATGACGGCGAGCGCGATGCATGCGAGCAGCAGCTCTTGCACAAAGCTTGGAAGCGTCGCGAGTCCAAACTGCTGAATCGCCTTCGTATCTTTCGTGCACCGCTGCAGCAGTTCCCCACGCGCCGTCTTCGCAAAAAAATCGGACGACGTTTTCAACACCGCGGATAAAGCTTCCTCCGTTATGGCGTAAGAGAGATGAATCATCGTCTTCGACGATACGTACACCCTCGCTGCGATGCACAGCTCGCTCAGAAGCAGCGCGCCCAGCAGCAGCATAGCGGTATGGGCCATGCCTTCCCCGCCGCGAAGCGTGACGGCATCCATCAATCGGCCGATCAGAAGGGGCGCTGCCGCTCCACACAAGGAGGCTGTCACGGTTAGCAAAGCAACGGTCAGAAGCGCTCCTCTCGAACGAACCATTTGTTTCATAAAAAATAATAGCCACTCCGGCAATCGCAATCAGGACCACCCTTTCAAAATTTCCCAGCAGGCTCATCGTAGCAGTCGCTTTTTCAACCTGTCAAACCGCAAAAACAAACGTTCGCCTTTCCGCCTATTCCGGCATTTGAAGGGCGTTCGCCATTTTCTGAAAACGAAAGCTTGGACATGCTCCTTCAATCGCCCGTTTATACAATAACCAGGTGAGGCTGCTTGTAAATAAAATAATTCAGGCCGCTCCAAACACTGACATATAGCTGTCAGTGAAAGAGCTCTATAGTAAAACCATAAGCAAGAGAGCCAATTACAACGAATAATAAGGAGCGGTTTTAAGAATGGGAACACAAACGACTAACAGCAAATTGGGCTATATACTCGCCGGCTTGCTGCTCGCCATTTTGATGGCATCGATGGACAATACGATCGTCGCAACGGCCATGGGAACGATCGTGGGCAAGCTTGGCGGCTTCGACAAATTCATCTGGGTCACATCCGCCTACATGATCGCCAGCATGGCGGGCATGCCGATCTTCGGCAAGCTCTCCGACATGTACGGCAGAAAAAAGTTTTTTCTATTCGGTATGATCGTTTTTCTGATCGGATCGATTTTGTGCGGAACGGCACAAAGCATCGTGCAGCTCAGCATTTACCGCGCAATTCAAGGGATCGGCGGCGGTGCGCTGGTGCCGATTGCATTTACGATCATTTATGACGTCGTGCCGCCCGAACAGCGCGGCAAAACGATGGGACTGTTCGGCGCGACCTTCGGCTTGTCCAGCATTTTCGGGCCGCTGCTCGGCTCCTACATTACGGACTATATCGACTGGCGCTGGATCTTTTATATCAATCTGCCGATCGGCCTGTTGTCTCTCCTATTCATCCTAATCCATTACAAGCAGTCCGTCGGTCATTCCGAACAAAAAATCGACTGGGCCGGAGCGGTTACGCTCGTCGGCGCCACCCTCTGCCTGATGTTCGGTCTGGAGCTAGGCGGACACACCTTCGCTTGGAGCTCCCCGCAGATCGCAGGCTTGTTTGCCGGATTTGCCGTCCTGCTGCTCGCTTTCTTATGGACGGAAGCCCGTGCGAAGGAACCGATCATCTCTTACCGCATGTTCCGAAACCGCCTGTTCCGGGCCAGCGCGCTGATCGGCTTGTTTTACGGGGTCGCCTTTATCGTAGCTACCGTGTACATCCCGATCTTCGTGCAGGGCGTCATGGGCGGAACCGCCACCAGCTCCGGTCTTCTGCTTCTGCCAATGATGCTCGGAGTCGTCGCATCCAGCCAAATCGGCGCGATGCTGTGCAGCAAACTCGGCTATCGCAGCGTCATGCTGATCTTCGGATTCATATTTCTGCTCGGCATTAGTTTGCTTGCAACATTGACGACGTCCACGCCGAAATGGCTCATTACCGTCTATATGATTGTGACCGGGCTCGGCATCGGCGCTTCGTTCTCCGTCCTGAGCATGGCGGCCATTCAACATTTAAGCCCGATGCAGCGCGGGTCGGCGAATTCGACGATCAGCTTCGTCCGCGAGCTCGGGATGGCGATCGGCGTTACGGTGTACGGTATTGTGCAGCGGAACCATTTTGCCGCAGGTTTGGCCGATGCGTTGAAGGGCGGCGCGCAGCAGGTCGGCGGCATTTCGAGCGATCCGCGCGTCCTGCTCTCTCCGGAAGGCCGTGCCGCTATACCGGCGCCGCTGCTGGAGAAGATTGCAGGCGTGCTGTCCGGCTCGATCAGCTACACGTTTCTGTGGGCGCTCGTCCCGACCGTGCTCGTGATCTGCTTCATCCTGATGCTCACCAACGACAAGACGGTGGCGGAGGAGGATGAATCGGCGGCGCAACCGGCGGCTTAACGCTGTCTACTCACGTTGCAAATTTGTGTTCAAGGAGGGCTCTCCTGGCATGCTGTGCTGGGGAGCCCCTTTATGCCGTTCGATGTGCGGGAATAAGATATTTTTTACAAAACATCCACCTTCGCTCGGGTCATCTATGCTACACTATCGTTTATATGAGAAACGCTTTCGGTAACGAAAGCTGGAAATAACGGCTATTTTGCAAGGAGAAGACGACAATGAAGCTCATATCGTGGAATGTTAACGGCCTGAGGGCGTGCATCAACAAAGGATTTACGGATTATTTCAAAGAAGCGGATGCGGATATTTTTTGCGTTCAGGAGACCAAGCTGCAGGAAGGGCAGTTGACTTGGGAGCAGGACGAGGCGTACAGCCAGTACTGGAACTACGCGGAGAAGAAAGGGTATTCCGGAACGGCGGTTTTTACAAAAATCAAGCCGCTCTCGGTACGATACGGCCTGGAAGAGGATGAAGAGCCCGAAGGGCGGGTCATTACGCTGCAGTTCGACGGCTTTTATCTGGTTAACGTATATACGCCGAATGCGCGGCGCGATCTATCAAGACTGCCGTTCCGGCTGGAATGGGAAGAGCGGTTTCGCCGTTATCTCCAGGAACTGGACGGCCATAAACCGGTCGTCGTCTGCGGCGACTTGAACGTGGCTCATCAGGAGATCGACTTGAAAAATCCGAAATCGAACCGCAACAACTCCGGCTTCACCGAGGAAGAACGGGAGAAGATGACCCTGCTGCTGAAGGCCGGGTTTACCGATACGTTCCGCTATTTTTATCCCGAACAAACGGATGCCTATACATGGTGGTCTTACATGCCGAAAGTAAGAGAGCGGAATATCGGCTGGCGCATCGATTATTTTCTCGTATCTTCGAGACTGAATCCGTTTTTGATCGACGCTCAAATCGACTCGGAGATTACAGGCAGCGACCACTGCCCTATCTTGCTGCAGCTCAAGGAACTAACCGAAACGGCAGGCGAGGACAATGCCGAAGATTGCGCAGGGCAAAGCAAAAAGCCGGGCATTCCCGACTGAGAAATGTCCCCGACCCACGCGTCTCATCGTAACTCGGTAAGCACCCTGTGCTAGCGGAATTCATCCTACCGATCCGATCGATGATACGTTATTATTAACCTGTTACCAGCCAAAATCCATTGTTTTGCCGGTTTCCACATAAGACTTGATATTGCTTAAAATCATCGGCCAGCTCTCTTTCGTATTTTCATAGGAAGGATGGCCTTCCGGCCACTGGTCGTTAACGAGCGTAAGCTTGGTGCTGTTGCCTACGGTCTCCAAGGTAAGCGTAACTCTCGTTTCCAGCTCGGCGTGATTCTCACGGTAAGACGGTCCGGGATGTTCCGTATAGCTCATCAACCGGTTCGGCTCGAATGCCAGTACGGTGCCGTAGACGTGAACCGTCTCCTCTCCGTCGTTGCCGGGCCCGACGTACCTGTAAGGAGCGCCGATTTCGAATGTCGATTGGAGCGTAGAGCCGAAAAAGATCGCCCGCGTTCCTTCCGGCGTTACCAGCGCATTCCATACATCCTCCGGCTTTGCTGCGATATACGTAACGTATTTGAGATCCATAATGATCCTCCGTTCGATAAGTTTTCATCAATAGCTTCATTCATTCCCAACTGCTAGTCCCATTATAAAATAATACGTTTCAGCGGTATTGTAAAAACGCGACAACGATATTCTGGGAGGCCAGCTCATGAAACCAAGCGAGAAACAATCCGACAGAGGCATCCTGAAAGCGGAAGCGGGCAAGCAAAATTTCTCGCTCGCGCGTTATGAACCCGTCCAGCCGCTCGCTCATTTGGTCGAATATTATTGGGTCGTCCGATGGGACTTGAGGGGACAAGCCCCTTATCGTCAGGTCGTGCTGTCGTATCCTAACGTCCATATGGTGTTCGAGAAAGAACATAACGGCACGTTTGCCGGCGTATACGGCGTGCCGTCCAAGCCGTACACCCGTGATTTGCATGAAAACGGCGTCGTCATAGGCGTCAAATTCCAACCCGGCGGCTTCTACCCTTTCTGGAAGCATCCGATCTCCAATATCACCGGTCAAATCCTCAGCGTCGGAGACGTATTCGGCGAAGACGGAACGGCGCTGCAGAAACAAATGTTTGCGCTCGACGATGCAGAGAAAGGCGCCCAGCTGGTCGAGCGGTTTCTGCTCGAACGGCTCCCGGAGCCGGATGATAACGTCGCGCTGCTGAACCGGATTGTACAAACGGTGATCGATAACCGGGAAATCACGAAGGTGGAAGACGTCGTATCGCTCCTCGGCATTAACAAACGAACGCTGCAGCGGCTGTTCAGCCGGTACGTCGGCGTCAGCCCGAAATGGGTCATTAAGCGGTATCGCCTTCAAGAAGCGGCCGAGCGCATGGAAAAAGGCGATGTGCCCGATTGGTCCGCCTTGTCACAGCATTTGGGGTACTATGACCAGTCTCACTTCATTAAAGATTTTAAGGCGATGGTCGGCCGGTCGCCGCTGGAATACGTGAAGGATGCCGGGCTTTCGTAAAGTGCCGTGATGGTTCCCTTTGTGCAGACAACCTGTATATTTGACAGATCAGTACAAAATAGGTATCCTAGTTCCAGGAAGGAGTGGAATGGTCATGAGCAAAAGCGGAAGACCTCGCGAATTTAAAGATACCGCCGTTATCGATGCCGCTATGGAAGCATTTTGGACGCACGGATATGAAGCCTGTTCGACGGACGATTTGTGCAAGCAGACCGGTCTCGGCCGAGGGAGCTTGTACAATGCGTTTGGCAGCAAGCATGAGCTGTATGAGCATGCTCTTCTGCGCTACCATGAAATCGGCATTGAGGCTCAAATTGACATTTTGCAGCAGCACGGCCGGTTCAAAGACCGCCTGCGCGCCTTGCTGGAATGGGCGATACATGAAGATTTCACGAACGAGGGACGCAGAGGCTGTCTATTGATCAATGCAGCCATGGAACGCGCGCAAAGAGACCCGGCGGTCAAACGAATATTCGACCGGCATGTCGATCTGCTGAAGCAAGCGCTTATCCGGGCGGCCGAAGCCGGCATAAGTGCAGGGGAAATTTCGCGGGAGAAAGACGCGGCAGAGACGGCCAACATGATATTAAGCAGCTATTACGGGCTCCGCGTACTGAACGCCGCCGTGCAAAACCGCGAGATGGCCGCGCAAATCGTCGAAGGAACGATCGCCTCCTTCCAATAACGTTGCATGCAGCGTTATATTTTTTCGTTATTTTTGTACTATCCGTTCAAAAATTAGTGCGACTTATTGTATTCGCATGTGCTCAAGGCGAGTAATCTACTCGCTAGTATGCTTGCGCGCCTAATTTTGTACTGACCAATACAATATTAAGACTCATTTTCAAACTTAAAAAGGACAGGAGTTGTTGTTCATGCCTTTCGCGATTTATGTGCTGGGTCTCATGATCTTTTCCATGACCACTTCCGAGTTCATGGTAGCCGGGATGATGTCTTCGCTATCGGCGCAATTCGAGGTATCGGTTGCCGCCATCGGATACCTCATTTCCGCTTACGCTGCGGGAATGATCGTCGGCGGACCGCTGCTGACGGTCGGTCTACTGAAAGTGCCGCGCAAACAAGCATTTCTGCTGCTTGCGCTACTGTTCCTGATCGGGCAAACCGTTGGCGCTCTCGCTTCCGGCTATGTGGTCATGATGGTTGCGAGGATCATTACCGGCATTTCCTCCGCCGCCTGCTTCGGCGTTTCCCTGGCAATCTGCTTCGACCTTGTCCGTCCCGATTCGCGCGGCCGAGCCGCTTCCATTGTCCTTGGAGGGCTCATGGTCGCCACGGCGATCGGGCTGCCGGCGGCCATGCTGTTCGATCAATACTTCGGGTGGCGCTCCAGCTTCTGGGCCGTGGTCGTGCTCGTATTTCTGTCGGGGCTTCTTGGCATATGGGCCATCCCGTCAACATCCAAGCCGGAATCGGCCAGCTTGCGAAGCGAGCTGGCCGCCTTCGGGAATCGTTATTTGTGGATAGCTTATACCACCAGTATGCTCATCATCGGCGCGGCGTTTGCTGCATTCAGCTATTTTTCGCCGATCCTGACCGATTTGACCGGCTTCGGGCCGGCCACCGTCCCGCTTCTGTTGGGAATGTACGGTGCAGCCACCGTGATCGGTAATCTCGTTACCGGCCGGCTGGCCGACCGGTATACGATGCGGATTCTTACCACAGGACTCGCCGTCCTGACTATCACGCTGGTCGTCTTCGCTCTTTCGGCACACCATTCGGTCATCGCAGTCGCAGCCGTCATCGCAGTCGGACTGGCGGGAGTGCCCATGAACCCGGCGATGGCCACCCGCATCACCCGCGTCGCTAACACCGGAACACTCGTTACGACCGCGCACGGCTCGGTGATCAGCCTCGGCGTCGTCGTCGGCTCGTCCATCGGCGGAATGACGATCGACGCCGGTTACGGACTCGCTTCTCCGCTATGGGTCGGCGCTGCTCTCGCGGCTCTCGGCTTGCTCTCTTTGCTCCCCGTTGTTCGGAGCAAAAACAACCGCAGAGGGTCGCGGACCGCTTCCGCTGAGACCGAACATTGCCGTTCGGTCGGCAAGCAAAGATGAACAGGATGCCGATCCGTGAATAACGCTGCCCGTGCACTGATCTCCATCGTTGTCCCGCCTTCCCACCGATTGGCAGGCGGGACAGCATCCCTTGTACCAACTGTGTAAGGGTCGTTTACCTTGCGGAACATGCCGAACAAGTTCCCGATCATGAATCCGGATGCAGGTGCCGAGAGCTGCTACTTATCCGATACCGCTCCCAGTTTCACTCGACACCAGAACCCGTGTAAGTCCGCCTCACCTTAGCTCAATAACCGTCCTGTTCAGCCTTGGGTCGAAGCCGTTTATCAAGCGAAGCAAGTCACTTCAAACAAAATCCCGCCAAGCGCGGTAAAATACAGCGCATATCCGTCCCGGATTTTCCTCGGTCTATGGTCCACTGCAATGTTGGCCGCTTGAAAAAAATCCCGCGCCTCTATATAAGTCATGTACGCATAAATTCAAATGGTTAAACCGCATGATCCATCACACTCCACTACTTTTTTAATTAATCTAATGATGTTAGATTATTCTAATGTGGTATCATTGCCAATGAAAAGGAGTAAGCTTTCGGCATGGCCAGAAAACGGACGCGCCCGCAATACGAGCTGATCGGATTTGAACAAGATCAAGATATCCATATCCCTTTATATCGCGCTCGGATCACCGAATCGGCAATCCGCTTATTGAATGAGCACGGGTTGATGGAACTGAGTATGAGAAAAGTGGCTGAGGATTTGACGGTACAGCCTGCCTCCCTGTATTATCACGTGAAAGGCAAAGAACAAATGCTTCAATTGCTTGCGGATAAGATTTGTTCCGAAATGACGTCACCGGATGCCTCCTTGCCATGGACGAAGCAGCTTTTGCAGTGGGGCGAGCAATTCCGGAACGTTCTTCTTACGCACCAAATTCATAAAAACAACACTGATACAATGTGAGAGGAATGTCGCACCTATGAGAAAATACGTTCTCATGGCAGCAGCTTTGTTTGTTGCCTCGCTTAACTTACGTCCTGCTATCAATTCCATCGCACCGTTGCTTGAAAGCATTCGCAATGAATTAGGTATGAGTGCTTCCACGGCAAGCTTATTAACTTCCATCCCTGTTCTGTGTATGGGCCTGTTCTCCCCCGCCGCCGCTGCATTAAGCCGCAAATGGGGCATCGAGCGGGTGCTTGGCTGGTCGCTGATCATGATCGGCCTGGGGACCATCCTGCGGTTTGCTGCCCAGAATACCATTATACTGCTGTTCACGGCCTTTATTGCAGGCATTGGCATCGCAGCCGCCGGGCCCCTTCTTTCCGGCTTCATCAAGCGTCACTTTCCCAATCGCGTCCCCACCATGATTGCGGTATACACCGTAGCGCTTACCCTAGGTGCAGCCCTCGGCTCGGGATTGACCGCTCCATTACAGAGCGGGTTCCACTCCTGGCGGAGCGCTCTAGGGATATGGGCCGTCATCGCTTTCGCGGCTGTGCCGATCTGGTGGATCTTTGTCATGCGTCATGCAAAAGGCGGGGAGTCTCAACCTGCGGACGGAACTACGTTTAAGCTGCCCTGGGCAAATGGAAAATCGTGGATGCTGACGCTTTCCTTCGGATGCATGGCGATGCTGTTTTATTCCTTTACCGCCTGGTTACCGCAGATCGTGCAGGGAATGGGCTATAGCAAGGCTTACGCCGCCACGGCTCTCACCGTCTTCGTTGTCGTCCAGATCCCGGTGAGCCTTGTACTTCCCATGTTGCTGAAAAAAGTCCCTTCTCGCCGTTTATGGTTAATCGTCGAAGGTTCGCTCGAACTTATCGGTTTGCTTCTCCTTGCTTTCTCCGCTGCACCCTGGATCGCTGCCCTTTTCATCGGACTGGGCGCAGGGGGGCTGTTCCCTTTGAATCTGTTGCTGCCGCTGGATGCAACGGAACACCCTCATGAGGCAGCCGCCTGGTCGGCGATGACACAATCGGTAGGTTATATCATCGGAGCGTCCGGCCCTCTTATTTTAGGCTGGATTCACGATGCAACGAACAGCTTTGCTTACGCCGTCTTGAGTTTGGTTATCATTAACGTCGTCATGATGGCCGTCCAGTTCGGAGCCACAGCCTCAAAACGCGCTGGAAAATCCGTTTCATTGAAACCGCAAGGCGATCATTGAGGATCAATAACGATAAAAAAGACGGACTGTGGAAAAAAAGCAGAGCCGGACGCGGTTCTTATAGCAACGGCAAAGTTCCATCATCCGGGGCATGCCGGGGAGTGGGGATCGCAGACAATCGACGATGACTTCGATGCGGTATGGAAACTGCTGCACTCGGGCATTCAAAGAAATACGCCTTTGGAACCAGATCCGGATTATCCGATGTTGGTTTCCAAGGCGTATTTGCCTGTAGTCGACATTTAGTCCGTTGTATATTTAAGCAAGCACCTCTACAGTGAAGCCGCCAGGAGCTTCCACATAAAATGTGAAGCCATGCGCTCTTTTCGGCGGCGCGACATCGAAGCCATCCTCTTTTAATCGCTGATGGATCTCATTCACTTTTTCCTCGCTCTCCTGGACAAAGCCGATATGAAAGGTCTCGGGATAACTAACATGCGCACCTTTCATTAAAGTTAGGACAAGCCCATCGTCATCAAACAGCGCTGCGAACGAATTGCCGCGCTCGCCCCCGCTTTTGAGTCCAACTAGGTTTAATCTGAAAGAAGAAGTTTGCTGCGCTTGATGGTGAACAACGAAGTTCGTACGTCCAAGGCGAACACCATTCACGTCGATATCGGCCTCCGGATCAGTTCCACCAGCCTGGAGAGGCCGTCGGCACCGTAGCCTTCCGCAACCCCGCGATTGACAAGAGCCTGGAGAGGTGTCATGAGGTCGGCACTTAACCCTAAATCCCGGCTTGCCTCAATCAGATTTACGAAACTCGATTTGTTAATGTTAAGACTGGATACGTCGGTTCCGTGTTCACCCGTATCAACCGCCTGCGCCATTCGGGGAAAAGCATTCATCATTGCGCTAAGCCAAGGGATGACGAGCGGGGTGAACACCGACGCCGGGATCATTTCCGCACGTACCATGGCTACAGCTTGAAAAAAACCGCCGAACATCCCAAACATCGCGCTAAGCAGCGCCAAATCGTAAAGGGAAGCCAGACCCGGGTCTTCACCGACATAATGGCTTGCCCCCAGACTTTCCAACGACTGTTGGTACATTGTAAATGAGCTGGGCGAACCGCTGTAAAGCACAAGTGCCCCGGGAGCTCCGATCATTTGAGGCACGGCCATGATTCCCCCATCAAGATATTCCGCGCCTTGCCGGGCTGCCCATGCAGCTGCATTACGAGCTTGGGCCGGCGTTCCGTTAGTGAGGTTCACCAGCACCCGACCGGACAATATGCCGCCCGCAGACGCAAGGATCTCGTTCATGACCTCGTAATCCAAAACACAGATCACCACCAACGGACTAGCCGCCACCGCCTCGGCAGCCGTTCCCGCTACTGCCGCTCCCATTGCAGCAAGTGTGCCGGCTTTGCCGGCGGCACGGTTCCAGACGGTCGTCGGATGCCCCTCCTTCAGGAAAGCTCGTGCCAATGCCGACCCCATCATGCCTAACCCGATGATTGTCACCGGTGCACGGTTACCGTCTTTCGGCATCCCATCCATGTTGTGTTCGTTCTTCTTGTGATCATTTGCACTCATAAATTAAGTACCTCCTTTCATTCGGCTTAAAGCTTATGTTAAAGGTTTACACTAGTGTCAATGTCAAGGATGAAAAAAATAGTTAGTGGCCTGCCTTACAGCCTGGCGTTCGCTTTTAACCTTCCGGTTTGTCACTGAAAAAACAAAAAAGCCGCGATCAGGCTGCCTCCCGGCAACCTGTCACGACCCTTTTGTCTTCTTGCGACACGACTCTCCACTCTTACTCTTCCCCCGTCGCGATCGGATTCTCGCTGTACGATACCCAATCGCTCCAGCTGCCGGAATACAGCTTCACATTGGAAAACCCAGCTTCGCTCAAAGCAATCACATTCGGGCAGGCGCTTACGCCGGACCCGCAGTACACGATTACTTCGCTTGCGTCCTTCAGCCCCGCAAACCGTTGCTTCTGCTCCTCCGCGCCTTTCCACGCACCTTCCGCAGTCAAGCTGTCCTTCCAGAACCGCTGCTTCGCCCCGGGAATATGCCCTGCAATCTTATCGATCGGTTCCTCGATACCGAGGTAGCGCCGCTCTTCCCGCGAGTCGATCAACACGGTTCCCTGCCGGCCGATACGCTCCCGCACCTGCTCGACGTTGACGAGCATTTCGCTGCGCACGCGCGGCGTAAAGACGGACGGATGCTCCACCGGCGGCTCATCCGTTACCGGATAACCCGAATCTTTCCACTGGGTGTAGCTTCCGTTCAAGACGAATACCTTGTCGTGACCGAGAAACTTCAGCATCCACCAAAACCGCGATGCATACAACCCTCCTTGATCGTCATAGGCGACGACAAGCGATTCGTCATGAATTCCCACCTTTCCGAGTTTGACTGCCAGCTGCTGAATATCCGGAAGCGGGTGCCGGCCTCCGTGCGGCTGCTTCGCTGCGGACAAGTCCTGCTCCAGATCGAAATAAAAGGCTCCGGGGATATGATCTACGGCATAGCTCTCCTGCCCTGCCGATGGATTTCCAAGCTGAAAGCGACAATCTACGATAACGATATGTTCATCTGTACCATGTTCGAACAGCCATTCCTGACTTACGATGTGCTTCAAGCCACTCACTTCCTTAGTTGAGATGAAATACGGTATAGTTAAGTATACAACGATCCACCCGGAAGCGGAAGCGATTGCACACACATTTAACCCATTTTGCAGCAAATCACCTTACATTTGGGAGGCCGACCGAAGCATGACAGGTTATCCAATACGTTACCAACTCATTCCCATGACCGAGGAGCACGGGCCGGTAATATGCAGCTGGCGCTATCCGGCTCCCTACGACCTGTACAACTGGAACGACTGGAAGCACATGCTGTCGAGAGGCGAAGAGTTTGCCGACCCGTTCATCCGCCAGACGCAGTACCGTGCCGTGGTCGATGAAGCGGGTAGTCTATGCGGCTTCGCACAGCTGTTCCCCATGGCCGGCTTAACGCGGCTTGGGCTCGGCATGCGGCCTGATCTGTGCGGAGCAGGCCAAGGCGAGCGGTTCGTCCGCGCCATTGCCGAAGAAGCCCGCAGGCTTCAGCCCGAGCACGAGATCGATCTGGAAGTGCTGATCTGGAACAAGCGGGCCATCCGCGTTTATGAAAAAGCGGGCTTTGCCATTACGGACACGTACGAGCGAATGACGCTGACTGGGATGGATACGTTTCATTGTATGGTGTGGAACGAGACGAAGCCGGAGGCACGGGAACAGGCACAATGAGACGCGGTCGGGATGTTGAACGAACACCTTCATCGACTGAGGTTTCGGCGCGCCGAATATAGACATATTGGGCTTGTTCGCAATTAAATACGCGGAGGGAATCTACCGCCTGAATTGGCGGCAAGAGGAT
Source organism: Paenibacillus allorhizosphaerae (assembly GCF_910594985.1). Taxonomy (GTDB): domain Bacteria; phylum Bacillota; class Bacilli; order Paenibacillales; family NBRC-103111; genus Paenibacillus_G; species Paenibacillus_G allorhizosphaerae. The sequence goes on from NZ_CAJVCE010000019.1 coordinate 54,180, forward strand.
CTCGATCGGAACATGCGGCGGGAGCAAATGAATGCTCCGCTCAATGCGTTTTGAAGATTGGTTCGTACTGTACTTTTCAGAAAAAGCGTCAAACGGATCTCATAGCAAAATTCTGGAGCACCTGGGTTCCTCGTGCAAAAAGACCGCCTGGAGACCGCGAGACGGCAGCCGCTTCCCCTGGAAGTCAGACGCCGGATCCTTGCCGCGCTTATGAAGCATGTGGATGGAGCCGACTCTCCGTTTTTACAAAAAAAGGACTGATATGCACAGGGAGAAGCAGGAAACGGTACCCGGCTAGATCCCGAAGCAGCCACAAGAGGCTGCCCACGTGCTACGAAGCACGTAAAATCAGTAGCGCGAAGTTCGTTATTCCCTAGCCTCCCGCTCCCTTGGCCGCAAATGCATCGTCGAACCGGTCTGCGCAGGTAAAATCGAGCCCGGTTAGCCCTCCTGCGCTCCATGAAGTAAGCCGCAGCGTAACCATCCGGTAATCGATGGCGATCATCGGATGGTGGTTCAGCTCCTCTGCGATAACGGCCACTTTGTTTACAAAATCGATGCTGCCCGCAAACGAGGGGAAGCGGTATTTTTTTACGATCCACTTCTCTTCTTCCAGCGTCCAACCTGGCTTGCCGGCCAGGCGGACATCGGCTTCAGCTTCGGTCAGCAGCGGGATTTTGCCGCAATCGTTCCCCATCGTCTCCCCTGCCTCACACTAGATGAATGACGCGCGTCAGCGCACCGCTATGATCGATGCGGATTAAATGCCGCTTCGCGTCGTGCGTGACCGTACAGCCGCCGATACTCATATGCGATTCCGTGCCGAGTCCGTAAAACAAGTCGTCCGCAAGCGTCTTGATGCATTCCCTTTGTTCCTCCGCTTCAAGTCCGCCCCATTCCTCCTCGGTCATTTCGAGAAACTCGTGGCAACCCTCCACGCTTTGAAGCGCTTCCGTAAAATCGTCGATGATGTCGCTATACTCTCTGCCGAATTTAATTCCCATGCCAATCCTTCCTTCCACCGTTATACTGTGTCCGCGTGCCGTTAGCCGGTTCCGTCGCTCGTTTCAAGCCTTTTCATCGCTGCTTGCCATTTCTTTGAAAAAGCCTTTTGACTCATTGTACTCGGATTCCCCCCCACCCGCAACTGCGGATATGGAAACAAAAAACATCTTGTAAGCCCGGATAAATTCGCGCATTTGCATGTAAAATCTGGTACACTATAAGGATAGACAAAAAGTGCGGAGGACAAAACAAATCGATGCTGAAGCTGCAGATTCCGAAAAACCGAATGAAAGATCTGATCGGTCATCTGCGCAATGACTTCGAATTGGCGCAGTTGGAGCGAGGCTGGGAATACGTGCACAAAGGTCTCGTTGCCGATGTCGAGCTGAAACATGGCGTAGAGGTGCATGCGCTCGTTCGCGGAGCGAAAGTTTGCGAGGTCATTCTCGATCTGGACCAGTATGCCAAGAGCGAATGCAGCTGCTCGGACGGACCGGCCTGCGAGCATATGGCGGCGCTCGTGTTCTCGCTGTATGCATCCTTTGCGCGGCCCGAGCTGCTGCTGCAACAGCTGAAGCAAGCCATCCGGGTCAAGAGCAGGCAGCAAAAGCGACAATCCGGTACGAAAGCGGCCGAGAAACGGCAGGATCGTCTGGACCCGCCGACTGCGAAGCAGATGCCGGGACAGTGGCAAAAGTTTTTCGAACAGCAGTTTTACGGATTCTCTCTTTCGCAGCAGCATTCCATCGAGCTGTTCCATTCGGCGGTCAAGGAAAAGCTGGCGCCGTACGGAAACGATTGGGAAGCGCCGCTGCGCACGTTGTACGCACTGCAAATGCTGCTGTTCATCATGCGGAAAATCGAACAGTTTTATCAAGAGATGCGATCGTCGTATTTATCATATTACATTGAAACGGGCTGCAAAACGGTCGGACGGCTGTGTCAAGAGGAGCTGATGCGGCTTGTTCCCGAGCTGGACATCCGCAGATTGGTCAAAGATTATGCCGAATACTGGAAAGAAACGCTCGCGATGATCGAGAGCATGGCACTGTCCGGGAAAGAATCCCCGCTGTCCTGGCCTACCGTATACCGCAGCGTCTGGTGGCGGATGCAGGATCAGCCGAAATGGCTGGCGGCTGAACGCGAACGTGTCGCCAAGCTGCTGGAGACGCCGGATATGATGCCTCGGCGCAGAGATGCGCTGGTAATGGCGGCGGCGCACTTTGCCGTGATTGAGGGCGACGACGAAGGCGCCCGCGCGCAAATGGAGCGGCTGACGAAACGGGAAGCCAAAGATTTCTTCCTGTACCTGCACCACTGCTACGAAAACGGATCATGGGGACGCATGCTGGCCTGGCTTCGCTGGCTGCTTCCCGTGGTGCAGCGAGCCCAGCAAGAGGAGCTGCGGCAGTTTTGCCACTATTGGATGGAAGCGGTGCAGCGGCAAAACGATGACCGCGAGTGGGTTGACGTCATGGTCGCGCTGCTGCCGCGGACGTATTCGTTTTATACATCCTATTTGATGAAAACGAATCGTTACAAAGCCTGGATCGACCTGCAGCTCGCCAGCCATATATCGCCCCAAAATTTATATTCCGTCGATCTGCACACGGTCGAGAAGCATGACCCTACCCTGGTGCTGCCGCTGTATCATCAGGCCGTCGAACGTACGATTGCGGAAAAAAACCGCACCGCCTATGCAGCGGCGAGCCGGATGCTCAAGAAGCTTGAATCGTTATACAAAAAACTTCATCGTCAGCACGCCTGGGACGATTACATCTACCGGCTCGCGACGAAGCATTCGCGGCTTCGCGCGCTGCAGGAAGAGCTGAAGAGAGGAAAATGGGTGCCATGACCGACACGGTAACAATCCAAGTGAATGTGCGCTGGGCGCCGCAAGGCGGCCTCTTTCTATGGGGCGCCCGCGGAAACGGCGGCATTTGCGACGCATCCGACTTGCGGGATTGGCTATTCGCCTGGCACGAGCCGTCGTTTTACGGCACGTTCATCGATATCGTCGAATCGCTGAACATCGAAGGGCTGCTGCTGCCGGAGCTCGATGCGCTCGATTATTTATGCGCGCCTGCGGCCGTACAGCATCAGCGGCTGGACTTCAGCCGTGAGCTGCAGGAGCTCATCGCGCTTGCGCCGCATGTGAAAGAGGCGCTAACGCAGGGCCGCTTCATGCCGGACTTCGCCAAGTGGAAAGCGGGCGAGCTCGGATGGAAGCTGCAGCTGCCGGAGCATGCGTCCGCCTGGGCAGCCTTGCCGGTAGCGCAGCAGTGGCTCGACGTGCTGATCCCGGCATGGACCCACGCGGACGGCGTCATGCGCCAGAGCCTCGAGCAGCTCGAGCGCTCGTTCCCGCTGCTGCAGCGGGGGCAGGAGGCCGCCGATCTGTGGATGGACGAAGAAGACTGGCTCGTCTCGATCGGCTGGCAATCGGACGGCACGCCGTTCCGCACGTGCCTGAAGCTCGAGGAACCGCAGCAGCCGGGCGGCGCTTGGCCTTTGCGCGTCGTGCTGCAGGACCGCGGCGACAAGGAAGTGCTGCACGAGGTGCTGCCATCGAGTGTGAGCGGCTGGTCGGCGGATCAGGCGGACGCACAGCAAGAAGGGCCGGTGCCCGGCAGCGCGCCGCTGCCGCCCGCCTGGTGCGAGCATCTCGGACGCGCGGCGCGCGACGTCGCGAAGTGGCGGCGCATGCTGCCATGGCTGGCCGAGGGCGAGAGCGGGCTGCGCAGCGAGCTGAGCGAGAGCGAGGCGTGGGATCTGCTCGCGAAGGGCAGCCTGCGCTTGATGGAGGCGGGCTACTCCGTGTTTCTGCCTGCCTGGTGGGAGCGCATCCGCAAGTGGCGGCCGCGCCTGAAGGCGAAGATCAAATCGTCCGTGGGCAGCGGACCGCAGTCGATGTTCGGCCTGAACCAGCTCATGCAGTTCGACTGGAAAATCGCCCTCGGCGACATCGAATTAACCGAGGACGAATTCCACGCCTTGCTGGAGCAAAACCGCAAGCTCGTGCAAATCCGCGGCCAATGGGTGCAGCTCGATCCCGTTCACCTTGCGCAGCTGCAGCAGGTGATGAGCCAGGTGCAGAAGAAGCAGGGCTTGTCGATGCGCGACGTGCTGGAGCTGCATCTGCTCGGCTCCTCCGAAGGCGAGGAGGAAAAGGACTTCCATCGCTCGCTGCAAATGGAAGTCGAGCTGAACGAACAGCTGCAGCAGCTCGTCGACCAGTTGAATCATGCCCAGCGCCCGCCGATGATGGAGCCGCCCGACACGTTCCGGGGCACCTTGCGCCCCTATCAGGTGGAGGGCATCTCCTGGCTCATGTTTTTGCGCAGATGCGGCTTTGGCGGCTGTCTGGCGGATGACATGGGCCTCGGGAAAACGATTCAGATGATTACGTATTTGCTGCTGCTGCGTGAACAGCAGCTGCAAGAGACGGATGGCAATGCAGCCGATCCGGACGAAGCGCCGCCTTCCCTGCTCGTCTGCCCGACCTCCGTGCTCGGCAACTGGCAGAAGGAGCTTCAGCGCTTTGCTCCGGATCTGCGCGTCTACCTGCACTACGGCCCGGCGCGTGCCAAGGGGGACCGGTTCGCGGCGGCGTGCCGCGGCTACGATCTTGTGCTCACGTCCTATACGCTGTCGCATTTGGATGAGACCGAGCTGGCCTCCGTCGATTGGGAGTCGATCTGTCTCGACGAGGCGCAAAATATTAAGAACGCCTACACGAAGCAAGCGGCTTCCATCCGCAAGCTGAACGGACGGCATCGGATCGCGCTGACCGGGACGCCGATCGAAAACCGGCTGACCGAGCTGTGGTCGATCTTTGATTTTCTCAATCCGGGATACCTCGGATCGCTCCGGGACTTTTCCCATCGCTATGTCAGCGTGATCGAGCGTACGCAGGACCAGGAGCTGATCGCCAAGGTGCAGCGGCTGATTCGTCCGTTTCTGCTGCGGAGGGTGAAGAAAGATCCTTCCATCCAGCTCGATCTTCCGGATAAGAACGAGTACAAAACATACGTATCTTTGACGGCCGAGCAAGCCACGATGTATGAAAATTACATTCGCGACATGTTCGAGCGACTCGACAAGCTGTCGACGATGGAACGCCGCGGCCTCATCTTGACGGCGCTGACGAGACTGAAACAAATTTGCAACCACCCGGCGCTGCTCGGCAAAGATAGCGTTAGGTCCCCTTGGCAGCAGCGATCCAATAAAGTGGAACGGCTGCTCGAGATGGTGCAGGAGCTGCGCCAGGAGGGCGATAAGTGCCTGATCTTCACCCAGTTCGTGGAAACCGGGCGGCTGCTTCAACGCATTTTCGAGGAAGAACTGGGAACGAAGACGCCGTTTCTTCACGGGGGCATCACCAAGCTGGATCGCGATCGGATGATCGACGTCTTCCAGGAGGATGCCACGGATGAAGAAGCGAATTCCGGCATCTTCCTGTTATCGCTCAAAGCGGGCGGAACGGGCCTCAACCTGACGGCCGCGAATCACGTGTTCCATTTTGACCGCTGGTGGAACCCCGCCGTGGAGAACCAGGCGACGGACCGCGCTTTCCGCATCGGCCAGACGCGCCATGTGCAAGTCCACAAGTTCGTGACGCTCGGTACGCTCGAGGAACGGATCGACGAGATGATCGATAAAAAGCTGGGACTTAGCCAGCAAATCGTCGGCAGCGGCGAACAGTGGATTACCGAACTGTCGACGGAAGACTTGAAGGACCTGTTCGCCTTGCGAAGCGAGTGGGTCGAGGGATAACACCGTCCTCAGCTGCATCCGTCAGCAGTGTGTATGGCCGTCCGTCCGCGGATGCCTGGGAAAATACGATAAACCGTCTAAACGGCTGGCCTCGCACTTCCGGTGCGAAGACAGCCGTTTTCATTTTCAAACGGTCAAATCCAAAAACAAGTAGTGCTGCTCCCCGACCTGGCAGGCGAACGTCTGCATGGAATGCGCGCTGTCCAAGTCGGTATACACTTGGGACAAAATCCCCTGCCCCTGCGACTTCATCTGCAGCATATTCGGAATAAAGTAAGGTCTCCAAATCCAATTGGCTCCCTGAAAGCTTACATCCTTATCCCACATGCCGTCCCCCGAGCGGATGTAGTTGGACGAAACCTGGCATCCGTCTTCCCGGCAAATGTATACGCGAACCACATTGTCCGCGATGCTGCCCTTCAGCCCCTCGATCAGCAGGTCGGCGTCGGCGGCATTTTGAATATTCGCATCCCCAGGCACGAGCTCATTCAAGTTGTTCTTAATGGCGAACAGTTTGCGATAGCGGGCCAGCTCCTTTTCCGTATACCGTGCAATTTCTTCCGCCAGCATCCGTTGAAACGCGCCCGCTTCCTGAAACTCCGCCCGCGCCTCGGAAAATAAAAAGCCTTGCACGTAACGCGCGCCCGCTTTCATGGCCTGATACAAATCATGCTTCGTTTCCACGCCCTCGACGAGCAGCGACGCCCCCATTTGGGAAGCCAAAATCGAGAACGAATTGAGCACGGCTTTATACCCTTCATCTACGGCGCTTTTTTTCAGCAGCTTCAAGTCGATTTTCAAAATATGCGGTTTAATGGAAGCGATCCGGTCATAGTTGCTGTAACCGCTGCCGATGTCATCAATCGCAATCCGGCATCCTTGCTGCCGGTATATATTAATGATAGCGGAGAGCTGATCCAGCCGTCCCGTGAACTCCTCTTCCGTAATTTCTATGACAATCCGCGACGGATTCAGACCGTTCTTCTCAATGAGCCGCAGCGTCGGCAGCTCCCCGGTTTCCTTGTATTTGCGGTAAATCCAGGAAGGTTTCAGGTTGATGAACAGCTGAGCCCCTTCCCCCTTCTCCATCAGCCGGGCCATTGCCATGTCCCGCAGTACGCGGTCAACCGTCATATGGTCGTCGTCGCTGACGGCCGGATCATGGAAAAATGGGCCCAAGCTTTGCACGCTTCCTCCGACGATCCGCCGGCCGAGCGCTTCATATGCAACAATCTGCTGGGTCTGCAGCGACAAAATCGGCTGAAAATATGGGGTAACTTCCCGCATCAACCGGCCAAGCTCGCCCCCAGTTCGAATCATCATATTCCCCTCCTGGTGAACGATTGCACGGCCCCCTCCGCAATGGAAGGTTTTCTCACATCATTGTTTATTGCTATTGTAAGTCAGCCGGTGCGTTGTTGCAATGTTATTTTCATAAGGTTGCCATGAAAGGAAAGGATTTCGACATTCATTGTCGAATTATTCGGTTTATACCCTATCCGGATTTTGCCGGTTGATACGCATATCGCAGCTTTTATTTATAGGACAGGCAGGTTCCTCCCAAATGAACATTTCCCGATCAAAATTATCTTATATTTACGTCGTTGTGATCATCACCCTGCTCGCGCTTGTGAGCGCATCGAGCTTTTTTGCGTCTCGCAACACCGAGCGCGAGTTGAACCGTGTCGTCAGCGAGGTGATCCCGCTCTCCGCCGTTGCGGAGGATCTGTTATTCGACTTAGTCAACATGGAAACCTCCGTTCGCGGATACGAAGTGGCCGGGGACGAAAGTTTTTTGGAACCGTATGAGCTTGGAAAAACGCAGCTGCACCAGGATCTCGAGACGCTCGCCGTCTATCAAAAAAAATATTTGCGGCTTCGAAGCGTAATGGAAGGAGAAGCCATTCCCGAAGTCGTAAGGCTGCAAGAGTTCTATGCCGGCCAGTTGGAATTGATTCGCACCGGTCAAAGGGCCGAAGCGGTCAAACGCATCACGACCGGAAAAAATCGAATGGACCGGTTCCGGCAAATTCATAAAAAAGTGAAAGCGGAAATCGAAGAAATTGCGAACGATGCGTATAATTCCGCCCGCGACGCGGAACGGACAGCTCGCATCATCATTTCTCTTGGCGGCTTATCGGCAATCGTATTGGCGCTTTTCACCGTCGTCCTGTTCAATCGGGCCAACCGAGCGGAAGCGGCGCTGCGCCGAAGCGAAGAAACGTATCGTACGATGGCGGAAAGTTTGGAAGCGCAAAACGAGGAAATCATCGCACAGCAGGAGGAGCAGGAACGGACGCTGGAAATGCTGTCTCAGCGGGAACAGGAGCTTGAGACGATCAACGGCTATCAGGAGAAACTTACGGGCGCCATCGATTTGGGCGTATTCTTGAGCAGCTCGGTGCCGGCGCTGCTTGATTCGCTCAAGCTGGACGCGGCCATGCTCGTCATGCGCAAAGACGCGGAACCGGACGGGCCCGCTTATGAGATTGTGTACAGCATCGGCTATCCCGGACATTTGTCCGAAACCCGACAGTTCGAGCTGTTCGGCCCGGCGCAGCGCGTCTTGACGGAAAAGGTGCCGCTCGAATGCATGCGGGAAGTAACGGGAGCGGAACGCGGGTTTCATCAGGGCATCGCCTATGCGGTGGACCGTTATTACCCTTTATTCGACGACCAGGGAGAGGCTACCGGGTTTCTGCTGTTAACCGGATACCTCACGTCCACGCATGAACAAACGAACCGTCTTTCCCGAGGATTGATCAAGCAGTTCGGACTCGCTTTCCTTGCCCAGCAAACGAACGAAGAGCGGAAGCGTCAGGCGGAACGCCTGGTGCACTTGAACGCCCAACTGCAGCAGGAGAAAACGCTGATCGAAGAACAGCGCGATCTGATCGGCAATATTTTGGAGTCAACCAATGAAGGAATGGTGATGACCGATCCGGAAGGAAAGCTGCTCATCGCCAATCGACATCGGATCAACCTCGGCGACCGGATCGGGGAGAATATTCTCGACATCTTTATGGATGCCTTTGGGACCAGCCCGTCCATGTCTCCCGTTTACCAATCGATCCGGAAATTACTGCAGGGCAAGACCGATCGCTTAAATGAGCGGTTCCAGTTCGTTAGCGGTGAGAGCAGCCATCCGAATCATCTGGAATTATACGCCACTCCGGTAGGCGACAAGCAAAAGCTTGAAATTCAGGGATATTTGTTCGTGCTGCGGGACCGTACCGAGGAAGAAAAGATCGATGAGATGAAAAACGAATTCGTCAGCATCGTCTCCCACGAGCTGCGTACGCCACTCGCCAGCGTTCTGGGCTTCATCGAAATATTGCTGCACCGGGAGCTGACGCCGGAGAAGCGCACAAGGTACATGCAGACCATCTACAACGAAGCGATGCGGCTGTCCACGCTGATCAACGATTTTCTCGATTTGCAGCGGATGGAGTCCGGGAAACAGGTGTATCATTTCGCCCCGGTCGAGCTTGGCGGGCTTGTCCGTGAAGTCGCTGATCAGTGGCACGGCAAGCAAAGTCACCGAATCGAGATGCTTCTCCCGGACGAAGAAATATGGGTACGTGCGGATGCTGATCGTTTGAAACAAGTCGCCCACAATTTGCTCAGCAATGCGATCAAATACTCGCCGCAAGCCGACCATGTAAAGCTTGCGCTGAATCAAGAAGGCGACAACGTTCGTTTTACCGTACAAGATTTCGGTTTAGGCATTCCAGATAACGCGAAAGACAAGATGTTCTCGAAATTTTATCGGGTCGATAATTCCGACCGCAGGCAGATTGGCGGCACCGGCCTCGGCTTATCAATTGTAAGAGAGATTGTCGAGGCGCATCACGGATCGATCACGTTCGAATCCCGGATGGGCGAAGGGACGACATTCACCGTGCTGCTCGCTTGCCATCAAATGAACAGTGCGGAAGGAAGCATCATGATTGTGGAGGATGACGACAACCTCGCCCGGTTAATCCAGGAGGCGATCGCGAAGCTGAACCTCCCTGTCGTTCATGTCCGCTCGGCGGAGGAGGGCTTGCTTGCGCTCAATCAAATTAAGGAGCATGGACCGAAACTGTGTATTGTGGACATCTTGCTGGAAGGCTCGAAAAGCGGATGGGACTTCATCTCGGAATTGTACCGCCATCCGAAATTCCACAGCACTCCGGTCATCGTATCCAGCGTACTTGAACCGCCGCACGACTACCGCGAGAAAAATATGGAAAAATATTTGCGCAAGCCCTTTTCCATGGAGAAATTGCTGGAAGCGGCCGAGCAGTTGCTGTTCCATACGGATCGGCACCCGTCCTACATTTTCCCGCCGCAAGATGAGTCTTATATTCGGGAGTCGTTTGCCGAGAAGGGTATCGAAATCAAAGGGTTGCGGCGAAAATCGGATCATATCGAGATTGAACCGGTCGTGAATCGCGGCGAGGCGGAAGAAACGTAACCCTGCATTCCCCTGTTTCTATATCTGGAAGGCGAACCGGGCTTCCTGCAATCCGTTGGGGTCGTACCTACTTGTATTTGAGTATATAGGAGCCGAGCCATCGCCGTTCATGGAACTCTCTTCCCTTGATCAGCACACGGTCCGAGTAGGCTTCCACGATAATCCCTTCGCTTCTGCCTTGATCCGGCGGATACGGCTCGTCCGAACCTTTGCGTGGGTCACCCACGGACGAGCAGTTGACCATAGTGAACTTATCGCGCACTACGGTTCGCGGCAGCAACAATTCAAAATGCGTATGCCCGGTGAACAAAATGGTCTGAGGATAAGCGGAAAGCCTTGTGCGAAGCTCTTCCGCCTGTACGATGCCTTTGTTCCCCGGCGTATCGCTGCCCGATACCGTCCCCGGAAGCGGCTGATGCAAGAAGACGAAGATCGGCTTTCCGTCTCTGTCCGCTTCTTTCAACTGCCGCGATAGCCATTCCAGCTGCGCCTTCGACAGGAAGGCGTTTTCCTTGTTGGATGGGTCCGTCTGCCGGTACCGCTCCGTTCCGAGAAAAAGAAAGGTGAAGCCTTTCTGGATTCGCTTGTAATATACTTTCGATTCGCCGCTCTGCCGCAAAAATCGGGAGACGGAGTCCTGCTCGGACTCCCCGTTCGGGAACGTCTCCATGGCCGGGCGGCGGAACCGGTCGTGCCATGCCTTATAAAACTCGTGGTTGCCAATCGTATAATACACCTTGGCAGGATGCGGATGACGTTCCAGTATACGGTTCAGCATCCGGTAGTCGTCCGGGTCTCCGTTGCCCAAATCCCCGTTAAGCACAAGCGCTTGCGTTTGTGGCGCCGCTTTCTTCAAATCGCCCAGGGCAGCGCCGAATTTGCGGATGGATCGCTTGTCCCAGCTCTGCACGTGAATATCGCTAAGTACGGCAAACGTCAAAGGCGGCGTGTCCGCGCGGACGTGTCCGGTCGTACCGATAAAGATTCCGATGGCCAGAATGAGGTTGGCTGCCGCTTTATTGCCGTTTCGCATGCCGCTTCCTCCTTTACCAGTTGTTACGTTACTATGCCCCGAACGATGGAGAATATCGCCCGGCGGAGCTCATACGAAAAAACCAGCGCCTTAAGTTACCGGCACTGGTTCTTCATATTACGTTTACGGCTTCTCCGCAGTCCCCGCCTTTTCCGCACTATCTTTGGCTTCCTGTTCCTGTCTCGCTTTAATTAATATTTCCTGGCCTTTTTCCTGCAATTGATTCAACGCATCGTCCGCCGTTTGCTTGCCGTCCACCACGTCCTGCACCGTCTGCGCCGCCAACTGGCTAAATGGAGTATAAAAACCGGCCGGAATTTTCTCGGCGCCTTTGTACAAGCTGTTCTCATTGGGCTTCAGCTTATAAAACGCCTCCATGTTATGACCGTCCTTATCTTTCAGGTACGCAACGCGCGACATTAGCCCGCCGGTAGTGGATTTGGACGTAATTCTTGCCATTTCTTCGCTGTTCACATACTTGATAAATTCCCAAGCCGCCCGCCGATTGTCCGTATCGCCACGGATAGCGAACAAGCTGTTGACCGATACGCTGCCCGCAACGTTCGGATTTTGCGGATCTACCGGCACGGTCACCATATCCCAGTTCACGGGATTGACGTCCTTCAGCGTTTCCTTCGCCTGTCGCAGCGTTTCGATCAGGTAAGAGCCGTCCATCGTCATGGCCACTCTTCCCGACACAAACAAATTCCTTTTCAAATAATCCTGCATCGTCTGCATCATCATCGGATTCGACGAATTCTGAGCGGTATAAAACGCGCCTGATTTCAGCGCATCTACCGTCAATTGCAGTGCGTTTTTCCACCCTTCCGACTTCATGCTCACCTTCATGCTGTTCGGATCGACAAAGGACAGCCCCTGCGTCCCGCCGATGGCGTTCCAATAATAGTAGCCGACATCTTTGCCGCCGTTCATCGAATAATTCGCCGCATAACCATAGATGCGCGCGTCGCCTTGCCCGTCGGTCGGAAACCGTTTGGCCAGTTGAATCAGCTCCGCCCAGCTCATCTGATCCTTAGGCAGCGGTACGCCGTGTTTCTCGAACAAATCTTTATTATAGAACAACGCCTGGCTGGAGAAATTCGGCGACAAGCCGTACAACTTGCCGTTTCCTTTTGCCTTGATATACTCGGTCACCGCAGGCAATATATTTTCCACGTCGAACTTGTCCTGCTTGATGACATCATCGATGGCGAACAGCTTTCCGTCCATCGCCCACTGCTCATACATATCCATCGAAGGAAACAGAAGAACATCCGGTTTCTCCGTCTCGATCAGTTTGGCGAATTCGACCTTGTAGTCGGTATTGGGGCCGTAGATGCCTTGCGTGGAAATAACATCGACGTCAATATTCGGATATTTGGCCATGAACAAATTGCCGAACTGCTGGAAAAACATGTTTTTGTCATAATACAGCACCTTGATGCTCGCCGTTTCGTTTTTCCCTAGCTGCTTCAACGTCCCGGCTGACTTTTCCGCCCCCGCTCCCGGCATACCCAGGCTGCAGCCCGACGTGAACATGGCCACCGCCAGGATGCAAATCATGATTACATACAACCGCTTCACTACGAACTCCTCCGTTCTTCTCCTATAAATCCATTGTTTTCCACATCCTAGTTATAGACGCGTCGCCATATCCAAATGTTACCTAAAAACTTTTTTAGAAACGACGAGTCTGAAGATCGTGATCGCAATCGACCAAAACTTCAAATCCATACTGGCACTCGCCGGCAAAGAAGTGATATTGTAGAATGCGTCTGGACCAAATTCCCACCGCAACCGAATCTATTCGATATGGAGGTGCCGAGAATGAAAGAGAAAGTGTTGGAGGCTTATTCGAGGCTGGTGAAAGATTACGAGCACAACGTCGATACGGAGAGCCCTTATAACGCACATTACGAGCGTCCGGCTATGATGAAGCTGTTGCCGGATGATATGAGCGGACTGGCCGTTCTCGATGCGGGATGCGCGGCGCCGGCTGGTACACGGAGCAATTGGTACAACGCGGTGCAACAACGACGGCGATCGATCTGAGCCCCGATATGGTGGAAGCGGCCAAGCGAAGAGTCGGCGGCCAAGCCCGAATAATAGCTTACGATATGAGCGAGCCGCTCCCGTTTCAAGACGAGACGTTCCATCATATTGTAAGCTCGTTAACCTTGCACTATATCGAAGACTGGGCGCCCGTATTCCGGCAATTCCATCGTGTTCTGAAGCCCGGCGGGCAGCTACTTTTTTCCGTCCATCATCCTTTTATGGACTTTACGATATTCCAGCGGCCGGACTATTACGCTCACGAGGTATTGGTCGATCAGTGGGATAAGAAGGAAGCGGGTTTGGTTGAGGTTACTTTTTACCGCAGACCGCTTCAAATGATCATTAACGAAACGACGGAGCGCTTTACGCTCGACCGCGTCGTTGAACCACAGCCTGTTGCAGCATTCCCGGAAACATCACCCGCTCCGCGATGGTATGAGCGCCTGATGAAGCAACCGCATTTCTTGATCGTGCAAGCGCACAAAGAAGGCAGAGGCGTATAACCGCCGTCGCCTTTTTCTTTTTTATACCTCGTTTTCGGCATTTCCATCGTTATCGTTTTCTTCCATAATACGAACGGCAAGTGGAATAACCGATTCAAGCATCCGCACTAAGCGCAGCAGAGCGTTCGCTCCGCTGCGCTATTGTAGACTTTTGCCGAGAACGGGAAACAATGAGCCCCTGCTATTGGCAAGCGTAATAATCATTAATGTTACACTCCACAAATCCTACGGATTTGTATAAACCAAGCGCGTGGGAATTGGTTGCCGCCACCTCCAGCGCCAGCTTTCCGGAAAGCCGTCTGGATCGTACCAGGCGAATGGCTTCGGCGAGAATGGCCCGGCCGTGACCTTTTCCGCGGTACTCCGGAAGAACGCAAAAGCCGAATATGAACCCGCCCCCGTGAAGTAGAATGTTCAGCTTTCCGATCGGAACGCCCTCCAGTTCGGCAATCAAACGCAGTTCTCCCTCGGATGCCGCAATGCGCCGATTGAACGTTTTGGCGTCGTTTTCCGATACGCCGAAACCGGACACATCCAACCTGACCAGCAGATTCAGATCCGATTCCACCGCAGGTCGCAAGGAAATTTGGCTGGCAGACGGTCCGGCAATACCCTCTTCATGGCTGTGTTCGTCCGATAACTCCATCCAATACTCTGAGAATTGATAAGCCGCGCCGAGATGTTCAGCCAAAGCATGGCCCGATTCCGATCCGCGCTGTACGATCAATATGCGGTTAGGAATTCCTCTGCGCTTACACTCATCTGTCGCAGCCTGCAACAGTTTGCGGAAAATGCCTTTCCTGCGGAAATCGGGATGTACCATTCCGCTTAATTCCGCCTCGCTAGGTTTCAGTACGTACATGCCCAGAAAGCCGACGATTTGTCCGTCGACAGTATACAGCCAGTCATTGATCTCTTCCCCACTCCGGCGCTCCACCATCTCCCAATTGAGCTTTAACGTAATACCGTCGTGCGTGTTGCAGCATTGTTCCAGCGCCCGCACTCGCTCTAACTGCGATTCGCTTAATTGGTGTACCGGGATGATGCCTGCTCTATGGAACAAAACAACTCCTCCTCTATTCAGTAGTACGGACGCCTACTCGTTGGCTCCGCAAGATCGCCTTCATTGTACACGGAAGAGATTCATCCGCGGTAAGTGTTTATTGGTTATATTTATTTTTTCTCGGACCTCCCGATTCGATAACGAGAAAAAACCAGCGCCTGACGGCACTGGTTACAATGTTGAGCCAGGTTCGATTATTTGGCAAAAATATGTTTTCCGATTTGGACCGTCTGCGGACGCGACCAGATCCAGGCGCTGGTAGCCGTATCCGGGTTAAAATAATAGAGCGCATTCCCCGTCGGGTCCCACCCGCGAACGGCATCAAAAGCCGCCAAGTAAGCGGTGCGGTTCGGCGTCAGCCAATATTGCCCGTCATCCACGGCCGTAAAGGCTCTCGACTGAAAAATGACGCCTTGTATCGTATTAGGAAATAACGACGACTGAATGCGATTCATCACGACCGCGCCTACGGCTACTTGTCCCGTATACGATTCTCCGCGAGCTTCGCTATATATGATACGAGCCATCATATCCATCTCGGTTTGGCTCAGCGAAAATTTCTTCAGCATCGCCCATGTGCGATCGCCCACAATACCGTCCGCCGGCAGTCCGTAATTTTGTTGAAAACGGCGTACGGCCGATGTAGTATTGGCCCCGTATTTTCCATCGAGCGGTTGCTCATAATAACCTAGAACCTTCAAACGGTACTGCACATCCCATACATCACCGCTTGCGCTACCCTGCTTGAGTGTCGCCGCCGCGGCACTGGCATGATCGGGAGGCGCAGCAAATGAAAAAAGAAACATACAAGCGCAAAATAATGCGATTGTCCATTTTTTCATATGATATCGACTCCTTTCGTCCATTCGATTGTACCGGGTGTCACAAGCGGCAACAACCCGCAATTATTGGCAAGCAGCAGGAAAAAAAATAACGCAAGCCCCGGATCAGGAGCTTGCGTTACAATGGTACCGTGCGATTTGGGCTTTATGACTTGCAATTAAAAATGATATATTTCCTCTATCTGCGGCGGGCTTCGGTAAGCCGGAATTGATTGACGAGCTGCTGCAAAAACGCGGTAATGGCTTCAACGTGATTCGAAGTATGCCGTACGCCACCGATATCGGTCAACAGCTCTTGAACGTGGCTTTCCACTTCCGTGGATATTTTCCGGTTGTCCATACTGACCGCGGCAATCTTCTCCATCAATTCCACGACTTCTTCGACGATTTGCGTTTTGAGAGAATCATCACCGCTTGCGCCGCTAAGCAGCTCGGAAGCGGCTGCCACCAGCTGCGTCCCTTCCTTCACGACCTGCGTACCTTCCTTCATAGAGGCAAACGCATTCTGCGCATTCCGGACGATCAATTGAACGGTATCGTGTATTTCCTCCGTCGATTTGCGTGTCAAATCGGCCAACTTGCGGATTTCCCCTGCCACCACGGCAAAGCCCCGGCCATGTTCACCGACGCGCGCTGCTTCGATGGATGCGTTCAGTGCAAGCAGGTTCGTCTGTGCCGATATCTCATCGATGACCTGCAGCACGCTGCGAATTTGCTGCGTCGTCTCCATAAACGTCATGATCGTATTATTCGTATCGGCCACCTTGGTGGAAATTTGCGACATTTTCTCGCCGATCCGCTCGACCTCGCTGTGCGCGACCTCAATTTGCTGCTTCGCCTTTTCTTCCAGGACGCGTAGCGTTCCCTGCATATCGCCGACGACGTCTTTCGCGACGTCGATATCTTTGAGCTGGCTGCGTATGCTGCCGATCATGTGATGAATCCGGTCGCTCACCCGTTCGGTAGAACCGGCCGTCGTGTCCGCCGATTCATTCAGCACCTGCTGGCTGACCAGCACCTCCTCCGCCGCCTGCTTCACCTGGAGCATGATGCCTTCGAGCGAATCGATCATATTATTGATCCATTTGGCCAGCTCCCGAGTCTCGTCCGCGGCGAAAGCATCCGGCTTCAGCCGCTGCGTCAAATCGCCTTTGCCTTCCGCGTTGATCCGGATAAACCGGTTGATCCGCTGCAGAGCGCTCACAACCGGCGCCACACCTTTCCGGTGAAGGACGGCGGATATGCCGAAGCCGCCAAGGAGTTGAAACGCTCCGATTAGAAGCGCTACCCACAGCGGCGACATTCCTCTGGAGACGATCAAATAAGCCAGCGCCGCGGTCAGGAGCCCGAATCCTAAAAGCAGCGAGAACTGAAGCAGAAACAGCTTCCAACCGATGCTGCGAATCCGGTATACTTCCTCCAGATCGCCTTCGCACATCATCCCCCATACGTCCGGGCAGTGCGGAAGCTGGAACGTAACGCCTTTGCCGATTACCGGGATATGCCGGTAATCCGAGTAGCCCGGGAAGGCAACGAACAAATTGTTTCCGTTCTTGATCGTATTCGCAACGCCGGGATGCAGTTCTCCGGTCGCCGGGTCGGTGAACATCAGCTCAAGCTCCGTATGTTCCTTTACAGTTACGATGCCCCAATCCGTCATTACACCGTCTTTCAAATTTTCGCCGTGCGTGAATGTGCGGTCCTCGAACCGGCTCCGCGACAGCGCCGTCCCGGGTACGATATGGTTCTGCAGGCCCGGCCGGGCCATGAAAATATAGTTGTCGCCCGAATCGGGATACACATGCCCCGACTCCCGCTGAATAAGGTCGCCGAGCACATCGTTCGGCACCCTGCCGCACAGCGCCCCGTTCCATTGCCCTTCTTCCATAATCGGAACGATGAAAAGCAGCGTCATTTTGTCGTGGAACGAAGAACTGCGGGGCCCGATCTTCAGCGTCATCAGGTCGGGATACGGTCCGAACAGGCACTTCCTGCCTTCGCCATTCCCTTTGGAATCGTGCAATCCGGGAAAGAACGGACTCTTCTCGTCATGCCGGGCGTCTAAATGCCCGCGGTATGTACTGAATGCAACCGTCCCTTGGCTGCTTAGCAAAAAAATTTCCGTAAAATCATTCGCGCGGTCCATCGCTTTGGCAAACAGCCGATCCCATAGCGACGAATCCGGCGCTTCCCATAAACCATCACCGTTTTTCGCGGAATGTAGCTGTTCAAGCAACCGATCCAAATGGCCCCAATATTCATTGGTCCAATCCTGGAGCAATTCCATCCGCGTATGTGCAATGCCTTCGAAAATATGCTCCACATCTTCCTTGGAGCCGCGATTTAAACGATACGACCGCCAGAGGGGCAACCCTTTTCTAATTCCAAGCCAATCAAACATATTATCCCCGCCCCCTTATCTCCGTGTTATCAATGTGTAATGTATTATAACATGAATTATAGTACTTTTGGTACAATCTTTTGTAATAAACTACTATTTATATCCCATGCATGCGAATTGTTAACACGTTTTCAGATTCAAACGAACCATGTCAGGTAGCTATCCGTTTCAGGTTAGACAATTTCGTTCCAATCGACTCCAAACTCGGTATAAGCGCAAAAAAATTCGCCCGCCAGCAGGCGGACGAATCCGGTCAAACGATGATCTTATTCCTGAAAGCCCAATTGCCGCAAAAATGTACGGAACCCATCCCGGCCTCTTTCGGTGCATTTATAGACGCCTGCATCGCGCAGCACGTCGGCAAACTTGCGGCCGACCTCGGTCCGCAGCGCTTCCGCCGCTTCTTCCGCGGACATCGCGGTGCCGTACCGTTCGATCAGCGCTTGAAGCCATGCGGCATGCTTCTGCAGCGGATGCTCCGGCTGCTGCCTAATGCGCTCATCCAGCGCGGATGCGCCGGTCAACAGCTCCGCCGCCTGCTCCAGCTCATCCTTCAACCGCCCCGGCAGCACGGCAAGACCCATGACTTCAATCAGCCCGATGTTCTCTTTCTTAATATGATGCAGCTCGCGGTGCGGATGGAAAATGCCGTCCGGGTGCTCTTCACTCGTACGGTTGTTGCGCAGCACAAGATCGAGCTCGAATTCGCCTGCCGCGTTGCTGCGCGCGATCGGCGTAATGGTGTTATGCGGCGTCTGCGCTCCTCCCGCTTCTTCGGTGAACGCAAGAAGGTCATGCGCCGGATCGCTGTACTGCTTCCACGATTCCAGAATGACGCCCGCAAGCTTCAGCAGCTGCTCGCGGTGATGGCTGGAAATACGGATCACCGACAGCGGCCAGCGGACGATTCCGAGCTTGACGCCCGCATAATCCGGATGGCTGAAACTTGCTTCGACCGGCGCCTTCTCCATCGGGAACGTATGACGGCCGCCTTGAAAATGGTCGTGATTCAATATCGATCCCCCGACGATCGGCAAATCGGCGTTGGAGCCGATAAAATAATGCGGGAACTGTTCGATGAAATCAAGCAGACGTTCGAACGTCTGCTTCGACGTCTTCATCGGACGGTGTTCGCGGTCGAAAATGATGCTGTGCTCGTTATAATACACATAAGGAGAATATTGCAAATACCACGGCTCTCCGGTCAGTTCCAGCGGAATGACGCGCAAGTTTTGCCGGGCCGGATGGTTGACCCGTCCCGCGTACCCGACATTGTCGATGCACAGCAAACATTTGGGATAATGGCTTTGCGGCGCATTTTTGAGCAATGCGATTTCGCGCGGATCTTTTTCCGGCTTCGAGAGATTGACCGTGATCTCCAGATCGCCGAATTCGGTCGGCGCAAGCCAATACATGTTTTTTCGTATCCGGTCCATGCGGATGTAGTTGGAATCGATGCACAGCTTATAGAACTCGTCCGTCGCCTGCCGGATTCCGTCCCGTCTCGCCGCAGTCCAGAACCGGTGTACGACCTCCGACGGCCGCGGCATCAAGTATCCCATCATGCGCGCATCGAGCAGGTCGCGCAGCGTCGTGTTATTGTCTTCAAGCACGCTGATCTCCGCTGCATAGTCGAGCAACGGCTCAAGCAGCTCGTCCGGGCTTTCCGCCGCATCTTCGCTGGTCTCGCCTTCATACGGCTCGCCGATCCTCAGAAGATCGAGCAAGCTATTACGGGCCGCATACGCGTCAAGCGGCTCAAGCAGCTTATGGCGCAATCCGAACTGCAGCAGACGCTTGATGCCGTACGCGGCTTCCCGTTCGCGCGACGTAGAAATGGTTGTATCCTTCATCGCTTTCCCCTCCCAGCCTTACTTGTCGTAGCCGTCCCGATGAGCCTGGTGCCACTTCCAGGCGGAAGCGATAATCTGCTCCATGCTGTCGCGCTTCGGCTTCCATCCGAGCTCGACACGCGCGCGTTCCGAGGAAGCGATCAGCGTCGCAGGGTCGCCCGCGCGGCGCGCCTCGATCACCGCCGGAATCGGATGTCCGGTAACGCTGCGGGCGATCTCGATCACTTGCTTCACCGAGAATCCTGTGCCGCTGCCGAGGTTATAAATCCCGCTCTCTCCGCCGGCGCGAAGCTTCTCGACGGCAAGAATATGAGCGTCCGCCAAATCGGTGACATGAATGTAGTCGCGGATGCACGTGCCGTCCGCTGTCGCGTAATCGTCTCCGAAGACCGAAATATGCGGCCGCTGCCCTAACGCCACTTGCAGCACGAGCGGCACCAGATGCGTCTCCGGCGAGTGATCTTCGCCGATACGCCCGCCTTCGTGCGCCCCGGCTGCATTGAAATAGCGCAAGGATACGTGCTTGATCCCGTGGGCCGTGTCGAACCAGCGCATCATTTTTTCCATCGCCAGCTTCGTTTCTCCGTATGCGTTTGTCGGGAGCGTCCGGTCCGTCTCCAGAATCGGGACGTTCTCCGGCTCGCCATATGTCGCCGCTGTCGAAGAGAATACGATCTTCTTTACGCCGTATTCGTTCATTTTTTCCAGCAGGCATAGCGTGCCGTAAACGTTGTTATGATAATATTTTCCCGGATTTTGCATGCTTTCGCCGACCAGCGAGTTCGCCGCAAAGTGAATGACGGCGTCGATCTCGTTTTCTTTGAACACCGTATCCATGAAATCGGCATCCCGCAAATCGCCTGCGTATAGCTTGCCGCCCAGCAGCGCATCGCGGTGCCCCTGCTGCAGGTTGTCAACGATAACGACCTGTTCCCCCTTGTCGAGCAGCTCCGCCACCGTATGCGATCCGATATATCCCGCTCCGCCTGTAACCAATATCGCCATATGAATCACGCCTTCCGCCTGAATTGTTGTTACATTGCCATGTAACGCCTTCTATCGCCTTCGCTTACATCACCGTTCGTCCGGCCTTGCCGTTTAAGCCAACTCCGTCACGCCGTCTCCGATATCGCATACGTAAAAGTCCGCCGTCAGCCCTGTTTTCTCCTTGTATACGCGGCCGACTTCGTCCTTGAACCGCTCGATGCTGTCCTCGTGCACGAGCGATACCGTGCAACCGCCGAAGCCCGCACCGGTCATGCGCGAGCCGAGCACCCCGGGAACGGCCAGTGCCGCTTCCACCATCGTGTCCAGTTCAAAGCCGGTCACTTCGTACAAATCGCGGAGGGAATTGTGCGAGCCGATCATGAGCTGTCCGAATGCGGCCAAGTCCCCCTGCTCCAATACCTTCATCGATTGCAGCACGCGGTCGATCTCTTCCACGACGTGCTGGGCGCGCCGGCGCACGGTTTCGTCCTGGATCAAATGCTGCGACTCGTTGAACTGTGCAAGCGACAGCTGGCCGAGCAGCGTCAGCTCCGGATATTTCGCCTTCAGCTCCTGAACCGCTTGCTCGCACTGCGCGCGTCTTTCGTTATACGCGGAATCGACGAGCCCGCGCTTTTTGTTCGTGTTGCCGATCACAAGACGGTACGCGCCGCTTTGGAACGGCACATGCTTGTATTCGAGCGTATCGCACATCAGCAAAATCGCATGATCCTTCTTGCCCATCGCCACCGCGAACTGATCCATGATGCCGCATTTGACGCCGATGAATTCGTTCTCCGTCTTCTGTGCGAGCAGCGCGATGTCCACTTTATCCGCCGGGTGGCCTTCCAGCGTCAGCAGCGCGAACGCCGTCACCACTTCAATCGAAGCGGAGGAGGAAAGGCCCGAACCGTTCGGAATGGCCCCGCTGTAAAGCAGGTCGTAGCCGCCTACGGACAAATTGCGATTTTGCAGTTCGCGAATGACGCCTTTCGGGTAATTCATCCACTCGTCTTCCCCGCGGTACGTCATGTCCTGAATGGATATATGTTTGCGCAGCGGAAAATTGGTAGAGGCAAAGCCCACCTGGCCGTCGCTTCGCTTGCGGGCGAGCAGCGTCGTGCCGAACGTCAGCGCCGCCGGAAACACGTAGCCTCCGTTGTAGTCCGTATGCTCGCCGATCAGATTGACGCGGCCCGGCGCGTGAAATACGTGTACCGGGTGCTCGCCGGATTCTCCGTAAAACTCCTTGAACGTCTGCTGCATTGCCTGAATTTGTGCCATAACCTCAGTCACCTCGTCGATTGGTTTGTTTGGTATACGATTTTCCGTTGAACGCGTAGAATCTTCTGTCATGATGTAAAGTATAGCTTGCGCTTCCTAAATTCACTATGGAACGATGTAATTCCTGCATGGAAAAATGTTAGATTTTACGATATAGTCATCCGCAGGTTCATGATATACTTCTACGTAAACGACCGAAGTCCGGTATAAAGGAGCCAAGCGCTATGTCCATTCCTGCACCGCCCAAACGTCCGGAAAGCTACTACGTCGTCTCGAACCCCAGGCCCGGTATCGATTCCGGGAGGCTGAGCGTGCTTTTTTCCGGCCATAGCCAGACAAAGCCCGGCCATAGGCCCGGGCCGAAAATCGTCGACTATTACTTGCTTCATCATATCGTATCCGGGAAAGGCGTCTACACGTGCCAAGGGCGCACTTACGAGCTCGGCGCAGGCGACAGCTTCCTGATCGAGCCCGGAAAACTGATCAACTATATGGCCGATCTGGAAGACCCGTGGCATTACCGCTGGATCGCCTTCGAGGGAACGGAAGCCGCAACCATGCTCCGGGACATCGGGCTCAGCTCCGAGCAGCCGATCGTGCACACCGGGAACAAGCGGCATATCGCCGTGCTTTTTCATCAGGTGCAAAGCGCCTTCCAGTCGCGCAGTCCCGGCTCCAACCTGAAGGCGAACGGCTGCCTGCAGCTGCTCCTAGGCGAGTACGCCGATGCGTTGATGCCGCAGCAAAAAAACGCGCCGGAGCTAACATCCGGCGGCGACCAGATCGTGCAGCAGGCGCTAAACTACTTATCCGCGCAATATGCGGAGCCGATTACCATCGAGCTGATGGCGGCGGCGCTCGGCTACAATCGCGCTTATTTGTCCACGCTGTTCAAGCAGCACACCGGCCTGACGCCGGTCACCTTCCTGCAAAGGCTGCGGCTCGACAAAGCGCGGCACCTGCTGCGGGAACGGCTCGAGCTGACGGTCGAACAAATCGCTTCCTCCGTCGGCTTCCAGGACCCGCTCTATTTCTCGAAGCAGTTCAAGCGTCATTACGCCATCGCTCCTACGGAATACCGCAGCTCCCTTGTCAAACGGTAACCCGCTGCGATTACGGATCCGGCTTGGACAGCGGCAGCATGAAGGCAAGGCAAGCTCCCTGTCCGACCCGGCTCTGCGCCCAAATTCTTCCGCCGTGGTAATCGATAATTTCCTTGGCGATCGCAAGCCCGAGTCCGCTGCCGCCGCCTGCGGTGTTGCGCGTCTTGTCCTTTTTGTAAAAACGGTCGAATATATGTGGGAGGTCCTCCGGCTCGATCCCCGAGCCGTTGTCTTTCACCTGCACGACCAGCGAGTGTCCGTCAAGGATAATATCGAGCTGAATCAGCCCGCCCTGGGGCGTATGCTTGACCGCATTGTAGATGATGTTGGTCAGCACCTGGTCGATCCGGTTCAGGTCGATGTAGACGACCGCCAGCCTGTCCGCTTTGGACTGAAGCTCATACGTCTCCGATTCGAAACGCAGCCCGGCGCCGATGACTTCGAGCTCGTACCGTTCCTGGAAATACCGGATAAATTCGCTAGTCGTGATCGGCTGAATGTCGAATTCGAGTTGGCGCGCCTCGAGTTTGGACAACTGGAACAAATCGCTGATCAACCGGTTCAACCCGGTAATGCGGGCGTAGATCAGCTTCAAATATTTGTGCTGCTGCTCGGGCTGCGAAACGACCCCGTCTATCAACGCTTCGACGTAGCCTTGGATCAGTGTCATCGGCGTGCCGAGATCATGCGAAATATTACTCAGCAAATGCCTCCGCGACGTTTCCATGCGGGCCAAGTTTTCGTTCATATGCTCCAGACTGCTGTTGATCCGCTCCAGCTCCGCCGTACGCTCCCGTATTTTTTGCTCGAGCCCGATGTTCATCTCCCGCATTTGACGCGATAGCGTCTCCACCGCGATGAATGCTTTCGCCGACTTCGAGCTGATCACAAACGAGGTCATGAAAACGCAGAACAGCAGCCCGAACGATGATACTTCTCCGAAGGAAAACAATTGATTGTAATACAAAATGTCGATTACGATCGTAACCACGTAAATGCCGGCTCCCGTTACCGCAAACAATGCCCCTTCCCGTCCGTGCAGCAGAGCTTGAATCAGGCAAGCAAGCAAATACAGGCATACCAGCACCGTAATCACCTGATAAACCGGCGGGCCGTACGTGAACCAGGGCGGCGGAAGAATAAGCGTGGCGGCAAATAGCATCGCCACCCACTGAATAATGCGGATTACACGGCGGTTCGTTTCCTGAGGGTAGAGCGAATGAACGAACAGCGCAATGGCCGGAACGCTAAGATAATAGCATGCGTACTCAATTCGCAGCGCAGACAGCCATTCAAATCCAGGCATAAAGTAATAAACGATGCCTTCCCCGACGAATGCGGCGCGAAGACCGGTCAGCAAACAAAACCCTCCAAAGTATAGAGAGCCTCTTTCCTTCCGGCGCAAAATGAATTTCACGATATAATGCAGCCCCATCGCAAACAGGCTGCCGACAATAATCGTATCCAACGCAGCGCCTGTACGGATTTGCCGGTCGACTTGATCCGTGGTTCCCAGCAGCAGCGGGTTCCAAATGCCGCCGAGCCGATGATCGTAATTCGATACCTGGATCACGATATCGATATATCGCCCATTGTTATGAAAATCAACTTCCTTGGGCGTGTATTTGGCCTGGGCGTTCTTGGGACCGGTACCGACCGTTCCGCTGGCAGCCACCTCGTTGCCGTTCACCCACAGCCGGTAGGCCGTGCGAATATACGGAATTTTTATCGACAAAATCGGCGTTGTATCGCTCAGCTCGACCTGGAGATGGTACGTCGCATAGCCGCTGCCTCCGATATCGCCGCTATCACCCAATCCGTTCCAAGAGCCCGGCTGCTCGATCTTTCCGGGTACGGGCCCTACGTTTTCGATGGGCGCAGTCAATTGCTGCGGAGCGAGCAGCTGCCGCCAATAAAAGTCCCACTCGCCTATAAGCGGAAGGACGCCTTGCTGCTGGAAATGGTATTTTCCAAGAGACATCACCCCGCCCTTGGCGCGAATATCGGCATGTTGTCCCGAGTGCGGCTCCACATCACAGCCGGATAATACGACACTTAATAAAACTATAGCGAAAAGTGTCGTTAAACATTTATAATAGAGATACAATCTGGAAATTGGTACCACGTTCTTTCCATATTACGTCAATGATCGTCGTATTAATCTTACCGCAAACCGCTTGCTTTGGATACGGAAAAAAAACGAACTGCCTTGCTGCAAAGCCTGATGGAGGGTATGAGATGCCTGGAGAAAAAATATTGCTCGTCGATGATGAGGCGGAAATTGTTGAGTTGATCAGCTTGTATTTGAAGAAGGAAGGATACGAGGTGCTCTGCTCCAATAACGGGACAGAAGCGCTGGAGATGGCCAAAGAGCATCGTCCCGACCTTGTCATCCTGGATATTTCGCTGCCCGGTATGGACGGGATCGAAGTGTGCCGCCAACTGCGCAAATCATTCAGTACGCCAATTCTGTTCTTAAGCTGCAAGAGCGATGACATGGACATTATACTCGGTTTCAGCATCGGCGGCGACGATTATATAACGAAGCCGTTCAGCCCGGGACAGCTGGTCGCCCGCGTGAAGGCGCATTTGCGCCGAAGTCATTTGATGGAACAGCATAAAGAAGATTCGCAGCATCTTTATTTTCCCGGCCTCGAGGTCGACCTGATCAGCCGGACCGTGAAGGTGGACGGAGCGATTGCTCCGCTATCCTCCAAAGAGTTCGATCTGCTGCTGCATCTGGCCAAATCGCCCGGCAAGGTGCTCCCGCTGGAGCAGCTTTACAAAATGACCTGGGGCGTGGACAGCAACGGAGATACAAGAACGCTTCTCGTCCACATTAGCAATTTGCGTAAAAAAATCGAAACGAATCCCGCCGAGCCGAGGTACATTCAAACCGTTCGAGGCGTCGGATACAAATTCAACGGCTAGCTTCCGGACGGTGGTCCGGATCGTGGCCCGTTAACGCCAGCAATCCTTCCAGCTCTTCCCGGGTCAAATCCCGCCACTTCCCTGTCGGCAGCCCCGCCAGCTTCACGTTCATGATGCGCACTCGCTTAAGCCGCCGCACTTCATAACCGAAGGCGGCGCACATCCGGCGAATTTGCCGGTTAAGTCCTTGGGTCAATATGATGCGGAACACCCGCTCGTCCATTTTGTATACTTTGCACGGCTTGGTCACGGTGCCGAGAATTTTCACGCCGCTCGCCATGCCCTGAAGAAAAACTGGAGTAACCGGCCTGTCCACCGTAACGATATACTCCTTTTCATGCCCGTTTTCCGCACGCAATATTTTGTTAACGATATCTCCGTCGTTCGTAAGGAATATGAGTCCTTCAGAATCTTTGTCCAGCCGTCCGATCGGAAAGACTCGTTCCTTATGCCCGACAAAGTCCACGATATTGCCCCGTACATGCTGTTCCGTCGTGCTGGTGATGCCGACCGGTTTGTTCAGCGCGATATATACATGCGACTTATGCTCGCCTACGAGCCGTCCGTCTACCCGCACTTCGTCGCCTTCCTCTACCTGACTTCCTAATTCCGCCCGCTTCCCGTTAATCGTAATGCGTCCGGCTTCGATCCATTTATCTACTTCACGACGGGAGCACAGTCCCGTTTCGCTAATATATTTGTTGATTCTCATCGTTCCCACTCCGCAATTGAATTGGATCATCCTGCCTTATTATAGCATGCGCCGGATTCGATTCAAAAAGAATGCGGCGCGCCGTTTCAAACTTGTCCAAAGCGGGTAATGAAACGGTACACCGGTGCCATGGGCATTCGGTGCAATACGAATCGAAGGAGTGTTAACGATGAATCGCAAAAGAACGCTGCCGACGATCACAAAGCCGTTTACTCATGTGCACAACACCTTAACCGCACTTGGCTTCTCGGAAACGCCTTGCAGGGAAGGAACATTGTATGAACTGACATTCCATGATCCTGCGACGCTCAAGCAGTATCCGTACCGCATCCCTACACAGACGAAGGAAAACGGCCAAACGGAGGTTCAATTGCCGGAAGCCGGATTCTGCGGAAAGCAATTCGTTCCGGAATCGGCCGAAGCCGCCGCCGTGGAGCTGCTGACCGAGGTGCAGCAATACCTTGAAAACGGGCAGGAAAAAAAAGCCGCACCGTCGATTGACCAAGTGATGAACGGGAAAATGGCGAATAACGAAGCGGAAGTGAAAAAGCTTGGAAAGGTAATGGCCAGCATCCCCACGAACAGCGAACTGCGGAAAAACGGTCTGGTGCCCGATCCGATTCAGTAATATCGCATAAAGAGCAGGCAAGCCCACGGCCGGTCCATATCGGTTTGCGGGCTTTTTTGCTCCTGTTTTTTGGCTTGTCAACCTGCACAAAACCGGGGGGCTCCGCGAATAGGTTAACGAGAAACGAATTTCTTCGACATCCATAAGGTGTCATGCATTTATTGATAGAAGCGATTCGGTAGAGAGGGGTCGTATGGCAATGATAGGAGCGCCGTTTCTTCAGTGGATACTGCGGCGGAATAAAGGAGGCGGCGGTCGCGGAAAGCAGCCCGGGGCACGCGACGGCTCGCGAGAGCGCGGCACGTGGTCCGCGGGCGCGACGAGAGACTCCGAGCAAGTGCGCAGCAGCAGCGGGCGTGACGGAGCGTTTGCCCGCGAGGCGGCTAAAGAGCGGATGCGCAGCGACGACGCACGGCCTGCGGGCGCAGCGCGGGCGGGTGCGGCGAAGCAGGCGCTGTTGGCGAGCCGGGCCGCCTGGGGCAAAGCCGGCGCAGCAGCAGGCCGGCCACAGGCGGCGGACGGCGCAGCGGCCGCTGAGCGGCAGACGGCGAGCGCTGTGCCGGCGGGCCCCGCAAGCGAGCGCAGCGGCAGGCCGCAGGCCGGTGCGAGCGCGCCGGGGGAAGCGCCGGAGCAGGCGCAACCGCGGGCATCCGCCCAAGCGGACGCGGCGATGCGCGCGGCAGCTTCGGGCGCAACCGCGAGTGCGACGAGCTCCGCATCGGCGGCTGACACCCCCGCAGGAGCGCCGAAGCACGCTCCTACTCCCGGTGCAGGGACGGACGCGCGCCCGAGCGGAAATGGCAAAAAAGCGCGCTCCTGGCGCCGCCCGCTGCTGGGAAGCATCGTGCTGCTGCTTGTCGTCAGCGCCGCCGGGCTCGGGCTCGGTGCGAAGTGGGTTCAAGCGCTCGACATCAGCAAGCTGGAGCATCCGCTGCCGGAGCCGTCGCTTGTAATGGACGCAAGCGGCAAGCCTGTGTCGCAGCTATCTTCCTCGAAGATCGTACCGGTGCAGCTTGATCAAATACCGCTCGATCTGCGCAACGCCGTGATCGCCGTGGAAGACCGTCGATTTTACGATCATGCCGGGTTCGACGTATTGTCGATCGGCCGGGCGGTTATACGCGATGTGAAGACGGGTTCGCTGAAGGAAGGCGGCAGCACCATTACCCAGCAACTCGCGAAAAACTTGTTCCTGGACGCGGATAAAACGATGAGCCGCAAGCTCAAGGAGCTCGGCTATGCGATTAAAATCAATTTCACATACTCCAAAGATGAAATATTGGAGCTGTACTTAAACAGCATCTACTTCGGCGAAGGGAGATGGGGCGTAGAAGGCGCGGCCCAGCAATATTTCGGCAAGCCGGTGGAGAAGCTCACGCTTCCGGAATCGGCGATGCTCGCCGGACTGCCGAAAGCGCCGACGGCCTATTCGCCTTTCCGAAATAAAGAGAAGGCGCTTGACCGGCGCAACCTTGTGCTGTCGCTGATGAAGGAGCAAAGCTTTATCAGCGAAGCCGATTATGCCCAAGCGATCGCCTCCCCCATTCAGCTCAACACGAATAACGGCGAATCACTCAAAGGCAAACACCCAGCGTATGTCGATCACGTGATGGATGAAGCGGAGAAGCTGTACGGTTTCACAGAACAGCAAATCCTCACCATGGGGCTGCGCATCCATACTTCTATGGACGAAAAAGTGCAGCAAGCGGCGGAAGAAGTGTACGCGAACGACGCGTTGTTCCCCCAGAGCCCGGCCGATCAGGTCATCCAAAGCGGCATCGCGGTCATCGACCATCGCACCGGCGGCATCCGCGCGATCATCGGCGGGCGCGGCGAGCAAGTATACCGCGGCTTTAACCATGCGACCGAGCTCAAACGGCAGCCCGGCTCGTCGTTCAAGCCGCTCGCCGTCTACGGCCCTGCCCTTGAGCGCGGCTATACGCCGGATTCGATGCTGTACGACGGGGAGCTGGATATCGCCGGCTATCGGCCCAAAGATTGGGACGGCCGAACGCGCGGGCAAGTCTCGATGCGCGAAGCGCTCAAAAGCTCCTGGAACATTCCGGCGGTCTGGCTGCTCAACGAGATCGGCCTCGATGCGGGAATCGATTTCGTCCGCAGAGCGGGCATCGCTTTGCCCAAGACCGACCGCAGCCTGACGATCGCCCTCGGCGGGTTGTCCGAAGGCGTCTCGCCGCTGCAAATGGCGCAAGCATACGGCGCCATCGCAAGCGAAGGCGTGCTGCACCAGGCGCACGCCATTACGAAAATTACGACCAAGGATGGTCACACGCTGGTCGAAGCGACCCCGGCCTCGTCGCAAGTGACAACGCCGACGGTCGCCTATACACTGACGACACTGCTCCAGGACGTCGTCGCTTCGGGCTCGGGCCGGGTAGCGGCACTGAGCGACCGGCCCGTTGCAGGGAAAAGCGGCACGACGCAACTGCCTGCGACCGCAGAGTTCGCCGAGATCGGCTCGGGTGGATCGAAGGACGCCTGGTTCGTCGGCTACACGCCGGAGCTGACCGCCGCCGTCTGGCTAGGTTACGACCAGACCGACCGGAAGCATTACCTGACCACCTCCGGCGGGGCGGTTCCGGCGCAGCTGTTCCGGGAAGTGATGGCCCGCTCGCTGAAGGACGTGCCGCCATCCGCTTTCCCGGTGCCGGAAGAAGTGCGCCGGGCGATGGAGCAGGCGCAGCAGCAAGCTGCCGCACAGCGCGATAAGCCTGGCAACGGCAACAGCAGCAAGCCGAGTCTAAAGGACATATGGCCTTTCAATAAGGGCAAGAAGAAAAACGACGACTGACGCAGAGATCATAAGGTTCGGATCAAAGACTTATCTGGAAGACAAAAGGACGTTCCTCGGGCATTCCGAGAGAACGTCCTTTTCAGTTACGAAGCTTTGGCTTCCGACTTGACACGGCTTCCCTGCACGAACAGAAAAGCGGTCGATGCCAGCGCTACCAAGCTGATGATAAAGCCGTACAAGAACAGCCGGTGAATGCCTGTCATGAAATTCGGTGCCGCCGTCAACAGCGCCCCCATGATGGTCACGCCGACCGCCGTCCCGATGTTGCGCGCAAACACCTGCAGCGAAGTGGAGATCCCCTTCTGATCGGCGGCTACGAGCTGTTGGGAGCCTATGACGGAAACAGTGATAAGCAATCCGTAAGCCAAGCCCTGCAGCGTCATGACGAGGCTTACGTACCAGAAGCCGCCCGTATCCGGCAAAAACAGCAGCAGCAGCCCTGAAATGGACAAGATGGCGTTGCCGATCACAAGAAGCCTGCGGTAGCCGTATCGAAGAATCCATTTGCCCCCGTACATCCCCATCGCAATCCACCCGACCGACATCCAGATAAGCGCAAAGCCGCTGACATAAAGCGAATAGCCGTGGTTTTGCAAGTAGTACGGGATGTAGCTCGACGTACCGAACAATGCGGCACACGTCAAGAAAGCGTTCAAGATCATCCAGGCGATCGACCCGTTCTGCAGCAGCCCCATCGGTACGATGGGTGACGGATGCCGCCGTTCATTGCGGACAAACAATACGAGGCAGATCAAGCCTGCCGCCGTGCAATACAAATACCCTCCGCTGACGACCGTATTGGCCAGCAGCAGCGCGATGCCTATCCCGAACAGCGCCGAGCCCATGTAGTTGACGCGGCTTTGTTTGGCCTGGTACACATCCTTGTACGGAATCAGCAGCAGCAGCGATGCGATGCAGATCGGCACATTAATGTAAAAAATCCAACGCCAGTCGAGCTTCTCCAGAAAAAAGCTGCCGAGCAGCGGCGCAAGCACGGCCGACAACCCCCACATGGCGGTGAAAAACGCTTGAATTTTGCCCCGCGCCTCAATCGAAAACAAATCGCCTGCGATGATAGCAGGGAAAGCAATCATCGCCCCTGCCCCTAGACCTTGCACCGCCCGGTAAAGCACGAGCTCCACCATCGTGTTCGCCGTTCCGCAAAGCACCGAACCGAGCATGAAAATAACGATTCCCGTGGCAAGCACTTTTTTCCTGCCGAACAGATCGGAAACCCTACCGCTGATCGGCGTTACGACAGTACATAAAATCATGTAGGAAGCGAAGCTCCAGGCATACAGCTTAACGTTGCCCAGCTCATCGGCGATCAGCGGCATCGTGGTGTTCATAATCGTAGTGTCCATCGACGAGATGAGCACGGCAAGCACTATGCTGGCCATGACAGCCAACCGGTTCATATGTATTCCTCCTCCGACAATCTGACCCCATCGTTTCATAATGCATCATAAGCTGCAATACCGTCAATACGCTTCTGAACGCGGATGCCGGCCACCGGGCCTTTGTCCGCGAGGCGAACTGTCTTTTAGGCTGAACGACTTCCGTTCCCCTGACAAAGCAAAAAGAAAGCCTCGGCCTTGGTGCCGAGACTTTCCCTTATGAGCCATTTTCCCTTCGCAAAACCCATTACTTTTGCTTAGCCTTCTCTGCTGCGATTTCTTTATTGAACGACTCGTCCGCCGCACGAAGAGCCGTATTGAGATCTTTTTCGCCGGCCAGCACATTTCTCACTTCCGTTTCGAGAATGCCGATCCCTTTTTGCTGTAAATTTTGCAGCAGCCCAGCCGATCTCGGCGGTATTTCCTTACCGTATTGATACTTGAAATAAGCGCCGGTATTTTTCCCTTTGAGCAGCGGATCGTTCTCCTTGAACACTTTCATCCACGTATCGCTCATTTTCAGCGCCGGGATAATACCGTCCTTCGCCGCCTGAATTTGGCGTTCCTCGCTGGTCAAATAGGCAATCGCTTCGAAGACGTCGTCCTTGTGAGCACTCGTCTTCGTGATGAAATTGTACCTGGCGCTGACTGGCGTGCCAACGCCCGGCGCATCTTTGTAAGTCGGCATCGAGACGATATCGAAGTCGAACTGCCAGTTCGACATGTCCTGCGGAAACAATTGCATCGCGGACAGCCCTTTCGGGAACAAGTTTTTCATCTCTTCGCTGGCCGCCGTCTGTTTCGTAAGCGCGATTCCCGGCAATGCATAGAAGCGAAGCATGTTTTCCAGCAGCTTTTTCCACTGGTCGTTGTTCAGGCTCGCCTTTTCTTCCTGCGCGCTGAGCGTTGAATAGCCGTAAGGATTTTGATACAGCAGCATATCGTGGTACCTGTCGCTGTAGCCGTAGTACTGCACGCCGTCCACGCTGCGCGTCATTTTTCTCGCGATGTCATATACTTCGTCCCAGGTCATGCCGTCCTTCGGATACGCCACGCCGAACTTGTCGAATAAATCTTTGTTGTAGTACAGCACCGTGCGGCTCTCGTCCAGCGGCAGCCCGATCGTTTGGCCCCCGGCGTTCGTTTTCATCGCTTCGATCAGACTCGGGTTCAGCTTCGACAAGTCATAGCGGTGTTTCTGAATCAGGGGCGTAATGTCTTCCGCCAATTTGAACTTCATCATCGTGTCTTCGATCGTTTTTTTGGAGCCGATGATAACATCGGGCACGGTCCCCGCCGTCACCAGTTCGCTGATGAACTGGCCTTTTTGCGGAACGATGGCTTTCGCCGTCACATGCGGAAATTTGGCTTTGAGCGGCTCCTCATAATACTTTGTAAAATCTTTTTGCGACATCGAGTACAAGTAAAACGAAATTTCGACCGGTTCCTTCGGTTTGCCCGCGTCGGCAGACGGAGCTGCAGCTTGTTTGCCCGATGTGGCGCAGCCGGATAATGCGGAACACGCTAAAAGCAGCGAAATGGAGATAAAAGCCGTTTTTTTCAAAACAAAAGCCCCCTTTTGTTCAGCGGAAAGTTTACGAAAACGTTTTAGTAAACTCATTATAATTCATGCCCCGGCATTTTGTAAATGCTTTCATAGTAAAACGGTATGTTTTTCGCGAAAAAGGGCCGACTGCCCCATCCCCCCGCTTCGGCTTGACCTTTGAACCCCATTGGACTCATAATGGGTCACAAGACAGCTCACAGATGCGATTCGGAAATGGGGTTACTTTTCATGACGATGACGATTAAAGATATCGCCCGCATGGCCGGCGTCTCGGTCTCCACGGTGTCGAAATGCATCAACAACTACGGCGACATCGGCGAGGACACGCGGCGCAAAGTGCTTGCGATCATGGAAGAAACCGGGTTCAAACCTAATTTTTCCGCACGGACCTTAATCTCCAAGCGTACGCATATGATCGGCGTTATTTTCGGTCATCACGTCAATTACGATTTCACCCACCGGTATTACACGGAGGTACTGAACGCGTTCAAGCAGGCAATCGGCGTTCTCGGATACGATATGCTGCTGTTTTCCAACGAACGGTTTCAGCCGCAAGGCGAAGATTATTTGGCCAGGTGCCGCCATTATAAAGTCGACGGCTGTTTGATTTTCGCCGCGAACGATATTGCGGGCGCAATCAAAAGCTTGGACCGCAGCGAAGTTCCGTGCGTCGGCATCGACCTGACGCTGCTCGGCGAAAGCTCGGCCAGCGTCCGCCAAGACAATATCGCGGCCGGAGCCGCAGCGGCGGACCATCTGCTCGGCTGCGGGCACCGGCAGATCGGTTACATCGGCTCGCGCTATGCCGAGCCCGTGTACCGCTACCGCGAAAGCGGCATGCGGCAAGCGATGGAGCGCCGCGGCGTCACCGCGAACGACGCATGGATCGTCTACGCCGAGCATCAGCAGGAGCAGGACGGATACGAGGCCGTCCGCCGTCTGCTCGAGCAGGGCGAGCCGCCGACCGCGCTGTTCGCGGGCTCGGACCTGCTCGCGTTCGGCGCGATCCGGGCGCTGAAGGAAGCCGGCATCGCCGTGCCGCAGCGCGTCTCGGTGATCGGCTGCGACAATATTGAGGCATGCCGGTTCATCGATCCGCCGCTGACGACGCTAGAGCCGGGCAAGCAATATATCGGTCAGCAGGCGGCGCAGCTGCTGCATGACTTGATCGAGCGGAAGGGGCCGGCGGCGAAGGGCTCGCCCGCTCCTGTTCCCGAACTCGCTGCCTCCGGGACGACGGGCTCCGGTACCGGCGCCGCTTCCACACAGAACCGAAATGTCATTCTCGTGCAGTCGAAAGTCGTTGTTCGAGCAAGCGTCGCTCCGCCTGCCGCAAAGCTATAGCCGAAGCCGAACACCGGGCCCGGTGGAGTTCGCAGGTTCCCGAACCGATGACGCTCACTCGTTACTGATCGCTAACCCGGGCCGCTGACCGTCGAGAACGGGCAGTGTCCGGCGAAGCGCTGCGCAGTAAAAAGCAAGACCTGCCCTACCGAAAGCGGTACGCTTCGGTCGGACAGGTCTATTTATGATCGTTGTGTTGCTCAAACCTTGCGCCGGCGCAGCGCCTGCATAGCAGTGAGCAGGTTCCGTTACCGCTTCAGCACGTCCATGACCGCATGGTAAGCGGGCTTGGACTGAAAGCGCTCGTCGAGAAGCAGCGGCTGCTCCTTCGGGTCCTGATCCTTCAAGTACGTATATTTGTCGCCGACGCCCCATGTGATGAAAGCGGTACAGTTTTTTTCCCCGAGGCAGGCCGACAGCGTCCCGGCGTATACGTCCGCCTGCCGCTTCATTTTGTCGTCCTGCGTATTGTCCTTATTGTCGTTCACCTTCACGTCCATCTCCGTAATTTGCACCTGCAGCCCAAGCGCTCCGAGCCTTTGCAAATTTTGCTTCATCTTGTCCGGGGACGCGTAATTCATCGTGCGGACGTGCATTTGCCAGCCGATGCCGTCAATCGGCACCTGTCTGCTGCGAAAATCACGCGACATCTCGTAGATGCGGTTCGACTTGGTCGTCATGCTCTCGTTCGTGTAATCATTGTAGTACAGCAGCGCCCCCGGGTCGGCTTCGTGCGCCCAGCGAAAAGCAAGCTCGATGTATTCCGGTCCGATCACCTTATGCCATATGTTGTCCCGGTACGAACCGTCATCGTTGAACGCCTCGTTCACGACGTCCCAAACGGCAATCTTCCCTTTATACCGGGACACAAC
The DNA here is from genome assembly GCF_910594985.1 of Paenibacillus allorhizosphaerae. Taxonomy (GTDB): domain Bacteria; phylum Bacillota; class Bacilli; order Paenibacillales; family NBRC-103111; genus Paenibacillus_G; species Paenibacillus_G allorhizosphaerae. The sequence goes on from NZ_CAJVCE010000019.1 coordinate 89,810, forward strand.
GGTTTGAATATGCTCCTTCATGACCGCTTTGAGCTGTTCCTTGTCCCACTGCCCCTCCTCCACCCATTTGGGCAGAGAGCGATGCCATACGAGCGTGTGCCCGCGAACGGTGATGCGATGCTCTGCGGCAAACGCCATGAGCTTATCGGCTTGGTCGAACGTATACCGGTCTTTCTCCGGATGCAGCCGCATAAACTTCATGTCGTTTTCCGGCGTCAAGATGTTAAATTGATCGGCGATGGCCTGCCGGTAAGCGGCATCCTTGGAGAAAGGGTCGTAATTGACTGCCGCTCCGACGAAAAACCCCCGCCTCTCCGCCAATTGGCGAAGTGTCGGTGCCGTATCTTTATCGCTTGCGGTTCCCGTGGGCTTGCCCCCTTCGTCCTTAAGCCCTCCGCTGCCTGCCGAAGCGCAGGAAGTGAGCGCAACCAGGGCGAGCAGCATCAGACAAACGCCGCCGACTCTTGATCCCATCGATAAAATTCCTCCCTTGCCTCTTTTCACTAAAACGTTTTCGTTAATCTCATTATAGCGCATCTTCTTGGTCTGTAAATATGATTTTTTGACCGATCGACAAGGGGATGTTGCGAGCCTTGGCCCCCATTACATAACAAAAAATGAACTTAACCATTCAGGCACAGCAAGAAAAACCGCCCGATCAAAATCACCGGACGGTCCTTTTAGCTGCATTAATCCATACATTTGTGCTCCACTTCACCCTTCAACATACCGATTCCGCGCCGAACCCAATCCGAAAATCAGCAGCAGTATACCGACCGCCAGCAAAACGAACAGCGGAACGGTCCACCCTTGCGTTGCATCGTGCAAATAGCCGAACAGCGTAGGTCCTACGGCGGCCAGCAAATAGCCTACGGACTGGGACATCCCCGACAATTCGGCCGCGCCCTGGGCCGTTCTCGTGCGAAGACCGAAAAACATCATTGCCAGACTGAAGGAGCAGCCGGCGCCGATGCCGACGAATATGGCCGACACGATGACTACGCTCCGATGCCCGAGCAGAAGACCGCAGACGCCGATCAAAAGAATGGCTGCCGTCAGCAGTACGAGCGGAACCTGACTCTTCATGCGTCCAGCCCAGATCGGCACGATAAAAGACACCGGAAGCAGTGCCAGCTGCATTACGGACAGCGTCCATCCGGCCGCATCGGAAGTCATGCCGTATGTCTGCAAAATGCCCGGCAGCCAGGCGATGACGACATAAAATACGAGAGATTGTAGGCCCATAAACAAGGCAACCTGCCATGCAAGAGCAGAGCTCCAAAGATTCGTCCGGCTCGCGTTTGCCGCTGACTTTGCCGCCGGCGCCGGTTGCTTTTGCCCGCCCCGAATTTGCGGAATCCAACATATAACGGCAAGTATCGCCGGCAGCGTCCATATGCCCAGCGCGCCTTTCCAACCAAGCCCCAATGGACCGGCCATCGGAACGCTAATCCCGGAAGCGATGGCGCCGCACAAATTCATCGCAACGGAATAGACGCCGATCATGATACCGATTTTATGAGGAAACTTTTCTTTGATCAGACTTGGCATCAGCACATTGCACACCGAAATCGCCATGCCGAGAATGACCGTTCCCGCCAGCAGTGTGCCTGCGCCGGCCGCAGACCGCAGCGCAATGCCGGCTGCAAGAAGAATCATGGCGCAAAACAGAACCGCAGGCGCCCCGAAGCGTCGGGCCAGTTTGGGCGCAAGCGGCGATAAAAAAGCAAATGCCAATAAAGGCAGTGTCGTAATCATACCGGCGGTCGTATTGGATATGCCCAGTGCATTCCGTATCGTAGTCACCAAAGGTCCTACGGAAGTGAGAGGCGCGCGCAAATTCGCCGCAATCAATATCATTCCTAATACAAGCATCCATCCTTCGGCAATCGACAACGATTTAGTATCCGAAAGTGGCTTAAGCCGTGCAGATTCCATCAGATTTCACCCATTTCAATCGCTTTTTTCAATTCGTCAATATGCTGCCGCACCGCTTGAGCGGCCGCTTCCGCATCTTTCCCGATAATCGCCTCCACGAGGAGAACGTGTTTATTTTCCGGCAGCCCCCGGCCGAATGTCTTATCCAAATGCATCGAAATCGATTCCTGAATCGCTTCGGTGATATGACCGTACAGCTCCATTAACATCGGATTGCCCGACGCTTCCACGATCGCCAGATGCAATTTCATATCGGCGGCAACGTAACGGTGCATATCGCCTTCCTCGGCCAATGCATTGCATTCCTGCTGATAGCCCTGAATCCGCTGCACGTCTTCCTCCGTGCGTCGGTCCGCCGACAGCCGCGCGGCTTCTCGCTCCAACGCATAGCGAACTTCCAACGTATCCAGCAGACTCGATTTGAGCACCCGACGCTGAATCGCCACGCCGAGCGTGCTGTTGGAGCGAACGTACGTGCCGTCTCCCTGCTTCGTACATAACACTCCGGCATGACACAAAGCTTTAATGCCTTCGCGCAGTGTATTGCGGCTCACGTTAAGTTCGGCAACCAGCTCCGGCTCGGGCGGTATTTTACTGCCTACGGGCCACTGCCCGCGTTCGATCAGCGCTTCGATTTGGATGATCACTTGATCTACTAGACTATGCCGAGTCGTCTTTTTCAACATATGATAAACCTCCAAACATCGGATGATTGGTTGTTAAAGCAATAAAATTGACTATAACACATATTTGGCAATGTGGAAAGTGGGCTGTCGATGTTAACTCTGGACATAATGGGGAAAACTGGGGATATCGTTTGAACAGCGAAAGGAGGGAAACCCGTGAAAATCGATACCGAACGATACGAAATCGCCAGTCTGAACGAAGAGGTTCCGGCACTCGACGTCATTAAAGAGGCGGAAAGCAAAATTGCTCAAATGACCGGAAAGAACGTAACCTTGATCGCCTATGCCGAAACGGAACAAGCGAAGTAGCCAGACAAACTTGAAAGGGGTGAATGGTGTGGCTGACCATAACGAAGAAAAACATGAACCGACAATCGCTCCAGGCATGAATACGCATGATCCGCTGGAAGAACAGGCGACGGAAGAGGAATTGCGGCACAACGACTCTACCTCCGTGACCAAATTGTATTTGGACCGTACGCCCGAACAATAAGGAATGCCGGGATGCGAAAAAACCGTCCGCAGGACGAATAGCCCTGCGGACGGTTTGAAATGTTTACCGAATGACGCTTGTTGTCAACGGTTTTCTATTGCTCGCCGGATTCAGCGGATCCTCATGCGGATCGCGGTTCGGTCGTCGATTTAATCGTCATGGTCATGATCATCATGCCCTTTTCCTTTGCCTTTGCCCTTATCATCGGTTTTTTCTTTTTCTTTCTCTTTCCCTTTGCCGGAGTCCTTCTCTTTCTCTTTATCGGACCCTTTCGTCTTCGAGTCGGATTGCGGGCTCTGGCTCGCCGCCGGTACAATGCCCTGCTTCGCGTCGTCTTTCCAGCGAATGTCCAGCTTCCAGTCCGGGGAAGCGTCCTTCAGCTTGAACTCCGCGCCGAGCCGCGCTTTGAGCGCCTTCTCCCATGCGGCGCGATCCGCCGGCAGTCCCATCGTCAGAAGGCGCAGCATTTGCTCCGCTTCCGCGCCGTTCAAATGGATTACCGCGCGATCCTTCGTCTGCACGTAAATGTCCGCCTCGGAGCCTTTGTCCGTCTGCTCCTGCTTCACCTTAAGCACCAGCTCGCGGCTCTTCAGCTCCAGCGACAGCCGCTCCCACGGCCACCCGCCCGCCGATTTCACCGGCACCGGGCTTGGCGTGTTTGCCTGCGGCACCGCTGCCTGCGAGGACGCGGGCGGCGTCTGCGCTGCAGGCGCCGGATTGCTCGTCGCCGGCGTTTCCGGCTGGGCTGCAGCAGGCGGCACCGTTGTCTCCGCGGCCGAAGATGCCGGCGTCCCTGACGCTGCGGCAGCCGCCGTGCTGCCGGACGCTTTAATGTATGCGGCCTGCGACTTGCTGTTCAATATGATCTCCAGCGTGTCGCCCGGATGCAGATCGGACATACCCGCCTTCTGCGCATTGCGGTACACCCAGACGTTGTCTGCAATCGGATATGTTTTTTCCGTTCCTTCATAGGCGGCTACAAGCTTTTTCCCGCCTTCCTCTACCCGCACGAACTGCCCCTTCGCTTCCTGTGAAATTTCCGCGGACACCGGCGCATCCCCGATCCATGTTATCCCGTATATCAAACCGAATACGAGCAAACAGGCCATCAACAGCCATATACCCTTTTTGACCATCCTTATGCTTCCTCCTCCATCGGCTTTTTTTCTGCTGTACGCCGATTTTTATTCAGTCGAAGAGTCACTATAAGGTTCGGGCCCGATCTTGTTTTTCAAGGGGCATCCCGCATCCCTTTCTGCGCCCCCCGCGGTTTGTACAATGGCAACACCTGCATTGACGACAAGCTTACAACCGCAAAATTCTCCATTCATTGGAGAAATCTTGTTCCAGGATAATGTCTTTTCCGATCGCGTTGATCAGCAGCTCCCTGTATTGAGAAGGCGACATGCCGCTCCGTTTCTTGAATATTTTCGAAAAATATGGCATCGTCCAACCGACCTTTTCCGCCACTTCCGAGATCGTCAGCGAAGTGAACTCGAGAAGCTCCCTTGCTTTTTCCAGCCGAATCTCCTGCAAAAACTGAATGGGCGTCATCCCCGTCTTGTCGTAAAAAAATTTAATCAAATAGTTCGGGTTGAAACCGAACTGCCTGGATAACCGCTCTAGCGTAATCGATGCCGAAAAATTCGCCCGCAAGTACTGAACGATCGGATCGTTTTCTTCGACATGCAAAACGGAAGCAGATTGCTCTTGGTCGGCCGGCATCCGGTTCAGCAGCATGGAGACGAGCGTCCCCTTAAACCCTGCCTCGATGCGGATCGGATGGAACGCGGCCGGATTCCTCGCATGCCGGAGCGCTGCCTTGTACCACTGCTTCAATTCAGACAACTCCCAGCCTTTGCATATGCAGGTGGGCGAAACTGCCGCCAATGCCTCGCGAACCAAGGGGTCCAGCAGCCGGAACTTGAAATCCAAAGTGATCGTTTCCCCCGTAAAGCTGAAGCTGTGAGAAACCCCTTTAAGAAACAAATAGGACGATCCTTCCTTCACCTCGTCGACCATATCGCCGCCGGTAATTCGCCCTTCTCCCGACAATACGACCAGCAGCTGCTCGTAATCATCGTGTTTGTGCATTTCTACGTGACTTCCTGCGGCATAATCAATCCGAGCGGTCCACAACAGTTTCAGTTGGGAGTCTCTTAATCCATTCATTTGCATCCCCTTGGCTACATGTTTAATCATCCTCAAACAACGGATAGTTCTATTTTAAAATAAATTTTCGTTTATGAACACGTTAACATTCCAACGTTAGACCAGTGTTACGCCTTTCCACCGAAAACTCCAATACAAGATTTTCACCTTGATCAACCGGGGCAGGGCAGCACGAATGCAGAAAAAGACAGGACCCCCGTAGCGCACTGCCGTCCTGTCTTCATCTTATTCGCTCAAGCTTACGTTACACCCGTTCCCAGCGGCTTGCGCATTGCTGCAGGCGGGGATGTTCCGGCGCCCGGCCGCCGTCTGCAATCAGCAGACGCAGCCGCTTGATCCACGTCTCGAACGTATCGTATCCGGCTAGCATATGCGCCATGTCACCCGTCACATAAACAAAATGAGGGGCCTTGTACTTTTCGTCCAAATAGCGGAACGCGGTGTCCATCGGCGTATACTTTTTGCGTTTCCCTTCAAAGCCGTCGATGACCCAATCGAGATCGGTGCCCGTTTCCTCCAGCATCGACTCCAGCTTGGCCGCCCGCGCATAATGCGGCGACACAGCGAGCCGCTTATCCATGCGGCGAAGCGTTTCCTCATGCAGCGGGTAGAAGACGATCTTCGCGAAGGCGCGCTCATCTGCAAGAGCCAGCAGCTGTGCGAGCTCCTGCGCCGTAAAATGCTCAAAGCTGTCGTACACCCAAAGACTGCCTCGCTCCCCTTTTTGCGTTTCATCCGGTTGATAGCCGTAAGGCACTTTGATTGGTTCGCGTCCCATGAATCCCGACTCCTTTCGCAAGGTCAAAGAAACCGTTCGCTACGCTATATTATGCCTCATCGTCCTTCGCCCATTCCGCCGCGTCCATTTCTCAAAGAATATTTTCCGCAGCGGCTGCGCATGTTAAAAGATGGAATCCGATCAGACCGGAAGGGAGGGATCCGCATGTCGGAAAATAAGAAGCATGAAGGCAACTATGAAGGCACCGCTTCCATGGAAGCGGAAAACCAGGACATGGAATTCGTCAACGATACGGTAGAAGAAGCGAAAACGACCAAAAATTTGACGGGCGCCATCGAAAAAGACAAGCAATCGTAATATGAGGAAAAGCTTCGGATCGAAGCTTTTCGAGGAAGATACATTCGCGTTTGAAGCACTAACAAAAGCGGCGGGCCATTCCGGTCCGCCCGTTTTATGTCTTTACCGCTTATACGAGGGTAAAACCTGCCGCCGCTTGCACGGTCGCCTTATCGAAGGCCGCCCGCCTCCAGCCAAGCGTCCCGCACCGGCTGCCATGCCTGCAGCTTTGCGGAGAGCGGCATCGCCCGCGCCGGGCTTGACGACGGCAGCGGCACATACGCCCGGACGTCGCCGGGAAGCTGTGGCGCGGCGTAACGGGCGAACCACTGCGCTGCGGCGCTCCCGTTGAAGAACACGTGCCGAATCCGCGGGCACCGCTCGAAAAAAGCGCGGAAATCGTTTGCCTCCGGCCTGCGGATCGCCGAATCGAGACTCCCTTCCCGCTCGCAAGCGCGAAGCACGTCCCACAGCGCCACGCCGCGCGACAAGGCGAAGCGAATGCGCGACTCATAATCCGGCTCCGGCGCTTTTCCCTCCAGCAGTCCGTAAAGCAGCGGCCAGAAGTGATTGCGGGGATGGCCGTAGTACTGCTGCGCCTGAAGCGACGCTTCCCCCGGCATCGAACCGAGCACGAGCAGCGTGCAGCGGTCGGTATACACCGGGGCAAGCCCGGTTACCAGCCGCCCGTCCCCTCCTTCATACTTGTTCGCCATGCGACGACAACCCTTCCTTCATGCGGACCGTCCGCCGTACCGGCAAATTGAGCAGGACCAGGCCGATCATGAACACGGCCGCACCAACGAGAATATATACCGTGATCGGGTCGTGAAAAAACAAATACGACCATAAAATCGTAAACAGCACGCCGCTGTTGCTGACGATAACGGCGACCGGAAACGATACCCGCTGAAGCGCTTGAGAGAACCAGTAGAAGCTTAAACCGGTAATCAATCCGAGTGCCAGCAGCGCAAGCACGGCCGGCATATGAATATCCCCAGTCCAATGCGCCCTCGCCGGCAGCGGAAGCGCCATCAGTACGGAGCACCAGACGAACACGGAGAAGTTCATGTTCCCCGCATCCATCTCTTTAATGAGCACCTTCTGGCTCAGCACATGGAACGACGACCCGAACGCCGAAAGCGCGAACAAGAGCGTCGTCAGCGCGCCGCCCGATGCCAGGACCGACAACGGCATGCCGTTCCAGCTAATGATCAGAACGCCGCCGATGCAAAGCGCCGCCGCCGTCCATCCTTTTGCCGAAACCGATTCCTTCAACCAAAAAGCGGAGATCAGCAGCAGGATGACCGTCTGAATCGGGCCGACCAAAATATTGCCGTACGAATAACCGATCGATAAAGCCAAATTTTCGAAAAAATAATTGCAGCTTTTCCCGAGCGCCCCGAGCCATATCCAACGCAGATCATAGCGCAGCAGCACTTTGCGGTTTTTGACCCACAGGAAAAGCCCCAAGCAAACGATCCCGAGAAAAAAGCGAAGAAACGTGATCGTGGTACTGTCCACCATCGACGATGCGGTCTTCACCAATATGCCGACAAAGCTCCAGGAGAGCGTAGCCAGCAGCAAGAGTACGTATCCCATCTGCCCACCCCGATTTTTCAAAGCACAAAAACTATTGTAGCACACTCTTCAAAGAGGGGGCAGTCGAAATGCAGTACAATCTTATGTCCAAACATCGGCGGAAATTGCATTTGGTTAGCCGCATGCCGGCGCCGTCAAATCTTGAACCGCCCTTCGGCCTGCTGCAGTTCCCCGGCCGCTTGCTTTAATTCCTCCGACTGGCCCGACGACTGGGCGGCCGCCGCCGCCTGGCTTTCTGTCGCCTGGGCCGTGCGGATGAGCTGCTCGGAAGCGCCGGAGGCGATGCGCGCCATTTCCTCGATGCCCGCCGTCACCTCTTCGGCGCCAGCCGATATTTCTTCCGACGCCGAAGAGATTTCCTGGATTTGCTCCGATACTTGCTGCGCCATGTCCAAGATCGTCTCGAACGAACCGCCGGCGTCCCGCACGCCGCTGACGCCTTTCTCCACCTCGACGGCGCTCCGTTCGATCGCGCTCACCGCCTCGGCCATGGAGTCCAATATTTCTGCGGCCTGCACGTGAATTTGCTGCGCGGAGCCTTCGGACTGCTCGGCGAGCTTGCGCACCTCGCTGGCGACAACCGCAAACCCTCTGCCGTGCTCTCCGGCGCGAGCAGCCTCGATCGCCGCGTTCAGCGCAAGCAGATTCGTCTGCGACGCGATGCCCGAAATGACGCCGGCCATCTCGCTGATCGCCTGCATGCGCTCGTTCAGCTGATGAATCGCCTCGCCCACGTCCTGAGCGGACCGGCTGAGCTCCAGCATTTGCTCCGTCGCCGTCAGCGAGGTCCGATTGCCCGCTTCCGCTTCCCGTACCATGGCGAGCGACGCTTCCGTCACCTGCGATGCGGCTTCGGCGATGCGCTGTATGCCCGACGCCATCTCCTCCATCGCCCGGGCGCTCTCTTCGGCGCTCGCCGCCTGGCTCCGGGCGCCTGCGGCCACCTGCCGCACCGTCTGCGCGATTTGATTCGCCGCGGTCAGCGAATGCCCGGCCTGCTCCGCCAGCTGCCGCGAAGTGCCGCCGACGCGCCCCGATACGCCCCGGACCGCTCCAATCATCGCTTGCAGGTGAACGATAAATCGGTTGAACTCCGTGGACAGCCGGGCGAGCTCGTCATTGCCCTTGTCCGGAAGACGGTACGTCAAATCGGCTTCCTGCGAATTCAGATTGGCCGTCGCCGCCAGCAGCCTCCGCAGCTTGCGGGCGACCGCAACTTCCGATAGCAAATACAACATCGCCAGCATGCCGATCAGCAGCAAAGCAAGCACCGCCCCCATCGTCGCTTCCTGCTTGGCGATAAGCGCATCGGACGCCTCTTTGGACAAGGCCACCCTGACGCCGCCCCAATGCTTTCCGCCGATCATGAGCGGGTATGATACATCCCACGTCTCCACGATTTTACCTTCGAGCACCCGCGGATATTTTTGCAGCAGCACATCGGCCGTATTTTGATTAGCCGCCGCCCGATAGCCCGTCTCGTCGTTAAATACGCGGTTGGCGCGGTACTTTTGACTGAGCAGCCCCGTAGCTCCCCACTCGTCTTTTGAGCCTTCCCCTGTCGGGCTGTATTTGCTATTGTGCGTCGCAATAAACCCGGCGGCTTCGGGGTTGTCGGAATAAGCGGCCGCAATGGCGAACACCACCTGATCATCGGTCAGGAAACCGTCCATCACCGCCTGCCAGCGGTCATCCGTGTACGCATCGTAAGCGCTTGTATATTTCAGCTCGTACTTGGCCATCGGAATTTCGCTGCCGTTGAACAGCTTCTGCTTGCCGTCCGCATAGCTCGCATCCTGCGATCGCTTGGCTGCCTCCTGCTCGCTGCCGCCGACCAGTTGGAGTTTGTCGTCGAACATCCGCTGACGCAGCTCTTCCCCACTCAGCTTCGCACCGTCCTTCAGCACCGCACCGGTCTGAAAATCCGATTCCGTGATGCTCTGCAAACTGCGCGACAGCGAAATCGCCATCGTTCGGCCTTTATCCAGCAGCTGCTGCTCGACATCCTTGCGGATTTGCGCCGATTGGTATGCGTATACCACCCCCATGAGCGCAAGCAGCAGCAAACTGCTGTAAATCATAAAGCGGCCCGTCAAAGAATGGAACGGATTTCTCATCGTCTGGCCTCCCCCATCGTAGTATATCGTAATGGTTACGGACAATTGTTCACTTCTTACGAATTTGTACCCTATTTTACTATTGAGTATAGGAAAAAAGGCATGCTTCCGGATACAAAATATGACAATTTCATGAACCCCGGACGATCCGCAGACCGGCGCAAAGCAGTTGCCTCAAATGACAAAGGCCGCCGATCCAAGCCATCGGCGACCTCTTGCAAAAACTTCTTTATTTGAAAATATGTTGAGTCTTCACGCAACGGTCATGCTTTCGCGCCCGTGCGGTCGGCACCGGAAGGTTCGGCAGGCTCAAGATGCCGGACGCAGTCATACAGCGTATATTCCCAGCGATCTCCTTTATGAGCGATCGTCGTAACTGAAGTATTCTTCAAATGATTGCCGGTCGATTCGTCTTGCATTAATGCCTTTAACGTTTGTCCGAGGAAAAACCCGTGCGTGACCACCAGCACCTTCCGTCCGGCGTACCGGACAGCCGTATCGTTGATGAAGTCCAGCCCTCGCGCGCGAATCGATTCGATGCTCTCCTGGCCCAATTCAAGATCTTTCCAGTTCGGACCCCATCTAGCGATCCGTTCCGATTCGATCGTATTTTCCACTTGTCCCCGGTCCATCTCGCGAAGTCTGACGTCGAACGCCGTAATGGGCATCCCCAAAGCCTTAGAAATGATATCCGCCGTCTGGCGGGCGCGAAGCAGATCGCTGGAGATGAACACATCCCAGCTTTCTTCTGCAATCCGTTTGGCAATGGCCTCAGCCTGCTGGAAACCCGTTTCGTTAAGCGAGTTGTTCAGGTGGCCTTGGGCCCGATTTTCCAGGTTATGATCTGTATTTCCGTGCCTTACAAATGTAATCGTAGTCATCCGGCAAAGCCTCCTTTATTTTTTTGCTCCTATGAAGCGAGAGCCGTTGATTCGAACTTCCGAGGCCTCGCTTACGGACTCGTGATGTCTGACGGCCATTTCGCATCTTGCGAATATTCGAATCTTCGCAAGATGCTCTTCTGCGGAATAAGCATAGAAATACCGTCTATAAACAAGCGGGGCCGGCTCCTACTCGCATAGGGGCGGCCCCGCGTCCGCTACTCTAATGATATTTACAGCTTTTATTGTATAAAGAACCATGCGTTCTTGAACATGCAGTAATGCTTCATCGGCATATAAATTATTTCAATTTCAACCCCCGGGCACTGCCTGCTGCAGAAAAAACAAAAGAAGCCTCCTGCTTCGCGAGGCTGATTGTATCCCGGTTATGAAACGGTCTCCTTCGAAAGCTTACCAGTCCTGCAAACTCGAGTGAACTGATGCGCACGCGCATTGGCCTCGCTGCCGAGTGTTCCGCCAAGCATGCAATAAAGCGGGAATCCGGGCTTCCCGCCCTTTAGATTCCCGCCTTGCCTCATCGCTTTCCGTATTGCCACTACGCTTTCTCTAAGCCCGCCTTCTCCAGTTCAGGCGCAAGCGCCCGTTCCAAATAAGGCTTGGCCTGCAAAAGATCGCGAAACGCCTCATAGCCTCGCACGAGCCGGTTCCGTTCGTCCGCCGGCAGCGGCTTCGGACTTTTGACTGCGCGAATGAGCAAGTTTTTCGGCGTATGCTCCAGATCGATAAATTCCAGCATCTGCGTCTTGTACCCGACGATGTCAAGCAGCTTCGCCCGAATCGCGTCGGTGGCCAGCGCCGAGAAGCGCTCCTTCAATATCCCGTGCTGCAGCAGCGGTCCGAGCACGTCGCTTTCCACTTGACGGAACAGCTCGTGCTGGCAGCAGGGTACCGATAAAATAACGGAAGCGCCCCAACGCACCGCCTTCTCCAATGCGGCATCGGTAGCCGTATCGCAGGCGTGCAGCGTCACGACCATATCGACCTGCCGAAGCTCGTCATACTTCGCGATGTCTCCGACGAGAAACCGCAGGTCGCCATAACCGAACTTGGCGGACAGTGCGCTGCAATGCCGGATGACGTCTTCCTTCAGATCGAGGCCGACGACGCGAATATCGAGCCCGCGCACTTCTTTGAGATAGTGGTACATCGCGAACGTCAAATACGATTTGCCGCAGCCGAAGTCGATAATGTTGAGCGTCCTTCCTTGCGGAAGATGCGGTACGACATCGGCGATCATCTCCACGAAACGGTTGATCTGGCGAAATTTGTCGTATTTTTTCGCCAGCACTTTACCCTCTGCGTTCATGATGCCGAGTTCAACGAGAAAAGGCACCGGTTCGCCCTCTTCAAGGACGTAATTTTTTTTCCGGTTATGCTCCAGCGGCTGAGCGGCAGCGGACGATTTGGTCGCCTGCTTCTTCAGAATGCCGACCTTGCCTTTTTTGGAGACGAGCACCTGGTAATCCGCTTCGCCCGTCTGCAGCAGTGCTTGCCGAAACTGTTCGGACATGAGCGAAATCAGCCTCGCGGCCGCCTCCTCCGGAAGCGCATTGTCGTGCAGCACCTTCGGTCCGCAAAAGGAGCTGAACTGATAGTGGAGGATCCCCTTCAGCTCCACCGGTTTGACCGTCACTTTCGTGCAGCCGTTCGGATCGCTCTGGCGCACTTGGCTAAGCGTCGCCTGGATGAGCGAACGCTCTTCGCGCAAAATTCGTCCCGCTAAAGCGGCAAGCTCGCCATCTTGTTGTTCCTGCCCGGGTTGCCGTTCCGGCGAGACGGACGGCTGCTCTTTACGTTCTGACATAACGAAACTCCCCAATTCCTGTCTTTATTTAAACATCGGCTTCAGCCGAATAATCTTATCGTCGTCCGCCGCAGGCGTCCCCCGGCCGTCCCGGTTGTTGGTCAGCACATAGATCGACCCGTCCGGCCCCTCTACGACGTCGCGGATGCGGCCGAGTTCGTTTTTGAGCAGAGGCTCCACGGCATGCACGCCCGCGCCGTCTTCCGTCAGCACGATTCGCAGCACTTGCGTGCCTCGCAAATTGGCGGCCAGCAAGCTGCCCTTCCACGGTCCTTTGGTCACAAAGGTGATGCCCGACGGCGCCCAGGTGACGTCTTTGCTGTGGACGATCGGCCGCTTCAGCGGGCCGGGGCCTTTCTTCGCGGCGTCGGCCGGCTTGACCTGCGTTTCATCGCCTTGAATGAGCGGCCAGCCGTAGTTGGCGCCGGGCTCGATCAGGTTGATTTCGTCATGGGCCGTCTGCCCGTGCTCCGAGCTGTACAGCTTCTTCGTCTCGGGATGCCATGCAAGCCCCTGCGGATTGCGGTGACCCAGACTGTATACCGGCGATCCCGGGAACGGGTTGTCCTGCGGGATGGAGCCGTCCGGTTTGATGCGGAAAATTTTTCCTGCCAGCTTCGAGACGTCCTGCGCTACCGAAGGCGCGCTCGCATCGCCGTTAGTGAAGTAGAGCATGCCGTCGGGACCGAACTTGACGCGCCCGCCGTCATGGATTTGTGCGGCCGGCAGCTTGTCGAGCAGCACTTTATCCAGCTTGGCCTTGCCGCCGCTTTCCACGAGCCGGACGATGCGGTTATACGGCTGACTGCCTTCCGTATAGCTGTGGTACACATAAATATAATGATTCTGCGAGAAGCTCGGGTCCAGCGTAAAGCCGAGCAGACCGGCCTCCCCTTTCTTGAAGAGCCCGTCGTCAAAGCGAAACACCGGATCAGCCGCCAGCTTCCCCTGCTGGATCACGCGCAGCGCTCCGCCCCGTTCGGTGAAAAAGATGCGCCCGTCCGGCGCAAAATCGATCTCCCACGGCACCTGCAGCCCCGTCGCCACAATCTCGCGCTCGTAAGGGAACGCCGCGTTCACGCCCGGCTTTTCCGCCGGGGCCGGGGCGGCGGGCGCCTCCTTCCCGACAGCAGGCTGCTGCTTCGGCGCCGCTTCGCAGCCCCCGAACCAGAGTAAGCTCATTAAGCTAAGAATCATTCCGATGGGTTTGGTTAATACCATGACCGGGTCTCCTCCGTTCCTTTTTATCCCATTATACCCGGATTCGGCTAGGCGAAATCAAGCGCGGGCGAAGGGACGCTCCCCTACGCTGCTTGTCCGTCCGCCGGAACCGCTTAAGCAAGCTTTTGTCGATGCAGGCCGGCATCGTCCCACCAATCCCGCAAAGACGCCCGTTTCCTTCTCTCTCCCCGCAAAATGATCCAGCTCGATTAGCTTCACCGGTCACTCTGCTTCAACGCTACCGTCATCACGCTTTCCGTAAACATATCCCCAATCATTCTTTTATGTAAAGTATACTATCGAAATATTCCGGGGTATAGGTCGTTTTATACTTCGGTGCCCTGTTGCATGGGACGATCTACTGCACTTGAGTAATTTTTAAGTATGCCGGCATTCCATGCTTCTGCAAGCGGCAGGCCGTTCCGATCGGATCGATGCTTTGATCGATCGGATGCGTCCGTACGGAATCAAATCGCTGATGCGTTCCGGTACTCTCGCCATGAACCATGAAGATTAGCCGATGATCGTCTTAAACGAAAAAAGCACGGCGACAGAACAACTCCTGCCGCCGTGCTTTCTTGTTATTTGCCCAAAAACGACTCCAGCATCCACACGTGCTTCTCCAGACTGCTGTGGATCGCAAGCAGCATATCGCCGGTCGTTTCGTCGCCTGCTTCTTCCGCAACCGCCATGCCTTCCTTCAGCTCGCCGATGATCGTTCCGAAATCGTTCGCGATAGCGCGCACCATTTGCTCGGCGTTCTCGCTGCCGGACGCTTCGTGCAAGGTCGTCTTTTCCAGCACCTCGCTCATCGTCGCCACCGGATTGCCCTTCAGCGCGAGCAACCGCTCCGCAAGCTCGTCCACATGCAGTGCCGCTTCATTATAGAGCTCTTCGAACTTCGCATGCAGCGTGAAAAACTGCTGCCCCTTCACGTACCAATGATAGTTGTGGAGCTTGATGAACAGCAGGCTCCAGTTGGCGATTTGGGTGTTCAGCACTTCCGTTATGCTCTTAGACATGGATTCATCCTCCTCGTTCTTCCGGACCATTACCTATCTTTTGCAAAAACGGAAGTCTTCATGTGTGCAAAATAGAAATTTGCTCGTTGCGACAATAGCAGACAAAACGTGAAACGAATCGTGTTTTTCCACGTGGAACAATTTGTCGAGAAAAAGCGGTAAACGGCTGAGCCCCGCACAATCAATCTCACTACGCAGGCTGCGCGATGCTGCTTCACGAACGGGTGCCCCGCCGCTTATCGCTTAGGTAACCGTGCTCACTTCCCGGCGGAGAAACGAACATTAAAGACGGTTCCCTCCGGCCCGGTCTGCCATGTCAGCCTCGCTTGATGGCGGGAGGCGATGCTGAAGCAGACGGCAAGCCCGAGCCCGGTCCCCTGTTCTTTCGTCGTGAAGAATGGGGTGCCGAGCTTGTCCTGCACTTCCGGCTCCATTCCCGCACCTTCATCGCTAATCTCAAGCACGACCTCCGTTCCGTCCCAGGAAGTCGCGATGCCGAGACTGCCTCCGGCCTCCATTGCTTCCAGCCCGTTCAAAGCCAAATTCAAGATCATTTGCCGAATTTCTTTCTCATCCAGCTCCAGCTCCGGGCAAGGCTTCAAATCGAGCTTGAGCGACTTGCCGGACAAAATCGCTTCCGCCTGAATCAGCGGATGGATCGCTTCGATGATCTCATTCAAATGATTTCGTTTCCGATCGGTCGTCTTGTTTTTGGCTAGCGCCAAAAATTCGGTTATGATGCCGTTGGCCCGGTTCAGCTCCTCGACCATGACATCGATAATCTCCTCCGGCGGCGTGCTCTTGTTCGTTCGCATGAGCTGCAGAAAACCTCTGACGGTCGTCATCGGGTTGCGGATTTCATGCGCAATGCCTGCGGCCATCTCGCCGATCATATGAAGCCGGTCCAATCGGGCGATTTCCCGCTCCAATTCAACCCGATCGGTAATGTCGGTAATGACTGTAAGTACGCAAGGATCCTCTGGGGATTCGATAATTTCTGTGGACATCAGGCCGGTGCGCACTTCCCCCGAGCAGGTCACGTACGATATTTTCACATCCGTAACGGCGTCCCCGAAGCCGTACGGCACCAGATGCAGCCCATGCTCCGACGGCTCTACCGTAATTTTCAAATCGGCTTTGCCGCTCAGCAGTTGTTTGAACGAATAGCCGCTGTGGCGAAGCCAGCTTTCGTTGGCATCGAGGTACGACTGATCGGCGAGCGATTGGATGGCCATCAGGCTCGGGCTTGCTTTGAATATTTTATAGAACCGCTCCTGGGAATCGCGCATCCGTTTCTCCATTTGCCGGCGTTCGGTCGTGTCCTGTATATAGAGCGTTACCCCTTGCGGCCAAGGAAACACTCTGGCCTCGATCCAGCTGTTCGTAACGAGCGAATAAAATTCTTCCTGCACCGATGTTTGCTCCCGAATCGCTTTGCTGATCAAGGCATAACAGTATTCTTTCTCCAGCGGAATAAAATGGAGCATCGACTTCCCGAGCGCTTCTTTCAGCGATACGCCGAGCCGCTTTTCCCCCGACCCGTTCATGTAAAGTACGTTCCATTCGAAATCGAGGGCGTAAAATGCATCCGTAATGCTCTCGACTATGCAGTTAATCCGATCGTAAGAGGTTTGCAGCTCTTCGGAAATGCGGGATCGTTCCAGCATCTCCCGGCTCAGCTGCATATTTGCTTCGCGCAGTTCTTGCGTCCGCTTCTCTACCGCGCGCTCCAGCCGCATGTACTGCAGCTTGCGCTCCGTAATATCGTGTACGGCGCAAACGTAGATCGACTGCTCTCCGATACAAGCGACGCCGATCTGCAGCTCGGCGGGAAAGATGCTGAGATCCCGGCGCACGGCCGCCTTCTCGGTCGTAACGCCAATGTCCGATTCGTCGATGCCGGCCGTTCCTTTGCCGAACAGCGGCTCCGTATCGGGAAGCAGCCGCCATACGGGCAGCCCGCTCAGCTCTTCCGGCTTAAATCCGAACATCCGCTCTACCGCAGGATTGGCCGCAAGTATGGAGCCTCGATGATCCACAGTCAGGAACGAATTGACGGCGGTTTCTCCGATCACGCGGGCCATCGCTTCCGCCCGGCGCAGCTCCTGCGTCGTCAGCAGCAGCTGCCGGTGCGCCTTCTCCAGTTCCTCCGTGCGCTGGCTGATCAGCTCCTTCTGCTCCTCAAGCTGCATACGATCCAAATACATCTTCACGAATTGCTCCACTTTATGTTGCAGCGCTGCTGGCTGCAGCGGCTTAAATATAAAATCGATCGCGCCGGCTTCGTAACCGCGCAAAATATGTTCCGGGGCATGGCTTAGCGCCGTGACGAAGATAACGGGAATTTGCCGGGACCGTTCCCTGGATTTGATCATTTGGACCGTCTCAAAACCGTTCAAACCCGGCATCTGCACATCCATCAGAATGAGCGCAAACTCCTCCTGAAGAACGCAGCGGAGCGCTTCTTCCCCCGATCCGGCTGTCACGATCCGGTATTCCGGCGACTGCAGGGTGGAAGACATCGCGAGCAAATTTTCCGGCCGATCATCAACGATCAGTACGTTCACTTGCTTCTGGGGCATAGCGAAAACTCTCCTATTAAGGTAATTATGTTGTCGCATCTCGGTCGCATCTTATGTTATTTCGATCATATGCCATTTGATTCCTGCCGCTGGTAAAATGAAAAACAAGCCCTTTAGCGAACACGGGCTTGTTTGGAAGCGATTTTAGCTATAGTTGGAAATCAATTGTTTCAGGTTCCTTGCCACAACAGAGGGGCCGCGCCGAAGTTCATCCCCCGGAATCGCCACCCGGACGAAGCTTTCGTCCATGCCGGCCGCTTCAGAGAACAAGCCGCGAATTCCGCGTGCTCTGCGGTCAATTTGCAAATACAGCTCCAGCTCGTCGCCCCTCAAAAAAAAGACGACTTCAAGCTCGTCAAGCGCGCCGCGAAAATGCGTCGTCGGTACGAATTCGAATTCTTGGATGAAGGGCAGCTTTCCGCCGATACGAGGCGCGTAATCATTCGTCACTTCCCGCAACCGGAAACCGAGCTCATCCAGGGCGTCGAGTATGACTTGCATGTGGGGATGCGGAAGGATATCGACATAATCCCTGTCCGTCGGGTCGACGGCCATCTTAATATCAAGGCCGGTCTCAAGCCAAACCGCACTATTCCGCAGCGAGACCGGCGTATACTCAGGTACCGTGAAGGCAAACGGAATCTCCGTCCGTTCCCCCGCGGCGAGCAGAAATTCGTCGGTTATCCGGAATTTGGCCACATCGGCCACGACCGTCACTTTGCGGTCGTTTTCTTCCTTGACGTAGCTTGTTTTGATGTATAAATAAATGCTGTCGATCTGCTGCTCCAATTGCCCGCCTTGAATGTGCACCACGCCGCGCAGCTCTTCGCCTACCGCTATCTGTCCGGATTCCAGCTGCGTATCCACCTTGGCGGATCCTACGCCAACGCTGGCAAGCACTTTTTTAAAGAACGACACGAATCAACGCCTCCCGAAATATTGGTATTCAGTCTTGGTTCTGCGGTACATTACGCAGCAAGCGGGAATTCGGTTTCGGTGTCCGGGCCGTCCTATCTTTTCTTGAAGAAACGATAGCCTTTGCGAATCGCATTGAGCATGAAATCCGGCACGGGCAAGCGGCGCAGCGGCGGGATGTAGAGCAGCCGGTATGCTTTCTTCAAGTCGTCCCACATCGTACAGCGATCCGGCTTCAGGAAATCGGAGACGTCAACAACGATGCCACGCCCATCCTTCAACATGACATTTTTGCCGTGCACATCGTGCGGGTTCAACCCTTTCGAGGCGGCATACGCGAGCGCGTCGTCGATATCCTCGATCACTTGACGCGGAATCGGAATTCCCCGGCGGATACAGTCGTACAGCGTAATACCGCTCAGCCGGCGGAGCACCAAATACCGTAGGCCGTAATGCAGGCATTCGGAATAGGCCGGATGCCGGCCAAGCCGCCTATATACTTCCGCCTCTTCTTCGAGGCCGGGGCGCCCCGGCGCGTATACTTTCACGACGCGATCCGGGTATTCCGCATGAGCCAGGACGGCCGCATAATTGCCTGCGCCGATCAAACGCCACGGTTTAGGTATCTTTTTCACAACGACGGGCTCGTGAGGGTCCTCGCTTACCACCAGCAGCTTGCCGAGCAGGTTCCGTTCGATTTCGTCGATCAACTGCTGAAGTTCAACGTTATCCCCCATAAAAGCAAGTCGGCCTTCCTTTCACGCCCGGCTTTACTCGGAACAATCCGCCTGCATGCGGCTGCTCCGCCAGTTCCTGCTCACTCAGGCCGGTTCGGGCCGTTGTGATATACAGCTCATCGTAATTCGAGCCGCCGAAAGTGCAGGACGTAGCGCGTGCCGCAGGGACGCGAATCGAGTCGATTTTGACGCCGGACGCCGGGTCCCATCTCGATACTTGCCAACCGTCCCACTGAGCAATCCAGATCATGCCTTCCTCATCGACGGTCATCCCGTCCGGCAAGCCCTCCCCTTCGGGTATCGTAACGACCGTCCTAGGACGGTCGATTGCTCCGGTCTCGGGCGAGTAATCGTAAGCCGTGACCCGGCGGGTCGGCGAGTCGATATAATACATCGTACGTCCGTCCGGGCTCCAGGCGAGTCCGTTCGACGTTGTAATCCCGTCCGCCGCCATGCGCAGCGTGCCGTCCGGCTCCAGACAGTAGAGCGCGCCTGAAGGCGAATTCTCCTCCATATGCATCGTACCGGCCCAAAAACGACCGGCTTCATCGCATTTGCCGTCGTTAAACCGATTGCCCGGCTTGCCGCTTTCCGGGTCGATCAGCTTCGTGAGCCGCTGCGTCTCCAGGTCGAGCGTATGAAACCCGTTCTCCAGCGCAAGCACGAGCCCCCCTCGCACTCTCGGTACGGCTGCGCCGACACGCTGAGCAAGCTGGATCGTCCGGTTGGTCCCCCGCGCCGGATCGTACCAATGCACCCGTTTTCCCAATATATCGACCCATACCAATTGGGCACTTCGATGATCCCAGGCCGGTCCCTCGCCTAACTCGGCCTTCCCATCCCAGACAAGCTCCAGCTTCCGCACCACACATCCAACCTCCTCGTTCTTGAAACGCTTCGTCCCCTATAATCCATATAATCCCATTGTATCATACAGAGATGCGCTAGGCACACGCTTCCATGATAGGGGAGATCATGTTTTTCCATCACTATATAAAAAGAGACCCGCAGCATGTCGTCGATGCGCCGGTCTCTTTCGTGGTGGAGCTATTGTTCGTCCGAAGGAGTAAGTCCTTGCAGGGCCGCCTTGTCTTCTTCCAGCGCTTCCGCCGCTTGATGCACCGCCTCCTCATTCTCGCTGGAGCCGGCTTGATCGATCGCCCGTTCCGCGCGTTCCACCGCCGTATTCGCCTGCTCGATCAGCTGGCTCGAAGGGTGGGTTTGCGCTTGCGTTACGGCGTTATGGGCGGTTTCCACCGAGTTTTGCGCCTGGGAAATCGGATTTTGCGATTGAAGGCTGGAATCATACTCATACCGAGGCATCATAAGTCCTCCTTTCCACATACAGGGTCGCTGTTAATGTGGGAAAAAGCGAACCTTTTTATGCGGCTGTCGGATGAAAGACCCTGTCGAACGCTCCGGTAATGCCGGCATTACGAATCCATCATTAAGAAGAGATGACGCGTTTGGCGGAAACGATGCGCCCCTTCCAGTTGGCATCGAGCTCGGTGACCGTCACGCCGATCCCGACGCGAAACGTATGCAGCACCTTGTTATCGCCCAAATAAACGGCGACGTGCCCGATACGCTGCAGCCCCTTTTCATTTTTGCGCTGCGGCGTCGTAAAGAACAGCAGGTCGCCCTTGCGTACATCCGCGACTTTTACCTCTAGGCCGGTCTGGCTTTGCTGCCGCGAATCACGCGGGAGCGTAACTCCGTTCTGTGCAAATATGTACCTTGTAAACGACGAGCAGTCGAACGTGTCGGTTTGCTTCGAAGAAGCGCCGAACTCGTAGGGTGTACCCAAATACTTCAGCCCGGTGGCTATGGCATCGTCCGCCTTGCGCTCCCAAGCCGGACGATCCGCCTTGAACCGGTAGTCCGTCGCCGCAGCGGCGATATAGCCGCTGCGTCCGTTCACGGTAACGGCAAGCCAGTCCCGGCTCGCTTCCGACGTGACGTTCAGCTTCGTACCGGCGGCCAGCGTCTCGAGCACCGGTGCACTTTGATCCGCCTTCGCCAGCATAACGGCGGATGTCTTCATTTCGGCTGCGCCGGGCGAGTAATCGATTTTCGAGGGAGTCGGCATATCCGACGCAGGGTCGTCGCTGCGAGCCGGATCGAGAATCGTAGCCGTTTTCGTTGCGTCATCCCAACCGACCTCGTATCCGAGCGTCTCCGCTACGAGCCGAACGGGAATGTAGGTCGTTCCTTTATAATTCATGCTGCCGGGAAGCTGTTCCGTCCCGTCGTGGTAACCGTCTGCCGAGGAAAATTGTTTGCCTCCCGCCTTCCATTGAAATGGCGCCAGATCGGTCGTCACCTGCTGCAATTTGCCTGAAGCGAGGGATATGCCCGAGCCGAGCCCTCCCGCAAATACAACAAGCCCGAGCGCCGAATAGAGCAGTGACTTTCTTGCCATGATGCCGCCTCCCGAATGAGATGTTTGTCTCTACAATGTTCGGCGGCGCATGGCCGTTTGACGGGAGCGGAGGTACGAGACCAGTCATCCAATTTTTTACACCTTCTCGAAAGGGCCCGCTCCTTGATTCGCAGGCCGATCGCTACTCAAACAAGTCGAGCTGCTTCGGTGCAAACGCCTGCGTCGGCATGCCGAGCTGCTTCATCAGCTCGGTCGCGTTCGCGGCCGCATCCCCGCCGGAGTTATTGTTGAATACGATGCAAACTTCCCGCGTGCTCTCCAGCAGTTTCTCTGCATTCCGCTTCCACTCCAGCAGTTCCTCCGCGCTGTAGCGGTACAAATACCGTACCTCGCGCCAGTTCGGTCCGCCGCCTTGATTCCAGCCGGACGCGTTGCGGCCGTGCATGCGGACCATCGTAACGTTGGAATCGGTCGTCTCGAGCACCGTCGGCACCGACCCGATGCCCGCCTGCGGCTCGTCGCAGACGCTGTGAATCCACCCTTCCTTGCGCATGAACGCAAGCGTCTTGTCCCGCATCTCCCCGGCAAACCAGCTCTGATGGCGGAACTCCAGGGCAACGGGCACATCCCCCATCAGTTCCTTCGCCTCGCGAATCAGCGCCACGTTCTCCCGTGTACAATCGAACCAGGGCGGGTACTGGAACAAAACCGCCTTCAGCTTGCCCGCTTCCCGTACCGGGACGATCGATTCGCGAAACGCAGCGAACATCGCCTCTGTGCTCTCGAACGGGTTTTTCCCTCGCAAATGCCCGGTTATCCCTTGGTATGCTTTGACGATAAAGCCGAACTGGGCCGGTGTGTCGCTCACCCAACGCTCGAACTGGGCGGCCGCTTGAATCGCATAGAACGAGCTGTCGACTTCGACGATGGAGAAGTAACGGCTGTATACTTTTAACTTGTCGCGGGCGGGGAGTCCTTTCTCGTACAGATCGTCATGGTCTCCCCAGCCGGCCAATCCGATTCGGATCATAAGCCACCCCTTATAACGGCGATTCTTTTTACAAATAGTATAACGATTGCCGTTAAAGTTTGACAAACCGCTGAATCCATCAGCCCCAAACGACCGGCCTGCGAACGCATCCTTCCTTCGCCTGCTTCGTATGATATGTTCAAAAGGAGAGGAAACGCCATGTCTGAGCCAACGAACCATGACCCGGTCGCCACGGAGACCCGGGAGGAGCTGCAGCGAGCGCTCCATGAAATCGAAGCGTGGGAAGCAAGCCAGAAAGACTTGTGGTTCTGGGAAAAGCTCGGCAGACTGCCGTTCATGCTGCTGGACCGGTTGACGCCGAGGTTCGTGCAGGAAAAAATCGGCCAGGCGCTCGATGAGGTCGGAAGCTACGTGCAAACGGGAGGCCAATATTTGCTGTCGGAAAAAAGCGTGCTGCACCGCCTGGAGGAGCAGTTGAACGGCGCCGGACCATACGCCGGGACTCGCCTTCTAGCATTGGAGGAAGTGCCGACCCTCCCGCTGTCTGTGATGGACCGGACGGCCGATGCGCTTGCCCAGCATCGCTCCAATCTGGCAGCCGCGCAGGGCGCGACAACCGGAATCGGCGGCCTCTTTACGCTCGCGGTCGATATTCCCGCGGTCCTCGGCCTGTCGCTGAAGGTCATCCAGGAGATGGCGCTAATCTATGGGTATGACCCGAACCAGAAGCGCGAACGCATATTCACGGTCAAATGCCTGCAGTTCGCTTCCTCCGATATCGTCGGAAAGAAAGCGATCCTGGTCGAGCTTGCCGACTTCGACAACGAGCTCCGTCACAAGGAAGTCGTCTCCCAGCTGCAGGGCTGGCGGGAAGTCGTCAATGCGTACCGGGACAACTTCGGCTGGAAGAAGCTGTTTCAGCTCGTCCCGATTGCCGGCATGGTATTCGGCGCCGTCATCAATCGCAGCACGCTGCAGGATGTGGCCGAAGCCTCGAAGATGCTGTATCGCAAGAGGCGCGTAAAGGAGCGTTTATGTAGCGCCCCTTCGGGAGAGTCTGCGCCGCAAGAGCACAGCAAGGAAAAGTAAACGGCAGCCGGGACGCAATCCGGCTGCCGTTCTCAACGATTCGATTCGATTATCACATGGAAGCGAGCCAGTGGCTCACCGCATCCCGTACCGCCTCAGCGACCCTGCTAACCGCCGCGGTCAGTCGATCCAACCCGGCGCTCAAATCGTTCAGCAGTCCGTTCTGCTCGCGTATCACATCCGTCTGCTCATGAATCGCGGAGCGGATTCCTCCGATTTCTCCCGCCAACATAAGCAGTCCGGCACCCATCACTCCGATAGCGATGACCGCAACGATCAGCCACAGCCACCCTTGGCTGTGCCATGGCTTGCCGCGGCGCGGCTCCGTTTCGGCCGGCAGCGGCGCGTAAGGCTGCGGACGATAACCATCCCGCGGCGGCAGCGGCATCTCGCTCTCAAACGGCCACCTTGTCGTCATGTCCCTTTCTTTTTCCTGTTCAGGCCGTACAGGACGATTCGTGTCTTGATTCATCTTCACCACTCCTCTGATCCTTTCGTAATGAAGCAGGAATGCCATATACGGTTCGTAAGCATCGATCCCTTTTCAGGGCGGAGCGCTTACAACATCGTCCGTTATCGGATATCCTGATTCAACGCGGCAGCAGGCGGGTAATGAGTCCATAAGACAGCGTTCCTGCTCTCTATTACCCAATAAGGGACTTCCGGCAACACACATTTTTAAAAAAGGCGGTGTTATCCATGGAAGGCTTACTGCTCTTGTTGGTCGTTGTGGCCGTCGTTTATTGGATGTATCGGCGCAATGCGAATTGGAGAACCGTCCTCGCCAGATCCGGCGAAGACGCGCGCGAGCTCGAAGCGAAATACGCTTACCTTCAGTCGAATCAGGTCAAATGCCGATTAAAATCGGACAGCGACGCAAGTCTCGGCGCGGTTCAACCTGCCGCTGCGGCGGATTGGAACCGAGTCGAGCGGAAGAAGCTGCAGGTCCATTCCAAAGATCTGGAGCGCGCGGAAGAATTGCTGCAGTTGTATGAAGAGGAACAGCCGTCGTCGATTATATAAATGCGAATCGAATCATTTGACCCTTGCGGGATAGAGGCTTCTTGCCTTGGCCCCGCAAGGGTCTTTGTTTTCGCCACGCAGCTTAGCCTGAAATCTCTCTAAAAAACTGGTTGTAAAATACGAACGGGCTTGCCGCATATTTGAATCCAATTTTAAACCCGGAGCTTGAGATCGTAACGGAACGAAGCGCGGACGTCGTCACGAGGTTGCGTACGACCCGGTTCAGCATTGCCGTATTGTTCGTGCGAATCAAGCGGACGATCCGCGCGGCAAAGACGCGGTCGAACGCCATTTTCCGATACAACGGCAAAACGGCGCGGGCGATCATCCGATGTACGCGCGTGTTAAAATAAAATTGCGTCGTTCCCGGGCGAAGCGAAGTGCCGTTCGTATATATTCCGATTGGAGCAGGTGCGGAGAAATCGACGAAATACCCGATGCCGTTCGTACTGAACGATCCAACGCCAGGGCTGGGCACGACGATCCCCGCTTCCTGCAGCAATCGCAGCAGCTTCGTAAGGTTGGCGCGCCGGACGCCGACCGTCCATGCCGCCGCATACTTCCGATTCGAGGCGATACGGCGGTAGAACGGGATCATTCGAGCCGCCACGCGCTGCAGCACCCGGACGGGTACGAATCGATCCGACGGCGCACGTTTGTCCTTTTTCATAGACTATCCCTCCCTTCACGCATCCTTTCACAGCTTATGCCGATTTATGGCGAACGTGTGGAGCAGAGAGTCGTCCCGCACGAACTCGTACTTAAAGCGATTCCGAAAAGCTTTTCTTGCATGCATGAATTTGATAAGATTAGACTTAAAAAAATTATGGCGTTACGTCTTGCCGCCGTGATCCTTCTATGGCGATCAATCGCCCCGGGAACGGCGGAAAGCTATTATAAATGCGCTTGATTTGGTGTATTATAGTTACTATATAAATTTTGGAAAGCCGAGAGCTTGCCCGTGAGAAAGGTTGATATGATGGAAACGACGAAGCCGGCACCTGCATCATCCACGAATTATATTAAAACAATCATTGCGGAAGATCTGAAGACGGGCAAAACGCAGGAGGTCGTTACGCGCTTCCCCCCGGAGCCGAACGGCTACCTCCATATCGGTCATGCCAAATCGATCTGCCTTAACTTCGAGCTGGCCGACGAGTTCAAAGGGCGAACGCATTTGCGCTTCGACGATACGAACCCGCTCAAGGAAGATACGGAGTATGTAAAATCGATTAAAGAGGACGTTCAGTGGCTTGGCTTCGAATGGGACAAGCTGTTTTTCGCTTCCGATTATTTCGGGGAAATGTATGACCGGGCGGTTGTTTTGATAAAAAAAGGAAAAGCTTTCGTATGCGACCTGACGGCGGAACAAATCCGTGAGACACGCGGCACCTTGACGCAGCCGGGTCAAAACAGTCCATACCGGGATCGGAGCGTGGAAGAAAACTTCGATCTGTTCGAGCGGATGCGCGCGGGCGAATTCAAGGACGGCGAGAAGGTGCTTCGGGCCAAAATCGATATGGCGTCGCCGAACATCAATATGCGCGATCCGGTCATTTACCGGATTGCGCACGCCCATCACCATAACACCGGCGACAAATGGTGCATTTACCCGATGTACGATTTCGCTCATCCGCTCGAGGATGCGATCGAGGGCGTGACCCATTCGATCTGTACGATGGAGTTTGCCGACCATCGCCCGCTGTACGATTGGGTCATTGAAGAATGCGAAATGGAATGCGTGCCGCACCAATACGAATTCGGCCGGCTGAACCTCACGAATACGGTGATGAGCAAACGGCTGTTGAAGCAGCTCGTGGAGGAGAAAGTCGTGGACGGCTGGGACGACCCGCGGATGCCGACTATCTCCGGCTTGCGGCGCAAAGGCTATACGCCGGAAGCGATCCGCGATTTCATTCGCGAAACCGGCGTTGTGAAGACGAACAACAGTATTGTCGAAGAAAAAATGCTGGAGCATTTCATTCGTGAAGACTTGAAGCTGAAGGCGCTGCGGACGATGGCGGTGCTGAACCCGCTGAAGGTGGTCATCACCAACTACCCGGAAGGGCAAACGGAGCTGCTCGACGCCGAGAACAATCCGGAGAACGAGTCGATGGGCCACCGGCAAATTCCGTTCTCGCGGGAAATCTATATCGAGCGGGACGACTTCATGGAAGAGCCGGTCAAAGGCTACTTCCGCCTGTTCCCCGGCAATGAAGTGCGGCTGAAGAATGCTTATTTCATCAAATGCGAGGAAGTCGTAAAAGACGCGGACGGCAACGTGACGGAGCTGCGCTGCACGTATGATCCGGAGACGAAAAGCGGCAGCGGCTTTACCGGCCGGAAAGTGAAAGGGACCATTCACTGGGTCGAGGCAATGCAAGCGCGTCCGGCGGAATTCCGCCTGTACGAGGCGCTCATCCTGGATGAAGATATGGCGGAAGGCCTATCGTTCCTGGACAACATTAACCCGAATTCGCTCGAAACGCTGCAAGGCTTCGTGGAAAGCAACATGTCCGAAGCCAAAGGGCAAGATAAATTCCAGTTTTTCCGCCATGGCTATTTCAACGTCGACCCGAAGCAAACGACGGCGGAGAAGCTCGTCTTCAACCGCATCGTATCGCTCAAAAGCTCGTTTGACGCGAAAGGCAAGTAAACAATCCATGAGCAAGCCCGCTTCCCGGCGCAGGGAGGCGGGCTTTTTCGCCGCGCATTCCGGGACGCGCTTCCTGGCTCGCCCGCCGCGTGTGTTTGCGTTAGATGTGCGGCAGCTCAGCAAGGAAGCCATATGACGATACGTTTTGCAGTCCTGCCTTGCAATCATGTCAGGCGACTGTATTACAAGACAATGACAGCCTTGCAATCATGCTTTGACTTCGGCCCCAACTTCAATTATAATTTATAGCAACTTACTTTTTTAAAGTTTGATAATATTGCTTATACTATCGATATACACGAAGGAGGCAACGTTATGGGATCGTCTTTTTTTATCGCTCACGGCAGTCCGATGCTGGCTATTCAAGATAATGTTTACACGCAGGAGCTGCGCCGGCTGGGAGAAAAGCTCGGCAAGCCGGAAGCGGTGGTCGTGTTTTCCGCGCATTGGGTAAGTCCCCGGCAAACCGTAACGTATACGGAGGGAACGCTGGAGACGATTTACGATTTCGGAGGTTTTCCGCAGGAGCTGTTCGAGGTGGTTTATCCGGCCAAAGGTTCCGTTCCGGTGGCCAAACAAATATTGGAGCTGTTTCAATCGCACGGTATAGAGGCCGGTGTCAGCCAAACCCGCGGTCTTGATCATGGGGCATGGGTCATTCTGAAGCACATGTTCCCGGAGGCGGACATTCCGGTGATCAATCTCTCGGTCAACCCCGCTCTCCCGCCGGAAAAGCAATATGCGATTGGCGAAGCGCTTGCGGCGCTCAAGGAACGCAACATCGTCGTGATCGGCAGCGGCTCTACGATCCACAATTTCCGCTATATGAACTTTCATGCCGAAAATCAGGAGGACGCGTGGGCCAAGGAATTCGACGACTGGCTCATCGCGTGCATAAAAGCTTGGGATACGAAAGCTTTGTTCGATTACAAGCGTCTGGCTCCTTATGGAGCACAAGCTACACCCGACTACGAGCATTTTTTACCGGTCTTTATCGCGATGGGCAGCGGAGCAGCATCGAAAGACGCCGCGCTAATCCACCAAAGCTATCAATACGGCTCCCTCAGCCACGTCATCGTCGAATTTCGCTGAGTTTGTCCGGTAGCGGCAAGGCCCGTGTTACTCGATCCATAGGGCGGCATACACGAAGAAGACGGCAAACAGCGCGGCGAAGGAAACGCCGGCCAACACGGCAAATACAACGCCTCTGATCGTTAGAAGCTCGCGGAGCGTATCAGGAAACGAGCGGAGCGTCCGGAACGGGGCTTCTCCGCTTATTTCGCTCAAACTTCTGCGCAAAAACGCCTCCGCCTCCTGCTCTTCGCAATGCTGCAGCCGTTCCCATATTTCGGCGTGCAATGAACGAATCGTTGCAATGTGTTCACTGTCTTTCAGCATCGTCAAAAGAATGCCCCCCATCATGCATAAGAGTAGCTTGGATTAAAGCCATTATATACAAATATGGGGCATATTGGAATATAAAGAAAGGCCGCCGGATTTATTGCATCCCGGCGGCTTCTTTTGTTTTCAACCCTCTTAAATACGTAGTCAACATGTGATGCAATGTAACATCCCGTTCAAGCTCCATCCGGAACCCATTTTTCCCTTCTAACGAGGCGAAGCCGTGTACCATGCTGCGAATGCTCCTTACCGTATGCAGCGCTTCCTCCGGTTCAAGCCGGTACACTTCAAGTACGCGCAGCACCGTATTCACAACCGTCGACGATACCTTCTGAATATCCGGGTCCGACATATCGGGCGCACCTAACGTTGCCTCGTATAATCCCGGATGCTGCCGCACAAAAGCGACGTAGGCGGTTCCGACGGCGAGCACGGCATCGTCTCCCGATTTGCCCAGCACGCCATGGGTTAGCGCTTCATTGAGCTGTTCGATGCCATGCAGCGCAAGCTCCCTTCGCAAGCCGGGCAGCCCTTGGATATGGTTGTATAAGGAAGGCGTCTTCACATTCAGCCTTCCGGCGAGCGACGCGAGCGTGACCTGTTCCAGACCGACCTCATCGGCTAATTCGGCGGCCGTCTTCACTACGCTCTGTCGATCAAGACCTTGCCGAGCGGCCATGGGACTCCCTCGCTTTCATCAATGCGTTCTCGGCTTCCCGGATCGCCCTGGCGATCGTCTCGGCCGGCTCAACGATCATCTTGCCGTGACCGACCGCGAGCAGCGCCGGCTGCAGATGCTGCAGCTTGCGGGCGGATTCGAGCGCCTGCGCCGCGCTCCATGTAGCGAATGCCGGAAAAGGAAAGCGCCACTGCATTTTCCCGGATACGGCGACGCCTCCGCGCGTTTGCAGCGCATCGCCTGCAATCAGCGCGCCGCTGCGTTCATCGAGAAACGCCATCGATCCCGGCGTATGCCCGGGAACAGCGATAGCCTTGAGCGAACCGATACGGTCGCCGTCCTCCAGCAGCACATCGGGCTTCGTGCGAACCGATTTCGGGACGCCGCCCTTAATCGGGGTGTCCGGTTCTTCCGGCTCCAGACGGACATCGCCGCCCAGCAGCTTGGCGTCGCGCCGTGAGATGTACACCTGAACGTTCGGCAGCGCCTCCTTCAAGGCGTCAAGCGCCCCCACATGATCATCATGGGCATGAGTCAGCACGATGCGCGTCAGCGGCTTGCCGATCTGCGCCGCGGCCATCATAATGCCTTTGATGCTGAAAGGAAGCGCCGCATCGATCAGCGTCAGCTCCTCGGCCTCCTCCACCAAATAGCAGTTGACCGGGAACAACCGCGGCATAAAAGCAAGCTGGTAAACCGAACCTTGTTTGGTAATACGCATGAAAACATCGCCTCCGTTAAAACTAATTATATTAGTATAATAACTAATGTTATTAGTTTTTACAAGAGGTTTGAAAAAAAAAAATTTTACGCTTCGCCGCTCAAGCGTTTGCTTGCAATGTCTCTGGCGATCCAGACGCCCGCCGCGCCTGCCTGCGCCAGCCCGCGCGTCACCCCCGCGCCGTCGCCGCCGCAATACAGCCCGGCGATTTCCGTCTCCAGCCGCTCGCTCAGCTTCGGCCGCGCGGAATAAAATTTCGCCTCTACGCCGTAAAACAGCGTGTGTTCCGAAGCAATACCCGGTGTTACTTTATCGAGCGCTTCCACCATTTCGATCAAGCTTTTCATCGTATTATAAGGTAATACCAACCCCAAATCGCCCGGCACCGCTTCTTTCAAAGTCGGCTCGAGGAAGCCTTCTTTGATCCGCGCTTCGGTCGAGCGCCGGCCGCGGATAATATCGCCGTACTTTTGCACGATGACGCCGCCGTTCGATAAATCGTTGGCGCGTTCGCATATTTCCCTCGCATATTCGTTCGGCTTATCGAACGGCTCGGTGAACCGGTGCGATACGAGCAGCGCGAAGTTCGTGTTGGTTGAACCGAGCGCCGGGTCTTTGTATGCATGACCGTTCGCGGCCATCACGCCGCTGTGATTTTCAACGACGACGTGTCCGGACGGATTGCTGCAAAACGTCCGTACCCGCGTACCGACCGAAGTATTGAAGATGAACTTGCCTTCGTACAAATGTTCATTGATTTCGCGCATGACGACATCGGACGTTTCCACCCGGACGCCGACATCGACCTGATTGTTGTACATTTTGAGCCGCCGTTTGCGCAGCACGTCTGTCAGCCATGCCGATCCGTCGCGTCCCGGGGCGACCACAACATAGTCCGCCTCGATCTCCTCTCCGCTCCGCAGCGCGATCCCCTTAACCTGGTGGCCCTCCTTCGTCTTCACCGTGAGCAGGTCGGCCACTTCCGTCTTGAACTGCATATCGATCCGCTGTTTTAAGTAAGCGTTGATCGATTTCAAGATTTCCAGGTTTTGCTCCGTTCCGAGATGCCGCACCTGCGCGCGAAGAAGCTTCAGCCCCGCGGCATATGCCCTCTGTTCGATCGATTGCACCGTCGACGTGGTCGGATCGGTCACGGTATCGGTGGCCCCGTGCTCCAAATTAATGGCATCCACGTAGCGAATCAGCTCCATGACTTTGGAGGGGGACAAGTAATCCGTCAGCCACCCGCCGAACTCCGTCGTAATGTTGAATTTGCCGTCGCTGTACGCTCCCGCGCCCCCGAACCCTGCCGTGATCGAACAGGCCGGCAAGCATCCGGCAAACTCTTTCTTCCCGGCCGGCGGCGGGCACAGCTTGATCTTTTCTTCCAAGATCGGACAGCGGCGGTGATCGATATCATGTCCTTTGTCTATAAGCAGCACCTGCAGCTGCGGTGCCTTTAACGTCATTTCATAGGCGGCGAAGATGCCCGCCGGTCCTGCTCCTACAATAATCACATCATAGCGTTTTTTCATTTGTGTCACGGCCTCCCGTTAGTCTCAATGAATGGGCGCAATGCAAAAAATTCCCGGCTGTCCGAGGGTGCGGAAAATCCACACCCTTCGTAGCCAGGAATTTATCGGTTCCTTGTAGAAACCCTTGACCCGTATCGTCAAGGATATACGAATGGTAGCTATCATACAATCTATTGTAAACTTCAAACCCTCCGTCTAACCTTGAAGAGGGTTTCTGCAGCCAAAGAAATCATAAACGTTTTCAAAGACAATGTCAACGATTTAGTGTTTAATGTTCGTCATTTCAAACGCTTGTACGCAATAATAACGTTTTCATTACACGTATTATCCATAAACACGAACATTACTCCTGCGGAACGCCGACGCCTCCTTAACCATATCGGGTTCGAACGCGATTTTCTCGGCCGCTGGTCCGAATTTTATAACCGGGGTTTCCCTATCCGCCCATTTTGACTGCACGATCGAAAAGGCGCCGCTGCCGGGCCATGTTTTACTCCTTCTTCATAATCGTGTAGGATGGGTACGTACACTTTGATTTTGGGAACCATAATAATAACGAATGATGAACTGCGGAGGAATGGCGATCGATGCTGACTTTTGAAGAAAAGCTTGCTGTCATCAGCAAGTTTCCCGAATTGGAACGGAAAGACGTATCGCTGGGGCGGATCAATTTTCATTATGAACAAAGCGCTTATGACAAAAAATCGGTCGTATACCATTTGCACCCGAACGGCAACGGCTATGTATTCGCCGGAAAGCTGCACGGCTATGATACGGACGACAAAGGCTTTGTCAATATTCGCGACTTTTCGGCCGAAGCGCTGCGCACGCTGATTCAAGCTTCCATCCAGTCTCTTGCGCCGAAAACGACGGAAGAGCTCGCCGTTGTCGGAGATGCGCAGGAAGAGCGATGGACCGGGCCGGACAACCAGACGCTGCTGCTGGTGCTCGAAGACGAGCTGTGGTATGTTTATGCCGGTCTCAACTTGGAGATGGCCTTCGATACCTATGAGGAAGCAGTGGACTATTTGAAAGAGGAAGGCTTTGCGCGGCTGTAGCCTTAACGATTGACAGACGCCGACCGACCTGGCAGCTGCCCGCTTTGCTATGGCAAATCAGGAAGCCCTGCCTGCCAGTAAGCCATGCTCTCGCTATAGAACAAAACAAAAAGAGACAGCATGCTGCGGCTGTCTCTTTTGCTTGGTGCACAAATGCTTAGGCGGCTTACGCCAAATTGAGTTCCATTTGGTCTTCTTCGTCCCGATCGAACGCATCGCGGTCGAATTCGCCCTCCGAGTTGGCGACGATGAGCGAGCAGACGGTTGTTCCCGTAGCGTTGACCGCCGTACGGCCCATATCGACAATCGCATCGAT
The DNA here is from genome assembly GCF_910594985.1 of Paenibacillus allorhizosphaerae. Lineage (GTDB taxonomy): Bacteria > Bacillota > Bacilli > Paenibacillales > NBRC-103111 > Paenibacillus_G > Paenibacillus_G allorhizosphaerae. The sequence goes on from NZ_CAJVCE010000019.1 coordinate 122,928, forward strand.
CGCCAGCACCAGCCCCAGCCCTTCCAGCGGCAGCCCCAGCGCCGTGAGTACGACCGTCGTCGAGATCGAAGCCGGCCCCGGTACTCCAGCCACGCCGATGGAAGAAATCATGCTTACGAGGATGATCAAAATATATTCGGATATGCCCAGCGGCACTCCATACACACGAGCGACGAAAATCGCGACAATCGCCGGCCATACGCCGCCGCAGCCGTTCATGTTCATCGTTGAACCGAGCGGTGCGACAAAGCTTGCAATTCTGGGCGATACGCGCAGACGCTTCGTAATGACCTCAAGATTCACCGGCAGCGTCACATAGCTGCTTCTTGTCGTAAAGGCAACGGCAATCGTAGGATAAGCTTTGCGGAAAAATTTGATCGGATTTACTTTCGCGATGAAAGTCACCATACCGCCGAAGGTAATCACAAAGTGCAGAATGAGCGCCACGTACGTTGCGACAATGACTTTGATGAGCGGCAGCAGCGTTTCCAAGCCGTACTTCGCGGCCATCGCCCCGATCAAAGCAAAGACGCCGTACGGGGTCAGCCGAATGACATATTTGGCGACCTGATGCATCACTTGCGCGAACGACTCGATAAACTGCTTCACCGGAGCGATCATTTCCGGCTTCTTCGAACCTACTTGCACCATCGCAATACCGATGAAGATCGAGAAGATCAAGACAGGGACGACTTTGGCGTTCGCCATATCGCCGACCGGATTGCTCGGCAGCAAATCGATGATGACTTGCGAGAACGTCGGAATATCCCGCGGCTTAAAGCTTTTCGGAACTTCCTGATGTATACCGGAGCCCGGATCGAAGGCAAGGGCGACAAGCAGGCCGATCAGCGCCGCGATCCCCGTCGTTATCAAGAACAAGGAAATCGTCTTGACCCCGATTTTGCGCAAATGCCCCAAGCTGGAAATGGACGAAATGCTGTTGATAACGAGCACGACAACGAGCGGTATGACCAGCATTTTGACCAGGTTCACGTAGATCGTACCGATCGTACCGACACTCGTCGCGTCAAATTTAAACGTATTGAAGAAAATGCCGGCCACAAGGCCGAGGCCCAATGCAATCAAAACTCTATAGCCGAAATTGACGCGCTTTCTTGCTAAAAAGTAAAGAATGCCGATAACGACAACGGATACGAGAAGACTGATCCAGTTCGTTTGAAAGGCTGTCAATAAGTTGTTCTTCAAAGCAATCAACCCCTTTATTACCTACTTTTCACATAGGAATTAGTTAATGTTAAGATAGTACTTCCAACCACGAACTCTGTCAATATGATTTTATGATCATCATCTGGAAAATTTCGTATTCATGGAAATAAAAATAACCCGGGAGGCACACCCCCCGGGAATAATTGCCATAAAGCTATTTACTTTTTCGCCGCCAGCCATTCCGCTACTGCGTTTACTTCTTCGGGCTTCAGCTTGTCTTTCAATCCGGGCATGCCGTTGCCGCCGTTGTTAATTTGATTGATGATCTGCTCCTTGGTAAGTTTGGCGCCGATTTTCGTCAAATCTTTCTTGGGGCTGCCCTTGCCGTCAAGCGTATCCCCGTGGCAGGCGATACAGCTCTGCTTCACGATCGCCTCGGCATTGACAGGGGTCGTTTTCGCCGCGTCCGGCGCCGCTGTTCCGGCAGCTGCACCTTGTCCGGTACTTCCGGTCGCGGCCGTCCCGCCGCCTTGTCCCGTATTGCCCGCCGCCGTACCTCCTTGCGCAGCTCCGCCCGCCGCTCCGGCAGCTTGCTGCTGACCTGCGCCGCTCTCCGGTTTCGCCGCACAAGCGGCCATCGTCATCATCGATGCGGCAACCGCCGCGATCATTACATACTTCCATTTCATACGCATTCATCTACACCCCTTGATCATAATTAGGAACGCTGGAGCTGTATCTCTGTGATGGTCCATTCTTTGCAGGCTTAGCAAACGCTGAATTGCAATTCTCGAAACGATCCTTACGGTCGCTCGCTCCCTGGCCGCCCATGTCATCCGATCGCTCGTCTCCGAGGTTGGAGCAAGTAATCAATCGGAATAACGGCCGATGCCAGACGCCAACCAACTTGACTACAAAGTTCTTTTGTTGCCTGACGGCTGTATTAACACCACCACCCCTCCTTCTTGAAGCTTATGGACGAACCTCCATTGGCAGCTGCTCCTCATAAACACCCATTTACACTAAGATATGTAGTGTAACTATTTAAAAAAAAAATCAGCGCAGCGCCCATAGAAATAAAATCGACAGACTAAGTACGATATGCACGGAAATCATCGTCACTGTCAGCGGCAGCTTCAGCGGAGCTTCCTCTGCAGGATCGAGAATTTGCCGGATCCGGTAATTGACCGAGGTATCCGCGAACGAGACATGGGCGAACGACATCGGGCCGGACGGCAACCCTTTCTTCACCAGTTTGAGCAGTGCGCTGCCGATTTCCGCCGAAGATCCCATCTTTCCAATCGCATACTGGTCTGCAAGCAGCTCCCGTGCGATTTTGTATTGAAGATGAAACCATTTCATAAGTGGAATGTACCAAAAGGCGGAGGCAAAAAGCGATAAAACAAACGTCTTGAGCGGATCGCCGTGACGGCCGTGAAACCGTTCATGATGGATGACGGCTTCAATTTCTTTTGCATCCAGCAGTGCAAGCAAGCCTGTCGTCAAATAGACGTCCCTCGTAACAAACCCCATTGTAAACGCCACCGGACGCTCGCAGCGTACAACCGTTAGCGGATGGCTACCGTCCCCATACGTATCGTTAAGCTGCTTGCTGAATTCTTGATGTTTGGCCGCAATCAGCTTCCGCCGCGCCCGCCGCTCCAGCAGCATTTGTCTTATGATGAGCGCGAAACACATGACGAACGTGCAGACCACCAGCGCGTCAAGCATATGGCCGACGGAGAAAATGCCTTTCGACCGCATCCAATTGTTGCACATTTGCAGCAGATTGAATTTGAGCTTCCAACCGAAAAACATATGCATGGCATACATGCCCATCTGTGTCAGAATAACTCCCGCAACAATAACCGATGAGGCGAACATCACTTTTGACCGGTTGTTCCACATAAGGTTACCTGTCCTTTTTCAGCGACTTGATTTTTTGCTCCAGCTGCTCAAGCAAATCCTGGTCAGCCTCTTCCAACGCTTCAATCATATGGTTTACGACGAGCGGCCCGAACTCCTCAATCAGCTCATGCGTCAATTCTTTGGATTGGTTCTCCATAAAATGTTCCTTCGACAACAACGGCCGGTACAATGAGGTTCTTCCGACGGTCCGTTTCGTCAAAATGCCCTTATCGACCAGCCGGTTCATAACGGTCATCACCGTGTTGAAATTAATCGATTGGTCGCGCTCCAGCCGTGCTTGAACGTCCTTAATCGCAATCTCTGAGCTGTTCCACAGCACGTTCATGATCTTCGCTTCAAGCGGCCCGAAAAAGCGGTTCAAGCCCCTTTCATATACGTTAAACTTTCGAATTTTCATCTTGCACACCTCACACTACCCATTGTAGTGGCATGGGTTGATTGCGTCAAGATACTCTTTTTTACGCCTACCGGTCATTTCCAAGTCTCAACTGCATCGCTGCCGGCCCTGTATGCCCAGATGATGCGAAGCGTACCGAGTCTCATCGATTTCTATTCGCTATGACTAAAAAAAACCGGCACCCCGAGGTGCCGGCCGCTGTAATCAAGCTTGCTTCGCCGCTTCAATCTCAATCGATACTTTCACTTCGTCGCCGATCAGCACGCCGCCCGTTTCCAGCGCCGCATTATAGGTCAACCCGTAGTCGCTTCGTTTAATCGTGCCTTGCCCGCTAAACCCGGCTTTCTCGTTGCCCCACGGATCCGTTCCCGATCCCTCGAACGTAACCGCGAACGTTTCCGTTCGGGTAACCCCATGTAGCGAAAACTCACCGGTGACATCGTACTCCCCTTCGCCGGTTTTCACGATGCGGGAAGATTGAAATGTCATCTTCGGATACTTCTCGGCATCGAAGAAATCGCCGGTACGCAAATGAGCGTCACGGTCCTGATTGCGCGTATCGATGCTGACGATATCGATGCTGAAGTAAATATTCGCCGTCGTCAGGTTCGAAGGGTCGGCTTCGATCTGCGCTTCGAACGAGTGGAACGTGCCTTTCACTTTGGCGATCATCATATGCCGGATCGTAAAATCGATACTGCTGTGCGTTGGGTCTACCGCCCATTTCGTTTTCGACATGGCCATTACCTCCATTTTAACTTACTTTTATTATACCGCTAACATTTATATAGTCATAGAACTATGATAAGTTTGTTTTCCGGTTTTGTCAATGATTTTATTGGAAACATTTTCAAAAAGAAAAGCATCCAAACGAGGTCTTTTTTATATGATGAAACATTCGTGTTGCAAATAAAGCTTTTCTTGAAACATCATTATGATTCAGCTTCGCTGAAAATGTATTCATTCTGATGTTATAAAAAAAGAGGATCCCTCCTCGATGGGTATCCTCTTCCTGCCGCCGGTTCATCCGCCCGCTTTTGCCATGGGAGCCAGGACGAACTGCGTCGTCTCTTCATTGGTTAAGTGAGACGGATACGGATAAAGGGACGGGTTCCGCCCGCACACCTGTACCCACGCCTCCACGCACACCGGATCGAAATGGCTGCCTTTGTTGTCGATCAGGAATGTTATCGCTTCGGCATGCGTCATCGCTCTTCGATAAGAGCGGTTGGAAGTAAGCGCATCATATACGTCGGCGACGGCCACGATGCGGGCCATTAACGGAATTTGCTCGCCTTGAAGCCGGTCCGGGTATCCGCGGCCGTCCCATCGCTCGTGATGCGAACGAATGATGCCCAGCTCTTCTTTCATGAAACCAAGAGTGCGGGCCATCTCGTACCCCTTCACCGGGTGCTGTTCAATCAACGTTCTTTCTTCCGGGGTCAACTTTCCGGGTTTATTAAGAATCGCGTCAGGAATGTTAATCTTCCCGACGTCGTGAATGATCGTTCCCTGCGCAACCGCGCGAAGCTGGTCGGGACGCAGCCGCAGCTCTTCCGCCAATTGAAGCGCATACAAAGTGACCCGAAAATTATGACCTGCCGTATACAGATCTTTCTTCTCCGTCGCGATCATCAGCGCTTTAATGCTCGGCGAAAGGCAATTCGTGATCCGTTCTACGGGATCGGTCGTATATAATGCGCGTACCGCGCCGACCAGGGAAGCACTCTCCGCATATTGCCGGATGAGCCCAAACAGCATGCCGATGACGGAAGCGAGTAATAAAAAGTGGTACATCCACCAACTGATGCGCCACGTCTCGCCGAGCACCATAATCCATTGCGAGACGATGAGCCACCCGGAGCTGTATACGATCGAAAGCTGCAGCGGAAACCGCGAATACAAGTAGGAACGGTAATAACGGAGCATGACAAAGCCGTTGACGAGCGTGACCGTCACGGAAACAACCCAGTTCATCGGATGGGAGTTCAGCGTGATGAAATTGACAAGGTCGGGGTAAACCATGGCTAAGGTTCCCATAACCATCGCGAGGCTCGTCCACACGGGCAATAGCAGCTTCTCGTACTTTGAAATCGCCCCGACCCATGGATGATCGGAAGGGAGAGAAGAAAGTCCGAGCCAGCATGTTGCCAGTATTACGCTGAGCGGTGCCGCAACGCCGGGCAAATGGGTTGCGTGCAGCAGAAAGTTCGGCGTCGATAAGCCGTGCACCGCAAAGCTGGATGCCAAAGACAGGAATGATAACGAAAGGAATAATACTTTGATATTCCGGAGCCGGGTGCCTGCAATGCCGACGGCTACTGCGATGACGGCTGCCAGAATGGCGACCGAACTGACGATATAAAAATGTCCCGTCGGCACATCAAGCTTCACATCGAGAGTACTGTTACCTCTGACATACTCAAACAAAAGGTACGGCATGATCATTGCAGCAAGGGGCCCAATCAGACCGTGGTATCTCATTTCCATGACCATTCCTCTCATCGTGACTTTTGACCCATACTTATTATCATAATAATAGAACAGAAGCAGGAAAAATGAAACAAAAAAAGCGGGAATTTCCCGCTTTCTTACGCATTTTTTAATGTGTTGCTCTCACTATTTTCCAACGGCTACATCCACGTCTCAATATCGTCCTCGTCAATCTCGTCATCCGCCGTCCTCTCTTCCTTCCGTGCATTCGCCGGCAAGGAGACCGGGGCGATTTCGGGGTAGGATACAGCGACCGGCGCGGCCGTCCTGTCGGCCGGAACGTACCGCTGCAAATTGCGAACGCCATTCGCTCGAACTTCGTTCTCGATCAAGTAACGGATCGAATCCATCAAGTTCGTCTGGCTGTTGATCCATTCCATGACAGCAGGGGATTCGGATTTTTTCGTTTTCAAGCTGATGTTTTCGCCGGGTTGTTTGCTCTTTTTCACTGGCGTCTCCTGACCCGCCCGTTATCCGGTCTGCTGCGCTTTCGTTTTCAGTGTTTCATATATTTTGCCGCGCACAAAATTGTCCAGCCCCTCGGCGTTCATCGTTACCGCATATTGCGTCGGAATGTACAGCAGCTTGATTTCCCGTTCGTCGCATAATTCTTTGAGCATCGGATATAAGATCGACCGCATCAAGATGCTGCCCCCGCCGTAAACGCAAATCACATCGATTTCGTTGCGCGCTTTGGTCAACTGCTTACGAATGTTGTGCAGAATATGTCTGGCTTGTCCTTCGAGCGGACGGGACAGCGTCCGGATCGCCTTGGCATGGTATTTATGCTGCGGATTTTTGATGACGTCGCTGAAAAACTGGCGAGGGCTGTCAGGCAAATAAATCAGCTTATTGAACGCGTCGAGCGCTTCCTCAATCGCATGTCCGGCCCCGTGATGACTGCCGTGCACGAATTGGCGCAAAAACTTGTTGCCCTCCGTGATCGGATATTCCGTCGACCCGTCGCCAATGTCCGTATGCAGGATCCGCTTATCCTTGAAGTAGCTGCCGTTGAACTGCGCGGGCAGCCCGTAGGTGGCGACAAATTCGCTGAAGATGTCTCCTTCCCGCCAGCGGCCCTCCGCATCCTTCTGCAGCGCGAACGCAACCGGCGTCGCTTCCGGAATTGCCTTTGCGAAGCGGAACGTCATTCGAACCGACACCCGCTGCTTTCCAAGATGAACCGTAACATGATGAAGGCCGTCCATAAACTTTTTTTCGAATTTCAATGACGATTCGTCGGAATGCTGCGTAACCGGCAGCGCCGTCGCCATGTCGATCTCCGCTTCGATCTGCTCGGGGATTCGTTTTTCTTCCTCATATGATTTCTGAACGGATGCCGCGGCAATTTGCGCCAAGGTGTTGACGACCGGCAAATCGACATCGCATTTATCGTCGATGCCGACCTGAATGGCATCGACCAGCTCGCCGCTGTCGAGCGCAAACTTGCCTATGTAATACATCCCGGGGCGTACGGCGGGCGAGTCGACGGTAACGATCAATTGATCCTGCAAATGTTTAATGAAGCTCTCCGGGGCTTGCTCATCGCTCCAGGGAAGCTTGTCCACCATGCAGTTGACGTTAGGTTGGCGAATCAGCTTCCCGTCGATCACGATATCATGTTCGCTGTTTCCGTTATCGTTGCCAACGAATAAATGAAGCGGCATAAAGTCATTCCTCCTCATACAAAGTTATGTCCGGTAACACCGGAAAGGTAAAAAGAAAAACTTCCATGCGAAGTTAGTTTCACGGCAGATGGAGTCGTTTGCCGATCAACTAGTCAACAAAGCCCCGCTGTCTGTTAATTCATCCAAATAGCCGAACAGCTTCAGATCGTTCAGCGCTTCCCGCACCGCTTGCTCGTCGTCACCCGATTGTCCCGACAATTCCGCAAGCTCCTCCATAGTTACATGAGGGTAGCGCTTCAAATACACAAGCAGCCCTTTCGCCGTCCACGACAAGCGGTCATCGCCGAAATCTCCGACGATTTCGCGGAACGCTTTATGCGTCACGATCTTTTTGTCCACAAGCCCCTGCAGCGCGCTTGTCGCCTGCCTGCTGGTCATCCGGCCGTAAGCAGCAATATCGGCGACCGATATCATGCCGGACTTCTCGCTCGTTAACGTGCTAAGTACAATACAAATCATTTGCTGGTAAATATCAAGATCGGGAATTTTGAAAAAATCATTCAATGAAAACGAACCTGTTTGCGTCAAAGTCGTCACAGCTTGCGTATACCTCCATTCGGCAATAGATAGGATACAGTAACCTTAGCGCACTGCCTCTATTTTATTGAAAACATGTTATCAAAGTATGTTCGAACCTTAATAAATTTAAGATAGTCATGGAGCCCCATTCGCTCTAAATGTCATATGTAATATTTATGTTATGTTTGATCCGGGTTTCGGTTGTCTACAACAAGAAAACGAACAATGGAAAAAGAAATTGATACCAATGTTAAGAAAATTGTGTTAGATATATTGACGTATAAGTGGTTTGTGTCATAAAATGTGTACATAAGAAATAACATTGAAGAAACCAAACGAAAGTCAGGGGGAAAGACGTAGGTAATCTGTACTACACGTAATCATATCTACTATTAAAAGTGAGGTTGAGCGACATGGAATTAGGATTGAATGCGATTTGGGTCATGCTGGGTGCCATCTTGGTCATTTTTATGCAAAGCGGGTTCGTCTTACTGGAGGCCGGTTCCACTCGTATGAAAAATGCCGGTCACATTGCCGGTAAAACAATCTTCACACTCGGCATCGTTTCCTTGGTTTTTTGGGCGGTAGGCTACGCTTTGATCTTCGGTTCGCAAGGCAACTCCCTGATCGGCTGGGGTGATTATTTCGGATTTGATATGAAAAATGTTCCGGACGGCAGTCCGGTGGCTCCGACGGTGATGTTTATATTCCAGCTCGCTTTCGCGGCCATCTCGATGGCGGTAGCGTTCGGCGGTTTCGCCGAAAGAGCGAAGCTGTCCGCATACTTGATCTTCGCCATCTTCTTCTCGATTATCGTTTATCCGGTCATCGCGCACTGGGTATGGGGCGGCGGCTGGCTTGCAGAGCACGGCAAACAAGACTTTGCGGGATCGACGGTCGTTCATTTGACGGGTGCTATGGCTGCACTGGCTGCAACGATTTTGCTCAAGCCGCGTCTTGGCAAATACAACAAGAACGGTACGCCTAACGACATTCCGGGACATAACCAAGTATTTACGACGCTCGGCGTGATGCTGCTGTGGGTAGGCTGGTTCGGTTTCAACGCAAGCAGTACGATTACCGTTGGCGACGGCAGTTTCTTCGGTTTCGTTGCCATCAATACGCAGCTTGGCGCAGCCGCCGGTGCGGTAGCCGCTTTGCTGATCGCTTGGGCTGTAAACGGCAAGGCAGATATTTCGGTGATGCTGAACGGCGCTCTCGCCGGCTTGGTCGCCATCACGGCTTCCTGCGCATTCGTAGACTCCTGGGCCGCTATCGTCATCGGTCTCATAGCCGGCGTGGTCGTATTCGCCAGCATGCGCTTCTTCGAAAAACTTCGTATCGACGATCCGATCTATGCGCTTTCCGCTCACGGTACGGCCGGTGTATGGGGCACGCTGTCCAACGGCTTCTTCGCCACACCGGAGCTGGTCGAGAAAGTGGGCATCGGTAAGCCGGGACTTCTATACGGCGGCGGTTTTGAACAATTGGGTGTCCAAGCGATGGGCGTCGTCGTCTGCGGCGCATTCGCATTCGTGATCTCCTATGTCATCTTAGCTATCATCGAGGCAGTTATCGGCTTGCGTGTTACGGAAGAGGAAGAGACCATCGGTCTGGACTTGAGCGAGCATGGAAGCTACGGCTATCCAGAGCATTTGAAAGCCGGTGCCGGCGCTAGCGCAAACGCCAAAGCAACGCCAATCCATCCATCGGCTTAACGTAAGGTAACATTAAATCGAATAACGAAAACGTCCCGTTCACTCGCAGGAGTGTAACGGGACGTTTGTGTTTAGGCTTGGGCTTTGATGACGGGTTTCGCCGCCCACCTCTACCATTTGCTATAGAACGAGCGTGGACTACATGCTGCCGCCAAACAGGTCAGGCACGTATTCGATGCTGGATTGCGCAACGATCGTCAGCTGCTCCCGTTCGGCATTATAATGTACGGAGCCGTCGTTGACATAAAACCATATTTTTTTCGTCGGCCGATCGTCAAATTCCTGAAACAAAAACACGTTCAGCTCCTGCTTCCACTCCAGCAGCTCTTCCATGCTGCGGTCCATCGGCGCCTTCACCGTAAACTTGAATGATGCGCCGTCGCTCTCCACCCGGTATTCGCGTGGCTGCTTCCCCGTATCGATAAACGTCCTGCCGCCTACCGCATGCTTAATGAGCAGCGTTTCCTTCATTTCGGCTCCTCCTTTATGGCAAGTCGATCAGCATGTAAAACGAGTCCTCGGCCGCCTGAATCGCTAGATCCGGCGTATCGGTAATGCGCGCCGTATCCCTTGTTCCGAGCGTTTCGGCTCCGTTTAATACAACCCGGCCTTCGATGACGAACAGGAAGATGCGCCTGCCTGCTTCCTGCCGGAAGGAGATCGTCTTTCCTTGCTCCGCCCTGCTCAAATAGATGGTCATGTCCTGATGAATTTTCGCCGTGCCGCCCTCTCCATCCGGAGTGACAACGGGCAGCAGCGCATTGCGCAATTGCTCCGGGTCGTAGCCGGCCGTTTCGTACGAAGGAGGAAGCCCGCGTTCGCGCGGCATAAACCAAAGCTGCAGCAGGCTGAGCTCCTCCGTCTCGGAGGCGTTATACTCGGCATGAATGACACCGGTGCCCGCCGTCATTCGCTGCACTTCCCCGTAGGAGGTGATCTCCGTATTGCCCAAATCGTCTTCGTGCTTGATCTGACCGCTGAGAACGACGGACACGATCTCCATGTCGCTGTGCGGATGCGGACCGAAGCCACTCCCAGGTGCCACCTGGTCGTCGTTGCACACCCTCATGACGCCAAAACTCGTATTCTCGGGATCGAAAGGCTCCCCGAACGAGAAGCTGCGGCTGCCCTTCAGCCATCCGAGATCGATCGACACGCGCGAGCTTGCCGGATACACTTGAATCATCGCTATCCCTCCCACTAGTGTTTATGTCTCTTTGCGCAGCCAATGAAACGGCGTCGTATTAAAGAACAGGTTCGGATTGACGGGCGTATTGTGCGCCCAGAACGTAAAGTGCAGATGCGGTCCCGTCGAAAATCCGGTCGTGCCGACCGTACCGATAATGTCACCCTTTTTTACACGATCCCCGGCTTTTACGTGAAGCTCGAATAAATGCGCATATTGCGAAAACAGTCCCATGCCGTGGTCGATATAAATCGAATTGCCGGTTAAATACAAGCTGTCCGCCAGCGCAACAACCCCGTCGTTCGTCGCCTTGATCGGCGTCCCTTGCTTGGCCGCGAGATCCAGCGCGGTGTGGGTGCTGTCGAGCTTGCCGTTCACGTAACGGGTATAGCCGTACGGGGTCGTCAGTATCCCTTCAATCGGCTGAATGAACGCTTCGGAGAACAAAAATTCCGGCTCGGACTTGCTCCGCGCGGCGTCGATTGCTTTCTGATCGGCCTGAATGCGCTGCGTATCCTGCTTCATGGCTTCCATTTGCTTGGTCACTTGCAAATATTGCGTTTCGAACTTTTTCGCCTTCACGGTCAATGTCTGGTCGCCGATCGCATACGATCCGGGCTTCACCTGCATCGAAACGGGTACATAGGTAAAGTAACCTGCTCCCGACGGCTCAAGCGGAAATGTTTTCCCCTGCCACGATACTTCGCCCGGCCCGCTATGCCGCACAAGCACAACATCCCCGGGTGACACTGTATCGGGCAACAGCGTCCACTGCGAGCCGATGGCCAGTTTGGCGTTGCCCTCGGACGCATAGCGCGCGGCTTCGTCCTTGATTTGCTGCTGCCGCTTCTTTTCCTCCTGCATGGCCGTGCGGATACTCGGTGTTACTTCGTTGTACCAAGTGTTACCCCCATCAGTCGTGACCAATACGGAATGCTTCAGCTCCGCACTGTGAGGCAGCAGCACCCAGCCGAGCCGGTCGGTCATGAACTGGGACTGCTTGACCGGATACTCCCTGGATTGAAACACGACCGTATCCGGCTTCCGCTCTTCCGGTAGCATTCCGCTCCAGACAGCAGGCTCGACCGATGCTTCTTCCGATTCGGGTACAGCCCCTTCCCGCCATGTGAGGCCCCCGTCTTCCGTGACAAGCGTTCCACCGTCCGCGTACCGGATCCAGCCGCGGTCAAAGTCTTTCATGCGAAATTCCGTCATTTCCCGGCGAACCGGCGATTTCTTCTCCGCAACGATTCGTCCGTCACCCTGCTCCTCCGCGGGCGTCCGCTGTTCGTAGATGAATATGCCGGCGCAAACGCCCAGCAGCAGCGCTCCCCCCAGCAAAACCTTATGCTTCATCGTTCCCGTTCCCATCCTTCCTTCCAAGCTGACCTGCCTTGTGCCTTCTATATTTTCCATCATAACCGATGTGCGGACAAAAAGAAAAAGCAGGTGCGGATGCTCCTGCCCTTCCAGCGCGTCCGCTTTCGAACAGCGGACTATCGTTTATTTCCCTTGCTTTACTTCGTTCAGTAAGCTTAAATCCAAAAACTTGCTCAGATCCAGCTGTTCCTTCTTCACATCTTTAATATATCCGGCATCGATCGATACGCGAGCCATCTCTTCAATCGCTTCCTTGCTCACGTCGGGAGTCAAGTTCAAGTGGGAGATCGCGGCTTTGATCAAGTTAATATCCATGCCTTTGCCGCTCAGCGCTTTCAACCGGTTGTTGATCAATTCGTACGATTTGTCCGGATTTTTCTTAATGAAATCGATCGCTTCGATATTCGCCTTAATCGCGCCTTTCACCGCTTCGCGGTTCGATTTCAGGAACTTGTCGCTGGCTACCAAGATCGTAAGCGGATAGTTTCCGTTGTTCGGCGGGATTTTGTCCCAGTCGACGATGATTTTACCGATGCCCTCTTGTTCCATTTGCGTGCCCCATGGCTCGGGAATGAGCGTAGCATCGACTTCTTTTTGTCTCATGGCGATGAGCGTATCGGCCGGAGCGCGGGCGATAATTTGCGCGCCGCTCTTGTCCGTCGTCACTTTTACGTTATTTTGGGCAAGAAGCAGGCGAAGTGAAATTTCGTTGGTGCTGCCTTTGGTCGGGATGGCGACGGTTTTGCCGACGAGATCCTTCACGCTGTTGATGCCGGAATCTTTCGCCGCTACCAGCACGGCGCCGCCGTTGTTGGAGCCGGAGACCACGCGGAAGTTGTTGCTTCTCAAAAATTGGTTCGTCGACGGACCGGGACCTACAAAGCCAAGATCGATTTGATCGGTTGCCAGCGCCGTGGAAAAGTCCGAGCCATTGTCAAAGGCGGTAACTTCGATTTTGACGTTTTGGCCCCAGTATTTTTCAAACAGCTTGTTCTCCAGGGCGACATAGCCCGGAGCATGCGTCACGTTCTTGAAAATACCGAGACGAACCGTGGAAGGAGCCGCTTGATTGCCGGCGGCTGCGCCGCTCGGCGCTTCTTCTTTCTTCGAGCCGCAGGCTGCAAGCAAGAGCGATGCGATCAGCAGCAGGGCAATCGGGAATGACCATTTTTTTCTCATGTTTTCTCTCCACCTTTTTGATATGACAAAATCTATTATTTCTTTTGATTGGCAAGACCATAACGAATCAGGATTTTATCTTCCATCCGCTTGAAGCAGAAATGGTCGGATATCGTTCCGAGCACGGAGATAATGATAACGATGCAAAGCATGAGCGCCGTATCCGCCAAGTTCCGGCCGTCCTGCAGCAGTTGGCCGAGACCTACGCCCTTGGCGATCAGCTCGCCCGCCACCAGCGCCCGCCAGGCGAACGCCCAAGCGACGCGGACACCGGTCATCATATGAGGAAAAGCGGCCGGCACCATGACTTGGTAAAACATTTTGAAGCCGTTGCCCGTACCCATCGTTTGCGCAGCCTTGATGTAGATCGGAGGGATGTTCTTAATCCCGGTACGGCTTGACATGGCCATCGTCCAAGTGGCGCCGAGCGTCGTAATGAAAATAACGGAGAAGTCGTTCATGCCGAACCAAATGATGGCAAAAGGCAGCCACGCAATCGACGGAATCGTCTGCAGCGCGACGACCAGAAACCCGATCGTATCGTCAAGGAACCGGTATCGCGCAAACAAAAAGCCGAGCGTCACGCCGATCACGATAGATAATACGAATGCAGTCAGCAAGCGGCGAACGCTTTCGATTGTCGCTTCGAGCAGCTGGCCGTGAACGAACCCGTCGTAAAACGCTTGTAGCACTTGGAGGACGGACGGGAATTTCCAGCCCCAGTCGAATATTCTAAATCCCGCTTCCCAAGCTATCAGAAGCAGTATCAGAAACAGCGTTCTTCTTAATGCTGTACTCATCGCCCATCTCCTCCTTTACCACTTTATCGAGCTCATCGGCTAACGCTTCCATGATGCTGCTCTCGACGTGATGCAGTACGGAATCGGAGATGTCGCGCGGCCGCGCCGCCTGCACGGCAAATTCCTTCTTGATTTTCCCGGGCCGGGTGGACATCACGAGCACACGGTCGGACAGAACGACGGCTTCGCGGATATTATGCGTAATGAACAGGATCGTCTTGCGCGTACGCATCCAAATTTCTTCCAGATCCTGATGTAGGATCAGCCTTGTTTGTTCATCCAGCGCGGCAAACGGTTCGTCCATCAGCAAAATTTCCGGGTCCATCGCCAGCGCCCTGGCGATCGCCGCCCGCTGCTTCATGCCGCCGGACAGCTCATGCGGGTATCGGTCGGCGAATTTGCTCAGATGAACCGACTTGATCTGCTCCATCGCAAGCGCTTCGCGTTCCTTCTTCGCGATGCCTTTCTGCTTCAGCCCGAAGGCGACGTTATCCAGAACGGTCAACCACGGGAACAGCGCATGCTCCTGAAACACGACGACACGGTCGGGACCCGGGCCCTTGCACGGCTTGCCGTTTACGGTGATCGACCCTTGCTCGGCCTGCTCCAGCCCTGCAACCAAGTTAAGCAGCGTCGATTTGCCGCATCCGGAAGGACCAAGCAAGGAGACGAACTCCCCTTTATTTATCGTCAGAGAAACGTTATCCAGCGCGGTGAAACTGCCGCCCGTTCGCTGGTGGAACGTTTTCGAGACGTTCGAAATTTCAATCATCCGGTTTATCACTCCTTGAAGTCAAGCGGTCTCGTCCTTCAATAATAGGTTGTATGCAAAAGGATTATACCCACCTATTTTATCGGAATTAGGAGAAATGTCAATTCTTTTTTGCAACAAAAAAGTCCTGCCGTCAGCAGGACTTTCGTCACACCGTATTTTATAAAATCCACGCCCCGATCAACCCGCATACAATACCAAGGACAACGACGGATGAGGCGACAAACCAAATCACTTTCGGCGGAAACGATTTGGAGATCATCATCAGGGATGGAAGGCTTACCGGCGGCAGCGTGATCAGCAAAGCCGCAGCCGGTCCCGCGCCCAGGCCGAAAGACATCATCGTCTGGATGATCGGAATTTCGCCCGCCGTCGGGATGACGAACAGCATGCCGGCAATCGCGAAGCCGACAATGGCAATCAGGCTGCTCGCCATGCCCTCGCTCATCGCCGGGAACAGCCACGCTCTGGCGGCACCGAGAACGAGGACGGCGATTACGTAGGCGGGGACGATGTGCAGAGTCATCGTCCACATGCTTCGAAGCCATCGGTGCAGCAGCGGCTTCGACTGCTCCGTGCCGGTTTCCTTCTGATACGCATCGATTTCCGCCGGAAGCTCTACAGTACCGGCGAACCGGTTAGCGAAGTAGCTCACGCCGAACGTAAGAATGAGTCCGAATATAAGCCGCAGCAGCGTGAACTTCCATGACAGCACAAACGTCATGAAGATGAGCGTGGCCGGGTTGATCGTCGGATTGCCGAGCCAGAACGCGAGGCTCGCGCCGACGGAAACGTTTTTCTTGCGCAGCCCGACGGCCAGCGGCGCGGCACAGCAAGTGCACATCATGCCGGGAAGGGAAGCGAGACCGCCGATCGCGGTGCTTTTGAACGTCGTTTTGCCGAGCACCCGCAGCAGCCATTGCCCCGGAATAAGCACCTGGACGAGCGAGCCGAGCAGGATGCCGAGAACAGCGGCCTTCCAAACGGAATTATAGTACGCCTTGGCGTACTCCCATGCCGCATTCCACGAAGGACCGGGGGCTGTCGGGCTTTTGCCGGACACGATGGAAGCACCGATGGAATGCTTGACTGCCGCATCGAACGCTTTGTGATAATAGGGCAGCCATTTCACATAAGTGAGCCCGGCAATCGCGATAATGATAAAGACGATGACGGCTGCGATCGCCTTTTTATTGCTGCCGTTCGGGTCTTGGACGGCATAACCGTTGTTCGTCATGGTTCCCTCCGAGTCGTTATATAGTGCATGATGACATCATTATAGCACGGTCCGACGGCTCGTCCGTTATATTTTCTTCATTGTGGCGCTAGGTCATGTGCCGGAAACGGCGAGCGCGCCTTGCCCCGCATGGTCGACGAGCGCTTTTTTCTCCCATGCCCGGCTTCGCCAGCGGAAAAACATGATGACGCCGCGCAGCCATTCGTCCGCAGCGATCGCCAGCCATATGCCCGCTAGCCCCAAATCGAGCCGGAAAGCAAGGAAATACCCGAGCGGCAAGCTCATTCCTACCATAGAGAGCAAACCCATATATACGGTAAATTTCGCATCGCCCGCGGCCCGCAGCGAGTTGATCAGGATCAGGTTGAACGTTCGCCCGGTCTCCAGAAGCATGCTGAGCACGATGACCTGCGAAGCAAGCCGAACGATCACCAGGTCGTTCGTAAACAAGCCGATCAAAGGCTCGCGGAACACGACGGCAGCCGCATCGATCAAGACAGTGATGCCCAGCCCCCACTTCAAACTTTTCCATACGCGGTTATAAGCTTCTTCCTTCCGCCCCGCGCCGATCAACCGTCCCGTAATGATCGCCGTGCCGATCCCGACCGCCGAGCTAAACAAATAAATGTACGTCGATATGTTCATGGCGTACTGCCTGGAAGCGAGCGCCTCCACCCCAAGAAACGTTACAAAATACAAGAACACCGATTGGCAGCTGTGATAAGTGACCTGCTCCAATGCCGATGGAATGCCGATTTTCAATATTTTGCGAATATATTCGCGTGACATGCGGAAGTAATCCGCGAGCGCGATCCGAACTTCCATCAGCCGGTAAAACAACCAGAAGAACACGAGCAGCGCGATGCCGCGGCTGACGATCGTCGATATGGCCGCACCGGTGACGCCCATTTCCGGGAATCCCATGTGGCCGAAGATGAGCAAATAATTGCCGATGACATGAATGACGTTCATCCCCAGGGAAACGAGCATCGATTGTCTTGTATATCCGTACGTTCGAATAATGCTGGAGAGCGTATTGATCAACGCCTGCAAAAACAGTCCGCCGCCGACAATGACCAGATACGACTCGGCATAGGCCAGCACGTCTCCCTGTAAGTGGACCGCTCTCAGCAGCGGCTTGCCGAGCACGATAAACAAGGCGCTTAACGTTAAGCCGATCATCAGGTTGAGCGTAACGGAAATCGCCGAAATGCGAGCCGCTTCTATCGGCTTTCTCGCGCCGATATATTGCGCGACGACAATCGACGCGCCGTTGCCGATCACCTCAAGGACGAGGATTGCAATGAAAATATATTGATTCGCCACGCCTACCGCAGACACCGCCTGATCCGATACGGAACTTAACATGAGCGTATCGGCGGTACCCATCAGCATAAACAAAAACAACTCCAAAAAAATCGGCCAAGTGAGCGCAAACAAGCTAAAGCCCTCGGTTTCGCGAGCGGCTGCCGCGTTTTTCGATGCAGTGGTACTCATGATGTCACCTTTCTATCCGTTTAATCATCCGCTGAAATTTCAATTCCCCTATCGTAGCACAGTTTTCATTCGTTTTCATCACATTCGTCCGAATTCCATAAACTACCCTGATAAAATAAGAACAACTCCTGACCGGAGTCTCGGAGTTGTTCCGCTTCGCAAATTATCGTTACTTTCGCTCGGACTTTCCCGGCGATCCCCGCTACCCTTGGTTGCTGAGGCGGATGACGTCCAGAAGGCCGATGCGATCGTTCGTTTGCTCATGGTACAGCCACGGTTCCTTGACATGATCGACGAACAAGACGCCGTTCAAATGATCGATCTCATGCTGCATGCAGCGGGCAAGGTAGCCTTCGCCTTCCAAAATCACTTCTTCGCCCTGCCGGTTGTAGGTTTTGACGCGAACCGCATTCGCTCTTGTGACCGTCCCGTAGTAACCCGGGAAAGACAAGCAAGCCTCCGACCCGGTCTGGGTTCCGCTCATCTCCAATATTTCCGGATTGATGAGCTCGATCAACCCGTCTCCGCAGTCCATCACGATCAGCCTTCGGAGCAGACCGATTTGCGGCGCGGCGAGCCCTGCCCGCCCTTCTTTGTCATATAGCGTCTCTACCATGTCATCAAGGATTTTGTGCGTCTTCGGCGAAACGGGGTCGGCCGTTTTGGCCGTCTTTCGCAGCACGGTATCGCCGAAAGGCAAAATTTGTTTTACTGTCATCGGTTTATGCTCCTCTCACTTGCTCTGGACGGGTATGTACCCATAAATCGCTTGGCGTACACTCCAGCGCCGTACATAACGCATCCAGCGTATCCGACTTCATCTGCTTCGGCTGGCCGGTGAGCAAAGCGCTGATCGAGGGCGCGGATAAGCTGTAGTTCGCCTTCTCCTTCAGCAGACGGGCTAGCGCTGCACCGGTCCATATCCCTCGCTCCGCCATTACGTTTCGCAGCATCCATATCAACATGCGGCAAGTCACCTCGAGTTCATTAGTTATTGACTAATTATATTAGGTGTTGCCTAATATTTCAATGTCGGTCTTTTCGCTGGCATGGGGGAATTCGTCTGTAGTAAGATGAACATAAGAAAAGCGCTTTGAAAGGAGATTGTTATGTGCCGAAATATTAAAACATTGTTCAACTTCGACCCTCCGGCTACCGAAAATGAGATTACAGACGCGTCGCTTCAGTTTGTCAGGAAGCTCTCCGGGTTTACCAAGCCGTCGAAGGCCAATGAGGAAGCGTTCAACCGCGCCGTTGAAGAGGTGGCCGCCGCTGCCCGGCAGTTGATGAGTTCTCTGGTCACGAACGCCGAGCCGCGCAACCGTGAAGTCGAAATCGAACGCGCCCGCATGCGATCGGCCAAACGCTTCGGCACCGCATCGGATTCAAACTAGCAGCTAAATCCCCATTGCCGGCGTAAGCTCGCGAGGCTGTCCAACTCCAAGAATACGCTGTCGATTGGGAACGAATTCATTCGCTGTCTCCCTTATGAGACAACCCTCTGCCGTACCGTCCCTTTACAACAAACATCCCGAACCGTTACGTTCGGGATGTTTGTTCAGCCTGTTGAAAAACTTCAACAGGCTACTTTTATCTTTAATATCTTTATCAAATTACCGCGTTAATATGATATAATATAACTATACTGTAAAGGCG
>NZ_CAJVCE010000020.1 GCF_910594985.1 Paenibacillus allorhizosphaerae
GGTCCGAAGACCCTCGCTCGACTTGCATGTATTAGGCACGCCGCCAGCGTTCGTCCTGAGCCAGGATCAAACTCTCCATTAAAGTATCATTTTCGGACCGAAGACCGAAATTGATACAAATTGCTCCCATCACCCGAAGGCGATGTTCGCTATAATGTAAGCTGATTAGCTCAAAATTTAAAACTGGCGAGAATTTTCATTCTCTAATTCACTCACTCGTTGTTCAGTTTTCAAAGGGCAATTCATTTCCTAGCACTCCGATCGGTTTAAGCAACCTCTCGAAAGCGACTTAAACATCATATCACGTTTGCTCGAATCATGCAAGCATTTATTTTTCACTCGACATCTTCCGATGTGCTTCGTCATGCCTGCCGCAAAAGCGACAAGGAGTAATATATCAAATTCAAAACAGGATTGCAAGCTTTTGCTATAAGGTATTTTCTTCCACCCATAAAAGGCGCCAAAAAGCTGCAATCTCAACGACCGTTCGCCGGTGAGACTGCAGCATACAAGACGTCTTAAACCGACCACGCCTCAAGCTTCAGCAGAGGCTCCGCCTTCATGTCGAACGGCGCGAACTGTCCGCGCCGATATTTCAAGAACGCCGCAGCGGCGATCATCGCCGCGTTGTCGGTGCAAAGCGAAAGCGGCGGCGCCAGCAGCGGCACGCCCGCCTCCGCACAGCGCGCCTCGAGCCGCGCGCGCAGCCCCTTGTTGGCGGCCACGCCGCCTGCGAGAAGCAACTGCTTCGCGCCGAAGGCTTCCACGGCGCGTAAAGACTTTTCCACCAGGACGTCGATGACCGAGTCCTGGAACCCGCGCGCCACCGCTGAAGGCTCGAGCGCGATGCCTTTCATGCCGGCTTGGTTCAGCACGGCCAGCACGGCCGACTTCAGCCCGCTGAAGCTGAAGTCGTACGAATCCGGCTCGAGCCAAGCGCGCGGAAGCGTCACCGCTTCCGTCGCCTCGTGCGCGAGCCGATCAATATGCGGACCGCCGGGATACGGCAGCTTGAGCGCGCGCGCCACCTTGTCGTAGGCTTCGCCGGCGGCATCATCCCGGGTTTGTCCGATAATGCGGAACCGCCCTTCGGACTCGACGAACACAAGCTCCGTATGTCCTCCGGACACGACGAGCGCCATCAAGGGGTACTTCAGCTGATGCACAAGCTGATTGGCATAAATATGCCCGGCGATATGGTGTACTCCGATCAAAGGCAGTTCCATAGCGCAGGCGAATGCCTTGGCCGCCACCATGCCGACAAGAAGAGAACCGACAAGCCCCGGCCCCTGCGTTACGGCGACGGCCGAAAGCTGGTCAGGACGGAGGCCGGCTTTCTCCAGTGCTTCCGCCAAAATCCATGTGATCGATTCCACATGTTTGCGGGAGGCGACTTCCGGCACAACACCGCCGAAGCGCTGATGCGTCTCGATCTGGCTCGACACGACATTGGCCAGAATCTCCTGCCCATCGCGCACGATCGAAACCGACGTTTCGTCGCAGCTCGTTTCAACTGCCAATATATATACCGGCCTTTCCCCGCCTGGGGACGGATGGCCGGAAACCGTTTGATCCTTCGTGCCTTGTTCGTTCATAACGTAAACCTCGCAATTGTATGGCAATGTTTTATTAAAACAACTACAAATCTTGCAGTCCGAGTTGTCAAAGGTTCAATGCGAAAAACAACGGAGCCTTGCCGCAAGCATGCGACTGTAAAACGCGTACTCGGGTCCCCAAGTCCACCGTTCGGGCGCTAGAATTTCCCCCAAAGGTTAAAGAGATCCCCACGAAATCAAAAAAGCAGGCCTCAAGCCGCGCTTACTTGGCAGCTTACGCTATCAGCGCGCAGCTCTTTTTACTTTCCCCGCGCCGCCTTCGGCAAATCCGCCCACATGATAAGCGCATCCTCTTTATTATCCGTATAATACCCCCGGCGTACGCCAACGGAACGAAAACCCATCTTTTCGTACAGGCGCTGCGCAATCGTATTGGACGGGCGTACTTCCAGCGTCATTCGGATCACGCCGTAAAAGCTCGCCGTCCGTTGCATTTCCCGGAGCAGACGCTCGCCCAGCTTGCGGCCGCGATACATTTCCCGTATCGCAATATTGGTGACATGCGCCTCTTCCATGATCAGCCACATACCGCCGTATCCGGCGATTTCTCCGTCAATCTCTATCACGATGTAGCGTGCGAACTGATTGTTGGTGAGCTCGTTCTGAAAAGCGCCGGCCGTCCAGGGGGTCGGGAACGCTTCCTGCTCGATCCGACAAATCGCCGGAATATCGTCCATCTGCATCGGCCGAAACTGCAGGAGCTGTTCCTCGATTGGCTCCCTGTCATATTTTTGCTGCTCCATCCAGGGCCCCTCCCCCTTACGATTTGTTGGCAAGCAGCTTGGCCTCGGCTTCCGCAAGCTGCGTATAATTCGGAACAAGCCCGAAAACATCGTCCGTCTCCCCCCGCAACCAGCGGCGCCGGCCAAGCTCGGCCGTATATCTCGCGCGCAAGCCTTGCTCGAATACGTCAACCGGACCTTTCCATCCTTCGGCAAACAGTTCGATCGCCTCCCGGTGCAGCTCCGGCTCGCCCGCAAACACGACCCGGTCCGGTGCGCTTTCAGCCGTTCGGTCCAGCAGTTCTTTTACCCATTCGGAAGAAAGCCGTATGCCGTCCGCTGCCATGCATGTCCAACCGGCTTGACATGCCTCGTATAAAGCGGTAAAGGCCTGCCCGCGGCGCGCGTCGATCAGCGGAATGACCCATACGGACTCTTGCAATGCGGAGTTTTGCCCCGAGACGCCGTCCAGCGCGCGAAGCTTACCGCCCTGGGCTATTACCGTATCTTCCGAGGCGAGACCCTGATCCCCTTGTCCAGTCAAGATGTCCGCTCCGCCTAGAGCGATCGCTTCCAATGTCGATACGCCCATCAGCGCGAGCTTATGCGTCCACGCGAACGTTTTCGCTACCGTTACGCCGATGCGAACACCGGTATAAGAGCCCGGTCCGACGCCTACGGCGAAGGCCGCCAGCTCTTTCGGCCGCACCCCCGCTTCATTCATGAGCCGCTGCAGCGTCGGAATCAAATAAAGCGAGTGATTCCTTTCGGCTTTGGAACTGATCTCGCCGACCAGTTTGTCGCCCAACGTCAGCGCCGCCGTCATTGAAGTGGTCGATGTATCGACAGACAGCATCCATTTTTGATCATCGTATTGCGCTTCTATTCCGTTCGTCATAGCAAGTATCCGTTCTCCTTTAGTTCACGGCACCAGGCTTCGTATACTTCGCCTTTCGGCAGAAGTACGAACCGGCGGCCTTCTTCCCCAGTGTGCCCGATTTCGATCGCCAAATGATCGGGTGGGAGCAATTCCTCAATGAGCGAAGCCCATTCGATCAAAGTGATGCCTTCTCCGTAAAAATAATCGTCCAACCCAAGCTCATCCGCCTCTTCCTGCGACAACCGGTACACATCCATATGATAAAAGGGAAAACGTTCCCCTTCATATTCTTTAATAATCGTAAACGTGGGACTGTTGACCACCTCCGTCACGCCGATCGCACGTGCGACCGCTTGGGAGAAAGTCGTCTTGCCTGCCCCGAGCTCTCCGTCCAGCGTAATGACCGTACCTCGGATAAACAACGAGGCCAAGCGTTCCGCCAACATGGCGGTATCGCCCGTATTTTGCGATATGAATTCATACGATGCCCGCACTATACGCCGCCTTTCCCGTCCGCGCCGGAAAAATGATTGTAGCCATGTTTCGCAAGCGGCACGATATATCCGTTATTTTGCACCATTCTAACGCCTTGACCTTCCGCATGCACATAACCGATCACATGCAGCGCCAATCCGGCTTCCTTGAACTTCATCTGGAGTTCGATCGCATTGCCGGCAGGAACCGTTCCGACCAATTGATAATCTTCGCCGCCGTATAAAATGTAATCCAGCGGATCCTTCCCTTGCGTCCGGGCAAATGCAGCGAGTTCGTCCGCTATCGGAATCCGCTCCTCGATCAAATCGATACCGACGCCCGAGGCCTCGGCAATTTCCCACATCTCGCTCGCAAGTCCGTCGCTTACGTCGTTCAAAGCGCGGCACACACCGGATCGCTGAAGCACTTGTCCCGCTTCAATCTGCGGTTCCGGCCGGCAATGGGCTTGAACGAGCGCTTCCGTCTGCTCCGGGAACACGGTCCATTCGCCGGAGGGCACGTTTTGCCCCAGCAAGAAATCGAGGCCTGCGGCCGAGCGGCCGAGATACCCCGTCGCGAACACGGCGTCGCCGGGTTGAGCCGTGGAGCGCAGCTTGGCTTTCCCTTGCTCCGTCTCCCCGATGACGGTAACCGTCAACGTAAGCTCGCCGAGTATAGCGGTGGTGTCCCCTCCGACAATGGCGATCCCGTAACGGCTCGCGCATTCGTAAAGTCCCTCGTATATCGCCTGCACCCGCTCCACGGCCGTCCCGCCGGGCATGCTGAGCGCGACCAGGGCGAACCGGGGGACGCCGCCCATTGCGGCAATATCGCTGACGGCCGATGCCATCGCCTTATAGCCGATATCCTCGTCACGCATCGTGACTTGTTTAAAATGAATATGTTCCGTCATCGTATCGCACGTCAATATTAGGTGGCTCCCAGGGGAAGCCTCAACGACCGCCGCGTCGTCGCCAATTCCCGTTATGACGCCAGCCGCCGTCACCAAAGTCGCCGATTGTTTGCCGCCGTTCAGCAGCCGAATCAGCGCAAATTCATCGATCGAGCTCAAATTCATCCGCCTCCGACACCACAATGCTGCAAGCCGCACGGCAATCCGCTATGGCCGAGTTGCAACTTTGACAATTATTATAGCCCTCCCGTCCTTCAGGAGCAACAAAAAAGCTTCCCGTAGCGCATGTCGGCCTGTCAAGTCCGCTCTGCACCCGGAAAGCTTTGTATTGTACACTCGGTTCCCGACGGTTTCAGAAAAGCCGAGCATCCGATTCCATTACTGCACTTCCTGCAATTGCTCCACCGAAACGACCTTCGTCTCGGCGGGCTGATGTTCCACATGAACCTTTGCCGTTGCTTGTTGCGTATCGACACTGTCGATCCAGACCGAAACGCCGTTCAGTTCGACATTGATCTTATCTTGCGAGCTTAAAATTTGTTGCGCCCGAGACAGCTGCATTCTTCACTCACCTCCGTCAGTAACGGACTCCGGATGATCCATCGTATCGGTCGTAGAATCATCAATTAGCCCGTTATGCATCGATACGGTGCCGCCGCCGAGTCCCTCATTGATCATCCGATCGATGTCCATAAAGTAGGAATCTCGTCCTTCATGAGCCGTGTCATTCGCATATTGGCCGCCTGACGTATTCGCCTCGCTCACTGTTTGTCCCCCCTTATGTTTCCTCTATTCAGCGAAAGCCGTTAACAGCTTGTAGCTTGTCCCAAAAAATATTCGTTCATGCACGCCGCAGCTGTAATGAGACGAACGGATTATGCGTATACTGGTAAGAATAGCTTTCATACCACCATAGTTCGCCTTCATTGAATATTAGGTTTGATAACTATGATTTAAGTTTGGATGGGAGGGTATCGATATGCATACCGTTTGGAAAGGCGCGATCAGCTTCGGGCTCGTGCACGTGCCTGTCAAAATGTTCTCCGCCACGGAGGACAAAGATATTTCGATGCGCATGATTCACAAGGAATGCAATACGCCGCTTAATTTTGTACGCAAATGCCAGCATTGCGAGCGGGAAGTGGAATGGGCGGAAATTACGAAGGGGTATGAATACGCGCCGGGTTCTTTCGTGCTGTTCGAAAAGGATGAGCTGGAGCAATTGAACGGTGAAGTGAATAAGGAAATTAAAATTTTGGACTTTGTCAACTTATCGGATATCGACCCGATTTATTTTCAGAAGACATATTACTTGTCCCCGGGCGACACAGGAGCAAACGCCTATAACTTGCTGATGGAAGCGATGAAACAGACCGGGAAGATCGGAATCGCCAAAGTGTCCATCCGTTCGAAAAGCAGTCTGGCGGCCATTCGGATCATTGATCGCTGCATTGTAATGGAAACGATCTTTTACCCAGATGAAATTCGCTCGGTGGAGCAAGTGCCGAATTTGCCGGAGCAGAGCAATGTGAACGATAAAGAACTGGACATGGCCAAAATGCTGATTGCCCAGTTAACCACTCCGTTCGAGCCGGAAAAATATAAAGACGATTACCGTGTGGCCTTGGAAACTGCCATTCAACAAAAAGTAGCAGGAGAAGAAATCCGCGTCGCTCCGGAACAGCAAAAAACAAATGTGATCGACCTGATGGCGGCGCTGCAAGCCAGCCTGGAAGCCGTCAAGCCCGTTACCGCCGATCCGACTCCCGCGCCCGCAGCGGAGGGTGAGAAGACCAAAACGGCCAAGAGCGCCAAAGGAAAAGGTAAAACGAAAGTGAAGGACTCTGTAGGTTCATGACGGGGCTTATTCCCATTACGGATACGGGGACCCTCATTCTGCCGAATATGCCGATGGCCCCCATCTCGAACCCCCAATTGCCCGCCGGGCCCGATTGGGGGTTTCAGCTCAAATGGGACGGCGTCCGTATGTTGTCCCGGATCGAGCACGGGCGCATCCGCTTATATTCCAGACATATGGACGATAAGACGGCATTGTACCCGGAAGCCGTGGAGCTGCTGAAACGGCATGCGGCCCAACTTCCTTCGCTGCTTCTGGATGGGGAAGCAGTCATGTTCGATCTTGCCAAGCAGAAGCCGGACTTCTCCCAAGTGCTTCAGCGGGAGCGAACCCGCAGCGCTTCGGCGAACATTCGCGGCGCGGAGACGAGTCATTTCATCTACGTGCTGTTCGACCTGCTTGGCTATAATGGCGAGGATTACCGTACCCGTCCCTTTGCCGAGCGGCACGAGAAACTTCGCGAGCTGTTCCCGGTTAAGCATCCCCAGCTGTTCGTAACCGACTTGTTCAGCGACGGCCCTTCCTTGTGGCAGTGGGTGGAGGAGAGCGGCTGGGAGGGGGTCGTCAGCAAGCGTCTGTCGAGCCCTTACCGGGAAGGAAAGCAGCATAAAGACTGGTACAAGAAGAAAACGGCGCAAATTCACGAGGTTCGGTTTGTCGGACTCATTATCCGCGAAGGACGCGTGGCAAGCCTTATTATGGAAAAAGACAAGGTGCTGTTCGGCCGCGTATCTCTTGGGCTCAACGAGTCCTCCAAAGCGGCGCTGCTCGCTTACGGCAAGCAGTATGAACGGGAATCGCCGTTATGGAATAAATCGTACCTGCCGGCCGAGTTGAAGCGTGAAAAAATCATGTGGCTGTCCGTTCCGCTGACCGGAACCGTTACCGGGCTGGAAGTGACCGCCGCGGGCCAGCTGCGGCATCCGAAGCTGGTGAACATCCGCGTGTAGGAGGACTGAACATAGCATGCCAGCGCAGACAGGATCAAAGCATAAGCGGGTAAAAGGATCGATCGTCATCGAAGGGCAGGAGATCGCCGTCTCCAACCCGGAGAAGCTGCTGTGGCCCGAAAAGCGAATTACGAAAGCGATGTACTTGCAGAAGCTGGTCGCGCTGTCGCCTTATTTGCTTACCTACTGCCGCAACCGTTACTTGACGACGATTCGGTTTCCGAACGGATGGAGCGAAAAGTCGTTTTATCAAAAAAACGCGCCGGAGCCGATACCTCCATTCGTCAAAACCGCACAGCTGGAAGGCATTAACTACGTGCATCTGGACTCGCTTCCGACGCTGCTGTGGCTCGGCAATTTGGCGAGCCTCGAATTCCACCCTTCCTTCCATTATATTGAAGAAACGCTGCCGGCGGAGTGGCTGATCGATATTGATCCGAGCGTCGACCCGGAGCCGCGAATCATGCAGGCTGCGGAGATCATAGGCGAAATTCTAGATAAAATGAATATTCGCTCCGTTCCGAAAACATCGGGAGCTACCGGGGTACAAATTTATGTGCCGATTGATCGCGAGCGCAAGTATACGTTCGAGCAGCTGCGACGCATCGGCCAATTTGTCGCCTCCTTCGCGGTGCAAAAGCATCCGAAGCTGTTCACCGTCGAACGGCTCAAAAAAGACAGGGGCACGCTGATTTATATCGACTACCTGCAGCACTGGTACGGAAAGACGCTGTCCGCTCCGTACACGCCGCGTGCCCGGGAAGACGCTTCCGTCTCGACGCCTCTCACATGGCAGGAAGTCGCCATGCGGCCGGACCCGAGAGACTTCCATCTGCTCAACATCGAGCAGCGGCTTCAGCAGCGAGGGGATTTAATCGCGCAACTGCCCCCGCAAAACCTGGATCAAGTGCTGTCTTTCATTCCGAAGTAAAGCAAAGCTAAGGGCTAAAAAATACGCCGGCTAACGAACGTACCCGTTAAGCCGGCGTTTTGCGTCGATATGAAAGGTTCACGGCTGCGCCCTGCCTGGCCGCTGTGCATCGTCGATCTGGCGAAACGACTAAAATAGCGGCGACAGCAGCCGCGCGATCACTTCTTTCCCCTTCTGCCAACGCGATCTTTTTTCGAATTCCTCCAGCTTCACTTCGGTGCAATCTTTGAGGTCCTGCAAAAAGTCGTTCTCAAGCCGGTGAATCGTCTCCTTGTCGAACAGCACGGCGTTCAATTCAAAGTTGCTAAAGAAGCTGCGCATGTCCAGATTGGCCGTTCCTACCGAAGCGAGCAGTTCGTCGATCACGATGACCTTCGCATGGATGAAGCCTTTTTGGTAGGCATAAAAACGAACGCCCGCTTGCATCAATTCCTCCAAAAAAGACAAAGATGCGTAATTCACCACTCTCGAGTCGGGATTTTGCGGAAAGATGATCCGCACGTCTACGCCGCTGATGGCCGCTGTTTTGAGCGCCATCATAATGCTCGGATCCGGGATGAAATACGGCGTCGTGATGAACACGCGTTTGTTCGCCGCGGCGATCGCACCGAAATACATCTCCAAAATGGCGTCCCAATGGGCGTCCGGTCCGCTGGATATGATTTGCACCGGTTTATTCCCTAGCTGTTCGTGCTCGGGAAATAATTCGGAGTCGGCGAGCCGCTGCCCGCTGACGAACATCCAGTCGTTCAAAAATGTTTGCTGCAGCGAGTAAACGGCGTCTCCTTCCAGCCTCATGTGGGTGTCCCGCCAAAAGCCGAGATGCGGATTGCCGCCCAAATATTCATCTCCAATATTGATGCCGCCCAAAAAGCCGATCGTCCCGTCGATCACTAGTATTTTGCGATGGTTGCGGTAATTGGCCCGCTTATCGAAAAACGCGAACACCGCCGGTAAAAAAATATATACTTCCGCCCCCGCTCTCTTCAATTCATCAATGAACCGGTTATCGAGCTGATAGCTTCCGATTCCGTCAAAAATACAGCGCACCTGAACGCCTTCACGCGCTTTTCGTATCAACAATTCGTGAAACTTCTTGCCGATTCCGTCGTTGCGGATCGTATAAAATTCAAAATGAATATGCGATATCGCGCGCTCCATCGCCTCCAACATGGATGGGTAAGCCGCTGCCGCATTCGTCAGCACGGTGACTTCGTTGCTGCGGGTAATGAGCGCGCCGGGAATGTTGCCGAGCAGCGAAAACAGCCTCGGTTCGTGGCGCCACCCGTTCAGCCGTTCTTCGTCGAATCCGGCGTCAAATTCGGAAGCGGGCCGGTGTTTTTTGCCCAAATACCGGATATCGGTCATATTGCGCATTCGCCCGCGCTTCACCTTTTTACGCTGTGTATATTCTTTGGCCAAAAAATAATACATGACAAAGCCGATAATCGGGAAAACGAATAAGATAAACATCCACGCCATGGCCTTGGACGGACGACGGAATTCCCCGACAAGAATGGTCAATATTTGAAATATGAATAATACCAAGGCGAAAACCAGCCACAGCAAATCGCTTCTCCCCCTCCGCACGGGCCCCGTTTTCACGGCAGCCGTCTTTCTATCTTTTACCTTGAATCTCCCGCCTATTCCCCATTTATTTTACCGCATTCGTTCGATTTGTCATAAAATTTTGCTTTTGGTGAAAAATATACCGGAATAGGCTCGCAAAGTTGCCGAAGGAGGTGCTCCCATGCTCATAGCGCGACGCGGCAAAAAAAATAGGCGGAAAGAAGAACGGGACGAACAGCTGAAAAAGCTGAACTACCGCTTTATCCAAGAGCTCAAATCGGTACCGGTTTTTATGACGCTGGAGGAGAATAAATCATATTTGGACGAGCTGTTCCAGGACAGCTCCGATTTTGTGATCCGCGAGTTCAAAATACAAAACAGCCTGAATGCCATCATGTTTTTTATCGACGGGATGGTCAACACCGATCTGGTTAACGATGCGATGAAGTCGCTTATGATTCTGGAAGGCGAAGAATCGCTGATCGACAACATTACGGATACGACGCTCCCCGTCTCGCAAATCCAAAAAACCGACAATTACTCGGATCTGCTGCTATCCGTGCTGGGCGGAGACACCGGCTTGATCGTGGAGCGCAACAACAAAGCGCTAATGATGGGCATCCGGGGGATGGAGAAACGTTCCATCAATGAGCCGGACACCGAATCGGTCGTTCGCGGTCCGCGCGAAGGGTTCGTCGAAAACTTGCGGACGAATACGTCGATGGTCCGCCGGAAGTTGAAAACGCCGCATCTCAAGATGAAACCGCTGACGCTCGGACGGGAAAGCAATACGAGCATCGTAGTCGCTTATCTTCACAATCTTGCCGACCCCGCCATCGTCGAAGAGGTGGTCCAGCGGCTCAATAAAGTCGATATCGATGCCGTTCTCGAGTCAGGATATATCGAAGAGTTTATTCAGGATTCGGCTTACTCCCCGTTTCCTCAGATTCAATATACGGAACGGCCGGACGTCGTTGCTGCGTCGCTGCTGCAAGGACGCGTCGCCATCATGGTGGACGGAACCCCTTTCGTGATGATCGTGCCTTTCGTCTTTGCCGAAATTCTTCAGGCGAGCGAGGATTTCTACGAACGTTTCCAAATCGCTACGCTGATACGCTGGCTCCGGTATGTTTTTCTCATTTTGTCGCTGCTCACGCCGGGGATGTACGTCGCCATAACGACTTATCATCAGGATCTTCTGCCGACGACGCTGCTGCTTTCCGTTGCTGCCGCCCGCGAGGCTATTCCGTTCCCGGCGGTGGTTGAAGCGCTGATCATGGAGATCACGTTCGAAGCGCTTCGCGAAGCCGGGATCCGGCTGCCGAAGGCGATCGGCTCGGCCGTCAGTATTCTCGGCGCCCTTGTCGTCGGACAAGCCGCTGTGGAAGCCGGGATCGTATCCGCGCCAATGGTTATCGTCGTCTCGATTACGGGAATCGCATCGTTCACCATCCCCCGTTTCAACGGGGCAATCGCCATCCGGATGCTGCGCTTCCCCATCATGATCGCCGCATCGTTATTCGGAATGTACGGCATCATGATCTCGGTTATGCTGATTTTGGGCCATATGGCGACCTTGCGCTCCTTCGGGGTTCCGTATTTGTCCCCGATCGGTCCGCTGTCCTCGTCCGATCTGAAAGACGTAATGATTCGCGCGCCTTGGTGGACAATGAGAAACAGGCCCGCCTATCTTTCGCTGCAGGATACGCAGCGAATCGGGGAGGAACTTCCGCAAGAAATTATGGATCAAGGCGGACAGAAAGGGAAGACCATCCGGCATGAACAAGAACGGGGGGGAGACGTCGAATGAAGCGGATCATCCTCACCCTTCTGCTGCTCCCCTGGCCGCTCCTTTGTATTCAAGGCTGCTGGGATCGGACGGAAATCAACGACCTTGCTTTCATTTTGACATCGGCGGTTGATATGGAGCAGGACGGGCGCATCCGGTACACCGTTATGCTGCCGCTTCCCGGTCAGATGGGCGGCGCAAGCGGCGGCGGAGGAGGAACGGGTGGAGAAAAAAGCTATTATATCGATTCCGAGATCGGAGAAACGGTGAGGGATGCTCAGGCCAAGCTGCAAGCCCGGATGTCGAGGCGCATGTTCCTTGCCCATAGGCGAACTTTGCTGGTCGGTGAAGAATACGCGCGGAGCAGAGGCATTCGCAACGTATTCGACTCCACTCCCCGTTCCCCCGAGAGCCGGATGACGACGAACCTGATTATTACGAAAGGAAAGGCGTACGAGCTGCTTCAATCTTCGCCACGCTTCGAACGTTTTCCGTCGGAGGCCATCAGGGAGCTTGCGAAATCCCGGATGGTGCTGAATTTAAATATGAAGGACACGGCGGTTATGATGAGCAGTACCGGCGGCGATACGATGGTGCTTTATATGTCGATCAAGGAGTCGGAAAAAAGCGAAAAGACGTCCCGGGAAATTATGAACACCGGCTATGCGCTATTCAAGGGCGATAAAATGGTCGGCATCATGGAAGAACAAGAAGCGATCGGGTTATCGATGCTCAAGCGCCTCAATAGCGAGTCGATTGTCACCGTAAATGTGGAAGAGCACGTTAAAATGACGACCAGAATTAATAGGGCCGATTCTCACATCCGCGTTCACCTGATTAACGGAAAGCCGCATTACGATATCGGCATGGACGTTCGGGTGAGAATTGTGGAAACGATCGGTTTCTATGATTTGAGTCAAACCGCAAATATCCGGAAGGTGGAGAACATCCTATCCGATAAGGTTACGAAGGCGATTGAACAAACGATTCGAACGCTGCAGAAGAAAGAAGTCGATCCGGTGCAGTTCGGCAACGATTTATGGCGGGCTTATCCGAAATTGTGGAATGACCGGTATGCTTCGGAATGGCCATCTCTCATGAAAGATGCCGAGTTCAATGTAAAAGTGAATTCGATTATGACGGATACCGGCTTGATTTATGAAAACATCACCAAGAAAGGACTGGGTCAATGAACAGCCAGTTTCTGCTGTGGGTGCTGCTGCTCATGCTGTACCTGCTTTTCCTGGATCTGAAAGCAATTCCGAAACTGGGCAAGAGCATGAAGCGAATGTACTTCAGCTTGCTGTTCCTCACCGGGTTGCTCTATATCTCTATCATCTTTGGAATAAAACCGCCCATGCCTACGCAGTATTTCATCAATAACGTATCAACGTGGGTATTCTCCCTTATCCATGCGAAGTAGAAGAACGGGGGCAAAGAATGAACAAAAACATCATCGTCATTAATGAGCGTCAATACGCATGGCTGATCGGCGCTTTAATCACTGGAGGAGGGCTGGTCAGCATCCAGCACGAGCTTGTCCGAATTGCCCGAATGGATGCCTGGTTCAGCTTCATTATTCCGCTCGTCTATATTCTCCTGATCGCCTATGTGTTTTCCCAGATGGCTCGGCGGTTTCCGAAAAAGAACATGTTCGAGATTATCTTTACGATTTTCGGACGATTCCTTGGAACGATCGTTAATTTGATCCTTTTGCTGCATATATGGCTTATTCTAATGCGCGACTTGCGCTCATTCGGCAAATTTATCAATACCGTCCTGCTGCCCAATACGCCCGAAGAAATCGTGGTGCTGCTGTTTATGCTGCTGCTCATGTTTTACGGGCGAAGTACGGTGGAAGTCATCGGAAGGGTAAACGATATTTTTTTTCCTTTTTTTATATTGCTTATGCTGCTCCTACCGCTCCTGCTGTCCAACGAGCTGCATAAGCGATTGGTCGAACCGATCCTTACTTTAACGCGGCAGCATTTAAGCGATGTCAGCATGCTCGGTATCGGTTGGTATGGCGACATCTTTATTGTCGGCGCATTCCTGCATACGATCTGGAGCGCAAGGCAGGTACATTCGGCTATCAGGCACGGGGCGTTGCTGGCTACCTTTATTCTGATCCTGACCACCTTCGTTGAAGTGCTTGTGCTCGGTTCGAACATCCCCGGCAACATGATTTATCCGATGTACAGCCTGGTACAGCAAATTCACGTGACCGATTTCCTGGATCGTCTCGATCTGTTCATGCTGAGCGTATGGTATCCCGTTACGGCCTGCAAGGTGATCTTGGTTTACCTTGCCTTTCTGAGCGGGTTCGCCAGCCTGATTAAAAAACGGGATTACACGCACCTCAATACACCGGTCAGCTTGCTTCTGCTGCTTACGACCATTTTAGCGTTCAAAAGCACGACGGACATTTTCAGCTTCGGCAATTACAGCTCTCCGGCCATTGTTCTGAGCTATCAGCCCATTTTGTTTTTGCTCATTCTGCTGCTCTTGCGCAGATTTCCCGTCCCGCCTCCGGAGAGCCAGTCATCAGGTCAGTCGCCCTCCTCGTCGAGTGCCGACGCCAAACCGCAGCAGAGTGCGCAGAAAATGAACAAATTCAAACGGAGCATTTCATACCGCTCCTGGATGATCACCAGCAATGCGTTGATCGCTTTGAGCCTGGGTTTCATCGCTTTGGGCATGGCTTTCAGCCCGACCATATCGTTGATCGGGACGCTCAGCGGATACGGCTTCGGTCTTTGCATCGTGCTGTGCGTCGGGTCTACTTACATGGAAATTCACGGCTCTAAACGTACCGATTCGAGGGCCGGAACCTCCTGAGCATGGAACCATGAGCGATATGGAAACTGCTTTAAGGTCCCAGGCCGATGATTTTGTTCAAAGGGATGAGTACTAAGAGCTCTTCTTCTTCCTCTTCCTGACGGCTCACGACCAATTCGACAAAATCGACGCCGGAGCGAACGAGCTTTGCCTGAAACTGGCGGCCGTATGTCGTACGAACATAGAGCTGCGTTCCCTTTCCTTTGGCGGCATTATCCAAAAGAACGATTTCCTGCATTGTCGCAGGTACGAAAAACTGTCCGTTTACGCGAATGAATCGCTTGCCGACCTTCTGCAGGACACCCGGTTCGCTCTCGAAACCTTCGGCCTGCAGAGCAACTTCGCGATGAAGATGTGTGGCCAGACGCGCCATCAAATTCATGCGGCTTGTTTTTCCAATGACCAAATTCACTCCCTCCCCCCTACGAAATGTATGCCGGGAGCGAGCGCAACATACCGAAAGGAGAAGTCATGAATTATAAGTCGTTTCAAGACAAGTTGACGTTCATCATCATCCCGGAGGCGAACGGCAGCGTTGTCCGTGTCAAACTATCCCGGGGAGCTTTATGGGGCGCAATCTTTGCGCTTCTGCTGCTCGTCGGAACATCGGGCGCGATTTACTTGCAGCACATGCACTCCGCCGCTTCCGTCTATTTGAGGACCACGGAGCTGAGCGGCAAAAAATCGCAGCTGGAGCAAGATTTGAAACATAAAAACGCAACGATCGAACAGTTGAAAAATGAAATTCACACTCTATCGAAACAGGCGGCCGAGGTAGGTACGAAAGTCGAAGAAATGAAGCGGCTGGAGCAGGATTTGCAAAAACTGGCGCCCGAGGCGAAAAAAAGCGGTAATCCTGTGTCGGCGGCGCCGCCGAACGAGGCGGCCGACCTGGCTGCGGGAGGCGTCGGCGGTCCCGCGATTGCGGTAACCGCCGAGCAGGTGCGGGAACTGGCTTCCGTGACCGGCCAAAAGTACGCTTCGCTGCAAACGGAAATGCACGCGCTGGAATCCCGGTTTCGCGAATCCAAGAAACAGCTGCTAGAGAAACAGGAGCGCGTCCATCAAATTCCCAGCTTGTGGCCAACGCTGTCACGCATCGTTACTTCGCCTTACGGATATCGCAAAGACCCGTTTACGAGCAAGCTGAGCTTCCATAAGGGTATCGATATCGCAGGCAAGCTGAACGATCCGGTTTATGCCGCGGCAAACGGGGTAGTTCATTCCGTCGGATACGACAAGCTCCACGGCCACAATATTGTGATCGAGCATGTCTCCGGATTGCGTACGTGGTATATGCACCTGAACCGGACCGACGTTCATAAGGGGGACCGGGTGGCCAAGGGGCAGCCGATCGGCAAGCTCGGCACAACCGGACGCAGCACCGGGCCTCATCTGCATTATGAAGTGCTGCATAACGGCAAGAGCACCGACCCCGGGCCGTACTTGCCCGCCCACACTAGAAAGGAATGAATGGTTATGATGATGCGATGGTCCGGAAATAAAAACCGGCCGGGCGCCGTTTCGCTAATCGGCGAAGGCAGTCTGTTCGACGGCACGCTCCACGCTACTTCCGATCTGCGGATCGAGGGAGAATTTCAGGGAATACTGCATTCCTCCGGCGATGTCGCGGTCGGGGAGAAAGGCTGTATTCGCGCCACCGAAATTCGCGCCCATAATGTCATTATTGCCGGCAGGCTGGAAGGCCGCGTGCAAGCAGAAGGCTTCGTAAGAATCACGTCTACCGGCCGCCTGTCCGGTACGGTCAGGGCCAATTCGTTAATCATCGAACAAGGTGCCGTCTTTCAGGGGCAGAGCGAAATGACCGAGCCGCAGACGGATGCGATCTCGGACCCGATCATGATATAATGGAGAGAAAAACTTGTTCGGCTCAAATCGAAAAGGACAAGTTCAAGAAGAGTAGGAGCGAGAGACATGGTGAAACAGACGATCCTCTTCGACATGGACGATACGCTAATTTATTGCAACAAATATTTCGACCTGGTCATCGATCAATTTGCGGATCAGATGGAAACCTGGTTTCACGGCTATCACCTGAATGTAGAGGAGATTAAAAAAAAGCAAACGGAAATCGATCTGAGCCGGGTGCTCGTCAGCGGCTTTGCGCCGGATCATTTTCCACAATCGTTCGTTGATACGTACGACCATTATTCGGATGTAACTGGCCGCGCCAAGCGGCAGGAGGACATCGAGCGCTTGAGAGAGCTTGGCGCCACCGTATACGGGCACAGCATCGAGCCTTACCCTTATATGGAGGAAACGCTTCGGGAGCTGCAAAGCGAAGGGCATGAGCTGCATTTGTACACGGGCGGCGACCACAAGATCCAGATGCGCAAAGTGACGGAAGCCGGGCTGGAGCGGTTTTTCGGCGACCGGATTCATATTACGCGCCACAAAAACGAACAGTTTCTGGAAAACATCGTGCACTCCCGCGGCTTCGACCGGAGCCGCACCTGGATGATCGGCAATTCGCTGCGAACCGACATTATTCCGGCGCTAACGTGCGGCATTCACGCCATCTTCATGCCCGCGGAGCTGGAATGGGCATATAACCAGGTTGAAGTGAACGTTCAGCCGCAGGGGGCCTTTCTCACGATCTCTTCTCTCCATCTGATTCCGGAAGCCATTCGCGGCTATCATTCTTCTTCATTCGCCGCAAATACATGAATCCGGCAATACCGGCGAGCACGACGACGGCTTCCGCCGCGTAGACGGATACGGCTTTCGCTTGATACAATGCCGGAACAAAGTCTACGGCGGCATGCAACCCGATCGCTGCGAGGACGTAGTGGAAGCGGCGCGATCTTACTCCTTGCAGCACCATGATGCTAAAAGCGAGGTGGAGCAAAAACGCCGCAATGCGTTCGACGCCTCCGAGCACGTAAAGATGAAGCGGCGTGCCCGACAAGCCGGCAACCAGCGCTTCCGCCGTCTCCGGCGGAAGGCCGCCGAGCTTCTGCTGCAGCGTGCCGTTATTGTACATTACAGCGAGCGCAAGCATCTGCGCTCCGCCCACAACGCCGATCAGCAGCGCCTCGACCCCGCTGTGCCCGAGTCCGAACGACAAGCCGTCCCCCCAGCTTCTCCGCCGCTTCAACCACCAGCGAAAAGCCACATACCTTCCCAGTTCTTCAAACACACCGGCCGCAAGCGCGCCGTAGGTTGCGAACAGCCACGCATGTTGGAGCCAGGCTGCCGTTACCGGGTTCAACTGCAGCATATATACATGAAGTCCTTTTTCCAAAACTTGCGAAAACAATAAAAACACAAGCGCGCCGATCAGCATCGGCTTGAGCGCAATCCGCTCTTTGCGGAGCAAATAAACGGCCGCCGTGATGACGAGCGCCAAAACAATCGTCATTTGGATCACAATACCGATCAACGTAGAACTGCCAGCCACACAATCACCTCTTACTATTATCATTATGGATAATAATAACGATTGACAATTCGAGTGTCAACGAATGCGCTGCATGTTTCCCGGCTTTGCCCCATAACATGAATTATCGGGAAAGGAATGATGGCGTTATGTGCTCTTTGCTTGCAAGAACGGATGGAGCCGTCGAGCATCTCGCCCGCGAGCTTGTATCCCTGCAGGCCGCTGACGGTTCGTGGCGATTCGGGGTAGAAACCGGCGTGTCGATCGATTCTTATTTGATCATTTTGTTAAGAACGTTACATATGGACGATGCGAAATTCATATCGGGTTTGTCATCAAGGTTGTTAAGCAAACAGGAAACGAACGGAGCCTGGAAATGGTTTGCGGATGAAGCGGACGGACATTTGTCCGCAACGGTCGAGGCATACTGCGCCCTGCTCTACTCCGGCTTGATCGACCGCTCCGACGAGCGGATCGTCCGCGCCCGGCAATTCATAATATCCCGTGGCGGGCTTCGCCAGATTAGCGGCTTATTGACCAAAGTCATGCTTGCCGTTACCGGGCATTACCCGTGGTCTACGCTGCTGCGGATTCCTGTAGAGCTGATGCTGCTGCCGGAGTCGCTGCCGCTCCATTTCTATACATTTTCCGCTCCCGCCCGCGTGCATCTGGCCCCCGTCATGATCCTCTCGGATCGCCGGTTCCACATCCAACCCGCAACCGCGCCCGATCTGTCCGATCTTCTGCTTCCGCATCACGGCGATCCCCTCCACTCGCCCGATTCTGGCCGAAGCCGCGTCTTGGACTCGCTTCTGAAGGAAGCCGCAAGCGGAGTAAGCAAGCTCGCAATGCTGCCTAAGGAGGCCCGTAAGCTCGGGCTGCAGCGCGCGGAGCAGTACATGCTCGAGCGGATTGAGCCGGACGGTTTGGTGTATAATTATGCCAGCGGCACCATCCTTATGATTTACGCGCTGCTCGCACGGCGCTATCCGCCCGATCACCCTGTCATCGTTCGTGCGATACAAGGGCTGAAATCTTTGGTTCTGACGAATGACGGTCTGCCTCATGTGCAAAATTTCGATTCAACCGTATGGGACACCGCGCTAATCGCCGATGCCCTTCAACAAGCCGGAACTCCCCCGTCCCATCCTTCGATCGAAAAAACACGCGGTTATTTGCTTTCGCGGCAGCACACGCGGATCGGCGATTGGAGCAAAAGCGCCAAGAGTGCCGTTGTCGGCGGCTGGGGCTTCTCCGACCGGAACACGATGAACCCGGACGTGGACGATACGACCGCCGCCCTGCGCGCGTTATCTCCGTCGCGCGAGACGGATGCCCCACAGGTGCGCGATGCCGTAGATCGGGGGCTGCAGTGGGTGCTTTCCATCCAGAATAAGGATGGAGGATGGCCAGCCTTTGAACGGGGCAAAGACAATGCGCTGCTGGCTATGCTGCCGATCGACGGAGCCGATGCGGCGGCTGTCGACCCTTCTACGGCCGATTTGACCGGACGCGTTCTGGAATATTTGGGGAGATGCGGGCTTACACAGCGGCATCCTCTGGTAAAGCAAGGCGTCGATTGGCTGCTCGAACGCCAGGAGCCGGACGGCTCTTGGTACGGCCGATGGGGTGTATGTTATTTGTACGGCACGTGGGCGGCCTTAACCGGCTTGAAGGCGGTTGGCGTTTCGTCCGGGCATGAAACGATTCAAAAGGCGGTCCGTTTCGTGCTGAACGCGCAAAACGCGGACGGCGGCTGGGGAGAGTCGTGTCTTAGCGACCAACAGCGTCAATATATCCCTCTTGGCGCAAGCACTCCTTCGCAAACGGCTTGGGCACTGGATGCGCTGATTGCCGTATTCGACAAGCCGACAGCGAGCATGGAGCGGGGCGTCGATTCGCTCATCGCCTCCCTGAACCGCAGCGATTGGACCGCTTCGTATCCGACGGGAGCCGGCCTGCCCGGCGACTTTTATATCCGCTACTACAGCTACAATCGGATATGGCCTTTGCTCGCTCTTGCGCATTATCGGCGGAAGTACGGGGGGACCAGCGGCGGTTGAACATTTGTCGCTATTCGCTCTCCTTTAACGCCTTGGCTGCTCTCCGCTCCGACCAGTTAAACTCCATCCATGCGGATTCGCCGGTAGGCGTCAGTCTGGATCTCATATCCTGCAATGCTTCATCGATCCCCGGCATGTCCGGGTGTTTTTGTTTCCAAGCCAGCAGGTGCGGCACGACCTCGTAGCTCAAACTCGCCAAATAACGGGTATCGACGTTGCCCGTTGCTTCGTATCGATCCATGTTATTGCGCGCGATCATCACGTCGACGTTCGCGTAGTTCACAATGACGTACGCAACCACTCCTGCGATGCAATAGCAGCGGAGCAACGGCGTCTCTTGCCTCCACAGCTTTACCAGTGCTAGCACGAAGAGCACAATTAGGAACAGCATAATAGCGTGTACCAGGATCCGCGTCATGGTGTAACCGTAGGCCTCTTCATACATAGACAGGCGCAAATAAGCCGAGCTCAACATAATGCCGCTAAAACCGACCATGACCGCCAGCAGCACGCGCAAAACCGCCCAACCTCCCGCGCCCGGGCGCTTGACCCCGTATAAGGAGCCCATCATGACCGTCAAATTGATCAGCGTGACTACGACGAGCTCCGCAAAGCCTCTGCGCGCGTAAGCCGCGTACGTCGTCCCGTCCGGCAGGTCGGCCGTGCCGCCGCCGAAAAAGTAAGAGAACTGCACGACCGCAAACAACAAATACACGCTATTTAGCATAACCAGCATCGTGATGGCGACGGTCGCATCCATTCGCGGAAGAGGGGCTGCCGGCAGCGCAGGAGGCTCCCACTGTACGGCGCCCTCCTCTTGCTTCGGTTGGTGTTGAGGCGGCTTCGGATGCAGCAATCCCCAAATGAAAGCGAACAGCCCGGAAGCGATCACGCCGATCCACAACAGGCGCAATACTCCCGTCGCCACCTCCGCCTCCTCCAACAGCTGCGGAAGCTTCGACATCGTCCGGTCGAACATCGAATCCGCGGAAGCGAGCAAGGTCACGACGATAATAAGCAGCGGAACGGAAAGCAGCAGCCCTATCAGCACCTTGAGCAGCTCCCGGGAACGGCCCGCCTTCAGTTTGCCTGCGACCGATTGAACCAAGACGACAGTCGGCCTGGGAATATACTGCATCGTATGAATAAACAGCTGTTCCATGACGAGGACGGCCGCGCTGGATGTCCGCTTGCGCAATGTGTCCGCGTGAACCAGCCATGTTGCATGGCACACAATCAGCAGCGGCACGGCAAGCGCGTTCAATACGGCCAACAATAAATTCGTAAACAGAACGTATGTAAGCGAGAGCAGCAGCACCGGTATCAACAATGCATTCGGCCAACTGAATGCAAGTACTTGCCTTTCCCTTAAAGCCCAAAACAAGTACGAATAGAACAGAAGGACGAAGATCGGGTAAGACACGCCCCACTCGTTGCCGAAAAACAAATAGTAATGCGCTATGCCGCAACCGAGCGCGGCCAGCAGCATCCATCTTTCCTTCACAGTATCGGTGGAATTGCCGGACATTGGGTTCCCTCCTAAGAGCATTGCGGAGCAATGCTGGCTTCGTAGCACCAGTTCAGCGCGCGGCTATTAACGCCAGCCTGACGCTTCTTGTATATTGAATCAAACGAACCGCAAGCTTCTGCAGCGATCGAATGGTCGTCGCATCCTTCGTTTTCACGACGTTCTCCTCCGCGTCGCCAGCCGCCAGCTCGAGCAGCAGCTTCGCTGCACCGTCCGGGAGGGCAAAGGCGGCGGAGAGCTTGCGCGCCACCGTTTCCTCGCGGACAAACAGCAGCACTTCAGGCGTCTTCTCCTCCATTTGCGCGTACGCAATCTTGGCCAGCGCCCAGACGGCCCTGCTTAGCTCCGCGCCGGTCTCGGCCTTGCGGGCGGCCGCTTCCGCTTCGGCGATCAGCTGCATTCTCCAGGACATCGTCAACGGCCAACGTACGGCACTGCGGTGCGCCGCCTTTCGTTTATTCCATGCCAATCCGTTCATAGGACTATAAACCTCCCGTCATGGTAGCCTACAACGTTTATTGTAGCTTGTAAAACAGGAATAAAAAGAGTAAGTTTTAATTATGAAATTTCATATTTTTCGGTGTTACGTTCGGATGCCCTTGTCTTGTACGGAAAGGATGGTCTTATGAAGCTTGCCAGCCATTATATACGCCTGCGCGGTCATTACCCTCATATCCCGGAACGTCAAGAAATTGACGTTACTTTAGACGAGCTGGCGATGCTGCTCGGATGCACCCATCGCAACGTCGTGCTGATCCTCGGAAGGATGAGCGGCGAAGGCTGGCTGCAGTGGGCTCCGAAGCGCGGCCGGGGCAGCCGCTCCCTGCTAACGTTTCTGCTTCCTGCCGAGAATATGATCTTGGCCGTCGCCAAAGAGCTGGTGGAAAAAAAAGATTTGCGCGGCGCGCTGGAGCAAATGAACGTGTCCACGCTGCCCGATTCGCTGAAGGAAAATTTTCACAGCTGGCTGAACGGTTATTTCGGGTATAGCAGCGAAGTACAGGGCAGCAAACGATACGACACGCTCCGTTTTCCGTTAACCCAAGCGCTGCATTCGCTCGATCCCGCCACCATGAACTTCTCTACGGAGGCGCATCTCGTGCATCAGTTATTCGACCCGCTCGTCCGCTATAACCGGCTGACGCAAACGATACAGCCGCACGTCGCTCACGCCTGGGAGACGGACGAGACTCGCACCTGCTGGACGTTTCATTTGCGCAAAGGCGTGCAGTTTCATCACGGTCGCGAGCTGACGGCGGATGACGTCCGGTATACGTTCGAGCGGCTCATGAAGCGCGCCAAAGGCTCCTTGTACAGCTGGGTGCTGCAGCAAATCGAATCGGTGGAAGCCGTCGACCCGATTACCATCCGCTTCAAGCTGACGGAACCGAACGAACTGTTCCTTCAGTTCGCCGGCACAAGCCGGGCCTCGATCGTACCCGCCGACAGCTGCGAGGAAGCCGGTGACGGGTTCTCGCTCTCGCCCGTTGGCACCGGCCCCTTCAAGCTCACGCACCTTGACCGGTCGATGTGCGTGCTCGATGCGTTTCCCGCTTATTTCCAAGGCAGAGCGCATCTCGACCGGGTCGAGCTCTGGTCCATCGAAGGCCTTCAGGAAAAGGACCGGTACCGGGCGCTGGAAAGCTTCCAGGTCATTCACAATTACCGGC
Source organism: Paenibacillus allorhizosphaerae (assembly GCF_910594985.1). GTDB lineage: Bacteria > Bacillota > Bacilli > Paenibacillales > NBRC-103111 > Paenibacillus_G > Paenibacillus_G allorhizosphaerae. The sequence continues at coordinate 23,202 of NZ_CAJVCE010000020.1, forward strand.
TGCCCGATGAGGCGGCCGATTCGTGGCAGCAAGTGCAGCAGCAAGGGACGACGTGCCGTTTCCTGACCTTCAACCTGCTGAAGCAAGGCCCGCTCAGCGACCCTGCCCTGCGCGGCGCCGTCTGTGCCGCCCTGGAACGGGGCAAGCTGCTCGAGCGGCTCAGCGGGGACGCGATCTATTGCGCGGACAGCTTTATCCGCCACCAGACGGAGCACGCCGCAGCGTCCGAACCGTTCCGCTACCCGCCCGATGCGGTTCGTACGCTGCTGAAACGCGCCGGTTATGCCGGTGAACGGCTGTCTCTATGTACCATCACCCAATACGAACGGGATGCGCTGCTTGTTCAGTCGCAGCTGCAGGAAGCCGGACTTGCCGTCGAAGTAAAGCTGCTGACGGTAGAGGAATTCAAGGGGGAGCAGCGGCTGTATGCCGATTTGCTGCTCTTCTCCATCATGCTCGACAATGATGCCGAGCTGCGGATCATCGATTTGTACAAAAGCATGCAGCGCCACCTCGAGCCCCGCGCCAAAGCGAAGGTGTCCGCCCTGCTTGAACTGGCGCTGCGCGAGCCTGCGCGCGACCGGCGCGCCGGCTTGCTGCAGGCGATCGAGTCGCATTTGACCGGCAGGATGGTGCTGCATTTTTTATATTTCAAACGATTGAAGACGATTTATCATTCTTCGGTCAAAGGCATTTCGCTCGATGCACTGGATTGGGTGCAGTTCAAAAACCTCTGGTTCAAGCCATAATCCGTCCTTTCCTTGAATACGTTATAGTAAGCGGTCAAACGGAAAGGAGCTCGGGTCGAGTGATCAAACGGAACCAGATTGTATACCGGAACGAACGCTATGGGTTTACGCTGCGTTTTCCAGGATGGTGGCGCAATTACTGCATTGTGAGCAGAGCCAAACTGGATCGCGAAACGGAGTATGAGGTGCATTTCCGTTTTAAGTATAAAGGAAAGGTATACGACGATATTTTTGCGCTGCTTATTTATCGAATGACGAAAAAGGAATGGATCGACCGGGGCTACGAAGACTCTCCCCTTGGCTTTTTGGCGGAATTTGACGGACGCGTCATCGCGTACAGTACGCCGGGGGAGCTGCCTTACGCTTTCGTGGATAACAAAACCGGGGATTACAATTACAAGAAGTACGGCGCGGCGATTGAGCTGTTAAAGCGGATGGTCAATCAGGATGTGCCTCGGATCGTCCAAACGTTCCAGTCTCCAAGAAAAACTGTGACGATGCGCTCCACGCCTTTCCGGTCACGGAATGTAGTTCCGTGCAGGGTGAAACGGAGAAGGTAGCACATGCCCTCAGCAGCGAAGGATAAACGGCACCGCCGGCTGTGCTCTCCATTGGCAACGCAGAGTCGCAGATACAGAGCAAGAACGGTCGGGCCGTTTATCTCAGCAATACGAAATCGAAACCGGACTGCTTCCCCGCAGTCCGCCAAGCGAAGCATGCTCCCTCTAGACGATGCCGGTATCCGTCAGGTTGCCTGACTTGATCGTCTCCGAACCGCTGTCGTTGATGGCCCCGGAAGTCCCCGACAGCCTCAAATCGTTAGCGAGCAGTGCGATGCTTGACGAACTGGAAGCAACAATGACGCCGTCCGCCATCGACTTGTCGCCTCTTCTAACAATGTTGCCCCCAACGTAATGCCTCTGATTTCCGTCGGATATTTTTAAAGGCGCTCCCGTCAACGTATTATTGTTTATATTGCAATCATTGCTGTTCTTCATATTGATGTTGTTCTCCGCACTGTTCGTTATGATGTTGTCCGCCATTTGCGAGCGATGGGTATTCAGAAAATATATTCCGTTGCCTACTCCGTCTTTGCCCGTATCGGTGACGGCGTTATCGGTGCATACCACGTTCTGGCAGCTGTCGGAATGAATGCCGTGCGATTTGGCCGCAGCGACAACATTGCCGACAATGTTGACCGGTCCTTGCGACTGAACGACCGCGATGCCTCTCTCCGTACATTGCGTTACGTGATTGCCGCTGACGACCGCCCCCTCCATGCAGCTGCCGACGTAAATCCCTTTCCCCGTCGCACTCATACCGATATTGCGCACCGTATTATCGCTTATCGTAATTCGCGAAATTTGGTTGGCGTGAATGCCTACGACACCCGATACATCTTCTATTATATTTCCGGTGATCGCAATGTTGTGAACCCGTCCTCCAGCCGTGGCAACGCTTACAGGCGTATACACTCGAATGGCGCCCCAATCGCTTTTCGGATTGATTTTTCTTAAAATATTGCCGGAAACGATCACGTTATGGACTTCGCCGGCTCTGGAGGAGATGTCGATACCGGACACGCAGTCCTGAAACGTGTTGCCGCTGACGAGCAAATTATCATAGTTCCATGCAAAAATAGCGTTGTCCGACATATTCTCGAAATGGCAGTTGGCGATCCGGATGTTGCTGTGATTGTAGCCGTCGACTACCGAGTGGCTTCCTACGCCCCGGCAGCAGTCGATAAAAGTGCAGCCATCGACCAAAACATTTTTGCAGGTGGTATTGTCCCATGGCCCGAAATGCGGAAAAGCGCTTTGCGTCGACAAGTCGATCTGGATTGCCTCCGCCTCCCTCGACGTCCGGAGGTACCCTTGAAACCACACATTCAAAATGCGGCAGCCGTTCGTGGAATTGACTTCAATGTGGTGATCGTTAACGTTATTAATGATTTTCGTATCGCGGATGACCAAATTTTTGGCATGGGCAAACGACATATGCGGAAATTGCGTCGGGAAGTTCGCCGAGTTGCCGTCCCACGTTCCTCCGGCAATCTCAATGTCCCCATGGCCGTCGTATCCGGGCCCCGTGTTCTGCCCTTTCCGCCCATTGGTCAGCATCGGCTTAACGTTGCTGCTGTTCCGGCGAATTGACGCATCGTTTGCCAACTCCAGCTTCGTACGGGCAAATATGCTGAGCGTAGCGGTGATCGGGTAGATGCCGCCGGGAACGTACACCGTCCCGCCGCCCTGCGCATACGCATAATCGAGCGCAGCTTGAATCGCCGCCGTATCGTCCGCGGTTCCATCGCCTGCGGCCCCGAAATCTTTCACGTTATACAGCGCTATCCCGGAGCTTGTGCCGTTATTGCCGCCGTAGACGGATTGCGTGACCGATTGTGCGGTTACGCCGGGCGGTACAGCGCCTAATAATCCTCCCGCGACTAACGTTGCGCCAGCCGCCCCTAGCGCCGTCAACATTTTCCTCCTGGTGATTCCGTTCTTTTCCGTTGTCTTTTGGTTATCCATCGTTTGCATCTCCTTGTCCACTCATTATGGATTGCGGCTCGCACTTCATTTGGAAGCAATATCCTCTATTTATCAAGGCTTATTTGCTCTTATCCTTCTCAATTAATTTGTTAATGGCTTCCTCGGATTCGCGAAGGACCGTGTTAATATCCTTTTCCCCTTTAATGACCGGTTTGATCGCGTCCTCCATTATTTTTCTGGTGCTTTCTCCATATTTCGTAATCGGCAGGGCTTTTGAAGGCTGAGACAGAAAAGCCGCTTTCAAGTTTTTCCCTTGCAAATAAGGTATGTCCTTGCCGAACTCCTCCTCCACCTTCTTTCCGGTCAATATCGGGAATCTTGCGTTTCGCGCCATATCGGTCTGCACTTCTTCCGATAATACGGTGGCAATGACCTGGAACGCCTGATCTTTATATTTGCTCTGCTTCGTCACATGCAAAATCCATTCATCCACCTGCATGCCCGTATTCGGCGCTTCCTTGAACTGCGGATATTGGACCATATCCCAGTTCAGCCCCTCCGCCCCGTTAAAGCTCGGCAAGAAGTTCAATCCCTGCAGCATTGCTAGCGTCCTCGTCTTAAAGTATAGATCCTGCGCCGGGGTTCCGAGTTTAAGCGCGGCATTGCCGGGGATGTCGTAGATGCTTTTGAGCAATTCAAACACTTTTTTCCAGCCGTCATTGTTTACCGTTGCTTTGCCTGTCTTCGGATCGTCGATTCCCAGCCCGAGAACAGAAGCTACCCGGTATGAATAATCGGGCTCCAAGCCGCGATACTGGATTCCGCCTTCCAAGCGCGTCACTTTTCTTGCAAGCTCCCGAGTATCTTCCCACGTCATTCCATCCTTGGGGTAGGGCGCGCCGAATCGGTCGAATATATCTTTGTTGTAATACAGTGCATTAAAGTGCATCGTAAACGGAATGCCGATTAAATAATCGTAGCCGCTTGCCGTTTTTACCGATTCCAACGCCACTTTATTTAACTTGGAAAGATCGAAGTTGAATTTTTTAATGAGCGGTTCCATGTTATCCTGCAATTCGACCTGAGTCAGGCGGTTAATCAGCGGGGAAGCGGTGTAAGCAATATCCGGAATTTGCCCGGCCGCCACGATCTTATCATAGGCCGACACATCGAGAAGCTCAAGCGTAATATGAGGGTATTTCTTTTTGACAGGCTCTACGATGTACTTCTCGTATTCGCCTTTTCCGAGCCAGCTGAGCGGTATCGCGATTTTAAGCGTTACCGGCTCTGTGCTTACCGATGGCGCGTTCTGTTGGGGACTGTTTTTGCTGCCGGCATCTTCTGAATTTGCCGAGTTCGCGCCGCATCCGGATAGGATGATGGATAAGCCGGCACATGCGGAGATGAATCCGACATACTTCTTCTTTTTTATTTTCATATTTAAAACCCTCCCTGGTCATAATGATGCTGCCGCGCTTATCCAACCAGACTGACACCGGTGTCAAAATATAGCGAAAACAGGTCGCAGATGCACTTCCGCTCTCCGCTGTTTTCCTAAACAGATTGCTTTTCCCGCTGAAGCAACTCCCGCGCCTCCGGCGTATACGGAACGAATTTCGTCATATCTTCAAACACCGTATAATCGACTTTTCCCATTTCAATGACGTTCAGCCTCTCGACAAGCAGCCGTGAAAGTTCGTGCTGAAACTGCCTGAAATGCATCTCCTCCTCCGGTGTCATCTGAATTAGCTGATAGCCGAATGAAATGTGATAGCTATAACTATCGTGGTTCGGGAAACGGACGCCCGTCGCGCGGGATACTTGTTCCCTGAACTCATGAAGACGCTGACGCGTCGCCTCATCATAAGGGCTTACGCTAATTGTCGTTTTGTTGAGCCGCTCCACCTTCATCTGAAATTGCTCAGGGAACGCAATAGATTCCAGTGCTTTTGCAAAAAAATGATCCGTTTCCTCAATCGGCGCATCCAGATCCAGAAAGGACGACCAGTACGGGGTCTTCCGATGATAATGGCACAGCAGCTCAATGACCGTCATATGAAACGATTCGGGCGGCGTCCAAGAAAATTTATGCGCGAAAGGAAGCGCGGAAGCGTGCTCTTGCTGTACCCGTACGATCTCCTCGATCACGCTGCGCGGGTCTGTCAAATTGCAAACGATGGTGTTTCCTGGAAACGAACGGAAGGAGCCGTCTTCATTGAATTTGGACCGTTCGCCAACGGCGTTGGTAAAATGATTGGACATCTGTAAACACCTCATGTTTGTCGTTTTTTTGTAAACCGTATTGTTATGCCTGATGCAGCGGATGAGACGGCGCAGCGTCACCCTCCTTACGCATGAAGCGATCGCTTCGCTTCAGCCCCCGACGGATTGTGCGCCTCTATTTGACGCTTTCCCGGATAACCAATCGAGGGTCGACCTCGATGGAATGAACCGGTTCCGTTTGATCAAGCAGCTTCTCAATCACTTCGAACATTTCGTTCGCGAGTCTTTCAAAATCTTGCGCCATCGTCGTCAAAGGCGGACAGTAGTATTGGGAAATCGGGATGTTATCGAAACCCATGATCGAAACATCACCCGGGATCGACAGGCCGTGCGCATAAATCGAATGATAGACGGCTATCGCCTTCTCATCCCCTGAGACGAAGAAAACTTGAGGAATATCTCCGGATGCCAGCTTGCCGTCCACAAAAAGCTTGATTCGTTCCAGATTGTTCATGTCGTAAACGATTTCCAGTTGATCCAGCGATACGCCGCTTTGCAAGTAAACGTCCTTGATCGCCTCCTCCCTCTCCAGGTTCACCTCAATTTTGGCGCCTAGAAGCAGACAAATGCGGGTAAGTCCCCTGCCGAACAAATACTGCGTCGCTTCCAATATGCCTTTCTTGTTATTGTTGCTAATGGAGACGGGAACCTGCCTGTTTCGCTCAAACGATAGGAACGGGATCCGGTTGCCGCGCACCAATTCGATCCTCTTGTCATGTTCCTGCAAATAAAACAGCACGACCGCATCGATGTACCCGCTGGACTGCTCCAGAATAGAATGGCTCAAATCGGCATCATCGTAAATGATCTCCTGGATCAAGCTGTACCGTCGGCTTCGGGCCGCCTGGTTCATGTAAGACATCAGGATATCGAACCATTGCGTCGTATTTTGCCCGTACGTTTTGCGAATGGAGACGAGAACGTTCTTCATCGTTTTCGTACTTAGATTTTTGGCGAACAAGTTCGGTTTAAAATTCGTTTCGGCGATGACCTTTAAAATTTTGTCCCGGGTGTCCGGCTTGACGTTAGGCTCATTGTTAATGACGCGCGAAACGGTTTTGAACGAATAGCCCGATAAGTCCGCGATATCCCGGATTGTATATTTTTTATCCATGTTCTCTCACCTTGCTGACTGATTTGACACCGGTGTCATTTAGAAAAATTTAGCTGTAGAAACGAACCATCGGATGCTTCCATTTAACCCCAATTCAAAACTATTGTCAATCGCAAAATGAAGGAAAAGGCTCGCCCCGCGCTGCAAAAGCGCAAGCCGAATTCCTCTTCCTCCCTTATCATTGGAGCTAACACATCATCGTTACGGCAAATTGGAAGCGCCCATCAAATACCGGTCCACTTCCCGTGCAGCCTCCCGGCCTTCGTTGATCGCCCAAACGACCAGACTTTGCCCGCGCCGCATATCGCCTGCGCTGAACACACCTTCGACGCTCGTCGCGAACCTGCCGTAGTCCGCCTTGGCGTTGGACCGCTCATCCTTTTCCACGCCAAGCTGATCGAGCACGGTGTTTTCCGGGCCCATGAAGCCCATCGCCAGCAGCACGAGCTGAGCCGGGTATACTTGCTCGCTGCCTGGCACTTCGACCGGAACGAAACGCCCTTGATCGTCCTTCTTCCACTCGATGAGCACCGTATGAAGCTCCTTCACATGCCCGTTCTCGTCGCCGACGAATTTCTTGGTCGAGATCAAGTATTTGCGCGGATCTTCGCCTTGCAGCACGGTTGCCTCCTCCTGGCCGTAGTCAATCTTGAGGACGCGCGGCCATTCCGGCCACGGGTTGTTCGGCTGACGCGTTTCCGGCGGCTTCGCCATGATCTCGAATTGCGTCACGCTTTTGCATTTGTGGCGAATCGAGGTTCCCACGCAGTCCGTACCGGTGTCGCCGCCGCCGATGACGACGACGTCCTTGCCCTCCGCCGAGATATACTGTCCATCCTGATGCTCGGAGTCGAGCAAGCTCTTCGTGTTCTTCGACAGAAACTCCATCGCAAGGTGGACGCCTTTGAGCTCCCGCCCTTCGATGTTCAAGTCGCGTCCTTTCGTCGCTCCGCCGCACAGCACGATCGCGTCGAACTCCTCCTTGAGCTTCGAAGCCGGGATATCTTTGCCGATCTCCGTCCCCGTCACGAAAGTAACGCCTTCCGCGGCCAGCAGGTCGACCCGTCGCTGCACATACTTCTTGTCAAGCTTCATATTCGGGATGCCGTACATGAGCAGCCCGCCGGGACGGTCCGCCCGTTCGTATACCGTGACCGTATGTCCGGCTTTATTCAGCTGCGCCGCGCAGGCGAGACCCGACGGGCCGGAGCCGACGACCGCCACCTTTTTGCCCGTACGCACTTCGGGCGGCTGCGGCGTCACCCAGCCTTCGGCAAAACCTTTGTCGATGATCGACTTCTCAATGTTCTTGATCGTCACCGGCGATCCGTTCAAGCCGACCGTACAGGAGCCCTCGCAGGGCGCCGGACAGACGCGGCCCGTAAACTCGGGGAAATTGTTCGTCTTATGAAGCCGGTCCAGCGCTTCCCGCCAACGCCCCTGATAGACGAGATCGTTCCATTCGGGAATGAGATTGTTCACGGGACACCCGGCCGCCATGCCGCTGATGATTTTGCCCGTATGACAGAACGGAATGCCGCAATCCATACAGCGGGCCCCTTGCTGCTGCAGCTTCTCCTCCGGCAGCGGCGTACTGAATTCTTTCCAGTTCGCTATGCGCAGCAGAGGGTTGTTCTCGACCGGAACTTCGCGCCCGTATTCCAAAAAACCGGTTGGTTTACCCATCGATTGGTTCCTCCAGACTCAAGGTTGAAAACGTTAATCAACATCCGACGTTTAGTTTCCGCTGACGCGGGAGACGTCTTTCATGTTTTCCTCGAAGGCGACGAGCATCGCTTCCTGCTGGCTGAGGCCGGATCGCTTCACGCGCTCGATTGCCTCGAACATCCGCTTGTAGTCCTTCGGTATCACTTTGACGAACTTCCATAAACTCGCTTCCCAGTTTTGCAAAATGCGGTGGGCGACGGCGCTGTCCGTGTAAGAAGCATGATGCTGAATCATATTTTTCAGCTCCGCGGCCTCGTACACTTCCTCCACCGCTTCAAGGAGCACCATTTCTTTGTTGCACTGCTGCTGGAACGTTCCGTGCTCATCGAACACATAGGCGATGCCCCCGGACATGCCCGCCGCAAAGTTGCGGCCCGTCGGGCCGAGGACGACGACGCGTCCGCCGGTCATATACTCGCAGCCGTGGTCGCCGACGCCTTCGACGACCGCCCGGACGCCGGAGTTCCGTACGCAGAACCGTTCGCCGGCGATGCCGCGAATGTACGCTTCGCCGTCTGTGGCGCCGTAGAACGCGACGTTGCCGATAATAATGTTGTCTTCGGCGGCAAAGGCGGCCTTCTCCGGCGGGAATACGGCGAGCTTGCCGCCCGAAAGCCCTTTGCCGAAGTAGTCGTTCGCGTCGCCTTCAAGCGACAGCGTCATGCCTTTCGGCACGAATGCGCCGAAGCTTTGACCCGCGGATCCGTTAAAGTGCAGACGAATCGTATCGTGCGGCAGCCCCTCCAACCCGTACTTGCGCGTCACTTCGCTGCCGACAATTGTGCCGACGACCCGGTTGACGTTATGGATCGGCAATATGGCGCTGACCTTCTCTTTATTGTCGATCGCCGGCCTGCAGATGTTCATCAGCTCGGTCATATCGAGCGAACGAGCCAACCCGTGATCCTGCGGGACAGAACAATAACGTCCCACCTCTTCGCCGACCTCAGGCTGATACAGCAGCGCCGACAGGTCGATGCCTTTCGCTTTCCAATGTTTGACGGCTTCTCTCGTTTCGAGGATCTCGGTATGCCCGATCATCTCTTCCACCGTACGGAATCCTAGCTCCGCCATCAGCTCCCGCGTATCCTGCGCGACGAAATGCATGAAATGGACCACATGCTGCGGATCCCCGGTAAATTTCTTGCGCAGCTCCGGATTTTGCGTCGCCACGCCGACCGGACACGTGTCCAGATGGCAGACGCGCATCATGATACAGCCGAGCGCGATGAGCGGCGTCGTCGCGAAGCCGAATTCTTCCGCGCCCAGCAGCGCAGCGACGACAACGTCACGTCCCGTCATCAGCTTGCCGTCGGTTTCGACGGTGATGCGGCTGCGCAGATTGTTCAGCACGAGCGTCTGGTGCGTCTCGGCCAGACCCAGCTCCCACGGCAATCCGGCATGGCGGATCGACGTTTGCGGCGATGCCCCCGTGCCTCCGTCATAGCCGCTGATCAGCACGACATCGGCTTTGCCTTTGGCCACGCCCGCGGCGATCGTTCCGACGCCGACCTCCGATACAAGCTTGACGCTGATGCGCGCCCGCGGATTGGCGTTCTTGAGATCGTGGATCAGCTCCGCCAAATCCTCAATCGAATAAATGTCGTGATGCGGCGGCGGCGAAATGAGGCCAACGCCCGGCGTCACGCCCCGCACCTCGGCCACCCACGGATACACCTTCGAGCCCGGCAGCTGCCCGCCTTCGCCCGGCTTGGCGCCCTGCGCCATCTTGATTTGAATTTCGTCCGCGTTCACCAGGTAGTTGCTCGTGACCCCGAACCGGCCGGAGGCCACCTGCTTGATCGCGCTGCGGCGCAAATCGCCGTTCGCATCCGGCTTGAAACGCTCATGGTGCTCCCCGCCTTCGCCGGTGTTACTCTTGCCGCCGATCCGGTTCATCGCGATCGCCAGGCTCTCGTGCGCTTCCTTCGAGATGGAACCGTACGACATCGCGCCCGTCTTGAATCGTTTGAAGATCGACTCCGCCGGCTCGACCTCTTCGATCGGAACGGGGGTGCGACCGGATTTGAACGAGAACAGCGAGCGGAGCGTCATAAAGCGCTCGTTCTCCTGATGGATCAGCTTGACGAAGTTTTTGTACATGCCGAAATTGTTCGTGCGAACCGCGGCCTGCAGCGCATGAATCGTCTCCGGATTGTACAGATGCTCCTCGCCGCTGCGCCGCCACTGCAGCTCGCCGCCTGCGTCGAGCACCCGGTCGCGGCCTTCCTGCTCCGAATAAGCCCGCTCATGACGAAGCAGCGCTTCCCGTGCGATCGCATCGATCTTGATGCCGCCGACCGGCGTATACGTCCACGTAAAATATTTTTCGATCACGGATGCATCGAGGCCGACCGCTTCGAAAATTTGCGCGCCCCGGTACGACTGGATCGTCGAAATGCCCATCTTCGCGAGCACCTTCACAACGCCCTTGGTGGCCGCTTTAATATAGTTGTAAAGCGCCTTCTCATACGTAATATCCTTCAGCTGCTTGCGCCGTATCATATCGTCCAGCGTTTCCATCGCCAGGTACGGATTGATCGCGCCGGCGCCGTAACCGAGCAGCAGGGCGAAGTGATGCACCTCGCGCGGTTCGCCGGATTCGAGCAGCAGCCCGATCTTCGTCCGCGTTCCTTCGCGGATCAGATGGTGGTGCAGGCCGGAGACGGCCAGCAGGGCGGGAATGGCGGCATGCGCCGCATCGACGCCGCGGTCGGACAAGATGATGAGCGTCGCTCCGTCCGCAATCGCCCGGTCGGCGGCGGCATACAGCGCGTCCATCGCCCGCTCCAGGCCGTCCGTTCCTTCCGCTGCGCGGAATACGATCGGCAGCGTGACGGTCTTGAAGCCTTCCCGCTCGATATGGCGCAGCTTGGCAAGCTCGGCGTTCGTCAGAATCGGCGTCTCGATCCGGATGTGACGGCAGCTCTCCGGCCGCGGGTCGAGCAGATTGCCCTCGGGTCCGAGCGTCGTGCCCTGCGCGGTAATGATCTCCTCAAAGTTCGCGTCAAGCGGCGGGTTCGTTACCTGCGCGAACAATTGCTTAAAGTAGCTGTACAGCAGCTGCGGACGTTCCGATAGCACCGCAAGCGGCGCATCGAAACCCATCGAGCCGATCGGATCGACGCCGGTGCGTGCCATCGGATCGAGCACCTTCCGCAAGTTCTCGAACGTGTAGCCGAACGCCTGCTGCCGCTGCAGCACGGTCTCCGCGTCGCCTTCCGGCACTTCCGGCGCATCCGGCAGCTGGCTGAGCGAAATCAAATGCTCGTTCAGCCATTCGCGGTACGGCTGCTCACTCACGATGCGTTCCTTGATCTCTTCGTCCGCGACGATCCGCCCTTCCACTGTATCGACGAGCAGCATGCGGCCCGGCTGTAGGCGCTGCTTGGAGACGATGCGCTCCGGAGCGATGTTCAGCACGCCCGCTTCCGAAGCCAGAACGATCAGATCGTCCTTCGTCACGTAGTAGCGCGCCGGGCGCAAGCCGTTGCGGTCAAGCACGGCGCCGACCGACTTGCCGTCCGTAAACGAAATGGCGGCCGGACCGTCCCACGGTTCCATCAGACAGCTGTGGTATTCGTAAAACGCTTTCTTTTTATCGTTCATCGATTCGTGCTTGGACCACGGCTCCGGAATCATCATCATCGCCGCGTGCGGCAAAGAGCGGCCGGAAAGCATGAGAAACTCCAGACAGTTGTCGAACATTTGCGAGTCCGAGCCGTCCCCGTCAATGATCGGCAATATGTTTTGGAAATCGTTGCCGAACAAATCCGTTTGGCACATCGCCTGACGCGCGTGCATCCAGTTCACATTGCCTCGCAGCGTGTTGATTTCGCCGTTATGAATCAAATATCGATAAGGATGCGCTCGCTCCCAGCTCGGAAACGTGTTCGTACTGAATCGGGAATGCACGAGCGCAATCGCCGATTCGACATCCGGGTCTTTGAGCTCCACGTAGTAATCGTCGACTTGCTCAGGCGTCAGCATGCCTTTGTAGACGATCGTACGGCTGGACAAGCTGGAGAAGAAGAACATTCCCGCATCCTTGATCGTTTTGGCGCCGTTCTCTGCCAGCTTGCGGATGACGTACAGCTTGCGTTCGAGCGCCATCTCGCCCGGCACCTCGTCGGACGCGCCGATGAACACCTGGCGAACGACCGGCTCTGCCGAACGGGCGGATTGCCCAAGCTTGGCGTTATTCGTCGGCACGGTTCTCCATCCGAGAAACAGCTGCCCGGCCTCGCGCACCTTCTCCTCGACAAGCCGCTCACAGGCGATCCGCGCTTCCGCATCCTGCGGCAGAAACACCATGCCTACGCCATACCGGCCGGGTTCCGGCAATCGAATGCTTTCGGCTTCGCATGCCTTGACAAAATATTTATGGGGAAGCTGCAGCAGAATGCCTGCTCCGTCCCCGGTATTATGCTCTCCCTGACCGCCGCGGTGGTCCAGATTGCAAAGTACGGTAAGCGCTTGCGAAACAATGTCATGCGATGGCTTTCCCTTGATGTGAGCAACGAAACCGATGCCGCAAGCGTCATGCTCAAATTGCGGATCATAGAGACCCTGTTTGACGGGTAATCCATATTTGTTCATGCTGCGCAACCTTTCTTTACTAATTTTTGGGATTATCATGTAAATAAAGCACAACGGAAGCCATAATACCTAACACCAGATGTCAAAAGCTCTGCAAGAATAATATGTTTTATATTAACACCTGATTTAATTTATGGCAATTTAAAATATTTCGATTTTTCTGATATATTGATAGATTTGTTGACGCCGTTGCAGCATTGTTTCTCCATGCCAAACCGCATCATTCCCGACGTTCGTTCGGCTGTACCAACTCTGAATCTTATGCTATGATATTGTTCGTTATGCGAACAACGACGAACGAAGGTGTATATTTTGGCCCAATTATATTTTCGTTATGGAGCGATGAACAGCGGCAAATCGATTGAAATATTGAAAGTCGCTCACAACTACGAAGAGCAGGACAAGTCCGTGCTGATCTTCACCTCCGGTCTCGACAATCGCGATGAGGTCGGTTATGTATCCTCGCGAATCGGGCTTCGGCGCGAAGCGATTCCGATCAACGACGACACTGACATTATCGGCATCGTGCAGCAGCAGACGACCCGGATCTCCTGCGTATTGGTAGATGAAGTGCAATTTTTGAACAAAGAACAGATTCTGCAGCTCACCCGCATTGTAGACGAGCTGAATATTCCGGTAATGGGGTTCGGGCTGAAGAACGATTTTCAGAACGAGCTGTTCGAGGGCAGCCGCTACATGCTGCTGTATGCGGATAAAATCGAAGAGATGAAGACGATCTGCTGGTTTTGCGAGCGCAAAGCGACCATGAACCTGAGAGTGGATGAAGCGGGCAAGCCGGTATATACCGGGGAGCAAATTCAGATCGGCGGCAACGACTCGTACTACCCGGTGTGCCGCAAATGTCATACACACCCTCCTCTCTAAAGCAGTCGGAGCAAACAAAAGACCAAAAGCCGGAAAAACGTTCACCCCTGGTGAACGCTTCCGGCTTTTTTGTTCCTGTATCATCAGGTTCCTACAAATATGGTCGGCTCAGATGGCCCAATTGCCGCCCCGGAATATCGGTTCGCGTCTGCCGTCCGGCGTGACCCCGTCAATGTTCATTTCCGCCGAGCCGATCATAAAGTCGACGTGAATTAAACTTTTGTTCACACCGTGTCCGGCAAGCTCCTCCTCCGTCATCCCGGTGCCGCCCTTCAGGTTGACCTGATACGCTTGACCGAGCGCAAGATGGCAGGAAGCATTCTCATCGTACAGCGTGTTGTAAAATATAACGTTCGCATTCGAAATCGGCGAATCGTAAGGCACCAGCGCCACTTCGCCGAGCGACCGCGCGCCTTCGTCCGTATTCAGCAGCCGCTCCAGCGCTTCATACCCTTGATCCGCCGTAAACTCGACCACTTTGCCGTCTTTGAACGTCAAGGAGAAGCCGTCGATCAGCTGTCCTCCGTAATTCAGCGGCTTCGTGCTGCGGACCGTTCCGTTTACGCCGTCTTTGCGCGGCATCGTGAACACTTCCTCCGTCGGCATGTTCGGATTGAACAGGACGCCCTTGGCGTTTTCTTTGGCACCGCCGAGCCAAGCATGCTCCTCTGGCAGCTCAATCGTCAGGCTCGTGCCCGGAGCTTCATATTGAAGCTGTTTATACCGTTTACTATTAAGCAGCTCAACGGTTTGCGCTAGTTTTGCATTATGCTCTTTCCATGCCTGAATCGGATTCTCTTTGTCGATTCGCGTGGCATCCAAGATGCGCTCCCACAGCTTCTGCACCGCAGACTCCGGGGAAAGATCCGGGAATACTTTGGCCGCCCACTCCGGCGTGGCGTAGGAAATCAGCGACCAGGCGTTCTTATGCGACATCAAATAGCTGCGGTATTTGTTCAAGGCGGTGGCGCTCGTCTTCGTCGCGGTAGCGATGCGCGCCGATTCGACGCCTGTCAGCAGATCGGGGTTCGGGGCATAAATTTGCAGAAACGCCGCCCCGTTCTCGGCCATCTCTTCCATCCCTTTGGCCCGCCACATCGGATATTCGCTGAACGCTTCCATCGGCGCCAGCTTGTATTTAATGAGCGTAAGCTCCTCGTCGACCCAATCGACATGCACGTTTTTAGCGCCGGCCTCATACGCCTTCGCCGCGATGCGCCGCACAAGATCCGCCGCGGCGAGCGGCGCCGTGACGACGATCGTCTGCCCTTCCTGTACATTGACGCCCATTCTAACGGCTAATGCCGCATATTTGTCCAACTGCTCCTGCGTAGGAATCAGACCCATGTGCTATCCCTCCAAATGGATTGTAATACTTCCCATTATATGCCGTTATCCGCCCAAAATCCAAAAAGAAGCCAGCCGTCCGCCGGCTGGCCTTTCCCGCTTGCGCGGAACCTCTATTTCTTCGATTTCGATTCCGCCACCTCGGAATCCTGGTTATTGCCAGGCTGTTGTTTTTTGCCGTTATTGTTCGCGTTGTCTCTGGACACAATCACCCCTCCTTCCCAATGGAATCTATGATAGTGTAACCAGACTGCGCCCCATTCATGTCAGCGCCAGAAGACAATGGCATCGTTGACGCGCGGATCAGCCTCGTTTTTCTTTTTCCGGTTCGTCCGTCGGTTTAGCCGCTCTATTTCACGCGTTATTGTTCAAGATTGACGGGCACTTCCCACTGCACTCGCTCCTGCTTGTCCAGCTTATCAAAAGCTAACGTCCACTGTTTCGGGACTTCCGCAATGTCGGGTATAAGGAAGAAGCCTTGGATACGAATGATGCCGTCGTGCTCTTTCGTCCTGCGGCGGATGGAGTTGCTTAGCGGCAGCCGGTTTCCACTTTCATCGGTGATTGTGAAACCGCGAAGCCCGACCACGTCGCGATCGAGCGTCGCTTCATACTCCATGATCGCCCCTGGTTTCAGAACTGGTCGCCCCTGAACGCTTTCCTTCTCCTTATCCTTTTTGATTCGAAACCCGTTCAGTACGATCCGGTTTCCTCCGAGATCGAGGGCTACAGGTTCATGCATCATCTTCGGCGGTTCAATGGTTTGGCTAAACTCCACCTTCTCGCTATAGTAGAACGCATCTAGCTTGAAGACGAGACGTTTCTTTTCTTTATCGGTAAGCGGCTGGAACAAATCGCTCCATTGCTTAACGCCGGGACGGCTCCCCTCGCTGACGATCGGTCCCCGTGCCGTAAGCTGCCCGCTTTTGTACCCTTCTTCCCCGTAAAAATCTTCATGCACGCGAAGCGTTTGTCCTTGTTCGTCGAGCAGCCGGTACGCATAATTCGTGATGCCGTCCGCGTCGTTCGTCTCTACGACGACGCCGATGCCGCTCGGCGCGACGTCCACCCGCTGCAGGCCGAACGTGCGGCCCTGCGGTGATGTATATTCCCGATGGATCGCCACCGTCCGCGACGCCGCTTTCGCACGGGTCAAATCGACGTCGATCGCTATCTCCCACCGGCCCTTGACGCCGCCAAGCTCGCTATAATTCATCTGCACGACCAGCTTGTCGGGCAGCTCTCCCCGGAATTGCAGCTTGCCGATTTCATTTTCCAACAGCGCATGGCCGTCGCTCAGCACATACGACCATGATCCGATCTGCTGGCTGCCTGTCTCGTCCGTCAACTTGATATGCTTCGTCAAATCAAGGTCCGGACGGCCGACCAAGGAACGGCTCTGCTCATCCGTTACGTCGCATACGACCGCGATCCGCTCCGTATCCGCAAGCACCTCCTTGATATGAATCGTAATGCCTTGATCGGCAATTTTTAGTTCGAGCGGCTTGGACAATCCTTGCTCGGCCGCACGCTTCAGCCCTTGATCTCCCCGGCCGGACAGGAAGAAGCTTTTTACGTAATCGGCAAATGCCGGTGACAAGAAAAGCGTCAGCGACGCGGCCAAAAACAATCCGATGACGGAAAGGGCGGCCGCTTGCAAGAGCCTCCTTCGCTTTGCCGTCCGCAAGCCCCGTTTTTCCCGCTCTTTCACCGCTTTGCTTATCGTCTCTGCAACAAATGCGGCGGCAAGCTGTATGGGCTCGGCAGGTACAATGACAAGGCGTGGAAGCGATTCGCATTTCCTTGCGATCTGCTCCTGACAGTGTGCGCAATGTTCTGCATGTTCCTCGAGCCGCCGACTTTCATGCGGATCGAGACGGTCGTGAAGGTAGGCCTCCAGTTGTTCAGATTTCATGCATTCCATAATCGGAGTCTCCTTTCACCGGAAGTAAACACACTTCGCGCAGACGATGATGCGCCCGATAAAGCCGCATTTGCACTGTCGTAACGGGCAGTGACAGAACGGCGCCGATTTCTTTGTAGCTGAGTCCTTCCACATAACGAAGCAGAACAACCGTACGGTAATCTTCGTCCAGAGCCATTACCCGCTCATGCAGCACGGCGATGCGCTCTTTTTCCAAATAAATCGACTCCGGCGTCTCTTGGTATATGGCTTCGGCCTCATCCGACGTGACAAGAGGCCGGCGCTTGCGTTTGCGCAATTCATCCAAAGCATGATTGTAGGCGATTCGGAACAGCCACGAAGAAAAACCGGCGCCGTTCCGGCAACTTTGGATGCGATTATACGCTTTAATAAATACGTCCTGAGCCAAATCCTGGGCATCCTGCGTATGTCCGATCATCCGGTAGAGAAGGCCGAATATTTTGCCTTTATACTTCTCGATAAGAGGCGTATACGCCTCCATATTTCCTTGCCGCAGCTGCTCAACCAGCTCTAGGTCGGACTGCTCTTGCATAAGGGGTCCTCCTGTCCCAAAGGCCATGCATCGTAAAGCCATTTGTTTCGTATATAAGCTATAACGACGAAACTCGAAATTTCTTTCCGCAACGGAATTTCATATGAACGATTTGTAAAAAAACGTATTCTCCCGGCCGCAAGGTACTTCAGAACCAAGTACACCATTGCGAATACCGTTTTCCTTACTGTAAACTATGAATAATCGACAAAATAACCCGGTTGCCTGAATTGGAGATGAGTGCATGGAACGACTTAAGCTTTTTTTTACGAACTTGACGGTAAGGCGATTTTTCATTCTTGCCATTATCTGTTTGCTGTTGTTCAGTATAAAGGACATGCTCAATTTGGTTTTGTTAACGTTTTTAATCGCTTACGTCATGAACCGTCTTCAACAGGCCGTAACGAAAAAATTAAGCAAGTATGTGGTCGTGAACAGCAAGGTCATCATCATTCTGCTGTACGTCGCTCTCGTATCCACTGTGGTGATCGGAATCGTCAACTATTTCCCGAAGGTGCTCGTTCAAATTAAGCAATTGAAAGATAATTTGGTGGTGCTCACCAATTTGCCCGTCCCGGAAGACGAATTTTCGAAATATATATATAAAACGCTGAAAGATTTGAATTTGCAGTCTTATATGAAGCACGGTTTCGAATATGTTCTACGAATCAGCAATTGGGGAACCACGTTTCTCATGTCGATCATTTTAAGTTTAGTGTTTATTCTTGAGAAGCCCCGCATTACGGCGTTTACTTCCAGACTGAAGGACAGCAAGATTGCATGGCTCTATACGGAGCTGGAATACTTCGGCAAAAAATTTATTTTATCGTTCGGAAAAGTGATCGAAGCGCAGCTGCTTATCGCGTTGTGCAATACGGTGTTTACCGTCATCGGCTTGTGGATTCTTGGTTTTCCTTACTTGTTCGCGCTCGGCATCATGATTTTTATGCTCAGCCTCGTTCCCGTGGTCGGCTTTGTCATCTCGCTCATTCCGCTGTGCATCATCGGCTACAATATCGGCGGGTGGATGATGGTCATCTATGTCGTAGCCATGATCGCCGTACTCCACGCGCTGGAGGGCTATCTGCTCAATCCGAAGCTGATGTCTTCCAAGATGAACCTGCCGATGTTTTACACGTTTATCGTTCTTATTTTCTCGGAGCACTACATGGGCATTTGGGGCTTGATTCTCGGCATCCCCATCTTCGTTTTCTTATTGGATATATTGGATGTCGATACGACGACATAAACCTGCTCCCTGACTGAAGCGGGACGAAAAAAGACGCGCTTCCGTAGGTGGAAGCGCGTCTTCGCTATTCGATCAATCCGTACGATTCAGTATGCCTAAACATTTATTTGCCGCTCTGTTGTTTCTTGATCTGGAACCAGCCTTCCACGTACTTCAAAACGGTCAGCGTCAGCAGCGACATCACCGTAAGCAGGACCGCGCAGTAATAAAATCCGGCGCCAACGCATAATCCGACCGCCGCGACGACCCATACCGTGGCCGCCGTCGTCAGGCCGATGATCGACTCGTTCTTTTGCAAAATTGCTCCGGCGCCCAAAAACCCGATTCCGCTGATGACCTGAGCCGCAAGACGCGCCGGGTCGGCCAGCAAGTTGGGATCGCCTCCTGAATCCTCCGTCCAGTTGGCCGGATCCGCATAAAAGTCCTCAAATCCGTAGATGGACAATACCATCAGGCATGTCGCGGCTAAACATACGAGAATATGCGTCCGAAATCCGGCAGCCCGTTTCTTCCATTCCCGTTCGAATCCGATGGCCCCGCCCAAAATGACTGCCAATGTCAACCGCAAAGCGACCCCGAACGTATCGATATGCCAAACGCTGTCCAAGTCGTTCATGTCCTCCCCAAACTTCAAGTGCGTATCCGGAACACCGAATGATTTTGTAATTGTAAGAGACCTCCGTGCTTTTGTCAACCGTCATTTCCAGGCATATTCCGGGGAATCGGCGTCAAAACAAACAACGGCGGCCGGGTTGTTCCGACAGCCGTGCCTTATTGCTCATTCCGATTCCGTCGTATCACTCGGCGCTACTCTAACAGCGCAGCAATGAACAGGCGGTTTTCCTCCGGCGTACCTACGCTCACCCTTGCATATTCGGTCAGCCCCCACATCCCGCTGTAACGGACGACAATGCCTTTGTGCAGCAAGCGCTCGCAAATGCGTACCGCATCCGGCCCGAAATGAACAAGTACAAAATTGCTCATGCTTTCCGTCCATCCGTAGCCAAGCTTGCCGAGCGCTTCGTACAATTGCGCTCTGCCTTCCGTGTTCATTTGGCGCGAAGCCCGGACGTGGTCTTCGTCCGTAATCGCCGCTGCGGCCGCCACTTGCGCAAGTGCGTTGACATTGAACGGCTCTTTCACTCTCAAAATGCTGCTGATAATATCTTGAGGTGCGGCGCCGAAGCCGACGCGGATACCGGCCAGACCGAATATTTTCGAAAATGTCTGCAGGACGATAACGGGATAGCCGCTGCGTACAAACTCCAGACCGTCCGAGTAATCTTCCGCCGTTACATAATGACTGTAGGCCGCGTCGTAAACGACAAGCACCCGCTTGGGCAGCGAGTCAAGCAAGCGGCGCAGCTCGCCTTGCGGCAAGTAAGTTCCCGTAGGATTGTTCGGGGAACAAATGCACACAAGCTTCGTCCGCTCCGTTACAGCGGACAATACGGCATCGATGTCGAAACGGAACCCCTCCGCAAACGGGACGGGTACGGTGACCGCTCCCATCAGCGTAGCGCCGAATTCGTATTCGCTGAATGTCGGCGACGGCGCAACGATCTCGTCGCCCACCTCCAGGAACGTTTCCGATATGAGCGTAAGCAGCTCGTCGCCTCCGTTCGTGACGATCAACTGCTCGGGCACCAGCTCAATCCGCTCGGCAATCGCGTTCCGCAGATTAACCGCCTGAGCGTCGGGATACCGGTGGAGCTCCGGCAAAAACCGCTGGACCGCCTGCAGCGCTTTCGGTGAAGCGCCGAGCGGATTCTCGTTCGAGGCGAGCTTGATGACGCGGTCGAGTCCGAGCTCCTGCTGCACCTCCCAGATCGGTTTGCCCGGCGAATAAGGCTTGAGCTTCCCGAGCGCTTGGCGGGTTTCCACTTCCAGAAGACGGTCAGATGGCATAGGCTTAAACAAAGCGATCACTCCTTCATCCATTTTCTTTATTACGATAACAAGATACTACACTAATACGTTAGTGTAGTAAAGATGATTTTTTGCCTGTTCCCTGAAAGCGTATGCAAACAACCCGTCAGCTTTACTCTGCCAGGTTGTTCAGCACCCTTTTGAGAGTTCCGGATGATTTCGGTAAAAATCCGCCCAACGCTCCAAATGGTTCGTCGTAATTAAGGCTGTCGGATATTTGGCCGCAATCTGTTCCATATCTTCGATCGTCTCTATCGGCCATGGACCGGAGATGACGCCGTTTTCCTCCATCATTTCGGCATAACGCGGCGTTACGAACCGAAATTGGATGCCAAGAAAATTGCATTTGATCTGCTTCAGGAACGGAAATACGTGCGGCAAGCTGCCGGTGCACAGCGCCCCAAGCTCGATATCGGGATCGAGCTGCCGCACCCGTTCCAAGGCGAAATGGTCGAAGCAAATGATCCGCGATTGATCGAGCGTGTCAGTGCGGCGCACCACTTCCAGCACTTTTTGTTCCAGCCCGGGGTACAGATCGCCCGCCTGCTTCAGCTCGATCAGCACGTTCATTTTACCTTTCAGCAGCTTCATGGCCTCCTCCAGCGTCGGAATGGAGTCGG
Source organism: Paenibacillus allorhizosphaerae (assembly GCF_910594985.1). Classification (GTDB taxonomy): domain Bacteria; phylum Bacillota; class Bacilli; order Paenibacillales; family NBRC-103111; genus Paenibacillus_G; species Paenibacillus_G allorhizosphaerae. The sequence goes on from NZ_CAJVCE010000020.1 coordinate 44,671, forward strand.
TTCCTTTCACGGTGAACCGTTTTAACTCCTCCAGCGTATAGTCGCGAATGAGACCTTTGCCGTCGGTCATGCGATCGATCGCATAGTCGTGCATGAGAACCGGAACGCCATCCTTGCTGAGGTGAACGTCCAGTTCCAGATGGGTAAAATCCAATTCGTACGCCGCCTGAAATGCGGTTAACGTATTTTCCGCGTATTTGACGGGATAGCCTCGGTGCGCAATGCCTCTGATTTTCATGTAACTCGCTCCTCTTCGATTGGTTATGGTTCGTTTATTGAAGCCCGGGTGTTCGGGTTAGGCAAGCTGCAGTGCCGGTGTGTCCTGTTAAAATGATGTATCGATAAGCCGGCGTCGGCGGCCGAACGGATGTAGTTCTCGATTTCGTCCGCGGTATGCCCGCACCGATGTTAATGCGTGTGCAAATCAAACCGCATACGCGCTCCCTCCTTAGTAAAACAATTTTGCCGGCTCTCGCAGCCAGGACGCGCTCGGGTTGCTGCGTCCTCCTGACGCAATGACGGCGGTTTGCTTTTTGTGGGCTCAGCGTGTTTTGCTTTTTAATGTTATGTAAATCAGAAATGGATGCATTCAAAGAAATCCCTTGCTGAAGCGGTACGATCCAACCCGACTTGTTACATTTTTTTGTAAGCAGTAACATGTCGCAAGTACATCGTAATGCAGAACAACGGCCATTTCAACGAAATGAAAAAAAGATTTCGTCATCAATACTGTCGACAACATTTTCGTTCCCGCCCGTATCTGCTGTGCTCGGCAACCCATCCATCCCAGTTCAGGTCTGCTACCCTGATCCTATTGGCCGGCGGCAGGCTAATCTCAGATCATCCGCCTTCCGTTCAGCCTCGTCCCTCGCTCCGTGAGATTTTTCCTGTTGCCCTTCCATGCCAAGCTACCGGCATATCCTCTCCGCACGCCGGAAACTTCGCACTCACCCTCGTCCGCTTCACATCATATGCTGAAGCAAGAACGCAGCGATCCGGGAAAGGGGGAGGCACGTTATGTTTCCGAAAGGACAACGACATAAAATTGGCGTGTTGCTGTATTTGCTTATTTGGTTCGTCAGCTGTTTTTGGCTGTTCGGTTTAGTCTATAGCGGGGTACTGCAAAGCTGGGGGGGCATTAAGCTGGAACCGGTCAAAGACTACGTTTTCTACGCGATTGCCGGGGCTATCGGGGGAACTTTATACGCCATGCGGCTCTTGCACGAATATTACGACGATCCGATGACGGAGCGGTGGCTCATGTGGTATTTGCTTCGGCCGATCAAATGCGGCGGCGCCGCCGTCATTATGATTATATTGTTCCAGAGCGGCATTCTGCTGCTCCAAACGAACGATTCGATGGGAGCGAAAATCGGCATCGCCTTTTTGGTCGGCTTCGGGTACGGCAAAGTGCTGGATAAGCTGCGGTCGTTGACGGAAACGCTGTTCAACGGGAACGGAAAGTACGGATGCAGCGGCACGCCGAAAGAAAAGGACGACTCCGCGCGTTAATCGCCGCTGCCGGGGCCGGCACCATCGTCGTCAGCTCACCTGCCCGAATGGCCGGTAAGCTGTTACGTCGAAGGGGAACCGGCGAACCAAAGGTCCTTATAATTTACCCAGCCGAACGAGCTGATCGTTACGCCGCGAAGCGCCGGAGGAAAGGCGGCGGCTTGCTGCCAGCGGTACCAAACGATAACGGCGCGGGAAAGGAGCGCAACCCGTTCCGCCTCCAGCAGCAGCTCGATTCTGCGCGACCGGGACGGTTCCTCGGCGCAGCCTGCAAGCAGCCGGTCGATTTCTTCGCCGACTGTCTCAGGCAGACAGCGCCGGAGCGGACTATGCGGGTTGGCGAGCAGCGTCAGCAGCGTCCATTCCTCGTCTTCGTCGACCGGCTGCTCGAGCAAGAGCAGGTCGGCTTCTTCAATGCGTGCATCGATGAGTATCCGGTCGTACGGTACAAGGACGATCTCCACCTCGATCCCTTCGCTGTGCAACGCTTGCCGAATGCGGCTTGCATCGCGCTCATGCCCGGCTCCCGCATACGTCAGCAGCTTCAGCGGCCGACTGTCCCGAAGCGGCGCGTCGTTCTCGGTGCTTGTTGCTTCATGACGATACAGGCCGCTTTCTTCTCCGGCTTCCAAATCCCTGATGAATCGTAAGGCGAGCGGCCCCTGGTTCCCTTCCTGCCCCAAACCCGGCTCCTCCTCTGGAATCGAGCGAATCCACCAGCTTACGCGCTCCCGGTGCGCGGCATGCTGCAAAGGGCCCGCCTTCCTCGTGTTGAACAAAATGTATTTGCAGCCGCGGTCCGTACACTGCACTTCACGCCAGCCTTCTCCATGCGTAGCATAGCGCCGTTCCCAGTAATGCCGGAAATTGAGCGAGCCGAGCTCATCCTGCCCGATCCGCCCTTCATACACATCTTCGGGAACGTGCCACATTTCCACGCGATCCAGATGGGCGGCACGGCCGTAATATTCGGGATACGCTTCCAGCACCAGCAGCCGCTCCTCTCTTCGCGACAGACGGAACGGCCCGGTTCCGGCCGGCAGCCGGTCATAATCGTCCGCACGCTCGGCAGGCACGATCGAAGCGCAAACGGACGAAAGCAAACTAAGCAGCGCTGGGTACGGGTGCTTCAGCCGCACGATCAAATGGTGCTCGTCCGGACAAACGACGGAGAGGATCGGAGCATATAACGGGCTGTAAGGCGAGCCCGTCCGGCGGTCCATCAGCCGTTCGAACGTACGGGCAGCGTCCTGCGCCGTGAAAGGCACGCCGTGATGGAACATCACATGCTTTTGCAAATAGAAATGCCAAATACACCCTCTCCCTTCGCCGCGCGGGGCCCTCTCTTCTTCCCAGTGGTGCGCGAGTCCGGGTACGAACCGGCCGGCTTCCCGGTCGTACACGACCAGCGTATCGAACAGCTGCCGGATCATATGCAGTTCGGTTCTTCGCGTCGCAAAGGCCGGATCGAGCGAGCCGAGCGCCCGATAGGACGGGAACCGCAGCACTTCGGCGGAAGCCGTACCCGCAACCGCTTCCTTGCGGTAGCCGAGCGCTTCCTGCAATAGCACATGAAACCGCCCTCTTCCCCGCTCGGTAAGCGGAGCCTGTTCGGCAAGCCCTATCGCATCCTGGAGCCGCCCAGCGTGCAGCAAGCTGCCGGCATGGGAGAGGACAAGCTCTTCCGGCTCCGCTGTCAGCAGGAGCCGAGACTTGCGGCCCCGGCCGCGCCCGGGCTGCCATTCGATCCACTGCTGCTTGCGCATACCCCGAAGCAGCAGCTTCACATTCCGCTCCGTGCAATGCAGCCAATCGGACAGCTCGGACAGCGAAACTTCGGCTTCCTTGTCCGCGAGCCGGGGAAGCAACCATTGGTACAGCCGGACATAATGCTCTATCAGCTGCATTCGTTCTCGCTCCTCTCATGCCAATGATAAAAGGGGAAAAATTGTGGTTTCATTTTACTCTTTTTATTCCCCTTTTTCCATGTACAATGAGAAAAAAGAATCGTCAGGAAGGAGCTCCGACCCATGGACAACGACAATCGCCTTGCCGTCCGCATGATCGCATGGGTTACCGCCGTCTGCCTGCTCGGCGATTCCATGCTGTATATTGTGCTGCCCGTCTACTGGGCATCTTTCGGTCTGGACGCGCTCTGGCAGGTCGGGATCCTGCTGTCGATCAACCGCTTCGTCCGGCTGCCGCTCAATCCGTTTGTCGGCTGGCTGTACGGTCGGCTGCCGAAACGGACCGGTTTCCTGCTCGCCGTCGTGCTCGCTTGCTTGACGACGTTCGCCTTCGCCGCAGGCACCGGCTTCTGGGTGCTGCTCGCCGCCCGGGCGCTGTGGGGCGCCGCGTGGTCCATGCTGCGCATCGGCGGCTACTTGGCCGTGCTGGAAGCTTCCGGCGGCGGGCAACGCGGCAGGCTGCTCGGCAGCTACAACGGCATCATCGGCGTAGGGAGCCTCATCGGCATGCTGGCCGGCGGCCTGCTCGCCGATCTCATCGGCGTGCGCTTCGTTGCGCTGCTGCTCGGCACCGTGACGCTGGCCGGCCTGCCGCTGGCGTGGCGCTATGTGCCTGCCACCACCGCTGCGCCGGTGAATCAAACGGCCTCCGGATCGCTCCGAAGCGCGCTGAACGCGCAAGCGATGCTGACGCTCGCATCGGGCTTCATGGTTGGCGTCGTCTTCTACGGCTTGCTGATCGCCAGCCTAAGCCCGCTGATCGCGGCACACCTGCCCGGCGGCCAGCCGCTGCCCATATGGGGCTTTGCGCTCGGCGCCGCCTCGGTGGCGGGCCTCGTGCAGGCGCTGCGCTGGGCATGGTCGCCGTTCTTATCGCCCTTGATCGGGCGATGGTCCGACGGCCCCCGCGGCCGCCTGCCGATCTACCTCGCCGCGCTCGGCGTTGCCGCCTGCGGCATGGCGCTGCTCCCGCTGCCGCTGCCGTTCGCGCCGTGGCTGGCCGTCCTGCTGTGCGTGATGCTGGCGAATACCGCCATCAACACGCTGACGGACGCGCTTGCAGCCGACGCCGCAGCGGGCGGCTCCGCCGTAGCCTATATGACGACATACACGACCGTCGTCGACGTCGGCGCAGCGCTTGGCCCGGTGGCCGCATTTGCGCTGCTCGGCGCCTTCGGCCTCCCCGGGATCGGCGCTGCCGCCGCCGTGCTGACCGCGCTCATGGCCGGGGCATGGCTGCTGTGGCGGCGCAGCCCGGCCGGCCGGTCCGCATGCTCGCGTAAGGAAGCGGGCTTGGCAAACCAATAAGAAGGAGCACTTCAACCCGCGCAACAACAAAGCGGGATTGAAGTGCTCCTATTCTTTATCGTCCTACTTCTTTATCGTTCTGCGGACATGAGCGGTGCTGCCGATTCTAATCAATGCAGGCGGAACGCGCCTCTACAGCAGCAGCCCGATTGTCGCTGCGGCTCCCTCGTCGGGTTGGTTTTCCCGTCCGATAAGGCTACTTATGGAACTTGACAGCGCCGGTCAGCGGCTGCTCCGAATATTCCAGGACAGGGGATTCGCTCCCCTCCTTCCATACGATAAGGGACACCGACGGAGTTGCCTTTCCCTTCGCTTCAGGATCGTTCAGAGCCATGCGCAAAGTGTACTTGCCGCCGTCCGAGCCGGACGCCGTCCCCTGCACGATGGCACTTTGATCCGTAATGACCAGAAAACCGATCTTTTGCAGGTCTAGACGGAGTCCGGCCGGCTCGATGTGGAGCCTTACGCTTCCCGTCGGCCCAAGCCCGCTCGCGTATCCCAGGTTTGCTTCCAGATGAAGCTTGGCAATGCCTTTATCGCTGCCGTTGTTGTTCTCACTACCTCCGCCGTTGATGCTATAAACGCTGCCCGCAACCGTGCCGAGGCGGTCTACGGCAAACCAGCCTGCTGCCGTCACCGGACCTCGATTGGCGTAGTAGACGGCAAAGGTAACCGTTTCGGTCGCCGTATTGCCGGCAAAGTCGGACGCCTCCGCCCGCAGGGTGTGGACACCTGCTGCCGTGATCGGCGTTTCCGAGACGTACGGCTCGCCGTTCAGCGTGACGCTTAACGTTTTGACGCCGCTTTCCGCATCCTCCGCCGTAATCGCCGGGGAGACGCTGTCGGCGTAGCCTTGCCCGTACGTCACGCCGGTAACCGTAATCTTCGGGGCCTTAAGATCTTTGATCTTGATCGTCAGGTTCGGCTTGAACTGTGCGTTTTCTTTGGAATTGAAGTTGGTGGCAAGGCCCGGAGCCGAATCCTGCACGACGGCAAGACTCGCCGTCTTATCGCCTGCCAGCTGCGCACGGATGTACCCGGTAATGTCAAAGTCGCGCCAAGCAGGTGTGCTGTTAGCCTTTGCGGTTGCCAAAGCGTCCCCTACGGCAGGCCTGTTGTTCCACGTTACGGTCTTCTCTGTCCAGCCGTCGTTTTCCACCGTATGAACCGTCTGATCCGCCTCCGTCCCCCCGCTGTCAGCCACGTTGCCGTACAAGGACAAGACCGCGGATTCGACCTCGCCGGCGACGCCGCTAAGGTCAAACTGAAGAAACGTCTGCCGTTCAAAGCCCGGACTGCTCTTTTTCACCGTCAGTGTGCCGGATGTGCCGTAATTCGTGTCCGCGTACGTACCGTCCCGGACGAACGTATCGTGCGTCGGATAAAGCTTCCGGTTCAGCGGATCGATGACCGTAAACTGGGCGCTGCCAAACTTCAAATATCCCCCGAGCGTCACGGCAGCCGTCACCCGGGCCGTGCCCTCCGCTTTAGCCGTTACCACACCGTCGCTGCCGACGTCAACGATCGCCGGGTTGCTGGATTGATACTGTATATTCGCCCCCTGCAGGTCGGCCGGCGCCCCCGTCGTCATCGTACCCGAGAGTGAAAGCTTCGCCGTTTGCGTCACCTTCAAATCCGTCACATCGGTTGCAAGGGCAACGCTCTTCAGAGCGGGCGTTTTGTTTTGCTCCGGGGCGATCCGGTCGTATATGCGGGTTTCGACGATGCTGTTGAACTTGTTCTGCGAGTTGCCTCGTCCCACGATACGGACATACCGCGCTGTGCGGTCGAGGGTGGCATAATTCTCCAATTCGGCCGATATGCCGGAGCTTGTGCCGCTATACACTTGTGTCCAATTCGCTCCATCGGTTGAAATCTCGATATCAAAGGCAGACGTGCGCTCGTTCCCTTTATACCAGGCGACGGATACGCTGCGCACCGCTGTCGGCGCGCCAAGATCGTACGTGATCCACTGTCCGTCTCCTTCGGCTGACCATCGGGTAGCCAAATCGTCATCGATCGTATTTTCAGCCACGTTCCCGTCATCGGCGCTGGCCGTTACATCCAGGATCGGCAGCCCGGCTTCTCCTGCGCCGACTTTGCCGGGGAAATGAACGGCGTATCTGGAAGCCGCGCCGCCGGGAAGCTTCACGTCGATCCAAGCCGTGCCCGGCAATTTGGCCGCTTGCTGCACGGTCACTTCCGCGCCGGAACTTGCGGCAGCAGCGGTTACGACCGGCACGGTCGACGTTCCCGCCGGCAATGACGCATCATACGTGAACGTCTCGGCCGAGAAGCCCGCCAGCGGTGCGCCATTCACGGTGATGCCGCTCAGCAGAGGCGGCGCTGTGCCGTCGTTGTGCCAGTCAGACAACGGTACAACCGGGGGCAGCACGGACGGAGGCGCTTCCCCTTCGCGCAGCGGCACCATCAGCACCGATAAGCGCAGGTCCTGCACATTTTCGATATGGACGGCAAGCTTGCGAATGCCGTTGTTCGGGTTTTGCCCGCCCGGGTTCGGCGACGTCGGCAGCGGCTGCGCATCCATCGCGACAAACTTCGCTTGCGCCGGCGACAGGATGCGGGCCCACAGCCGCTTGCCGCCGCTTTTGAGCATCGCCCACTGACCGTTCGGATCGATCTGGTCGATCTGCGTCGAGGTGTGCATGAACCACCAGAACTCGGACGGCGCTTTGGCCTGCACTTCATCCTGCACCAGGAATTGGCGGCGATAATCGAGCATTCGAATGCCCCGCTCCGCCTTGATCGCTTGATCCGCATAGGCAGAGGTAAGATCAGCAACGGCGAGCGCCTCGCGCGGCGTCGATTCGACTCGTTTCAGATTGATCGTTGCATTTGGATTTTGATCCGGTCCCTCGCCGGGGTTGATGACCAGGGTGTTCTGCCCCTCGCTCCGCATCCGGTAGTACGTCCACCGCTGATTGCCGAAATACCCGGGCAAATTGTAGTCGTCGGAGCCAAGCTCCTGCGCCCACCGTACGCCCAGCGCATCGAAGACGAAGGTGCCGGCGTCGAGATTGTTATGGTTCTTTTCCTTGCTCGTGCCCTTAAAGCCCGCAAACAGAGCGTTCGGATCTTCCCAAGCGCTGCGGAACGTCGCCGCCTCTACGTTGCGGAAATATTTGTCGAGTCCTACCCCAGCCGCCCGCGGTCCGGGATAACTGTTCGGCACGTACCAGAGCAGATCGAGCGGCGAAGGATTTTTGTCGATCCGCTGCGTCTGCCACCAGCCGTACTCCGGTTTGTCAAAGTCGGTGCCGAACCAGTACAGCGAGGGCGCGTTGGGAATACCGGACCCCGCATCCGCAAAGTTAAACGTCTGATTCGCCGGACCCGACGTATAGATCGGAAAATCGCCGTTCAGCGGCAGACCGGGGCTCTGGGACAAGCCGAAGTCGGTGCCGAGCGCCGTCTTGAGCGCCTTGAAGTAAAGGCCGATATATTGGATGGAATAGCTCCAATAGCCCGGTCCCTCATACCATCCGCCGTCCGGCGCCCACTGGGGCAGCGCATTCGGCAGCGACGCAAACCCGCGCTGGAGCAAATCCTCCGCCGTCGCTTTCACTTCCGGCTCATCTCCGAAGGCCAAGGCCCCCATCCCGATGCCGCCGTTGACGACAAAGTTCCAGTTGTTGGTCGTCGTAACCCAAAAGTCCGGTTTGTTGTAGCCGGTCAAGGCCGGGCCGAAGCCTTTGGTCACCGTCGCATTGCGCAGAAACGTCTTGCGTTCCGTCGTCCAATAATCATAGAGCCAGTCATAGCCGATGGCGAAGGCATGGGTCATTTCCGCCGTATCGAGAAAATGGCTCGGGTTCCAATCCTTGAAATTGCCCGCCGCCTCCAGCTCCGTCCATGCCCGCTCGGCGTACTTGGCATCGCCGGTTAACCGGTAAATGAGAGCCAGGTTGTGGATGCGCTCGATTACTTTGCGGCTGACCGACAACAGCCGCACGCCGTCCGGCAGCTCGTATTTGGAAGGAGGCTCCGTCAACATCTTGTTCGCCTTCGCCAGCAAAATGTCGTACCAGTTCTTCAGCCGGGCGTCGGAAGCAATGCGCCCCTTCAGCGCTTCAAAGTCCGATGCGGTCGCTAGCAGACGGGGATGCGACGGCGTAATGAGATCGGTTATCGCGATCGTCTTGGAGAGCCGAACGTCATCAAACCATACCGTGCCGGTGGCTCCCCATAGGAACAACTCGACCAATACTTTGACCGCACCAGACGGCACCGCCATCTTATGCGTGAGCTGCTGCCAGTCGGACGTCCCTTTACGCGCTGCGGTGAACATGTCCGTCCCGATCTTTTTGCCGTCGGCATCGGAGAACTGGTACCGGAGGACAACGCCTCTATCGTTTGAAACAATATTGTCCGTCTTGATCCATGCGCTAAGCTGATAGTTTTGATTTTGTTCCACGCGGACCGACTGCGTCATGCTGCCCCGGGACGTTTCCGCCGCCTGAATCTTCAGGGAGCGGCTCCCTTGCTTGACGGTCTGGCCGTCCGAAGCGAACTGCGGGCTGCCGCTGGCCACCCATTTGTTCCAGCTGGCGGGCAATTCGTTCGAAGCTTGTTCAAAGCCGCCATTGACAAGCACATTCGGCCCCTCCGGAGCCCCAGAGGAAGTATTCGCTGCCGCGACTACTGTTTCCGCATGAACAGGGGGTAAAGGGAATGCGGTCACAATAAGTGCCATAATGACAGTTGCGACGAAGCAGATTTTGAGAGACTTATACGGAACCGAGTTTACCATCTTTATTGCTGCGTACACGAATGAAATCACTCCTTATTCAACTGGAAATGGGGTTTCACATCGTCTGTCGCACCATCATGTATCCGCTTACAACAAACCGCCGGCTCAGCGCCGAAACAACAACATCGTTCCTTTCCATTTACACTTTTGTCTCGTTCCCAATCAAACGGGGCATCACCTCCGTTCCATTATAAACCATTTTTATTATAGCTGAGGAAAATGGGATTGAGAATAAAATGATATAATGATCCATGAGACTTTTTAAAAAGTTTTCGCAGCGGGGTCATGACCGAAAGGAGCAAACGAAGCATGCAGCAGTTCGAAGCGGTATTGCACCGGCCTGAAGGGACCGGTACGTGGACCTATTTCAACATCCGTTCCTGCAAGCACAGAACCATAAAACGGCTCATTCTTTTGCAAGCAACTGCGAAAGAATGAGCCGTTTCGTTATACGGAGCCTTGCTCCATGCCCGCTCGGGGGGGTCCCCCCGCCGGAAGCGTCACAATAAATGCGCTGCCTTGTCCCGGGGAGCTGTGAACCCGGATCGAGCCTCCGTGCGCCTCCACGATCGACTTCGTGATGGATAATCCGAGTCCGGCGCCGCCGTATTTGCGTGTACGCGACGATTCGCTGCGGTAGAAGCGTTCAAACAGATGGGGAAGATGCTCCGGTCCAATCCCCGGACCGTTATCGCGGACGGCCAGCTCCAGACCGTCCGGTATCGGCTCCGTTGAAATCCGTATATCCCCTTTGTCCGGATCGGTATGCTGTACGGCGTTATGGAACAAATTCAGGACGACCTGCTTCATTTTATCCGCATCGTACAAGCATCGCGCTTCTTCCGTCAAACGGATATCGACATGGCGTTTCCCGGCAAGCAGCCGAAACTGCGGTTCCATCTCCCGGAGTACGCGGTTCAAGTCGCCGTCCGCGAGCTCCATGACGGGAGCCCTGTCCAGCTTCGCCAGCAGCAGCAGATCGTGAACCAGCTTGTTGATTCGCTCGGATTCTCCGTACATCGACAGGAGCGATTTGCGCAGCTGCTCCGGCTGATGCATGGCGCCGCGAAGCAGCACTTCGAGAAATCCATGGATGGACGTGAGCGGCGTCCGAAGCTCATGGGAAGCGTCGGCGACAAAGCGGCGCATTTGCTCTTTCGCTTCCTTCTCGGCCTCGAACGACGATTCCAATCTTTCGAGCATGCCGTTAAACGAAGCCGCGAGTCTGTCGATTTCCTGCTGGCCTTGATTTGACGGAATCCGTACCGCCAAGTTTCCGGCATCGATCCGACCGACGGTACGCACCATATTGGACAGCGGGATGAGCGTTCTTTTCAATACGGGCAAAAAGGCAAGTAAGCCTACGAGCAGCGCCAGCAAAGACAGCGCGATAAACGTCATCAGTTGTCTTGCGAGCATATCTTTGAGCGGGCCGGTGCTCGTGTTGACTTGAACGAGACTCGTCATGCGACCGCGCGAATCCACCGGCTGCAGCACGACCAGCTGCTCCTCCCCCATGCTGTTGCGAACGATCCGGAAATGGACTTCTTTCTCCCGCTCCATCGCCGCTTGGTATTCTTCCGGAGACAACTTGGGCGGTTCGCTCAAATCCTGTCCTGAAGAAACCACCTGAAGATCGCCATTCGCATCGATAAGCGAGAAAGACGCATCCGGCAAAAACAGCATCGGGCGTCTTCCCGGTCCGCCGGAATCACCTTCGGCCAACTGCTGCCACGCCTCGCGCGGGAAGGATAAAATCTGACTTTGCAAGCTTTGCGCTTTATTCTTATAAATGAACTTCTGCATCACCAAATATTGCGATATGCCGATCAGCATCAGCAAGGCTGCCAGTACTAGGAGTGAGCGGGACAAGAGCCGAAAGCGCATAGAATTCGGAAGGACCGAGCGCCGGAACCGATCCAGGGCTTTCATGGGATATCGAGCCGGTATCCGGCCCCGCGCAATGTACGGATGAGACGATGCTCCCGATCGTTCAGCTTTTCCCGCATGGGCCGGATGTACACTTCCACAATGTTTTCTTCTCCGCCGAAATCATAGCCCCACACTTTATCCAGAATCATCGCTTTGCTGAGCACAAGCCCTTGATTGAGGATGAGAAATTTCAGCAGCTCGTACTCGGTCGACGAGAGCTCGAGCACGCGGCTTTCGAAACGGATCTCTTTGCGCCGGTCATCGATCCGGAAATCTTCGACCACCACCTCGCCGAACAAATTGGGAAACTGGTTGCGGATTCGCGCCTGAATTTGCGCAAGCAGCTCCTCGAAGCTGAACGGCTTTATCATATAATCGTCCGCTCCGATCGTTAACCCTTTCACCCGGTCATCCACTTCATCTTTTGCCGTCAGCATGATCACGGACGCATTGTCCGTTTTTTTCAACGTTCGGCATACCTCGTAGCCCTCATTCGTAAGTCCGAGCTCAAGATACTGCAATATATTCGGTTCGTCATCGACGAGCAATATTTTGATTCCTTTCAATTGCCCCATATGCGGATCCTCCAGCTGATAGACCGTTATAAATGCCGGTCACTCTTATCCATTATGGCAGATGCAGCTGAAAATGCTCTGAACCCCGTCTGAAAACTAACTGAGAATTTGCCGCGGAGATAACCATACTTTGACCGATAAATGGAAGTAACATTCATTTATTCGTAACGAACGTTCAGGCCAAGTCGCATGCCCCTACCACCGGGGAATACGGCTGATCCTTTCCTCGAATTCAAGCGCTAATGTCTGTGCCTAGATATTTTCAGGAAACGTAAAGGGAGCCTTGTTCGCCATCAGCGCGATGAGTTCTGCATTTGCTGCGGAACCTTCTGCGTCCGTTTCGAATCAAGCGCCGGGAAAACATGCGGCCTCCCCCAAAAAAGGAGCTACATTGGAGCAGCTCGCCGCAGAGAAAGGCGTTACCATCGACGAGCTCAAAGCGCAAATGGAACAGGAGCGGCAAGCCAAGCTCGAACAGCTCGCTGCGGAGAAAGGCATTACCGTGGACGAAAAGAAAGCGCAATTGGATAAGAAACGTGGCAATCGTGATGACGCTAGTAAAACAACGTCGGCGAACCAATAAATTCAGATACTTAAAAGAGCAGTCTGTTCTTGATGACAGACTGCTCTTTGTTTACCGCGCGCACCGTTGATTCATGCCGATGATGCGCTTAAGGCGCTATCCTTGCTTCAGCAGCTCTTTGACTTTATTGATCGGGATACCCGTTTGCTCGTACAAATCCATGATCGACGCATTCGGATGCGCCTGCAAGAAGCTTTTGATTTGATGGGCAAGCTCAATGCGAGATTTCAGGCAATCCGTACAGAGCGATTGCATCATGCCGGTAAGCAGCTTTCCGCAGCCGCTGCAATTGAACAAGGTCATAAGTGACGGGCGCTCCTTTAGGCATAGACAAAATTCATTTAAAATACACTTTCTTACATTACTTCGGACATGCCCGTCTTTTTGTGGGGGGTAGACTGAAGCGACCCCGAAAAATTTTATTGCTCCCCTTTATCGCTTACCTTCTACCGGTACGAGCCTGCGCATCATTTCCCGGCGTTCGAAACCGAACTGCTCATACAAGCCGTGCGCATCGCGTGTGCCGAGAACCATTTGGATGCCCTTCAGCTTCGGATGCTCCACCAAGCATTGCACCAGCCATTTGCCGAGCCCCTGCCCGCGATGATCCGGATGAACGATAACATCGCATACCCACGCAAATGTCGCATAGTCGGTCACGACCCGCAAATATCCAGCCTGATACATATCCGCATCGTAAAGTCCCAAACATAAAGAGCCCTCTATGCTTCGGATAATCGTCTCCTTGGAACGGTTTCCCGCCCAATAGGTCGTCTGCAGCAAAGAATACACCGTATCCGTCTGCAGCAGCTCCTTCCTGTCGCTAATCCGGTAAGGCCACCGTTCATGTGTCCATTCCATCTGTACCCCTCCACTAAGTTATGATCGCGGTGATAATATGGAGTATACTGGACACAACGGTTCGTCTGTTTGTTATTTTCCGAATTCTGTACCCGTACAGAATTGCGAATCTGGAGGTTATCTGATGGAGCATAAATATAACCGGATCATGGACGCCTTCCGCAGCGACATTGAATCCGGCGTCATTCGCCCGGGGGAGAAGCTCCCTTCCATACGGGAACTGACGGCCCGTTTCGCGTGCAGCAAAAATACGGCCATTCGCGCCTACGAAGGTCTCGAGAAAGAACACCTCGTTTATTCCGTAGCCAAGAGCGGATATTACGCCGTCGTTCGGCCCGCTTCCAGCCGCGGCGCAGACGCGGGCAAAGGGATCGATTTCTCCTCGGCCGCTCCCGATCCCGCCGTCATGCCGTATGAAGATTTCCGGCACTGTATGAACCGCGCGATCGAGCTGTACAAGGATCGCTTGTTCACGTACTCGGACCCGCAAGGCTTCGGTTCTTTGCGCCAAGCGCTGCGGCGGCATTTGGCCGATGGGCAAGTGTTTGCCGGCCCGGAGCAAATTAGCGTCGTCTCCGGCTCGCAGCAAGCGCTCCACCTGCTGGCCGGCATGCCGTTTCCGAACGGGAAGCAGGTCGTGCTTGTGGAGCAGCCGACCTATCCCGGCATGCTCCGTTCGCTCGAACTGCTCGGCGTCACCGTTATCGGCATCGCCCGAACCGACCAAGGCATCGATCTGGAGGAGCTGGAACGGCATTTTCGCAGCAATCCGATCAAATTTTTTTACACGGTACCGCGTTTTCACAATCCGCTCGGAACGAGCTATTCCCAGACGGAGAAGGAGCGGATCGCCCAGCTCGCCGCAGCTTATGACGTTTACATCGTGGAGGATGATTATATCGCGGATCTCGAGACCGACCACCGGGCAGACCCGATCTATTCGTACAGCGACACCGGTCATGTCATATACGTAAAAAGCTTCTCGAAAGTGATGCTCCCGGGACTGCGGCTCGCGGTCGCGGTGCTGCCCAAAGCTTTAATCGAAACGTTCCGCTTGTTCAAAGCTTCCACCGACTCCAGCACGGCCGCGCTGTCGCAGGCGGCTCTTGAGCTGTATTTGAACTGCGGCATGTACGGCCGCCACGCGCTGAACATGCAGGCACGCTACCGTTCCCGAATGGAAGCGCTGAATTCCGCATGCAAGCGCCATTTGCCGGAAGAGGCTCGCATCCATGTCCCTAAGGCCGGCCTCTTCTCCCGGCTGCTATTGCCCGGATGCCTGCCGGCCTCCGATATCGGGGCACAGCTCAAACAGCAGGGCATCTTCACCGTACCGACGGACCGGTGCTATTTGCCTGCTTTCCCCAAAGACAACGGACTGCGCGTTAGCATCATCCGTACGAACGAAAGCCAGATCGAAGAAGGCATCGAGCGAATCGGCCGAGTCGTCCGCAAGCGTCTCCGGCATAAGCCGCCGCTGAAATGGGACCCGGTCATCGATTGGTTGGAGTAAGCGGAGGCGCGAAGGACTAGCAGCCCAATAAAAAGCCGCCCCGGTTCCGCCAAATGGCCGGAATCGGGACGGCTATCCTATCATGTCGAAATGATGGCAGGCACACGTTATCAGCATTAGTCCAAAATCACTTGCTTCTCCGGGTTTCGCAAAAACTCGAACATCGTCTTGACTTGCTGCACCGTATTGCGCTGCAATGACAGCGGCGGCAGCTCGTTTTCACCGAAAAAGCGGGCCTCGCTCGTTTCCACGCCGCCCGCAGCTTCGCCGCCGACAATCGCGCAATGAATAAATATTTTATAAATATGATACGGTTCCGGCGGGTGATCATGAAATTTTTTGTCCAGTACGGCCAGAAGCCGGACAGGCTCCACCCGGTATCCCGCTTCCTCGCTGATTTCCTTCACCGCGACTTCCGAAGGGGAATACCCGATATCGGCCCAGCCGCCGGGCAGCGCCCAAGCGCCGTCCGCCTTTTCCCTAACGAGCAAAATCCGGTTATCGTGAAATACAACCCCGCGCACGTCGACCTTCGGAGTCGCGTAGCCTTGCTCGCTTGCAAACGTCAATCGAATTCGCTCTGCGTCGACCTGCGTATAGTGCTGCATAATCTCTACGCTAAGTTCGCGAAGCGCTTCATACCTTTCCTTATCGTACACGTCTTTGACGTAAGCGAGCCCCGTCTGCGATATCGCCTGAATTTGCTTCGCCCACTCCAGCCAGCGAAATTTCGCACCGGACTCTTCACGCAACAGCGCGAGAAACGGATCGACGCCGGTAAAGATGTCATCCGGTCTAAGCTCGAACGCCATCGTTTGGCTAACCGACAGCCAATGCGCCCCGTACGTTCGCAGTCCGGCCGCTCGGCCGGCCGCTATATCCGCATTGCTGTCGCCGACAAATACCGCTTCCTCCCGTCTCACGCCAAGCACGGCGAGCGCCTTGTCGATTCCTTCCGGATCGGGCTTCGGCTTTCGTACATCGTCCCCGGTGACTACGACTTCGAAATAACGGTCTAGGTCCAGCGCTTCCGAAGAAATCCGGTAAGCCTGCCGGCTTTTTCCGGTAATGACGCCCATCTTGATGTGCAGCGATCGGATGGTGTCCAGCAGGGCCACAATATCCGGCGGCAAACATTCCCCGCCGCTATGGCCTTCCCGGTATAGGCGGTAATAATCGCGGATCGCCTCTGCCGCTCGTTCCTTGTTCCCCAAGTTACGAAGCAAAATTTCATCCTCGGTCGGGCCGAACATCGAAACAAGCTGCTCCGGTGTCACATCACGGTTATCGTATGCTTGAAAAACGGCTTGAAAAGCCCGAAAAGAGACCGGCAACGTATCGGCCAACGTCCCATCGAAATCGAACAACACTGCTCTGATCGTCACAGGTTGATTACTCCTCCGCCCCATATTTCCTTACATTCGCTCCTGCCTTTCCCCATGCAGTCCCGAACAAGGCAACGCTCCGCGCTACAGCCCGTGAGTGTCCTCCGCATCCCATTCCCGGTAAAACTGTTCGAGGAATCGCTCCATAAAGCGGTGCCGTTCCTCGGCAATCGCGCGGGCCGTATCCGTATTCATGCGCTGCTTCAGCTTCAGCAGCTTCTCATAAAAATGA
Organism: Paenibacillus allorhizosphaerae; assembly: GCF_910594985.1. Lineage (GTDB taxonomy): Bacteria > Bacillota > Bacilli > Paenibacillales > NBRC-103111 > Paenibacillus_G > Paenibacillus_G allorhizosphaerae. The sequence goes on from NZ_CAJVCE010000020.1 coordinate 61,310, forward strand.
TTGATCGTCGTGTTCTCCTCGTTCCGGTATTGCTCCGCCGTCATATGCTCTCTCGGCGGAAGTTCCGGATTATGCATCGGCGATCCTTTCCAACCCCCGTAGGCGAATGTCCGGGCCACACCGATCGCGCCAATCGCATCCAGCCGGTCGGCATCCTGAACGATACGGCCTTCCAGCGTACGCATGGGCTCACCTTTCCCGCCCCCATACGACATCGTCGCAATGATTTCCATAATATGCAGGCCGCCTTCCGGGCTAACTCCTGCCTGCTCAAGCCACGACTTCACTTTCCTGAGCCCGGCTTCCTTGCTCGGATTCAGCTTCTCGTCCGCCACATCGTGCAGCAGTGCCGCCAGTTCGCATACAAACAGGTCGGCTTGTTCTCCGGCGGCAAGCCGCTTGGCCATCGCCGTGACCCGGACGATGTGCCACCAGTCGTGACCGCCGCTGTCCCGCTCCAGCTCTTGCCTTACGTATATTGCCGCTTGCTCGAGTATCGCCGTTTGGTTTGTTTCGCTCACGGTTAATCTCCTCCCCCGCCTCCGTCGCCGCCGCTGTCACTGCCTCCCCCGGAATCGGAATGGCCGTGTCCGTGACCATGGTGCCCGCTGTCTCCAGGATGATGGTTGTGATGATGGTTGTGATGGTTGTGATGATGGCGACGATCCGCGTCCATATCGGTCAAGCCGAACGAATGGGCGGAATCGGTTGCTCCTTGATCGTGTTTCCGCGGGCGACCCGGTTTTCGCATCGCCGCACGGATCGCCAGTGACGCGAGCAGCAGCAAAATAATGACGAAGGCGATAATTTCCGGACTCACAGGCATCCCTCCGATGTCTTTTGGATAATGATGGATCGCCTTGCTGCCCTTATTGTACTATGCGCGGGACTTTACAGGCAAAATAAAATAAACCTACGTTAATTCCGGCTGCTGCTCGTCTTCGTACGCCTCGGGCACAAGAAACGCATCGTATCGGCTTTCTTTCCGGTCGCGCGGCGCCATTCTCCAAGGATCTTGACGGTCGATCCAATCCCGGATATGACCGTTCATATCCTCGGCCGCCTTCGTCGGAATTTGATGGGCTACCTTTTTTACGGTGCGAAACGTGTCGTTGCGCAATTCGCGCTGCAGCAGCTTGCCGTGATGACGAAAAAGTTTGTCCTTCTCCCCGTACAGCAACAGGATCGGGCTTTCAATCTCATGAAGCCGGTTTGTACAATTATAAATCAAGCTGCATTGAAAATATTCATGCAGCCTTTTGATTTGCCCTTGCATCGCAGCGTTATAGAGCCGCTTGAACGTATCCATGCGATCCGCATTACCAAGAGCAATCGCCGCTGCGGTGAGCCGCTTCGCTCGAAACCGCGTCAAACGAACCGCTGCCCAAATTTCGCTTTTGACTCTGAATGTACCCACCTCGGACATCGCGCTGACGAGAATACCCCCGTAAAACCGTTCCGGGTACGCCAGCATCGCTTCCAACGCGACGGACCCTCCGGTCGAATATCCGCATAAATAAGCTTTCTTGATTTCGAGGTCGTCGAGCAGCGCTACGATATCTTCGGCCAGCAGCGAGTAGGTGATGCTGCGTCCCCCTGCCTCGCTTTGCCCGTGCCCGCGCAAGTCGGGAACGATGACTTGGAATCGGCCGGACAGCTCCGTAAGCTGCCGATGAAACACGTTGCCTGCAAGCAGCGGGGGATGAATGAACACGATCGGGACCCCCGCGCCTTTGATTCGATAATGAAGCGCAACTCCGTTAATTTTCGCAAATGGCATGCCGGCATACCGCCTTTCTTTCCGTTATCGTCACTGCCAACCCGTAGTTTTCCTCCGTTTTCCAGAAAAGATACATGCCGCCGCTCTCCGCGGTTCCGAAGCCCGTCCGGCTTTTCGTTTTGGTTCAAAGTTATTTTTGAAGAAACATTATTCATTTTGCTGCGTTAATAAAATAGAGCCAATACATGTACGAAAGGAGCACGGATTGCACCATGTCACCATCAACTGCCCTCTCATAACCCGGTATGGCTGCGAATCCTCTTGTAGCCGATCCCGATTTCCGCAAACATTCGATAGCCTAGCGGAATAGCAAATATTGGAGTAAAGAAGCTATATTATGGAAATACCAATAGCAATCGCATTCAGGGAGGACCCGACTATGAAAAAGAAGCTCATCATTCTTGCAGCGCTGGTTTTGCTAACCGCCGCCGGTTGCACCGACGCTTCCCAACCCGCGAAACCGCCAGCACCCCCTGCACCCGGAGCGAATAATTCCCAAGCGGCCGTTCCCGAACCGCCTGCCGGTGCCGCTCAAGAACCGGTCGTCACCAAGCAGCAAATCGACTCCGTGCCTATGGAATCGACTTTCGATGAGGTAGCCAAAAAAATCGGCCTCGGCAAGCTGGTCAAGAAAAATGAAAACCAGGTCGTTTATCAATATAAAGGCAAGAACGGCGGAACGGCGCAGCTCACCTTTTGGCAAGGCAAGCTCAACAGCGTAGGCTATAACGACTTCAAAGAATAAGCGCGCGGGCGAAACAACAAAAAAGCTCTGGAGAGACGAGTCCGACCCGCTCCCAGAGCTTTTTCTCTTTTTACAATCCGAGCACCTTGTTCACGGATTCGATAACCCGCTCCGGCTGAAACGGCTTCACGAGAAAATCTTTCGCACCCGCCGTAATCGCTTCGACCACCATTGCTTTTTGCCCCATCGCCGAACACATAATGATTTTCGCCTGCGGATCATTCGCACGAATTTCTTTCACCGCAGCGACGCCGTCCACCTCCGGCATCGTAATGTCCATCGTAACCAAGTCCGGGCGGTGCGCCATGTATGCCTGGACGGCCTCCGCCCCGTTTGTCGCTTCCGCGATAATCTCATGGCCTTCCTCCGACAGAATGGTCCGCAGCATCATGCGCATAAAAGCGGCGTCGTCAACAATCATCACTCTCGCCATTTTCCGGTCCCTCCCGTTGCTGTTCTATTGAATACCATTATGGCAGACCGGCTTTAGACGGATATTAGGTCAAAGATAATGATTTGTTAGTTTCCTTGATCGTTTCTTAACAAATGGATGCGTTTCGAGCGGCGCAATCCCATCTCCGCCCATTTTGCCCATCCAGGGGCTTGCGCCCACCCGTTAAACGATTGTCCCGCATATCGTAATCATGTGTTAAGGAGCAAACACCCCCCGCACAAAAAGACCAAAGGAGGAGGAATGAAACATGGGTGCAGTTGCCGGCGGTTTTACTTCGACAGGTGTCATCTTGGTTCTCTTCATCTTGCTTGTGATTGTAGGTCGTGCGTTAGTTCTTTAACGATACCAATTGACGGCATTTCCCCTTCGAGGTCATAGCGCGGCTATGGCCTTTTTCCTGTGTTCCGGTCCGCACGCTCCCGGCCAAACAAAAATCACCGCTTTCTCCCGGGAGAGGAGATCACGGTGATCCTTTTTTCATCGATGGCGGTTCTACGGCAGACAGCCTCTATTCGTACAGCGCACCGGCGGTCGATCCGTCCGGATACACGATGTGGGTATAAATTTGCCGGCTGCCGTCCGCAGCTTTCTTCACATACCAGAGGTCGTAGCGGTCGATTTGGCCGCCGGCCGTCCAATTGATAAACAGCTGCGCCTCCAAGTCTCCTTTTTTCAAACCGGCCGTATCGGAATTCAGCCCGCCGAATTGATAGCCGGTCTTGGCTCCGATATCGTAACGCCACACCTGCTGACGCGAGCTGTCGATCAGCGTCAGGAAGGAAGGGTCACCCAGCGCCTGCTTGACTTCTTTCTGGTTCATCCCCCGCTCGAGGCGGTACATGACGGCCCATACTTTCCGCTCGGCTTCGCTTGCGTCTTTAGGTTCCGTTACGACCGAGATCGTCCCCGAATCTTTGTCATAGGAGACGCCGGCCCCCAAATTTTCCGTCATGAAACGTACAGGCACGTACGTATGTCCTTCATAATTCAATACGGCAAAACGTGAACCGGTATCCCGGCTCTCGCCGTTAAATTGAAATTTAACCGGAAAGAGCATCGCTCTGATCTCATCCGCAGCAAAAATCGTCGTCGAAGCCGCAAGAACAGCCCCGCACAACAGTCCGAGAATAAACTTTTTCATCGTTTATCTTCTCCCTCACTCTTCATAGCAACCGAGTAGCTCTATTATACCGTGGAATGCACCCGATTTCCTAACAATCTTTTTCCATCAAAAAGAGAGAGGTCTGCGTTGGTGCCGCCGATTTTCGGACAAGCGCTATTGTCCGGCGAAGTCCCCGTCGGTGCGCGATCGTTTTATTCGAAAAAACAAGGTGTAAAACAAGCGTGAAAGCCATAGCGTAGCACAAAGGCTGATGCACGTATAATACCAGTGCCAATGGTGATATTGAATTAGATGCGTATATTTCTCTATGAAATGTTCGGGCAATGAAAGCCCGCTCACGACGATCCCATAACACGCCCCATTCCACAAACGAAATGCTGACGAACCAGGTTACGGATTGACTCGCCAAAAATACGACCGCCGCTTCCCTCCATCTGCGCAGCGGCACGAAAGCAATCAGCGCCGATATGCTGACGATCCAAGTCATAATCAATACGGTTCTTTCCATCAGCGATCATCTGCCCTTTTGCAATTTTGGTTGCAATTGCCATTGTTTGCCAGATAACCAGTTTTCATTCTTACGGCACGCTACGGACGAAAACCGAAACCGCAAGGAATTGCGAGAATGTACGCATCATATGATTATCATCTCCTCGTCATTGAATCCCGCCGGAAAGTAGACGAAAATAGGACTACTTCACGTCACTCACAATATTCGCCGCAGGAGGTGTATGATGAACAGGCTGAAAAAAATATTGAAAGGCAAGACGACTGCGCTATTCCTCGTATTGCTCGTATTCGCCTACTTGAATAACAGTTCGCACTTTGCCAAAGCGCGCAGCGGAGAACCGCTGCTGCTTGCACATCGCGGGCTGGCGCAAACGTTCGTGATGGAAGGCATCGCGAATGATACGTGCACAGCCGAGCGCATTTACGAGCCGGAGCATCCTTATTTGGAAAATACAATTCCGGCGATGGAAGCGGCCTTCGAGGCAGGGGCCGATATCGTCGAATTGGATATTAGGCCCACCAAAGACGGACAATTCGCCGTGTTTCACGATTGGACGCTCGATTGCCGGACGAATGCGAAAGGGGAGCCGAAACTCTACACGATGGCGGAATTGAAGCAATTCGATATCGGATACGGCTACACCGCCGATCGCGGGAAAACGTTCCCGTTCCGCGGCAAAGGGATCGGAGGGATGCCGTCGCTTGATGAAGTGCTGGCGCGATTTCCCGCGCAGTCGCTGCTGATACATATAAAAAGCAACGATCCGAAAGAAGGAGAACAGCTCGCTCAGGCGCTCGCGAAGCTGCCCGAGGACAGGCGAAACCGGCTGACGGTTTATGGCGGAGACGAACCGATTGCCTCCGTCAAAACGCACATGCCCGATATCCGCGTCATGTCCAAAGCTACGATGAAAAGCTGCTTGCTGCCTTACATCGCCGTAGGCTGGACGGGATACATCCCATCGGCATGCGAACGTACGCAGCTGCACATTCCCGAAAAAATCGGGCCTTGGCTGTGGGGATGGCCGGACCGTTTTCTAAACCGGATGGATGGAGCGGACACGCGTGTCATTGTAGTAGGCGGGGACGGCAGCGAGTTTTCATCCGGGTTTGATCGCGCCGAAGATCTCGCACGTCTGCCCACCCATTTCACCGGCGGCATTTGGACGAATCGGATTGATCGCATCGCACCGGTATATCATAAATGAAACAAACCTTAAGTGTGAGGTTCTATCCGGAAAAGCGAAAGGAACGAATCAGGAAGAGGCCGGACACGCACTCCGGCGATTTCCCCAATTCGTTCCTTTTTTGACGTCTATGCGCTTTAGCCGCAGCTCCGGTTGCTTATGAAATACGGCTGTGCTCTGCTTGCTTTCTTTTCTCCAAAAAGGACATCCACTTCTCCAAATCATTGGTCGTTACCAAGGCGTTCGGGTATTTCTCCACTACCAGGCTCATATCGGCCTCCGAATTGACCGGCCAGGCGATCAGCTCGTACCCGTGCTCCTCAATCATCCGGTAATATTCATCCGTCATGTAGCAAAGTTTCACCGCCAAATATCGCGCCCGGATTTCTTTCATAAACGGGAATACGCAAGGCATGCTGCCGATAAACGAGACGCCGAGTTCGACGTCCGGCGACAGCTTCCTCATCTTGATCAGCGAAAAATGATCGAGCGACATCAAATATACCTGATCCACCATACCGGTTGCGCGAAGAACCTCATACACCGCTTCTTCCATGCCTTTATAATAGTCGCCCGTCTGTTTCAAATCGATATTGACGATCATGTGGCCTTTCACCAGCCGCAACGCCTCTTCGAGCGTCGGAATCGTCTCCGTCTCGCCGATGCGAAATTGTTTTAACTGCTCGACCGTGTAATCTTTAATCAAACCTTTTCCGTTCGTCATCCGGTGGATTGCGGCGTCGTGCATAACGACAGGGACGCCGTCCTTGCTGATATGGACATCCAGCTCCAACTGGGAATATCCTAAGTCGCGCGCCGCTTGAAACGAAGTCAACGTATTTTCTGCGTATTTCGCCGGGTATCCTCTGTGTGCGATGCCTCGAATTTTCATTTGAATCATCCTCCCAAGTATCGGTTTTCCCACGTATGAAAAAAACTAGGCTGTGATGACATGGATGCCGTTATCCCTGAATTGTTTGAGGTAAGGCTCGGCTTCGACCGCTTCGGTTCCCGTTATGAACGTATGTATTTCATGAATCGGAGCGAGCGTATGAAGCGCAACCTTGCCGATCTTCGTATCGTCGGCCAGCACGATGATTTCCTGCGCGGCCCTGATCATCGCCTGCTTGGTCGGAACGAAAAGCGAATCTTGGTACGTCAAGCCGTATACCGGGTGAATCGCCCATGTCCCGATAAATGCTTTTTGCAAATGCAGCATGCCAAGCATTTTATCGGCATACATTCCGTTAAGCACAAAGCTTTCGTGATATAGCTCGCCGCCCGTTACAATGACTTTGATGTCGGGACTGCGCAGCTCGGCTGCAATATTGATATCGTTCGTCACGACAGTCAAGTTGGCACGGTTCATAATATGAGGGATCATCTGGACCGTCGTCGTCCCCGAATCGAGGATGATGCAGTCTCCGTCCTCTATCATTTCGGCCGCTCTTTTGGCAATGCGTTTTTTCTGTTCTACCTGATTGTTGGAACGTTCGGAGAACGGAGGCTCAATGCTTACGCCTTGCTCCACAATCACCCCCCCATGTGTTCGGCGCAGGAGACCTTCCTGTTCGATTTCTGCCAAATCTCTGCGGATCGTGACCTCATGAACCCCGAAATGCTTGGATAGTAGAGCAACACTGGCAGCCCGTTTCTCTTTTACAAATTCTACGATGCGCAATTTCCTCTCTGCTGCTAGCATGCGGAACGCCCTCCCGATCAAATATCAACGCTTGCTCGTTCACATATGTTCGAATATATGTCATACAACGATCTAATGATCATTTTTGTTCTATAATGTTTATATATGCACGATCATCTTACCTCCGATAATAGCAACCTGTCAATACCGATTTGTAAACGTTCCCACTACTACGAAGACAGCGGCATTACTTCCGGATGCAGCAAAAAAGAGAGGCAGATTGCCCCTCCCTGTCATTCGGTTGATTTATTCAGCCGGTTCCCGTTTCACAACGGTAAGCGGCGCTTCGACTTGACTGTCGTCGTTCCCATCGGCTTGCTCGACATAACGCTGAAGCGCAGCCAACTTATTGTCCCAAAACCGGTCGTAAAAGGCGAGCCATCGCTTCAGCTCGAGCAGCGGCTCCGGTTCCAGACGGTAGCGCGTCTCCCGCCCGACCTTCCTTTCCTTCACCAGCCCCGCATCCGCCAATACGCGCAAATGCTTGGAGACGGCCGTGCGGCTCATCGGAAAATGCCCGCTGATAACCGTAACCGGCATCTCCTGGTCGACCAACAGCCCCAGCAGTTGGCGGCGCGTCGGATCGGCGACCGCTTGAAAGACGTCATGCTTTGGCGAGGAAGCCGTCGATTCAAGCTTCGACATACGCACTGAGCTTTTGTACCAGGCCGCTCCATCCTTGATCCATTCGTTCGCGAACGACGGTGTGAGATTCTCCGAACTCGGTAGCCATGTCGGCCGTCCAGCCGCCATGAATCAGCGTAAATTCCGTTTTTCCTTCCAGCTCGGCCAGCTCAAATGTCAACGTCCAGTCCCTTCCCCACTCGAAAGACATGCGGTTCGGAGGATCGAGCTGCGTTACTTTGCAGGGGGAATTGCCGAACGGCCCTGCATTAAGGTGAAATTCATAGCCGAGCTCAGGTTGAAAATCATTCGGCATGAACCAGGCGGCAATGCCTTCCGAAGTGGCGACGGCATTCCATACTTTCTGAATCGATGCGTTCAAAACGAGTGTCTTGCGAATATCCGGGAGTGTCGGTTGATTATTGTTCGACATAAAGTTGCCTCCATTAGCGCTTATTTGTGAAACCATTTGGTTTCGCTTTTTACATTATACGAAACCAAATGGTTTCATGTCAACCGTTTTAAGCCGACATTTGTCTCTGTCGGCATCGTATCGGCGGCCATTGTGAGCTGGAGGAGGCCATTGCCTTGCGCGCTCGCAGCGGCGTAATGGCGCTGCGCTCTTGCACGATTCAAGGCGCTTTTTGGTGCCGAGGCTTGCCGCAGCTTACGCATTTGCCGCCACCGCGGGCACCCTCCACATCATATCGCCGCAAGCTTTCGCTTCCAGAATGGCCGTCAACGCCTGCGCCGCGCCTTCTTTGCAGCGGGCGGATTTTGCATTTTGCTTCATCCGAAATAACACGGAACGGTTTTCAATGATGTCCTGCAGCTGCATGGTCAGTTCGGCGGCGCTATGCGCCTCCACCGCCGCTCCGATCCGAATCAAGTAGCGCGCATTATCCTGCTCCTGCCCGGGAATCGGCTTGTAGAGCAGCATCGGCAGCTCAAGCGCCAACGCTTCGGATACGGTAAGCCCGCCCGGCTTCGTTACGATCAGATCGGACAAAGCCATCAGCTCGTGCACATAGTCGACAAATCCGGTGATCATCACCCGGTGCGGCATGTCGGCCGTGCTCAGCTCTTCTTCGAGACGCTGCCGCAGCTTATCGTTCCGGCCGCAGACGATAATGAACTGCACCGGACAAGGAAACCGGATCTCGCGAAGGATCGAGGCGAATTGTTTGCCGATCAGTCCGTGCCCCCCTCCCATGACGAGCACAGTCGGCATCAGGCGATTCAAGCCGAACTTCTCGCGAAGCGCCGCCCGATCATAGGATTGGGTAAAGGGGAGCCGGATCGGAATGCCGGTCACTACGATGCGATCCCCGGAAACCCGGTGCCGAAGCAGCGCCTGCTTGACGTGCTCGGCCCCCACGATATACCGGTCGGTGAGCGGGTGAATCCAGTAGCTGTGATCCGTAAAATCCGTGATCACCGTTGCCGTCGTCACATCCGCCAAGCCCTTCATCTTCAAGTAAGACATCGCCGCGGCGGCGCCGGGGAACGTGCTTACGACTTCCGTCGGCTGAACCTCCTTCAGCAGTTCGACCATGCGATCCGCGCTGAACGTTCGCATCCGTTTGAACCAGCCCGAGAGCGTATTATCGTCGCGCGTCTTGCGGTACAAGAACCCGTAGACCGAAGGCAGACTTTTCACCCATTGCATGAAACAATATTTGCCGACAACATGCATGTACGGGTGGGTCCATTCCAAGAAGTCGACTACCTTCACTTCCATTTCAGGGCGATGATGCCGAGCCGCTTCCACTATCGCTTGCGCGGCCTTATTATGCCCGTCGCCGAGCGCCCCGGTGAGAATCAGCAATTTCCCTTTCGTCTGCATTATTTTAGGCTCCTTTCCAATGTTCCATACGGAGCGCCGGAAACCAGCGGTTTGCCGGGCCATACGGCTTGAACTCGTTTCACGGCATAGATGACGCCTTCCGCAACCAAGACGGCTCCCACAATATCGAATAAAACGTGCTGTTTCATAAACTGGGTTGAGGCGATAATGAGCAAAGACATTATGGTTACGGATGTAACGTAGAGCCGCGGAATATTCGCTGCCTGCAAATACGTTCTCATCATGAGGTACGAAGTAAGTACGTGCGTGCTCGGAAAGCAGTTATAGGGCTGATCCGAACGGTATACAAACTGAACGAGCTGCAGCAGCGGGTCATCCCCGCCCAGCACCGGACGCGCAACGTACGTCTGGTACACCGCATAAACTCCGTAGCACACAAGCAATCCGACATTGAATTGAATGACCGTGCTGTAATACGCTTCGCGATTTTTATAGGCCAAGTACAGGAAAGCGGCGAAAAGAAACAAGTACCAGCCGAGGTAAGGCAGCACAAACCATTTGATAAAAGGAATTTGCCGATCGAAGTCGGTGACCAGACTATATGTCTTCTCTCCTGCACGGTTAAGTTGCGTGTAAATGAGCCCCAACACGGGAATCGATAAAAGCAAACATAAAGATAACAAGTACGATTTCAAAGACGTTACTTTCATTGGATCTTCCTCCTGCCAGTGAAGATTTCCGCGCTGCCGTCTGTTGCCTAAAGCGACCCGGTTTCTCTGTTAATTCCATCATAGAGGAGATCGAAAATGATCGACACGCACTTTGGTAGTAAATTGGATTAGACAATAGTCCGAACGTTACCTAGACCTAAGGCTAAGTAAAGGGATACACGCCGTATCTAAATTGCGCCCGGAATGTACATTTACCACTAAGAGAGGCCAACCTATCATCCTTGAACCGTTACTCGTGCGATGATGCGTACGGCGAATGAGCATGATCATGCCGAAAATGAACGGGCTACAGCTGAACCGTGGCTCTCCGCGGTACCGGCCTCCCCCTGCGATCAAACCCGTCATCTCATTGTCATAACGGAAATTATTGGGTATAATGGCCGCAACAGATGCGCTAAGCGTGAGGAGGAAAAAGCCTTGACTCCAGAAAAAATCCCCCGCTAAGCCCGGGGTCCGCCCCCTCTTTTCGTTGGTTTGGCAAAAAATCAATGAAAAGAGAAGGTGGGAACAAACGATGTGGCCAAGCGAAGTGAAATGGAATGAGTTGCAATTTGGGGTGGAAATCGAGTTCGTCGGCGGTGCGCCGGAAGAAGTGGAGTTGCTGCCGGGCTGGATCATGGCGCTGGATGAGCAGCAAACGGATGAAGCCGGCCGGGAATCGGGCAGCGAGCTGAAGCCGCCTCCGATTCGCTGGGAACAGCGGGAGCAAATACGGGAAATGCTGAACCGGCTGAAAGCGCAAAACACACAGGCCAATTGGAGCTGCGGACTGCATGTGCATGTCGGCCTGGAGAAGTGGGACGAGGCGATCGTCAAGCCGCTGCTCGAAGCTTCGCTGCTGTATCAGGATGCGCTGCGATCGATATTGCAGACGAGCGAGCATCGCCTCATCTTCTGCCCTCCAGTTACGCAGGAGATGCTGGAGCGATTCGAAGCGAGCCCCGGTCCGCATGCGCTTCGCCATCGCGGTCGGCCCCAATCCCACCGCTGCGGCATTAACGCAGCTTCCTGGTTCGATTGGGGTACGGTGGAAATCCGCTATGCGAACGGCTCTCTGGATTACGAAGAAGTGATCCGCACCATCGAGCTATGCCTGCGCTTCGTCGCCGCCGTAGGCGCCGGACGAAAGCTGCCCTCCGAGCCGAGCGAGCTGGCTTCCGCGCTTGGCGCACCCGCCGGTGGCTATCCGCCCCCAGCGCCTGCTCCGCAATGGCACAAGGAACGAATGTGGCTGGAGGACGCGCTCATTCCGGCGATCGCCCCTCAAGTCGAGCGGCTTTTGCCGGACAGTGAAATTCTTCATATATTACCGGTTGAGGGCGGGATATTGGTTGCAGCGGAAAAGCCGGACGGGACGCTTAGCAAATTTATTTTTCGGCCGTCCGTATCCGGCTGGGCTCATGTCCGAAGCATACAGGACTAACGGCGCCAAAGCATCGAATGGATGCAGCCGGCGAGTATCTTCGTCGATCGGAACCGGCCCGGAGGACCTGTCCAAACATGAGCGATGGACAAAAGTCGACAATATTGTTCAAAACCTTTTACCGTAGCAAAGCGTCAGAAAAGAGGCCTCGGCGTACCGATAAGGTACGTCCGAGGCCTCTTTGGTTCGTGTTCCATTCGAGTGCGGAACAACCGCAAAAACTTGCAACCGAGCCGAAACGACCGTTCACATCGTCGTTCCAAAGCAGCGCAGCCGGCAGACGAGATTCAGCGACCGCTTCGCTGTACGAACGTGCGCCCGGGTATTCGCGGCAGCAGCGTGTTTGGCACGCTGCGTATTGCCGCGCTTGCTACAGGGTCCACCGGTTCCCGCGCTGTGCTGCGCTCCGAGCTACTGCTCGCCCCGCTCCTCCACCGCTTCCGCGAGGAAATCAACGAGGTGCATCGCTTCCATCGTACCGCTCTTTCCGTGCCGGTGTACGCCCCACTTCATCTGCAGCAAACAGCCGGGATTCGCGGTCAAAATGACCTGCGCCTGCGTCTTCTCCACGTGCTCCATCTTGTGATCGAGCACGTCGGCGGACATTTGCGGCTGCGTCAAGTTATAAATGCCGGCCGAGCCGCAGCAGCGATCGGCGCCTTGCAGCTCCTGCAGCTTGACGCCGGGCATCGCGCCGATCAACTGCCGCGGCGGCGAGGACACGCGCATGACGTTGCGCAAGTGGCACGAGTCCTGGTACGTCGCGGTCACCGCTCCGCCCCGGGCGTGCAGCGGCTTCAGCGGCAGCGGACGGCCTTCCGCCAGCAGCTCGGAGACGTCGCGCACGCGGGCGGCGAAGCCCGCAGCCGCGTCATCGCCGGGAAGGAGGTGGTCCGCCTCCTTCAAGCTGGCGCCGCAGCCGCCGGCATTGCTCGCGACGAAGTCGACGCGAGCCGCCCCGAAGGCTGCGATGTTCTGCCGCGCCAGCCGGCGGGCACTGCCTGCCTCACCGGCGTGCGCGTGCAGCGCGCCGCAGCATGTCTGCGAGGTCGGGATCGCGACCTCGTAGCCGGCCAGGCGGAGCAGCTTGACCGTGTTCACGTTCGTTTCCGTGAACAGCACATCCATGATGCAGCCGCGGAACAGGCCGACCCGGCCGAGGCTTTCGCCTACGGCAGGGATGACCAGCATCGGCTGCGCATCCGCTCCCGCCTGCTCCCAGCGTGCGGGCAGGCCGTGCTTTTGCCACTGGCGGATGACGCCGTCGCTTGACGCTTCCGGCAGCACCGCTTCCATCTCCCGCATATGCGACGGGAACAAGTTCATGACCCCCAGCTTGCGCGTTATTTTCCGCAGCCCGCTGACCTGATACAGCTTCAGCAAGCCTCCGAGCGCCCGCATCCGGCCGTGGTGCGGGAACAAGCCTTCCATAAACAAGCCGCGCAGCTGCTTGACCGGCCACTTGTGAACAGCCACTTCCGCGATGGACTCCCTCGTTTGTTCGATCAACTGACCGTACTTCACATCCGACGGGCATGCCGGTTCGCAAGCGCGGCAGCCGAGGCACAGATCCATCTGCGATTGGAACAGCGCATCAGGCTCCATTTTGCCGTCGTACACGGCTTTCATGAGCGCAATCCGCCCGCGCGGCGAAGCCGCCTCCAGCCCTGTTTCCTGGAACGTCGGACAGGCCGTCTGGCAAAAGCCGCAGCGCATGCAGTTCGTCAGCTGGTCGGAGTCGAGCGTCAGCTTCAGCCGTTCCGCCAGCTGTTTCGGATCAGCCGTTGCCATCGGATTCACCCGCTTTCGTTCCGGCCGCAGCCTGTTCCTGCTCCAGCTCCTGCGCCGCTGCCGCTTCAGGCGCCGTAAAGACGATCCGTTTGCGCGTCTCGGCGAACAGCTTCCCGGGATTCAGCAGTCCGTCCGGGTCAAACGCGGCTTTCAACCGCTTCATAATGTCGATGCCCGAAGCGCCGACCTTCCATTCCAAATAAGGCGCCTTCACATGGCCGACCCCGTGCTCGCCGGTAATCGTGCCTCCCATCCGGATCGCCGCATCGAAAATTTCCTCGAACGCTTTCTCCACTCGGTGAATTTCTTCCGGATCGCGGGCATCCGTCATCGCCGTCGGATGCAGGTTCCCGTCGCCTGCATGCCCGAAGGTACAAATCTGTACGTCGTATTTGCCGGCGATCCGCTGGATCTCGAGCACCATATCGGCGATTCGCGAACGCGGCACCGTCGCATCTTCAAGTATCGTCGTCGGCCGCAACCGGGACAACGCCGCCAGCGCGCTGCGCCGCGCTTCCATAACTTTCGCGCCTTCCTCCGGAGTCGCCGCCACCTTCACCTGGATCGCTCCGGCGTTCGTACAGATTTGCTCGATAAGCTGCAAATCTTTCTCTACCTGCGATTCCTCGCCATCCTGTTCGATAGCCAATATCGCCTCGGCATCGACCGGCAGCCCGATTTTCGCATAATCCTCTACGACCTTGATCGTCGCCTGATCCATGAACTCCAGCGTACACGGCGTAATCCTGTTGGCTATAATTTGCGATACCGTTCTTGCCGCAGACGGAAGATCGGCGAAAACCGCGACCATCGCCCGGCGGTATTCCGGCTTCGGCACAAGCTTCACGGTCGCTTCCGTCAGTACGGCAAGCGTCCCGCCGGAGCCGACGAGCAGTCTCGTCAAGTCGTAGCCTGCCACATCCTTCACCAGCTTGCCACCCGTTCGCAGGATGTCTCCATTCGCGAGCACCGCTTCGAGCCCGATTACGTAATCTTTGGTCGTGCCGTACTTCAACCCGCGCAAGCCGCCCGCGCCGAGCGCGATATTGCCGCCCATCGTACATATAATCATGCTGCTCGGGTCCGGCGGGTAGAACAATCCCGTCTCCTCGACAGCGGTATGAAACTGCTTCGTATTAAGTCCGGTCTGGAACGTCGCCGTCAAGTTGTCCTGATCGATCTCGATCAACCGGTTCATGCGCGTCATCACCATCACCAGGCCGCCATGCAGCGGCACGACGCCGGCGCACAGGTTGCTGCCGGCTCCGCGGGTGACGACCGGAATTTTATGCGCTGCGCATACTTTCATAATGGCCGATACTTCCTCCGTAGACGCAGGAAAAATAACGCCGTCCGGCATCGACTGATAAAGCGGCGTCGCGTCGTAGCTATAGGACACGAGCGATTCGGCGTCGTCGCGGAACCAACGCTCCCCGACGATGGCGCTCAACTGCGCCCGTACAGGCTGTGCTAACAATCCAATCCCTCCAAGCCGATTGTATACCCGGAAAGCCGCGACGAACGGAAAGGCATCCCGAATTACGGCAACGCCTTATTGTATCAGAACACAACGGCTGTCCGATCGTATCGTCTGCGATACCGAATATTAATCAGGTCATCTGATGACTTGATTATAGCATTGCCCCTCATGCATCGTCTATAATTTTCATATACCGACATGGTACAATAACCGTAACTTAGGAATGAACGATGGGAGAAGCCGTGATGATCCGCAAAGCATACGAAGTGATTGCCGACACCTTACGCGATAAAATCATACAAGGCGAATGGGCGGTAGGTTCGAGGCTGCCTTCCGTCGAGCAGCTTGCCGCGCTTCACGGCGTCGGCCGGTCTACGATCCGCGAAGCGTTAATGTCGTTAAAAGCCCACGGGTGGATCGATGTGAGGCATGGCGGGGGGACGTTCGTTTTGAAGGACAGCGACGGATTTCAGATCGAAGCGCCGGAGATCGGCAACGTGGAGCAGCTCAAACAGTGGCTCGAGCTGCGTTATATTTTGGAGACCGAGAGCGCGGCAATGGCCGCAGCGCGCAGAACGGAAGAGCAGGTGGCGGAAATGACGAATGTGATCACGGAGATGATGACGTTATCGGAGGAAGCGGCGCTGGAGGAAAGCGATATCCGTTTTCACCTCGCGCTTGCACGGGCTTCCGGCAACGAGCTGCTTACGCGGACGCTCGAGACGTTATTTTTGACCATGGGCCCAGTCATGAGGGAAAGCCGAAGACTATGGCTGTTCGCCGAACAAAGCGAGGCTGCCCGCTTGTCCGATGAGCACTCGGCGATCGTGGAAGCGGTCCGGTTCGGCAATGCCGCCGCAGCGAGAAAACGTATGGCCACGCATCTTCGCAAAGTGGAACGCGTGCTCGACAAGCTCAAGTATTGATACACTTCGGCCGCGGGATCATTCAAGGCGTTTTGAGCCACTCGCACGAATCCGCGCAAGAACAAAGCGCCTGCTTCACCGAACACCACGATCTTTTGGCGTAATAAATCGGGAGATCCTGCTCCTTGGCCTGCTGCTTGATCACTTTGGTCAGGTTGTGATTGACGTAATCGGTCAGTACCAGTACGGCGTCCACTTTCTCGGGAATGCCTTTGCGGGTCATCTGGCATTTCCGGCCGGACATATGCAATACTTCGTCAATTCCGAGACCTGCCAAATGCTCCGGGATGTTCCCCAAATGATCCGCTCCCACAATCAACAACGACGCCATATATGAATACCCTCCCTAATTGATAACGTTTCTCATTATCTAAATGATAATGGTTATCATTATCAAAGTCAATTTCTAAATGTCCTCCATTTTTAATTCCCCCCGTTTGCGTTTATCCGCATACAAAAAACAGGTTAACCGGCAACTACCGACTGACCTGTTTTATGGAGAATCCAAGAAATGTTTGCTTGTACGGAAGCCACAACTGTTCTCCATCTCGCCCGCAATGAGCATGATACCAATTCCTTTACCGTACTTGCTTAATGCTTTCATATTGAATATATTTCTTCAACCAATCAATATCCTGACTTTTATAACAGTCAAGCAGCTTTCGTTTTTTTCTTAGTATGGTTTTATCTAATTTCATATCGGAGGTATCGAATACGTAGAAATTTTTTTGAACCAATGCGTGAACAAGATTGGATATAACTTGGTGCTGCGTATGCCCATATTCACCTTCTAAGTTATGGGTGACAAGTTTTTCAATCGGTTTGCGTGCGAGAACCTCTGTTAATTGTGACGTTAACCGCGGGCGATCGAAATCACCGTCCCATTTATCTGGATACTCCCACATTTCATACTCCGCATTCACTTTCTTCATCACCTTCTCAAACTCCTTGCGCCTTACCTTGTTGTCACCGTTTGTTACACAAATGACCAACCAGCCGTTCTCTTGTATGAGCTGTGTCCCGCCAAATATCGTTTCATCATCCGGATGCGCAACAATCATAATTTTATTGTAGTTCATAAGCCTGCAACCCCGACCCTTTCCTTGTATATCTCACAGATTTTATCGGCTACCCGGGATATTTCCATCTCTTTGCTTATGCGCTTTCTCAATTCTTTACTCCAGTAATTATTTTCGTGTTTAAATCGCAACCCTTCGATAACTGCCTTTGTCATATTTTTCTCATCCAAGGGTAGGAGACGTTTATGGTCACAGAAATAATATTTTATTGCTTTTTTGAAATTGTCTGGTGTAACCAAACCAAACACTCCCTTGGTACCGACAGCGATCAGAGGGCGTTCGCAAGACATCGCTTCCAACGCAACTCGTCCGGTTCCCACAACGTAATCACTTATCGAATACAGCGCCGACATATCGATTCGGTTTCCAAGATATTGGATCTGTTTTGATCTTATGGACTCGTTAATGCTTTTATCGATTTTGTCGGCTTTCATTCCACCGCCAGCGATCAAAATATGCATATCCGGAAATTCCTTTAACACATCGATAACGCATGTCTTTAACAACAACTTGCAAATCTCATACTTCTCAAATTCCAATCGGCTGGCGTACAATAGCACCTTAGCTTCCATGGGGATGTTTAAACGTTCTCTGAGGTTTGATTTTTTCGCGCTAAATTCCTCCATATCGATTCCATTTGGAAGAAGCAGCGATTTGATTCCATGCTTTTGCAGCCATTTCCGAACCGGCAAACTAACACTAATCAAGGTAGGTTTATTTAACGGACGATTGATTAGCCTGCGCAATACCGAAGGGTCGTAGTATGTTCCGTGAATCGTGTACACCATATGAATATTATTTTTCTTGGAAATTTGCGCGGCATAGTTGCCACTGCTCTCCAAATGGGCATGGATTACATTAATTTTATGGATTCGAACCCAATCCTCGAATTTTTTCCTGCTATTTCCAAAGTTGTAGATCGTGCAGGAAAGTTTTCTGAATTCGGCTTCCAGAGGCCCCGGCTTCCCCGCTACAAAAACGGTCACACCTCGACTTAACAGTACTTTTGCAAGGGATAGGACATGAGTCTCTGTTCCTCCAATATCAAAAGCGTCAAGCATCATAAGCACCCTTATATCTTGCTCCTCCAAATCCCCATCCCCCTTACTTTCTAAGAGTTATGTGTTTGCCACAGTTATAAATGATGAAAATGGAGGCTTTAATGAAACGGCCTGTATCTATATGCCGGAAAATATACATATGCCGTCATAGCTGTACTTTAAGATAATTCCACTTACAACTATAGTGGTTTATCCTCTTTCGCTGCTTTCCGTATGTTTCGAATGGATTGCAACAATCCTTCACGTATTCACCTATAATAATTGTACTCACCGTTATTCGTTCGGCGTTTACTTCGTATGCTCGTCGTTGCAGCTGCGGTTCTTTCAGTTCGTAATGAGCTATTATAAGAAAACCTTGCATAGGAAAGTATATCCGCCGCAATTAAAAAAAGGAAGCGTCAATGCGCTTCCTTCGCCTCGTATTCCGTGCCGCACGGCCCGCCGTCCATATTATTATCGATGCCCTGTACCTCTGTACCGTCATAATGGTACATCGGCTTATAATGCTTGCCGATCTTCGTCGCCGAAGAATTGGCGTAGTGGCAAATGAACGCCCGGCGGAAACGGTCGGCCGATGTGTTCGGATATGATCCGTGAATGACGCTGCCGTTGAAGAAAAGCACATCTCCCGCTTCCAACCTGACCGGCACAGGCTCATAGCCTTCCGGCACATCGACTTCTTCTCTCGTGAACGATACGGCCGGGTCCGCCCGATGCGGGCACAAAATATCAAGTCGGTTCGACTCCGGCACGACGAACAGCCCGCCGTTCTCTTCATCGGCCGTATCGACCGCGGTCCAGGCAGCGATGCACGTACCAGGCTCCACCTTCAAGTAGAAATTGTCCTGGTGCAGCGCCTGCCCTTTCGCCCCCGGCGGCTTGAAATAAAACATGCTCTGCGCAGCGAGCGGCTCTTCTCCGTAAAGGTCGGCGAGTACATTCATGACCTTCGGGTGAAGCATATACCCCATCGCCGTCTCGTTATAGCGGTGAGGATGCATCATGCGCGGATACTGCTTCAGTATATCTCCCCCCGCTTCTTCCGCAGAAACGGGATGAAAGTAGCCCGGTATCGGCCCGGCTGCATGCAAATCCATGAACAGCTCCTTCAACTCGCTTACTTCCTCTTGGAACAAACCCTGCACCACTAAAAAACCTTCTTCACGAAACTGCTGCTTTTGTGTTTCGGACAATACGCCACCAAGCGCCTGTAAAGTCATCGCTACCCCTCCTGTATTTTAGGGTGAACCTCGAATATTTCTTGATTGTATTATAAAATGAACTTGCGGATACTGGAATGAATAGAGCAGCTGAATACCTTAACAATCCTGCTACAGATGAGTGTCCGAAGCTCTCTGTTATGAATAACTATATCCATATGCTGCAATCGTGAGCGTATGGCAAGGGGGAATGAACACGTGGCTGAACACCACAACGATCCTGTAAAAGAAACAAAAGCTCCGCCTCCGGGCATACTGGTGGCCGGGCATTTTCGCGAAACCTACGGCTATGCGACCATGCGTTCCAAAGGGACGCGCGATTGGCTTATGACATTTACGATCGCCGGGCAGGGCGAATACCGGTCGGACGGCCGCAGTGTAAGCTGCTGCGAGGGGGATGTCATCCTGCTGCCGCCTGGCGTGCCTCACCATTACTACACGCCGGAAGGGCATGATTGGGACTTTTATTGGGCGCACTTCGTACCCGAACCGCGCTGGTCCGAGCTGCTGCAGCCAGCCATGTCTGGCGGAGGCCTTATTCGGCTGAAGTTCGAGCACAAGACGACATTCGAGCGGATCGTCACCGCCTTCGAGCGACTGCTCAAGTACAGTCTCGAGGATGGAACGGATTACTACCAGCGTCTGCTGTCACTGAACGCGATGGAGGAAATCGTCGTGCTGCTGGCCAAAAACACGCAAAAACGCGGGCACCTGGACCCGCGTATTGAGGAAACGCTGAACTATATTAGCTCCCATCTGAAGGAGCAGCATACGATCGAATCGCTTGCGCACCGGGTACTTTTGTCTCCCTCGCGCCTGTCGCATTTGTTCCGCGAACAGACCGGCGATTCGGTGATGGATACGCTCATCAAGCTTCGCTTGCGCCATGCGGCGCGGCTTCTGGAGCACACATCGCTGCGCATCTCGGAAGTAGCGGAAGAAGTCGGCTTTCACAGCCCGTTTTACTTCACCAAGCAGTTTACCGCTTGCTTCGGGCAAAATCCGAGCCAGTTTCGCGCCGCCACAAACCATGCGGGGGACTAATCCCCTTCTGCTTGCCGTCTTGTTCCCGCGGTCGCTTAGGCATCCTCATGGGAATTCGGTGAATGGAACAGCTCGGTGACACTTACGCATTCATATTGTTTCTTGTTTAACTTGCCCAGCAGCTTTTCCATTGCTTCTATCGTTTGGCGCCGATCACCGCCGGAATCGTGCATGAGCACAATGGCGCCTTTATTTAGTTTGGACATGACTGTGCCAACAATAGGTTTGACGCCGGGTCTTTTGTAATCGTGCGTGTCTATAGAAGCCATGATCGTCAAATATCCAAATTTTTGTGCAGCCTTCACCACCTGACGATTACAGGACAAGTACGGCGGGCGGAATAAGCGGGGCTTTGTTTCCGTAATATTTTGAATGATGAGCTCGGTTTTCAGCAGCTCCTCGTGCATTGGCCCGGCATCCAATTTCGACAAATCCGGGTGGCTGTACGTATGATTGCCCAAATCATGCCCTTCCTCAACGATCCGTCGCGCCAGGCTCGGATAGCTTTCCAGCTGTCGTCCTACGGCAAAAAACGTCGCTTTCGCCCCTGCCGCTTTAAGCAAATCTAGAAGAAACGGCGTATGCTTCGGGTCGGGTCCGTCGTCAAAAGTTAACGCAATCTTTTTGTCCGATGTGCGATGCTTATATATGAGGTTGCCCGTCATGTGCCACCTCATCGACTTTCTTTTTCTTATTTTCGAGAAACCGTTTGTAATCGTTGGTTATGCATATGAGCTTTGATTTCCTCTTCAAATGGTCGTTCGCTACATTCCAGGTGTGATAAGATTCAGGTCTGCGCAGGCATACGTAATTCTTTTTGTCCGTGGCGTAAACCTTGTAGTGTTTTTCCAAGCATTTGGCTATAAAGAAGGAATCTTCCCCTCTGTTCAAATCGGGGAACTTCACTTTCTCGGCGACCTTCTTCCTGAACAGCAGCGTTGAGCCCTTAACCCCTCCGCTTTTGGTCAAAAATTTGTTGACTACCCTGTAATGCAAATGCACGGCAAGCATCTTTTCCTGCATAAAATACATATAGACCGTTCGCTTACAGACCACGTCCGCATCCATCATATTCATCGCTTTCATTTGCTGCGAAAGATACCCGGGCATGTAGAAATCATCGTCGTCTATTTTGGCGATCGTATCGTATTTGCTCCGATGAATCCCGTAATTCAAACATTCCCCCAAGGTTTTCGTGCCCGGCTGCTTGTATACCGTGACATCTTGGTATTTTTTGGCCCTCTCCCGCCATTTATGCAAGTCCATATCGTCTCGATTCAAAATAATAATCAATTCTTTCGGGCCATAATCTTGATTCTCGTAATTTTGAAAAACATTATCCATAAACTCTTCCCTCATAGTGCAGCATATGACGGAGATCATACTATCCCCCCCTTATCGAGGTGAAGTCGCAGTCTTGGACGGTCCTTCGCAATAAGTTGCCACCTCAAAACTAAATTGCAGCCCGGCACCCGATAGAGACAAGCTGCAATTCTCATTCCGTCCGCTTCCGTAAAAGGCGGAACTTACACTCCGAAAAATCCGAAGCTAGCCACAATGATGAGCAAAATGAACAACACCAAAATGGCGCCTGCCGCTACAAACCCGCCGAAACAACTAAGCGAACCGCCAAAGAAACCCATCCGAATCACTCCTTATACTGAAATAAGCAGCGGTCCCGTCCCTCCGCTCCCATTCAGTATATGTAAGCCGCCTTTGCCGGTATGGATAGCTGTCATGCGGCTCGGAAAATTACGTTAACGCGCGGCGATGAAGACACACACCGGCTTCTTGATGCCGGTTTCCCGCGCAGCCTCCGCCAATCTTCCCGTACCGGAATCGATGGCGAACGTAACGATCGTGTCGGAGTCCTGATTCGCGGCGATCAAATAAGAGCCATCCGGCGTAACCGCAAAATTGCGCGGCGTCCGTCCTCCGGTGGACACATGCTCTATAGCCGTCAGACGAACGCGGTCTTCCGCAATCCTGAATACGGCGATGCTGTCATGTCCGCGGTTGGAGGCGTACAAGTAACGCCCGCAAGGCGATACTTTAATTTCGGCGCAGCCGTTCCATCCTTTATAATCGGCCGGAAGCGTCGAGTAGGTCCCCTGCTCATTCAATTCGCCGTCCGCCGCATCATATGCATACGAAGTAACGGTCGAGTCGAGCTCGTGAATGACATACAGCGCGTCTCCGTTCGGATGAAACGCAAGATGCCTCGGGCCGGAGCCGGGCCGCGCCGCCACTTCGCGATGGAGGACCAGCTTCCGCTCGCACCGGTCCAACCGGTACACCATGATCCGATCCGTCCCCAGATCAGGGACCAATATATATTGCCCGGACGGGTCCGGAAATACGGAGTGCGGATGCGGTCCCTCCTGCCGCTGCGGGTTGACGCTGCCTCCCTCATGTTTGGCTTCGCAAGCGAGCGGACCGATGCCGCCGCCCGCTTCAATCGGATACAGCACGACATTGCCGCCGTTATAGTTGGCTGCGGCCAGCAGACTCCCCTCCCCGCACAGCCGCAGATGGCAGGGCGCGCTTCCAAGCGTAGGCTGCTCGTCCATGATCCGCAGTCCTCCGCCGCTTGGCTCAATCGCGATGCTGTACACCTTCCCTTGCTCGGTCTCGCTGACTGCATACAACCTTGTCTCCGCCGGATTTACCTCGAGAAAAGAAGGATTGGCAATCCCCGCGAGCTCCTGTTTCAGCGTGAGCATACCGGTTTCCCGTTGAAATGCAAACTGATAAATGCCCGCGGATGTTTCCGGGGCGTAACATCCGATATATACATGGTAATCGTCCGACTTTTGCTGCAGCACAGGCTCAACTCCTTTTTATCGATGAATCTTATGTCTGTTTCCAGTATACCCCTTTGCGGCGATTACACAATTGCAGCGAAGGGAGTAACGATTGCCCTGCAAAACATGGTACAATACTTAGATAGGTTGGAAACCGCTATGTAAAATGAGGTGAGCTGCTTGAAGTTTAATTTTGACCGCATCATTGACCGCCGTAACACCCATTCGTATAAATGGGACCAATCCGGGAAATTGTTCGGCAGCGAAGATATTATGCCGCTGTGGGTGGCCGACATGGATTTCGAAAGCCCTCCCGCCGTGAAGGAAGCGCTCGTCCGTCGTGCCGAGCTGGGGATTTACGGGTACAGCATCAAAAGCAACACCTATGTGGAAGCCATCGTCCGCTGGTTCGAGCGGCGCCATCACTGGACGCTTCGGCCGGAATGGACCACGGATTCCCCCGGGATCGTCACTTCGTTAAGCCTTGCCGTAGAGCTGTACAGCGAGCCGGGAAGCCAAGTGATTTTGCAATCGCCGGTCTATTATCCGTTCTACGACGTCATTCGCATGAACGGCCGGGAAGTAGCGAAAAATCCGCTCATTTTGCGTGATGGCAGGTACGAAATGGATTACGCGCACCTGGAAGAGCTGATGCGGGGAGGCGCGAAGCTTCTGCTGCTTTGCAGCCCGCACAACCCGGGCGGACGCATCTGGGACCGCGAAGAGCTGCTGCGTCTCGGGGAGCTGTGCCTTCGTCACGGCGTCACGGTCATTTCCGACGAAATTCACTGTGACCTGGCGCTCCCCGGGCATACGCACGTGCCGTTTGCCTCGTTGTCCGAGGAACTGGCGAATATTACGCTTACTTGCCTGGCGCCGACCAAGACATTCAATTTGCCGGGCATTCAATCGTCCTTCATCGTAGCGTCGAATCCGGACATCAAGCGAAAGTTCGATATGCGCATGAAGACGCTCAGCCTCCATATGACAAACTTTTTCGTGCCGGATGCGGTACAAGCCGCCTATAACGAAGGCGACGAGTGGCTGGACGAGCTGCTGCAATATATCGACGGCAACGTTGAATATGCGATCCGCTATTTATCCGAGCATTTGCCGCAGATCGAAGTGATGCGTCCCGACGGCACGTACTTGCTGTGGCTCGACTGCCGCGGCCTCCGTCTCGACGTGAAGGGGTTGAAGAAGCTGATGTTCGAGGAAGCGAGAGTCGCCTTCAGCGAAGGCTCCGTTTTCGGAACGGAAGCGGAAGGCTACTTGCGGATCAACCTCGCTTGCCCACGTTCGCTGCTTCAGGAAGCATTGGAGCGTTTTTGCACGGCTGCCGCCGCTTATGCGGTGAAGTAGCGGTTATTATCATAACTTCGGTATTGCATCTAGCCGCCGAGCATGCGGTCAGCACGACATTGATCCCGTTCGCGCAATAACCGGAAAGCGGTTGGATTATCGCGCTAACACAAAAGGTGTCCTGCCAAGTCGACGGACTTGGTCAGGACACCTTATTTGTGCAGCCGGCATGGCATGGTAAGGGATAGCCCGGGTTCAAGTTCCCATTCTCCGTCCTCTTTAAGCCGGTATCCTATGCTGGCGCCCTGCCGGTCACGATATAATACAGATTCGTCACCTTCAGCCCTCTGGAAGTTACATGCTTATGAAAAATTTCTTCAATATCTTTCAGTCGTTCCCTCCAAACCTGTTCTCGTAAACGACGGCTTTGACCAAAATATTTTTTGATCAACACATCGACCGGTCTTGAAAGATATTCCGTTTCTTCGATGATCCGGATTTCGATGTCGGACAAGCCGCTTCCGGGAAGCTCGAGATGATTCGCGATGTGCTGGAGCGATCGGTTTGTATCGAATGCCGGCACCGGTGTGTACAAGTCGGGAAACAGCGCGCGCAGGCCGCCGTCCGTTCCGCCGTGCATCAAATGCAGCACCGTCCCGCCCGGCTTGATCACTCTTCTGCCTTCCCGGTTGTTTTCCCGAAACAGCCATGGTCCCTTTTTCGAGCAGACGACGTCAAAATAATCGTCTTCGAACGGCAGCCCTTCATTCGCATTCACAGCAATGAAGCGATACGACTGCTGCGGTTTCCGGCGATTGGCCGTGGCGATAAACGCGTCTACGATATCAATCCCTACCGCTTCCTTCGCTTTGATCGCCCAACGGTGAAGGAAGTCTCCGTGGCCGCAGCCGACATCGAGCAGCCGGGAGTTCTCCCCAATACTCGCCGCCAATAACTGCCCGAACGTATCTTCTGCTCTGGGCTCTTCAAACTCCGACTTCCACGGATAAGCGTATTCTCCATACTCCCCGGCAAGCTGCTCATACCATGCCCTGCTGTGGGGATCGATCCAGTCCGGATGCTGCATTGGATTTGAAAACGATCGGGTCACCGGCTACCGCTCCTTTGCCTGTCGATTTATTGTTCCCCCGGCACTTCATGTATCGCTAATCGTCCTGTAAAATACAGCTTCTTAACCTCCGTATGATCGGACGCGCCGTCCAAAATGCGCCGAACGTCATCGAGTGTATCCTGCAGCGACACCCACTCCCCCTGCTTGTTCGTAAAAACTTCCGTGGCATAGAACGGCTGCGAAAGATAAGCTTCGAGCCGCTCTCCCCGCTGATAAGCGACTGCATCCGATTCCGTTAACACCCCGAACCCTTTGGCGCCGACAACCGCCCGCAGTTCCCGGTAACGCCGAAGCAATTTGCGCGCCCGCTGCTGAAGCGTCAAATGCGCCGCTTCCAACAAAGCGCCTTCCAGCATCGTAGAGATGGAAAATACCGGATCGACGGCCGGAAACAGTCCTCGAGCGGATAAATCCACATCGAATCTTAAAAACGTATCCAACGGCCCGTAAGGCACTTCTTCATCAATCGCTTCAAACAGGATGTCGACGAGCGCCGTCGTCACCGGCCTTATTCCCGCTTCCTCCAGACGTTCCCGCAAAGCGAATAACTCTCCGGAAAGGACTACCGTTCGATCGGCGCACAGGAACACATCCCGTTCGTTGCGAACGGAGGCGATATGCTCGGCTACCTCCCCTAGCTCCGCAAACGCAGCATCAGCCGCTTTCTCCACATTGCCGATACCGTTGGCCTCCCCTTCCGGCTTCCAAAAGACCGTCTCATACCCGCGTCGCTTCATTCGGCGGCAAAGCTCGGCCAGCATTACCAGTTGGCCGCTTCCGCGGCGCCCCGCAAGGCCGATCGTGCCTCCTCTAACGATGGGCGCGAACATATCGAGCACTTTTATGCCGGTTTCGATCATCGCCGTACCCCCGCCGCGAATAATGAGTTCATCGAGACTGCATCCCGCTAGATTTGCTAGAATCACTAACGTTTTTACCTCGGCATTCCCTACCGGCGTCTTGCCCGTGCATAGATTCGATACGGTCGCCGGGCGTAATCCGGCTGCGCGTGCAGCTGTAGTAAGATTCGGAACACGTCGGCGGAGCAGCGAAACGTTAAGCTGCAGGTCATCCATCATTTCCACAACACCTCCATTACTTTGTAATGTAATTCATATTACGTTACAGCGCAATCATTATTTTCCAAAATGTTGAAATCGGATGCGTGGCGAATATTCAATCCGATAAATTCCTCGCACACTTGCCGCCTCGCCTGTCAATCTTTTTCCTGAACAAGGCGGCCGCGGCAGGGCCTACCTCCTTCCTACTTCTTCGATTCCATAAAAAATATGACATAAACTTTATTATTTCTGTCATATTTTTATGGTAATATATTGTAAAATCTATACGCGATAGCGCTGAAACGAGACGATTCCTTGATTGTTGCGTTAAAAAGTAAGCGCATACATTTTGAATTAGTTGGCTAATACCTTCAGGAGGAATTGGAATGAACTCAGCCGCCAAAAAGAAGACCGCAATAGCCCTGCTTGCGTTAGCCATCGCCGGTGGTTCGTTGTATGCGTATGTTTCGCGTACACAAAATTCAGGCAAGCCGACCGAGCAGGAGATGACCGCGGAGGTCAGGCGTGGAGACATCCGGTTTACCATATCCGGAACGTCGCAGCTCGAGCCGAAGGATATGCAGACGATCATCGCGCCCTCGGACGGGACCATCAAATCGATCCGGCTGAGCCGCATCAAAAATGTAAAGCAAGGAGAATTGCTGTTCGAAGTATCCAGCCCTACGCTCGATACCAACTACCAGAAGGCCCAGGTGACGTTGAACCAGCTCAATAAAGAATTGAACGATTTGAAGCAGCAGATGAATTCGCTGCAGACGAAAGCGCCGATCGGCGGCAAGCTGGTATATGCGAACAATATTGACGTCGGGACGACCGTCACCAAAACGACCAAGCTCGCGACGATCTCCGATTTGAATACGCTCACCGTCAATGTGCCGTTTCCGCTCGAAGACGCCGTTCAGTTTACAATCGGCGATTCGATCGATTTGTTTTTGGACGGGTTCATGCTGACCAAGACCGGTCGCATCCAAAGCATCGGCCGTCAGCCGAAAGCCGACGCCAAAGGAGGCAAAATTATTGATGTCGAGGTGTCCGTGCCGAACGACAGTACGATGGACGCGGGCATGAAAGCGAAAGGCGAAGTTCGAATCGGAGAGCGCATCGTCAAATCGACCGATCTGGCAACATTGCAGTACAGTTCGGTGGTTACCGTACTTGCGAACGTAGCCGGGAGCATCGGAACGTTTCCTTTCAAATCAGGAATGATTGTTCAAAGCGGAGACATCCTTAGCACCATCGTTAACGATACGATCGGCGACGACGTGGCGAATAAGCAGACGGCCGTCGATCAGCAGCGCATCGCGGTGTCCGATCTGAAGGAAAAAGTGGATGCGCTCAAGGTAAAGGCTCCGTTCGACGGCGTATTTTCCACCGATTTCGTCAACAAGAAGACGAACATACTGAACAGCGTGACCGTCGGATCGAAAGTAACGACCAACACACAATTCGGCGGTGTCGCCAGTCTGGACAACATGCAGCTGCCGATTCAAGTCGACGAGCTCGATTTACCGAGCGTAAAGGCGGGACTCAAGGCGGATGTGCGGGTCGACTCGATGCCGGACCGGGTGTTTCAGGCCGAGGTGAATCAGGTTTCGTCCGTAGGTAATACCGTGAATGGAGTTACGTTCTTTGATGTTGCGCTTGCCGTGAAAAATACGCGTGATTTGAAGTACGGCATGACCGCCACCGGCGAAATCCTCGTAAAGGAAAAGAAAAATGCGCTGCTGCTGCCGATCGAGGCGATTCAGCAAAAGCAGGGCAAACGGTACGTGACGCTGGTGCAGCAGGACGGCACCGTGAACCCGATGCACGAGGTGAAGATTGGCATCCGTAGCAAAACCGATGTGGAAATCGCGGAAGGGCTGAACGAAAGCGATCGCGTCATCATTCCAACGATACAGAAGCTTGCCGAAGGCACCCCTCAGGAAAATGCCCGACTTCGCCAGCAGTTCCAGCCTACCGATACGCCGCCTGCAGCCACTGGAGGTGCTGGAGGCGGCGCCGGTGGAGCAAACGCCGGGGCGAAAGCGCCGTCGACAGCTAATAAAAAATAATTTCCGGTCGAAGCGTTTTCGAGGAAAATGCATTCGAGTTTGAAGCAAAGCATTGTTGGGAGGCAGAACGTGTTTCTCCCGAATTTATCAATATTTATCGCGTTATTAATTTATCACGCTATTGATTTATAGCATTAAATGAATTCGCTTTCTTTACTCTGACGAGCAGCAGGGACGGTGACGAACATGAATATCATCGAGCTATCCGGCATTACAAAGGTATACTATCGGGGCGCGGAGCCGCTGACCATTTTAAAGAGCATTACCATGAACGTGGAAACGGGCGATTTTGTCGCAATCATCGGACCGAGCGGATCGGGCAAGTCGACGCTAATGAATACGATCGGGCTGCTCGATATTCCCTCCTCCGGTTCCTACACATTGGACGGCGTCCAGACGGAGAAAATGTCAGACAATCAGCTCGCCGAAATGAGAAATCGGAAAATCGGCTTTATTTTCCAACAGTTTAATTTGCTGCCGCGCCTGACCGCAGCCGAGAACGTCGAGCTGCCGATGATTTACGCCGGCATGCCGAAACGAGAGCGGCGCGAGCGAGCGAGCCGGATGCTGGCTAAGCTCGGCATGGGCGAACGGGGGCATCACAAGCCGAGCGAGCTGTCCGGCGGACAACAGCAGCGTGTGGCGATCGCACGGGCGCTGGCTATCGGGCCGTCGCTGCTTCTCGCCGACGAGCCGACCGGCGCGCTTGATTCCCGCACTGGCCAGGAGGTGCTTGAGCTGATGATCGAGCTGAACGAAGGCGGCAATACGATCGTGCTGATTACCCACGACCGCCATATCGCCACGCATGCGAAACGGGTCGTCACGCTCAGGGACGGCGAGATCGTCGATGATGAACGGCTTGCCTCGCTCTCTGCCGCCGGCTTGCCGAGGGAGGCGACTTCATGAGGCTGCTCGAACTGATCGCGATGGCGCTCAAAACGGTGACGGCCAACCCGATGCGCACGATGCTGACGATGCTCGGCGTCATTATCGGCGTCAGCTCGGTAGTGACGCTAGTCTCCATCGGCCGAGGCACCTCCGAGGAGATTGCGAAGCAGTACGAGAATTTGGGAACGAATCTGCTCGTCGTGAACGTCACCGGCACCGGCCGGGCCACCCAGCTCGATTACGATGAATTGATGAAGTTCGAAACATTGCCCGAATTCGATACGATCGCGCCAACGATGGTCAAGACGAACGCCAACGTCAAATATGACCGCAAGCAGGAGAAGTTTCAGATCATCGGCACGAACGACCGCTACCAGTCGATTATGAAAGCAAAGCTGGCCGAAGGGCGGTTCCTATCTCATACCGACCACGATTTTCGCAATAATGTGGCTGTGCTCGGCAGCGAGGTCGCAAGAACGCTGTTCGGCTATTTGGATCCGACGGGAGAGGATATCAACATCGACGGGGTCGTCTTTACCGTCATCGGCACGCTCCAGCCGAAAGGCTCCAATATTAGCGGCAGCTCCATCGACACGGCGATTCTGGTTCCGCTCGAATCGGCAAGACGGCAATACAAACTGGGGCAAATCCGGACGACCTACATCGAAGCGCCGACAAGAGAGGCTATTTACCGTGCGCAGGAAACGATGCGGCAATATTTGACCTTTACTTTCAAATCGGACGAGGGCTTCAAATTGATTAACCAGGACGAGCTGTTGAAGGCCGGAATGGCCGCCACCAACACCTTGACCAACCAGCTCGTCAGCGTAGCGTGCATCTCCCTTCTCGTCGGGGGGATCGGCATTATGAATATCATGCTCGTCACGGTCAGCGAGCGGACAAGGGAAATCGGCATCCGCAAGTCGATCGGGGCGAAGCGGATCAATATTTTGCTGCAATTTTTGGTCGAATCAACCGTCATCAGCGGTCTGGGCGGACTGATTGGGCTCACGGCCGGCATCGCCATTTCGCTGCTGCTGCCTTATTTTAACTCTCAGCAGGCGACCCGGATCTCGCTCGATATTAGCTTGTACGCCTTTATGTTTTCGGTGCTGGTCGGTGTCATTTTCGGTTTATATCCGGCGGACAAAGCATCGAAGCTGCGTCCGATCGACGCG
Source organism: Paenibacillus allorhizosphaerae (assembly GCF_910594985.1). Lineage (GTDB taxonomy): Bacteria > Bacillota > Bacilli > Paenibacillales > NBRC-103111 > Paenibacillus_G > Paenibacillus_G allorhizosphaerae. The sequence goes on from NZ_CAJVCE010000020.1 coordinate 92,440, forward strand.
CTGCGGTTTGATTGATTGTATGCACGGATGGAGGAGAAACGCTCAATGGATATCAACAACAAGGATCGCTTCAAACGATGGGTGCGACTGGCGGCACTATTCACTTTTTTATGCGGCTTCTACGGCGCACCCGGCGTTGCACGCGCCGAATCGACCGCCGTATCCATCGCACCGGATGTCGTTTATACGCTGGAAGAGGCGGCGCTGTCGCCCGGCACGGAGAGCCAGACGCTCCGTTTCCGTTTGCAGCTGACGAACGAAGGAAGCAAGCCGGTCGATTTGAACGAGTACGGCGTCATGGTGAAAGATGCCGGCGGGCAAACGTATTCCGCCGGCCTGACGGAAAAGAAAAACGCGCGCGTTTTTCCGGGAAAATCCGAGGACTTCGCTTACTTGGCCGAACTTCCGGTATGGCTGGAAGCCGCCCAACTGAACGTTATGCTCTTCGCTTGGGATTACTCACAGCCGACCTTTATGAAGGAGATCGGGGCACTGCCGGTGGCGGCGGCCGTATCGGAAGGCGGATCGAAACGGCAGAAGGTGTATATCGAGGTGGATGAAATCGACAACACACTGCCGGACGATGCGATGGCCTCCTTTGAAGTAGCTCGCAGCATGCGAATCGCCAAGGACGGCGGATGGACGCTGTACATTGATCTTCTAGTAGAAAATCTCGGGCTGTCCTCGTACAAGCTGCCGACGACGCTGCAATACATACTGAAGGATTCGAACCGGCTCATTTATTTGGCCGCGCCGGTCTCCGGCGGCGACGCGACGCTGCTTCCGAGAGAACAGACGATCATAACGCTGTCTGCCGCAATCCCGGGAGATAAAAACGCAAATGAGCTGAAGCTCCACTTCAGCAAAAAAAATGCGGCGGATACGATTGACTACGGCTCCGTCGCGCTGCGGGGTTCCGCCGTGCTGCAATCGCCCGGAACGTCGGTGCCGGTGCAAGCATCCGGCAACCGGGGGCTCGAGCTGCGCATCGTGCAGGCATCGGCCGTCAAAACCCCGGAAGGCAGCAAGCTCACCGCGCGAGCCGAGCTCAGCAACACCGGTCCCATGCTGGAGGCGGTCCCAGGACTGACCTCCCAATACCAGTTCGCAGGCTCCGGTATTTCCGCCGCCGCTGTCGATAACGGTGTCCATCCTTCGTTTTTGGCGCCTGGGGAAACGACGGTTTACCGATTTTCGGCGATCCTTCCCGAAACATGGGGCGAGAACCGGATCGAGATGACCATCTTCAATAAGAAGCCGGCCGGATCGGGTACGATATCAATACCGGCCGCCCTGTTCGAGCTCAAACCGGAGCATATCGCCAACGGGGAGCCGCTTCCGGCGGGGATCTCGTATCGTCTTGGAGACCCGGTGAACCTTGAGCCCAACAACCTGCTGGATGAGCGGATCGAGCTCAGTTTGCAGTCCTTGTACACGCATACGAACGAGGATTCCGGATACCGAACCGCGATCGCCAAATGGAAGGTGACGAACCGAGGAGACACGATGCTGACGCTTCCGTTATTTCAAACGGAGCTGATCGGCCCGGCCGGCAAAGTATATGCCGGAACCCGGCAGAACGGGACGCCTGCTTCCCTGTTGTCGAACACGTCCTATGTGGTCAGCTATTCGTATATGATCCCGCTTTCGGAAACGGGCGACAGCTTCGTCCTTCATGCCGTGGACGATAAAACATCTCCATCCAACCGGCTGACGCTCGCTGCGGTCCGCGTGCAGCCGCAAAAGGAGAAGCAAACGAATATCGTTTCGCTCTATCCGTATCAAATCGAATTTCAGGAACACCACTATTTATGGACGTACGACAAATCGGATAACGAGTTCGGCTTTAAAATGAGGCTGCTGCTGAATATCTCCAAGCAGGAGCAAGTGGTGGTCGATGCCGGCTTCTCCAAACTGCAGCTCGAACTGACCGACGCTTCGAACCGGGTCGTCGCTACGCAAACCGTTCCTTTCGTCGGCGTGAACAAGCTTGTCAGCGGCGTTCAAACGATCAACTTCAGCAACCTGAAAACGGACCAGATCGAGAGCAGAATGACGGTAAAAGTGTACGAGGTCATCGATACACCGAACGGTCAGGCGAAGCGGCTCATCCAGGAATTGAAGTAGTTACCTATACCGGTAACCACTTCGCTTTGAAGCAAAACAAAACGGCCTCCCCGTCGGGTTCGGGATGGCCGTTTTTTGGTTGCAATCATTCGAATACAGCGATAGCTGCCGAATTTATCAGGCCGCCCCGGACTCCATCGTTCGAGATCCAGGCAAGCTTAGTACCGGGCAACCATCATTTTTTTCCGCGTATAAAACTCTACGCCGTCCCTGCCGTTCGCGTGCAAATCGCCGTAGAACGACTTTTTGTAGCCGGAGAACGGGAAGAAGGCCATCGGCGCGGGAACACCGACATTGATGCCAAGCATTCCGGCGTCGATATGCTCACGGTAATGGCGGATCGCTTTGGCGCTGTCGGTATACAGGCAGCCGCCGTTGGCGAACTCCGAGCGGTTCGCTACCTCGATGGCTTCATCGAGCGTTGCCACCCGGACAACGGACAGCACCGGCGCGAAAATTTCATCCGTCCAAATTTTCATGCCCGGCTGCACCTGGTCGAACAGCGTGGGGCCGACGAAGTATCCGCTGCCTCCGGCCGCTTCAACGGTTCGGCCGTCCAGTATCAGCTTCGCGCCTTCCTGTACGCCGGCTTCGATATATTGTAGCGTGCGCGCTTTGTGCGAATCGCGAATGACCGGCCCCAGAAACACGCCTTCCTCTAGCCCGTTGCCGATGGCAATCGACCGCGCCGCCTCGGCCAGACGTTCCACCAGCTTGTCGGCAATGCCTCCGACGGCGACGACGACGGACGTCGCCATGCAGCGTTCTCCGGCCGAACCGTAAGCGGCGTTAATGATCTCCTTGACCGCCAGATCGAGGTTCGCATCCGGCATGACGATGGAGTGGTTTTTGGCGCCGGCGAGAGCCTGTACCCGTTTGCCGTTCGCGGCCGCCGTCTTGTACACGTATTCCGCCACCGGCTGCGAACCGACAAACGAAATCGCGCTGACGTCGGCATGCTCAAGCAGGCCGTTCACGACATCATGCGCCCCATGCACGATATTAAGCACTCCGGCCGGCAAGCCCGCTTCCGCGAACAGCTCGGCCATGCGGCAAGCCAAAATCGGCGTCCGCTCCGAAGGCTTCAGCACGAACGTATTGCCGCAGGCAATCGCGAGCGGGAACATCCAGCACGGCACCATCATCGGGAAGTTGAACGGCGTGATGCCGCCGACGACGCCGAGCGGATAGCGGTACATATTGGACTCAAGCCCCGTCGCGATGTCCGGCAGCGTACTGCCCATCATGAGCGTCGGTACGCCGGCGGCGAATTCCACGCATTCGATCCCGCGCTGCACCTCGCCGTACGCTTCGCTGAGGCTTTTGCCGTTCTCCTGCGTAACGAGCTGCGCCAATTCCTCCCAGTGCTCGACAAGCAGCTGCTGGTACTTGAACAGGATCCTCGCCCTCCGCGGAACGGCTACCTGCTTCCACTGCGCAAAAGCGGCCTTCGCCGAAGCAACGGCGCGATTCACGTCTTCTTTGGACGAAATCGGCACGTAAGCGAGCGTTTCGCCAGTCGCCGGATTCGGCACCGCATCCAGCTGTCCGGATACCGATTCCACCCATTCGCCGCCAATATAATTGCGTAACGTTTGTCGCTCGGTCATCATCATCTCTCCTCACTTTGTGTCGAAGCCCAAAAGGGCGAACTTGGCCAGAGCCGCTTCCCGCACCGCCTCCACCGGTTCCTGAAACAAGGCGATACGGTCGAATTCCTTCGGCTTTCGTTCCATTTCTTCGCGAAGCGTGCGGCCGAACGCCATACGCAGTGCCGTTCCGATGTTGATCTTCGCGACGCGGTACGTGGTAAGCCGTCGCAGTTGATCGTCCGGCACGCCGCTGGAACCGTGGATGACGAGCGGAACGCCGACGCGATCCTGAATGCGCTGCAGCAGATCGAAATCGATGCTGGCCGCCTGCGACTCCATCCGGTGCACGGTGCCGACGGATACCGCCACCGCGTCGATGCCCGTTTCCCGCACAAACACTTCCACCTCGTCCGGGTCGGACAGCATGTGCTTCATCGCAATGGACGGATCGCTGTAGCCGACCGAGCCGATCTCCGCTTCTACGGACACGCCGTGAGCATGGGCGTAATCGGCGATTTCTTTCGTGCGCCGAATATTGTCTTCCAGCGGCAGCTGGGAACCGTCGTACATGACGGAGCTGAACCCGTGTTCGATCGCTTCGATGCAGGCGGGCAAGTCTTTGCCGTGGTCCAGATGAACGCACACGGGAACCGACGCATCGCGAGCCGCCCGCAGCATGAGCGGCGCCAAATACGGCACCGGCATATGCTTCACCGCAACAAGGTTCGCTGCGAGGATAACCGGAGCGTTCATCGACTCGGCCGCCTGCACGACCGGAGCGATATCTTCATAGCCGAAAATATTGAAGGCCGGGACGGCGTATGCCGCGGATGCCGCCCGATCGGCCATTTCCTTTAACGTAACGAGCATGGTAACCCCCACTCCCTTTTCATGCGCTAAGCGTCCCTGTCATGTCATCGAGCCACAAGCCGGTACGCCGACAACATCAACGGCTATTTGCTGCCGTGCTTGTCGATCACCGCTTGAATTTGCTCCGCCGTCGGCATCGCGTCCGAGCAGCTGTGGCTCGACACGACGATCGAAGCGGAAGCGGCTCCGAATTGCTGGCTGCGGGCAATATCCCAGCCGTTCATGAGGCCGTAGATGAAAGCTCCGGCAAACGAATCACCCGCGCCGAACGTCTTGACGACGTTCGCGGGGAATGTCGTACCCGTGAAGCTTTGCCCGTCCTTCGTGAAGGCGACCGAGCCGTCGCCGCCATGCTTGACGAGCACGATCTTCGCATGGTGCGCGAACCAGCGCTCCGCCGTTAGGCGGTCATCCTGTCGCAGCGGACCGAATGGCGCTTCCAGCAGATCGAACTCCTCGCGCCCGCCGAGGATGACGTCGCTTTTCTCCGCTACCAAGCTGCAGTAAATGCCGGTCTCGTCGCGGGACGTCCACGTCCACGGGCGGTAGTCGATGTCGAAGAACACGACGACGTTATGCTTGCGCGCCAAATCGACGGCCTTGAACACCGCTTCCCGGGACGGGCTCTTGGCCAGCGCCGTACCGGATATCATAATCGCCTTCGCCTGGCGGATGTACTCCTCGCGAACGTCGCCCGGCTCCAGCTTCAAGTCCGCCACGTTATCGCGGTACATCAAAATGCTGCAGTCCGTCGGCGACTTGATCTCGGTAAAAGCAAGTCCGGTCACGCTGCCGGATCGATCCGTAGTGACGCTGGTCGTATCGATGCCTTCTTTTTCAAGATAATGCGTAATAAAACGTCCGTGCTGGTCGTCGGATACTCTGCCGATAAATCCCGCCTTCAGCCCCAGTCTGGCGATGGCGATCGTAATGTTCGCCGGAGACCCTCCGACGTATTTGGTAAACGTGCGCGTCTCTTCCATCGGACGATGAATTTCGTTCGCGTTCAAATCGATGCACAGCCGCCCTAGTCCGATAAAATCCATCGGGCGGTTCAGCTCAAACGTAATCAGGCTCATGCGCTGCAGCCTCCTTTAGCTCATCGTATTTTTCCGCTAACCGCTCACCCCGGCCTCAGGCCTCGCGGCAAGCGATGCTATGCCCTGTTGTACCAGCCGCACGGCATTTTCTTACGGCTGAATTGTATTTTTCAACGGTTAGATGTTGCTTCCTTATTTGCCGCCGAACGTCGTTATCACTTCGCCCATTCTTTAAAAATCCACTCGTGATCCGGGTCGTTATGAAACTTCCACGTGCGAATCGGCCCCGCCATCACATTCAAGTAGTAGACATCATAACCGGGGGGCGCCGATACCGGATGATAACCTTTAGGCACAAGCACCGCTTCGCTGTTTCTCACGGCCATCGTTTCATCCAAAGACCGGTCGTCCGTATATACGCGCTGAATGGCGAATCCATGCTCCGGCTGAATTTTATGATAGTACGTCTCTTCCAAATACGACTCGGCCGGCAAGTTGTCCTCGTCATGCTTATGCGGCGGGTAGCTCGACCAGTGGCCGCCCGGGGTAAACACTTCCACGACAAGCAGACTGTCCGCTTCTTTCTGTTCGGGCAGTATTTGATGGATCCGTCTTTGCGCATTCCCTTTGCCGCGAATTTCCACCTCAATGTCGCTTGGCGCAATCAGGCGCGCGGCATGCGAGCCTTTGCCGGGAGCCACACATACGGCAAGTTCCACCTCCGTCAAAGCCGTGAGCGCATAAGCGTCGCCTGGCGGAACATATACCGCGTACGGCTGTTTTTGCTCGAACACGCTCATTCGCTCGCCGATCCGCGCCCATTTATGTCCGGACGTTGCCGCATCGGCCAAACCGGACAGCAGTACAAGGCACGCCTCGTTCTCCCCTGTCTCCCGCTTCAGCGATTGTCCGGCCTGCAGCCGGTACACTTCGAAGCCGACATACGACCAGCCTGCCGATTGCGGAGTAATGCGCAGAACGTTGCCGTCCGCCGCCGGAGCCGCGCTCGGCACGATTAGCTTGGATGGTGCCATGATGCCCTCTCCTCTCATCGTTTCGTTGATTGCAATCCGCGGATTTCGTTCCGCTTAATCGATCTCGGCCAACGGAACCGGACGGCGCTCCTGCATCGACTTTTTGGCGGCATACGCGATCTTCTCGGCTTGCAGCGCGTCATGTCCGTCCACCGGCACTTGACCTCCGTGCACGATGCAGTCGATGAACTGGCGCGTCTCGTCAATGTACGCTTCGTGGTAGCGTTCCAGGAAGAAAAACTTCGGATTATCGCGCGACACCGAATCTTTGGTGCTGATCTCGGCCGTATTCGGATGGTCGTTCTGCACGGTGACGCTGCCTTCCGAGCCGAAAACCTCGATCCGCTGATCGTAGCCGTAGACCGCTTGGCGGCTGTTGTCGATCACGCCCAACGCGCCGTTTGCGAATTTCAGGAAAATGATCGCCGTATCGATATCGCCGAGCTCCCCGATGACCGGATTGACCAGCACCGCCCCTTGGGCGTACACTTCCGTCACTTCGCTGCCGGACAAGTACCGGGCCATATCGAAGTCGTGGATCGCCATATCCATGAACAGGCCGCCGGATACTTTAATGTAGTCCGTGCTTGGCGGCGCCGGATCGCGCGACGTAATTTTGATCAAATGCGGACTGCCGATTTTGCCGTCCTGCACAAGATCCCGCGCCCGTCTGAAGTTGTGGTCGAACCGACGGTTGAACCCGGTTTGCAGCAGTACGCCCGCTTCTTTCACCGCCTTCAGCGCTTCGGCGGTCTGACGGTAATCGAGGCTGATCGGCTTTTCGCAAAAAATATGTTTGCCCGCTTGTGCCGCTTCCACAATGAAGGGAACATGCGTATTGGTCGACGAGCATATAAATACGGCTTGAATGGATGGATCCTCGATAATGTCTTTGTAATTGCCCGTTACTGCGCCGACGCCAAGCTCCGCCGCCCAGGCCCGCAGTTCCTCCGTAACGAATACGTCGGAGATCGTCTGCACGACGACTTGACGGTTTCTGCTCAAATGCTCGGCATGCAGCTTGCCGATCCTTCCCGCGCCGATGATGCCGATTGTTATTTTGTCCATCGTCTGACAACCTTTCCGTCTGCTCAGATTGGAGTTAAGCGCTTTACTCTCCGACACGCGATAAATGTCGCAAGCGTATTAAGCCGACACCTGCTCGATATATTCCTTCGCTTTGCGGGCGTACTTCACCGGGTCGGCGATCGCGGGATCCTGCTCGGCCTCGATAATCATCCAGCCTTCATACCCGCGGTCCTTCAGTTCCCGGAATATCGGGCCGAAATCGATGCAACCGTCTCCCGGAACCGTGAATACGCCTTTGCGCACCGCATCCCGGAAGCGGACGCCCTGCGTACGTTTCCAGTCCAGCACCTCTTGCCGGACGTCCTTGAGATGAATGTAAGCGATCCGGTCGTAGTACGTCCTCAAAATATGCAGCGGATCGCTTCCGCCGAAGTACGCGTGACCCGTATCGTACAGCATGTGCACCAGCTCCGGATCGGTCGATTTCATCAGCCGTTCGATTTCTTCGCCGCTCTCCACGACGGTTTCGCCGTGATAATGGTACACAAGCTTCATTCCGTTATCTTTGCAGTAACGGCCCGCTTCATGCAGCCCTTCCACCAAATGTTCCCATTGTTCGTCAGTCAGCGGCTCGATGCGGACCGAATTTTGGCTCAAATCCTCGAACGCGTTGCCCGTTTCGCAAGTAACCACGTATTTGCAGCCCATTGCTTTCAGGAAATCCGCATGTGCGCGAAAAGCTTGCAGCTCCGCCTCCCGGCGGGACGGATCGGTGAAGTGAACCGATTTCCACTGCGAAGTCAGCACCATGTTTTTCGAGCCGAGCAACGACTGCAATGCTTCGGTGTTCCGCGGAAATTTGCGGCAAAATTCCGTACCCTCGTAGCCAAGGCTCGACATGTCGGTCAGCACCTGCTCGGCTGTGTAATGGTCGCCCATTTCCAATATATCTTCGTTCACCCAGTTAATCGCCGAAATGCCGTATTTCACATTGTTCATTCGGAAGCGTCCTCCTTCGGATTTGCCAAAAATGGATGCCCAGTGCCGGCGCCTTCGCCGGTGCCGATTCAACGCGAGCCTGCACCGGCGAGACCGCGCCCGGCCGGTCAATATTTGCGAATCGTGCTTAACCGTTCCTGAAGCTGCGTGAACGATTGCTGCACTTTGGCCGACTCGGACACTTCGGCTACGCCGACATGCCACCACGAGTCATAACCGTCCGTATTCGTGCCGGGCAGCACCTTGATGTCGATCAGCGTCGATTTCGTTTCCCGCTTCGCCTGCTCGAGCGCATCCCGCAGCTCTGCCGGCGTGCGAGCCGTAAACGCAGCCGCTCCCAGACTTCGGGCATGCGCCGCAAAGTCCATCGGCATAAAGCCGCCGCCAAGCTGGCCGCTTTCGCTGCTGCGGATGCGGAACTCGTTGCCGAAGCCGTCGCTGCCGTGGCCCCGCTGCAAATTGTGAATGCACTGGAAACCGTGGTTATCGAACAGCAGCACATTGATTTTGCGTCCTTCCTGCAAGCTTGTAACGAGCTCCGAATGAAGCATCAGGTAACTGCCGTCGCCTACGATCGCGTACACCTCGCGGTCCGGATCGGCCAGCTTTACGCCGAAAGCGCCGGACACCTCGTATCCCATGCAGGAGAAGCCGTACTCCATGTGATACGTCTTCGGCTGCGTCACTCGCCATACGCGGTGCAGGTCGCCCGGCAAGCTTCCTGCTGCGCAGACGATCACATCCCGCTCGCCGAGGAAACCGTTGATTTCTCCTAGTACGCGGGTTTGCGCCAGCCCTTGCTCGTTCTCGGCCGCATACAGGCGGTCGACTTCGGCGTCCCACTCCCGCTTCAGCGCGCCAAGCGCCTCGTCATCATAAGCGGCCGTGTACTGCCGCTCCTTCAGCGCATCGGATAATGCCAGAAGCGCTTCCTTCGCATCGGCGACTACGGTAATGCCATCCAGCTTGTAGGCGTCGAGCGGGCTTACATTCACATTGATAAACCGAACGTCTTCGTTGCGGAATGCGGTTTTGGAAGCGGTGGAAAAATCGGACAGCCGCGTCCCTACGCAAATGAGAACATCGGCTTCGGCCGCCAGCCGATTCGCCGCCTGCGTTCCCGTCACGCCGACCCCGCCGAAGCCGAGCGGATGGTTCCACGCGATGGCGCTTTTGCCGGCTTGCGTTTCGACCACCGGAATCCGGAACGCTTCGGCGAACTCGCGCAGCGTATCCGTCGCGAGCGAATAATGGACGCCGCCGCCGGCGATGAGCACCGGCTTCTTTTTGCCGCTCAGCAGCTCCGCCGCCCGGTCTACAGCCGCTGTAGCCGCCGGTTTCCTGTCGAGATGATGCACCCGTTTCGCCAGGAACGACTCGGGATAATCATACGCTTCGCACTGCACATCCTGCGGCAGGCAAAGCGTGACCGCTCCCGTTTCCGCCGGATCGGTCAGCACGCGCATCGCGTTGATGGCGGCTGTCATCAACTGCTCCGGACGGTGGATCCGGTCCCAATATTTGCTGACCGGCTTGAAGGCGTCGTTCGCCGTGACCGTGTAATCGAGCGGATATTCGACCTGCTGCAGCACCGGGTCCGGCTGCCGGCTGGCGAATATGTCTCCGGGCAGCAGCAGCAGCGGAATCCGGTTTACGGAAGCGACTCCCGCCGCCGTCACCATATTGAGCGCTCCCGGGCCGATGGAGGACGTGCAGGCGAACATTTCGAGGCGGTTCTTCTGCTTCGCGTAAGCGATTGCAGCATGAGCCATGCCTTGCTCGTTTTTCCCTTGGATGAATAGCATTTCATCCTTATACTGCTCCAGCGCCTGGCCGATGCCCGTCACGTTGCCGTGTCCGAAAATGCCCATGATGCCCTTAAAACACTTGTGCTCCAAGCCGTCGATCTCGATATACTGATTGTTCAAAAACCGAAGCAGCGCTTGCGCCATCGTCAGCCGTACGGTGTTCATTAAGGATCGTCCCTCCCCATAAATACGAAATGAAGATTCGGTTGCAAAATAATACTGCGTCATTTTTAGAAAAGTAAGAAAACGGCATTCGAAATTATATAAAAGCTTTGCTCACCCTCGTAAGGTTAAGCGCTTTCCCAACAACTTTACTCTAATGCACGTTCCTTGTTTTGTCAATTCAAATTTACGCGCGGACGTTTAGAAAAATGCTGCCGCTCCGCAACCGTTTTTTTTGCCGAGGGGACCCTGTGCCATACGGGACGGCATGCGATTAGCGGAGCAATCGCCCTTTACATTGGATGGCCTCAGGCAATCATCAAGGACCGGCTCCGAATATCATTACAGCACAGCTGCGCTACTATCGTTGGTGGGCCAGCCGTTAGCAGAAGGGATAGTACGGTGGCAATATTCAATTTTTTAGATTATTAACTCTTTTATACATTTTATTAAATATGAGGAAAAGTTAAAAATTTGAACATAGCCCTTTCCCCTTTCCAGCGTGTACCATTAGCCCAACGCAACAAGGTCAAACCAAAGTTTCGGCAGCGAGCCGTAATCCTTTCTTAAGCGCCTACGACAAATAAGGGAGTGGAAACGTATGAAGTTGAACAAAGGGGTTTGGCTGACATCATTATTCATTGCGGCAGCAATGGCAGGCTGCTCTGGAGGCGGTAGTACGCAGCAGCCTAACAAAGAGGCGGAAAAGCCGTCCGCCAAAAAGGATCCCATCGAACTCGTTTTTTATTCCACAAGCGGCGACTTTGACGAAAAGGGTTTTATGGAGATGTATGGCAATAAGATTAAAGAAAAGTTCCCGCATATTACGCCAGTGTTTATTACATACAATGCCCAGGATGCAAGTCTGGATAAGTTGATCACTGCAGGCCAGCGGATCGATATTTTGTACAACTCGATCGGCCAGACGGCGATGTCGCTGCAGCAATATCAAATGGAAGTGGATATTTCCGATCTGATCAAGAAATATAATTACGACCTAACCGTACTGGAGCCTTCTGCGGTGGAGATGCAGCGGCAAATTGCGAACGGCGGAATATATGGCCTCCCCGTGAATACGACAACCTTGTCGCTTTTTTATAACAAAGAAATTTTTGACCGATTCGGCGTACCTTACCCTAAAGAAAGCATGAGCTGGGAACAGCTGATGGATTTGACCCGCAAGCTGTCCCGTGAGGACGGCGGTAAAAAGTACACCGGACTCGGCATTTCAAATTCACACTTTTTGATGCTGACGCCTTATTCCGCCCCGTATGTCGATCCGAAAACGAACCGGGCAATGTTTACGAAAGAGCCGTTCGTCAAAACCTTCGAGACGTTAATCGGTGCGTTCAAGATTCCAGGCAACGAGCTGGACAAAAATACGGTCTCCTACACCAAGCTCCTAGAAAAGTGGGAAAAAGACAAAACTGTCGCGATGTTTATGGCGCTTAGCGGCCTGCATTCCCGATGGACCCAGTCCGGATTGAACTGGGATTATGCGCCGATGCCGACCTTCAGCGATAAGAAGGGAATCGGACCGCAGAACTATCCGACCTTTTTCTATATAACGAAGATGGCCAAAGACAAGGATCAAGCGTTTGAAGTGATTTCCTATTTGACGTCGGAGGAGATGCAGACCCATTTGGCGAGAAAAGGATTAATCCCGGTCCTCAATAATTCAAAATTACTAAGCGAAATTGGGAAAGATGCTTCGTTCTTAACCGGAAAACAGGTTTCAGCGATTCTCCCGTCTAAATTCGCCGATCCTGCGATCAAAATGAAATATCAAACCGTTGCGCAAACTGAAGTAATTAAAGCATTCAATGATGTCATCTTGGGCAATAAAGACGTCAATACGGCGCTGAGGGATGCCGATGAGGCGGCAAACAAAGCGATTGACGCTGCTAAATAGAACATGGGGCGGTTCCATGAAGTCCGGAGTAGGGGAGCAAGCGTCCGCTCATATGCCATCAGCAGCGTTTGAGACGGCGGTCAGGATGTATGTACCGGGGAAGATTGCGCTAGGATGGGGGGGCTAAGTGCCAAAGCAGTAATTCCAGGAATTTGATCCTGAAGTTACTGCTCTTTTTTTTGGGGGAATTGTCCCCGGCGGCACGAGCAACGGCACTTGAGAACCAATCTTTCAAGGAACTGCGTCTGGCACCATGTAATCCATCGTGGCGGTTTGAGCCGCCGAAGGAGGTAAGCCGGCGACTTCGCTTCGCGTGCAGAAACGCCGTAGGCAGACAAATCAGGCTTGCCTGACAAGTCGTTTATTTGCGCGGCCCGCAGGAGCTCCGCTCCACGAGCTGCGGCATGAGCAGCACCCGCTGCTTAAGCACCTTCTCGCCCTTGATCTCCTGAATCAGCAGATCGACGACTTGCCGCCCGATCTCCTGAATCGGCTGGGCGATGGTCGTCAGCGGCGGGTCCATAATCGTCGCCAGGATCGTGTTGTCGAAGCCGACAATGGAGAGATCCCGGGGTACGCGCAGGCCGCAGCGGCGCGCCGCCTGGTTGGCGCCGATGGCCAGCACGTCGTTGCAGGCGAACACCGCCGTCGGCCGGTTGTCCGTCTCGAGCAGACGGCCCGCGGCTTCTTTGCCGCTGTCGACGGTAAAGCCGCCTACGGCAATCAGCGCTTCATCGGGCTCGACCTGCGCGTTCAGCATTGCTTGACGGCAGCCGCGTATCCGTTCCCGGCTGCTCATCTCATTCATGTCTTCGGCGAGAATCGCAATGCGGCGATGACCGAGCTCGAGCAGATGCGATCCGGCCTGATAGCCGCCGAGAAAATCGTCCACCATCACCGTATCCACCGCGAGCGTCGGCATCTCCCTGGCGATCATCGCAATCGGAATTTGCTGTTGAATGAGCCCTTTGACATATTGGTCCTTCTGTGTTCTGGAAGCAATGATGATGCCGTCGACCCGCTTTTGCGTCAGCAGCGAGAAATATTTGACCTCCCGCTCCGGATCGTTGTCCGTACTGCATATAAACAAGTTGAACCCGTATTCATGCCCCCGGTCCTCGACCGCCCGGGCAATCTCCGCAAAGAACGGGTTGGCCAAATCCGGAAGCGTCAGCCCGATCGTGTAAGTGCTTTTCCCCGTCAAAGCGGAAGCGACCATACTCGGTTTATATTTCAAGTCCTCCATAATTTGAAGGACATGCTTTCGCGTTTTTTCGCTGATCCGCCCCGTGCCGTTAATTACCTTGGATACGGTTGCGATGGATACCTCCGCTGCCTGGGCAACGTCGTAAATCGTCGGCTTCATCTGTTTCTCCCTTTCCTCGCGCCACACAACATTTCATACCCATCATACGATATCGGCTGCCGCTGTGTAAACCGGAGGCAGGACTCGGCGAACAATCCATTCTTCAGGCAAAATGAGCCGTTATAACCGAAGGCGCAATGTATGCACTTCAAAGCCTCCGGTCGTCAGCCGAACCACCCGGCTGCTTGAACCTGCCGGCTGCTGGAACGTCATCGTCTCTCCTCCATATTCAAGCAAGTCCGTCTTCAGCACTTCCGCGACTCGGTCGGCGATGCCGATCGAAACGGTGCGCGCCTCCCCGTGCCAATCCCGCAACCGGACGATAAACCCGTCTCCGTCTTCGGCCGGTTTGAAGCAGGTGACGGCCATGTCCGGCAGCCCGCCCGGAAACAGCTCCAGCGTAAAAGGGGACGCTGTGCCCGTGCCGCTGCTGTATGCGGCGCTTGCGAACGCATCTGCACGCGTCAAATCCGCCACTGCGGCTTGCGCCCCTCCATCAGACTGCGCAGACGCGGCCCAGCCGCTGTCGGCCCTCGCTTCCTCGGCCGCCTTCCACACGGCGCCTTCGCGCCAGTCTCCCTTATGCGGGATAAGCCGGAAGCGGTATGTCAAATCGCCGCCAATCCATTGCGGGAAATTGGTGCCCCACCAATTGTTGAACAAATTGAAGTTGAGCTCCGGCTTCTCCGGCTTGTAGTCGGGCTCGTAATCCCACATCCCGTTGCGGCCGATCCATAGCAGCGGCGAATCGAGCGGAACGATGGCCAAGCCGGCGGTTCCGTCCGAGACGTCGACGAAATGCTCGCAGCAGTGAAGCAGCGTACCGGAATAAGGGATCAGGTCGTTACAAGGATCGACGACGCTGCCCATTTTATTGACCCGGTAAGTCGGATGGTCAAGCTTCAGCGGAAATACGATGTGACCCGATTCGGCAAGCGGCGTTTCCTCTTTGCCGAGCAGCCGCCACTCCATGTCGATGTGGGCATCCCGCGTTAACGTGACGCTCCAGACGATATCGCGCGCGTTGCCGTATTCCGTTACGGATTCGTCGGCTGCACCTGCCGTACATTCGACTTTAATGCGGTCCCGCTCCTCGACCAGACGGAAATCTTTCAGCACCGTTGTAAAGGAAAGCCGCTTTTGCGCTTCCGGGTAGTCCGTCTTGCCGAAGTCGTGAACGCCCCAATCATAAAAGCGGTAAGCGTATTTCTTGATGTAGCGGGTAATTTCCCGATTGGAGTAAATATTGTATTCAAATTGGCCGAAGCCGTAAGATGCGTCGCTCTTCGCTCCCCGATCTTCCGCCTGCTCGATCCATTCTTTTTCCAGCCGCTTGTCATACAGGCTGCGGAGCCACCCTGTCCTGCGGCATACTTTCACGGTGTAAAACTCGTTTTCAAGTACCGCCATATCTTCGTGTAAGCTCGCTTTAAGCAAGCCGCCGCCATATGATTCCACGATCTGACCCGGATCAAACTCTCGCTGCTCGCTCCGATCCGAAACGGGAGCATTGACGTAAGCGAGCGTCTTGTAGCCCAGCGCCGGCATTCCTTTAACTTCCACTTGGGCGACGCCTTCCCGAACGCCGACGCGCAGTACTTCGCCGGTCGCACAGTCGATCAGCGCTTCACCCTGCTGCGGAAGTTGCTCCGGCGCGAGCGTCAGGCGCATATCCCGGCTCCAGCCCAAGCTGTTATACGCGCGGATCGTTTTCCCGATGTTCCCCGTAGCCACGGGGACATCCGCAGTCGCGGCGCTCTCCGCACCGCCCTCGTCCGCTGCGCTCAGAGCGGCCGCCGCTTCTTGCTCGGTCGCCGCATCTTCACCGACGCCAGCCGCTCCGAGCAGCGCCATAGCCTCCGTTAACGCGCGTTCCGCCCGGTCCACGTAATCGATCTGCTCCTGCCACGAATGCTCCATACGACGGTAGCGCTCGCTCTGCTTGAGCTCCAGAAACGATGGCTTGTCGTACGCTTTCCGTGGAAACAGAAACGTCTTGCAGTCCATCCCCCACGTATGCTCGCCGAACAGCAGCGCATGCTCGTAGCTGTCGTCCAGCAGCCGCTTCACGGCGGCCGCCCGCTCTCCGCCGATGGTGCCCTCGACCATCTGCAGCGACAAAGCGCTCTCCGCCGCGGCAATGCGGCCCCGCAGCTCCCGCACGCGGGACACCCCGCGCGGCGCGGTGCCTACGCCATGAATCCAGGCGTCGGCCAAATCGCCGCGGATGACAGGCAAATCCGGATTTCGCGATAGGAAGTCTTCCGCGAAATCGCCGAGGCTGCCGATGTGCAGCTCCGTGTCGTACAGCCCTTTGGCCGCAATCGACGTTTTCATTTCATCGACGATGGAAGCCTCATGCGGGCCGTGATTGTCGTTCGTCTGAATCATCGCCAGCCATACCGGATGCGTCCATTCGTCCGGGGGAAGAATCCCCGTTCCATAACCGCCCTTCGAATAAAACGTCAGCAGCCGCTCCCCGTCCGGCCCTTCCCAGAAGAAAACCGGCGGCACGTCGGGCGGCGTCGAAAATCCGTTGCAGCCGAGGTGAAGGATTTGCACGCCGGCTTTTTTCAATAATGAAGGCACGCTCCACGTATGGCCGGGAACGTCCGTCATTTTCGCATCCGTCGGCTTGTAGCCGTACCGCTCCGTCAAATCGCGGGAGATGTACATGCCGCGTATCCATTCCTCCAGCCCGCAAAACTCCGTATGTGTCGTGAACGGAAGCATATGCCAGATGAGCTGCCGGTCTTCGAGGAAAGCGAGCGCCTGCTCGCGGTCTTCCGTAGAACTGCCTTCGATCGACTGCAGCAGCGGCCAGGACGACATCGTCCATACATATTTTTCATGCTCCGCGTTGTTTCGGGTTTTGGCGCAGATCTCGTTGACTTCCTTCAACATATCGGAGCTGTAGCGGCTGACGACATCCGATGCAAATCCGGTGAAACCGATATCAAAGTGAGTTTTGAATACGACGTAAATTTTCTCCAGTTTCACGCTTTGTTCCATCCGATTATTCCCCATTCAGCTCGATTTTGGCGACGATCGGATAGTGATCGGACGGGTAGGCTCCGTCGATCTTTCTGCGGTCGACAACCACCTCCGACACGTTAACGTCCGGCGTAACGAAAATATAATCGATCGGCTCTCCCTCCGCTCCGCCTTCAAAGCTGTGCGCGGTCAGGCCGATCACTCCGGATAGCCTGCTGTAGGCGTCAATCAGCGACGTCGTCCGTCCCCCAATCTCCGCTTCGCCGCGCAGGAAACGAATCGGCAGCTCGTGCGGCCGGCTGTTCAAATCGCCCATCATGACCGCCGGCAGCCCCGACGATTCCCGGTGCTCGCACAGTAAATCCCATATCATCCTTGCGCCGTTCTCCCTAGCCTGCTGCCCCAAATGGTCGAGATGCGTGTTATATAAGTAAAACTGCGTTTGCGTCCCCGTATGGACAAACTTTGCCCATGTACAAATGCGCGGGAGGTTGCTGTCCCAGCTCTTGGAGGCGATCACATACGGCGTTTCCGAAAGCCAGAACTGTCCTTGCTCCAGCACCTCGAGCTCCGCCTTTTTATAAAAAATAGCGCAGTGCTCGTTCTCATGCCCTCCCTTGCGGCCCTGCCCAATCCATGCATAATCAGGCAGCCGTTCCTGCAAATCGGTCAGCATGACATGGTAACCTTCCTGCGTACCGATCACAAGCGGATCATGATCGAGCATGATTCGCGCCGCGCGGTCCGAACGGTTCGACCAAATGTTGTCTCCGTCATTCGGGGTATTGTATCTCAGATTGAAGGTCATCAGCGTCATCTTCATTAAGCATCACCTCGTATGGATAGTTGTGCCAATCGATATGTCGCGAGCCAGCTTCGCAGCAGGTCTCCATCAGTCAAAATAAATCGGATTCGTCAGCGCCGCCATCAAGGTCATGCCCACGACATCAAAGTGCCGCCAAACTTCCGCGCGGATAAACGACAGCTTTCCTTCTCCGGCGTCGAAGCCAAGCTCCAGCGCCCCGTCCTCTGTGACGTCCACTTCCTTCACGACTCCGTTATTGCCGATTAGCTTCAACCGGTCTCCGGCTTTCAGCGCTTCCGCGGCTACGGATACGATCCGCTCCGTTTCCCCGCCCGGCACGACGTCGCCGGCGATGAACGAGCCGCAGCGCAGCCCGACGAACGGCCCGTCCGGCGCGTAGGAGATATGCACATGCCCCCGGTCGATGCCTTCCAGGATGCCTTCCACCGTCTTGGATGACGCGTACACCCACGTGCACGGCATTGCATGCTTCACGTACGGGTCGGGGCGATGCACGTCACTGCCGCCGATCGCCGTCAGCCTGCGCCCGGAGGCAAGCTCGCTTTGCCACCATGCGAGCGTCCGCTCATTGCGGGCTGTCCAAGGGCCGTTCCAAACTTCGACCCAATCGTGGTCGACGTTAAAATCCCATTCCCATGCGCAATGATCGCAATGCGGATGGTTGAGCACGATTTTCGCTCCCCGTTCCCGCGCTTCGGCCAGTCTCGCATTCACGTCGTCCTGATCCTTCACCCGAAAATCGCGCAGCGGGTCCGTCACTCCGAGAAAGTTGCTGTGCCCGAAATTGGTCGTAAACTCCATCCCCGGAATCATGACCACGCTCGTGCCGCGGGGATACGTCAAGTTTTGGCTGATCGCGTTATGATCGGTCATCGCGATGAAGTCGCAGCCAAGCTGCTCCATGATCGCCGCGTTTTCCTCGAGCGTATACTTGCCGTCGCTGTTGACGCTGTGCGTATGCAGGTCGCCTTTCAGCCAGCGGGGCGTCTTGTACATGCATTCGATCGTCACGGTGACGGTACATCCTTCCGGCGGAATGCGGTACGCATTGTGCAGCACAGCCCAGTTGCCCGGCGAAAGCGCGCCAGGGAGATAACCCGGCGTGGCCTTTTCCAGTCCGATCCGAAACTCCTTGCGGGCACCGCCGCTCCAGCCTCTGACCCGGCGCTGATCGCGCACGCCCAAATCGACAACGGCTTTCCCTTCCCCGTGCGGCTGCACGCGATACGATACGAACAGCTCTTCCACGTGATCCGGCATGTCGAACGGAATCTCGATATATGCGCTTTGCTCCGAATGCTCGATGACCCGCGTCAGCGTCATGGCCGAGCGGATGGTTTTCTGATTATTCATATAGGATGGCTCCCCGTCATTTTCATGTTTGGGTATTCATTTTCGCGGCAATTATTCTTTATTCGCACCGACCATAATGCCTTTGACAAAATATTTTTGCACATACGGATAAATGAGCATAAGCGGCAGGAGCGCGATGACGATCCCCGCCATTCTCACATTCGTTGTGATGATGAAATTGCTGGACGTAGAGTCCGTATCGACGATAAGCGATTTTAAAGCAATCTGCAACGTATATTTGGCATGGTCGCTAATATAGAGCAGCGCAGGCGTAAACTGGTTCCAACGGCTGACGAACTCGAACAGGGTGACGGTAGCAAGGCCTGCGCTTGCAAGCGGAAGGTAAATCGTAAAGAAAATGCGAAGATCGCCTGCCCCGTCCATGCGCGCCGACTCGGACATTTCCATCGGGATGGACAGAAAGAAATTGCGCATCAGCAGCACGCTGAAACCCGAGACGAGACCGGAAATGATTAACGCGTAGAGCGTATTCAGCAGGTGAAGCTCCTTATTTACGACGTAGAGCGGAATCATGATCGCTTCGCCCGGCACCATCATCGTCAGCAATATAAGCGAGACCATCGCTTTCTTCCCAGGCAGCAGCGGCTGCACGAGCACGTAACCGGCCATCGCGCACAGCACGACGTGTCCGGCCGTTCCTGCGACGGTGACGATGACATTGTTGGTGAAAGGAAGATAAAGCTGCATCCGGTTCCATACCGTACCGAATCCCTCGATGCTGAACTCTTTGGGCCACAGCACGATGCCCGGCTGCATGGAAGCGAAGTTCGTCGAAAAAGCAAGCGCGAACGTATTAATGAAAGGAATAATCATGGTCGCGATCAATAACAGTAAAAACAATACATTGACCGTGTCGAACAAACGGCTTCCGACTCCTGCTTGTCTCGTTCTCAAATTCATCATCTCACCCCTCGTCGTAACGGATCAGGAACCGGGTTGCGAATGTAATGATCAACGTCGCAAAAATAACGAGAAAGCCGGCGGCGGTAGCGATGCCGATCTTAAACTCGAGAATCCCTTTCTGATACGTGTACATCATGATGACATCGACTTTCCTCGCAATCGCCCCGTTGCGCATGACGAAAATTTGATCGAACATCCGCAGGATGCTGAGCACGTTCAGCATGATGACCACCTTCATCGTCGAGAGGAGCGAAGGCAGCGTAATATAGCGGACCGCCTGCCACCGGCTCGCGCCGTCGATTTTGGCCGCTTCGTAAAGCGCCGGATTGATCGACACGATCGCCGCCAAATACAGAATGCAGGTGAAGCCCATCTCCTTCCAGACGGAGGTGAAGATCATGACGCCGCGGGCATAAAAGGAACTGGACATGAAGCCGATCGGCTTGTCGGTGCCAAAGGCCAGCAAAATTTGGTTGACGATCCCCGTATCCGGCGACAGCATCATGATCCACATCCCGCCGACGACGACCCATGAGAACAAGTGCGGCAAGTAGACAACCATTTGCGTCACTTTTTTGAACCAGGTCGACATCACTTCATTTAAAGACAGCGCCAAGATGATCGGCATCACAAAACCGATAACAAGCGAGCCGACGCCGATGATCAGCGTATTTTGAAATGCATCCCAGAAGGCCGTGTCCCTCAGCACCGCGGCATAGTTATCGAAGCCGACGAACGGGCGGTTGCCGATAAGCCGGAAGTTCTGAAAACTGATTATAAAGCCGCGGATGAGCGGGTAAAACGAGAACAGACAAAAATAGGCCAGGATGGGAAGCATCATCAGATAAAGCGTTTTGTATCTCCAGACGGCCTTCAACGCAGCCACCACCTCTCGCTGTATCTTCTATGGAATCATCGGGGAGTATACATGTCATGCATACTCCCCCTTCAGCCGTTAGTCGATCAACTTGTTCGCTTTGAGCGTTTCGCGCATTTTCTTCACGGCATCGGCCGCCGGCATTTCGCCGAGTATTGCTTTGAAGGAGTATTCGTTAATGATCTTCTCAGCGTCCGCCCATCTCGGAGGCGTCAACTCGAGCGACGAATATTTGGCTAGCAGATCCTGCGCTTCTTTTACGCCCTGCAGCAATCCGAACGGATTCGGCACTTTCTTGTTGTACCAGAACGGCACCCCGTGATCCATCGCATGCTCTTTGCCGGCTTTGGTCAGCTCGTACTTGCCGCCGTTTTCGGTATAATCGTTATCCTTAATGCCTAGGCTGCCGAGAATGATGCCGTCCTTGGAATGCCACCATTCGATGAATTCGAACGCCGTCTTCGGGTGCTCCGCGTTGACCGGGATAACCCACACATCTGGATCTCCGCGGCGCAGCATGTTTTTCCCGCCTGGACCAGCGATGCCCGGAAGCCCTTTCGCTTCAAACGCCGTCTTCGGATCCTGCTCTTTGCGCGTATTGTTCAGCATGCCTACCCATGCGTCCCAATACGTGATCATCCCTACGCGGTCGGCTAGGAACAGGTTGCGCATTTTCCCTGTGTCGTTGGTTGCGAAGTTCGGGTCGAGTATGCCTTCTTTATAAAGCTTGTTCAGCCACTGGTATACCGGGATCGCGGCATCCGTCGAATACGGAACGTCCAGCTTGCCGTCCTTCTCCACATAGCGCTGCTTGAGGCCCGCTGCGCTGAAGATGCCTTGCAGTTCGTACATGCCGGCCGTGGACAGACCGTACGTGTCTTTCTTGTTGTTGCCGTCCGGGTCCTGCTCCGTAAAGGCTTTCAGCACTTTATAATAATCGTCCAGCGTTTTCGGCTCCGGCAGATTCAGCTTTTTGAGCCAGTCGTTGCGGATGATCGGCATCGTGCCGCCCTGGTATTTGGTGAACACCCCGTATATTTTGCCGTCCTTCGTCTTCACTTGATCCCACTCGGCCGCAGGCAGCACTTCCGGGTCCTGAAGCACCTTGGAAGCCTTCACTTTATCCGTCAGCGGCGTCAGTACGCCCTGATCGATCAATTGATTCATCGTTTCCTTGCTCACCTGCAGCAGGTCGAACTTTTCTCCGGAGGAAACGGCAGCCATCAGCTTCTGGTTATAGTCGGAAGCCGGTTTATCCAGCTTCGCCTTGATGCCGGTTAGGCGCTCGATTTCTTTTTCGAACATGGTGTTTTCTTCCGGCGATTTGCCCCCGATAACGCTGGCCATCATGCGCAGCGTGCGATCTTCCTTCTTGCCGTCCGACTTCGAATCCGTTCCGCTGGCCGAATTGCCGCTCGTACAACCGGCCAGCGCACTGCCTAACAGCATTACAGCAACCAAAGAGCTTACCGCTTTCGCTTTCTTACTCATGTGTACCCTCCCGAGTTCATTTTGGAAAATGCGATTTGATGCGCTTGTTTCGAGGCAGTCCTCTCTATTCATTCCCGGCGAGCCGATCGATTCATCATCTTCCGCTCACCCGGACACCCCCTTTACAAAATCTTAATGAAGCGCTTTCATATTAGGAGCGAAGCCTTGCAGCTTTTTAGGATAAGTGGCTGCACGACTCGCGAATAACCAGCTTGGCATCGATTACCCGTTGATGCACGATACTTGAATCATTCATTTTTTCTATTAAAATTTTAGCGGCTTCCGCACCTAAAATTTCGGCGGACTGATCGACAGACGTCAGCTTCGGCGTCGTTTCCTGCGCTACCGTCGCATCGTTGCTCAAGGCAATGACCGACAGCCGTACCGGCACGTCGATGTTCAGCTCGCGGGCGGCCCGCAGCACCCCAAGCGCCACCCGGTCCGTATCGGCAATGACCGCTGTGTAATGCTTCTTGCCGAACGTTTCCATTATCGAGCGATAACCGTACTCGGCCGCGTTATAATGCATTTTGCGGGAGTAGTTCAGCACCTGCACGCTGCCATAAGGTATGCCCTGCGCCGCAAAGGACCCTGCTAAACCGTTTTCCCGATCGTAGGCGACCGTCATGTCTGAAGCGGCGTTGAGAAACAAAATGTCGCGGTGCCCGATACCAAGCAAATATTCGCCGACTTTAAAGCCCAAATCCCGGTTGTTGTTATCGACGTAGCACACGGTTTCATCCTCCGGGTCAGGCCGGCCTACGAGCACGAGCGGGATTCCCATTTGCTTGTATCGTTCGATGCGGGGATCCTGCTTGCGCGGATTCAGCATGATGACGCCATCGACCGGATCGATCGAGAACTGCGTCGGGTCGTCATGCTCCGGCAGCGTATCAAGCAGCAGCCGATATCCGTTTTTGGAGCATTCTTTCATCACGCCGTTAATCATCTGGATTTCAAAGCCGGACATATTGCTGTCCTTGGATATCGGCATTTTCAGTCCCGCGATCATCGTCTTCTTGATCGCCAAGCTGCGGGCGACGTGATTCGGAAAGTACCCCAAGTCTTTGGCTACTTCCAGCACCCGTTCCGTCACTTGACGGGAAATCGGCCTTTTCTTGCTGAACACGCTGGACACCGTGCCTTTGGACACACCGGCCTTCTTTGCAACATCATCGATTGTAGCCACCGTTTGCCCCATCCTTGCCTGCAATATTAAGATTTCATTAAACCGGTTTAACAAAGGTCCTAATGCAAACCGGCTTGTATTAAACCGGTTTAATTACCTTACAACTTTTATTATATGTAAAGCGCTTACCCATTTCAACTCTTTTATGTAAAACCGAGGTAAAATCTCTGTTAAGCTTGGTCCCGAATGTAAACGCAGCTTGCGTTTGAAGCGTCTCTAATCCCGTCTCGGCACCGTATTGTCTCACTTGATGACGGACAGCTGAAGGGGAAAAGCCCTGGCTTGCGCCAGGGCTTTCGGAGTTTACATTCCGTTATATCGTTTCTACGCTACGTGCCCGTTTTACGGCTTCACCGTCTTGTTATACTGCTGCAATTTGGCGGAAATGTCTTTGGCTGCGCCGTCCAGCGCATCCTTCGGCGACTTTTTGTTATTGAGCGCCTCCTCGATCGCCCCTTCGACGATTTGTCTCGCTTCCGGAAATACGCCCATGACCGCGCCCTGCGTCGCCGTATTCAGCTTCGTTTGGTGCAGCTGGTCGACGGCCGTCTGGAATTGCGGAAATTTTTTCAAATTGTCCTTCACGCTCTGTTCTTCATATGCTTTCTTCGTAATCGGGAAATAGCCGGTGTTAATGTGCCAGTAGGCCTGCTCCTTCGGCGAAGTGAGGAATTTGACGAAATCCCACGCCGCCTTTTGCTCGTCGTCGGGACGGTTGTTCATGATCCACAAGCTGGCCCCGCCTACGATGACGCCGCCTTCCTTGGCGCCGGACGGCTTCGGAAGAAATCCGGTGCCCACTTCGAACTTGCCCTGCGCATTGTCCACCAGCCCTTTCAGCGAAGCCGTCGACTCGAGAATCATGCCGACTTGACCGGCGGAGAATGCTTTTTTCGAATCATCTGTTTTGCGCCCGAGATTGTTGGCCGCTTTCGTGTCCACAAGGTTTTTCCACCAGGTCAGCGTCTTGACGCCCGCTTCGGAATTGACGAGCGATTCCGTCGCAAGCGCGTTGCGGCCGTTGCCGTTATTGACGTACTCCGCTCCTTGGCTCGAGAACAGCTGCTCCATGAACCAGCCGTAAATTGCGAAGTTCGCGCCGACCGCCTTGCCCGATTTCGTAATCTTATCAGCCATCTGCTGCAGCTCTTCGAATGTTTTCGGGGGCTTCTCCGGATCGAGTCCGGCCGCTTTGAAAATGTCCTTGTTGTAGTACAAAATCGGGTTCGACGTGTTGAACGGCATCGAATTCAGCTTCCCTCCAAACGTGTAATATCCGGTAATGTTCGGCTCCAGCTGCGACAGGTCGTATTTGTCCATGTCGATAAATTTTTGCATCGGCGTAATCGCTTTGGAATCAATCATGAAGCGGCTGCCGATCTCATACACCTGCACGAGGGTCGGCCCGTCCTTCGTATCCATCGTCGTCTTCAGCTTGCTGAGCAGGTCGTCATACGTGCCCTGGTAAATCGCTTCGACCTGAATTTTGTTCTGGGAGGCGTTGAAGTCGGCGGCCAGCTGTTCCACAACCTTCTGGTTCGCCCCGCCCATGGCGTGCCAGAACACAACTTTCTTCGGTCCGGCGGACGAATCGCCTCCCTTGCCCGGATCCCCCGCCGGACTGCCGCCGCTGCATGCGGAAGCCGCGAGCATCGCGGATAGCAAGGTCACGCCGAGAAGCACTTTGTTGTTCCATTTTCTCATATGTAACGCTCCCTCATTTTGATTTATAGCAAGCCATCCGTTCGCAGGAACGGATTCCCGCCACCACGGTTGACATTACCCTTTGACCGCTCCGGCCGTAATGCCGCGAATCAGCTGCTTGACCCCGAGCGCGAGCAGCACGAACGAAGGCAGCAGCACCAAAGTGACGCCGGCCAAAATCAGGTTCCAGGACATCACTTCTTCATGCTGCAGCATCGCCACGCCGATCTGCACCGTGCGCATCGTCGGCTTGTTCGTAATGAGCAGCGGCCACAAATAGCTGTTCCAATGATTCAGGAACACATATACGGTCAAGGTGGCCAGCGCCGGTCTGGACAGCGGCAGCACGATGGATACGAAACCGCGCACATGTCCGCAGCCGTCCATTCGGGCCGCCTCGAACAGCTCATGCGGCAGCTGCAAAAAAAACTGGCGCAGCAAAAATACGCCGAAAGCGCCCGCCATAAACGGAACGATCAGCCCCTGGTAACTGTCGAGCCATCCCCACGATTTGACCGTCAAATAATTCGGGATGATCGTCACTTCCCAAGGAATCATCATCGTCGAGAGGTATAGCAGAAACAAGGCGCTCTTGAACCGAAAGTTCATGAAGGCGAACGCGTACGCGGCTAGGCTGGAGGTGAAGAGCTGCGCTGCCGTAATCGCCGATGACACGACCACGCTGTTGACGATAAAACGGACAATAGGCACCGTCTCGACCGCTTTCTGGAAGTTGCCCCAATACAGCTGATGAGGAAAGATCGGCGGCGGAAAGACGGATACTTCTTTCTCCGTCATAAACGAGGAGAAGACCGTGAACAGCAGCGGATACAACACGATAAGCGAAACGGCCAGCAGAATGAGATAAATGAACGCGGCGCCTATACGGCTCATCGTCATTGGTAATGCACCTTCTTCTCCAAAACTTTAAACTGGAATACCGTAAGCGCCAGAATGATGACAAACAGCACCAGAGCCTGCGCGCTGCCGATGCCAAAGCGGAAGTTGACGAATGCGTCCTGGTAGATCGAATAGACGACCACGTTCGTCGTATTCATCGGCCCGCCCTTCGTCAAAATATGAATTTGCCCGAACGCCTGAAAGGCGCTGATCACCGATACGATCAACACAAAAAAGATCGTCGGCGACAGCAGCGGCAGCACGATCTGCACGAACGTTCGGAACGGGCCGGAGCCGTCGATTTTCGCGCTCTCATACAGTTCGTCGGGCACCCCTTGCAGCCCGCTGAGCAGCACGATATAGACGAAGCCCATGTTCATCCATACCGTCATCATCGAGATCGAGAGCAGCGCGGACGACGGATCGGCCAGCCAGGAAACCGGCCCGAGGCCGAGAAAACCGATAAAGTAGTTGAGCATGCCCGCCGTAGGGTGAAAGAGCAGCAGCCAGATGATGGAGCCGGTACTTACAGAGATGACGATCGGCAGCGAAAAAATAAACTGGAATATTTTCATGCCGCGAAGCTTATTGTGCGAAAGCGCTGCCAACAATAAGCACCAGACGATCGTTGTCGGCACCGTGAACAATATGAACAGCATCGTCACCCTCAGGTTTGTAAAAAATTGCCCGGAGGAAAACAAATCAATGTAGTTTTCAAGCCCGACAAAGGCGGCAATACGCCCTCTCGGGTCGGTTAATGTCATGCTGAGGTAGACCGACCGGAGCATGGGATAAAACAGAAACATAATGAAGACCGCAAGCGACGGAGCCAGAAACAAGTATCCGAGCAGCCCTTCTTTCCATCTCCTTCTCCCGGATGTGAAACCGGCTTGTGAAAACAATGGCATTACCCCTCTCTGCCAAGGTCATTTCTTGAGTTAAGTTAAGCGCTTAACCTCATTGGCCTGCATCACCCTTCCCCATGAAGACCGCGTATGCTCGTGACGATTTGACCATGATTTCGTTGAAGCCATGTTGTATGTATATTAACCATGCCGCAAATGTATGTGCTCCAACCCCGGCAACCGATACAAATTATCCATCGGATAAATACCGAGCCGGTCCCATGGCTCATGAGGTTCATCCGCTTCGACGAAAGACAACAATATAAGAAAAACTCCTTATCGGAGTCCTTCAAAGCAGCCAGACCGTTTTTAGCGGTAGTTTTTCTTGGTACAGAAAATTTCCGTTCGCTTTGTTGCTTCACTGAACTAAAATTTTCTGTATCGTTAAAGAAAAGACCCCCGGTACCACCGGAGGTCTGCGTACATTCGGTTTATCGCGAATCGAGTGCGCTGCGCAGCCCGTCGCCGATAAAATTAAAGCACATGATCGTCAGGAAGATCATAAAGCCCGGAATAATCGGAAACCAAGGCGCTTTGGTCATGATCGTCAAGCTTTGCGCGCTCTGGAGCAAGTTCCCCCAGCTGGCGTCCGGCGGCTGAATGCCGAGACCGAGAAAGCTGAGACTCGATTCCGTCAAAATCATGCCGCCCATTTGCAGCGTAGCGGAGATGATGACCGGCGCGACCGCGTTCGGCAAAATATGCACGAAGATGATGCGGAAGTCCGACATCCCGATCGTCCGGGCGGCATCGACGAATTCCCTGTTTTTTACCGAAAGAATTTGTCCGCGCAGCAGCCTGGCTTTGCTCATCCAACCAAAGGCGACAAATACGATAATGATATTGACCAAGCTCGGCCGGATCAACGTCACGACCGTAATCAGGACAAACATCGTCGGGAAGGCCAGCATGACGTCGACGATCCGCATCAGGATGCTGTCCACTTTCCCGCCGTAATAGCCGGCGAGCGATCCCACCGTAATGCCGATGATGACGTTGAACAATACCGAGAAAATACCAACCGATAGAGATACCCGTGAACCGTATAGAACACGGCTCAACAGGTCTCTTCCCAGGTCGTCCGTTCCGAACCAATGCTCCTTGCTCGGCGGTTTCAGCCGGTTCATCAAATCTTGATCGGCCGGATTATACGGGGCAATGAGCGGCGCGAACAGCGCAAGCAGGATGAGCGCAGCCATCACGAACAAACTGATCAGCGCCAGTTTGTTGCTTTTGAACCGTTCCCAGGCGCGGTTCTTCTGGGATGGAGCGGCGATGCCCGCAGAATTGTTGGGAGTTGATACAGCCGTATTCATAGCTTACGCTTTCACCTCGCTTTTGCTCAGACTGACCCGTGGATCTAGCATTGCATAAGACACGTCAGCCAGAATGCTGCCTAATACATACAAGAAGGCAACCAGTGTCGTAATGGCAAATATGACCGGGTAATCCCGCTGGAAGGCCGCCTCCGTAAAGAGGCGTCCCGTACCGGGTATGCTGAATATCGTTTCCACAATGACCGAGCCGCTGAAAAAACCGGGCAGCGACAAGCCGAACAGCGTTGCCAGCGGAATGAGCGCATTGCGCAGCCCGTGAATCGTCAGCACTCGCCCGTCATGCAAACCTTTCGCTTTGGCCGTCCGCATGTAGTCCTGATGAATCACTTCCAGCATGCTGGAGCGGACGTAGCGAATCCAGACGGCCACTTCCGAGCAAGCAATCGTAAATACCGGCAAAATCAAGTGGCTCACCCGATCCATCAGGCTAAACGGCCCGTTAATCGACTGAAGTCCTCCCGACGGCACCCAGCCGAGCCTCACGGCGAAGAACATGATGAGAAGCAATCCAAGCCAAAAGCCGGGAATCGAAATCCCGACGAATGTCAGCGCCGATACGACCTGATCCAGACGCGAATTCACTTTAACCGCACATAAAATGCCGAGCGGTATCGCAATCAGCATGGCGACGATAAAGCTGGTCACCGTAAGAAGAAGCGTGTTCGGCAGCCGATCCCACAACAGGTCGGCTACCGGCTGGTTTTTCAGGAAAGAAGTGCCGAAGTCCCCCTGCACCATGCCGCTGACCCATTTCCAATACTGAATATAGAGCGGCTGATCAAGTCCGTAAGATTTGATCATATTCTCCTTGTCGATCGCTTTGATCGTCGGGTCTTCGATAAACGACGATAGCGGGCTGCCCGGCGCCATGTGAATGATCGCAAAGGACATGATCGTAATCCCGATCAGAATGGGTATGGCATTCAGCAAACGCCGCAGTACGTAACGGACCACTAATTGTCACTTCTTTCCGCATAAAGTCTCATGATTTATTTCGTGAAGTACCATTTCTCGATTTCTTTCAAGTTGTCGCGATTCGGATTGAAGCCTTCCAGATTGCTCGGGTAAGCCATCGTAACCGTCGGTGAATACATGAACGTGTACGGCTGATCCTCCGCTACCAAGGCGTCCACTTTATTTAAAAGCTCTTTCCGTTTCGCTTGATCGAACGTCAGCAAATCTTCTTCAATCAGCTTGTCGACTTCCGGATTTTTATACGTAATGTAGTTGGAACCCGCTTCGATGGAAGAGGAATGCCAAATGCCTTTCGGATTCGGGTCGCCGGAAATGCTCCAGCCATGGAACAAAGCGACGAAGTTTTTGGAAGACCAGTTCTTCGTGAACGCCGAGCCTTCTACGGAACGGGGCTGAACGCTGATCCCCACTTTTTTCAACTGCTGCTGAATGACCGTTACCGCTTTCTCGCGCACTTTGTTTCCTTGGATCGTCTGCATTTCGAACTCGAACTTCTGGCCGTTCTTATCCAGAATGCCGTCGCCGTCCGAATCTTTCCAGCCGGCTTCCGCAAGCATTTTCTTCGCTTTCTCCGGATCGTACGGGAACTTCGGCACGTTATCGGTGAAGGTCCAGTAGCTCGGCGCGGTCTGGCTGTTCACAAGCTTGCCTTGACCTTCTACAATGCTATCCACGATGCCTTGACGGTCAATGGCCGTCGTCAGCGCTTGACGCACTTTCTTGTCCTGGAACAGCGGATTGGTCAGGTTCCAAGCGACGAACTGGTACTGGCCGGTGCCGATCCCTTTTTGCAGCTTGATTTTACCGGATGTTTTGGCGTACTGGTCCATCGCCGCCAAGTTGTCGACCGGAACGCCTACGACGTTGATTTCGCCGGTCTGCAGCTGCGCCATTTGCGCGTTGCCGTCCGGGATGATTTTCGCCGTAACCTTCTCGATCGCCGGCTTGCCTTTGTAGTAGTTCTCGTTGCGAACGAAGCGCAAATATTGACCTTGCTTCCATTCTTCCAGCTTGTACGCGCCGGAACCGACCGGCTTCTTGGCGAAGTCCGATTTCTCCATATCTTTCACCGGAATGTCCTTGAGCAGATGCTCCGGCAAAATGTTGTAAATGAGCATATCGATATAGCCGGCATGCGGCTCTTTGAAGGTGAATTTGACCGTATAGTCATCCACTTTCTCTACCTTGGTCACCTTATCGAACGTACCTTTTCTCGGTCCTTTGTAGTCGGGATGAATCGGAATGTTGTACGTAAATACAACGTCTGCCGCCGTTACCGGCTTGCCGTCCGTAAATTTCGCGTCGTTGCGAATCTTGATCGTCATTTCTTTCTTGTCCGCCGAGAACGTCGGTTGTCCTACGGCAAGGTCTGCAACGATATCCTGCTTCTCGTTGAAACGGTACAATGCGCTGAACACAAGCTCGATCACTTCGCTGGAAGTCGTCGTCGTTGCCCAGAAGCGGATAAAGTTTTGCGGGTCCGCCAAATAAGCCGTGATGATTTCGCCGCCGTCGATCTTCTCTTTCTTGGAAGCCTCCGCTGCCGGTTTGTCGCCTGCCGGCTTGTCCGTTGAAGCCGTGCCTCCTCCTCCGGAGCAAGCGGATAAGAACAATGTCGTCGACATAACTGTGGCAAGCGCGATACTCACGCCTTTGCCGAATGGCTTAAACAACATAATGTGTTCCCCTCTCTTTGATATAAAAATGTTGGCTATATGAAATGGCAGGAGGCAAAGTGCCCCGGCTCCAATTCCCTAAAGGCGGGTTTTTCCGTACGGCATCTCTCCGCAGCGTGAGGACAGCGCGGATGGAAGGCGCAGCCCGAAGGCGGATTGGCGGCGTTCGGCACCTCTCCGCTAAGAATGATGCGCTCGCGCCTGCCGTCGATGGCCGGCTCCGGCACCGAGGACAAAAGCGCTTGCGTATACGGATGCTTCGGGCTTTCAAACAGCTGGTCGCGGCTTGCCGTCTCGACAATTTGACCCAAGTACATGACGGCCACCCGGTCGGAAATATGCCGCACGACGCTCAAATTGTGCGAGATGAACAAATAGGACACCTTCGTCTTTTCCTGCAGCTCGCCGAGCAAATTGACGATTTGCGCCTGGATCGACACGTCCAATGCAGACACCGGCTCGTCGGCAACGATCAGCTTCGGACCCAGCGACACGGCGCGGGCGATCGCAATCCGCTGGCGCTGGCCGCCGGAAAACTCATGCGGGTACAATCGGGCCGATTGTGCGCGGAGACCAACCGTCTCGAGCAGCTCTTCCGCCCGTTTCATTGCCTCGCTCCGGCTCATGCCGGTTTGCACGATCAATGGCTCGGCAATCGCTTTGCCTACCGTAATGCGCGGATTGAGCGAAGCGTACGGATCCTGGAACACGCACTGCATGTCCTTGCGAATAGGGCGAAGCTGCCGCTGGCTCCAGTCGCCAATGGAGACGCCGTTAAATTTGATTTCGCCCCCGGTCAAATCGAGCAAACGCAGCACAAGACGCCCGACGGTCGATTTGCCGCATCCGGATTCGCCCACGATACCGAGCGTCTCCCCTTCGTACACTTTGAAGCTGACGTCATCGACAGCTTTGACGGCGCCTTTCTTCATATTCCCGCCGATGCCAAAATATTTCTTCAATCCGTTGATTTCCAAAAGCGGAGCGCTCACGTTCCAAAATCCCCCTTATGTAAAGAAAAACTGCCGATTGAGTCGTTCCAAGCGACATACATGCGTGATCAAGCTCATTCAAGGACAGACGAACGCAATGTGCCATTCGGCTGAAACCATGCAAGTGTTGATACAACTATGGCTGATGTTGACGCTTTTCTTGAAGGATCGGAACGTTCCGTGTCGGGTGGAGCAAGAAAAGCCGTGAAGTCGAGGCTTCTTAGAGGAAAATACGTTCGAGCCAAATCGAAGCATTTCCTGAAAAGTTACGATGTTGGCTGCGTTTGAGTTGTGAAGTGACATTCGCGTTTGGAATGAAACTTTTCTTGAAAAATAGAAATTATTTTATAAGTAAAGTTTATAAATAAATCAAATTCGGTTAATATATCGTTGCATCCGACCTTGTTTACGCCTTAAGGCACCGTACTTTGTGCCCGCCGCCGAGGTCCCGCAGCTCCAATTGGCCCTCCCGGCATTCCATCGTCGCAATCGGACAACGGTCCGCAAATCGGCATCCGACCGTCAACGTCCCTGCCGGAGGCACGCTGCCCGCAATCGGCACAAGCTTCTCGATCGCTCCTTGCATACGCGGCGTCGACTGCAGCAAACCTTTCGTATACGGATGCTTCGGCGATTTGAACAACGTACGTACGTCGGTGGACTCTACGATTTGCCCGGCATACATGACAATGACGCGATTGGCCATCTCGGCCACCACGCCAAGGTCGTGCGTAATGAACAGGACGGACATGTCCGATTCCTTGAGCAGTTGACGCAGCAGGTCAAGCACCTGCGCTTGAATGGTCACATCCAAAGCGGTCGTCGGCTCATCCGCGATGAGCAGATCCGGCCTGCATGCCATAGCCATCGCCAGCATGACACGCTGCCGCATCCCTCCGGACAACCGGTGAGGATATTCTTTCCGAATCCGCGAAGGCTCAGGAAATCCGACCCGGCGCAGCCACTCCTCCGCCATAGTAATCGCTTCCGTCTTGGACACGCCAAGATGCCGGATAATCGCTTCGGTCAATTGCATGCCGATCGTCAGCACCGGATTGAGCGAGGTCATCGGCTCCTGGAAGATCATCGCCATCTTCCGTCCCCGGACCTGCGAAATTTCCTTCTTGTTCAGTCCGACCAAATTTCGCCCGCGAAACCGCACTTCACCGTCCGCAATCTCCCCTGTCCGGGGAAGCAGCTGCATAATCGAGAGGGAGGTCATGCTTTTCCCGCAGCCCGATTCGCCGACCAAGGCAACCACTTCGTTCTTACCGATCTCAAAATCGATGCCGTCTACTACGGTCACTTCCCGCTTCTTGTCTTTAATTACCGTTTTAAGCGCTTTAACTTCCAAGATTGCCTCGGACAGGGGGTTCACCTTCATTTCGATCTTCGTTTTGAAAAAAATAGATATGTAGCGTCATTTTACGATTAATTGACCAAGTTGTCATTAAAAATTTAATTTATCTGTATATAAATATTTTTTATAATACCATAAAATAAGGGTTTATATCTAAAAATATGCCATCAAAATCGATTTCCCGTTTTCTGTAAGGGATTATATGTTAATTTATCAATAGTCCATTCTCTTGTGAAAACAAAAAGAACCGCATCCCCGGTGCTTCGCCGAGACATGCGGTTCTTTTTTCCTAAAACTGGCTAAGATCGGCCCGTTCCA
Organism: Paenibacillus allorhizosphaerae; assembly: GCF_910594985.1. GTDB lineage: Bacteria > Bacillota > Bacilli > Paenibacillales > NBRC-103111 > Paenibacillus_G > Paenibacillus_G allorhizosphaerae. Next base: position 126,200 of record NZ_CAJVCE010000020.1, read on the forward strand.
GCCATTCCCCGATTTCATCGATTACGGACGCCACCGTTCCTTCGGTGAACGGCGAGCGCAACCCCGCTACCGCTACCAGTTCGGTAAACGATCCGCTGCCGCCCTCTTTGCAGAGACGAACGTAGTCCGTCCATGTATGTCCGGCGTCCGCCTGGGATTTGACCCAGAACTGCAGCGCGCAAATTTGCGCCAGCGTGTAGTCGATGTAATAGAACGGCGAGCGGAAAATGTGACGCTGCTGGAACCAGTAGCCGCCGCGGTCCAGCAAGTCGTTTTCCTCCAGCGCGAGGTCGGGACGGTAGATGCGCTCGAGCTCCCGCCATTTCGCTTTGCGCTCCGCCGGGGTTGCACTCGGATTCTCGTATACAAAGTGCTGGAATTCGTCGACGGCCGTACCGTATGGAATAAACAGAATCGCATCGCTCAAATGCGCGTATTTGTATTTCTCGGTATCTTCCTGGAAAAACAGCTCCATCCACGGCCAGACAAGAAATTCCATGCTCATGGAATGAATCTCGCACGCTTCCAGCGTCGGATGCAAATACTCCGGCACGGTATGATGGCCGCTCATATATTTCTGGAACGCATGGCCCGCTTCATGGGTCAGCACGTCGATATCGCCGCTCGTTCCGTTAAAGTTGGAGAAAATGAACGGCACCCGGTGCGTCTTAATATAGGAGCAGTAACCGCCTACGGCTTTGCCGGGCTTGCTGACCAGATCCATCAGCCCCTGCTCGGTCATCATCCGGAAGAACGTGTCCGTCTCCGGCGACAGCTCGGCATACATCCGTTTGCCGTTCTCGATAATCCAGTCCGCATCGCCCTTGGGCACCGGATTGCCGGACGGGAACCGGTACTTGTCGTCGTAGTACGTCAGTTGATCGACGCCTAGAAGCTTCGCCTGCTGCTCCCGGATGCGTGAAGCGAGCGGAACGAGATGGGCGCGAACCTGCTCGCGGAAAACGGCTACGTTCGCGGCGTTGTAGTCGGAACGCTTCATGCGCGCATAACCCAGCTCCACGAAATTGCCGTAGCCGAGCTTATGGGCAATCGCCGTGCGTACTTTCACGAGCCGGTCGTAAATATCGTCCAGCTCCGCTTCATGCTGCGCAAAAAAAGCATACTTCGCGTCCTGCGCGCGTTTACGCGTTTCCCGGTCCGTTGATAACGTATAAGGGGTCAACTGAGCCAGATTGAGCTGCTTGCCTTCGAAGTCGATCTGCGCGGATGCGGTCAGCTTCACGTAGTCGGAAGCCAGCTTGTTTTCCAGCCGCAAATCGTCCACGATTTCCTGAGAAAACGTCTTGACCGTCAGTTCGGCGATGCGAAACAGCTGTTTGCCCCACTTCTCCTCCAGCTGCGCGCGGAAAGGCGAGCGCATCAGCGCCTCGTAGTAACGGGATACCCACCCTTGGTAGATCGGCGTATTCTGGTCAAAAAAGTCCTGCTCCGCTTTGTAAAACGCGTCCTTCGTATTGACGGTGTGCCGTATGCGGGCGATAGCCGACATCGAGTCGAACTCGCTGCGAATTTGGTTGATTCGTTTCAGCACCACTTCCTGTTCGTCCGCCGACGCCACTGTGGACAGCGACGCGAACAACGCCTCCATCCGCTGCTGCAATTGCTCCATATCGGGGCGGATGTATTCGAAATCTTCAAATCGTTGAGACATAGTCCATTTCGCTCCTTCGTCCGTTCATGCTTTTATTGACCTATGTTAGAAACATAACCGGGGGAGGAATAAGTTGTCAATATAAAAGAAGAAACCCTCCTAGCCGCGCGCGGCGGCAGAAGGGTTACGATTTCGTAATAACAGGCTGTTTGCAGGCAGAGGCAGTCAGCTTCCGTGACGCTGCAGATCGCGAACGTCCCGCCACGAAATCGGAATGATACGTTCGTCCCGCAAGAGCTGCCTGATTTCCTGATCCAGGAAAATGCGGTATTCCATCTCCCTTTTCTGCGCATCGGGAACATGCTTCGAAACCGGGCCAAGCGCGGGGTGAAGGGTGAACTGCGTGATGCCGGGCTTCAATCGCTTCAACGCGCTTGCCACCCCGGATTTGTACCGCTCGTACGTTTCCCCGTCCTGCACGGCAAACGGGAAGGCGATCATATCGTCGATAAGCAAAATGCCCCGCAGGTCGGCAGACTCGATCCTGGCGGCAAAACGGCGCCTATGCTCCGCCGCGATAAAAGGCTGCTCGACAATGCGTTTCGGCAGCAAAAACGGCAGCCGGTGCGCTTCGCACAAATCGAATATGATATCGAGATAATCACGACCGCCTGCCAGCCCCAATACGCTGCCTTGATGGCTGTCCAGGTGTGTCGGGTCCAGTCCCAGTGCGAGCGCCCGCTCCACCTGGCTTTGCAGCTCTCGCCTCACCTCGCCGGGGTCAGCCCGCTGTTCCAACGCGGCCGGATCATCATGGAAGCGCCCTTGCTCCGTCAGCAAGCTGCCCACATCGGCAAGCGGAGCCACCGGGGCATACGGGCCGGTTAGCGTGAGATGTACGCCGACCGCTGCATGCTCCAGCCTTTTGGCCGCTTCGACGGCCTGACAAACCGACCCGGCCGGTACCATCAGCGATGCGGACGTAACGGCCCGCTGTTCAAAAAGATCGGTGATCGCCCGATTGACCTCCGGTGAAAGCCCGTAGTCGTCCGCGTTCACAATCAGCAGACGTTCGCCGGCATCGAACGGTCCTTTGCTCGACAAAAATTCCATCTCTCCTCACCAATCCCATTAAGGCTTTAAGTATTGCGTGAACACCTGCTTCACCTTCGGAGCCAAATGATGACTGCCTCCATGGTCCTGAACATCTTCCAGCATAAGCGCAAGCAGCAGTTTCGGCTGATCGGTGTTGTAGGCTACAAACCAGCCGTCTTCTTTACCGGTGACGCCTTGGCTTTGTTTCCGTTCGGCGGTTCCCGTTTTGCCGGCAAGCGTAATGCCTTTGATTCGAGCACCGCGCCCCGTTCCTGAAGCATTCTCGATCACCTGGATCATATCCTGCTGGATGACGGAAGCGACATCGGGACGAACTACCTGTTTTTTCCATACGGTGCCGCCTTTCGGCCCGCCCTCTTCCTGAATGAGCACCGGGGCGATCATATCGCCGCCGCTTACGAACACCGTATAAGTGAGCGCAACATGCAGCGGATTCATCTGCACCTCGCCTTGCCCGTAACCGGAATCGGCAAGCTGGATTTCATTATTCATCTTTTTGGCTACGAGCGTAGACTTATCGAACGGATACGGCAGCGGCAGCTTCTCGTCAAAACCGAACTTCCCCGCTTCGGCCAAAAAGCGATCGCTCCCGAGCTCTAGCGCGGTTTGAGCAAAATAAATATTGTCCGAGTACAGCAGCCCTTTCAGCAAATCGACGCTCGTCGACGCCTCTGACACGCGGGTGACGCTGTAATTACCCCAAGAGCCGTCTTTCTTCCATTGTTTCCCGACAATCGTTCTCGTCAGCTCCGGCGTGATGACCCCGGTCTGCAAAGCGATCGCCCCCGTAATCGGCTTGAACGCCGATCCCGGTGAGTACGTTCGCGCAAAGCGGTTGAGCAGCGGCTTGCGCACATCTTCGGTCCATTGCTTCCATTGCTCCGGCGTAACGCCGGACACGAAAGCATTCGGGTCGTAAGAAGGCGTGCTGACAAGCGCAAGCACTTCCCCGGTTAAAGGCTGAATAGCGGCTCCCACTCCTGCATCGCTTGCCATCTGGTCGTAGATCAAACTTTGCAAGCCCCCGTCGATCGTCAGATGAATCGTCGCCCCGTCTTCGGCATTGCGCCTTGCGAGCTCCGCCTTTTCTTGGCCGCTGGTATCCGTTATGTAAATTCGTCCGCCGTCCTTCCCCCGCAGCTTTTCCTCCAACACTTGTTCCAATCCCGCTTTGCCGATCAGATCGTCTTGGCCGTAGCCTTTGATTTTCAGCTTTTCCCACTCTTCCGCGTTGATTTTGCCGACATATCCCGTAAGATGCGCGGCCGCTTCCTGATAAGGATAGGAGCGCACTTTCTTCGTCTGCGTCGCCACCCCTTTGACGGCGAGAATCTGCCGCAAACGCTCATCATCCTTCGCTAGCAGCGCAACCGGTACGAACAAATCCGGTTTGACCCATGGCGCTTTCAGCTTCTTATCCAGGTCGTCCTCGCTCATCTTCAGCAGCTCGGCAAGCTGCCGGATCGAATCCGACGCCGGCTCCGACACTTGTTTCGGAACGAGGCCGATCTCCAGCTTGTCTTCATTCACCGCCAGCCCTCGGCCCGCGCGGTCCACAATTTCCCCCCGCTTCGCTTTCAATGTCAGTGCCCTTACTTTATCCCCCTCGCCGAGCTGCGGAAATATCATGGACGGCGTCCAGTCCACGAACCACCCATTTTGCTCCTTCACCATGACGGCGGTCGAGTCGTAGGCAACCGGTCCTGCAAAAGTGTCCATTTCCATATGAAATGGTAACGGTTTGCGGTCTGCCTTGCCCGACTGTGCAGAAGCTGCGTTCCCGGGAGCGGCGTCCGTCACGATTGCGGGAGCAAGACGGGATGCTTCGATCCCTTCATAAATCGATTGATGTCTTTGGACGAACGCCTCTTTTGGCATAGCCGACCGGGCACGGGAAGAGAGCGCTTCGTACATCACCTCATAATCATGCTTGGCCCACGCCGTCAAAAACGACTGCATTCGTTCTTCGGCTGACGGAGGTTTGTTTCTGCACCCGACCGCGACCGTCATTAATACGAGCACCAACAACAGCTTTGTCTTTTTCATGATGTCACCGCCTGCCTGATTGGATAAGTTTGCATATGTTCCAACCTATTGTAGCGCAGGCGGCAGCCATAAGAACATGAAGCGCGGGTAACAGTTCACTTATAACCGAATGACGAAAAAAAAGTCTCCCCGGCTCTTTAGCCGAAGAGACTTTCCGACGCAACGCATGCTGCAACGGTTAGATCGATTCACAATCTCAGTTGTAGGCCATGACGGTGACGGCCGGTTATTTCATGCGTATGCTTTCGAGCAAAACGTCAAACGGCTCCTTCTCCTCCGGCTCTCCGCGGTGAAAATGCTCCACCAGCTTATCAAGCCTTCCTGTCTGATGACCGTAGTCGTACATCGTTGCCGCCACGACCGACAGACGCAGCATGCCGTCGGGCTTTTCGCCATAACGTTCGATAAGCGTCGTCATAAACCGCTCGTTCTCGGCCTCGATATCGAACTCGGTGCTGTCCGCTTTCAGCTTGTCGTCGAATTTGAGCAGCACATGCTCGTGAAACTTGATCAGCCGCTCCAAATGCGCGTCGAAGAAGGCATCGGTTTGGGCCGAGCGGGCCGACTGGAAGTAATGCTCCTCCACCGCATCGATCACTTCAAGCCCTTTGTACAGCGTATGCAGCATTTGCTTGTACACGACCAATTGGCGGATCCGGCCAAAGCCCGCGCGCTTCACCTTTTTGACCTCTTCCTCCATGAGCTTGTACTTCTCCGCCAGCGAGCGCAGCGCATTCCGCAGCCCTTCCTTCTCCTCGCGGAAGACGCTCTCCTTCATCTCGTCGGAAATGACGGTGCGCAAAAGCAGCGAAATGGTGCCGAACACCGTGTGAATTTGCGCGCTGAACTGCTGCTTCGGCTTCGGGGGAAAGAATATGACGTTGATGATAAAAGCGCTGCCGATCCCGATCAGACTAAGCAAGAAGCGATTCATGGCAAATTGCCATTCGGCCGAAGCTTCCATGACCGCCACGACGGTCACCAGCGTCAGCCCGATGGTCTCACCCATCTTCATCCGTAAGCAGATGATAATGACGAGGATGCACACGATTCCGATGGCGATCGGATTGTTCGAGAAAAACATGCCCGCTAGCAGTGCAAGCACGGCACCGAGCACATTCGTTTGCAGCTGGTCGAGAAAATAGCGCCAGGACCGGTAAATCGAAGGCTGCATGGCAAAAATCGCCGCCACAGCCGCGATAACGGGAGGGGTAAAGTCCAGCCAGGCGCTAATATATAACGATAATGCAACCGCGATCCCCGTCTTCCATACGCGGGCGCCGAATACCATATGGCCCCTCCTCTTTCTCCTATATTAAACCTTATCTTACACGGCACAGGCTTCGGATGCAAAGGAGTCGGCCGGCAGCGAGAAATTCGAGTCGAAAAATGGACCAAATCAAGTTTCTATAGATCGCCGTCGAGCCATAGGCTACAATGAGGAAAGAAACCGTCGTTTCACCATGAACAACCCGAGGTGGCCCATTGTGGAAGCCAAATATAAAGTACTGCGGGACAATATTCATCATAATCTGTGGAACGGAATTTTCTGGGCGATCGGCTTCAATCTGGTCACGCCCTTTATCGGCGTGCTGGCGGCCCGCCTAAACGCAACCAACAGCGAGTATGCGCTGCTCTCCTCCGTGCCCGCCCTGTTAACGATTTTAGTAACTCTGCCTGCGGCACTCATTCTCGGCCGTTTCCGCAAGCAAAAACGGATCATTGCCGGCCTCATCGTGCTTTGCCGCTTCTTTTATTTCCTCTTGATCTTCGTTCCCTTGCTTCCCGTCTCCAAGGTAATGGCCTTAATTGTTCTCGTCGGCTTGTACAATGCGACCAATACGATCATTTCCGTAGCGTACCAATCGATGATGGGCGAGATTATCCCGCTCGGCTATCGCAACAAAGTGTTCGCCCAGCGCAATATGTGGACCGGGGTATGCGGCATGATCGTCGCGCTGGTTGCCGGTTGGGGGATCGACCGATTGACGTATCCGCTTGGCTATCAGCTTGCGTTCTCGGTCGGGTTTATTGCAGCGATGGTGGAAACGTGGTATTTCATGAAGCTCAAAATTCCGAGCGAAGACATCGAGCCGGATGCGCCGCACGCTTCCGGAACCATCGGCGAACCTGCTTCTTCCCTTCCAAAAAACAATTTCAAGTCGCGGATTGGCCGATTCAAACTGAACGTCCAGCTCCCTTTTTATTTGTTTTGCGGAAGCGCCGTCATCTACCTGTTCGCCTGGCAGGCCGCTTGGCCGATTTTTACAAAAATCAAGGTCGATACGCTGCAAGCTACGAATATGATGATCAGCATCGACGCGATCGCCGGGGCGGTAGGCTCGCTAATCGCCTTTCGCCCGTGGGCTTTCATGGCCGACCGGAAAGGCAACGGCTTTACCGTATTCGGTTCGGCGCTCTCGCTCGCGCTGTCGCCATTCCTATGGATCTACGCGCCGAACATGATTTGGATTTGCTTCTATGACTTTCTTGGAGGCTTTTCCACCGCAGGGTTGACGCAAGCGATCTTCAACCGTCTGCTCGAAATCGTCCCGGAGCAAGGTCGGCAGCGCGCAATCGCCATCTACACAACGCTGTCGCAAGTGTCGGCCGTATTCGCGCCGATCGCGGGCATGGCCATGTATTCCAGCGTATCTTACACCGCCTGCATGAGCGTACTCGGCATCGGCCGCGTCATCGGGGCCGTGTGCTTCCTAATTATTTTGTTTCCCGCCGTAGCCGGCTGGTTCCAACAAATGCATCGCCAAAAAGGGCTGCCCCGGTAATCCGGAGCAACCCTTTTTTCATCATCCGACTTCCGATTCATCCAGCCGCTTCACCGGGACAGCTGCTTCTGTTTCCGTAAAATAAGCAGGTTATAACCGACATAATAAGCAAACATCACAAGCAGCAGTCCGGCCGTCCACCCGCTGACCATCGTTTGCAGCTTGCCCGCAAGCGTAAGGCCTCCCTGCACGCCGCCGCCTTGCGGCATCGAGTACATATCGTAAAAACGATAAATCAGACGCCCGAAAAACAGTACGGTAACGGCGACGCCAATCCATGTGTTCGGGCGGTAGTGCCACCGTCCGCCGCGCTGCTCGAAACGGGTCAATGCGGCACCGTAATAGGCGAGCATGAGACCAAGGAGAATTCCTATCGCATCCGAGATCAGGCTAGTCGCGTAGAACGCCCCCTCTATCAGAAGTAGCATTCCGATTACGGAGAAAATGACAGTGAATAACCGCATTTTTCCCGGCTCCAGCTGCTGCCAACCTATGTTTCGGCGCACGCGCCGGAACATTCTGTACATCACAAATAAACATAACAACATAATGATAATACCTTGCATCTGCACTTCTCTCCTTTTGATAATATCGCTTAGTTATGATGTTACTTCAGACAACGCTATGAAGACGACTACCCCGGGATACATTATTAACGAAGTCAAGTCTCTACCTGCAGATAGAGGCGAAGATAAAGAGGCCATCGCCCGATGAACTGCACCCCGTCAAGTAGACAGTAGAAATAAAAAAACTTATGCGGCCTTGGTTCGAAATTCCATCGGACTGAGGCCGTTTAATTTTGCTTGTAATCTTTCATGATTGTAAAAATAAA
>NZ_CAJVCE010000021.1 GCF_910594985.1 Paenibacillus allorhizosphaerae
GCAAGAGGGCCGGATAGCAGGCGATCTTTCTTATTTTGCAATCCACATCAGCTAAAATTCATTGAAATGTACCCTTAAAAACAAAACCCCGAAAAAATTCGGGGCTTTGTCAACAATCTGAACAAACATCCCGAACCGTTACGTTCGGGATGTTTGTTGTTTATTGAGCTAACCATGTTTCGAGCTTGGTGACGGTATCGTCATCCTTTGACGGCACATTGATCGTGACCGTCAGATGGGGAGCATCCGATACAAGAAACGAAATTTGATCGAATACGAGCTTCCCGACCGCCGGGTGATCGTTGATTTTCTTCCCCTCGGGGCCGCTAAGCACATCATGCCGCGGCCACCATTCCCTGAATTCCTCGCTCGTCGCGCTCAAATCCGCAATGAGTTCCATCCACCAAGGGTCTCCGGCGAACTTCCCATAAGCGGCGCGAAAGTGCGCCAGACGATGCCTGGCATGCGCTTCCCAGTGTTCGCGCAGCAATTGCCGGACATACGGCGAAGTGAACGTCCGCCACACCGTGTTGCGCTCGCGCGCCGACATCGTCTCGTAATTCCCGTAAATCAGGCTGGCCGCTTTGTTCCAAGCTACGATATTCAGACGCTGATCGGTAACGTATGCAGGACTCGTCCCCTGAAGATCGAGGAAGCGCTGCAGTGTCGGACGAATATCGCTATCCGCGGGCGACAGATCGGCCGGCAGCTGCTGCAACGCGAGCAAAAACAAATGCTTGCGTTCGTTCGAGTCCAGTTGGAGCGCCCGCGCCAAACTTTCCAGCACTTGAGGAGACACTTGAATATCCCGCGCTTGTTCCAGCCACGTATACCAATCGACGCTAACGCCAGCGAGCAGCGCTACTTCCCCGCGCCGAAGACCGGGCGTACGCCGCCGCCCGCCGCCGGGCAAGCCCGCTTGCTCAGGGGAAATACGGGCGCGCCGCGACCGCAGAAACTGCGCCAGCTCATGGAGTCTCTCCTGACGTGACGATTCCATATGTCATTGCCCCGTTTCCGTTTGTCCATTCGTGCCTCGTTCTTCGTTGTCACTTTCATAGGAGAAATTGTCCTAGGATAAACCGTCATCTTATTCTAGTATACAATCCATTATACACTTTCCGTGAGGGGAACGGCGATCCTATATCGAATCGATCTCGTTACGGAAAGGGGATTTGGTTTTGGAAAAAGAACTGCCAATCAAAACATACCGAACCGCCGGACGTTCCAAAGCGCTCCTGCTGCTCGGTTTATCGCTCGGCTATTTCATGGTTTTGCTCGATACGACGGTGGTCAGCGTCGCTCTGCCTGCCATTCACGCCGACTTGGGCGGCGGGCTCGACGGCCTTCAATGGGTCGTCAATGCCTACACGATCGTGTTCGCCGGATTGCTGCTATCTATGGGCGCGTTTGCCGACAAGTTGGGGGCCAAACGCCTCTATATCGGCGGCCTGATTGTATTTCTTGCCGCTTCGGCCCTTACGGCGGCCGCTCCATCGCTCGGTGCGCTCATTGCCTTGCGCGCGATGCTCGGTGTGGGGGGCGCCGCCCTGATGCCGTCGTCGCTCACCCTCCTTGCCCATGCTTATCCCGAACCGGCCGAGCGGGCCCGGGCTCTCGGCGTATGGGCGGCGGTTACCGGTGCGGCGATGGCTGCGGGGCCTGTCGTAGGCGGAATGCTGGTCGACTCGCTCGGTTGGCGCAGCATTTTCCTGCTCCAGGTGCCGCTCGCCATCGTTAGCATGATCATGACTTCGCTGCTCGTCGACGAAACGAGCCGCAAGCCGCACCAAAGCTTGGATCCGGTCGGCCAAATCACGGCCGTTGCCGCCATTGCTTCCTTATCGTTCGCACTCATGGAAGGAGAACCGTACGGCTGGCATTCGCCGGTCATTGTCGCCGCATTCGGCACGGCGCTGCTATGCACCGTTGTATTCCTCATCGCCCAAGCAAAAGGAAAGGCGCCGCTGCTGCCGCTGCTGCTGTTCAAGGACGCCACCGTATCGGCCGGGATGATGGCCGGGATGGCCATTAACATTGGACTGTCGGGTATCTTATTCGTGCTCCCCTTGTACTTGCAGCAAATCGGCGGACTTTCGGCCCACGTCACCGGACTGGCGCTGCTGCCGATGACGATTCCGCTGGCCTTCAATCCGCTCGTTACCGGCCGGATTGTCGGCCGCATCGGACCGAGGATACCGATGACGATCGGATTTGCCCTCGGAGGGCTAGGTACGCTGCTGCAGGTGTGGACGCGGCCGGATACGGGCTATACTTTCACTTTGACCGGACTGCTGCTGATCGGTTTCGGCGTGTCTTATACGATTCCGTCCTTAATGGCCGCTGTCATGTCTTCTGTCCCTAAGGATCAGACCGGAGCGGCTTCCGGGGCGCTGAACTCAATCCGGCAGCTTGGCGCGACGGTCGGCGTCGCCTTATTCGGCTCCATGATCAATGGCAGCCCGTCATTTATGGACGGAATGCAGTTATCGCTTATCGTGACGGCCGTTATTTTGGGCGGCGGCGCCTGTCTGTCATTTGGGCTTATCGGCCGGACAAAGCGTTAAACGTCGGACTGGAAACCGGTAGAGACAACGCCTCCCGCGGCTTGTCTCTACCCGGCCTTCCCGCAGCGTTCCTTCGGTTCATCGCTCTTCCTCGCCGCATGATAATGGCCGGGTTATCTCCCTAAACGCATTTCGCACCTTGTTAAAATGCAACGCCATCGCTTTCGTTGCACACTAGTTCGATTTTGGCGGACGCATGGCAACAAGAAGAAGCGATGACGTTTTGCAACATCGGTTATGACTTGTCATTGTCCTCCCTATGATCGGTCATGAAGTTCCGTGAATCGTTGTGGAAACGCAAATTTTCACGTTATACTATATTCAAAGCCGAGACTTGAACCGGAGTTGATACCATGATCAAAGTGCTGATGGCGGATGACCACACGCTGATGCGAGACGGATTGGAAACGATATTAAGCTTGGAACACGATATCGAAGTTGTCGGGTCGGCGAGAACGGGCGAGGAAGCGCTCGAGATGACGGGACGGCTGCTGCCGCACGTCGTGCTGATGGACATCCAGATGCCCGGCATGAGCGGTATCGCTTGTACGAAGCGGATGAAAGAGCTCTACCCGGACGCCAAGGTACTGATCCTGACGACCTTCGCAGAAGAGGAATACATTATTGAAGCATTCACCGCAGGCGCTGTAGGCTTCCTTCTGAAAGACATGTCCGGCGATAAGCTGACCCAATCGATTCGCGATGCTTTGGCAGGTCAATTCATTTTACCGTCAGCCATCGCCGTCAAGCTGATTTCCCGGCTGGCTGCCGCCACTTCGTCCGGTGCGCATCCGCTGGACAAGGTGCTCCGCAAATCGGCGAACGCCCATCTGACGGATAAGGAAACCCGCGTAGCCCGGCTCATGCTGGAAGGATCAAGCAACCGGGAAATCGCCGAACGGTTATATATGAGCGAGGGCACGGCCAAAAATTATGTCAGTGCGATATATAATAAAATCGGCACGAACGACCGGACGATCGCCGTCATGACGCTGCGCGGGATGTTGGGAGAATAACCTTTCGATCCTCTGCTTCCCCACTCCGCTTCTCTAGCAGTTCCATTTACAACAACAAATCGTTTCCCCACAAATACGGCTGCACACGGCCAGCTTTCCGCTTCGGACCGCAGCCCCCCTCCTATGCAACACATGACCGGTCATCGGCAGATTATGACGCGGTCACTCCCCGAATTAAGCCTTAAGGAACTGTTGATTCCACCCCTGAAAACCCGAAGATGAGTAATGTAACTCGGTTTTCATTTTTGATATTTTTTCGGGGGTGTGAGTTTATTATGGCATTAAGCCGACGCGGCGTTCGCGCATCGTTACGAAGCGCAGCGGCATTCGCTTTATCCGCTCTTCTTGCCTGTACGGGCGTGTTCCCGTCCAATTTTGCAGCCAAGGTGCAAGCGGAGGAACCTAGTTCCAAGCTGGTGGTATACGACGATCAGCTGCGAAACGGGTTTCAAAATTACAGCTGGGCAGCAGTCAATACGAGCCAAACCAAAATTACGCACAGCGGACCGTACGCCATTCAAATGAATCCAAGCAACAACGGCGGCTTGTACTTGTACAAAGACCGCATTGTACAAGTCTCGGATTACGGGATGCTGGAGTTCTGGGTACACGGGGGTTCCGCAGGGGGACAGCAGCTGCGTCTCGTGCTCAATTCCGGTGGTCAGCAGGTGGCCGAGATGCCGCTGAATCAAATGCTGCCGCAAAATAAGCCGATGGCCAGCCAGTGGCAGAAGGCGACCTTGGACTTAACCGCGCTTAACATTCCATACGGGATGTTCGACGGCATTTTGCTGCAGGATAGCAGCGGCACGGAACAGCCGGCGATTTATTTTGACGATATTTCGCTGATCAAAGACAGTAAGGTTCGGATGTCGGGCATGACGGTGACGCCGGAATCGGTCACGATGAAAAAAGGAGACGCCTCCTCGCTTCAAGCTGAGGCGCTATATAGCGACGGCTCACAGCGTCCGATCAACGCTTACGCCCAGTGGAGCTCCAGCAATCCGCAAGCCGTTACGGTAGAGCCGGGCGGGGCGCTGCGGGCTGTTAGCGCCGGCGCATCGGTTGTGAGCGCGACGTATCAAGGGTTCTCGGATACCGTGAGCGTCATGGTGCAATCCACGGACCCTGGGCCGCAGCAGCCTCCCCAACAGGAGCCGCTTCCGGAAGTGAAAGGCATCGTCGTCTACGATGACACATTGAAGCCCCCGTTTCAGGATTACAGCTGGGCGCAGCATGATACGGCGCATGGCGGGACGGTTCACACCGGCACGAAAGCGATTCAGATGGACCCGAGCGGTGAAGGCGGGTTGTACTTATACAAGGGCGACGGTTCGGTGCTTGTCAAGGATCACGACCGGCTCGAGTTTTGGATCAACGGAGGCGCGCAAGGCGGACAACAGCTCAATCTGAGCTTTAACTCCGGCGGCGTTTCCGTCGCAACGATGAGCGTGTCGGACATTACATACGGAGGCGCCATCCCGGCAGGCGCATGGGCGAGAGCTTACGTCTCGCTGCCCGAGCTGGATTTGCCCGGCGGCATCTTCGACGGCATTCTGATCCGCGGGGCATCGGTTGGATCGCAGCCGCCCGTCTATATCGACGATGTGCATCTTCTTGAGAAGTATGTCGCGCCTCCGGAATTGCTGGAACTTGTGCTCGACAAGTACCAGTCGATACTGCTTCCCGGCGACACGGGAACGCTGGAACTGACGGCCAACTACTCGAATAGCACTTCCAATACGGTTCAGGCGGAAGCAAAGTGGTCTTCGAGCGATCCGAGCATTGCGACGGTCGAGCGCGGAAAAGTGACGGCCAAACAGCAGGGCATCGCCAAAATTACGGCAGAGCTCGGCGGCAAGCACGTGTCCGCCTCTGTTCAAGTAACAGGCGTCACGCCCGTAAAAGTCTATGACGAAGGGCCGGCCGAAGGGTTCGGCGACTGGAGCTGGGGCACGCGCGACCTGTACAGCACCAAACAGGCCCATCAAGGGACGCAATCCATCTCCTTCCGGGCCCGAGGCTATGAGGGCATTTGGCTGCACCATAACGATCGGCCTTACGAGCTATCCGAGTATTACGGCGTGCAAATGTGGCTCCACGGCGGAACTGCCGGCAAGCAAAAGCTCAAGCTGCTGCTGCTCAGCGACCGCAGCGTCGTCGGAGATTACGACATTACCCCGCTCCTTCCTTCGGGAGAGCTTCCGGCAGGCGCATGGACGCAAGTTACGGTAAAGCTGGCCGATATCGGCATCAGCAGCGAAACGTTCGACGGCGTCGGATTGCAAGCGTGGGGCGAGCAGGACCAGGGCGAGATGTTCATCGACGATATTTCGCTGCTGCGCAATACGAATCCGGTGAAGCTGCCCGAGCCCGAACTGCCGAAGGTGAGCGTTCAGGTCGATTTCAATGGCGCGCGCCGCGCGGTAAGCCAGGAAATTTTCGGCGTCAATTTCGAGGAAGCGCCGGCCGAGAACGCATCGCAAATGAAATTCCCGATCAAACGTTGGGGCGGCAATCAAATGACGCGCTACAATTGGGAGCTGGATGTGACCAACCGCGGAGGCGACTGGTACTTCCTTAGTTTGACGAACGGCACGCCCGATCCGTCGCAGCTGCCGAACGGTTCGCTGTCCGACCGGTTCATCTCGCAATCGATTGCGGATCAAACGAAAGTGCTGCTGCAGGTGCCGACGATCGGATGGACGCCGAAGAGCCGCGATGTCAAGTGGAGCTTCTCCATCGATAAGTACGGCGCGCAAGCCGGCAACGAATGCGACTGGGGCGAGCCTTGGTGCCGCAAGGATGCAGGAAACGGAAAATTAAAGAACGGCCAATACGTCACCGGCAACGATCCGGAAGATACGTCCAAACGCGTAGGACCGGAGTTTATCGGCCGCTGGGTCGATCACCTGAAAAGCCGTTTCGGCTCCGCCGCCCGGTATTACGCACTGGACAACGAGCCTGCGCTGTGGGGACACGCGCATTGGGACGTCCATCCGGAAATGACGACCTACGATGAAATTTGGAAATATACGCAGGACTATGCGAGCGTAATCAAGGAGAAAGACCCGCAAGCGGAAATTTTCGGTCCGGTATCGTGGGGCTGGTGCGAATATTTCTACTCCGGCAAAGACGGGTGTTACCCGGGCGAGGACATGAGGATGCACGGCGACAAGCCGTTCCTGGAATGGTACTTGGGGCAAGTGCGCGATTATGAGCGCCAAACGGGCAAGCGCCTTGTCGATGTGCTCGACATTCACTATTACCCGGCGGAAGCGGGAATCGCCTTCTCCAACGACGAATCGACCGAAACGTACAAACGCAGGATGAAATCGCTGAAATCGCTGTACGATCCGACGTTCCAAGATCCGTCCTCGTGGATTCAGGAGCCGGTGCGGCTCATTCCGCGTATGCGAGAGCTGGTCGATCAGAACGCTCCGGGCATGAGGTTGGCCATCACCGAGTACAATTTCGGTGACGGAGGCGGCATCGGCAGCGGACTGGCACAGGCGGAAGCGCTCGCCCTGTTCGCCCGCGAAGGCGTAGACGTCGCAACCCGCTGGGGCGGACTGCCGGCGAATACGCCGCTGGAAGATGCGTTCAAGCTGTACGTAAACTACGACGGCAAGGGCGGGCGCGTCGAAGGCGATATGGTACAAACGGTCAGCTCCAACCTCGACGCAGTCGGCGCCTATACGGTGCAAGCTGCGAACGGAACCGTCTATACGCTGCTGTTCAATAAAGATGCCGCGCCGCGTATGGCGGAAATCGCATCGAACCATGATATGTCCGGCAGCCACGAACTGTACCGCTTCGACGGCAGACAGCGGCTCAAGTTCGAGCAAAACGTGCAAGGGACGCAGAGCGGGTTGTCCGTTAAGCTGCCGCCGCGCTCGGCTACACTCATTGTGAGCAAAAAATAGTACGGCAAAGCGATCGGACGATATCTTATCCCGACAAGCATGCCAAAATAAACGACCGCCTGTTGACCTTAACGTCAGCAGGCGGTTCGTTTCATTTCTCAGAAGCCTCGTCGCCATGATTCAATGCATTCCCGCTCCTCTCCGTCTCCCTGTACCATCGATTGATTTCCTCCGTCACGAGATCCCCACCCAGCTTATGCCATTGCCGGACGAACGCATCGAAGCTATCGGCGGGCTCCTTGCCGTATACGATTTTGAGGAAAGCCTCCTTCTCCATCTTTTTCAACAGCGGCCATTTGCTCTTCATCGCTCCGGTATTCGGCCCGACATATTCGTCTTTTTGCGCATAGGCGGCTTGTATATCGCTGACGAGCAGTCCTTCCAGAAAAGTGCGGGAAAGTGTCGAGGCCAGCTTTTTTTCGTACGGCGTCGTAATATGGCCTTGAAACACTCTCCGCTCAATGCTGTCGCCTTGGATGACATTCAGCGGCGCACTCCCCGGAGCCACCATCAAAAAGTTGGCAATGCCCGTATCGGCTCCCGGAAAATCGTAAACCGGCTCGCCGTCCTTCATGATATAATCGTACCCCTCCCCATAACCGTAAACGAAATCCGAATTCGGATCTTCGATGAGCGCGCCGTATACTTTATCCCAATACAAAAAGATGGCGTCCATATGGTTGAATCCTTTACGGAAAATATAGCTGCCGTAAGATAGTTTGGTGCCCATTCTGCCGATTGTGCCGTCCGGACCGACCGGGAAAGGCGCCGGTTTGACCACGGCGCCCGGTACTTGGCGCGGCGTATCGTCCAGCGGCCAGCCGCCCATCCAGCCCGGCCCGGCAATGATGCCGGCGGTCCCCTTCACGAACAAAGCCGCCGCCTGCGGCTCGTCTTGAATGCCGAAGTCTTTATCGATGTACCCCTTGCTATACCAATCACTCAGCCTGCGCAAGGCGGTTTTGATTTCCGGCTGGACCGAACCGTAGGCCAGCGTGCCGTCGCTCATCCGGTTCCATTGGTACGGCTGATCGCCGTACGCGCCATATAGAAAGCTGACGCTCCCCATCCAGGCGTTCAAGTTGTTTTTGCCTGCGAATGCGAGCGCAATCGTATCTTTCTGCCCATTCCCGTCGGGGTCGCCGTTCGTGAACGCGTCCATGACCGTTTCCAGCTCCTCCAGCGTCGTCGGGACGTTCAGGTGCAGCTTGTCGAGCCAATCTTGACGAATCCATAAGATCGGATCCCCTACTTTCCCGTCGGAAATTTGCGGCAGCCCCCACCGCTTCCCGTTGTAGGTGACCGTTTTCCACACGTCGGGATTTTTTTCGTACGCTTCCTTGACCCTCGGCGACGCATAGCTCGCGAAAGCTTCGCTGATATCCATAATTTTGCCGGAATTGACCATCTCTTCAAGCAGGTCCGGCAAATCGTGATTTGTGACGAACAGCACGTCCGGCAGCTCATCCCCGCCGGTGAGCGCGAGCCTGATTTTGGTTGCCAGCGCCTCGTTTTGGTCAGCGACAATCCATTTGTTTTGCTGAATAATGCCGAGCTTCTCCTTAGCCCAGCGGGTAATCGGGTTATGGTCGACCGTATCGCCGTTTTTGAGCGTATCGGAATCGCGGAGCGCTTTGGCCGTCGTGATGACCACAGGCGGATCGAACTTTTCTTTTCCGTTCGGCACGCTTGGTGCGCCCGCCATCGCAGGCTGAGGCTGCTGCTGCTGGCCGGAAGACAGACTCCCCTTGCAGCCGGCGGCGAGCAGGCACATGAACAAGGCTGCCGCTGCTGCCAAGATCGACCTTCGTCTCATGACGGTACCTCTTCCTTCCGCTTCCCGGACGGCAGCCAGATGGTTAACCTCGTTCCCCGCGGCGTATCCGTCGAAGCGATCTGCACCGAGCCGTCCAGCTTCCGCACCCGCTCCTCCATCGCCTTCATGCCGAACCCCGGGCCGTCTGCGCTGTACGGCGCACCGTCGTTCCATAATGCAAAATGAAGCCCGCCCTCGGCATCCGGAAGCAGCTCAAACTCAAACCGGGTTGCATTCCCGTGACGAATCCCGTTCGTGAGCCCTTCCTGCAGCGCATGACAAATCGCCTTGCTTCGCAGCGGGTCCGTAGGAGGCAGCGCTTCAATCCGGCAGGTTATGCTAATGTCGGCTGCTTTCTCCGTTACGCGGATCAGGTGCAAAAGCGCGGGCTCCAGATCCGTCGCTGTCTCCGTCTTGGCAGACTGCATTTTCCATACGGCTTCCCGGATGTCGTTCAAGCTTTTGCGCACCAGGTCCTGCGAAAATTCAAGCCGTTTGAGGCCCTCCTGTTCATTGCGGACAAGCAGCCGCTTCGCCGCTTCGATCTGCACGAGCGTTGTGGTGAGCGTATGTCCTACCAGATCGTGAATATCGGCGGCAATGCGGCTGCGTTCCTCCAGCATCGACGATTCGGCGAACGCTTTTTCCACCATCAGGTCCGTTTGCAGCTGCTCCAGCATCGTGCGCAGCGCCTCATCGGATTGTTCAAGCTCCTTCTTCTTCTCCAGCTGCTTTCTGCGGCGCTGTACAATCCGGTTCATCGAGACGGACAGCGCTTCATCCCGTACCGGCTTCATCAAATAATCGACGGCTTGCAGCTCGATCGCCCGCTTCGCGTATTCAAAATCGGCATAGCCGGTAATCAGAATGCATTCGATATCGCGTTGCCGGGCTTTGGCTTGCTCGATTAGCTCGAGCCCCGACATGCCGGGCATCCGAATATCGGTCAATACAATATCGATTTCATGTTCCTCGACCAGCTTGAGCGCGTCCGTACCGGAATACGCTTTATAAATGCGGGTCACCTCGTATTGTTCCCATGGTGTGGTCGTTGCAAGGCTTTCTACCAAATGCTTATGGTCATCCACAATCAATATCGAGAACATACGCTCGCAATTTCCTCCTTTATTCATATACATGGACTGCTGTCTCTTGCTTCAGCCATTGCAATGTGATCCGTAACCCCCCGGAAGCGGCGGCTTCGACGATGATTCCCGATCCTTCGCCAAAATGGTAGCGCAGCCGCATATGCACGTTCCACAGCCCGCAGCTTCGTTCCGGAAGTTTTTGCTTTGCAAGCCGTTCCTGCAGCTCCTCCACCTCGGAGGGCGGCATGCCGACCCCGTCGTCCTCGACGATTATCCGGCGCCAGCCCTGCTCTTCTTCACCGGTTATGCGAATGCTCCCGTCTTCCACCTTGGGCTCCAGGCCGTGGACGATCGCATTTTCCACAATCGGCTGAATCAGAAGCCTCGGAATCGCCTCGTGCAGCATCGATTCCGGCACATGCGTCTCGCAGCGGATTTTGCCCAGCTGCCAGTTCATGACTTCCGCGTAAGACGTCACGAACGCAAGTTCATCGCGGACGGTCGTGATCATCCGATCGTTGCGCGTCGTGTACCTGTAGTAATCCGCCAAACTGTGAGCCATGGAGACGATCGGCTGCGTACGGTTCATTTTGGCCATGCTCACGATGAACGCCAGGCTATTGTACAAAAAATGCGGGTTGATCTGGGATTGAAGCTGCTTCATCGACGCTTCCTTCGCGCGAATGTCGCTCAAATATACTTTTTCGATCAAATGCTGAATTTGCGCTGCCATTTCGTTAAACTGCGTCACGAGCAGCTGAAAGTCGCGGTTTTGCTTGGTCGTAACTCTTGTGGAAAATTCGCCCCTCTTAAAATGAAACACGCTTTGCGTAAGCGAGCGGATCGGCACCTGCACGTGAACGTACAGGAGAAAGGCGGCAATGACGCCAAACAGCAGCAGCAGTCCGGACGTGAGGTAAAACAAATGCTTGCTCCTTGTCACCGGGGCCAGTATGTCCTCCAGCGGCACATAATCGACGAGCGTCCAGCCCAGTTTGTCCGAGGTCAGCGCATAAATGAGGTACTGCTTGTTGCGAAGCTTGACGATGTTCTTATGGGATCCGTCCGACCCGAGCGATTTCGACTGAATGATTTCCCGTACCATCGGCTCGTCGGACGAGGAGTTGGGTACGTATTCCCCGGACGCTTTGTAAAAGAAAGGGTCGTTGTTGCCGTTCGTTTTGAAGCTGTCGAGCAGCATGGTGATATTATTTTCCATCAGATCCACTTCGACGACGATTGAAGACTTGCTCAAATCGGTGGCGGCGGCGGCCGACGGTCCGACGAAATACCGGGTAAACACGCGCTTCGTAATGCCGCTGACCTGCACGTTTCGCAACGTCCAGCTCGTACCCTTGCGCAGGTTGTCGGCTAACTCTTTCTCGTTGTAGGCAATCGGCGTCTGGGAAGAGACGGCAAGATCGAGGGCGGGAAAATATACGCTGATGCGGTTCATCCACGAAGTGGACAAACTGAACAGCCCCAGCTTCCGCTCAATCGTCCCGATCATGAGCGAATAATCGTAGCCGTTCTCCGGCACGGCCCCGGCCGCCAGTTCGGCGAAATCCGGATCCTTCGTTACGATATTCGCGTAGACGGACACTTGCTCCATCGTATCTTCTATGGCGCTCAGGAAATGGGACACCCGGTTTTGGTTGGCGATGTTGATCTGTTCCTCGACGACCTGTGTGCTTTTCTGGTTCGAGTATATATAAATGATGAAAATCGGGGCGATCAGGAAGAAAATCAACAGGATCACTTTGGTAATCAGATTCATAGCGCACTCCTGTTTCTGGAACGTTTAATCTCACTATAACCGATAATGTTCGCGATGACGAGAGCCCATGGAGAGTAAAAACGTATGGAATTCGGTGGAAAAAGAAATCGGTTGCGTAGCGGGCTTTCCCGCTCCATTCCGCGCGTCGGCCAATGAATTTCATTCCAAAAATGTGAAATCTTTTGTATAATACAGAGCGAACTTACGTTCCATTTCATGTCAAAGGAATGAAGCCGAATGAGCCTGAATCCTTTCAGCGCGTTAACCGAATATACCGAACACATCCAACACCGCATTGCCGCATCCGCAGCCGCATTATGCATTATAAAAGACAACAATATCATACATGAATGGTATGCGGGACATCATCATTTCCATAAGGGGGCGAGAAAGACCGGGGATACGTCGCAATTTAACGTTTATTCCACCAGAGTCACCTACGTAGGCTTGGCCGCCGCCATTGCCATTGATGACGGTCACATCGGGAGTCTGGATGATCGGCTAAGCGAATATATGCCGGACAGCGATAAAGATGTGCTCGGCGATACAACCTTGCGGCACCTCGTTACGCGCACGACGGGACTGCAGTTTAAAGGAAGTCAGGTGACACGCAAGTTTGCCCCGGGCACGGCACTCGAAGGAAAGAAACCGGAGATCCTCGCCGCCATCGTTAAACAAGCAACCGGCAGAACGGTTGCCGATATCATAACCGAACGCGTGTTGAAACCGATGAATTTGACGCAGACGGAGTGGCGAACCGAGGGGAAAGAAACGTTGGTATGCGACATTACCGCTCCCGACAGT
The DNA here is from genome assembly GCF_910594985.1 of Paenibacillus allorhizosphaerae. Taxonomy (GTDB): domain Bacteria; phylum Bacillota; class Bacilli; order Paenibacillales; family NBRC-103111; genus Paenibacillus_G; species Paenibacillus_G allorhizosphaerae. The sequence continues at coordinate 12,995 of NZ_CAJVCE010000021.1, forward strand.
TACCCGACGTTGCGGCTGGAATCGGATGAAGGCAGCGATCGCAATCTGTATGTAAGCGCGCAAGAGCTTGCGCTCTGGGGAAATTTGCATTTGAACAACGGAATGCACGAAGGAAGGCAGATCGTGCCGAAGGAAGTAATCGACATGGCGGTTTCGGTTCAGACCCCGCCATCGTTGCCGGTTCATTTGCCCCGGCTCGGCTTTTTCTGGTGGATTCAACACCCCCGCACGGAACAAAGCGAAATCGGCCCTCACTTACCGGAATATACGTATCAAATTCTCGGTGCGTCCGGTTGTTCTTGCACCGTCATTCCGAAACATCGCGCGGTCGTGGTCCGCATGACCAACAGCCTCTGGACGTTCGGTGGAAAAAATAATTTCGACCACATCGCCGACATTCAGCATTTCGGCAATTTGGCCGAATCTGCATTAAGTCGTTGGCCGGATTGAAGAAAAGTGCACCGCCGGGGCGACTGTTGCACCCGGCCATGCACCTCTCCTGCCGCGGACCGCTTGCGTTAACGCGCAGCGATCATCCGCAATACCATGTCGACGCTGGGAATCCGGTAATCGTCGATCTCTTGCGCATTCAATACCATAAGCCCGGATAAAACCGATAAATAGGAGGAAATCAGCTCATCAGGGCTGCCCTCCGCGATTTCGCCGGCTTGCTGTCCTTCTACAAACAGCGGACGCAGCAAGGAAACAAACAACGCCATGGAATACTGCTTCATCAGCTGCTTGACTTCGTCGGGGACGCCGTCGGACGTACGTGCCTGGTGAATAAGCAGGAAATAAGGCGCGCCGCTCTCATCGAGTATTTCGTGGGTTAGCGCCCTAATTTTGTCCATCGGCGAGCCCGGAAGATCCAGGACGGTTCTCATCCCCTCTTGCGATGCGATCATGGCCCCCCGCACCAAGGTCGTAAAGAGCTCTTCCTTCGACTTGAAATAATGGTACAGCAAGCCGTGACTGATGCCGGCCTCGGCGGCGATCATGCTCATTTTCGTTCCGACGATCCCCCGCCTGGCGAACACTTTCAGAGCGGCGCCCATAATTTGTTCCCTGCGTTCATCGCGAATCTGGTGCAATTGTTCGTCGTTTAAAGGGGCCACTGAACCGTTCATCTCCTTTTCCTTTACTCCATGCCTCTTGCCGCTTATTAATGATTCATAAATTTCCATTGACCAAATGATTGGCTATCAACGCACGGATTCATACGATACGCCGGTGAAGGAGGGCACGATGCGATCCCACTCATTCTCCCATGATGGACCATACTGCCAGGAAAGCTCTGCGAGCAGCGTTCTGCCTTCGTCCGTTGCGGCGAGCACCGTTGCCGCCATTTGCGGATTCAATATTTTATCAGGTGAAACGGACAGCGTGTTTACGGCCCAGTACAGACCGTAAAGCTCCCAGCTCTGCTCAGTTGTCGCATGTTTCAAATACAAATCCATATATTTTCGCCCGAAACCAATGCCCTTCAGCGGCTCGGAGCCTGCGTACTGCACGCCTTCCCATTGTAGATCGTTTGCGCAATTGAGCCACCAGGCAGGCCCGATCGCATCTTGCATTTTTTGAAGAACGCGCTGTTCGAAGCCATCCTTGGGCGCATGCCCGCGTTCCTGCAGGCACGATTCCAGCACTTCCGCTTCCATCGCAGCGACCGTCATCCCTTGACCGAAAATCGGATCGTATATGCAGAACGCATCACCCAGAACCAGTAAGCCGGACGGCCACCGCGACATCCGTTCATAGCGATGCCGGTACAGTTCCGATACGCGAAACCCGCGAGGGGATCCAATCGGCTCCAGCTGCTGCAATATGTCCGCTATAATCGGACTCGGCAGCCCGGCTACCGCCTGCTCGAACGCTTCCGCATCCGTGGGCGGGAAATGCCCTCCCGGACGGTAAAGCAGCATCTCTGCGATACGATTTTCGATAAAGGAAAATACGCCCGTGTAAGTTCCTTTGGCCGGCTGTCCGGCTATATTGATGACGTCCCATGTATCGGTCATATGCAGCAAATGGGCAGGAACCTTATAGCGGCGGGTGCTGTAGCCGAGATCGACTTTCAGCATATCCGGGCTCGGCACGTCATAGCCCAGCTCCGCAAGCCACTTCGGCAGCCTGGAATGCCGCCCGCTCGTATCCACCACCATATCGCCGGCAAGCGTCAGCTCCGCTTTCCCACGCTCCCGGACCCGCACCCCTGTAACCGCCGTCCGGTCCGGGTTCGTTACGAGCTCGATCACATCGTGGTTCGGAAGAAACCGCACATGGGATATCCGCTTCGCCCGCTGACGCAGCACCCATTCCAGCGCTGCCCGGCTGAACTTGATATCGTTACGCTGATACTGTCCGACAAAGCTTCCGTATGCATTCATGTTGTGAACGGTCTTGTTCAGCGACGTTGGAGCCCCAAGCGTCAATAAATCGTTCTCATATCCGGGAAAGAGGCGCTCTGTAATCTGCTTGCCGCGCTGCGTGAACCGGTGAGGATGAAAACCGTGCGGCGTACCCGCCCGGTCCTCCGGCTTGTCGGGGAAGTCGTCTTTATCAATGATAAGAACCTCTTCATAATAATCAGAAAGCACTCTTGCAGTCAATAATCCGGCAATGCTCCCTCCAATGACCAGTGCTTTGCCTTCCTTACGTTCGTTGTTCATCGTTACGTCTCCTCCTAATGGGTGGATTGATTTTAGATTGACTAAGTCAATCAATAATAAAGTAAAAAAAAAAATTTGCACCTAGCCGCCGCTTGTCCTATAGTGCCGTACAGCTCTATCCGGGCCAACTCGGTAACCGCTGCTTCAATAAATAACAGCTCCATCGAACGACCTCCCGCAAAAGCGGCCCAACGTCTTGCCGTCTTACGTTTTCGATTGACTCGTTCAGTCAATATTAAGATAGAGTATTTTCCCACTGTTGTCAATCAAAATATTTATTATTTCACCCGCAAGTAAAATGCTCACCCTCACGCCAAGCCAAAAAGCCCGAAACCCGACAGGGTTTCAGGCGTCCGGGCGGCGTTCTCTCCATTGGCTCATCCTTGGCCGCAACCAGCGCAGCTGCAATTCGTCGGCTCGTCCGGCCGGCAACCTCGGCGCTGCCGCGCTTGATCTAAATGATATCGTCTTCTTCGCTATAAAACCCTTGTTCGCGGGCATAATTGCCCCAATGCGGCCTTCTGCCGTCGATATCCGTATATCCGTATTCATCCGATAGGCCCCAGCTCGTCAGTCTCTTTCCCGACTTCGAGCGATGGTTCGGATCGGCCGCGAGCGAAGCGACGGCTTGCCCGATAAAATACGGCGTTTCCGACTGAAGAAAGTGCGGGTCGGCCCTCCCTGCTTCCTGCCAATTCGATTCCGTTACGCCGAAATGATCAAGCATGGCTTCCGAGCGCAAAAAGCCGGGGGTGAGCGCAACGGCCGTCACCCCGTCCTCCCGCAAATCGGCGGCCATCGCTTCGGCGAGATGGATGGCCGATATTTTCGCCAGGCTGTAGTACAGATTGCCCCTGTAGCCGTAACCCGCGCCATCCGTAATTTCAATGATCAACCCGGTTTGGCGAGCAACCATAAGGGGCGCTCCGTAATAGCTGGTCAGCATGTGGGAGTGAACGGCCCTCTGCTGCATCAGGATGCCGTCGTGCAGATTGTGCCGCCAAAACTTCGCACCCCATTCGGTGAGCGGATCCCCGCCCCAAACATCATTGACCAGAATGTCCAGTTGACCGTCCTGCTCCCGCTTGATCCTGTCAAACAGTTGCTTCACTTCGGCTTCAACCGTGTGGTCGACTCTTACGGCAATGCCGCGGCCTCCCTGACCGTCTACCCTTTCGGCCGTCTCTTCAATCGTCTCGGGCCGCCCCATGCTCGACATGCCGCCTCTCACACTGCGTCCGGTTACATAGACGGTAGCGCCCGCTCGGCCGAGCATCTCGCAATCCCCCGCCCTGCCCCGCGGGTCGCTCCCGCCACCACGGCTACTTTCCCGCTCAACGGTTTCATCCAGGGCCGCCTCCTCTCTTATTTGACAGAATCAGTTTACCCTGGATCTATGACAACCCTTGACTTGGATTACGCTGACCGAATCCCCAAAAAACGAAAAAGACGCTCCGTATACGCAGTACGGGCGTCTTCGTCAGTTAAAATGAATATGGATACGGCCGAAGCCTGTTAATCGCAAATCGTTTCCGGGTCGTTCACATGCTTCTCGAACTGTTCCGACAGCAAGTTCAGCGCGCGAATGATCGACTCGACCTGTTCCGGGCTCAAATCTCTCAAGATAGCTCCGTAGTAGTCATCCGTGTACGAATCGATCAAACTTTTAAACTGGCCGACTTTCTCCGTCTTCTTGATCCAAATAATACGCCGGTCCGCTTGATCCCGGATCCGCTCGGCAAAGCCGTCCCGTTCCAGACGGTCCACAATGCCCGAAACGGTGCTGTAAGATAGCAGCAGCGCCTCGCTGAGCTGCCCGATCGTCTTCGGCTCGTTGTAAATTTCGAAAATGGCCATAAGCTGAGGCTTGGTCAGATCAAGGTCTTTCAGAAACTTGAGAGCAGACGTTCTATACAATCGGCTAAGTTTGCGAATGACCTTACTGATCTCTGAAGGTTGATCCACACTCACAGATTCCAGCCTCCCTTATTGGTATTTGTCGAAAATTGCACTCGCTGCTAAAACTATACCATACGGGCAAACCATACAACAACTACCTTGGCGTCGATTCCTGCAGTAAATCAAGCAAATTTATGCTTTCACCGTTCCTGGCGATTCCTGCAAGCTTACGGCTCCGGGACTATCCGAAGCGGACGCCTTGCCGTCGTCGCTCTTCTTCGGCTGTACCGGGGCTGCAGCCTTCTTCTTGCTGCCCATAAAAAAGACAAACGGCAAACAAAGAAACGCAGGAATCGCGGAAATATAAAACGTATCGGCAATCGCCCGCACGAGGGCTTCTTTCTGTATCAAGCCGGCGACCATGGAAGTAGCCGCTCCCGTCGCCGTCGACATATCGACAGACGATTGGTACACGTAGCCGGATATGGCGGAAATGGCATTGCTCGCCGTCAGCGAATCGACCGTTACACTCTCGTTGATATGCGCCCCATGGGTAAGCTGCCGGCTGCTCATCAGCGCCGTAAAGATCGCGATCGACATGGAACCTCCGACCTGACGGGATACGTTCCCAAGCGGTGACGCATTTCCGATCTGGTGAGGCGCCACGGCGCTCATCCCGGCAGAAGTCATCGGCATCATACAGAGCCCGATCCCTATGGAACGAATACTCATAATCCAGATTAACCAGTGATTCGGCGTATCCGCCGCCAGCAAATGCAACTTGAGCGTCGTCACGCCCAAAATCGTTAAACCGACGAGGCCGACCGGGGCGATGCCGAATTTATCGTTCAGCTTCCCGCTGAGCGGCATCATCAGCGCCATGACGATTGCCTGAGGCATCATGACGAGTCCCGCCTGCATCGCATTCAAGCCCTGAATGTTCTGCAAATAAAGCGGAGCAAGAAAGGAGCCTCCCATCATCCCCATCATAACCAGACAAGACGCCACCGTACTGATCGTGAACTGGGGAATAGCGAACAGCCGGATATCCAGCACAGGCGTCTCGGTGCCGAGCTCCACCCAAAGCAGCAGCAAAAAGCTGAAGAAAGCTACAAAAAACAAACTGAGAATATAAAAAGAAGTCCATCCTTCCGACTGCCCTTTGCTCAAGGCGAGCAATATGCTGCCGAAAAAGATCATGGATAACAAGGCGCCGGGAAAATCGAATTTGACTCCCTTTTTCGTCTGGGAATTTTTGAGCAATATATTCCCCATGATGACGGCGAAAATGCCGATCGGAATGTTGATCAAGAACAGCCAGCGCCAGCTGTAGTACTGGATCAAGTATCCGCCCGCCGTCGGGCCGAGTGCCGGGGCAACCATCGCGGCAATACCCCACAGGCCGATAGCGGTCGATACTTTGCTCTTAGGAAAAGTCGTATAAATGATGGACATGCCGACGGGCATTATAAATCCGCCTGCAAACCCTTGAACGATTCGGAAGAAAATGATTGACGTGTCGCTCCAGGCGATGGCGCAAAGCACGGAGCCTATCGTAAAGCCGGCTACGGAGTATACGAATACGGTTTTATTGCCGAATCGCAAACCAAGATAGCCGGTCATGGGAATCACCATGGCGGATGCCAACATATAGCCCGTAAGCATCCACTGCATGGTCTGCGTATCCGAGCCGAATACCGCTGTCAGCTTCGGCAGCGCGACGCTCATCAAGCTGCTGTTAAGCACGGATACGAAGGTCCCCAAAACGATGGCAATGAGACCCAGCCACATCCCGCCGTTGCTATCCTTCGAGGATTGACCGTCAGGTGACGTACCTGTAGTTGAATCGGTCATATCGCGCCCCCTACTCCGCTTTCAGCTTCGTGCCTTCGGTGATATTGGCGCCCGGATTCACAACGACCTGCTGGCTTGCCTGCAGCTCTTTGTTCGGCAGGACGTACACCCAGTCCTGATTTTTTTCCTCGGTTTTGATTTCTACCAAATGCGCCGTTTGATTATCCGATTTCACGACATACGTTTTATCGTCTTTCTTGATCACCGCCGACTTCGGAAGCTCCAGCTTCGCATCGGCCGAACCGGACAAACGAACTTCAGCGACCATTCCGGCAAAGAGCAGCCCGTCTTTGTTGTCCACGGTCACCTTGACAGGGAATGTCGTGCTGTTCGCATTGGATACCGGGCTTACAAACGTAATCTTGCCCTGGAACGTTTTGTCGGGTACGTTCGGCACTTTCACTTCGACGGCGGAGCCGGTCTTCAACTTGCCGATTTGATTCTCGGCTACGCTCAGCTCGACCTGCACCTGATCCATGTTGACGATCGATACGATCTGTGCGCCTGCCTGTGCCATTTCGCCGACGGAAACCATCCGTTTGACTACCGTGCCGTCAATCGGGGAAGTGATCGTAGCATTGGCGACCGCCGTGTTGGCCAAATCCAATACGGCCGTCAGACGGTTTACTTCCGCTGCCAGCGCTTTGAGCGTGTTCTCCGTCGGACCGGCTTTGGCCAAATCCAGCTTGGCGCGTGCGGCTTGCGCGGCAGCGGCTGCCGATTTTTCCCCGGCTTGCGCTTGCTCATAAGCGGCCTTCGCTTTTTCATACTCGAAGGTGCCGCGGTCCATATCTTCTCTGGTCACGGCCGAGCTGCTGTCGTATTGATTGCGCAGCTTGTTATACGTGTCCGTCGCCAGCTTAAAGCCCGCTTCGGCTTGCTGCATCGCGGCGCTTGCCGTTTGCGCGGCCGCTTGCGCCTGCGCCACAGCGCTGTTCAGCCCGTCGATCTCCTGGGCTCTCGCTCCGGCGCGGGTATCCGCAAGCTTCGCCTGGGCTGCGCTAAGCCCCGATTCGGCTTGCTGCGCCTGTTTGGACAAATCATCGGTCTCCAGTTGAATCAGGACATCGCCCTTCTTCACCTTAGCCCCTTCTTCTACGCTAACGGCCGCCACTTTGCCCGACACCTTGGATACGACTTTGATATCCTGGTCGGGGATGATTTTACCGCTGATCCCGGAATCGGACAATTGGCCCAGCTTGATCAACTGCACGGGCACTTCGGAGCCATTCCCGGCTCCGGCAGCCGGTGCGCCGCATCCCGGAAGCACCCCTATAACCGAAAGGGAGAGCAAAGCGGGAATCCATATATGTTTTTTTGTCGTTTTCATCGATTACTCCACCTTTGCTAATTGCCTTTCAAATGAATTTTGATGACCGTGCTCATGCCTGGGGACAGATCGAACCCTTGTTGATCATCAATGGCGATCTTGATCGGAATGCGCTGCGTCACTTTCGTGAAGTTGCCGCTTGTATTGGTGGCAGGCAGCAGCGAGAAGGTTGAAGCCGTTGCTTTGCTGATTTCCGAAACCGTCCCTTTCAACGAGGCGCCGGCGTACGTGTCGATTTTGATATCCACTTTTTGTCCCACCTGAATGCGGTGGATTTCCGTTTCTTCAATATTGGCCGAAACGTACAGCTTCTTCTTATCGACAACCATCGCTACCGTCTGCCCGGGAGAAGCGACTTCCCCTGTATGGACCATCGTCTTGATCACGGTGCCCTCGATCGGAGAACGCAGCGCCGCTTGATCCAGCATGCTCGTAGACAAGTTGCTGCTGTCCTGCTGCCCGATAATTTGATCGGCCATGACATGCTCGCCTTCGTTCACCTGCAACGAAACGACTTTGCCGGTTACGCGCGGCATAACGCGGTAAATATCCCCGGCCAGTCTGGAATCTTCCGAAGACACGTAATGCTGGCTTTGGTACCAGAACATGCCTCCGCCTCCTACGCCAGCGACAACAAGTACCGCCAAGATAACGTACAAAATGATTTTACGTTTCATTTCTCTCCTCAACCTCTTCCTTTTCAACAAGTGCAAATGTTCCTTCAGCGAAACAACGCAATTCGTTATTTGCCGGTTTATCGATTCGATCGCGAATGATAGGAGTGCGGGCTCACGCTATTCTTTGCCCAGCGGCTCTTGCGCCGCAGTCAAATTGTTCAAAATCACGCTGTAAATTCGTCCCATGCTTCTCAAGTCGTCTTGGTAGATGCCGTTGAGTGTTTTCTTAATTAACTGCTGCCGGTAGTCAACGATCGTATCGACTCGTTCCCTGCCTTTGTCCATAATGCTTAGCATGACGACCCGGCGGTCTTCCCCGCCGCGAATGCGCTCGATCAACCCGAGCTCGACCAGCTTGTCGCTCAAATAAGTCATCCCGGCAAAAGAGACGCTCCACTGCTGCGCAAGATCCGAGGATTTGAGAGGTCCTTCCTCCGCCAGCCGCAGCAGCAAATCGGACTGGTGCAGCGTCAGCTCGTCTTTCGGGCACATTTTGCTCCATTCTGCCTCATATCGCTTCATAACCTGCCGGTGCATGTGAGCGAGCGAGCTCAAGTCGTAGTTCTCGTACAAAATCACATCCCCTCCTTAAAACGCAAATTAGTAAACCAATATATATTTCACCTGCGAATGTTTCCTGTACGAAATAATATCATACGCCCAATTATTTTGTAAACAAAATAATTGGGGGGCTCCTGCCTGGAGCCCCCCAATTTCGCTGCGTTCATCAGTTTGTAAAATATTCAGCATTCCGCCGCCGCGTACTCGAACCAGTCGAAATCGGCGTAGTTGCCGCTCGTTTGCCCATTGCTGCCGGCATACAGCCCAATATAAGCACCGAGGAAGCTTCCCGCGACATCCGGACTCAGCAGCGTGCCGTCCACGCCGTCGCACAAACATGCCCACGCTTCCGCTTGAAGCGCATAATCGAAGCGCAGCCGCTGCCCTGCAGCTTCGATCTTCAAGTAAAGTTTGCGCGTCTCGAGCGGAATCGCGGCCACTACCCGCTCTTCCCGATTGCGGCATTCCACCAGGCGCAGCAGCCGCCGCTCTTCCGCCATTGCATACTCGAAGCGCAGATGAAAATCGCTTGTCTGCAGCAGCACAAGCCCTGCGGCTTCTTCATTCGCCTGCGGCGAAAACTCCATCACCGTGCGCGTTGCGAAGCTCATATGCTGCTGACGCCGGGCGATCACCGCCGGATTCGACCATTCGGTGAGCCGATCCGGCTTCAGCCTGAGCCGCAGATGGCCCGGGCGCTCCGTCAAGCTCCAGAAGTCGCCCCGCGGGGTACGAATAAAGCTCCAGCGCATATCCAGCGTCTCACGGTCAAACTGGTCGCATACCGGCGGTAGCGGCCACTTGCACACCGGCAAGTCCGGGCAAGGCATCTGCATCTCAACGAAGCCTTTTCCCGGGTTGACGACCGGCCAGCCCTTCTCCCACCGCAGCGGCACAAGAAACGTCTCCCGCCCCAGGTTGCGGTAACCTCCGCCGTACGGGCGGGTGCCAAGGCATACCATCCACCATTCGCCGCTCCCGGTTTGCACGATATCCCCGTGGCCGACATTCGTAATAGCGGCTTCCTGCCCCAGATGGCGATGGGTAAGAATCGGATTCGCCTTGGCGCCTTCATACGGCCCCGTGATCTCTTTGCTGCGGGCTACGGTAACCGAGTGCGTGAAGCCAGTGCCGCCCTCGGCGATGAATAAATAATAGTACCCGTCCACCTTGTACAGATGAGGACCTTCCTGCGCATGAATGAATTTGAGTGCGCCGTCCCACAGGCTATACTTCGGACCGATCAGCCGGTGGGTTTGCAGATCCAGCTCTTGCATGTAGATCTCCATATGTTTCGGATACTGCTGCCCTTCCGGCGGTCTGCGGTTCGCCGTAAAATACGCCCGGCCGTCATCGTCGAAAAAGAGCGACGGATCGATGCCCGGCGCGTCTTCCAGCCAGTGGGGGTCGGACCACGGGCCGTCCGGATCGGTGGCGGTGACGTAAAAATTGCGACGCTCGCTTGTCGCGCTCTCTACCAGCGTCGTGATCATGTAGAACACGCCGTTATGATAACGGAGCGTTGCCGCGTAAATGCCGCGGGACGTTTGCACCCCGTCCAGGTTAAGCTGTGAAGGCCGGTCTAGGACATGGCCGAGCTGCCGCCAATGCACGAGGTCCTTGGAATGGAAGATCGGAACGCCGGGAAAGTATTCGAACGTAGACGTAACCATATAATAGTCGTCCCCTACCCGGCATACGGAAGGGTCCGGATACATCCCGGACAAAATCGGATTTTGGAATAATGCCATATCGCGAGCTCCTTCGCTAATCGTTTTCAACGTTTTTATCATGAACGTTCCGCGCGTGCCAGTCTATAGACCGGATTTAACTTTTTCCTTACAATAGTCGTATATCCTTAGCTCCACATACGTTTGGGGTAAGGACGGACGCGCTGCGTCGAATGCAACGATCTACAATATGACCTGCTCAAAAATGGCACGCTCTCTTCGGAATTTGGCATACCATACCGAGCATTTTCCGGTACGATGAATATGAAAGCCGTATCCCGAATCGAGCGCGACCATACGACAATGAATGGAGGAGAAGCATGATACCCGAAGGCAACTTAAAGAACAATATCGAGCGATTCTCTGGCTACGAGGATGTGTACGACAAATACCGCCCGCAAGCCCCGCAAGCGCTGGTTCAGGTGCTTACGAATTACGCCGGCGGGAAGCCCTCGCTCGTCATGGATATCGGCTGCGGCACCGGGCTTTCGTCCTTTGTCTGGAAGGACGATGCCCAGAAGATTATCGGGGTGGAGCCGAATGCGGACATGATCGGCAAGGCGCGGGATAACTTGCACCGCATCGGCGCGAGCCACATTTCTTTTGTGCAAGGGTACTCGAATCAATTGGATGCCGCTTCCGGCTCAGTCGACGTCATTACATGCTCTCAGTCGTTTCATTGGATGGAACCGGAGAGCACGCTGCGGGAGGTGGCCCGCGTCCTCCGCGAAGGCGGTGTATTCGCAGCCTACGATTGCGATTGGCCGCCCACGATCCATTGGTCCATCGAAGAAGCGTACGAAAGGCTTGTTTCCAAAGCCGACGTCATCATCGCCCGTCTAGCGCAGGAGGAAGACCGGGCATTGAAACGGGATAAAGGCAAGCATCTGTCGAATCTCAAAAACAGCGGCGCCTTCCGTTACTGCAAAGAGATCTTATTCCACAACATCGAGCGTTTCGACGCCGAACGTTATGTCGGCCTGGCGCTCAGCCAAGGCGGCGTGCAAACGGTATTCAAGCTGGGCTCGTCCGAGCTTGATGAAGACATTGAAACGTTCAGAACGCGGGTAGCCCAATATTTTAGCGGAAAGTCATTGGATGTTCTTTTCAGCTACAGAATGCGGGTCGGCGTGAAGTAGCTGCCGCCCGTCGTCTGTTAAGTAAGCGTTTTCTATTATAGTAGAATATTCATTCGCTAGTCATCCGAATATATTTTCCGAGACTGCGCTTGGGAGGCTTGATCTTGAATTTTACAGGCTTGAATCGGCCTTGGCGGTGGATCGCAGCAGCGCTCGTTCTGGCGCTCGCCGTGACGATCATTGCGCTTTCGCTCTACGGCGGCCGCAATACCCCGCCCCCTTCTCCCGGCGGCTCGCCGCAAAAGGAAGAAGTCACGCTGAAAGTATTAACGTACAATATGCATGTCGGGATCGGCATGGACAACGTGCTCGATTTGAAGCGAGTCGGCGACGTTCTCGCCGCCTCGGGCGCGGAGGTGATCGGCCTGCAGGAGGTCGATAAACATTGGGCGGAGCGAAGCAAATTCGAAGATCAGGCGAAGTGGCTCGCCGACTACTTGAAGTTCCATTACGCATTCGGCGCCAATCTGGACCGGGCTCCTCTCAAGCCGGGAGAGCAGCGGCGGCAGTATGGCACGGCGATCTTAAGCAAATACCCGATTACGGATTCGAAAAACACGCTGCTTCCGAGCAATCTGAAAGCTAGCGAACGCGGCGAGCAGCGCGGGATTTTGAGAGCGACCATCGATGTCGGCGGCACCCCGATTCATTATTACAGCACGCATCTCGGTCTCAGCGCCGAAGAACGGAAAGGCCAAACCACCGAAGTCGTGAAGCTCGTGGGCGCGCAGGGAGGCAACGCCATCATTGTCGGCGACCTGAACGCCGCACCGTATTCGGACGAAATCAAAAATTTGTCAGCCGCCTTTAGAGACGCGTTCGCCGATAAAACGAATACGTATACGTTCCCGGCGGACAATCCGCGCATCCGAGCCGATTATATTTTTTATACGCCCGGCCTGCAATTGAAAAGCGCGGAAGTGATCCGTGCGCTCGCTTCCGACCACATCCCGGCAACCGCGCAATTTACGTTCAGCAAGCAGCCATGATAGTAATAGCAGAACTCATTCTTTTTTATAGCCGAAAAGACCAGGCTCGCCACCCTGGTCTTTTACATTTTATGAAGGCCTACTCGCATACTAAGTTTTTTTCCGAAAGCACATGATATGTATTGTCGCTGTCGAGCTTGCCGAGGAAGCGGACCGTATATTTCCCCGTATAATTCAGCACCACATGATTCAGCTCCCAGGTGTACCAAAAATCTTCTTTGCCCGGCAGCACGTACTCTTTGGAAGAAACGACTTTATTGCCGGCGGAATCCACCATATCCAGCTTGACGGAGCGGATGGCCGGAATGAGGTTGTCGACCTGAACGAATACCGAGAAGTCGATCGGCACCCCCTTCTTCACTTTTCCGAACAAATCGCGAATCCCCTTGCCGTCCTTGCTTTCGCCGAGGCCGAATATCATATGGACATTCGGTTTATACAGTTTGGTCGTCCCGGAATCGGGGTCGGGTATGGCCAGCAGGTTTGCTTTCTCCGCGATGGCCTCCACCGGCACAAGAACGGTGCCGTCTACGTTAAGCGCCGGAACGTCGTCCTGCTTGAACGAAAGCTCGCGGCCGTTGAAGAAAATGGACGCGATGTCGAGATCTTTGAACTTACCCGCCGCGCCTGCGTAAGAGATGCCTACGTTCAAACAAGTGAATAAGGAGATCACTATCGCGATTTTTTTAGCCTTCAATCCGTTCACCGCTTTCGGGTTTTATAGATTTGTACACGAAAAGGGGTAAAAAGTTTCTATAATAAACAAAATTTAGTAACTATTTATTTAAAATGTTCCTGCGCGTATTTGCCGAGTTTCTTCAGCAATTGGCTCGCCGTTCTTTTCTCTTCGGGCGAAAGACCGTTCATCGCCTGCTCGATGACTTCCGTATGCTTCGGAAACACATTCTCTATAAATTGCCTTCCTTGCTCGGTGATTTCAGCGAAAATCAGGCGGCGATCTTCGGTAGAAGCTTTGCGCACCGCTAACTTTTTCTGCTCGAGCTTGTCGACGACATACGTAATGTTGCCGCTGCTCATCAGCACCTTGCCTCCGATTTGCTGAATGGGCTGCGCCCCTTTATGATACAACAGCTCGAGAACGCCGAATTCCGTCCGGTTGAGGCCATGCTGCCGAATATCGCGATCCGCATGTGCATTGACCCACTGGCCTGCTCGGGAAAGCGCGATATAAAGATCCAGCGCATCGTTCTTAGATATCGTCATCCTGTTCACCGCTTTCTTCAACAAATGATGTCCGTCTTATATCGTCTTGAAGTTAAGATATTGGATTTGGACCTCATTGTCAATGAAGACCGTGCGAATAACGATGAAACCACAAAAACGGCACTTTACAGACCGACGGTCGGTACGATATGATATTCATGTACCGACCGTCGGTCTGTTCATTAAAAACCAATCCTAAGAAAGTGTGAATCCAATGGCTCAACTAAACGAAAGCTTCCAGCTCATCCTCGAAACCGCCGAAGCGCTCATTCGGGAAAAGGGCTGCCGGCAGACGACGCTGCAAGATATTATCAGCCGAACCGGTCTATCCAAGGGTGCGATTTATCATTATGTCACCGGCAAAGACGAACTGCTTGGACGGCTGCTCCAATCACGGGTCGAACAAACGAATGCGAAATTTTACGAGGTGGTGGACCATCCGGATACGAAAGGTTTGGAAGAACCGCTTCAGCTTATTGCCGAGCGGGTCTTTGGGGCGGTGCAGCATGACGATGTAACGAATCAAATTTTCCTTTACCTGCTCAGCCGGATGGACGATCGGAAAGTTTCCGACATCATGAAAGGCATCTATCAATATACGCTCGATACTTGCTCGAAATGGATCGAAGCCGGACAGCGCGCCGGCGTAATCCCGGCCGCCGCAGATCGAATGCAGCTTGCCGAAGGCATGATGATGTTCATGTACGGGCTGCGCGTGCAAAATACGATCCTGCAGGATGGAAGCCGCATGAATGCGCACGAAGTGACGCAATTCATGTTCCGCGTACTCCGGTAATCGCGATGGTTCTCCCTCATCTATTATTCCGAAAGGGCTGTTTATCCCATGTCAAAACGTACGTACGTCATTATGACTTTACTGCTTAACGGCATTGTGCCTTGGGCGCTCTATGTGTGGCTGTCCGATTACATGCCAAGTTTGACCGCGCTCTGCATCGCCACGCTCGTCCCGCTCGCGGACAACGTCGTTCACTTGATCAAGCACCGCAAGCTGGACGCGTTCGGCTCCTTAATGCTCTTCACTTTCGTGCTTACGCTCGTTCTCGTCGCGCTCGGCGGGAGCGAAAAAATGCTGCTCGTCCGGGAATCGATGATCACCGGCGCCGTAGGCGTCGTCTTCCTGGCATCGCTGCTCTTTCACCGGCCGCTTATGTTTTTTTTGGCCGCCCGCTTCAACGGAAATCCCGAGAAATTCGCCGGCAACTGGAAATATGCGTATTTCCGTTATGTGCTGCGGCTGATGACCTTCGTATGGGGAATGCTGCTGCTGCTGGAAGCCGCCGTGCGCACGATGCTGGTGTACCGGCTCACGACGGCCCAGTTTCTTGCGATCTCTAACGTCGTTTTGTACGGATTCGTCGGCGTGGCTATCGCTTGGACCGTGCTGTACCGGAAGCATTCCGCCAAGCGGCTGAAGGAAGTGATCTGGAGATCCGAGCATGAGGGGGCAGCGGCCCAATGATTGTGTCCTTCACCCTTGCGGATAAAAAAAGCGTGGTATCCTTGTACCGGTCCGTCACCGGCGAGCTGCAGCGGCAGGGCATCCGTCAATGGGACTGGTTTTATCCGAACGGCGTCGTCGTCGGAAGCGACATCCGCCGCAGCAGCTTGTTCGGCGTGAAAGCGGAAGACCGTGTCATTGCCGCTGTCGTCATCGACGACCTTCAAAGCCCGAAATATGCGCCGCTCCCGTGGAGCGACGGCGAAGGTTCGGCTGCCTGCATTCACCGGTTGGCCGTTCATCCCCAGCATCAAGGCAACGGTCTTGGCAAGCGACTGCTGCAATTCGCGGAAGATACGGTCCGGGAGCAGGGTCATTCGAGCATACGGCTCGATGTATACACCGGTAACCCCGGCGCTGTCCATATGTACCGGCGGGCCGGATACCGGGAAATCGGCGAGATTCGCTTCCCGCTTCGGCCGCTGCCGTATTTATGCTTCGAGAAGCTGCTGTAAGCGCCATACGCGTTGTGTACGCTGTATGCGATGCGGTCCATCTAGCTGCCGGATTCGAACCTGGCTCGGGAGCGGGCCTGTTTCCCCGCTGCATACCGCTTGTACATATCCGGATGAATGTCTTTAAACGCTACGAATTTCTTGCTCTGCTCATTCCAGATCCGGTGCCTGAGCGAGTGCAAGCTTGTCTGAAGCGTGATCGTTTGCACTTGCTGCAAACGCGGGTTGGCGTTATGCGCCGCCTCCAAATAATAATTCGGCACTCGCGGGCTCAAATGGTGAATGTGGTGGAAGCCGATGCTGCCGGTGATCCAGCAGAGCAGTTTCGGCAGCTTGTAGTACGAGCTTCCCTGCATGGCCGCCCGAACGTAATCCCAATCCTCTTCCAGCTCAAAGTAGCTGTCCTCGAACTGGTGCTGCACGTAAAACAGCCATATCCCGGCCACACCCGACACAAAAAATACAGGCGCTTGCACGAGAAGAAACGCTTCCCAGCCGATCGCCCAGCAAAGCAATCCGGCAATACCGACAATGCCAAGGTTGGTGATGTAGGTGTTCATGCGCTCTTGGAATCCGGCGCGCTTGCGGTTAAATCGGTAATCGATAAGGAAAATGTAGATCGGACCGATACTGAACATCAGGAGGGGATTGCGGTACAGTCGATAAATGATCCGCCGCAGAGGAGACGAAGCCACATATTCTTCTACCGTCAGAGTCCAAATATCCCCTGTCCCCCGTTTATCGAGGTTGCCATTTGTCGCATGATGAACGGAGTGGCTGTGACGCCATTGATAGTAGGGGCAAAAGGTCAGAATACCGGTCAACGTCCCGACAATGTCGTTGGCCGTCCGGTTTTTGAAGAACGATTTGTGGCAGCAGTCATGAAAAATAATAAAAATCCGAACAAGAAACCCGCCGGCTACGATACCCAGCGCAAGCGTGAGCCAGTAAGAGACCGACAAACACAAATAAGCAGCGTACCAGAGCGTAAAGAAGGGAATAACGGTGTTGATGAGTTGCCACACGCTGGATCGCGTTCGTGGTCTTTCGTAGGGTGCGATGTCTTTGCGCCATCCGCCTTGCTGCTCATACGTCATTAAAATGAATCTTCCTCTCTTGAATCAAGTCGAAGCATATGGCTGTACCTCCGGTATTACGCCGGAACTCGTGATCGGTTCCCGGAATATCGAGGAAAATTCTTTTTTGTGAAAAACGCTTGTTCTCGCGGTCTCCCCTTTCGAATCGGTGCGTTGAATGCCCGGCATAGGGCTTAAGTATAGCATGAGTCCCTCGAATAAACTATTGTTATATCGTAGGTAAAAAGCCGCTGGATTTGCTGCAAAATAAAAACGCCTGTACGTGAAGACAGGCGTCGTGTCATGGCCCCTTGGTAAATCGGGGCTATTTCAACTTTTTAACCATCTCGGCATGCTGCTCGTTTTCTCTTTTCAAGTCCGCCGTATAGCTGTCACGGAGCAGCGCCAGCTGATCCCTTAACGTCTGGATCTGCTGTTGGACCGAGCCTTTGGCAATAATTTGTGCGATCAGCTCCTGCGTTTCGAACAATTGTTTCTCCAGCTCCGCTCTGGCCGCCTCGGTCGCTTTCGAATTGTCGAGCGGCAGCGAACTCATTTTATCGATGATCTCCTCTTGCTTCGCATTGGCATCCTTGAGCGCTTTATCGTACGCCGCTTTCGTGGCGTAGGTGCCCGGGTTGTTTTTGCGGATTTGGGCGATCTGATCCTCTACCTGTTTTTTGTTCTGGTTATACCGATCTCTAAGCAGGCTGACCGCCTTGTCGTGCCGCTCGTTCTCGATTTTTAACGGAGCGGGCTGCGTCGTCGTAATCGTGTTCGGCAGCGGGCTGCTTCCGTCCGTCATATCCACTTTGCTGATCAATACGTCGTTCGAATACTCGCTTACGGAAAGCAGCGTGCCCTTCCTGTCATAATGGGAGACGAGGCCGTTCAACGCGTTGTTTTTGAACTCGCCGACCACCTTCTCGCCTTTGGTCGTCGTATACGTTCCTTTGCCTTCGCGGACGCCGTCCACAACTTCGCCTTCATAGACGTCGCCGCTTTTATACATGATTTTACCCGTGCCATTCGGAAGATCGTTATCGAACGGCCCCGTATATTTGTCGCCGGTATCATCATAGAGCGTCCCTTTTTCACGTTCGCCGTTCACATACGTCCCGTCGAACATCAGACTGCCGCTTGACGTATACTGCTTGACCGCGCCGTTCCATACGCCGTCTTTGACGGTTCCGTTGAATTCCAGCTGTCCGTTATCATAATAGCTTCTGGACCGTCCGTCGCCTGGCAGCCCGCCCGACATCGTTCCTTCGAACAACAGCTTGCCTTTCTCGTCGTACAGTTTGCCGGTTCCTTCGGGATAGCCGTTCACAAGCTGGCCCGTGTACTTTGTGCCGTCAGGGAACGCGTATTCCCCTTTGACCGGCTTCGACGGGTCCGGCGTCTTTCCCGTGCCTTTCGGCGTTCGGAGATAGACGGTAGACGTCTTCTCGTTCCACGTCACTTCTTTGCCGGAAGCTTCGCCGACGAACCTCAAGGGAACGAACGTATTCCCGTCCACAAGCCGCGGAGGCAGCTCCAGCTCGGTTGGCCGGTCATTAACGTAGGCGTCGGTATCGTCGATGATCAGGTTGATCGTCAGATCATCCCTTGTTCCCGTCACGGTTTGCGTTTCCTCGTTCCAGCCGATCCGCAAGCCAAGCTTTTCAAAGATGGGCCGGAACTGGACCAGCGTCGTTCCGTCCTCGACTAGCGGCGGCGCTTCGAATTTGATCAGCTTACCGTCCAAAAATACGCGTACCGGCTTCTCTGCAGCGGCTGCGGACGCGGCATTCGGCAGCGTCATAGCGGACTGCAGCAAGCAAGCCGACAGCAGGATGGCGTGCCATTTGTTCATCGTTGGTTCCTCCTTTGCATATATACGGTGCAATGCAAACCAATGGTTGGGTCTCGTCTCGTTCGGGCTCAGCCGAAGCGAGCTTCATATAGCCTCGTCTTCTCGCTTCGCTGTAGCCGCTTCTATTATGTTGTCGGCTTTTGCGGCCGCAAAATGAAGCCTTGCTTTGCCATTTGTATCCATTGGAATGCAACTTCCGCTCTTACGCATCAGGAAAATCCGTAATCGGCCGATCGGGAATAAACCGGTATCGCTCCAAATCGATGCGTCCATCCTCGCTTACCTCAACGCCTTCGCTTTGCAAGAAATGCATTTGCTTCATGCGCGATTCGCCGTCCTTCAGCGCGATCTCTCCTCTGGCGTTTACCACCCGGTGCCAAGGCAGCCGATGCGCCCGGCTTAACGAGTGCAGTATCCGCACAACTTGTCTCGCTCCTCGGGGGCTGCCGGCCAGCGCGGCAATTTGCCCGTACGTCATGACATAGCCCTCCGGTATGCTTTTAATCCATTCAACGACCCGCTGCGTATACGGTTCCACCTTCCGTCACCTCCGCTCCAACACGCTTCCGCTGCCCCGCATCGCGTCTCTGATTTTATTATTGCGTTTGCAGCGGAACGTTTCACTTATAGGTAATCTCTATATATTTTATATGTATCATATATTTTACCAATAATATTGCTTCCATTACAATCAGCATCAAGACGGAAAATGACAGTTGGAGGGGATGAACGTGGCAAATCAACGAATCGGCGTGCTGGAGGGCGACTTTATCGGCCCGGAGATTATGAAGGAAGCACTGCGCATTTTGCGGGTTATGGAGGAACGCTCTCCGTTTGCATTTGAAATCGTACCCTTGGAAGCCGGAGGGCAGGCCTACGACAAGTACGGCTGCCATCTTCCAGCCGATACGCTGCGCAAGGCCGAAACATGCGACGCTCTGCTCAAAGGCCCGTTCGGAGGGCCTCCGGAAGCGCTGGCTTCGCCGAAATGGTCGGGTGTGGAACAAGGGGCCATCCTGCCGCTTCGCAAACATTTTCGCTTGTATACGAATCTTCGGGAAACGAAACTGTTCGATTCGCTGCTGTACCTGTCTCCGGTCACGGAGCACCTGATCAAGGATGTCGATTTGTTAATCGTCCGCGAATTGACTTCCGGGATGTACTTTGGGGAAAAACAGGAACGGGTGGTGAATGGCGAACGGGTTTATTCCGATGCAGAAGCCTACTCGGAGTCGGAAATTCGGCGAATTGCGGTCAGAGCGTTCGAGTACGCCAAAACAAGAAAAAACAAAGTGACCTTGGTTGCCAAATCGAATGTGCTGAAAAGCAGCGTTTTGTGGAGAGAGGTCGTCGCCGAAACCGCCGCCTCGTATCCCGAGGTGGAGAACGATTATATGCACGTGGATAACGCGGCCATGCAGCTTATTCTCAACCCGCGGCAATTCGACGTCATCTTGACGAGCAATATGTTCGGAGACATTTTGTCGGACGAAGCTTCCGTGCTGTCCGGCTCGATCGGGCTGTTCCCTTCCGCCAGTCTCGGGGACGGGCCGTTCGGGTTGTACGAACCGATCCACGGCTCGGCGCCAAGCATTGCCGGACGCGATATCGCTAATCCGATCAGCGCGATTCTGTGCGTCGCCTTGATGCTTCGCTACACGTTCGGCGAGGAGGCCGAAGCGGCGCGCATCGAGCACGCCGTCCAGCAGACGCTGGAACTGGGCTACCGCACGCAAGACTTGTTCTGCGGCGGCACGGACGACCCCGACAAGCTGCTGGGGACGCAGCAGATGGGCGAGACCATCGCCGCCGTGCTGCGAGAACGGCTGTCATAGACCGGCAAGCGCGCAGCCGGGCACAGAAACGGGCGCGAGGCTCGCTTCTGTGCCCGGACCGCGTCTGTCTCCCGCTTCCTTAAGCGCGAATGGCGGAAGACGGATGGCGGAGCGCATTCCGAAATTTGACGAAGCTGCCGATGCGCCACAATGCGATATAGCTCAAAGTGACCAGGTTGCACATGAACCCTAACGTGCCGGGATCGATCAGTTTGAAGCCGGCCACAAACACGAAGCGAAGGGCGAACACACCGATCAGGATGACAAACACCGCTTTGCTGCGTTTAATAAAAGCATCCCCGGTGCCCTTGACTTCAAAATTCGTCGTCCAGATGAGCGGAATGGAAATAACCGCGCCGATAAGCACCGAAAGAAGAACTTGATCTTCCCGGATATGCAAGCTCGGATCCATCAACTGAAATAACGATGTGGATATATAGGCGATCGGCAGCAGCAGACCGACCCCGGATTTCTTAAGCGGCTTCTGCATGCCGCGCAGCTGTCCGCGGATAATCAAAAAAAAGATAAGGATGGAAATCGCCAATGATACCGTTGCGTTCATAATGTTAACACTCCCTTAATTCGATTTATAACTGAATTATCGCTAAATCGGGAATGTTCCAGTAGTGCGAGAAGTAATGACCCTCCGGATGACTTCCGTCATATTCGAACGGATAGCATGACCGGCTTCCGATGTTTCCGTACGGCAGAAGCCGATGGACTGCGCAGCGCTGCCTTATATCCGATTCTCCCGGAGCCAGCCGATCATTTTATCGCACCATTCGATGTAGCCGCGTTCGAAAAGGATCCCCATCTCGATCACGGCGATGCTCGAAAATAACGGATGATCGGCCGTGATGCGCTCCTCCTGCCCTCGCAGCAAAGCCACCTTGGCGGTATATTGCCCGAGGCGCGCTTCATGCTCTTTTCTCCTCTCGGCCAGCTGAGCAAGCATAACCTCCGGCTCTACCAGCCATGAGCTGTACTGCTTAAGCAAAAACTCGTCCCACGCCCCCGGTTCGCTCGGTTCCACGACCCATGCCTTCAAGCTTTCAATGCCTTTTTCCGTAATCTTATATATTTTTTTGGCCGGTCGATACGACTCGCGTTCATGCGATTGAAGCTGAATGTACCCTTCCGATTCCAGCTTGGAAAGTGTCGGATACAGCTGATTGTTGTTAATTTTATAAAAGAAATTAATTCTGCCATTCATTTGCTGCTTCATGTCATATCCGCTTAGCTGTTCCCTCGCCAATAAACTGAGCAATGCATATTGAATCGAACTCATTCATAATCCCCCTCAAAAAAATAAGTTAATTTTAACATAGGTTATTATTGACATATAGTTCCCGTTGATATAAGTTAATATTAACCTATTAACAAATCAACTACAACTTTACTTGAGGAGCGATCATGATGCGTCTTATTTTTAACGACCAAACTTTTTCATTCGAGCTGCTGCGCACGTTAAGCTATTCCCCTTACGGCGGAGCGGACATCGGCGAGTGCTTGTCCACCGCTTACCGGATTGAAGAAGGTAATTTTGACAGTTGGTATGCGGAGTGGCGTAAGACCGCAGAACGCATGCACCGGTTGGCGGCCGAAAGTCTGGATCGGGGCAACCGGGTCAGTGCCCGGGAGTTTTATATGCGGGCATCGAATTATTACCGCACCGCGGAATTTTTCCTGCACGGCGATCCGCAGGACCCGCGCATTTTGGATACTTGGTGCAAAAGCAGGAGCACGTTCCGCGAGGCATTGCGTTTGATGGAAATGCCGGTCGAACAGGTGGACATTGCTTATGAGGGCACGCATCTGCCGGGCTATTTGTACCTAGTAGATGAAACGACGCGGCCGACCTTGATCATTCACGGCGGCTTCGATTCTACGGGGGAAGAGCTGTATTTCGAGGTCGTAGCTGCCGCGCTGCAGCGGGGATACCACTGCCTGACCTTCGAGGGTCCGGGGCAAGGCGCCGTCATTCGCGAGCAGCGCATCCCGTTCCGCCACGATTGGGAGAATGTCGTCACGCCGGTCGTCGATTACTTGCTTACCCGGCCGGAGGTCGACGCCACGCGGATCGCGCTGATGGGCATCAGCCTCGGAGGATATTTGGCGCCCCGCGCCGCTGCGTTCGAGCATCGGCTGGCCGCATGTATCGCGAACGACGGACTGTTCTCCAACCAGTTCGGAGAAATCGGCCGCAAGCTGCACCGGGGGAACGACGCCGATCTGAACGACCCCGTCTACGTGGATCGGTTCATCCGCGGTCTTATGGCTCATCATACCGGCATCCGCTGGGCCATCGAAAACGGCATGTTCACGTATCGGGCCGCGTCCGTTGCCGAGCTCATTGAAAAAACGGAGCCCATGACGCTCGAAGGCGTGGCGCACCTCATTCCGTGCCCGGTCCTCGTATGCGAAGCTGAAGCCGATCATTTCTTCGCTGGACAGCCCGAAATGCTGTACGAGGCGCTTACATGCCCGAAGACGTTCATGCGTTTCACCGCGGAGGACGGCGCGGAGGAGCACTGCCACTTCGGCGCGCTGCAATATTGCAATCATCGCCTGTTCGAATGGCTGGATCAGACGCTGTGCGTGAAGGGCTGAAAGCAGCTGTGCACAACGGCAACCGCCGCTTCGCGAAATGTCGGAAGCGGCGGTGCGGTTCTGCTTATTTGATCACAAGAGCCTCCCGATCGGCCGCTTGCGGCGGTTGTTCAAACCAACCGTGCTCGATCATAAGATCGGCTCCCGCTTCGGCATAATTGCCAACCTCCAGCGAGCATCGCGCAAATATGGCGACCAAGTCGTGTCTGGCGGCGAAAGACAGCGCGTTGCCATACGTTCGAATCCTCATTGTAAACATATCGAGCTTATGGAATACCATCAATCTGTCGGAAAAAGGAGCAACCGTGGACTCCGTCACCAGGTGATCCAGCAGATCAGGCGATGGCAAATCCTCTTGATGAAGCATTTTGCTGAACGATTCGATATGTTTGGTGGCCAATTCTTTTCCTCTTACAAAAAATTGTCTGACCGGCTCCTGACTGGCCGTTTGGGTAAATCCGGTCAATATGGCTCTACTGATCGCATTGTTCTGAACGCTATCGTGCAGATGGGTAATTTCCAGCGCCTGCAGCGGCCGCACATTTCCAAAAAAACCGTTCAAGTAACTTTTCTTTCGTATAAACTCGGGATGTTTGGGGACAGGGATATATGGCGGCTTGCTCAAGTAACCTTTGATCTCCAACAATTCGTTGACCTTATTCAGTAATTTGATGGAATCGCTCAACCCATTCGTAAAAAATTCACGAACGTCAGACCTGACCATTAGAGGTATTGCCGTCCCATAGATGCTGATCCCCGCTTTACCGACGTAGATCAAGTAATGAAGATAAAGCTCGTCGGCGAACAGCCGGGGGGCGTTCAAGCTTACGTCTTTCTCGGTAAATCCGATCGGCATCGGGTATTTGCCCCGGGTAAAGATGTCATCAATGGACTTGGTGAACCGTTCCGTCAGCTGAACGGCCTCATCCAAAATTCCCCGGATATCCTCGTCATCCACATTTTGAAGATAATACCTCAACACGCAGGATGCCATGGTATTTCCCATATACGTTGCCCAAAGTTTTCCCATCTCGGCCGCGGTCAGCTGATCGTTTTGGTCGTTCTTTGTTGTTTTTGTGCGATTCGGTTTCACAGGTTTGATGGTTTCCACTATAATACGCTCCGTTTCTCCATTTTTTGCTTATTATTTTGATATTGCCCGGCTTTTATTCGCAATTAGCGGGAGCGGACACGCTGTAAATGAAATTTTCCCCGCCCGCTGCTGATATCGAATAAACCGATGATCGCTGCAAGCACAGGTCATGGATCGTAAAACGCCACGCCGCCAACGGAAGATCCAAATAAAAAAACAAACCCGTGCTGTGGAAGCTCGAGTTTGTTTTTTTGCCTTTATCAGGGGAACACCCTGTTTGCTTACATTCCCAGCACACTCGCGATGAGCTTCACTGCCTCTGCGCGCGTGATAGGTCCGCCTGGCCGGAAGCTGCCGTCTTCGTAGCCGTCAATCCAGCCGAGGCGCTGCGCCTTCGCTACAGCCTCCTTCATCGAAGCCGGAATGACAGCCGCATCGCGGAACGGCAGCGGTTCTGTGCTGCCTGCAATAGGGCCTCTCACATATTCGTATGCGCGGGTCATCATCAGAGCGGCTTCCGCACGGGTGACCGGTTCCTCCAGACTCGAAGCGTCGCCCGCCGGGCCGCTCACCATGCCGGCGGCTTGCGCTGCCGCCATCGCGGTTTCCAGCGGGCCGCCCGCCGAAGCGCCTGCGGCCGGTGAGCCGTCGCCCGCAGGCTGCAGCCCGAAGGAGCGAACGAGTAGGGAAATCCATGCGGCGCGAGTGATCGGCTGGTCGGGACGGAATGACGCCGCCGCTTCCGCATCGATCAAGGAAGCCGCGGAAGCGCCGTCGATAAACGATTTCGCCCAGTGCCCAGGCTCGACATCGGCATACTTCGATTCGTAGCCAAGCGTTCGGTAAACGGTCTTTGCGATTTGCTGCACGACCGGATTGCCTGTGGCTTGCGCCTCGTCAAAATCACCGGTCGTGGTGACCTCGGTCAATACGGAAATGGCGATCTCTTTGCCCGGCATGAGAAAGTACCCCACATCATGGGTGACGTTGGCGTTCTCCCCGGTTTTATGCGCAATCGGCGCATCCGGCAGCGCCGCGCCGAATTTCGTCTTTACTTCCTGTGCTTTCATCCACGTTACGATCTGGTCGCGTGAGCGATCGGAAAGAAACGTGCCCTTATAAATATGCTCGAGTAAAGTAACAAGATCGGCTGCATCAATGTAATTGTCTTGCGCGGGCGTCGGCGCCGCCGCGAACATTTTACGTCCAAGGTGCATGACTTTGAGATTCAATTGGTCCATCAGCGCATCTACTTGCTCGAGGCCTACGACATCGACGAGCACATTCGTGGCCGTATTGTCCGATTGCGTAATCATAAGGCGCGCCAACCGTTCGATGGTCACCTCTTGCGGGAACGTTTCTTTTTGCAGCGATCCGGTGCCGCCGACGACATCATCGGGCTCTACGGTAACATGCTGTTCCAAAGACAAGCGCCCGGCATCGACCTGCTGCATGAGCGCGGATACGAGCGCCAGCTTGATCGTGCTGGCCGGCATGTACGGCTGCCGGGAGCCTAGCAGCAGCGCCCGATCGCCGGCTCGGCCGCTCAAATCTTTCATACCAACCGATACGCGAATGCCTCGTTTCGCCGCATTGTCGATGATGGGATGAAGCGCCACGGACATCTCAGGCCACGTAGACGGCTCATGTGGCGCTGCAGGCGTGTCGGACAACTCGTTGTAGACGGCCTTGGCTACGCGTTGTACGACGGGGTTACCGAGCTTTTGCGCTTGCCCGGCATCTTCCGGTCTCGTTACCCGCGTAAGCACTACAATGGCAATCTCGCGCCCAGGGATCAAGAAATAGCCTGTATCGTGGCTCACGTCTCCCAGCTCGCCGGTTTTATGGGCAATCGGTTTTCCCGGCAGCGCAGCTCCGAATTTCGTCTTGACTTCCTGCGCTTTCATCCAAGCGATGATTTGATCACGCGATGCGGCAGAAACGACTTCACTGTTGTACATTTTGTCAAGCAGCGTGACCAGCTCAGCCGCACTGACATAGTTGTCCTGCTCCGGCGTTTTCGCCGGGGTCATCATTTTGCGGCCCAACTGCATCTTCGTAAAGCCCAATCCATCGATCAACGCGTTCACCTTGTCGAATCCGACGAGATCGATCAGCACATTCGTCGCCGTATTATCGGACTGCGTAATCATCAACCGCGCCAAACGCTCGACGGTAACGTCTTGCGGAAACGTTTCGCTTTGCAGCGACCCTGCTCCGCCGACTACGCTGGCGGGAGCGACGGTCACTTTCTGATCGAGCGATAACCGGCCCGCTTCGATCTCCCGCATCAGTGCCGATACGATAGCCAATTTGATCGTACTAGCCGACAAATAAGCATCCTGCGATCCGAGCAGGATCATTTCATGACCGTAAGTTCCGCTCAGGTCTTTCACCGCGATCGATACGTCGATCCCGTCTTGTTTTGCAGCATCGATCATCGGCTGCAATATCACCTCCAACCGCTTCAAATGTCCACCCTCTCCACTGACCGCTGCTATCGCTCTCGAAGCCTGCGCTTGAGGAAACAGTAACGACATGGCTAACAACAAGAATGTCAAACTGGTTTTGAATACAATAGATTTCGATGACTGCATGTATGTTCCTCCTAAGCAAGTTATTCACGTTAATTAATGTAATATTAACTAACATAAAATTCTTAAAATCTATCAATATTATAAAACTATGTTATATATAATTACAATAATTTTATATAAACCGTCGAAAACTCGCATTTTCATTCATAAATACATTCAAAAATACGAACAATTGTCATTATATATTACATATAAATAACATATTACAAAGTAACACCTGAGCAGAACCATATTTTATAAAAACGATGCATATTTTTCCTGGGCATGGCGAAACGTACTATTGACTATGGAAGGGAGGCTATATTGGAGCAGTATGGAGAAGGACAAAGAGAAGATGACTTTAACGAATCGGCAAGGCCACCCGATTTCAGATAATCAGAACATCCGCACGATCGGCAACCGCGGCCCGTCGACGCTGGAAAATTACCATTTTATCGAGAAAATATCCCACTTCGACCGGGAACGCATCCCGGAGCGGGTCGTGCATGCCCGTGGCGCCGGTGCGCACGGCTACTTTGAAGCTTACGGCAAGGCCGGGGGCGAGCCGATCGCCAAATATACGCGGGCCAAGCTATTTCAGGAAGCCGGGAAGCGCACCCCTGTGTTCGTTCGTTTCTCTACGGTCGTACACGGCGGCCACTCGCCGGAGACGTTTCGCGATCCGCGCGGCTTCGCCGCCAAGTTTTATACCGAGGACGGCAACTGGGATTTGGTCGGCAATAATTTGAAAATCTTTTTTATCCGCGATCCGCTAAAGTTTCCGGACATGGTTCACGCGTTTAGGCCCGATCCGGTCACGAACTTGCAAAACCCGGAACGATTCTTCGACTTTGTCTCCAACTCGCCGGAAGCGACGCATATGGTCACTTTTCTTTATTCGCCTTGGGGCATTCCGGCCAATTACCGGCAAATGCAAGGCTCCGGCGTAAATACGTACAAGTGGGTCAACCAGGCAGGTGAAGCCGTACTCGTTAAATATCATTGGGAGCCTTTGAAGCAGGGGATTAAAAACTTGACGCAAAAAGAAGCGGACGCGATTCAAGCCAAGACGACAAGCCATGCGACGCAAGACTTGTACGAGGCGATCGAGCGCGGCGATTACCCGGAGTGGGAGCTTTGCGTGCAGATCATGAGCGACGACGAGCATCCCGAGCTGGACTTCGATCCGCTCGATCCGACGAAGCTGTGGGATCATGAGCAGTTCCCGTTTTTACCCGTAGGCAAAATGGTGCTGGACCGCAACCCGGAAAATTATTTTGCCGAAGTCGAACAGGCCGCTTTCGGCACGGGGGTACTGGTGGACGGCCTCGACTTCTCCGACGACAAGCTGCTGCAGGGCCGTACGTTCTCGTATTCCGACACCCAGCGATACCGGGTAGGAACGAATTACCTTCAGCTGCCGATCAACGCCCCGAAGACGCATGTGGCCACCAACCAGCGCGACGGGCAAATGGCTTATATGGTCGACCGCGCTCCCGGGCAAAACCCGCATGTCAACTACGAGCCTTCCTCGCTCGGCGGGCTGAAGGAAGCGACTCCTCCCGGCAAAGAGCATCAGCCGACTTATAACGACAAACTGGTCCGCGAAAAAATAAGCCGGCCGAACGATTTCACGCAAGCCGGCGAGACGTATCGCAAGTTTGAAGATTGGGAACGCGATGAATTGATTTACAATCTGGTCAATGCCTTAAAAATATGCAAACCGGTGATTCAGCAAACCATGATCGACCATTTCACGAAAGCCGATCCGGATTACGGCCGGCGCGTTGCGGAAGGACTCGCTCAAGCCAAAGTCGATTCCGACCATCTCGGCTCCGATTCATTAAGAGACGGAGCCGACTTGGCACAGCGTTCCGGGCAGCGTACGGACGGGTATTAAGTACAGTGTTTGTCGGCTTTTCGGATCGGCCAAAAAGGCTCGGTAAGCTTATTGCAAGCTTACCGAGCCTTTTCATCCATAGCTTCCCCGTTACCTGAACCAACCTGATTCGGAGCCGCTTCGACTTTGCGAAAATTGCTGCCTGCCTCTAGGGTTAGCCTCAGCCTAATGGAAGCCTATCATCTTTACGTGGACAAAGCCTCCAATTTCACGCGCGGAGTGTTGAAAATGTCGATCCACTTTTTGATGGCCGCCACCATAATGATCACGCCCAATATGAGCATAATGATGGACAAAATGCCATTCAGCACGTTATAGCCGGATGCCGCCGGATTGAGATAAACATTCTTCACCATCCAATATCCCGCATAGTTCACGGTAGTGAACAGGTAAGCCAGCGGTACGAGACAAGTGAGCATGTAGCGGCGTTTATCGGCAATATTCAAGATCACCGTTGCGCCGACAATGAGACCGATGGAGGCCATGAGCTGGTTGGATACGCCGAACAGCGCCCACACCGAACCGATATCTCCCGAATAGAGCAAGTATCCCCACATGACGCAGGCAAGCGCACTGGCAAAAATCGTGCCCGGAACCCAATCCACTTGCTTGAGCGGCTTGTAAATTTCACCGAAGAAATCTTGAATCAAATAACGGGCGGTGCGGGTGCCGGCGTCGATTGCCGTTAAAATAAATACCGCTTCGAACATAATGACAAATTGGAAGAAATACGGAGCCAAGCCGCTGAACCAAGGGATTTTGGTAAAAATATACGTCATGCCGACCGCGAGCGTAACCGCCCCACCCGTTCTTCCTTCGAGATTCAAGCCTATTTCCTGGCTGAGCTGCGGCAAATGGACGACGCTCATCCCCAATGTCTTGAAGGCTTGCGGGGTCGAATTGATGGCAAAATAATCGGCCGGCTGCAGTGCCGTTGCGGCGATCAAAGCCATGATCCCGACTACGCACTCGACGAGCATCGCTCCAAAGCCCACCACTTTAATGTCGCTCCAACGATCCAGCATTTTAGGCGTCGTGCCGGACCCGACGAAAGCATGGAAGCCGGAGATGGCTCCGCAAGCGATCGTAATGGAGATAAACGGCCATACAGGACCCGGTAGTATTGGTCCTCCGCCCTTGACGAACTCCGTCACCGCCGGGAACGGAATGGCGGGATTAATAATGAATACCCCGACGATGAGGGCGATAAAAACGCCGATCTTCATAAAGCTGCTCAAATAGTCGCGGGGCGCAAGCAGCAGCCACACCGGCAGCGCCGCCGCAAAGAAAGCGTATACAGGCAGTATAACGGACAGCGTTTTCATATCCAGCGTCAACCAGTCCCCAATGACGGTGTTTTGAATCGATGGACCGATAAATACGCCGATCATAAGAAGAATGAAACCGATGGTCGAAGCCAGTTTCAAATTGCCGGTTTTCTTGTAGAAAAGGCCTACGCCCATCGCAATCGGTATTGTAATGCCGACCGCGAACGTCCCCCACGGGTTATTTTCCAATGCGTGCAGAACAACCATGGACAACCCGGCCATCGTAATCGTGATGATGAACAGCATGGCCAGACCCGTGCAAAAACCGGCCACGGGACCGAGCTCTTCCTTGGCCACCTCGGACAAAGACTTGCCGTTTTTACGCATCGACGCGAACAGGACTACCGCGTCATGCACCGCTCCGCCGATAACGGCTCCGATCAGCAGCCAGAGCAGCCCGGGAAGATAGCCGAATTGGGCTGCCAAGATCGGGCCGACAAGCGGGCCGGCTGCGGCAATCGCCGCAAAGTGATGGCCGAACGTGACCCATTTGTTGGTCGGGACGTAGTCCTTTCCGTCGTTTAACGTATGCGCCGGCGTCGGCTGGGCATCGTTTAGTTTCAATACTTTTGCCGTCATAAAGGTACCGTATAATCTATAAGCAATCATCAATATACATATGGAACCAATGACGATTGTAATCGCATTCATTTCTCGCAGCCTCCCTTTCAATCCTTTTTTAACTCATCATACTAAATGAAAAGGCAACCATAACGTTTTCAGGACAAAACGTAAAGGCAAAGGAATGAGCAGCAAAAACAAAGGATTGAAATGCAGTTTCTATAATGAAATTGATCGCCGCCTTCTAGAAACCGATCAGCTGCTTCAGATCTTTCATATAAGTACGGCTTACCGGAACGTTGGAGCCGTCTTTCATGACGAGGTTATACGTTGAATGGAACCATGGCTGTATTTCCACAATCCCGTCCAGATTAACGAGAAATGCACGGTGGACCCGCATGATCGACGTATTTTGCAGCTTTTGCTCGTAATTTACAAGTGGCTCGTTTACGGTATAGCTTTGATCTTCCGTTACGATGACGGTTTTTCCTTCCGTGGAGCTGATATACAAAATTTTGCTTATATTCACGAGTAAAATACGATCTTCCGCCAGTACGGCCAATTTGTCGGTTCTCTCCGGCGAGCCGGATTTCTGAGCAAATGGAGGAACGGGATTGCCGTCCTGTATATGCTGCAGCCTGATCATCTTCTCTAGCGTTTGCTGGATCCGGCGTTCGTCAAATGGCTTGAGGATATAGTCGGCAGCGTTTAACTCGAACGCTCTCAACGCGTGTTCATCATAAGCCGTGGCAAAAACGATTTCCGGCCGGTGCTTGGCATCCGCCAGCCGCCGCGCCAAGTCCAATCCGCTGTCTTCGGAAAGCTGAATATCAAGGAATACGACATGCGGCGTTAATTTTTGAATTTCTTCCAACGCTTCTTCCATGCTCTCGGCTTCCCCTACCACTTCCACACGTTTGGTTCGGCGAAGAATATAGGCCAGTTCATCTCTGGCCAGCGGTTCATCATCCACGATATAAGCTTTCAGCATGCTGATCTCCCCATTGATTGTGACTTAACGGCAGCGTAATGACGATTTTGGTGCCTGCATCGCGCTCGCTTTGAATATGGAAACGGGCTTCCTCTCCGTATATTTCCTCGATTCGCTTGCGGATATTATAAAGCGCTGTTCCGGTCCCTTCTGCCGAATCTACGGTTCGCTTTCCCAGGATGTCAAGCAAATCCGAATCGATGCCGTTTCCGTTATCCTCCGTGACCAATACCATTTGATCGTTCTCTTCATAAGCCCGGACGGTTACTTGTCCGATTCGTTTGGTCTTGGATTTCAAGAAAGCGTGACGAACGGCATTTTCTACTAATGGCTGCAGCGTAAACGGCGGGATCAGCACCTTTTCGATCGAAGGCTCTATGTCCAGACAAACCTTGTATTTATCGGGAAAACGGGCTTGTTCCAAGCTTAAATAGGCCTCCACATGCTCCAGTTCTTTTTGCAGCGGAATTAGCATCTGGCGAGCCCCTTGAAGATTGCTGCGAAAAAACACGCTTAACTTTAGCAGCAGCTCCCTTGCTTTTTCCGAATCGGTTCGGCACAGTACGGATATCGTATTAATTGCGTTAAACAAAAAATGCGGATGAACCTGCGCCTGCAACGCTTTAATCTCGGCATCCTTCAGCAGCTTGCTTTGCAGCTCGGCCTCGGCCAGCTCCAATTGGGTAGAGAACAGCTTCCCCAAGCCTTCGGCGAGCTCCTGTTCCACCTGATCCATCTGGTTCGGGTTTGTAAAATAGAGCTTTAGTGTGCCTGCCGTCTTGCCGTGAACTTTTAGCGGCAGCACGATGGCAGCATGCAAGGTGCAGCTTTGATGAAAACATTGAATTTCTTCCCGCGAGCGGGCTTTTAAAATTCGTCCTTGCTCCAATACGTTTTTTGTTAATTGGGTAGCCACGCTCTTCATCGCCACATGGTGGTCGGCGCCGGTTCCGACATGCGCCAAAACTTGATGCTGATTTGTTATGGATATGGCGTCGGCATTGGTCCATTTTAATATGATCGCCGCTACTTCCCGGCAAGAATGCGCATTCAGACCTTGCCGAAAAAAAGGCATCGTCTGGTCGGCAATATAAAGCGCCTTATGCGTTTGCAGAGCGCGCGTGCGTTCCTCTTCCTGCAAAATCGATTGGATGATTAACATAAAGAGCAGCGTACCGAATCCGTTAATCAAGATCATGGGCATGGCGATGACTTTGACCAGCGTAAGCGCATCTTCGAAAGGCCGGGCCGCCATGAGAATAATTCCCATCTGGACGCATTCCATCACGATGCCGATTACAACTGCGCGCCACGGCGTATTCTTTTCGTTTTTCTGAAATCGCTTGCCGATAAGACCGGTGACAATACCGGCCAGCAGCGTGGAGACGCCGCAAGCGACGGCCGTAAATCCGCCCAGTGTCATCCGGTGCAGACCGGCGATCATACCGACCCCTAGACCGACTAATGGGCCGCCCAACAACCCGCCGAGAGCTACGCCAAGGACACGCGTATTCGCAAGGGCGCTGCCCAAGTCCACGTCCGTCTGCCACACTTGCGACGAAACTTCGCCGCCTCGGATCTCGATTCCGGTATAGTTACTAATGATTCCGAACGTACCGAATACGGCAATTAACAGCATTTTTTCCTTCATGCCATGCTCGTTATCAATGATCTTGCGGAAGGAGCTCATTCTGGACAGCAAAAACACGACAATGAGGAGTATACCGACTCGCTCCAGCATCAAGATCAACAAGGTTGTCAACCGATTCACCTTCTCATTATATTTTCCGTTTATATGTATTATACAAAAATCTGCCTCCAAACCTACTTAACAGATGATGGTTACGGATAGCCCTCTCGATCGCAAAAAATCGAAAAGGCACCGCCAAGGGTGCCTTTCGTTCTGTATCGCAGACAAGGTCGACTTCAAGCCGCTTCCTTTCCCTGCCGCTATTAAATGGAGATCAAATCCTTCACATCGAAGCGGACGCCGATTTCGTAATCCGTCTCGATGCTATTCGCGTACTTGATCTTTGCCGTTTTCAGCTCCAGATCGTAATACCAGCCTTCCTCAGCCGCTTCCCACGCTTTGGGATCGAGAAACATCGGAAGCTTCCGGCCCTGCAGCATCACTTGCACAGGCGCAATCTCTTTGCACAGCAGCTCGATTACGATCGATTTTACGCTGCTCGCATAAGCGCCCTCACGCCGGAACGTAATGTTCGTATCCCGCCCGGTATCGACTTGAACCGTTGTTTTCAAATAATCGCCGTTCTTGTAATTGTTCGTTACGCCGTCATCCTCGTACAGCACAAAGCTTGCCTTCTCCGACGGCTCGACCAGCAAGCGCAGCTCCTCTACCCGATCGTTCTGAATGTTCTGCAGGCCCGGCGCGAGCGGAACGATCGCCCCCGAGCGGATAAACATCGGAATCGACTCCAATGACACCGCGAGCTCGATCGTTTGTCCACCGGCATACCGCTGCCGCGAATACCAGTCGATCCACTCGCTGCCTTGCGGCAAATATACTTTTCTCGCCGTTGCGCCTTGCTCCAGCACATTGGCGACGAGAATCGAACGTCCGAGCATGAAGTCGAAGCTCTCTTCCCACGTGCGCGGGTCGTTCTGGAACTCGTATACCATCGGCCGCATAACCGGCGAACCTTCAACGGAAGCTTCGTGGAGCAAGGAGTAAAAGTAAGGCACAAGCCGGTAGCGAAGCCGGATGGCCTCCCGAATGTATGCAGTGTATGACGGGTACATCCACGGCTCGGTTACGGTATTATCGGTGTTGCATGAATGAATGGAAAATCTCGGCTGGAAAATGCCGTTCTGCACCCAGCGCACGAACAGCTCCGGCTCCGGAGCCGGGCCGAAGAAACCGCCGATATCGCAGCCCTGGTTCGCCACGCCGGACAGTCCCATCCCCAAAATAACCGGCACATTGAACTTCAAGCTGTGCCAGCTTGTGTTGTTGTCGCCCGCCCAAGTTTGCGCATACCGCTGAATGCCGGCGAACCCGGCGCGGTTGACGATATACGGTCTCGTGTTCGGAGCGGCTTCGGCAATCGCTTCCTTCGCCATTTGCGCCATCAGGTTCGGCATAATCGGCCGCAAGGCGCTGATTTCTTTCTTCTCGCCTTCATACTCGCACAGCGCATCGGGATTGTTGATCTCGTACTCGTTGTTGTCGTTCCAGATCGACGTAACGCCCAGCTCGATGAACGACGATTTCAAATGCTCCTTCCACAGCTGCCGGCCCGCAGGGCTCGTGAAATCGACGAAAGACGCTTGGCCTCCCCAATAACGGTCGGTCTCCGACTTGTCCCCCGCCGCGTCTTTGACGTAAGCACCGGCCTCGTCGAACTTGGGGTACAGCGGATGGGTCAGCAGCATGCCCGGTTTAATATTGGGCGCGAGTGCGACTCCCTTTTCCCGCATTTGGGCAATAAACGCCCGCGGGTCTGGAAATCGGTCATGATTCCAGTTAAACACGTACCTCTTTCCGTCTCCGCCGGTAGTGTAGCCGGAAGACATGAAAAATCCGTCACACGGAATGCCTTCCGCTTTACATTTATCCACGAAGTTCAAAATCGCTTTGTCCGCATCGCGGTCCAACTCCGTGTAATACATCGTGGAACCCATATACCCAAGCGAATAGCGGGTCGGCATCATCGTTTTGCCGGTAATATCGGTGTAGTGGCGAACGACGTCTTTGATCTCCGGCCCGTACATGAAGAAGAGATCGAGCTCCCCGCCGTCCGCGCAAAAATAACTGTACTTGTTCCAGTAGCCGCTCCGTTCGCAGCCCATGTCAAACGTGGAGTCGTACGAATTGTGATAGAACAAGCCCGTGGCGGCCTGCGTCGCACCGTTAAATTTGATATAGAACGGAATATGCTTGTACAGCGGGTCGGTATGCTCGGAATCGTAGCCGATCGTATCGACGTTGTGCATCCGCAGTCTTCTTTTCTTTTTGTTCAAATGGCCACTCTTCTCGCCGAAGCCGTAGAAGTGATCCGCATCACTCATGCATGAATAATGATACAGCCGGCCATGGTTATCTTTCACATAGGACCGTTCCTTCAAGTCTTCATGAAGCACGCGGCCTTCCGGATCCGTAATTTCTATGGCAAAAGGCTGCTTGTGAACGATCACGCGCAACTGATCCGTGCGAAGCAGCAAACTGTGGCCCAAGTCTTCATATTGAGCCGGGAGAGTCTCAACGCGCCGGCGGTCCTCCATCATTTCGTCCATCTTGTCGTCCCACGCGGTCATCGTGAGCGTATACGAAGCTTCATCGGCAAATTGCTCGTCGAACGTACACCGGATCCGAATGACGTTATCGTTCATAAGGTATATGCGATATTTGGCCGCATCGGTGGCCAAGTCCAAATAATGGCTCTTTTGTTCCGCTTGCAGTAACTTGCTGCTAACTTTCATGATGTACCCTCCATGATTCCTATCCGTTTATTTAAAAGCCATTGCTGCATGCACGGCTTTTTTCCATCCGTCGTACAGGGTGCGCCGTTTGGCGTCGTCCATCTGCGGAACGAACGTTCGGTCGATTTTCCATTGCTCCGCAATGTCGGCCTGACCGGTCCAATACCCGATGGCCAGTCCGGCAAGGTAGGCGGCGCCCAGTGCAGTCGTTTCATTAATTACCGGGCGGTCGACAGGTACATTCAGCATGTCGCTTTGAAACTGCATCAGGAAATTATTTTTCACCACACCGCCGTCGACGCGCAGTCCGTTCAAGGAAATGCCTGCGTCCTCTTCCATCACCGCGAGCACGTCCTTCGTCTGGTAGGCCAGCGCCTCCAGCGTCGCCCGGATGAAGTGCCCCTTCGTCGTACCGCGGGTAAGTCCGAACACAGCGCCTCTTACATCGCTGTCCCAATAAGGGGTGCCCAGCCCGACGAGCGCCGGCACGACATATACCCCGTCGGTTGATTCGACGCCGGCGGCAAGCTCCTCGCTGTCTGCAGCATGCTCGATCATCCGGAGGCCGTCGCGCAGCCACCCAATCGCCGAGCCCGCGACGAAGATGCTGCCCTCCAGTGCGTATTCCACCCGGTCGCCGATGCCCCAGGCAATGGTCGTAAGCAAACCGTGCTTCGAGTTTACCGCCTGGTCTCCGGTATTCATCAGCATGAAGCAGCCTGTTCCGTACGTGTTCTTGGCCATCCCTTTCTCGAAGCATGCCTGTCCGAACAGCGCCGCCTGCTGGTCACCTGCCGCTCCTGCGATGGCGATCTCCTCGCCGAACAGCTCCTTGGCCGTCACGCCGTACACGAAGGAAGACGGGCGGACTTGCGGCAGCATCGATTCCGGAATACGGAGCAAATCCAGGAGCTGCCGATCCCACTGCAACCCGCGGATATCGAATAACATTGTACGGGAAGCGTTGGAGTAGTCCGTCACATGGACGCGGCCGCCGGTCAGCTTCCATATGAGCCACGTATCGATGGTGCCCAGCAGCAGCTCGCCGCGCTCCGCCCGCGCTCGAACGCCCGGTACTTCGTCCAGAATCCACTCTACTTTCGTCGCCGAGAAATAAGGATCGATGAGCAGGCCGGTCTTCTCATGTATGGTCTCCTGCCAGCCTTGCTCCTTCAACCGCTCGCAGATCGGCGCGGTTTGCCTGGACTGCCACACGATCGCATTGTATACCGGCTTGCCGGTCTGCTTATCCCAGACGACCGTCGTTTCACGCTGGTTCGTGATGCCGATCGCCGCGATTTGGCCGGGGCGGACGCACGCCCCTTCCAAGCAGGATGTGACCACCGCCACGATCGACTCCCAAATTTCTTCCGCGTCATGCTCCACCCAGCCCGGCTGCGGGTAATGCTGTGTAAATTCCTGCTGCGCCGCAAATACGATTTCGCTGTCGCGGTTAAACAATATCGCCCGCGAACTGGTCGTTCCTTGGTCTAATGAAAGGATGAATGATTTCATAGCGCAAAACTCCCTTAAAAAAATCCCTTCAGCGACAGAGACAAATCCGGTCACTGTGATTGAAGGGAATGGTTCATTCAATTATTTCATTCCGGACGTCACCATGCCGCTGACGAATTGACGCTGGAATATTAAGAACACGACAAGCACCGGAATCATCGTAATGACGGACATGGCCAGCAAGCTGCCCCAGTCCACATTGTATTCCCCGATAAAATTGGACAACGCAAGCTGAATCGTATATAAGGACGGATCGCTAATCCCGATCAGCGGCCACAGGAAATCGTCCCAGCGCCACATGAACGAGAAGATGGCGAGCACCGCCAAGATCGGTTTACACATCGGCAATATGAGTTGCGAATAAATGCGCCACTCAGATGCCCCGTCCATCCGGGCCGCTTCGAGCAGCTCATCCGGCACGGTGAGCAAATATTGCCGGATCAGGAACACCCCTGTCGGCGTAGCCGCCGGTGGAATGATCAGCGCCCATAGCGTGTTATACATGCCCAGGGTGCTGAGCACCTTAAAGATCGGGATCATGATGACCTCGAGCGGGATCATCAAGGTGGAGATGAAGCCGACAAGCAGCAGCGTGTCGCCCTTGAATCTATATTTGGCGAGCGCGAACCCGGCCATAGAGTTGATCACGAGCAGCAAAATCGTCGAGCTGATCGTCACGATGGCGCTGTTCATGAAATAGCGGCCGAAGTTGCCCTTGGCGAAAGCATCGGTAAAATGTTCGAACGTGATCGGCTCAGGCCAAAACCGCGGCGGGAAGCTGTACAAATCGTTGTTCGTCTTGAACGAAGAGATGACGATCCAAAGAACAGGAAACAACCACAGCGCGGCCAAGACGATCAGCACAATATACAATGTGACTTTTGCGGAAGATTTCAATTCCATGTTAATTGGCGCCTCCCTTCGATAATCTGAATTGCACCGCGGTGAACAGCGAGATCAGAATAAACAACAAGATGGACATCGCGCTGGCCATGCCGAGCTCTTGCTTCACAAAGCCGGTTTCGTATATAAACTGCACGATATAGGTCGTTTCTTTCCCCGGTCCTCCGCCCGTCAGGGCAAACAGCAGCGGGTAAGCCTTAAACGCATCGATCAGCGACAACATCACGACAAGCACTGTAGTCGGCTTAAGCAGCGGCAGTGTAATATTCCAGAACACGCGCAGCTTGGAAGCTCCGTCCAATCTTGCCGCTTCGTAGTAATCGTTTGGTATCGCTTGCAGGCCCGCCATGAAAATAACCATGAAAAAACCGAGACGCGACCATACGGTGGCGATAATGACCGATACGTTGGCAAACAACGAATTGGACAAGAAATGAATCGGCTCGACGCCAAAGAGCGTCATCACATAGTTGAGCACCCCGAAGTCGCCGAAAATCCATTTCCACGTCAAACCTACAATGATGTAGGAAATCATCGTCGGCCAATAAAAGACGGCGCGGAACAGCCCTTTGGCCCGGATTTGCTGAATGAGCATCATGGCCACGGCAAGGGACAAGCAATAAATGGACGGGACGACAATCAGCGCGTATAGCGCGGTTTTCCCGAGCGCGGACCAAAATTCTCCGTTTGCCAATATTTCTTTGTAGTTGTCCAATCCGATGAATTCCATCGGATTCAGCCCGTCGTATTCGTTAAACGAATAGATGAAACCGATAATGGTAGGGACGACAATGAAAATGGAGAAAATCAAAAAGTTGGGCAGAACAAAAAAGTATGGAATGGCGCCCATCTTATTGTCCCGCCGCTTCTTTATCGCCTTGGATGCTGGAGCTTGCGCAGACATCGAGTACTCTCCTTTCCTGCAGGAAATGTCCGTTAAATACCGACCGCTGCCGGCTTGGTCCGACAGCAGCCCATCAAATATTTTATTTCTTTTCGTCGGCAATTGCTTTGTCGATCACTTTGGCGACTTTATCCATGCCGTCCTTCGCTGTCGTTTTGCCTGAAATGATTTCCGTCAGCGTCGTCTTCAAATCGTTGCTGAATTTCGGCACGATCGTTTGTTTGGACCAGTCCTCGGCCGCGGCAGGGACCGTGTTGTTCAGCTCGTTCGAGAACACTTCCATCATTTCTTTGCCGAACGCGTAGTCGAGCTTCGCGCTGTCTTTGCGCGGGCTTAAGAACAACGCTTCCTGGTTGTATTTCGAGTTCACTTCTTTGGTCGTAATGTAGTTGATGAAATCGGTCGCTTCTTTTTCAACGCCGGTTTTTTGGAACGCCATGGCGAATTTACCGCCCGGTACCGAGGAACGCTCCTTGGCTTTCGGCATATACGTTACGCCCCATTCGAAGTTCGTAACATCTTTATAGTTGCTGATCATCCAGTTTCCTGCGAAATGCGCGGCTACCGTGCCTGTACGGAACAAGTTGTTCGGGTTTTCCCCGCCAAGCCATACGGACGTCGGGATAATGCCGTCGTTATGCAGCTTTTTAAAGTATTCGGCTGCCTGTACGCCCGCTTCGTTATTGATCGCCGCCTTCGTTCCGTCCGGGCTAATCATTCTGCCGCCGAACTGGTACAGAAGCGTCGACCAGCGGTGCGGCGTTAAATCCCATACGAGCCCGTATTTGGCCCCGCCTTTTTCCATAACCTGCTTCATGGCCGCGGAAAACTCGTCCCACGTCCATACGGCGTCAGGCGATGCCGGCACTTTCACGCCCGCTTTGTCGAACAGCGTTTTGTTGTAAATGAGTCCGTTGGCCGTAACGTCCATCGGGGCGGCAACGGCTTTATTGTTAATGACGTAATATGGCTTCAGGGAATCGATAAATTGCGCCGTATATTTCTCCACGCCGCCGTTGCTTGTACCGAGGTCTACCGCTTGATTAGCGAACGATCCAAGCTCCGTCGTGCTAATCCGTGCCAGCGCCGGCGGCTTGCCGCCGGAAATCATCGTCTTCAGCTTCGTGGACAAATCTTTGTAAGGCACTTCGATCATATTAATCTTAACGTTCGTATTTTTCGCTTCGTACTCTTTAATAATGCCCTTCATGATATCGCCTTCATTTCCGTCCGAGAACCAGACGAAGTCCAGCGTTACGTTTTTTTGGCCGCCCGCTGCGCCCGTCCCCGTGTCATTCTTCGCGCAAGCGATAGACATGAGCGCCATTAAAACGAGCACCATGGCGATCGATACCATTTTCGTAGCTTTTTTCATTCTCTCTGCCCCTTTTCTTAAAATGTTGCTGCTAACAAGTAAGCATTACGGTCCGACGCCTTGTTTGCGGTACTGCTGCGGCGACATCCCGGAGTACTTCTTAAATGAGCGGCTAAAGTGCACCGCGGTATTGAACCCGAGCTTTTCGGATATGAGTCCGACCGGCTCGTCCGTTGTGCGAAGCATCTTCTTCGCTTCCTCGATCCGTTTGCTGGTCAAATAGTTGTTGATCGTATATCCGGTTACTTCTTTAAAGCAATGGCAAATATAATATTTGCTCAAGTGAAGTTCCTTCGACAGCTCCATCAGCGAAAAGTTTTCCGTATAATGCTGATTGATATATTGCAAAATGCGGCGAACGTTCGCCTGACTGTTCGATTGCTGCTGAGAAGGAGCAATTTCATGCAAACGTTTGGACTTTCGATATATGGCGATAAGCATTTGAATCAGAAACGTCTTTAGAATCAGTTCGTAAGCGAACGATTCCCGTTCATTTTCGCGATGGATCGACCGGAAATACGTTTCCATTTCCTCGCGTTCTTCCAGCGTCCAGTGAATTAACATCCCGTCGGGCGATTCGAACATGGACATCAGCTTTTCGAACATATCGCCGGACATCTGCTCCCG
Organism: Paenibacillus allorhizosphaerae; assembly: GCF_910594985.1. Classification (GTDB taxonomy): domain Bacteria; phylum Bacillota; class Bacilli; order Paenibacillales; family NBRC-103111; genus Paenibacillus_G; species Paenibacillus_G allorhizosphaerae. The sequence goes on from NZ_CAJVCE010000021.1 coordinate 54,633, forward strand.
TAAAAAGGACGGCGTGAAATTTACATAGCTGCGGATATAAGGAACGTCTTTGGACGGATTGACCCGATGAATCGTGCTTCCACGAAAAAGAAGCATGTCGCCCGGAGACAAGTCGTAAATATTTTCGCCAATGATGTAGTTCGCATTCCCGCGTATAAAATAATAAATTTCGAGCCCTTCATGCGTGTGGACCGGCCAACTGTACTGCCAGTCATCCGCGTCGGCCCGGACATAAATCCCCAACTGCCGGAGAGCAAGATTGGTGGGAGTATGGACGATCAAGAGGACACCCCCTTCGTGAAAAGGCGAAAAGAACAAGCTTGTTTGCGTTTCCAAATTAACGATACCATACTGAAATTGAGCTCACTTAACATATATTGCTGTTAATTTAATCGGAATTGTTGAAAACTATGCAAGCGCGTAAAATATAAAAGTGTTTCTGCCAATAGCGGCAAAAACACCCAGAAAATACGTTAAAAATTGTCAATCGATCCTCTCTTCCATTCCCTTCCGCTTTCTCCAGTCCGGAGAGGTTACTGCAGGGAGTGTTTCACGGGGAACAGAACTATTACCGGATTAGCCCGTCAGCTGAGGATCGGCGGCCGTCATTAGGATCGCCTTCGAGGCGCTTTACGCACTCAACTCGTTAACTAGTCGCTAAAAATCCCGTTAGCTGCGTTTCTGCCATTCGTGAATGGTTGCCGTGATCCCCTCTGTGAATGGGGTCGCCGGAATCGGACCGATGCGACGCTTATATTTGTCCCCGCTTAATGTAAGCGGTTCTTCCGTCAAATACAGCATCTCGACGACCTCCTTCATAACCGGCACGAACATCCCGAGCAAAGATAGCCCCATTCTCCCAAGCGGAATGACCGGCTTTGTGGATCCGCTTGTCTGCCGGGCGATGCGAACAATATCCCGTCCCGAGATCGTGCCTGAACCCGGAATATGCCAATTTTCCCCGTATGCGTGATCATGGCTTGCAAGCTCTACGATCATTGCCGCCGCATCCGGCAAGTATACGTATTCGCGCGGCACATTCATGTTGCCGATGAAAAACGCCATTTTCCCGGCGGCAATCGCCTCCAGTGTCGATCCCAAGTAAGATGCTTGATTGGCCGTTGGCCCGTAATAATCGGGCAGACGAACGATCATGGCTTGAGCGTCGCTCCACCTCCGGCTGAAGATCATCTGCTCGAAAGCAAGCCGGGTCTTGCCTTTCTTGGTGTGCGGCTGCTTGGGATGCTCCTCGGTCACCGGATCCGTCTGTTTTCTTCCGTACGGGTAAATGCCGTCCACCGCGACAACCTTCAAGCTAAGCCGGTGAGCGGCCTCCATCACCGCTTCACCCAACGGGATCAGCTTGCTTGCCATTTCGTTATACGGCACATTAGCGCAGTGGAACAAAACATCCGCCCCTTCCGACGCGGCCGCCACGTCGTTCGACCGGAAAGCGTCGCCGACAGCCAGGGACAGGTGGTCTGGATGGCCTAGCTGCGCCGCTAGCTGTTCCAGCTTTTGGCGGGAACGCCCGAACGCAATTGTAGGTATGCCCCGGCTGATCAATTCGGTCGTAACGACCGCCCCCGTACCGCCTGTTGCACCGATCACAATCGCTTTTTTCATTTTCATCAACCTTCCATTTGTTTAGTTATTGATCAATCACTAACTTTATTACAATATAATAAATTGTTATTGATTGGTCAATAACTAATTTTCACGGCTTGTTGCGCCGCACCGTTCACCCCTCCATTAATTCCGGCAGCTCCAATGCCGCTGAAATATTGCACAGCATCCCTCTTGCCAGGAATAGTAGCGTCCGCTCTTCCGGATTCGGGATGCCCGCTTCACAAAAAGCCCCAAGCACGATTTGACGTACTTCCCGGAATCCGCTGCGCATTGCCTCCCGGATAGCCTCTTCCTGAATCGTCTGCGCCTGCATCTGGAGAAGCGTCTCATGCCGATGGGATGCCAAAATTTGCTCGTACGCTTCAATTAAAGCATGTTCCAAGCGCTCGGGCGCTGCCGATTGCACGACTTGTCGGAACGATTGGACGATTCTCGCCCATGAAACCTCAAGTGCCGTAAGCAGTAATGCTTCCTTTGTTGCAAAAAAACGAAAAATATACGGCTGCGATATGCTCGCCCGTTCCGCTACTTGCGCCGTCGTCGCACGGAAATAGCCGATTTCTGCAAATACTTCAATTGCCGCCGATACGATTTCGGCTTTGCGGTTCACCGATGCCGCTTCATCCCTGGCCATGACGTTCACTTCCTTCAAATCATTTAGTGATGAATCAATAGTTTCTCGAGTATAACCGAATTGCCGCGAGGAATCAATTGCCTGACCATTGAAAAAAGCGGCGCGGATTGGCGCTTTTGAACCGTTCCCCGCCGCCGCAACATCCGGCCGCCGCTCTGCACCGTATCGGCAAAAATAAGAGGATTGAACCAAGCCATCCTGAGCAGAATGGCTTGTCTTTTGCTAAATCTCGCCCCAGAATACTTCGGTTTCATAGTCGAAAAACACTTTGCCGTCCTGTTTGCTGCGATCAAAGATTAGCCGCAATTCGTTTATCATCGGTTCATGATTCGGATGTCCGGGAGCCGGACTGTAGGAAGACGAAAGCAGCCGCCCTCTCAACCCTTCAAAATCGAAAGCTTGCTGTATGGTGAACCGCGCCTCTTGCATCGTCCCAGGCTTGAAAAAGGTGGCCAGAATGTCCGGCGAAATGTTCTTGTGATTCACTTCTTTGTAGTCGGTACCGAAAGTTTGAAGCAATCGATCATACGCTTCCCGAAAGGGGGTGCCGTGCGTAAGCCGGGAATTCCATAGCAGGACGACCTTCCCGCCCGGCTTTACGATTCGCTTGAACTCCGCTTGCGCTGCGGTACGGTCGAACCAGTGAAATGCCTGCGCGCAAACGATAAAATGTATGGACCGGTCCGGCAGCCCGGTCACCTCGGCCGACCCCGCGACAGCGCGGAAGTTCGGGTTTTCTCCCAAAACGTTCTCCGCCGCTTCCCGCATCTCCGGATTCGGTTCAACAGCAATCACGCGGCTTCCCCGCTCCAGAAGCAGCTTCGAGAAAATCCCCGTTCCCGCTCCGATATCGGCCACTTCGCTACCCCGCTGCAATCCTACTACATCGTACAAATAATCGATCGCTTCTTGCGGATAGCTCGGGCGATATTTCACATACGAATCGACCCGGTTCGAAAACCGTTCTTTGTTGTTCATTCACGTCCACGCTCCTTCAAGGAAATAGGCATATCATGCCGGCTACAGCCATTCAAGAAACTCCAACCGATTCCCGAAGGGATCGTTCAAATAAAACCGTTTCACGCCTTCGTCTGCACGAACATCGTCATCCGTTACTTTCATCCCTTTATCCAGCAAACTACTGCGAAGCGCGTCGACATTGTGCACATGAAATGCCGGGTGCGCCTTGGTTGCAGGGACAAAGTCATTTTGTACGCCAATATGCACTTGATGCGCGCCGCACAAAAACCATACGCCGCCGCGGCTTCGCAGCTTTTCGGGCTTCGGTATTTCGCTCCAGCCCAAGACGCCGGCATAAAACGTTCTCGCCTCCGATTCGCAGCCTTCAGGTGCGGCCAATTGAACGTGGTCAATACCGGTATAGCGGAATGACATATCAAACCCCTCTCCCCGAAGTTTCATTGGATGAAATTTAGTTTCATTTATTAAATCCATTTTATAGCAAGTTACAGTAAATATCCAGCACAATTTGCATCCATTTTTCGTATGCCCTTTATCCTGTATTGCAATAAATATATATTGACATAACCTATTTGACGATGATACGATGGTGTAATTCCCATTTTATGGGTTATAACAAAAGCTTCTGACTTTATAAACATAGAGGTGTGACCCCATGCTGCTGCCGATCGCTGAATCGTTTATTGAACAAGTAAAAGAGTGGCTCATCCGGGATAACCGGTTTACCGGTCTCCTTGGAGGCGGATCGATGATGACAGGTACCATGGATGAATTTAGCGATCTGGATCTTATTCTCGTGTATCAGCCTGCTTATCGGAATGAGATCATGCATGACCGCCTGACCTTGGCGGAACAACTGGGAGGCTTGCTGGCCGCGTTCACCGGCGAACATGTCGGAGAGCCGCGGCTCGTCATCTGCTTATACGGCCCGGCCCCGCTGCATGTCGATTTCAAATTCGTCACGCCCGAGGAGCTCGAGGAACGAATCGAGAATCCTCTCGTTCTTTGGGAGAGGGGCCTGGAGATCAGCACTATTCTTCGGAAAACGTCCCCCCTTCACCCTTCCCCTGATCCTCAATGGATCGAGGACCGATTCTGGGTCTGGGTCCATTACGGCGCCGCCAAGCTGGGGAGAGGCGAACTGTTCGAATTGATCGATCATCTTACTTTTGTTCGCAGTACCGTACTGGGTCCGCTAATTGCGGCCGTCAACGGTCAGCTTCCCCGAGGAGTAAGGATGCTCGAACAGCACGTCCCGAACATGATTGCAGAACTTGAGGCAACCGTACCCGCTCACGATGCCCATAGTTGTTACAACGCCCTGAAGTCAACCATTCGAATATATCAACGCTTCCGGGCAAATGATCCGAATATCATGCATAAAAAAGAAGCCGAGCAAGTTGCGATCGCATATCTCGACCAGGTCTACAACTCTTTATCCGACAAATAAATAGCCGTCGATTCTTGCCAATCGAGGATGATCCCTCCGGCATCTTCTTCTATTTCCATATTCATACTATAATGGAATTGTGGTCGTCTTTCGATTTTATGGCCGGGGGTGCGTTGCAATGGCAAGGGCAAAAATCGCATTGTTTTTCGGAGCTGGCACCGAGATCGGTTACGGGCTGCCCTCTGGAGGAAAGTTTGCGCTGGATCTGTTCAGAACACCCGTGGAGGAGGACAAAGCCGAATTTCGAAAGCAGCTCGAGAAAATCAACAATACTTCCCATTATGCTACAAAATGGCTGCCGAACAACTATTTGAAAAAGCGAATCCATGTTTTTGGAAAAGGCGACTTCGAAGGAATCGTTACATCGAGTTTGGAGTATCGGCGCGAAGAAATTTTAACGTACCTGGAGAACTTTGATGAACATGTACATAAGCTTTTAAGGTATTGGTCGTTAAGCGAAGAAGAAGTAAGAATGAAATATAAAGAGGAGATGGGATTCGATATCGGAGACATCTCCTACGGACAAGCGGTAAAGCTCAACAATCGATTGGCCGAGAGCGTGCGGCTGTTCGAATCCGACTTCTTCTCCGCCATGCTAAAAATACTGGAGACGCAGGAAAGCAGGAAGCTGCAGCGAACCGTTCGAGCCATTCTTGAATTGCTAATCGGCTCTTGCGGGCAACGGCTGATTTCTACACTGAATGAAGAACTGTTCGAATCGGCTCCCGAGAAATTGTCGGTCTTTGATGATCTATCCGGTATATTCAGTCTGGACTATCGCACCGTCGGTCAAACCGGCATGGAGATTGTACTTGAGGAGAAGCCGATTCCGGTTTCTTCACAGAGTTCGCTTACGGAAATCATGATCGAAGTAGGTCGAATCGTTCTTGAAGATCTATATTCAAAAGCGATGGATTACCAAGCCTTAATCGACAGTCATTTCCGATACCTGTACAACCCCAGGGCTCACTGGGCCAAGTTTACAAGAATCAGTATTTTCCTCCACACGGTCAGAAGATATATCAGCACCCGGAACGACATGGACATGGACAAACTTGCCGATGGCCCCGGCTATTATCATGATTTGGAACCTTTATCGCAGCAGGCCGCCATCATGGCCATAGGAACGACGAATTATAACAGTTATGTGGAGCAAGTGCTTGCATCCCGCTTGATTCCGTCGGTTCCGGTTTACCATCTGAACGGCAGCGTGGATGAATTTTATGATCCGTACTGCAATAACATCACGATTGCAAACCCGAATGAACCATGGGAAAACGGCGAGCATCTTCTTGTACCTTTTATGTTTACGCAAAGCGGCGTGAAGCCTTTAACCTCAATCACCATGTCACGAAAATATGTAGAGCTTTACGATAAGTTCAAACAATCCGATATCGTCTGCATTATCGGCTATTCATTCAGCGGCGATGACGGGCATATTAACGGGCTCTTCCGAGCATTGGCCGTGGATGGGAAGAAGCTGATTATTTTCCATTATGGCGACGGCAATGATTTATTGTTAAAAAGGGAATACCAGGCCAAGCTCAGACTAACCAGCCCGGATCATCTGGACATATTCCGTATCGACGAGAATCGAACAACAAAAGGGATCCCCTGGTGGGAACGCGCGCTTCAAGAAAGCTTATTGATGTCTGTAACCTGAAACAAAGGAGATGGTGCATAAACGCGCCATCTCCTTTTCTAAGTGGTGATACCGCTCGCGAGTGTTGCCACGAACGGCAAGGTTTCAACCGGGGACTTTTGCAGCGTAACCGCTCAGGCTCAGCCTATCACCGCATTAATTCCCGGCAAGCGTTGACCCCGTTTCAAGAAATGTTTTCATCCCGGAAAGGACGATCGGCAAACCGTTTTCAAGAATTTTCGCCGTATGGGCAGCCTGCTCAAATTCATCATGCACGGCCGTGACGAGCGTCACGCCCGGGAATTCGTTATGCGAAGCGATTTCCCACGTAATCCGTGATGGTGATTCGCCGGCTGCGTCCGGGAAAGAGAGTAACCTCCAACTCATCACCAATTGATGCGGAGGATTCAGGGTGAGAATGACGCCTTCGGCTTTTTTCTCCCCTTGCTGATCCCATAGTTCGAAAGGCGCCCCCTCCTCCCAGTCGGATCGGATCGAGCAATTGAACCAAAACTTTGATGTTTTGGCCGGATCCGTGATCGCCTGCCATACTTGATCGGGTGTCGCTTTAATGGCAATGCGGTTGACATGCCGAGGTTTATTATCCATATTCGTTCCACGCTCCAATTCGTTTTTAAGAGATGTTAATTCAATTGCCCACGGTTCGGCGTACTTGCTTACCCATCGGTCGTAAATTTGACGTATCGGCACGGCATTCAGATAATGCAGCTTTTCCCTGCCGACTTTTCTGGTGGTAATCAGCCCCGCTTCCTCCAAAATATTGAGATGTTTCATGACACCGAATCTGGACATTTGCAGCGGCGCGCAAAGATCGTTCAGCGTTCGCCCATCGGACGCATTGAGCAGGTCCAACAGCGTGCGACGGCTAGGATCAGCCAGTGCTTTGAATATTTCATTTTCCAATCGGAACACCTCCTTTGCACAGCAAAAATGTCTTTTTGCAATTTGCCCCTTGACACGTTACTAAATAGTAACATATTATAAAGGTGACGTTATAGTCACATATTATCACAAACAGGTCTGTTTGTCAGCCGGCGACAACGGCCCGCCCATTCACAACCATCCAAAATGAGAATGAAAGGTGATTTTTTATATGAACATTACATTGATCGCTGGAAGCAACCGCCAAGGAGCGGCGAGTACGCACCTTCTTCGATATATCGAGACTCTTCTGCAAACCCGACATCTCTCGGTCACGTTCGTTGACTTACGGGAACTTCCTTTACCGCTCTTTTCACCGGATAACCAGGAGTATCCCCCTAACGCGCAGCGTTTGTTAGAAGCGGCAGCAGCCGCGGACGGTTTGATCTTTGCAACTCCGGAGTACCATGGTTCCGTTTCGGGTGTGCTGAAAAACGCCATGGATTACATGAATGCAAGTCAGGTGGCGGGGAAGCCGGTGCTTTCCGTAAGCTCCGCGGGCGGTCCGATGGGGATAAGCTCGCTGCTCCAGCTGCAAAGCATTGTGCGCAATTTGCATGGGGTGAATAGCCCCGAGTGGATTTCCATCGGAATGGGATCCAACAGTTTCGACTCGGAAGGTCGTCCAGCGGATGAAGGGATGCGCGGGAGAGTCGAAAGTGCAGTCGAGAAGTTCCTCGATTTGACCCGAATGCTTACGACGGCCAAGGATACCGCGGCGGCATCTATGGCCTAATTACCGACAAAGGAGAGGTTTTGCCATGAAATCGATCGAACAGAACAATAAAGCAACGGTAGCTGCGTTTATCGAGGACGCTTGGAATCGAAATGAATTGGACCGAACAGATCAGTTTTTTGCCGAAAAAATGAGAGAAGCGTTCACGGATCGGCACTACGTCATAGACGAAATGCTGGCCCAAGGCGAGAAAGTCGTAGCCAGAATCTTGATCACGGGTACGCATAAAGGTACGTTTGCGGAAATCGCGCCTACAGTCAAAACCGTCAAGATCGCCCATTTCCGTGAGTTCCGCGTCGTCGACGGCCGCATTGTCGAGCATCGCGGATGGTTCGATACCGGCACGCTGCTGCCCCAGCTCCAAGACCGCTAATCATCAAACAAAATTCAAACGAAGGAGATATATATGATGACAACGCTGGAACAAAAAAATATGGAAACCGTCAACGCGTTTATCGAAGCTTTTTGGAATCAAAGCGATATGGATTGTACCGATCGTTTTTTATCGTCCGACTATCAGGAGCTCAGCTATGGCTCGAAAGAAGGGCTGAAACAATTTGCCGGCAAAATCCTGGAAGCTTTCCCCGACAAACGTTACTCCGTTGAAGAGATCATAGCCGAAGGCGAGAAAGTCATTGTAAGAATGACGGTGAAAGGCACGCATACCGGCATGTTTTTTGGCAGCGCGCCCACGGGGCATTCCATGGATGTCACACTGTACCGTCAATATCGCATAGTGGACGGCAAAATTGCCGAACATCGCGGTTGGATCGATATGACGACCATGTGGCGTCAAATCCGAGGCAATTAACGAGAGAACCTCAAGTACGGACCCGGGCGATCCCCCGACAAATTCGGCGTTACTTTTAAAATTTATACCGTAGCCGAGCAATAGACCATTCTTTCCCACAATAAGGGCCGGGAATCTCTTGAGAGAAAATATTCCCGGCCTTCTTCCTCGCTCTTCGTGCATCATCTTCACTGTCTAAAACCAGCGCCGCACCGCTTCTGAGCGCGGTGCCGGAGCCAGCCGAATTGTTTCACTTTTCCGTAAGTCCCGAGCTCCTTCTCTCAAGCTTTCTTTCCAAAAGCGCCGATCCAAGCGTGGAAAAGTCCCATCAACAAAACACCTATAGCGATGGAAGCGAGTGCCGGCACAAGATTGGCCCCGATGTGCGCCCCGTATCCGAGAAACCCGCTAAGGACAAACATCGACCACCCCGAAACCAAATTAATCACCGGCGATGGCCCGAAAGGGGTCGGGAAAGGCTCCTTCGTGATGCCTTTTACGAAGTGCGGAATCGCATTGGCGCCGGAAACCCCTGCCAAAAAACTGAGCAGTACGGATTGAATCATAGCTTCTCCTTTCTTTTTAAACAAAATGAATGAATGATGAAAGACTGTCTTTATTTTGCATCTCAATTGAGTCTTCCGCCACATTTTAGTTATGATAGCTGTACCAGTAACAGTTAGGATGTGTATCCTCCATGGACCGTCACGAACATCGATTGAAAGCGTTAGGAACCTTTTTAAAATCGCGCCACTCCCGGTTAACCCCACGTGCTACGGGATTGCCCGACGGCCATTACAAGCGCAGAACGTCGGGCCTGAAACGCGAGGAAGTAGCTCTGTTAGCCGGAGTAAGCACCACCTGGTATACGTGGCTTGAACAAGGGCGTGACATCAATGTATCGGAGCAAGTACTCCAGAGCATTGCCCGTGCTTTGCAGCTGAACGACGACGAATATTCCCACATGCTATATCTTGCCCGGCTGCAGTCCCCCGCTCCCGCTCCGGGGAATCCCGTCAATCTTCCCCCATCTCTTCAGAAAATAATAGACGATCTCTCTCATCCAGGAATGATCGTGAACGTTCGTTCGGATGTGCTGGCATGGAACTCCGCTTCCTGCGAGTACTTTGTGGACTTCTCCACACTCCCTCGGCACGAACGGAATATGACTTGGCAAATGTTTGCCAATGAATCTCTGCGAGATAAAATAGCAAATTGGGAAGAGTGTGCCGCATATGCGGTTGCGGTATTCCGGGCTTTCAGCGACCGAAATGCGGGGAATCCCTGGATAATGCCATTTGTAGACGGCTTAATGCGTGCGAGTCCCTATTTTAAAGACTATTGGAATCGATACGAAATCAGGGAAAAGTCGGGGCTTATCATCAACTTTAAGGGCAGGAGCCCGCTTGAAGTCACGTCGTTACAACTGAACAATGGGACGGGAGATCTTCATTGTTTCATTTGCACGCCTGTCTGAATATGCCGCTTCATGGGACAATCGCATTCATTGCATCGGTTATCGGGTTGCAGATTAACCGCAATTGAAAAGAACCGACAATTTACGGCATCTGTTATGATAGGATAAACCCGCCATTTATGGAGAAACAGCTGACTCTTTTCTGAAAAGGAGATATCATGATGACGATGAATGATTGTGTTGCTGCTTCACGGCTTGTACGCCTGCATCCTGTACTTATTCAATTGCCAAGAAAAAGCTTTGTTCATTGTCATCCTGTTAACGTTGTCTACCGGCGTTGCCATCATGACCGGTTATGATAATCTGCTCTTGCTATTGCTGCCGATCAACTATACATGGGCGGTGAAAATCAGGCTGTTCGCCCACGAAGCCAGCCTGCCGACATTACTGGAACCAAGGTTATTACTTTTATAAACCGTTATCGGCGGAAGAGATGGTCCGCGTATTTGCCGAGCAGGCAGTCATTGAATCGGGAAATGCGAGGCCTGTGTGAAGAAAACAGGATGCCCCGGTGGCATCCTGTTTTCTTTAGGTGATATGGAACTGACGATTGTCTGAAACTTACCATCAACTGTTCGTTTAATTGATGCTAACGCATATATATTAAACCGCTAAATCAGTGCATGCCGCTTATTTTTCCATTTCTTTCCATCAACAACCCATTAATCGTCTCAATAACATGGTTAACTTCAGAATAATCGTTCGTTTGCAGGTTTGCTTTTAGGATCTGAAGGTGCTGTTTTATTCGTTCTTCTATTTCAAATAAAGATGGATATGATTTTACCTGACTACTCCTGAAAGAGTCGTAAAGCTTTTCAAGTTTTTTCTTCACTATCGGGTCAGTAGATTGAACCATCAGCAAGCTGAGTTCTGAGGCAGCATTTTTAATATAACTAATGTGATACTGACTTTCTATCTCGTTACTTATCGTTTTCTCGTTGATAATGATATTTGAAATATACGCTTGTACATATAACCCGGCAATAATCAACTGCGGTATGAACGATGAGATAAACGATGCGTTTTTAAAATAAATAAAAATCGAGCCTATTAAAAAAGCACAAATAAAATACAAAGAAGACACATAAATGAGCGGATAACCGAATACTAATTCATTTTTTGCTTTAGGCATGGAAGATGATGATATAACAAGCATAAGATAGGCGAAATGAATGAATCCATATGATACCCAAAATGTAGTCGTAAAATTGGTATTGATCAAGAAAATAATGATATTCAAAATAACCACAAAGACCAAACTTAGTACTATCCAAAGCGAGTTTATTCTTTTCCTCATTATTGCCACCTCATATTCTTCTTGTTCCGCATTCATTGCAGAATTTTGCTGTCTCAGGCATTTCAGCATTGCAGCTGCTGCATCGGCTATTCTCTATGATAAGTTTCGTACCGCATTCATTACAAAACTTGGATCCTTGGGTATTTTCAGTTCGGCATGTTGGGCATTCAATTTTATTAGCGCTTTGTCTTGTTTCTGCAGAGGTAGATTCAGAATGAACGACCTGTTGAGGCTGTGTCTGGTTTGCCATTGGCATGAGCATTTGGGATGCCAAGTCTCCAAATACGCCTCCTGCAGCTATTCCCATGCCTAATCCAGCCCCGGCAGCTGCCACACCACCAGCCCCTGGATTAGCCGCTAGTTCTTTTAATATTTCAGTTGATTGTTGTCTACCCCAATCTTGACCAAGTACCCCCATAAACGCTTTATTGGCATAGGCTTCTTCCAACTTTGCACGATTTGGATCATTTTCAGGAATATCAATAGCACTGATATAGAAATTAACCAATCGAACGCCATATTCGTCTAAAACACTATTCAGTACCGGTGCGAGGAACTCGGCGATTTTCGTTTTCTCCGTACATATATCCAAAACTTCCCTACCGGAAGATTTAATTACTCTTGCTATTTCATCCTTAATATATTGCAAAAATGCATTTCTGAAATAACCGTTTAGCTCCTGTTGGGTGAAAAATTGAATATTGTTTCCTATCAACTTAAGTAAAAACTTTTTAGAATCGGCGACTTGAATAGAATACGAACCTCTTGCTTGAATACTTGTTTGTAGCATATAAACAGGATCTCTCATTTGAATAGGCGTGTCTGTACCCCAAAAAAGCTCAAGCTTATGTACTTTGTTAATGAAGTAAACTTTACAATTAAATGCACTGATTCCACCGGAAAAAAAGTTTCTAAATGCGCTGATAAATGGATAGTTATTTGTACTTAGCGTATATTTACCGCCATCAAATATTTGTTCAATGATGCCGTCCTTAAAGAACAGCGCTTCCTCTGATTCCGCTACGATGAGTTGAGACCCCGTATTGAAATCTTCGCCAAGAAACTTCCATGCGAGCACATCGCCCGGGCCATCGTTTTTAATGACGCTATATAATTGCATTCTTTAATTCCTCCGAAAATGTACTTACCCATCCCCTGAAATATGGAAACCCATTCCCTTGTCTATTCTCTAATAAATAAAATAAAGAGAGACAGTCGTTAGGAAATTCACTCGCCACAATGAATGTTCTAGAACTGCCTCTGCTTTATATACTAGTTTTTTACGCGCTCTTTTTCTCTCTAAGTAGCTGCTTCATACCTTGAATAGATCGCTCGGTTCCTCCTACGTCCCATACTGAGCAAGAAATGGAAGTTCCGCCGGAAGTGGTTAGTCTGAAATACTCAAGATTAAATACTTCTTCTTTACCTTTTTTGTTCTTTGTCTTTACGTTGTCAGAGGAAGTTGAAACGGATACTATATCCTTATAGAAGTACTCGTCTGTCTTTTCGTTTCGTTCATTCTCAATTAATGAGAATCTATAGTTATAAGAATAAACTTGGTTTTCACTAAATAATAAAACAGCAAACTCGTAATTCGAGCTTCTTAGACGACCATCTTTACCTTTTTTTGTTAAATATTCTTTCGCTATATTCTCAAAACATGGACCATTGATAACAATCGGCTCGATTAATTGAACCTGTTCCTCATCAATACCTATTTTGCTCAAACCCTTCTTCACCGCATTCTCGATTTCGCTCTTACAAATCGCATCAATTTCAGCATCCGTTGGAGTCCCTTTTATTTTCAAGAATATAAGAGCAGCGCCCCCTAAAATCATAATGAATCCTACTATTTTGTTTGCCGATAACATTAGCAAACCAACAATGATCAATATTACCCATGGTGTAATGGATGTTGATTTAAAATATTTTTTGTTTCTACCGTAATTCATCGTATTCTACCTCCTGCATTATTTTAATATTCAAAAACTGCGTGGCGAAGACAGTTTTATTCAACGTTAAGTACGTTTGGTATATCCACATTCAGCAGATCGAATAATTTGCGTATATCCTCTTTTGTGACATTATTAACGCATGCATTTTTTAGTTCACTCTCATAATTGGGGGTAATTCGCAAAAACTTCCTTTCATAAAAGTCATACTTTATATAGGCTAAAAAATAATGATAAATACCTCTGTTTTCAATCGTTAGTGCTGCATTTAAATATTCCTGAGCTTTTTCTATGATAGCTTTTGGTGCTAGATATGCTTTCTTGCCTTTCAATAAACATACCGCGGCATAAAAATAGGTTTCGGAATTATCGAAGTTATACTGTGTTGCTTTCTCGAAACTTTCCAAAGCCTTCTCATGAAGCCTTAGTCTCAGATAACACATCCCAATTGAAGTATGAATAGAAGACTCCTCCGGATGATCCCTCAACACTTCTTTATATGAATTAACATACTTGTTCACATCTTGCGGTAACATTTCATAAACGCTGTTAAAGCTTGTTATAATCACTTGTCTACCACAGTATTTACAGGTCTGTTCACTAGTTGATGAAGGCTCCCCACAACCGGGGCATTTCAAGTCTACAATTTTATACGTGCTCATTGTTGTTCCTCCAAGTGAATCATAGTTATTATCGATTGGTAGATCTATATTACTAGTATGTATATCACTTATGTACCATGTTCAATTCGTTAAAATATACCATATTCCTTCTAATAATTAAATATTTTAGAGAATTTTGCTCTAATTTGTCGATGTTTCATATATTTGTAGATGTTTGTTTTTGTAAGTAGTTATTGCCAGTTGGTTTACTTTTTTTTACGGTACGGTTCAGCTAACGTTCATCATGTACGAAAAATATAACGAAAAAAGCCCGCGGCAACGTTCGCCGCGGGCTTTCCATCTTATTTTATAGGTTCATCTACTCTTCGTAGATCTTGGTCAACATCGCGCCAAGCTCTTGAAGCGCTTCTTCCTCGCGCTCTCCGTCCACTTCCAGCGTCACTTCGTCGCCTTTCGCCAGACCCAGGGCCAGCAAACCAAGCGAGCTTTTGCCGTTCATTTTTTTCGTTCCCTTAATCAGATTTACTTTGCAAGGAAATTGCGTCGCGGCATGAACGAAAAGCTTGGTCGGGCGGGCATGAAACCCGGACGGATGAATAACGGTATAGGTCTGCGATAGCATTATACGGAGCTCCTTTGCTCTACAAATTGTTTTACCTCTTCCTGCGTTCCCATGGCGAGCGCTTGTTCGGATAGCGCTGCCCATTCTTTCTTGGACAACCGGCCAACCAACTCGCGTGCGGGCAGCACGGAACCGGCGCTCATGCTGAACTCGTTCAATCCCATCCCAAGAAGAAGCGGAATCGCCGTCAAATCGCCCGCCATTTCGCCGCACATGCCGGTCCATATGCCCGCTCGATCGGCCGCTTTGATGACCATTTCGACGAGCCTTAAGATGGAAGGATGATACGGCTGATACAAGTAAGCTACCGACTCATTCATCCGATCCGCCGCCATCGTGTATTGGATTAGGTCGTTCGTGCCGATGCTGAAGAAATCGACTTCCTTCGCCAAATGATCGGCGCCCAACACGGCGGCCGGAATCTCGATCATCATGCCCACCTCGATCGAATCGGACACGGACACGCCTTCCAGCCTCAGCTTCTCGCGTTCTTCCTCCAGAATCCGTTTCGCTTCGCGAAGCTCGCTCAGCACCGCAATCATCGGAAACATGATGTTCAGCTTGCCATGCACGCTCGCCCGCAGCAGCGCCCTTAACTGGGTACGGAACAAATCTTCCCGCTTCAGGCACAGCCGCAGCGCGCGAAGTCCAAGGAACGGGTTGCTTTCCTTTGGCAGCTCCAGATAGGGCAGCTCTTTGTCGCCGCCGATATCCAGTGTACGGATGACGACGCGTTTGCCGTTTAATTTCTCAAGCACGTGCTTATAGGTTTGATACTGCTCTTCTTCCGAAGGGAACGAGTTTCGTCCCATATATAAAAACTCCGTACGGAACAGACCGACCCCGTCGGCGCCGTTCTCCAGCACCTTCGCCAGGTCCTCAATGCTGCCAATATTGGCCGCTAGCTCGAGATGCTCCCCATCCGCAGTTACGGAAGGCTGCTGCGACAATCGCTTCAGCTGCGCCCGGCGCTCATCGTACTGCTGCTTTTTCTCACGGTATTGCGCCAGCACTTCCTCAGAAGGATCAATGAACACTCTACCTTCCGTCGCGTCCAAAATGACCAACGTGCCATCCGCGATAGAAGCCGGCATCGTACCTATGCCGACAACCGCCGGGAGCTCGAGCGAGCGCGCCATAATAGCGGAATGCGAAGTGCGGCTGCCGATTTCGGTCACAAAACCGTGAATGTAGTTCAAATCGAGCTGCGCAGTATCCGAAGGCGTCAAATCCTCGGCGAAAATGATCGTTTCCTCGGAAATGCCGGACAAGGTGGCATACGGTTTGCCGATCAGGTGGCTCATCAGCCGTCCGGATACGTCCTTCACGTCGGCGGCACGCTCGCGAACCATCTCATTATCGAGCTCCAGCAGCATGTCCACGACGCCTGTCGTCACTTCGTACAAAGCGTATTCGGCGCTCCATTGTTCGTCTGTAATTTTATCGAGTACCGCATCGACAAGGTCGGGATCTTCCAGTAAAAAAAGATGCGCTTCAAAAATTTCCGCTTTTTGCACGCCCAATTTCTGCTCCGTGATCCGGCGGATGTCCTCAATCTCGCCTTTCGCTTTCTCGATCGCCTGCCGGAATCGGCCGGCTTCCTCCTCGGCATCGGCTATCGTCAGCTTCTGCGGCGTATATTGTGTATTCGTAAACCGGAAAGCCTTGGCGATGGCGAATCCGGGAGATGCCGCGACACCGGTAAACGTACTGGCCATACAGCATTCTCCTTTCTGTGCTTCGTTTTCCTTACTTGCGCTGATCGGCTATGCTCCCATAGCTTTCCAAAACCAGGTTATATACCGGATGTCCTTCCGGAATGGATGTGTAATCCGCTATCGTTTGCCCGACGCCCTTGTCGCGAATCGACTGTTGAAGCTCGGCGGATTCCGGGTCATCGGCGTGGTCAAAGCAAAGCGCCGCGGCCATCACTTTTGCCAACTGTACGGGCGACATCCCCAATTCGTGGGCCTGCATGGCAGGCTTCACCAGCCGATCGTTCGGCGACAGTTTGCGGATAGGCGAACGCCCGACACGCGTCACTTCGTCGGTCAGCTGATCATTGCGGAAGCGCCCGATAATTTTGTCAATGTATTGGTCATGTTCCGTTTTGTCAAAGTCGTATCTTGCGACCAGGACTGCGCCTGTTTCCTTAAGTGTCGCCTTCACTGCGCTGACGATTTCCTCATCGGCCATTGCCTGCTGAATCGTCTCATATCCTTTCAAGCCGCCAAGGTAGGCGGCCGCACAATGACCCGTATTTACCGTGAACAATTTGCGTTCGATGTACGGCAGCAAATTTTGAACGTAATGGACGCCTTTAACCGGTCGGTACCCTTCAAACATGGCTGAAGCGTCCACCACCCACTCATAAAACGGCTCAACCATAACCGCAAGCGGATCTTCATGATGCTGAAGAGGAACGATCCGGTCTACGGCCGCATCGGGAAAAGCGATCACTTCGGACGCCTTCGCCTTCGTCGTGTCATCAAGAAGCGCGTAAACAAGCTCTTTTAGTTGGGTACTGCCACCGATGGCATTTTCGCAGGCGATAATATGCAGCCGCCCCGCTCCGTTTGCAATCCGCTTTTCAATCCCGCTGGCAATGCCTGCCGCAATATGTTTCAAAATATTGACGCCGACGGCCGTCGTAATCAAATCGACTTCCGCCACGGCCGAAGTGACCGTGTTCGCGTCCGTCCCGTCAATGGCGGTTACGCCTGTCACATGCAACTGTTCCCTGGCCGCACTCGCGAGTGTTACCGTATATTCCCCGCGCTGCTGCAGCTCGGTGACGACCGTCTTGTTCACATCGGAAAAAATGACCTCGTACCCCGATTGCGAAAGCAGCAGTCCGATAAAACCACGTCCAATATTCCCCGCTCCAAAATGTAATGCTTTCATTCGGATTCCATCCCACTTTCAAAAATGGCGATCATTTCTTCCGGACTCGACGCTTTCAAAATTTGTTCCATATTGTCGTCATCGGAACAAATCATCGCAACGTTCGTGAGAATTTCCAGATGATCGTCGCCGACGGCCGCAATGCCGATGACCAGATGCGCGATGTTCCCTTCGCCAAAATCGACGCCCTCCGGAAGCTGCACAATGGATAGTCCCGTCGACTTAATGGAGCCTTTCGATTCACTCGTCCCATGAGGAATGGCAAGGCCTCCGCCCATGTAGGTGGAAAGCGAATTTTCGCGCTCGATCATACTTTCAACATAGCTAGGGTCCACATGTCCCGCGCCCACGAGCAGCTCCCCGGCTATGCGAACAGCTTCGTATTTATCCTTCGCAGCCGCGTTCAATATCACTTTATCTGCAGACAATATACTCACTACATTTCACTCGCTTCCGTTTTCGTATTGAAAAATATTTTCAAATGAATCGTTAAGTAGTCACGAATTTCCGCTTCCTCGCCTGTTTCGAGCAAATCAATCATTTCCGTATCAAGCAGCATGGCGCTGATTTCGCTGAGCACCTCGAGAATTTCCTTGGGCAATGTCCGCGGTGCGAGCATCAATAAAAACTGGCTTAACCGCGCACGCGGCTCCGTGTCGACCATTAACGGGGTACCCAGCCTATACAACGACAGGGATGATCGTGTGATTTCCTCGCTCCGTGTATGAAACAACGCGACCTCTGTTCCCGGGATGATCTGGCTGCCGCTTTGCTCGCGCTGCACCAGCCGCTGCGTTACCAGCGAAGCATCGGTAAGCACACCTCTCGCTTCTTCATACCGGCAAGCCTCGTGCAGAATGAGAGGCAGCTCCCCGCTTTGCTCATCTAGCCGAATGACCTTAAACTGCGCAATGAGATTCACCATCTCATCGAGCGTAGTCTTCAGGCTTAACAGCCGTTCAAAAGCAGATACCTCTGATGGCACATAATCTTCCGGGATAAACACTTCTGTGCGTTTCCGGTCCAACGCCGCTTGGACGAACGACCGCAGCCGATCCGCTTCTCCTTCCGTCAGGAGCGGACTCACTTTCATATATTGCCCTGGATCCAAAGGCAGATCGACCGTAGAAATAATGAGATCATACTTGTCTTTTTCCGTTCGTGAAGCTTCGTACCAAGATACACGGCCGACGATTTGAATTTGCGGCAGTTCCTTTTGCAGCCGAATTTGCAGCAGCTTCGAGGATCCAATCCCGCTTGAGCACACCAGAATGGCGCGCACATCGCGCCGCAGCTGCTTCAGCCGCTCCAGCGACGCTCCGAAATGCATGACGAGGAATCCGACTTCCTCATCCGGCACCACGACATCGGAAAGCACACGGTCCGCCGCTTCGCGTACGATGCCGAATAGCACTGTATAATCTTTCTTGATCTGATCCAGCAGCGGGTTGCGAATGTTTTGCCCATCGTTCAGCCGCTGCAAAGCATCTTTCATGTGATAAAATAAGCCTTCTCGCAGTGACCGGTCATTGCCGTAATCGGCTCCCATTACGCCCTGCACATATTGGATAAGCAAGCGTACTTTTTCTGTTAACGCCAGATCATCCGCCGGCAGCAGTGACAAATCCTCCGCCTGGGCCAAACGCAACAGCCTGGATATATAAGCGGACTCCGCGGGCGATAAAGCCAGTTGCATTCGCTCCGACAACAAGCCCGTAAGGTAAATCGCATCGGCTTCGCGATGTGACGCGAGGACGGTTCCCTGCTCTGCCGCATATTGGGCTACAACCGTTTTTCCCGCTCGAATACGCCGCAGCGCGATAGACAGCCTAATCAATAATTCCGTATAGGAATTCTCGCTTAACCGGCCGGCCCACTTTTCTTCCCAGCTCCACAAGATCGTCTCGACAGCTTCCATCTCCGACTTGCCCGCAAGTGCGAACAATTGCCGATCGAGCGGATGAACCAGATGCTCTTCCCGGGTTGCAATCAATTCGGTATCGTCAATTCGCAGCTGGATGAGCTGACGGATCATATCCCGAAGCTGCTCTTCCGGACCGGAAAGCTCCACGCCATAGCCTCTTCTGCGGGTCAAGACGACCCCAAATTTGTGCACGAAGCCGTCAAGTTCATCCAGATCGCTGCTTATTGTAGGAACGGTCACCTTTAATTCATGCGCCAGCGCGTATAACTTGATCGGCTCGATGCTTTCGAGCAAAAGACATATCACGTAAAGTTGCCTTTCTTCCGGAGAAAACTCGATGTCCTCCGACACGGAGACGAGCTGGGCAAGCCTCGCCAACGCGGACTCGTCCCCATGCAGCCGTATGCCTAAGCCGGATTTCTTAAACAGTTCAACTCCATGCTCATGCAAAATGTCCTCCACCGTTGCCAATTCACGATGAACCGTTCTTGAACTCATTTGAATCTCTGCAGCGATGTGGGCCGCCGTCAGCTCTTGATCGCTCCGCAGCAGTAATTCAATAATTCGGCGGGTACGGCTGGATATAGACATTCGCAAAAACCTTCCTATAACGATAGAATGGCCCTAACGCCGGAATATAAGCTCCGGCGTCAGCAGCCTTAATTGAAAGAAATGCATTACGTGAGGCGGTCTACGAGTTTGTCGTACTCAGGGCTTTTCAAGAAGTTATCGATCGAGATATGCTCCGCCTGCGGCGCCTGAAGTCTGGCTCGGTCGGTCAACGTTTTATGCGTGATGACAATATCGGCATCACCAGGAATATCGCTGATCGCCGTATTGATCACGGTGATGTCCGAACCGGCGGCTTTCATTTTCTTTCGCAGCACCGATGCGCCCATTGCGCTGGACCCCATGCCCGCGTCGCAGGAAAAGACGATTTTGTGCACGTCCGCACTGTCTTTGTGCGCATCGCTTTTCGTGTCGGCAGGCTGTGCGGCAGCATGTTCGCGCGCTTCCACAACCGCAGCCGCTGCAGCAGCTGGAGTGCCTGCTGCTTTCATTTGTTTCATTTTAGCGGAAGCTTGCTCCAGGTCGTCGCTGCCTTCGGCGTTGTTTTTCGCCGTTTTCAGCAGCAGAGCCGCGATGGCAAACGAAACGACTCCCGCAACGATAACGCCGCTCAACGCCGGAAGAAGTCCGCCCTTGGGCGCCATTGCCACGTAAGCAAAAATACTGCCCGGCGAAGGCGGGGCGACAAGACCGGCGCCAAACAACGTGAATGTGAATGTCCCGGCTACGCCTCCCGCTATCGCGGCCAAAATCAAACGCGGATTCATCAAAATGTACGGGAAATAAATTTCGTGAATCCCCCCGAAAAAGTGAATGATCGCTGCGCCGGAAGCCGATTGCTTCGCCGTACCGCGGCCGGCAATCATGTAGGCGAGCAGGATGCCAAGACCAGGACCCGGATTGGACTCCAACATGAAGAGGATCGACTTGCCTGTTCTCGACGCCTCCTCCAACGCGATGGGACTAAGCACGCCGTGGTTGATGGCATTGTTGAGAAACAAAATTTTCGCCGGTTCAATAATAATGTTAGCGAGCGGAATCAAATTATGGCTAACCATAAATTGCACGCCGGAGGATAATATTTTGGTCAGCTGCTCGATGACAGGACCTACTCCGGCATAAGAAATTAACGTCAGAATGGCGCCGATAATGCCGAGCGAGAAGTTGTTCACCAGCATTTCGAAGCCGGACTTGATTTTCCCCTCGATCGATTTATCGAATTGCTTCAGCACCCATGCTGCCAGCGGACCGCAAATCATGGCCCCCAAGAACATCGGTATATCCGTACCGATGATAATGCCCATCGTCATTAGCGCACCGATAACGCCGCCGCGCTGCTTGTGCACCATTGTGCCGCCGGTATAACCGATCAATAGCGGTAGCAGGTACGTGATGATTGGCCCAACCAACTTGGCAAAAGTTTCATTCGGCAGCCACCCTGTAGGGATGAACAAGGCCGTTATGATCCCCCAAGCGATAAAAGCACCTATATTTGGCATAACCATGCCGCTGAGAAAACGTCCAAATTTCTGGACACCAACGCGAATTCCCCCGGACGACGAGTTGTTTTGCACCTGTTGCATATTGGGTTCCTCCTGTTTAGAAAATCGCTTTCTTTTTTCGATCTGGCAAAGCGGGTTCGATATTTATCGTAAATCATGCCGGCCATTCGAACAACAAAAGGAAAACTACATTTTGTCAATCATACTGTTGACAACATTTAAGAAGTTTATGATTGTTTTTGGATATTCGCTTGTTTAGTTGAAATTGCGGAATGGCTTACCAAACATGGAGGAAACCGAGGAAATATGTACCATGGTATGTCGGAGGGAGCGCCTTTATCCTATTACTAGCGACTTCTTTCGCTATACTGCATACTTCCTCATCGGAAAGCCCCTTTTCCAGGCGCTTTTGCCGCTTGTATCGTTGTTGTCATTTGGGTAAGCCCAGGCGTTAGTCCAATCACGACCACTCGCCCTATTTCGTTCTATATAAAAAAGCCCCGTGAGGGGCTTTTTCGCTGCGTAGCGTACGCAAGGGTATTGTTAATTTCGAATGAGATAATCGAATGCGCCCAAAGCTGCATTGGCACCCGATCCCATGGAAATAATGATCTGCTTGTAAGGACTATTAGTGCAGTCGCCTGCGGCAAACACACCTGGTACGTTCGTAGCGCCATGACGGTCTACGACGATCTCGCCGAAGCGCGTGCGCTCCACCGTGTCGCCTAACCAATCGGTATTCGGAACGAGACCGATCTGAACAAACACGCCTTGTAATTCGACATGATGTTCGACTCCTGAATCCCGATCGATATAGGTAATCCCGTCCACTTTGTCCGTACCGGTAATTTCTTTGGTTTGAACGTTCTTGTGGACCGTCACGTTCGGAAGACTATAGAGACGCTTCTGCAGCACGGCATCGGCTTTTAGTTCGGGCATGAACTCGAGCACCGTCACATGCTTCACGATGCCGGCAAGATCAATGGCCGCCTCGATACCGGAATTGCCGCCGCCGATCACGGCTACGTGTTTCCCTGTAAACAGAGGACCGTCGCAATGCGGGCAGTAGGCTACGCCTTTGTTCTTGAATTCCGCTTCGCCCGGCACGCCGACATTGCGCCAGCGCGCACCGGTGGAGACAATGACGGTTTTGCTCTTCAGCACAGCGCCGCTTTCGAGCTCGACTTCGATGAGATCTTTCTTTTCCAAGCGCTTCACGCGCTGAAGCTTCATCACGTCGATGCCGTATTCTTTGACATGCTCCTCCAGGCTCGCCACAAGCTTGGGACCTTCGGTGTATTTGACACTGATGAAGTTCTCGATGCCCATGGTGTCCATGACCTGACCGCCGAATCGTTCAGCCACAATCCCGGTACGAATGCCTTTGCGCGCCGCATAGATCGCCGCGCTGGCGCCGGCGGGGCCACCCCCGACGACAAGCACGTCGAACGGCTCCTTATTTGCCAGCTCGGATGCGTCGGGAGCGGTCCCCAGTTTGGCGAGGATCTCTTCCAGCGACATTCGACCGCTGCCGAAAAATTCGCCGTTGAGGTAAACCGAAGGCACGGCCATGACGTTTTTGCTCTCTACCTCATCCTTGTACGCTGCACCGTCGATCATCGTATGCGAGATGCCAGGGTTGAGCACACTCATGATGTTCAGTGCCTGCACGACATCGGGACAATTGTGGCAGCTCAGGCTGACGTAGGTTTCGAAGCGATATTCGCCGCGAATGCTCTTGATCTGATCGATGAGGTCCTGTTCCACCTTGGGCGGCCTTCCGCTGGCTTGCAGCAGCGCGAGCACCAAAGAAGTGAACTCATGTCCTAACGGGATGCCGGCAAAAACAACCCCCGTGTCTTCCCCCGCACGATTCACACTGAAACTCGGCGTACGGGACAATTCCGTTCTCTCCACCGTGATCTTGGAGGATAAGCCGACGATTTCATCCACCAGCGCCAGCATATCTTGGGATACGGCATCGGACCCCGCACTCACTTTGATCTGCACATCGCCTTCCATGAGTTGCAGGTATTGACTTAGCTGTGCTCTGATATCTGCGTCCAGTGCCATAAGTTATCGCTCCTTAGATCTTACCGACTAGATCAAGGCTTGGCTTCAGCGTTGCGGAACCTTCTTGCCATTTTGCAGGGCACACTTCGCCCGGGTTGTTCCGAACATATTGAGCTGCTTTGACCTTGTTCACCAAAATGCTTGCGTCGCGGCCAATGCCGCCTGCATTGATCTCGATCGCTTGGATTACGCCGTCCGGATCGATAATGAACGTACCGCGGTCTGCAAGACCGTCAGCTTCGATCAGCACGTCGAAGTTGCGGGAGATCGTATGCGAAGGATCGCCGATCATGATATATGTGATTTTGCCGATCGTCTCGGAGCTGTCATGCCATGCTTTATGCGTAAAGTGCGTATCCGTGGAAACGGAGTATACTTCAACGCCGAGGCCCTTCAATGTTTCATATTGGTTTTGCAGATCCTCAAGCTCTGTTGGGCATACGAATGTGAAGTCCGCTGGGTAAAAGCAAACGATGCTCCATTTTCCTTTGAAGTTCTCTTCTGTAACGTCGATGAATTTGCCGTTGTGGTAAGCCGATGCTTTGAATGGTTTTACTTCTGTTCCGATAAGAGACATATTGATTGTTCCTCCTTAGTTTTTGGTTGAAATTTCTTTATGTAGTAATGATACCACAGAAAGACGTCAATATCATGAAGGTATCATGAAGAAAGTACAGATGCAAGTTTGGCCATTAGCGAATGCATGAATGCGCATGTGGTCCATCCGAGACGATGCGTGGTAAAGCGTCTTTTTCAAAAGATGGCCGGCAAAGCAAAAAGGCCTCCGTCCCATGGAATTCTGGATGAAGGCCGCCTCACTCATTATGAATTTTACGCTCTTTTGACGTGGTGCAGATCACTGCTTAACCCGAGCGTCCGCTCCGTTGATGCATGAATCTTTTGGATAAGTTCTGGGTTTTTCACGAGTGACACACCATAAGAAGGAATCATTTCTTTTATTTTCGGTGCCCATGCTTTTAGTTGCTGCGGGAAGCATTTTTCTATGACCTCCAGCATGACGGAAACGGCAGTAGAAGCACCCGGAGAAGCGCCGAGCAATGCGGCGATCGATCCATCCGCGCTACTCACCACTTCCGTACCAAATTGAAGCGTTCCTTTCCCGCCAGCAGCCGTATCTTTGATAACTTGTACACGTTGACCCGCTATCAATAAATCCCAATCCTCGCTCTTGGCGTGCGGGATAAACTCTCGCAGCTCTTCCATGCGCTGTTCTTTCGATAACATCACTTGCTGGATCAAGTATTTTGTCAATCCAAGGTTTTTGGCGCCTGCCGCGAGCATCGTTATCACGTTATCCGGTTTAACCGAACCTAACAAATCAAACATGGAGCCGGTTTTTAAGAACTTTGGCGAGAAGCCGGCAAACGGTCCAAAGAGCAGCGATTTTTTATTATCGATAAATCTTGTGTCCAGATGCGGAACGGACATTGGAGGTGCGCCAACCTTGGCTTTGCCGTATACTTTGGCATGATGCTGTGCTACAACCTCCGGGTTGTTACAAGCCATAAATAGTCCGCTTATCGGGAAACCTCCAATATGCTTTCCTTCAGGGATACCCGATTTTTGCAGTAAAGGAAGACTTCCTCCCCCGCCGCCGATAAAAACGAATTTTGCCGTGTGGTGTTCGACGGTACCGCTCTCGACATTGCGAACTTTCAATTCCCACAGACCATCGCTCGTACGTTTCAAATCATCGACATTATGTTTGAATTTGATATCGACGTTTTTACTCTTTAAGTGGTCAAACAATATGCGCGTTAAAGCGCCAAAGTTGACATCCGTGCCAGATTCGATTCTTGTTGCCGCTATCGGTTCATCCAATGCCCGGTCTTTCATAATAAGCGGAATCCATTCCATCAATTTCGTCGGGTCATCGGAGAATTCCATCCCATGAAACAGAGGATTGTTTAGCATCGCTTCAAAACGTTTTTTCAAATAAGCGACATTTTTTTCCCCTTGTACTAAACTGATATGCGGCAATGGCATAATAAAGGTCTGCGGATTACGAATCAGATTGCTGTTTACAAGATAAGACCAAAACTGCATGGAATCTTGAAACTGTTCATTGACTTTTATCGCTTTGCTAATATCTATGGATCCGTCCGGTTTTTCGGACGTGTAGTTAAGCTCGCACAGTGCAGCATGCCCTGTTCCCGCATTGTTCCATTCGTTCGAGCTTTCCTCTCCTGCGCTTGCTAACTTCTCAAACACTGTAATTTTCCAGCTTGGTACTAATTCTTTCAGCAGTGACCCTAAAGTCGCACTCATGATTCCGGCACCAATTAAGATAACGTCTGTTTTCGTTTGTCTGTTACTCATTTTTACCGTCCTAACACGCTAATATTTGAAGAAAAGATGTAGGCGCTCCACAGCAAACAAGGTGCGACCTCCGTCACACATCTTTTCTGGATCAATTACAACCTGATCAGGGTGTATCACTATGACTACTGATAGATTTCATATCTACTATTATATGATAGTTATAGGGGATTTTAAAGCCGGAAAATTCAGTGATGATGTACAGTTGTAGGTAAAAAGCGAGAAACCGTCAATAAAACCGTAGGAATACTTAAAAAACCAAGGCTTTACCCTAGTTACTTGCTAGGGTTATGGCTTTATGATTGAGCTTGTTTAACTTGTACTCAAGTGGCTTATCAATGCCAAAGCCTCTTCGTGATCAGGCTCAAGTTCTAATAATTTTCGTAAGTACCTCCCCGCATCTTCGACTAAATCTAACTCGAAACAACAAATGACTAGACAATAAAATACGGTTGATACGACCTCATCTTGGTCTTGAAGTACGGATATTTCCAAATACCGTTTGGAGTGTTCGTACAAGCCCATCTCGAACAGTAATAATCCAGCATCGAGCGCTAGATCATAACGCTGCTCCATGACATAGTACGATGACCACATCAGCTGTATGCCTCTCAATATATCCTGCTTTTCTTCATCGTTTGCATCTGACAGCAGACTGGAGATCCGCTTCGTACTCTGAATGAAAAATTCCGCATCATATCCACCCAAACGCCAAAAACTTAATATTTGCTGTAGCCCCATGCTATCTTGATGGCGATCCACCCATTCCTTCATACTAAAAAATTCGTCCGGACCAAAGCGTTCAATACATCGACGATAAGCTAATCTCATATTGGGATAATCCATGGGTTTATCTAGATGGAGAATACAGCCAACATTTATATTTATATAATGATGTGGGGGGAATAACGCCGCTGCTCCTCTTTGTTCAAAGACATGCTGAATCGCATGGTAGTTTGCCGTTAAAGAAAAACTTCCATGTAAGATCAACTCTGGCGGTTCTGCGAATCTCCAGTTATCCAGTAAGTGATCACCTTTGTCTGCTGTTATCAATAAAAACCCCGACGGAGATAACTGATTCAAACGCTCTAAACAATTGATTCCAGCGGCAGGAAATAAAATATACGAGTCTTCTAGCTGCTCCTGATAAATGGAGACGACATCACGGTAAGGATAGGTTTCTTGTTCGTACTCAGGCGCCCGTCGATGCTCATAGTGTAAAGTGATTTGGTCTAACCATTCTGATGGTTTAAGTGAATCATTATCTTCGGGATATTCGACATCAACGTCTGCTTCATAAATATGCCCATCACCAACATAAATCAACTCTTGTGGGATGCTATCAAAAAAGTAGTTGGCCACGATGATTAACGGTTGTTTTAAATCTCCTTCACTAATCGTTTTGCCTGATACAACGAGATTCAGTACGGTATCATGGACAGCATCAAATTGCGCAAAATCCAGTAATCCCTCGGTAATAAAAGATTGTAGAGCGGGATGTTCCTTCCAAGCCATAACATTATTCATCGCCAAATCCGTCATAATATACCGGAACCCAGGCAGTGATGTCCCCGCATAGTCTCTCAATTGACACAACTCATACAGCACATGGTAAGCAAGACGTCCCGCTCCTGCGCCAAGCTCCACAATGAAAACAGGTTCTGAACGATATTCCTTATTCGCCCGATCTTGAAGAAACCCAAAGATCATTTCTGCATATGCCGTAGCGATCATTGGATTACTCGTTATATATTGAGGAACTTGGTCATTGTTCCAGGCCTTCGTTCCTTGTTCTTCATAATATTTTCGCTGAATATTCCATATAGGCGCTTCACTGAAGCGGTAACGTTGTTTATTATTGCCTGTCATTTAAATGATCCTGCTCTCTGGAAGTTTTTCAATTACTATAACATACTTCAATAAGTACCTTTTTATAAGTATTGCCTTAGAATTGCCCCCACCCGTAATTATAAACCAAGTTAAACGTAACTGCTTTGCTTTTAATAGAGTATGGTTTCCCCGTCCCGGCCTATTGGGGGGCAGTTCTTGGTGGATCATGACAAACACAGGTTTGCCGTCCTTGTTTTCGGCCACCTCACTCCGAAACAAGTTCAGTTTGTTCGTTGGAGTACCAGGCACCTTCGCCAACTTCCGGTTTTTCCTGAACATACGCTTCCTGCGACAGGAGATCAGGTGGAAACCATTCAACCGCACGTCATGGTATGGTTTCTCCAGATTGAATAAGGACGTAACCGCCTGCCGCGCCATCGCATCGGTCTTGCCATTTGTCTTGGAACAACGACCAAGTTTCTCAATATATCACGTGCAATCCAATGATCGCTGCGGCCTATGCAGAGTCGTTTCGATTAGTGCCTTCGCGATGGCCGCGGGTGACACAATCCTCGGAAGATGTGACGCTGGTTCTGGTCTCCCTAACTGCCGTTGGAGTCGACTCATTCATTGTCATCGGATACGGATGATCCCCGATCACTGGAATCCTCTGCTTGATCAGCTTCTCGATATCTTTCAGATAAGGAATCTCTTCGTACTCGCAAAACGAAATCGCTATTCCGCTTAATCCCGCTCGTCCGGTGCGGCCGATCCGATGTACATACGTCTCCGGGATATTCGGCAAATTGTAGTTAATGACGTGCGACAGCTCCTCGATGTCGATGCCCCGGGCCGCAATGTCTGTCGCCACCAGCATGCGAGTCACACCTTGCTTGAAGTTATTCAGCGCAGCTTGGCGGGCGTTCTGCGACTTGTCGCCGTGAATCGCCTGCGCGGTAATCGTCGCCTTCGTCAAGCCTCTAACCAGCCGATCCGCGCCATGCTTCGTACGGGTGAACACAAGCGCGCTCTCGATCGACATGTCTTGTAGCAGGTCGATCAACAACGGCAGCTTATTCGGCTTGTCCACAAAGTAGAGTGTCTGTTTGATCCGCTCCGCCGTCGAGGAAACGGGCGTAATTTCGATTTTCATTGGATTCGTCAGCAGTGAATCTACCAGAGACGTGATCTCGGGCGGCATCGTCGCCGAAAAGAACAGCGTCTGTCGTTTGGCAGGCAGCTTGGCGATGATCCTTCTCATGTCGTGAATGAAGCCCATATCTAGCATGCGGTCTGCTTCGTCCAGCACGAGGATCTGCACGTGACGCAGATCGGCGAACCCTTGGTTTATCAGGTCGATTAGTCGGCCCGGCGTCGCTATCAGTATATCCATGCCTTGCTCCAGCGCCTGCTCCTGTGTTTTTTGCGGTACGCCGCCTAAAATCACGGCACTTCTCAGATTCAAGAAGCGTCCGTAAGATTTAAAGTTGTCGGATATCTGAATGGCCAGCTCTCGCGTAGGCGTCAGGATCAGCGAACGAATGACGCGCTTGCCGCTCGATCGTCCCTGCTGCGCGCTCAGCAGTTGGATAATTGGCAGCAAGAACGCCGCTGTCTTGCCGGTCCCAGTCTGAGCGCAGCCGAACAAATCACGGCCCGCCAGCACCGGCGGAATTGCCTGCTCCTGTATGGGAGTGGGCTGTGTATAATTTTCCTTGGCCAACGCTTTAAGAATGGGGGGACTCAATTTCAATTGTTCAAATGTCATAAAATCTCCTTTGTCATGCCACCGTCGATGCGGAAGTTTCACTTCTTGCATTATACACCAGATACGAGGTGGCGCACTGCATTCTCTGTAACGGCAATTTCTACTTAAAATGTATAGACGGAATCCTTAAGAGCGCCCCCTGGTTTTGGGGCTTCCCTGTTTATCATAAAAATTTGCGTCACTTATGATAAGGTTCTCCGCGCATAATCTTAAACGCGCGGTACACCTGCTCCATTAGCACCAGCCGCATCAACTGGTGCGGCAGCGTCATGCGCCCGAACGAGAGCTTCTGTTCGGCGCGCGCAAGAACCGCGGGGGCCAGTCCGAGCGAGCCCCCGATCACGAAGGCCACGTGGCTGCGCCCGTAAGTGGCCAGATCCTGCACCTGCCGCGCGAGCTCCTCGCTCGATAGCGGCTTGCCGTCAATCGCGAGCGCGACCACATACGCATCGCTCTTGATATGCGCGAGGATACGCTCCCCCTCACGCTGCTTTACGAGCGCCTCTTCCGCGGCGCTCATCGTCTCCGGTGCCTTCTCGTCCGGCACCTCAATCATTTGCACCTTGGCATACGGGCCAAGGCGCTTGACGTACTCGGCGATCCCTTGAACCAGGTACGCCTCTTTCAACTTCCCCACTGCGATGATCTGGATGTGCATCGCCGGTTCCCCCTATCTGCTGCCCTGTATATTCCCCAGAGCACCCTCATATCGGTCACGGTATTACTCAACATCACTTCGTACGACCATGTCTGCCCCGCTTCCGTCCAGCACTCCGCCTAACAACAACAAAAGGAGAAGGCCACCCGCTCGCACGCCGGGCCTGCCTTCCCCCTCCACTTTAGTTCAGACCACCAGGAAACGTCCCCGCTCCGCACAGCGTTCACAATGTGCCGGAGGCTCCCATGCGGTGAACTTCACTTCTTCCAAATCGACGATATCCGGCGCTTCTTCATATTCATCGACGAACATGTCGATCGCCAGTTCCAAATGCTCTTTGCAAACAACGTGCATGCTGTACCCCTTTTCATACGTTCGTCCGGTTACGAGCGCTTCTGCGTGAGCTCTCCAGACATAGACAAACCTTAATCGTTATTCCTATTGTAGCCGAAAATACACCATCTTAACGATATCTATACGCTTACGCTGCTGCTATTTATCCGTTACTTCGCTGAGCGTAAGCTGCACGGTCGATTTCTTCGATCCGCGGTAATACGTAATCGCCATCTTATCGCCGATTTTCTTGCTGCCGTATATATACTTGCGCAGCGCGAGCGTGCTGTCGATCGGCTTGCCGTCCAGCTCCACAATGACGTCGCCGCTCTTGAAGCCGGCATCCTTCGCAGGGCCGACCGCTTCAATGACGATAATGCCGCGCTTGACGCCCGAGGGAAGCTTCAAGCTTTCCGTTCCGGCAAACGATTGCAAGTTTTGCGTCACGACGCCGATGTAAGGACGCTTCACTTTATGATCGGTAACGAGAGATTGAATAATGACTTTGACTTGATTGATCGGTATCGCAAAACCGAGGCCCTCGACACCCATATCGGCCACCTTCAGCGTATTGATGCCGATGACCTTGCCGTCTAAATTGACCAGTGCACCGCCGCTATTGCCTTGATTGATGGCCGCATCCGTCTGAATAACGTCCATCTCCCAATCCGGTTCGCCTTCGCGTCCGAGCGACACCGGGATCGTGCGTTTCGGCCAGCTGATAATGCCCTTCGTTACGGTCGGCGTGTAACTGAGGCCCAGCGGGAAACCGACCGCAATCGCCGTCTCCCCGGCTTTCAACCCGTCGGAGTCGCCGAATTCGGCAATCTGTTTCAAGCCGTTCCCGTCCGTCTCCAGCACGGCGAGGTCGGTAATTTGATCGCGCCCGACTAAAGTCGCCTTCCGGCGTTCCCCAGCGACCGTGATGACGTCCAGCTGAGTAAACCCTTCGACCACATGGTTATTGGTCACAATGCGCACCTTGTCGCCGTTACGCTCGAAGATCACGCCCGAACCGAGCCCGATCGCCCCGCCGCGGGCCGTCTCCTTCTCGCCTTCCCGTTTCGATCCGAGGATGCTCACGACCGTCGGAGACACTTTCTCCGCCGCGTCGACAACCGAATCGCTCATTCGCCGCTCCGAACCTCCGTCCGAAGCCGACGCACCCGAAGACGGGGGAGCCATCGCGGCAACCGCCGCGGGTGCCGCTGCCTTCTCCGCCGATTCGCCGCCACCGCCAAATAACATGAACAGCGCGGCCATGACTACAGCTCCGCTTGCCGCCGGGAGCAACCACCCCGGAAGCTGATTGGGGAACCTTCGGGGCATCCGCCACGTATCCCGGCGCGATGCCTTGGTCGAATAAAAATCGTCGTCAAACAAGCTCATGTTCCCCGCTCCCCTCTACATGCCACGCCGCTTCCCGATAAGTACCGCTTGTTCTATTGTACCTTACAATCTTGCAAACTGCGAAACCAAATCACAGAAAAAAACTTTGAAAATTCAGGAATGTTTTTCATAGCGCAAGACTAGAATAGAATCATAGCCCCAGTTCGCAATGAAGCGATAGAACAAATACAGAGCCTTGAATAAAACAACACATTGAAGGGATGAGGCAATAATGAACATGAATACGAACCGTATTTCCTCCCACCTGGAACAGATCGAATGGATCGGCAAGCTCGCCGATCTCAAGGAAGCGCATTACCAGCAATCGCTGATGCTCAGCGCCGTCATCGAGCTGCTCGTCGAGAAAGGCATCCTCTCCGCGCAAGAAATTGCCGCGAAGGCGCATGCGCTCGAAGCTGCCGACACCGCTTCCGCCACTATGTCGCCTTGAAGCCTGCCGAAGACGGCGATGCCCTCACTCTTCATCCAAACGATCCCACGTCGTCGCGCGATCGTAGTATGTATCCATCAGTTTCGGCCTGTGGTCGTCCGGTGCCAACCGTTCCTCTAACATATTATTCACGGTGAGCCTGGCCAAATCCATCAGATTATGATCCCGGCTCAAATGCGCAAGATATACCCGCTTCGTCTTCGTCGTCATGACGTCGAACAGCCCGATTCCGGCCGCTTCGTTGGATAAGTGGCCGACATCGCTCAAGATGCGCCGCTTGATGTTCCAAGGATATTTGCCCATCCGCAGCATCTCGATATCGTGGTTCGATTCCAGTACCAGCACGTCACTGTCCTGGATTTTCTCCTTCACCTTCGAGCTCATGTAGCCCAGATCGGTCGCAAGGCTCAGCTTTTCCTCCCCGTGATAAAAGCAGTAGCCTACCGGCTCCGCCGCATCGTGCGAGATGCCGTACGATTCAACCTGGAGCGAGCCGAATTCGCGCATCTCTCCCGTCTGCATTACGCAGCGGTTCGCTTCGGCAATGTCCCCGATTTGCTGGTCCAGCGCCTCCCACGTTTTCTCGTTGGCGTATATCGGCAGATCGTATTTGCGCGCGATCGCTCCGAGCCCCTTAATATGATCCGCATGCTCGTGCGTCACCAGGATCGCATCGAGCTCCGATGCCGATGTCCCCCGCTCCTTCAGCAGCAGTTCCACCTTTTTCGCGCTCAGCCCCGCATCGATCAGTACTTTGCCCTCGTCCGTGTCCACGACCAAGGCATTCCCGGTCGAGCCGCTTGCAAGTACACTAAACCTTATGCCCATTCCCCAAAACTCCTTACCTGCTACTTTTTGTTGCGCTGCGGTTCTTCCACCGCTCCGTTAAACGCGTGTACGAAATATTGGTCGCCATTCGCCAGCGTGACCCTCCAGGAAGGCCACATATTGAGCGTCTGCGAATTGTACACCTGTCCGTGATATCCGAGCTGCACACCCGTAATGATCGAGCCGGACGGCAAAAAGTTTTCGATCAAGCTGCGAAGCGCAATATAGGCGGAGATGACTTTTTGCTCCTTCTGATCTCCTTCGGACTGCACTTCCACATACCCTTGCCGGTACGTGCTGATCATGCCGCTTTTTTCGTACAGCTCGATCTGCACTTCGAACATCGGCAAATTTCCGTACATTTGATGAAATACATAATTACCGTTCATGCTCTCCATCGGATCCCATTGATACGCTTCGATTTTGGCAATTCCCGTTTTGCTCAGCACATCCCGAATCGCGCCTTTATTAATAAGCGGATCGAACTTGAACGGGGTTTGCAGCAGCATCGGCTTGCCCGGCGTCAGCTTATCGTCGAACTTGGCGACAATTTCCTTCAGCTTCGGCACATCCTTTGGAATGTCCGCAGGCACCTGAATGTTCTTGCTCTTCAGCAGCCGTTGAATCTCCTCCGCGGCACCGCTCGGATTCGCCTCCAGATCGAGCAGATCGGAACGGCTGGACCACAGCTGAAAGCCGAGCACCGCATTCAGCAGCAGAAAGGACAATATTAAAATCGTCTTCGCCCGGCCCCAGTCCATCGCCGTCCCTCCTTATTCCAAAAATTCATACGTGCCGTCCCGCAGCTCCACCGCCCATGCCGGCACGAGCTCGATCGATTGACTCATCACGATCGGCCGATAAGCGGGAAACACGCTGTAAAACTGCGTCTTCTGCGTACTGAACTGCTTCAGCAGCTCGTCCAGCGCTTCGCCGCCTGCCAATTGAACCTCGGTCCGCGTCATATTACGCGGGTCCGGCGTCATGATGGATCGCTCATAGCTGGAGACGATCCCTTTTTGCAGCGTAATGCGGATAAACCCGATATTTTCCGAGCGCGGATTAATGATCGGAAACGAATCATAATACTGCCGGAACAAAAAAGCCTGACTGCTGAGTAAAAGACGCTGCTGCGGCACTTTCTGTACCGCATACGTTCCGTTCCAGCCGCCGTGCTGGTTAATGAACTGGACCGCGGACAATAAATTTTCCCGCAAGTCGAACTTGTTGTCCGGCGAAGGCGCCACAGGGTCGGAATACGTCATCCAATGCTGCTCGTTCTTCAGCTGCAGCCCCCGCTTCCCGTCCGTGTAAATCTCCGTGCCGTCGCGTTCCGTCAAGTTCCGGGTGATCGCCGGGTCGACGAAAAACGTCAGCTTCATCTGATCGACCGTAAACTGCGTGTAGCCCATTTTATAGCCCGACGCGGTGATCGGCTTCATCGGCAAGTAATAATCCCCGGCAGTCACCTTGTACGGCGTATAATCGGCTTCAACGGCCGCAAATCGCTCAATATCTTTGGTCGTAAAATTCGCCTTCATAACCTCATAAACGGTGTTCGCTGTATCGGTAAATAAAATGGCTCGCACTTCGTTCGTATCTTTGGTGAAAATCCATATGCGCGTGATCAGGTCGGTGTCACTGGGCAAATCGCCCTTGAGCTGCATCGTCCGCTGCAGCAAATGAAGCGGAAGCCCATCCCGAAAACGCACCTCGACACCCTGCTGTTTGCCGCGGACATCATCCCAATTCAAGTTAAGCGCGGTTGTCGTCGTCTTGCGGAACCCTTCCAGAAACCGCTGCTTCACCGTATCCCATATCTCATTGTACTTCGCGCTGTTCGGATAGACGACGCTATGCTGTTCTTTACCCAGATGGAGCACGAGCTGATCCGGGAACAGCATGTCGTCGAGTGTCGCCTGCGTACCGAGCAAATCTGTCTTCACGTATTCGTCGGGCGTGACGGGATCGAACTTCGGATAGCTGTACGCGAGCAAATAGCTTTGCAGCAAACTCAAGAGCACCAATATCGTCAAAGCGGCTGTTTTCAGCTTCTCGATCATCCCGCTGCCTCCTCCTGCTGATAAGGCAATGTAAACGTCACGCGCGTCCCTTGTCCGAACTCGGAATCCAAATGGATCGTTCCGCCGTGCGCCTTCACTATTTCCCGGGCAATCGATAAGCCAAGACCCGTTCCGCCCATACTGCGCGAGCGGGCTTTATCCACCCGGTAA
Organism: Paenibacillus allorhizosphaerae; assembly: GCF_910594985.1. Classification (GTDB taxonomy): domain Bacteria; phylum Bacillota; class Bacilli; order Paenibacillales; family NBRC-103111; genus Paenibacillus_G; species Paenibacillus_G allorhizosphaerae. The sequence goes on from NZ_CAJVCE010000021.1 coordinate 90,212, forward strand.
AAACGCTCGAAGATCCGGTTCAAATCTTTTCTCGGGATCCCGATCCCATTATCCTGCACGCAAATTTCGAGCAGCTGCGGATCGGGTCTTCCCGCCAGAATGCGAATGTGCCCGCCTTCGGGCGTATATTTGATCGCATTGGAGACGAGGTTGTCGAGCACTTGGTCGATGCGGTCGCGGTCGAGCATAATTTGCTTTACGCCCGGCGCAACGTCGATATCTATGGCGATCGTTCGCTGCTCCAGCTGGAACGAGAACCGGTCTGCCACTTCTTCCAGCATCTCGACCACATCGGTCGATTCCTTGTTGATCGTCGCCTGCTTGGAATCGAGTCTGGATAGCTGCAGCAGATCGGTCACAAGCCGAATCATCCGCTCCGTCTCGTTGCGGGCCACATTCACGAACTTGCCCGCGAGCTGCGGCTCCTCGAGCGCTCCGTCCTCCAGCGCCTCCAGGTAGCTTTTGATCGTCGTCAGCGGCGTCCGCAGCTCATGCGAGACGTTGGCGACGAATTCACGGCGGGACTGCTCCAGCTTCTCTTGGCCGGTAACGTCCTGCAGCACCGCTATGGTCCCGGTCGTCCCATTGCCTTTGCCCCTGCTGTGAATGCCAGTATAGGTGACGCGTACGTACAAGGGCTCCTCGTCGGACTCATTGTAGAACTGAAGCATCGTCGTCTTGTCTTCGCTGCCTTCCGCTTCCTTCAATTTGTCGGGAGCGATGCCGAGCAGATCGTTGAGCGTCATGCCAAGCGTCGTGTCTTCGTTCACCTGAAGAATTTGCTTCGCCCGCCGGTTGATCAGAATCACTCGTCCGCGATCATCCGTCGCAATCAGTCCGTCGTTCATGTTCGACAAGATCGAAGCGAGCTTCTCCTTCTCTTCCTCGTTCAGCGATAATGCCTCTCGCAGCCGCTCGGTCATGAAGTTGAACGTCGCCCCAAGCTGGCTGATCTCATCGTTCCCTTTGACCTGTACCTGCCGTTCGTCGAAACTGCCTTCCGCCACGGCCGTCGCCTGCCTCGTAATCGCCTTGATCGGATTCGTAATCGTAGCCGACAAGATGACCCCGAGCAGCGCCGTCAGGACAAGCGCGATCAACGTGCCGGTAATGAGCAGCCTGCTGATCCGGTTCATCGTATCGTACACTTCCTCCATGGAGGAAATGATGTACACGGCACCGTACACCTTCACCCCGGAACCGATCGGCTTCGCAATGACGACTTTCCTTATACCGTCGGAATCGGTGAACATCCGCTGGTTATCCTTGATCCCCTGCAGGGCGCGGGTCACTTCGGTCTGCGTATTTTTGCTGTTGATCACGGACCGGTTTTGATCGAGCGATGTGGTCAGCACGAGCCCGTTTGCATCGATCACTTGAATCTCCGCTTTGCTGATGACGAACAAGCTGTTCACGAACTGGTTCAAGTCGGCGTACGATTTTTTCGTTTCGCTGCCCTTCGTCTCCTGGCTCTCGATCAAGTACGTCTCGGCATACTGCGCCAGCAGCTGCGCCTGTTTGTTGCGGTTGTCGATAAAATCTTTCTTGAGCGAGCTCTCCAGCGTTCGGATAAAATAAACGCCGATCAGCTGCATCGCAATCAAAATAAGAAGCACGTAAATGATGATGACCTTTGCCTGTATCGATTGAAAAAATCGAATCCATTTCATCCCCATATCACTCGCTTCAATAGCTTCCGTTATTGGATTTGGCGCTCTTCATCATATAGCCGAGTCCGCGCCTTGTAATGATGTACTCCGGACGGCTCGGATCGTCTTCCAGCTTCTCGCGCAGCCTGCGAATCGTCACATCGACCGTGCGGACATCGCCGAAATATTCAAACCCCCATACCGCCTGCAGCAAATGCTCCCGCGTCATCACTCTGCCGCTGTTCTTCGCCATGTACTGCACAAGCTCGAATTCACGGTGCGTCAGGTCGAGCGGATTGCCGTCTTTATAAACGACATACGTGTCGGTGTCGATAAAAAGACTTTGAATCCGCAGGCCCTGCCGCTGCTCTTCTTCCTGCGACGCTTGCGGGGCAGCCGGCGACGCCACCTTCACCTGTCTGCGCAAATGCGCCTTTACCCGGGCCAGCAGCTCGCGCGTGCCGAACGGTTTCGTCACATAGTCGTCCGCTCCGAATTCCAGTCCAAGCACCTTGTCTATCTCATTATCTTTGGCCGTCAGCATAATGATCGGCGTATTCAGCTTTTGCCTTACTTCCTTGCACACATCCATGCCGTCCTTCACCGGCAGCATCAGGTCGAGCAGAATCAACTCCGGTTCCTCGGAGAAGGCGAGCTCCACAGCCGTACCTCCGTCATAGGCGCAGATGACCTCGTGGCCCTCTTTTTCCAGATTAAACTTCAATATATCCGCAATCGGCTGTTCATCGTCTACAACAAGAATTTTGGCCATTCGCTTCACCGCCCTGTCAGATCCTATCAGGAATGGGAACCATCCCAACGACTCTACTATTTTACCACAATTCCGGGATCAGTGCCCTATACGTCTTGGAAATCGGTATACGGGTTTTCTGATTCATCCCCTCTTGCCCGTTCCATGCTTTCACCCGGGTTCGAAACAAAAAGAGACACGGAATACGCAGCGTTCCTGCATATTCCATGCCTCTTTACCTATAACAAACCGATTAGCGGTTCAAATATTTGAGCGGATTGTCCGGCGAACCGTTCTTTTGCACCTCGAAGTGCAGATGGATGCCCGTGGAATCGCCTGTACTGCCCATGTAACCGATCTTCTCGCCTTTTTCCACGATCTTGCCGACGCTTGTATTAATTTGACTGAGATGGCCGTACAGCGTCTTGTAGCCGTTCAGGTGGTCGAGAATGATACAATTCCCATATCCGTCCTTAACTCCCGCAAAGATGACTTTTCCGTTGTCCGATGCCATGATGTTGCGGTTGCCTGTCAAGTCTACGCCTTTGTGGAAAGCACCCCAACGCGTTCCGAACGTACTGGAGATCGATGCGGATACGACCGGCCAGGCGAACTTGCCCGTGCCCTCGCCCTTCACAACCTTCGTGCCTTTCTTCGCTACCGCTTTCACCGGTTCCTGAATGATCTGCTCGTCGAGCACTTTTTCTTCTTCCATCAAGCCGTTTACTTTCGTAAGCTCGATCGTCACTTTCTTCTGGCCGTTTTTCCCGGGAGAAAGTACCTGTGTTGTGCCGAGACGCATGCTATCGTCCTGCTGGTACTCCGTTTCATACGCGATTTCTTCATTCTCCACGATTTTCTCTACCGTGCGAACCGCAAGCGTCGGCTGCAGCACCGTCAAATCGAGCTGCTGTCCCACTTTGATCATATCGTTCGAAATCCAAGGGTTGTTCTGATAGATGACTTGCTTGGGAATTTCAAGCTTCTTGGCAATACACGATACGCAGTCGCCCTGCTCCACCGTATATTTTGTCGGCTGCACATCCCCGGTCTCCAGCTTTTTGAGCAGCTCGTCCGGCTCTACCAGTTCCGAAGGCTCGATCGTAACCTCTTTCAGTTCCACCTTCTGCACGAAGTCGGTCTTCAGCAGCTCCGTCTCCACCGGCGTACTCGCCGCAGAGGCTGCGGAAAGGATGCTGACTTTGCCGGATTCCTTCTTCTTCTGCATGGAATCAACGGCGTTCGTCTTAATTTGCTCGAGCAGCGTCTGCGCAACCGTCGTATCTCTCACAATCCCCATCGGCTTGCCGTCCACGAGGAGCTGCGTGCCTACCGGATGAGCGGTGAAATAGCCTTCCAGCTCCGCCAGCGTGGCACTATCCTGCGTCTCTGCCATGAAAGCCCTTTCAGGCTTATAATCGATCGTGGGTGCCTCAACGACCATGCGAACATCGTCAGGCCCTTTCGAAAGCTGCTTTTTCTTCTCCTCGGTAAATTGCTTCACCTTGGCCGCGTCAGAAACGACGCCGATCTCTTGCCCGTTCACATATACATGATAGAAATCGATCATATTCGCGTGCACATACTGGTTCCCGCTCCATACGACGGCTCCAATAAACACAAACGCAGACGCTGATTTCACGATGGTCCATTTATGTAAAGCAATTCGGGCTGCAATGTCTTCGTATGTAAACTTGAATGTTTTCTTCTCTGGCTCTGCTGCTTCGACCGTCGATTCGGAAGTTTCGACGGAACGAGTCTTGGACCATTTTTGCCGGGCTTTGTCCAGCAAACCTTTGATTCGATCCGTTCCTTTGAAAAAATTCATCTTGTTCTCCTTTTAAGTCGTTTTTTGCCGCATTCGAATTCAGCTTGGGTCCCTTCGATCAGATGGGGGCTTTGCTATTCCTGGAGACATCCGCATCGGATGTACGTCAATTTGCACGCGGTATTGCGGGCATACGCAGGTTGCTTACGATGTGCACATAAAAACACCTAAAAATAGAAACTCTAACCAATAGGTTAGGCTCCCTAATTAATTTACCACATCAACTCTACTTTTTTCAACAAAATTGTATACTTTCTCTCTTTTGAGAGAGAAAGATGACAGGGGTGTGAAGTCAAACAATGGAAAACATAACAGCTTCATTCTACAACCGGGAGGATATGGAACGGGCCACCGAGGCGCTCCGCCAGCAAGGAGCCGTCGATATCAAGCTTGATTTCCGTTCGGAGCACAGCATGGAAACGGTTCAGCTGCTGCAGGCAACCGAAGCGACAAAATACGCATCGGGCAGCGAGAACGCATGTATAATGAACGTCGTAGTCGAGTCTTCCCGACTTCATTTGGCGCACGACCTCATTGCGCGGTTCGGAGGAAATGTAACATAATTTCAACGGATGGTGCATATGGGGCATTCGTAAAAAATGGCTCTTATCGCTTTTGCGAAAGGGCCATTTTGTGCGGAGTGGCATTTTTATTGGGAGATCGATACCATAAACGAGTAAAGAGCTGCCTCTTAAGGCAGCTCCTCTATTGTCGCGGGCACGTGGTCCATTCTATTTTGGGCGGGTTGTTACGGCGTTAATATCAGTTTTTGCAGCTCACTGTATTCTTCCGGCTTCAGCCGCTTCTGCAATAGTTGCTCCAGCTCTTTCAATTCCCCGCCGGTTATGCCGTCTTCGAGAATGAGCGAAATTTTTTGGATTTCCTCCGCAGGGACGCGGTTGGCCAGCACGGAAAATACTTTGGCTTTGTCCGTCTCGGACAGCTCATTTTTTTTCTTGGTGAATTCCTCCGCCGAAACGACCACCCGTCGCTCCTCATCCGCGGCACTGCCTTGTCCGGTCGATTGACGGCTCCACACGGCCACGGCATCCTCCGGCGGTTTGCGCTCCCCTTCCGCTCCTTTGCTGGTCGGATTATCCCCGTCCTTGCTCTGCTTCGAGCCGGTTTCCGAGGTGGACGAAGGATTTCCGCTTCCGCTTGTCCCGGCCGACACAGCCAAATCTTTCGGCTTCTCCGCGGTTTTACCCAGAGCCGCCCCATCCTGTCCAGCGAACGCGCTGAACTGCGACATAAAGCGTCCGGCAAACTGATTCCAGCTCAGCTGCTGGCTTGCCGGCCGCTCAATATGATATTGATCGAGCAGCATATCGACGTACGTATTGACCGCAAAAAAAGTCATGGCTACACAGCATAACGATGTAATCACCGTACTGACGGCCAGCTTCATCATCCACGTTATCCATTTCATTTTCCGTCCCAGCTCCCATCGCCTGTTGCCAACGGCAGCGCCGGCGCGTCTGTCCTTAAGCCCCGTTGTCAAAGTATGTATAGCTCTAGTATTGACCTTTTTCTGGGAAAACAATCGTCCGTGTACGCAAAAAGCCCCCGCTTCCGTTCATTGAACGGAAACAGGGGCTATCGGTTATCGTCTATTGTTTAATAAATCGGTTTGACCAGGTTCGTTTGTTCCCGGTTGCGGCCAACGGAGAAGATCGCAATCGGAATGCGGGTCAGCTCGGAAATCCGCTCGACATACCGTCTCGCATTTTCCGGCAAATCCTCCAGCTTGCGCACGCCGGACAAATCCTCGCTCCAGCCCGGCAGTTCTTCGTATACGGCTTCGCATTCGGCGAGCATCTTCAGGCTTGCCGGGTAATGCTCAATCACTTCGCCGCGGAATTTGTAGGCCGTGCAGATTTTCACCTTCTCCAGCCCCGCCAACACGTCGAGCGAGTTCAAGGACAAGCCGGTAATGCCGCTTACCCGACGAGCATGGCGCACAACGACGCTGTCGAACCAGCCTACGCGACGAGGTCTGCCTGTTACGGTGCCGTATTCGTTGCCGCGCTCGCGGATCCAATCGCCGGTCTCATTGTTCAGTTCCGTTGGGAAGGGGCCATCGCCGACACGAGTTGTATAAGCTTTCGCCACCCCGATGACTTGTTGAATTTTGGACGGGCCTACGCCGGAACCGATGCAGACGCCTCCTGCCGAAGGGTTGGAGGAAGTAACGAACGGATAAGTGCCTTGGTCGATATCGAGCATCACGCCTTGTGCGCCTTCGAACAATACTTTCTTACCGTCGTCGATCAAGTCGTTCAATACGACCGACGTATCCGTAACGTAAGGACGAATACGGTCGGCATAGCCGAGGTATTCTGTGATGATCGAATCCGCATCAAGCCCTTTGGAGCCGTATACTTGCTCGATCAACACATTTTTTTCGGCTACGAGGTGACGCACTTTGCGCGTGAACTCTTCCTCATCCAGCAAATCCGCGATCCGGATGCCGTTGCGAGCCGCTTTATCCATATAGCAAGGGCCGATCCCTTTGCGGGTCGTGCCGATCTTATTGTCGCCTTTGCGTTCCTCTTCCAATCCGTCAAGAACCAGATGGTACGGCATAATGACATGCGCGCGATCGCTGATCTTGAGGTTTTTCGTGGAGAAACCGTTATCGTGAATATACTGAATTTCTTCAAGCAGCGCGCCCGGGTTGACGACCATGCCGTTACCGATTACGCACGTTTTATCTTGATAGAAAATGCCCGATGGAATCATCGTCAGCTTGTACTTTTTATCTTTGATGAGAATCGTATGGCCCGCGTTGTTGCCGCCCTGATAGCGCGCTACCACTTCCGCAGATTCAGCCAAAAAATCGGTTATTTTACCTTTGCCCTCGTCTCCCCATTGGGTTCCGACAACCACTACCGTTGACATGTTTCACTTGCCCCCCGTGAGGTGGTATCCACCTGTTATTCGCCGTTAAGGCGCCATCGCACCATGACTAGTTTATCAGCACCGTGAAGCAAAGTCAACAAAAACGAACAATGGACCATAGCTATGGTTCATTGTTCGGAATTGGTTCGTATGTAAACGACTGCAGCACTTCATTGTCTATAAAAGCGTCTGCAGTCCGCATATTCGGATCATCTAAAGCAATGCCAGTGTTCCCCGTGCAACACACGTTTAACGCGCTGCCGCCATCTCCTGATGCGTCCGGTCCAACGTGACGAATTTATTGTAATTCTTCAGGAAAGCGAGCTCTACGGTGCCTACCGGGCCGTTACGCTGCTTGGCGATAATGATCTCGATAATGTTCTTCTTCTCGGATTCTTTGTCGTAGTAGTCGTCCCGGTATAAAAATGCAACGATATCGGCGTCCTGCTCGATCGAACCGGATTCCCGAAGGTCGGACATCATCGGCCGTTTGTCCTGTCGCTGCTCCACGCCCCGGCTGAGCTGCGACAGCGCAATGACGGGCACGTCAAGTTCACGGGCGATTTGTTTGAGCGTACGGGAAATTTCCGATACTTCCTGCTGCCGGTTATCGCCTTTGCCGCGGCCGTGAATAAGCTGCAAGTAATCGATCAGAATCATCCCAAGCCCCTTCTCCTTCTTCAGGCGGCGGCACTTCGCACGAATGTCCGCTACCGTTACTGAAGGAGAATCGTCGATATATATGTTCGCTTCCGACAGCGAACCGATCGCCATCGTCAGCTTCTCCCAGTCGTCAGGCTCCAGGAAACCGGTCCGCATCCGTCCGGCGTCAACGTTCGCTTCCGCGCATATCATCCGCTGAACAAGCTGTGGGGCGCCCATCTCGAGACTAAAAATCGCCACCGTTTCCTTCTCCCGCACGCCGACATTTTGCGCGATATTCAAGGCAAAAGCCGTCTTACCTACGGATGGACGGGCCGCGACAATGATCAAATCCGAACGCTGGAAACCCGATGTCATCTTGTCCAAATCGGTGAATCCCGAGCGGATCCCCGTCGTACTTCCCTTTTGGTTATATAGAAATTCTACTTTATCGAATACTTCCATCAGCACGTCTCTGATGGCGACAAAACCGGCGCCGGAACGTGCCTGGGATATCTCCATAATGCGCTGTTCCGCATCGCTTAACAGCGTCCCGACTTCATCCTCGCCGGCATAACCGTTCGTTACGATTTGCGTAGCGGCGCGGATCAACCGGCGCAGCATCGACTTCTCTTCTACGATCTGCGCGTAGTAATCGACGTTCGCCGCGGTTGGCACCGCATTCGCCAGCTCGGAAAGATAACTGATTCCCCCAACATCTTCCAGCTGCTTTTTGTCTTGCAGACGTGCTGTCAACGTAACAAGATCGACCGGCTCGTTCGCCTCCGCAATCTCGATCATCGCTTCGTAGATGAACCGGTGCGACGGGCGATAAAAATCATCGACCTGCACCCGCTCCATCGCCGTAACCAATGCGTCGCCGTCGAGCAAAATCGCGCCGAGCACCGCTTGTTCGGCTTCCACATTTTGCGGAGGGATGCGATCCATAAACAGATTCTCGTTCATCCGTCTTCCTCCCCCTACCTATCCTGTAACTCCGTATCATTTACAGTGATTCCGCGCTGACACACGGAATGAAGCGTCTAACAACCGCCATACTCCACCACATGCCGCTCACGAAACAAACAGCGGGCCGGCTATTGTTCCGGCCGGCCCGCTGTCTATGTGCCTAGCCCCTTCCACCAGGGACCAGGGCAGCTGTTTTCCCCTGGAGCAGATTACTCTTCTACGACTTGCACCTTCAGCTTCGCGGTTACTTCCGGATGCAGCTTCACGGCAACCTCGGTCACGCCCAGCGTGCGGATCGGGTCGTCCATCACAATTTTCCGCTTATCGATCTTGATTCCAAGCTTTTCGAGCGCTTCCCCTACTTGCTTGTTCGATACGGCGCCGAACAGCCTTCCGTCCGCTCCGGACTTCGCCTTGACCTGGACCGTCAGCTCGCCGAGCTTCTGCCCAAGCTCTTGTGCGGTCGCCTTTTCCTGTGCCTTCTTGTTTTCTTCCGCTTTCTTCTGCAAGTCAAGCGTCTTCATCGCGCCGTCGCTTGCAGGTACGGCAAGCTTTTGTTTTAATAAGAAGTTATTGGCGTATCCTTCGGATACTTCCTTCACTTCGCCCTTTTTTCCTTGTCCTTTAACGTCCTTCAATAAGATGACTTTCATTCGAAAAGCCCCTCCTCCGCATGAATCTCGCTAAGTACTTGCTTGAGCCGCTGCGTTGCTTCCGCCACCGTTCCTTCCAGCTGCGTCGCCGCATTGGTCAGATGGCCGCCGCCGCCAAGCCGCTCCATCACGACCTGAACGTTCATCTGCCCCAGCGATCTGGCGCTGATGCCGATCAGTCCGTCCGGCCGTTCGCTAATGACAAACGATGCCATTATGCCTGTCATAGTTAACAATGTATCAGCTACTTGAGCAATGAGCAACTGAGAATATTTGCGTCCCGGCTCATTGACCGCCAAGGCGATATGATCGAAGATCACCACGGCGTTCTTAATAATTTCCGCTTTCTGGATATAAGAGTCCAGATCTTCTTTGAGCAGCCGCTGAATCATCGTGGAGTCTGCACCGTTCCTTCGCAGGAATGACGCCGCTTCAAACGTCCTTGCGCCGGTGCGCAGACTGAAGCTCTTCGTATCCACGACGATGCCCGCGAGCAGTGCCGTCGCTTCGAGCACGCCCATCGTGAGCCGCTCGTGGAAATATTGCAGCAGCTCGGTCACCAGCTCGCAGGTCGATGAAGCGTAAGGCTCCATGTAGACGAGTGTCGCGTCATGGATAAAATCTTCGCTGCGTCGGTGATGGTCCACGACCACCTTGCGCGACGTCATCTGCAGCAGCCGCGGCTCCGGCGTCATCGCCGCACGATGCGTATCGACAATGACCGTCAGGGATCGACCGTTCGTAATTTGCATCGCCTGTTCCGGCGTAATAAACCACCGGTTCAGCTTCTCGTCCTCATAGATGATCTCCATCAGCTTCTGAATGGACGGGTTGACGCCTTCCAGTACGATGTAGCCTTCTTTATTGCTCACGTGCGCCATCTTCAATACCCCGATGGCCGCGCCGATCGAATCCATGTCCGGATTGCGATGGCCCATAATAAGCACTTTCTCGCTCTCTTTAATCAAATCGCGCAGCGCATGCGAGATGACCCGCGCCCTGACGCGCGTGCGCTTCTCGATCGCATTCGTTCGTCCGCCGTAGAACGACAGCCGTTCGCCCACTTTGACCGCCGCCTGGTCCCCGCCGCGGCCAAGCGCCATGTCAAGCGACGTTTGCGCCCATTGTCCGAGCTCCGTCAGTGAGGAAGCTCCGGAAGCAATACCGACGCTAAGCGTCATCGGCAGCTTGTTCTCGATCGTAATGTCGCGCACTTCGTCCAATATTTCAAACCGCGACTGCTCCAGCGCCTTCAGCCCTCTTTGATCCATCAACACCATATACCGGTCCGAAGCGGTACGGCGCAAGTACAAGTTGTTTTTTTGCGCCCATTCGGTAATTTCGCCGGTTACCTTCGCCATCATGATGCTGCGTGTCTGATCGTCAATGCCTTGCGTCGCTTCCTCCAGATTATCCATCATGACCAAGCCGATAGCCAGCTTCTCTTCTTCGTAACGCCTTTGCAACGACTTGATCAGCGTAATGTCCGTGAAGTACAGCAGCCGCTCTTCCGTCTTAAGCTGAACCTCATACTTCCGTTTGTCGATGTCAATCTCGAGCCTCGTATCCTTATCCTTCCGCGTCTTCAGCGCAGGGAACTGTTCCAGCACCGATTCGCCGATCAAGGAATCCATCCCGACCATTTTCGCTACAAACGGGTTGTGCCATTCGATCATTTTCTCTTCGTTATAGAGCAGTATGCCGATGGGCAATTCGTGAATGACTTCGCTGCCCGCCCGCTTCACCCGATGTGACAACGTCGCTACGTAATGGTTCAAATCTTTGCGGAACGCCTGCTCCGCCCTCAGCGTGAAATAGCCCAGCGTGCCCGCAAGCACCAAGGCTACCACACCAACCTGCCACTGATAGATGAATAGGATAAAAATCAGCATCGTCAGCAGGGCGTAGATCCATACGATATGCATACCGTGCCAACGTTTTAACAGGAATTTCGGCATTTCATTCGCTCCTAATCCCTATAAGGTTCACTTGCGAGTCAATCGGTCCCGGATCGGAAACGCCACATCGAACACACCGAGCAGACTGAACAGAAAATAGGCCGGCGGGAAAAACAACAGCAGCAGGATGCCGATAATCGGCACCACCTTATTCCAGCGATTCACATGCGCGATATAGAAGAGAAACGACAACGCTTGAAGCGCAAAGGCCGCCGTCAGCAGCGGCAGCAAATTGAGCAGCATCGTAAATACGATCGACTTCGAATCGCGCACGAACATTTCCAATATGAGAGCAATCAAATAAAACCAGACGAACGATTTGGGCAGCATCCAATCCCGAATCGGTTTGAACGCCGGTATCGACTCTCCTGAACGTACAAGTGCCTTGCGGGCAAGCCAGTGCGATATGACCACATAAAACAGCGAGAAGCCGATCATATACAGCGGCAGCATTTGTACCATCAACTGCACGAGCGTATCCAGATCAATCGCCATGACGCTTTGCAATTGCGCCGGCAGCGTCTGCACGCTGTCGATCATGAACTGCTTCATCTTGCTGACAGGCTCAAGTCCCAGCATATTGCTAACGATCAGGCTTAACAGCAGCTCGGCAAGCAGCGTTACCGTTCCTACGGTGAGCACCATACGCGCCGGAGCGCGCTTCTTAAACAAGTTGCCCATCTGGATGACAGGCGGTAAAAAAAACAACGAGATCGATACCATGATCGCCCCGACCCAACCGGCCAACAACATGGAAGACAGCACATAAACGACAGCCAGACAAGCGATATAATGTATTAAAAAACGCTGCGTTCTCAGCTTCACATACATAACAAGCACCGGCACCATCAATAAACATGCAGTGATCAGGTTGATCGGCGGCAGGATGATCGATAATAATAATACAATGTAGGCGATGCTCCAGCCGAGCATTCGCGACTTTGTCGTACCTTCCAAGCCGTTCACCTCTTACGCAAATGTTCTTCCACAGCGGATATATCGCCGTACCATTCTTCGAGCTGATGCCCTTCCTGACGGTGTTTTTTCATTTTGTCCAGCACCGCCTCGTCCAAACTGTGAAGCGAAACGCCTAGACGGCGACCGAGGATGTAGCAGCACGCAACGAGGCTGGCCAGTCCATCCACGATTTTATGATGGTTCCCTTCCCAAATGCCTTTGAGCAAGTGCGCCATTTGATCGACGATTTCCGTTTTGAGCCATTCGATAATTTTTGCGTGTCTGGCCAAATCGACGTCTCTATCCATAAGATGCCGCCCTCCCTAACCGGAATTGGCTTTCCAACGTCCCCCATCTCAGTCGTGCTATTTGTGTCACATTAGTTAATTATACCACACTTTTCATACTCTTTGCTCAGACTGCCACAGCTTGAAGCAATAATCGATGATTTCTCTTCTGCGGATAATTCCGATAAATACGCCTTGATCGTCGATCACCGGTACGTAGTTTTGGTTTGTAGCCAGCGTGATCAAATCCTGCATTTGTTGATCGATTCGCACCGGCTTAATCGTCATATGCTGCGCTACGTCTTTCAGTTGTACCTTATGTGCATGCTCGAATCCGATCTCGGGCGAATGTTTCAATTTCCAAAGCAAGTCCCCTTCTGTTATCGTTCCCACATACTTTCCTTCTTCATCAATTAACGGAACTGCGGAATAGCGGTGGTACTCCATCCGTTCGAGCGCCTGCCGCATCGTGGAATGAGGCGATAAAAAAATAACTTGATCTTTGGGCACCAGAAAAAATGCAATGTTCAACGGTTCTCCCTGCCTTTCTACTTCTAACAACTTGCGTTTTGCCCACCTCTCCATCATAACATGTTACGCCTCCGGTTGAAACTTTAGACGGGTGTCTCTTATTCGCAAACAAAAAGAGCTGCCGGCATCCGCCGACAGCTCTTTCGTGCTCATATCTTATTCCGTTGTGTAAGGCAGCAATGCGATTTGACGCGCGCGTTTGATCGCGATCGTCAGGGCACGCTGATACTTCGCGGAAGTACCGGTCACACGGCGAGGAAGAATCTTGCCGCGCTCGGAGATGAACTTTTTAAGCGTTTCGATATCTTTATAATCAATGTGCTTAATTTTGTTCACAGTGAAGTAGCAAACTTTACGGCGCTTTCCGCCTTTTTTGCCGCGGCCGCTGAACTTTCTTTCACCGCGATCTTCAAAGTTGCGTTCTCTTCTTTGTTCCATGGTGCATTCAGTCCTTTCTACGTGGAATGTTCGTTCACCGTTCTTGTTTTAGAACGGCAAATCATCATCGGAAATATCAATCGGTTTCCCGTCATCCTGGAACGGATCCTGGTTGTTTCGTCCTCCGCCGTAGTTTCCACGGTTTCCGCCTCCACCGTCGCCGCTCGGAGCGCCCATTCCCATGCCTTCGTCGCGGTTGCCGCTGTTTGCCGATTCCAAGAAACGCACATTATCTGCAATGACCTCCGTCACGTATACGCGTCGGCCCTCATTGTTATCATAGTTACGTACTTGAATGCGGCCTTCAACTGCGGCCAGACGTCCTTTGCGAAGGTAATTCGCACAGGTCTCCGCCAATTGACGCCACGTGACGACCGGAATAAAATCCGCTTCGCGCTGGCCTTGATTGCTGGAAAATGGTCGGTCTACGGCAAGCGTGAACTGGGTTACAGCCACACCTGCGGGCGTATAGCGCAATTCGGGGTCGCGTGTCAGCCTGCCGATCAGAATTACACGATTCAACATCCGTATTCCCTCCCGGATTCGATTACGGCACGAGGCCTTAAGCTACGTCTCTAACGATCAGGTAACGAATGATTTCGTCGGAAATCTTCATTACGCGGTCAAGCTCGTTAACGATCTCGTTGTTTGCGTTGAATTGCACCAACACATAATGACCGTCACGAATCTTGTTGATCTCATACGCAAGACGGCGCTTACCCATCACATCGTGCTTCGTAATTTCGCCACCGTTGTTGATGATGTTTTGGAACTTCTCCACCGTAGCCTGAACAGCTTCCTGTTCCAGGTCTGGACGGATGATGTACATCACTTCATATTTGCGCATGTTGCCACCTCCTTTTGGACTATGGCCCTCGAATCGGCTTGTACCGTCAAGAGCAAGGAGCGAGTAAATAGGTTCCCCAAACTCGCACCATAATACTATAGCAAAATTGCCCGCCTAAAGCAAGCGAAACCGAGGATCGATACGGCTTGCGTCTTTGGAAATTATTTATGCTTATGCTTCTTCTCGCTTAAGGAAAATCTAACAGTACACCAACTACAGGAGGTGACCTGCCATGGGTGAATGGAGTCAATTCCGTCCGGGCGACCAGGCGCCGAACGACGGTGAATATATGGAAATCGGCGAAGATGCCTTCCATATGGGGATCAACAACCCGAAAATCATCACCTTGCAAAAAGGCGACAAATTCCCGATGACAACGAATCATAACCGCAAATGGAAAAAAGTTTTCCGCGGCTGATGCCTTGCCTTTCCCCTTCCTGCTGGTAAACACAGGCGGGGGAATCCCCATTTATTAACCTACACAAAGGAGAACCTTTATGCGATATAAATATACAAGAACTTTAACATTGATCAGCATAGCGCTGTGCATCCTTCACTTTTTCGGTCATGAGTATGATCCGATCTATTTGCTTTTTTACGCGCTCAGCGTGCCGGCCTGGTTTTATCCGATCTTTAAGTATACCCATATTAATCCGCTATTGCTTTATATGTTGACCATCTTATCCTGGGCCGTCATCGGATACGTTATCGACCGGTTTGCCGTTACCCGCCGTTCCCGCAGCCGTTAGTAAATGTGGACTTTCAAAAACGGACCCTTTCGGGTCTTTTTTTCATACTAAATCATGAATGATATAACACTTTTCCAATATTTTAATTTCCTATATAATAGGATTGTCGAAATGCGGAAATAAATCGGATTCGTGCGCATTCGAGGACAATAAAAAAACGACCGACAGGTCGTTTGGTTTGTTTATGTATGGCGGAAAGAGTGGGATTCGAACCCACGCACGGCTTGCGCCGCCTAGCTGATTTCGAGTCAGCCCCCTTGGGCCTCTTGGGTACCTTTCCGCGTCCAAAAAAGGGGACAAGAGTTATAATACCACATCATTATTCTTTTTGGCAAGTCCTGATGACGAAATATTCATAACCGAATTCCGACGAGTCCGACTACAATTCTTCGGATGATTGAGCCGCTTCAGTCGATGCCGAGCGCAGCACCTTTTTCAACTTACTTTCGAATTTGGCCCGCGGTACCAAGACACTGTGCTTGCAACCGACGCATTTGATACGAATATCCATGCCGAGCCGAATGATTTCCATTTCATTAGTACCGCACGGATGAGGCTTTTTCATTTGGACGATGTCGCCCAATTGATATTGTTTCTTTTCCATCGTCATTCCGCCCTTTCCGTTTTATGATACGTAACCAATCTCGGGTATGGCATTTCCAGGCCGTGCTCGCGGAATGCTTTCTTAATTTCCGCATTGAGCTGTCTTGCAACCGCATGCTGTGTTACAGGCTTGCACTCTACCGTAACACGCAATGTCACTTCCGAAGCACCAAGCATTTGTACTCCTAGCAATTCCGGTTCCTTCACCATATTCGTATCTTTCTCGTAATGTTTTTTTACCGTTTGCTCCAATATTCTCATCGCTTCGTCAATGTCCGACTCATGCGAAACCATGACATCCACAACGGCAAGCGAATTATGTATGGAATAATTTGTAACTTGCGTAATCGTGCCGTTCGGGATGATGTATTCTTCTCCCGTCCAGCTTTTGATCCTCGTCACCCGCAAGCCGATCTCTTCCACCGTTCCCCGGTAAGTCCCGATTTGAATGACGTCGCCGACCGCGAATTGATCTTCGAATATAATAAAAAAACCGGTAATAACATCCTTTACCAAGCTCTGGGCGCCGAACCCGACAGCCAGTCCGACGACGCCTGCCCCAGCAAGCACCGGTGCCAAGCTAACGCCGAACTGATTTAAAATCATTAAAATCATAATGAAATTAACAACATACGTTACAATGTTCCCTACCAGCTTGGCTATGGTCTTCGTCCGTCTCGTATCAAACTTCAAAGGGCTTTTTTCCCGTTCAATCATCATGTGCTGTAAAGCTTTATTGGCGATTTTGGTAATAATGCGCGCCGCAATATAAATAATAATAATCTTGATGATTGCCAGCAATAGTCCCGTCCATATTTCCGGATCCGTTACATAGCTGACGGTCTTCGTTTTTACCTCATTCCAAATCCCGGACCATTCCCGGGTCGAGTTTCCCTCCGCCTGTAGCTTTTGCATGATTTGATCCATTTGGGGTCCCACCTCATAGCACTATCATAACATAATTATTTTCCACTTTGCTAAAAATGCCGCGAATCTCAACGTGCTCCTCTTTGACGATTTTTTTCACTTCTTCGAGCGCTTCCTCCGGAAATTCAAGCGACAATGCACAGCCAGCCGTTATCTCTTTAGGCGTGGGACACATGTCGTTGTCGATATCGGCGTACTCCAACAGCATTTCGGCTCGCAACGCTTGCTGCGTTGAATCAAAGGCCATCAATAACATGGCTCCCACCCCTCTTTATTTTCTTCTCAACGTATAAAATCTAGCTTTCAATCGTATACTAGTAACAATTATTTCCTGAATATTACAAGATCGCTGCGAT
This sequence comes from Paenibacillus allorhizosphaerae, assembly GCF_910594985.1. GTDB lineage: Bacteria > Bacillota > Bacilli > Paenibacillales > NBRC-103111 > Paenibacillus_G > Paenibacillus_G allorhizosphaerae. The sequence continues at coordinate 107,258 of NZ_CAJVCE010000021.1, forward strand.
CTTCATGGGAGGCATTGCTATGAAACTACCTTTTACGAAAGATGCTAGTAAAACGAAAGAGAATGAAATCATGAAAATCTCCCATTCCGAGTCCAATTGTATCGAACTGGTAACCGAACGATTGTGCTCTTCCTTGCAGCAAGTTCCTGCGCACCAGCCGATTGTCGTCGTTTGCGTAGGTACGGATCGCTCCACTGGCGACGCCCTTGGTCCTCTTGTCGGCACGCATCTCAAAAAACAAAACATCGACGGGCTTCATCTTTACGGCACATTGGAACATCCGGTTCATGCCATGAATTTGAACGATACGCTGACTACAATTCATCAGCACTTCAACAATCCTTACATTATTGCAGTCGATGCTTGCCTTGGCCAATTGACGAGCGTGGGCTTTATTCAGATCGGCCAAGGTCCGGTTAAGCCTGGCGCCGGCGTCAATAAAGATCTTCCCCCTGTCGGAGACATGCATGTTACAGGAATTGTAAATGTTGGTGGGTTCATGGAATATTTTGTGTTGCAAAATACACGTCTCAGCTTGGTGATGACGATGGCTGAAACAATCGCAAAATCGTTTTACTCCGCATTAACGAACAGGCATCGCTGGGATGCTAGCTCTTTAGCACGCATCGAGTGATCGCTTCTTTTTCTTCCGGAGACAATGCGTACGGGGATAGACCTTGTTCCACCGGCTTTGCATAGACGTATGTTTGTTCGCGATTATGTATTCCTGACAAGATTACTCCGCTCTGAGAATCGTCCAGAATAGCGATGGAAAAGCTCAAATCGCTTCCGCTTTCCGCAAATGCATTATAACGTAAAATCTGTATATTGGACTTCATCCCTCTCATACGCTCCTGCATCTGCTGAAGCGTATGTTCGATTTTCGCCATTTGGTCTTCTTGTGTGTTTCCTTTTTCTTGCATTCGAATCAATATTTGTTCAATGTCCGCATCTCGATCACCGTTCAACATCATTTTGTAGCTTTTCCTTAGTTTGTTTAACTTTACCCATAAAGTAATAAGCAAAATTAAAAAAATCAAAAAGATGATGCCAACGCCAAGCAACAGCACTTCAGTGGGTATTTGTGTTATCGTTTCCCCCATTTATACTTATCCCCCTACCGCTTTACAGCCTCTATGCCATATGATTGGCAATTTCTTTTACTGCATGAATTAACTGATCAATATCAGAGTCCGTATTGAAATAGCCAATGCTTGCTCGAACGGCCCCTCTCTCCATCGTCCCCGCCATTTCATGCGCTAAAGGCGAACAATGATAACCGGCTCTCACTGCGATGTGAAACGTTTGATCAAGTATGAACGCGACTTCCGACGAGTCGGCTTCTGCAATGGTAAACGATACGATTCCCGTTTTATTTTGTCCCAATTCCGGGCCCAATATGGAAACTCCATGAATTGCCATTAACCCCTCCATCAATCTTTGCGTTCCGTTCCATTCTTTATGATGAATTGCTTCCGTTCCTTCTTGCAATACGAATTTGACCCCTTCATTTAAGCCTGCAATTCCTACCGTATTTTGCGTTCCGGCTTCGTATCTGTCGGGACGCACCGTCGGTTGGTCAATCGCCTCGGACTGGCTTCCGGTTCCTCCATGGAGCAGTGGCTCCAGCTCCAAGTCGGGATGTATATATAACCCCCCGGTACCTTGTGGGCCAAGCAATCCTTTATGTCCCGGAAAAGCAAGCATATCGATACCCATAAGTCCTACATCAATCGGTATCGTTCCAGCCGTTTGCGCAGCATCGACAAGCAGCCGTACTCCTTTGTCCTTGCATAATTGTCCGATTTCTGCAATCGGCAATATGCTGCCAAGCAGGTTCGATCCATGGGTACATATAACCAATCGTGTGTTATCCCTAAACTCTTTTGCTATGTCGTCAACGGAAAGTTCACCTTTCTCGTCTGTTTTTACATATGACACTTTCAATCCTTTTGTTTTTTTCAAATACTCCAACGGGCGCCGGACCGAATTATGCTCAATTGCAGTGCAGATCACATGATCCCCTTCTTGAATATAACCTTTTATCGCTATATTTAGTGACATCGTCGTATTCAATGTATATGATATATCGTTTGGGTTTTTAATCCTGAATAATTTAGCCAAATTTTTCCTGCCATCGAACAAAACTCTGCTCGCTTTTACCGCCATTTCATGACTGCCTCTACCCGGATTTGCAGCATACTGTTCCATACACTGCATCATCGCCTCCATCACTTTCGGTGGTTTCGGCCACGATGAAGCGGCATGATCCATATAGACGATCGACATGGTTCAATCCCCCGTTCCAGCAAATTATGTATTGACATAAAGATAGCATACCTAGTTTGCCTGCTCTCTGCAAGCAGTATCCCAGGTATGCTATCGTCAGTCATTAGGATGTTTTCCCTTGTAGAAGTTCGAGCAATCGGTCCAAATCATCTTTTGAATAGTATAACAGCTCGATTTTACCTTTATTGTTGCTATGTCTTATTTTAACCGTCGTTCGGTACATTTCTCTCAAACTTTCTTCCAATTCGTTAATGTACGGATCTTTACGTTTTGGCTTCAATTTTGCTTTTTTGGAATCGTTCTTTTCTTCCAGCTTCTTTACTTCCTCTTCCAGTTCTCGAACGCTCCATTGTTCTTTGATCGCCGTATCCGCCAACGCTTTAATCAGCTTTTTATCCCGCAAACCGACTATCGCTTTCGCGTGTCCCATCGACAATGTTCCACGTGAAACATATTCTTTCACTTCTTCAGGCAGTTGAAGCAGTCGCAAAAAGTTTGCGATATGCGATCGGCTTTTCCCAACCTTCACAGCCAGAACTTCTTGAGTTATTGAAAATTGATCAATAAGCGCCTGATAAGCGACTGCGATTTCCATCGCGTTCAAATCTTCACGCTGGACATTTTCAATTAAAGCAATTTCCATTACTTGTTGATCGGTCAGTTTTTTTACTACAGAAGGAATCGTTGCTTGTCCACATACTTGAGACGCACGAAAACGCCTCTCCCCAGCAATGATCTCATAACCCTTCAACACACTTCTAACTATGATAGGTTGAATAACCCCGTGTTCTTTAATCGATGAGGCCAACTCTTGGATCGATTCTTCATTAAAATTGCGTCTTGGCTGATATGGGTTCGGTCGAAGCTGCGCTAATGGAATTTCTACGACTTTATCATCATCATTGATACTGAGAGCCGGCAGCAGCGCATCCAATCCTTTTCCTAACCGTTTACTCAAAGCGCAATCACTTCCTTTGCAAGCTCCATATACACTTCTGCCCCTTTGGATCTCGGATCGTAAGTGATAATCGACTGTCCATGGCTTGGAGCTTCGCTGAGTCTAACATTTCGTGGAATAATGGTTTGATATACTTTTTGCTGGAAATATTTTTTTACTTCCTCGATGACTTGCATTCCAAGATTCGTCCGTGCGTCAAACATCGTCAATAACACGCCCTCAATTTGCAGCGTTGTATTCAAATGCTTTTGCACCAGTCGAACCGTGTTCAATAATTGGCTCAAGCCTTCCAATGCGTAATACTCACATTGAATTGGTATAATGACCGAATCGGCCGCTGTCAACGAATTTACAGTAAGAATACCAAGCGAAGGCGGACAATCAATCAAAATATAATCGTACATATGCTTAACCAGCTGCAGCGATTTTTTTAACCGCACTTCTCTCGAGATCGTCGGCACGAGCTCAATTTCTGCACCAGCCAATTGAATGGTTGCTGGAATAATTTTCAAATTCGGAATGTTCGTATCGACTGTAGCATCTTTAGGATGCACATCATTAATAAGCACATCATAAATACAATAAGTGACGTCAGCTTTGCTAACGCCAATACCACTTGTCGTATTCCCTTGGGGATCAATATCTACGAGCAATACTTTCTTGCCTAGCGATGCAAGTGATGCACCCAAATTTACGGACGTCGTTGTTTTTCCCACTCCACCTTTTTGGTTGGTAATGGCGATTATCTTGGACAAAATCGTTTCACCTCTAATACACAATTAAATGTGTATGAATCTATTCATACTTCAATGATAGTAAACTTTATTAAAAGCAACGCATTCGAAGCAGCCTCTATTGCTCAACGCTTCTTATTAAAAGGCATTCTCTTCGCTACTCAAAATTCATCAAGTCATATTATTCAGGGAAAATACAAAACTATCATTCTATGAACGAAAATACATAGTAAAATAAACACAATCAGTTCACAACAAATACAGTTAGTGATTGTAAAAGCTACTCAATACACAAAAACAATAGAGCCTCACAATCTTTCACACTGTAAAGTGTACAATCGTCTTAGGAATGTACAACTGCTTTATTGTAAAAAACACAAATAATGACTTCGCTTGATCGTAATACATCGAAAAGACACAAGCTGCAAACATGTTCATAATCACAATTATTTTAAACTGCAGCACTAAGAGACACAACTAATCGCAATTATATACATATCTCTTATCAACAAAACAAGAAAAGAAAAGCCTCATTACGAGGCTATCGTTCTTCAACTACGATTTTATGAAATTGAATGCCTTTTACTATTTTACCTCTTTGGTATACGAATTACAATCTCATAATGATCATCATGATCTTGTTCGCTCGTATTAATCGGCAGCCCTGACGAGGCGACCATATCTACCGATTGTCTGATCGTATTCAGGGCTAGCCTTACGTCTTTCGAAAATGACACCCGTTTAGCTTTTCCCTTCGTTTTGGCCGACTCTTTCAGCAATGCGATCCGCGCTTCTGTCTGCTTAACGTTTAATTCTTTTGTAATAATCTCTTCCAACACTTTAAGTTGTAGATCCTCATGATCAAGTGCCAGTAATGCTCTGGCATGACGTTCTGTAATCTTCCGCTCAATCAATGCCATCTTCACCGGCTCGGACAAATGAAGCAATCTAATTTTATTTGCGATCGTCGATTGACTTTTACCTAATCTTTGTGCAAGGCTTTCTTGCGTAAGGCTGTGCAGATCGATCAGTTGCTGGTAAGCAATCGCTTCTTCAATAGCCGTCAAACCTTCACGCTGCAAATTTTCAATCAAAGCGATGGACGCTGCTTGCGAATCATTGAATTCTTTCACGATAGCAGGAATCGTATCATGCCCGAGCTTCCTGACTGCCCGCCAACGCCGTTCCCCTGCAATGATCTCAAACCGGTTATTGCGAACGCGCACAACGATAGGTTGAATAACACCATGTGTCTTAATGGTTTGCGATAGTTCCTCAATCCGTTCATCGTCAAAAATCGTTCTAGGTTGATACGGACTCGGTACGATGTCATTGACCGGAACGTTCTTCACTTCGTCTGGCGAAGCCTTATCGTTAAAACCGAACAATTTCGAAAGTTGTTCCTTCATTACGATAACCACCCGATCTCTTCACCGATAAATAATGTCTCTCTATATAAAGAATTCTCCAAAAATATCTAAATTCCTGCTATCATAAGCGACAACTTTATTGTAGGATTCTACAATTTAATGAACAATTATTCCTATCACTATCTTTTTTCAATAGCATGTATTAGATGGCATTGTTTACATTTTTAAAACTTGCTTTCAAAAAGTACTTTTTATCGAAAGCGCACGCGTAAGACTATTCAAACATATGAATGCTATTTTTCGTTCGTCCGCCAGCTTATTTCAGTGCCGAAACAAATACCGTGTTACCACCGATTCATAGGTCTTCACTATAACATCCAATTTAGTAAAATGTTCCACGTGAAACATCATCACAAACGTAGCAATGGAACTTTTAACGGAGTACCTGCTTTTCGCGGGTACTTGCGCGGCGTCGGTCCCGTTTTCTTAATAACAACGATGTGACGCGTAGACTCTTCTACCGGAAGCTCAAATCGATGAGTATCCAGCAGTTTGCCGTTCAGCTCTTTCAAACTGTAAGCAGCTTCCTCAATTTCCGTTTGCACGTCCTGCCCTTTCATCGCTACAAACGTTCCACCGTTTTTGGTAAAAGGCAAACAAAACTCATTCAGTACGGCAAGCCTGGCAACCGCTCTGGCGGTAACCAAATCATATCGGTCCCTATGCTCCGGTAAGCGGGCCACATCTTCCGCCCTTCCGTGGACACAATTAACATATCCAATAGATAACTTGTCACACAAATGTTTCAAAAACTGGATGCGCTTATTCAAAGAATCGACAATGGTCAATTCAAGATGTGGGAATGCAATTTTCAAAGGAATGCTTGGAAAGCCCGCACCTGAGCCAATATCGGCAATCGACTGAATTTGAGCAATAGGTACAAAAAAAGAAAGGGAAAGGGAGTCATAAAAATGCTTAATGTAGACTTGCTCCCTTTCCGTAATGCCTGTTAAATTCATTCGCTCATTCCAATCGACTAACTCTTTGAAATAAGTTTCGAACTGCCCGAGCTGTTGCGTCGATAGGGAAACGCCTTTACTATTTAATAGTTGTGTAAAATGCTGTTGAACCTTATCCATCATTGTGCTCTAGCCGCCACGACTTTATTGTAATGCTCCAGATACACAAGAAGTATCGAAATATCGGCCGGCGTCACACCGGAAATTCGCGATGCTTGCCCGATCGATATCGGCCGGATTTTGGCGAGCTTCTGCTTCGCTTCGGATGCAATCCCGTGAATTTCTTCGTAAACGATATCTTCCGGAATTCGTTTCTTTTCCATTTTCCGCAAACGTTCTACTTGCGCAAGCTGCTTTTCAATATAGCCGCTGTATTTCACTTGAATTTCGACCTGTTCTTTCATGTCCTCGTTCAATTCCAGCGGCGACGGCGACAGCATATGGATATGCTCCAAAGTCACTTCCGGACGACGAAGAAGCGTAAGCAGATCGACCGAGTTGTTTAATTCCGCGCTCCCGAGCGATGCAAGCAGCTGCTGTACTTCAGCGGTTGGCTTGACTTTCGTCGTTTTCAGCCGCTCCATCTCTTCTTCGACGAGGCGAACTTTATTTTGGAAACGTTCGTAGCGTTCGTCCGATATGAGACCGATGTCATGACCCGTTGGCGTCAACCGCAGATCCGCATTATCATGACGAAGCAGCAGACGGTATTCCGCTCTTGAAGTCAGCAAACGATAGGGCTCGCTCGTTCCTTTTGTCACCAGGTCATCGATGAGAACACCGATATACGCTTCCGAGCGATCAAGTATGACAGCTTCTCTACCCTGAACCTTACGCGCAGCGTTAATTCCAGCCATGATACCTTGTCCTGCGGCTTCCTCATATCCGGAAGTGCCGTTGATTTGTCCAGCCGTAAACAGTCCGTCAACGATTTTCGTTTCAAGCGAAGGCTTCAGCTGCGTCGGAACAACGGCATCATACTCGATGGCGTAGCCGGTACGCATCATTTCCACCTTCTCCAGTCCTGCGATCGAACGCAAAATTTGCAGCTGCACGTCCTCCGGCATACTTGTGGAAAGACCTTGGACGTAATACTCTTTCGTATTCCGACCTTCCGGTTCCAGGAAAATTTGATGCTGCGGCTTGTCGCTAAATCTTACGATTTTATCTTCAATCGATGGGCAGTACCGTGGCCCGGTTCCTTCGATCGCTCCCGAAAACATCGGGGCGCGATGCAAATTATCATTAATGATTTGATGCGTCTTTTCCGATGTATAGGTTAACCAGCATGGCAGTTGATTCGGTATTTCTTCAGTCGTTTCGAACGAGAAAAATTTCGGTTTCTCATCCCCAGGCTGAATCGTCGTTTTGGAGAAGTCAATCGAATCTTTATGCACGCGCGGCGGCGTACCGGTTTTAAAGCGAACGAGTTCAAGCCCGTGGCTGCGCAGATTTTCCGACAGCTTCACCGCCGGCTGCTGATTGTTAGGCCCGCTCTCATACATCAGTTCGCCCATAATAATTTTACCGCGAAGATACGTGCCGGTCGTCAGTACGACCGCTTTCCCCATATACGTCGCTCCCGTTTTCGTGACGACCCCTTTGCACACACCGTCCTCTACGATGAGCTCTTCAGCCATCCCTTGCCTAAGCGTCAACCGCTCCTGTTTCTCAATCGTTTCCTTCATTATATGTTGATACATAAATTTGTCCGCTTGCGCGCGCAAAGCATGAACCGCCGGTCCTTTACCGGTGTTCAGCATGCGCATTTGAATATACGTTTTGTCGATATTGCGGCCCATCTCTCCGCCAAGCGCATCGATTTCACGCACCACATGACCTTTCGCCGGCCCCCCGATCGACGGGTTGCACGGCATAAATGCTACCATATCCAGATTGATCGTCAGCAGCAGCGTTTCCGCCCCCATACGCGCAGCCGCGAGAGCAGCTTCGCAACCTGCATGGCCCGCGCCGATCACGATCACGTCATATTGCCCTGCATTGTATGTCATAATATCTTACCCTCCTAAGCGCATCGCATCAGCAATGGCTGTATCTTAAGCCTAAGCTTTTTCTTATTTTCCTAAACAAAACTGGGAAAAAATTTGATCGATCAACGAATCGCCCACAGAGTCCCCTATAATTTCGCCCAGATGCTCCCATGCTCGTCGAATATCGATTTGTACCATATCGATCGGAACATACTGCTCTGTCGCTGTATAAGCTTCGTCCAAAGAATGCTTCGCCTGCTTTAGCAATTGAATGTGGCGCGAATTGCTCACATACGTCAGATCGCTCGATTCCACCTGCCCGCTGAAAAAAATGCCGGCGATCGCTTTTTCCAAATCATCGATCCCCTGCTGCCGCAAAAGCGACATTCGGACCACGCACTCCTCGCCGAATGCCGCATTCAGCTGCTCTTCCTCAATTTGTTGCGGCAGATCCAGCTTATTGATAATCGCAATGATCTGGCGATCCTTCAGTTCTTCGATCATGCGCAGCTCATCCGGCTGCAGCGGCTCGGCACCGTTGAACACGAGCAGAATTAAATCCGCATCGGCCAATGCTTGCCGCGATTTCTCCACGCCGATCTGCTCGACGATATCCGACGTTTCGCGGATACCAGCGGTGTCAAGCAGCTTGAGCGGGATCCCGTTCACATTGACGTATTCCTCAACCACATCGCGCGTCGTGCCGGCAATGTCGGTTACGATCGCCCGCTCTTCCTGAGCAAACGTATTGAGCAGCGAAGACTTCCCAACGTTCGGCCTACCGACGATCGCCGTCACAAGACCATCGCGTAAAATTTTACCCTGCTGCGCCGTCGTTAGCAAACGATCGATTTCCAGGAGCGCTGCAGCGCATTTATCTTTAATAAAAGTATTCGTCATTTCTTCAACATCATGCTCGGGATAGTCAATATTCACTTCGATATGAGCCATAAGCTCGACCAATTGATGCCTAAGCTCTTTAATTTTCTTCGACAAACTGCCCTCAGACTGCTTGAGCGCAATACGGAATGCACGGTCCGATTTCGAACGAATCAAGTCGATGACCGCTTCCGCTTGCGACAAATCGATGCGTCCGTTCAAAAACGCGCGTTTCGTAAACTCACCCGGTTCAGCCAAGCGAGCACCGTTTTCAAGCAGCAAATCAAGCACATTCCTCACCGATACGAACCCGCCGTGGCAGCTTATCTCCACCACATCCTCCTTCGTAAAGGAACGAGGCGCCCGCATGACCGTGACCAATGCTTCCTCCACTTGTACGCCCGTGGAAGGATCCACGATATGTCCGTAGTGAACCGTATGCGTAGGCACTTTGGTCAGCTTCTTTGACCCGGCATGAAATAATTTTTCACATATAGGCACCGCTTCCGCTCCGCTGACGCGAATGACCGCAATCCCTCCTTCACCGGACGGTGTGGCGATGGCCGCAATCGTATCTTCAATCATCACTAGCCTCCTATAACCTTACCAGGGATCATCGGCGCAACAGTCCTTCGCGACTTCAAAGGAATGACGCCGATGATCCGGCTCTGCGCTGCTGTACTAAATTCCGAACAACTAAAGAAAAAGCAATGAAGCCATATACAAGCTATGACATCATTGCAAAAAAGAAAAATTTAACGTTGCGCGATTACGACACGCCGATTCGGTTCTTCGCCTCTGCTGAACGTCTTCACCTTCGGGTGCTGCTGCAGCTGAGAATGGATCACTTTTCGCTCTTGCGGTGCCATAGGTTCGAGGACAACTTCTTTCTTCGTGCGGATGACGCGTTCCGCAAGTCTTTCGGCCAAATCTTGCAGCGTCTTTTTCCGCCGTTCCCGGAACTGCTCCGCATCGATCACGATACGCAGATGGCGATCCGAATAACGGTTGGCTACAATGTTGACCAAATATTGCAGCGCATCAAGCGTCTGCCCGCGCCGGCCGATCAACATGCCAAGTTCCGTTCCGTGCAAATGCAGCTCCGTCCCGTCTTTGTCGTGCTTTTGCTCGATTCGAACTTCCAGGTCCATCGTTCGAAGCACGTCTTGCAAAAAAGCGACCGCTTCTTCAAGCGGATCGGGAATGAGCTCGAGTTCCACTTTCGCTTCTTTCACACCGATCAAACCGAATAATCCTTTGGCCGGCTGCTCCAAAACGTTCACTTTCACCCGCTCCTGCGGAACGTTCCATTGCTGCAGCCCGTTTTTTACGGCGTCATCGATCGATTTGCCCGTAACCACGATAGTTTTCATGTCATCCGGCCACCCTTATTTTTTAAGTTCACCCTTTTTACTAGGTCCACCATAAATAAAGTAAGACTGAACAATCGTGAAAGTATTACTGTAAATCCAATAAAGCGGCAACGCCGAAGCGAAGTTCATCGCCATGACGAAAATCATAACCGGGAAAATGAACATCAAGCTTTGCATCTGCGGATTCATTTGCGATGACATCATCTTCTGCTGAAGGAATGTGGTCAGTGCGGCCAGCAGCGGCAAAATATAGAACGGATCTTTCGTGCCGAGCTGCATCCACAAAAATGAGTGCTCCCCGATATGATGGTTACGCATGATGGCATTATATAGAGCGATCAGAATCGGCATCTGCACCAGAATCGGCAAACAGCCCGCAAGCGGATTCACGCCTTCCTTCTGGAACAGCTTCATCGTTTCTTCCTGCTGTTTCTTCGCATCGTCTTTGTATTTGTCTTTCAGTTTCTTAAGTTCCGGCTGCAGCTCCTGCATCCGTTTCGAACTGCGCACCTGCTTCAATGTAAGCGGCAATATAATTAAACGGATAATAATCGTGACAACCAGGATGGATAGCCCGTATTGCCCCCACAGCAAATTTGCAAACCAGTCAAGCGAAGTCGCCAGAGGGAATACGAAGTACTTGTCCCATATTCCGCTGTTGGGATCGATCGGGGCCGTCGCCGGGGAACATCCCGCAAGCAGCAAAAATACCGCCATAAACGGTACATATTTCAATAATCGACGCGTCAAAATGATATCCTCCCAAGTTGTTCTCTTTTCCAAAGTAAACTATACCATAACTTTGGGCACAATGAAACTAAGGAACCGCCGTCCATTAGTCGCCGTTTTCCCCTCTCCGCTGCAATAGCGATGCGCGTTTGAATACGTGCAGAACGCTTTTCTCCATCTCGTGATAATCCATGTCCGCAGCCGGTTTGCGCGCAATGAGAATGAGATCGTATCCGCCGGGAATCCGCGCCGCATTCAGGCGGACGATTTCCTTTAGCATACGCCGGATCCGGTTGCGCACAACCGCGTTGCCGAGCTTCTTGCTGACCGATACCCCCAGCCGGAACGAATCCTGGCCATGCTGCACTTTATAATAAAGAACGAATTGGTGGTTCGCTGCCGATTTGCCGTGCCGGTACACCTTATCGAAATATTCTCTTTTCGTCAGTCTGTTCTTCTTCTCCATCGGTATCGCTCCATCCGGCCGTCATCGAGCGGCAAATCCATCCCTATCGTTAACGAAATATTGCGCTTTTAAACGATTCCAACAAAAAAGACCACCTGTCAGTGGTCTCTTGTCTTATGCGCTCAATACTTTTCTTCCTTTTAGACGACGAGCCGCGAGTACTTTACGACCATTTTTCGTACTCATTCTTTTACGGAAGCCGTGTACTTTGCTGCGCTTTCTTACGTTCGGTTTGAAAGTCGGTCTCATTATCGTGCACCTCCTTGCTTGAATACCATTCCCAAAATACCTTATAACATTAAACCATCTTGCCGTCCAAAAGTCAACTTGCGATCTGGAAAAAACGGCTGCCGAAAAAACGCCAAATTTTACGTTTTTCATGCCTGTGTATAATTGTAAAGCGGATTTTTGGAGAATTTGTCGAAATGTTAACAACTTATAAACAATATGTAGTACTGTGAACAAAAATTGCACACAAGTTATTGAAAATGTGGATAAATCCAAACATTCCGTTGCGCATCGGGATTGTTTTTGTTATCATGGATATGTTTTCGGTTGTGGATACGCTTAATTTTCAATAAAATTATCAACAGCCTGTGGATATCTTTGTGAACAATTTTCAGTGCCTATGTATAATTTGAAATCTTCGATACTGCATGATGTGGATAGTTCCGACAGATTATCGTTTTTTTCTACAGGGTCGCGGCTTACGCCATACCGGTTATTTTTCCGAAGGAGTGAATAAATTGTGGAAAGCCATCCTAACGACCAGTGGCAGCAAGTACTTTCCATTTTGCACAAAAGGGTGAGCAAACCGAGCTACGAAACGTGGCTTGCTTCCACAAGAGCCGTTGTTTTTAACGAAACAACCGTCGTCATCTGCGCCCCCAACAAATTCGCAAGAGAATGGCTGGAAGATCGGTACACCAAACATATACGAGAAGCTGTATTTGATTTGAAAGGCAAGCAAGCGGAGATCAAATTCGTCATCGAAGACGACCCAGAGGCAATCGACAATTCTCCTCCCCCTGCAACTGCTCCAGCGAAAAGACAGTCTAATGCTCCCGAAGAACCATTCAGTCATATGATGAATCCCAAGTATACATTTGATACGTTTGTCATTGGGGCTGGAAACCGGTTTGCCCATGCGGCTTCGCTCGCGGTAGCGGAAGCGCCGGCCAAAGCGTATAATCCGTTGTTTTTGTACGGAGGCGTGGGACTTGGGAAAACGCATTTGATGCATGCGATCGGCCATTACGTGCTGGAACATAATCCCGGAGCGCGCGTGCTTTACATTTCGTCCGAGAAGTTTACGAACGAATTTATCAACGCCATTCGGGACAACCGCGGCGAAAGTTTCCGCAACAAATACCGCAACATCGACGTGCTGCTCATAGATGATATTCAGTTTCTTGCCGGAAAAGAACAGACGCAGGAAGAATTTTTCCATACGTTTAATGCGCTGCACGAAGAACGCAAACAAATTATTATTTCCAGCGACCGGCCGCCGAAGGAAATTCCGACGCTCGAGGAACGCCTTCGTTCCCGATTCGAATGGGGCTTAACGACGGATATTCAGCCGCCGGACCTTGAGACGCGGATCGCGATTTTGCGGAAAAAGGCGAAAGCCGAAAACCTGGACATCCCGAACGAGGCTATGATGTACATAGCGAACCAGATCGACTCGAACATCCGTGAGCTGGAAGGCGCTTTGATCCGGGTCGTGGCCTATTCCTCTTTGATTAACGAGGACATTACGTCGCACCTGGCGGCGGAAGCACTGAAGGACATTATTCCGAGCAGCCGTCCGAAAGTGATTACGATACAGGATATTCAGCAAAAAGTCGGCGAATTTTACGGGCTCAAGATCGAGGATTTCAAAGCGAGGAAACGGACGAAATCCGTTGCATTCCCGCGACAGATCGCGATGTATTTGGCCCGGGAAATGACTGATTTCTCGCTGCCGAAAATCGGGGACGCCTTTGGCGGAAGAGACCATACGACCGTCATACATGCCCACGATAAAATATCGGGGGCGCTCAAGGCGGACCAGGAATTATATAAAATCATCCAAAATATTATCGAGAAGGTTAAAAACGTTACGTTATAAGCAGCTCCAATCGATTCCAGGAAGACGCAATCTCTTTTTTCGGTACGCAATGCAGCGGAACGGCCCGCATCTTTACGGGATGATCGGAGCGAGGTGCAACGTTACATTTCCGCCGCCGTTTTTTTTGCGAAACAAGCAACGGCAAACATCTGAATAAAGAGAAGCCTATACACAAACTATTCACATGTGGATAGGCTTTTGTTTTGCGTTGTTAACACACATATCCACATATCCTCAGTCCCTACTACTATTACTAATTAAAAACATGTTAATATAAGAGTATATGTCCGTCTCCCCCATTCTAGAACCAAGTAGGAGTGACAGTATGAAATTAACGATATTGAAAGAGTATTTGAACGAGGCGATTCAGCATGTATCCAAGGCGATTTCGAGCAAAACGACCATTCCGATTCTGAGCGGGATCAAAATAGATGCGAATTTTAGCGGTATGACGCTGACCGCCAGCGACACCGATATTTCCATTCAAAATTTTATTCCGATTGAAAAAAACGATCAGCAAATCATCGACTTGAAGCAGCCTGGCAGCGTCGTTTTGTCTTCCAAATTTTTTGTCGAAATTATTCGCAAGCTGCCGGCGCAGCAAATCGAAATCGAAGTTAGAGACGGGTTCCAAACGACGATCCGGTCCGGTTCTTCGGAAATTCAGCTCGTCGGTCTGGATCCGGAGGAATACCCGGTCATGCCGGGAATCGAGGAAGACCGTACCGTGCAAATCCCAAGCGATCTGCTGAAATCGATGATCAAGCAGACGTCTTTTGCCGTTTCCACCAATGAAGCCACGCCGATACTGACCGGCGTTTTGTGGACCATTGCCGACGGCAAGCTGAAATTTATCGCTTGCGACCGGCATCGTCTAGCCAGCCGGGAAATGAATATTGATGCGCCGGAAGACTTCGTGCTTTCGAACGTTTCCATTTCCGGCAAGACGCTCAATGAGCTGGCGAAAATTTTGCCAGACCAAAATACGCTGATCGACGTCGTGTTCGCGGAAAATCAAGTTTTATTTAAAATGAGCTCGGTTCTCTTCTATACCCGTATTCTGGACGGCACTTATCCCGATACTTCCAAACTGATCCCGCAATCGTTCCAGACCGAGCTTGTCGTCAACACCGAAGATCTGGTCGCGGCGATTGATCGCGCTTATTTGTTGTCCAGAGAAGAGAAAACGAATATCGTCAAACTCGTCATGCGCGAAGACCGGACAATTGAAATTTCTTCGAGTTCTTCCGAGCTCGGCAAAGTGACGGAGGAGCTTGCTACGGCGAGCTTGACCGGCGAACTGCTGCGCATTTCGTTCAACTCGAAGTATATGCTCGATGCGCTTAAGGTGATGGACAGCGAGCAGATCCGCATCGGATTTACCGGCGCCATGCAGCCGATCATCATTCGGCCGGACGCTATTTCTACGATGCTGCAGTTGATTCTGCCTTACCGTACGACAAGCTAATCGCCCAAAAGGAGCTGAGCTGCAAAGCTATGAAATCGATCGCCATAAGCACCGAGTACATTACGCTCGGACAATTTTTGAAGCTCGCCGATTGCATCTCTACCGGGGGACAAGCCAAGAGCTTTTTGCAGGAAGCCGTCATTCATGTGAACGGGGAACCGGAAAACCGGCGCGGGCGCAAGCTGGTTGCGCAGGATGTCGTAAACGTGGAAGGCTGCGGCGTATTTAAAGTCGTGCAGGGCTGAGCTCGGCGCAGGAGGTACCATTTTGCAACTTAAAAAGCTGTCACTGCAGCATTACCGCAATTATGAGCGGATGGAATTCGAGACGGATCATATGGTCAATATCATTGTCGGGCCCAACGCCCAGGGCAAAACGAATTTGCTTGAATCGATTTTCGTTCTGGCATTGACCAAGTCGCACAGGACGCATCAGGACAAGGAGCTGATCCGCTGGAACGCCTCCTCCGCCCTGCTTCATGCCGAGATTGAGAAAAAATACGGAACCGTGAAGCTGGATCTCGCCATTTCGGGCCAAGGCAAGAAAGCGAAAGTAAACGGGCTCGAGCAAAAGAAGCTCAGCAATTTCATCGGATCGCTCAATGTGGTCATGTTCGCCCCGGAAGATTTGGAAATCGTCAAAGGGTCTCCGTCCGTCCGGCGGAGGTTTCTGGACATGGAGATCGGTCAGGTTTATCCGGCTTACTTGTACGACTGCTCGCAATATAATAAAATACTGCATCAACGCAATAATTATCTCAAACAAACGTACGGATCCTCCGGCGTTCCGCCCCTTTTGGAGGTTTGGAACGAACAGCTTGCGCAGTTCGGTATTAAAATTATGAAAAAACGTCAAAGCTTTATAAAGAAGCTGCAAGTATGGGCGGAAAAGATCCACGCGGGCATCACGAACGGTCAGGAACAGCTGCGGATCGACTACGAACATTCGCTGACCGGGGAAGTCCAGGAAGAAGAAGCTGTTTTATTTGACCAATTTATGATAAAGTTATCACAGGTGCGGGATCAGGAGATGCGCCGCGGGGTAAGCCTTGTCGGTCCGCATCGGGACGATCTTCGTTTTTATATAAACGGCAAGGAAGTGCAGACGTTCGGCTCTCAAGGGCAGCAGCGGACAACGGCGCTTTCTCTCAAGCTGGCCGAAATCGAGCTGGTTCAGGAAGAGGTCGGGGAATATCCGCTTCTTCTGCTTGACGATGTCCTCTCCGAGCTTGACCATTACCGGCAGACGCAATTGATCGAAACCTTCCAACGGAAAGTGCAGACGTTCATTACGACGACCGGAATTGAAAGTATAAATTTGTCAAATCTGGAAGATGTTTCGATGATCCAGGTTCGGGATGGAAGTTTGACATAGATGGATTTCGCCGTACAGCGTCGTGCGCGCAGTCTATGAAAATCGTGTTGCCGATAGGAGTGGGCCAGCTTGTTTATCCATTTGGGCGGAGAAAAGATCATTCGCGCATCGGAGCTTGTCGCCATATTTGACTTATCGATCGAGAAATCTTCGAAAATTTCCAAGCAGTTCGTCACGTACGCCAGCAAGGAGAAACGCGTGGAAGTGATCGGCGAAGAGGAGAGCAAATCTCTCGTCGTGACCCATACGAAGGTGTACTATTCCCCTATCTCATCGATGACGCTCAAGAAGCGAGCGCATCAGCTGTTAACGAATTAAATTTCGTTATTCGATATATGAAAACTTCCGCCCAGCGCGGTGTTTTCTTTTATTTGGATCGACTTTAGAAAAAGCAAATTCTTTAGATCCGCGGCCGCTCATCCTTGAATGGTCTCGTAAGATTATCACGGAAAAGTGGGTGTCAGCATGTCTGTAAATCCTGGTACGAGCTATGATGAAAGTCAGATACAGGTATTGGAAGGATTGGAGGCCGTACGCAAGCGACCGGGGATGTATATCGGTTCGACCAGCGCACGCGGCCTCCATCATCTGGTATGGGAAGTCGTCGACAACAGTATCGACGAAGCGCTAGCCGGCTATTGTACGAAGATTGATGTGATCGTGCATAAAGATAACAGCATTACGGTAATCGATAACGGGCGCGGGATTCCGGTAGGCGAACATCCGAAGATGAAGCGCCCAACGGTAGAGGTCGTGCTGACCGTGCTGCATGCTGGCGGCAAGTTCGGCGGCGAAGGCTATAAAGTGTCCGGCGGTCTTCATGGCGTCGGGGTTTCCGTTGTCAACGCCCTTTCCAAGAAACTGGTCATTCAGGTGAAACGGGAAGGCAAAGTGTATGAGCAGGAATACCAGTGCGGTACGCCTCAATACGATTTGCGGATCATCGGCGAGTCGGAAGGGGACGGCACGACGATTACGTTTTGGCCGGATGAAGAAATTTTTTCGGAAACGACGGAGTACGATTTCGATACGCTGCAATCGCGGATCCGGGAGCTGGCATTCCTAAACAAAGGAATCGAAATTACGCTGACGGACGAGCGTTCCGGCGAAGCCCATACGTTCATGTACGAGGGCGGAATCAATTCCTTCGTAGAATATTTGAACCGTAACCGCGAAGCGCTCCACCAGCCGCCGATTTATGTCGAAGGGGAAAAGGACAATATCCAGGTGGAAGTATCGCTGCAATATAACGACAGCTATACGGAGAACATTTATTCGTTTGCGAACAATATCAACACGCATGAGGGCGGAACGCATGAATCCGGGTTCAAGAGCGCGCTTACGCGGATATTGAACGAATACGCCCGAAAATATAACGTGCTCAGAGAAAGCGACTCCAACCTGTCCGGCGACGATGTCCGCGAAGGATTGACGGCGATTATTTCCGTGAAAATTCCCGAGCCGCAGTTCGAAGGACAGACGAAAACAAAGCTCGGAAACAGCGAGGTGCGGGGGATCGTTGAATCGTTGTTCGCCGAGAAGCTGCTTGAATTCATGGACGAAAATCCGTCCATCTCGAAGAAAATTATCGAGAAAGGCGTTCAGGCGGCAAGAGCCCGCGAAGCGGCCAGAAAGGCGCGCGAGCTGACGCGCCGAAAAAGCGCGCTTGAAGTTAGTTCGCTTCCCGGCAAGCTCGCCGATTGCTCTTCCAAGGACGCCTCCATCAGCGAAGTTTACATTGTCGAAGGGGACTCGGCCGGCGGCTCCGCCAAGCAAGGGCGCGACCGGCATTTCCAGGCGATTTTGCCATTGCGCGGTAAAATATTGAACGTGGAAAAAGCGAGATTGGACAAAATTTTGTCCAACGCCGAAATTCGTGCAATTATAACGGCGCTCGGAACGGGGATCGGCGACGATTTCGATATTGCCAAAGCACGCTATCACAAAATTATTATCATGACCGACGCCGACGTCGACGGCGCGCATATTCGCACACTGCTGCTGACTTTCTTCTACCGCTACATGCGGAAGCTGATCGAGGTCGGATACGTATATATCGCTCAGCCGCCGCTTTATAAGCTGGAGCGAGGCAAAGTAGTCAGATACGCCTATAACGACAAGCAGCGCGAACTCATGATGGCTGAATTCGGCGAAGGAGCCAAGGTGAACGTACAGCGTTACAAAGGTCTTGGAGAGATGAATCCGGGCCAGCTGTGGGAAACGACGATGGATCCGGAAAGCCGTACGCTGCTGCAGGTAAACATTCAGGATGCGATCGAGGCCGATACGCTTTTCGATACGCTGATGGGCGATAATGTGGAGCCGCGGCGCGATTTCATTCAGCTGCATGCCAAGTACGTGAAAAATCTGGACATCTAAGCATGGCAATGTTCAAAAAATACGGCGTGCTCTGGTGCCTCACCGTAGCCGTATTGTTTTTTGCCGGGAGTACTTGTCTCAGCGCAAATGACGACTGGTATACGGATCGAGTCGCCGTGATCGCTTACCACCATATCGATGATCGGGTAAAGGGTGATGTGACGATTACATCGAAACGTCTGCGCGATCAGCTGACGGATCTGTTAGATCGGGGCTACCAATTTCATCACCTTACAGCAATTCCGTGATTATTTAGCCGGCGGAGAAGTGCCTTCGAATGCGGTGCTTGTGACTTTTGACGACGGGTACCGCAGTTTTTATACGAATGCTTACCCCATTCTCGAACAATTGAATATCCCTGCGGTGAATTTTGTCATTACGAAAAATCTCGACCAGCCTCTCCATAGCCGCATTCCGTCTTTGTCCCGCGAAGAGATTCGCGAAATGGCAAGCAGCGGCAAGCATATCGATTTTCAATGCCATACGGACAGCTTGCACGACAAGTCTCCGGAAGGACAAGCTTTATTTACTACCCGCTTGAAGAACGGTAACTCCGTAGAGTCGGAGCAGGAATATACCGAACGCATCATTCAGGATACGAACCGTTGTACGGCCAAACTGAGAGAATTGGACGAGCGGCCGGTCGATGCTTTTGCTTTTCCGTTCGGTGTGAATGACGCGCAATCCGCCGCTTTGCTTCAGTCGGCCGGAATCCGCTATGCGTTTACGACGGTTCCGGGCATCGCCGACCGCAGCGTCAATCCGATGCAAATTCCGCGAATTAATGCGGGAAGTCCTTTTGTAAGAGCGAACTCATTAAATAATTTAATCATCCGTAAGTTAAACCGACCGCAAACTTGATGCGGGATTCCAATATATCGTAAAAGTGCTTTGCGAAGCGTAATCATAAGGAGGTACACATGTCGGAAGAACCTCGTTCGCAGATTAAAGAAATTGATATCGGCTTGGAAATGCGTACATCTTTCATGGATTATGCGATGAGCATTATCGTCGCCCGGGCGCTGCCGGATGTTCGCGACGGTCTGAAGCCGGTTCACCGCCGTATTTTGTACGCGATGTCCGAACTCGGGATGTCGCCGGATAAGCCGCACAAGAAGTCGGCGAGAATCGTCGGCGAAGTTATCGGTAAATATCATCCGCACGGCGACAGCGCCGTGTATGAAACGATGGTGCGGATGGCGCAGGATTTCTCCTTGCGCTATATGCTTGTCGACGGGCACGGGAACTTCGGTTCCATTGACGGCGACATGGCGGCGGCCATGCGTTATACGGAAGCCCGCCTTTCCAAGATCGCGATGGAACTGCTGCGCGATATTAACAAGGAAACGATCGACTTCGTGCCGAACTATGACGGCGAAGAACAAGAACCGGCCGTTCTTCCTTCCCGTTTTCCAAACTTGCTCGTCAACGGTTTATCGGGGATCGCCGTCGGGATGGCGACCAACATTCCGCCTCACAACTTGACTGAGGTGATCAACGGCGTTCAGCAATTGATCGAGAACCCGGACGTAACGCCGCTTGATTTGATGCAGTCCATCAAAGGCCCCGATTTCCCTACCGGCGGTTTCATTATGGGCCGCGAAGGCATCAAACAGGCGTATGCTACAGGCCGCGGATCCGTTACGATGCGGGCGAAAGCCACCATTGAGGAGAACGGGAACAAAGCGCGCATTATCGTATACGAACTCCCTTACCAGGTGAACAAGGCGCGTTTGATTGAGAAGATCGCCGAGCTTGTACGGGATAAGAAAATCGACGGCATCACCGACTTGCGCGATGAATCCGACCGGAACGGCATGCGCATCGTGATTGAGCTGCGCCGCGACGTCAATCCGAATGTCGTGCTGAACAATTTATACAAGCATACGGCGATGCAGTCTAATTTCGGTATTATTATGCTGGCGCTTGTTAACGGCGAACCGAAAGTGCTTAATTTGCGGGATATACTGTTCCACTATCTCGAGCACCAAAAAGTCGTCATTCGCCGCCGGACGGAGTATGAACTGCGCAAAGCGGAAGCCAGAGCGCATATCCTCGAAGGCTTGCGCATCGCGCTGGACCACTTGGATGAAGTCATCGCGCTCATCCGGGCGTCTCGTACGACGGAAGAAGCAAGAGAAGGTTTGATCAATCGTTTCGGGCTCAGCTTCGATCAGGCGCAGGCCATTCTGGACATGCGTTTGCAGCGTTTGACCGGCTTGGAACGGGAAAAAATTGAGGAAGAATATGCCGAGCTTCTCAAGAAGATCGCCGAGTTTAAAGCAATATTGGCAGATGAGCAGCTTGTGCTGAATATCATCAGCGAAGAGCTGAACGAAATCAAAGAAAAATTCGGTGACGACCGCCGCTCCGAGATTACGATCGGCGAAGAAAGCATTGAGGATGAGGATTTAATTCCGCAATCCGACGTCGTCATTACAATTTCCCATACCGGTTACATCAAGCGTCTGCCTGTAACGACGTACCGCAGTCAAAGACGCGGCGGGAAAGGCGTCATAGGCATGGATACGAAAGATAACGATTTCGTCGAGCATCTTTTCGTAACCAATACCCATCATTACCTGATGTTTTTTACGAACAAAGGGAAAGCATACCGTCTGAAAGCTTACGAGATTCCGGATTTAAGCCGCACGGCCCGCGGGACGCCGATTATCAATCTCATCCAGATCGAACAAGGCGAAACGATCAATGCGGTCATCCCGGTGGAAAGCTTTGATTCGGACAAATACTTGTTCTTTGCTACGAAGAACGGTTTGGTCAAAAAGACGCCGCTTGACGACTATACCAATATTCGCAAGGGCGGTTTGATCGCACTGAATCTCCGCGAAGACGACGATCTGATCGGTGTCCGTCTGACCGACGGCCAACAGTCGATCGTCATCGGCACGAAGCAAGGCATGTCGATTCATTTCCCCGAAAAAGAAGTCCGAGCAATGGGACGCGCCGCTACAGGGGTGAAAGGGATTCATCTGGACGACGATGATGCGGTCATCGATATGGACGTCATGAAAGAAGACAACAGCGTCCTCATCGTTACCTCGAAAGGATTCGGCAAGCGTACGCCTGTATCCGAATACCGTTTGCAATCGCGCGGCGGGAAGGGCATCAAGACGCTCCATATTACGGCTAAGAACGGCCCTGTCGTCGGTCTGAAGGTCGTTGAGGATGAAGAAGACCTGATGATTATAACCGCGCTTGGGACGATTATTCGTACAAGCATGTCCGGTATTTCGATGATGGGACGCAATACGCAAGGGGTAAGGTTGATCCACATTCGCGACGAGGATGAAGTGTCTACGCTCGCGAGAGTCGATAAAAGCGAGGAAGAGCCGGAATCCGATGAAGAAGGCGCGATTTCCGGAGAACTTGAATCTTCTACGGGCGATGGTGAAGAGCAAGTTTAAAAAATAAATGGTTCACGACGAAGAATGGGGCTTACATCCCCATTCTTTTTCGCTTATAATTACAGCAGAAATGGGTCTAAAGTCCAACTTATTGCGAGCATGACTCCAATTGACATACAAAAGCGAGGGGAATATATGGCCAACGTTCCCGTTTCCCAGTTGAAATCCGGTGAAAAACTGAGCGAAAACGTAATCACAAAATATAATAATGTGCTGCTTCCAAAAGGGAAAATAATAAATTTTCGCGATGTGGAAATATTGAGAGCTTTTTTGATTCCAATGGTACCGATTGAGACCAAGGCTGTCGAAACGGAAGCCGTATCGGAAGAAAACAAAGCCGAACCGCAGCCGCGCAGTGTACTTCCGTTCTATGAAAACTATAATAAAATGCTTCAACTGCTGCGCAAAGTTTATACCTCGACGGGCACCGGCGGTCAAACTGTCCCTATTTTGGAAATCCGAAATACGTTGGAAGGCTTGATTCGCTATATCGGACATTACGACGTGCTTACGTTCAGCCCGAAAAATTTGCAGCTTCGAGATTTTATATATCACAAAAGCATTATGGTGAGTCTCACCTCATTCATCCTGGCCAGATGGCTAGGCTTTTCATCCAAGGACTTGATGCCGATTGCGCTTGGCGGTTTGCTGCATGATATCGGCAACTCTAGAGTGGACGCCGGAATATTATATAAGCCAAGCAAGTTGAGCGAAGCCGAAGCGGAAGAAATGAAGAAGCATACGGTGATTGGTTATAATATTTTGAAAGAAGTGCCGGCGATTAATAACGGCGTTAAGTTGTG
Source organism: Paenibacillus allorhizosphaerae (assembly GCF_910594985.1). Lineage (GTDB taxonomy): Bacteria > Bacillota > Bacilli > Paenibacillales > NBRC-103111 > Paenibacillus_G > Paenibacillus_G allorhizosphaerae. The sequence continues at coordinate 130,625 of NZ_CAJVCE010000021.1, forward strand.
CGCCCTTCAGCATCATGAACGTGAAGACGGCTCCGGTTATCCGTTAGGCGTATCCGGCGATAAAATCCATCCTTATTCCAAATTGGTAGCTATCGCAGATACGTTTCACGCCATGACGACCGACCGGTTTCACAAGAAGAAGTCTTCCCCCTATTTAGTGTTGGAGCAGCTTCTGAATGACTCATTCGGAAAAATGGAGCCGGCAATGGTGCAAACGTTCGTGAATAAGGTAACGGCATTTCATAATGGCATGCTTGTTATGCTGAGCGATAATCGGACGGGTGAAATTGTGTTTTCCGATTGCACGAATCCGACCAGACCTTGGGTCAATGTGGCCGGAAAAATCATCAACTTGGCGGTTGAGCGGTCATTGCATATAAAAGATGTAATTCAAAAATAGATTTGCCACAGATATAGCTTGACTCTTTCGTGCCAATGTGATAAATTAATCTTCGCTGCTTAAATGACAAGCATTTATTATTTCCGTCACAAAAGTTAAAAAATGAATGGAAAATAATTAATACTTGCAATTAGTTAAGCAGATATGTTATATTATAAAGGTCGCTGCTAAACAGGTTGCGATGAAGCGAATGAAACGAATTGCCCTTTGAAAACTGAACAACGAGTGAGTGAATTAGAGAATGAAAATTCTCGCCAGTTTTAAATTTTGAGCTAATCAGCTTACATTATAGCGAACATCGCCTTCGGGTGATGGGAG
>NZ_CAJVCE010000022.1 GCF_910594985.1 Paenibacillus allorhizosphaerae
TTCTTCTATTCCCGCATGCCCTAAAAAGGATTTCAACAGTGGTAACAGCTTACTTTTCCGTCGATCGCTGCAATACATGGTGATGAAATCCTACGAATGAGTGAGAATACGTGAGATAAACGCTTAAAACCGAGGGACGGGCAGGTTAGTTTAATTACAAAAAGAGGATGATGATTATTGGAAAAAGGTTCGGCGGGTAGCTTTTGGAGGGAGTTTACACGGTACTAAACAAGAAATGAATGATCATAAACAAACCAGTAAAGTAATCTGTAAGGATAAAGGAGAAATCTTATGGCACGTATTGATGAAATTGAGTCTGATGTATTTCGTCTTTCGATCTTCTCAACGGAATCCGGATTCCAGTACAATGCATTTTTAGTCCGAGACGAGGAGCCTCTTTTGTACCATACAGGCCCTAAATCACTTTTTTTTCAGTTCAGTCAAGCAGTTGCTAGCCTAATTGATCTTAAACAATTGCGCTGGATTAGTTACAGTCATTTCGAGTCGGACGAGTGTGGCGCACTCAATGAATGGCTCACAATTGCACCTCAAGCTGAGGCTGTAATCGGGATTGTTGGGGCGGCGGTAAACGGGGAGTTCGCTATCAGACCTATTCGTTCGCTTCAGGACAACGAGGTATTCAGTACGGGGAAGAAAAGCTTCCGTTACTTGCGCACACCCCATCTCCCGCATGGGTGGGATGCAGGATTGCTTTTTGAAGAGACCGACCGGACTCTCTTCACTTCTGACTTGTTCCATCAAAACGGTGATGTAGAACCAGTCACTGAGGCTAGTTTAATTGATCGGTTTAAAGAAGTGTTACACAACTCACAAGGTCCATTTTCCAACTATATTCCCTATACCTTGCACACAGAGCAGATGCTACGTAAACTAGCAGATCTAAAACCTAAAACACTTGCTGTTATGCCTGGCTCTTCTTACAAGGGAGACGGTAAGAGTGCTATTGAAGAACTCATTAAAGTATTTCAAGAAATGTAAGGTATGCTAGCACTAGCAAAGATTTACTCCCCATCACCATATGTATCCATATGTTTATCAGAAGGTACCACAGCTATCGAAGTCTAACATGCTTCTTCAACTAACGGGAAACGATAGCGTGGAGCTGCCAAAAGGACAACTCCTCTTAAATGTTCATTGAACAGTAATTTGTAATAAACTTGAAATCATCCTTTCACCTTGCATTAATAAAGTTACTTTTATTATCGTGCGATTCAATCTCAGATCTTCCAGGCCCGATTCTCCCATAAGGCAATATACTTAATCGTTACGTAGGCTCGAATAACGCACGTTGATATAATAACTCTATATAAGATGTCAGGCTGTCCGCCAGCACAGGGCGGTCAAATGATTCCAGAAGAGTATAGGTGGAGGAATATGGGGATGAATACAAAATGTCGCAGCGGGAGTTCGCAGCGTTCCGCAACACTTATATGGCGGGCAAATGGCATATGGGTCCCGGGTTTCCGCATCAGGAGACTTTGACTTAGCGTATCACTATCACGGCGTCGTGCCATGTTGGATACTCGCGATTTATGGTGGCGCCTGCTGTCGTTGAGTACTGGCGTGTGGGCCTTCGCGGGCGAGTTGGGGGTACTGGTGCTGACTTCACGCCGTGGATCGCGTGGTTCTTGTCCCCTATGGCGGCGGCATGGATCTCATCGGGAAGCTGTTTTCTTATAATCTCTTTATTATCGTCGTTCCTGTCAAGAGCAAGGTTTCTTTTCTATTACGTAAAATTCTAGTTTGACGAAATAGAATAAATGCCGATCCGCGGCGCTGAATTCCTACCAACCCGTGTATCTAGTCATGTTTTTGGACCTGAAGAAGTTCAATAATAACCAATAACATATCTTCCAACCGAATTCTGTCGTCGACAAAATGCTGCAGATTAATCCCATTAAAGAGTGCCATTGCAGCTGTTGCTAAGGTTCTTGCATCCAATGGACTTCCTGCAATCCCCTCATCTTTCATAACCTGAAAAAAATGCGTTAGGAATTGTCTCCATTCCTCCATCTGTACAATAAGCCTCTCCTTGATTTGAGGTAATTCATTGGAAATCATGCATCCTTGAATAAGCAAAGAAGAGGACCCTTTTTCGTATGCTTCATTGAGCAAGCGTAAAGAGTATTGTTGAAAGTTGCTCAGCAAGTCCCGATCTTTTCGATTCAGAGCAGATAGCAAATCTTCAAAGTAAAAATCAATGCCTTCTTTAATGATCTTTAGCAGGAACTCCTCTTTGCCGGAGAAGTGGGCATAAAATCCTCCTTTGGAGTAACCGGCATGTTTCACGATCTGTTCAATGCTTGTATTAGAGTAGCCGTGGAGAGAGAATAACTCGACCCCGGACTTCATCAGCTTTTCAATGGTCTGTTTTGATTGTTGCTGGTGCTGATTTCCCATGCCATAAATCCCCTTTTTATAATTCTGAGTTCCCATTGATTGGAATAAAACCCACAATGTATAATGTTTCCAATGCATACCGACTAGTCGGTATGTGAAATTTCAAAAATAAAGGAGTTCAAGTAATGAAGAGAAAAATTTGGTTTTGGGGACTATCTTTTGTATTTTTATTGACTCTTTTGATCGCTCCGGTACAGCAATCTTTCAGTGCATCCGAGGGAGCTTCCAATGCGGATAGTATAACTGGAAGTGCACTCGGCGGTCAATATCACCTTAGTCATGTGGTCAAAATTTACGTTCCTTCTACGGTGAAAGGGAGCATTCCCATCACCGATGAAGCACATGAAAAGTTCGTTGATCAGGCGCTGACGAAATTTTCAAATTGGTTTGGCGGCGCTACGGCTGTCGCCGGCTCGGGTGCTTGGGTTGATAATGACAAAAAATTGATCAAAGAAAAAGTAACGATCGTGTATGCCTTTGCCGAGAAATTGGATAAAGAGGCCGTTAATCAAGTCGTCTCGTTTGCGAAACAGATGAAAGGGGATCTCGAGCAGTCTTCGATAGCCCTCGAAGTCGATGGCAAGATGTATTTTATCGAATGAGATCATAAAGACAGGCGTGTACATATACTTCATCAATCCTTTATTGATTAAATGACTATAGGCAGCAAAGATGCAATAGGTAAAGCAGTCAATAATCATACTTATACTCTTAAAGTGACGCCGAAGAACATCTTTTGCGTCACTTTAAACTTGTTTTATGTTCACTTTTCCTGCAGAAGGGAGCGCAAAGGTAAATGAAAAAATATGCTATATTCATTGTAGCGATCATATTTCTCGTCACCACGGGATGTGGTCGGTTGGACCTGATCATTCATGAAGACGGTTCGGGAGGAGGGGAATACACGATCGAACTTACTGGCAAGTTCTCAGCCCAGGATGTATGGAGGGAAATAGATAAAAGTATAGAGAAGACCAACAAGGCAGCTGGAAATTTTAAACTCAACATTAGTGTTAAAGAATGTGCCTCAACAAAACGGTTAACTGAAATTCGGTGAAAGCGTATATGTTTGTGTCGCGAAAGCGCATATGTTTGTGTCGCCGAAGGAAAAATGTCCGGCGACACAAACATATGTGCTTTGAGATCCCCGTAAATTGGGGATTTTATATTTTAAAGCACCAATGTTTGTGTCGCGAGGTCACGACACAAACATTGGTGCATAATCGTTTTACGACACAAACATAGGTGCATAATCGAGGAGATAGAAAAACTTGAATTTGTAATGTTTGTTCAAAAGGCCATTAAGCTAAATGGCAGGTTACACACAGCAATGGATAAGCAAAAGCCCTGACATTTTATTCATTATCACGATTGGTAGTTTTGTGTTTATTGCCTTTGCTGTCATAGGTGACCCATTCACCAACAGGCTCGCCCATGTCAAAATACCCTGAACGCTTTAATGTTTCATCTGTACGATACCATTCCCAAAAGCCATCTGGCTTATCATTAATCATTTTTCCCTTTGACCATATTGTTTTTCCGTGACCCTTTTACTTGTAAGTGCGGATATACGTTAGGCGATTTTACTTTGACACAGTGGGCAGAATGGAATTTCCTTGCAAAGATTAATGACGATGTTGTGTTGAAATGGTTGTCAGGTGAAATGGGAGTTGTAACAGAAACAAATCGACTACTGTTTATTCCTCGGTCTGTTTCTGTTGACATGTTTAATTTCGAAGCAACCATTACCTCCAAGTTTCCTAGCAGTGAACATAAGAAGATGATAACCAAGAGAGACTACTCCTTAAGTAACGAGTTTAAAGATCACGTATATGATGAAAATAAGCAATGCTTCAGGGCCATTGACCGGTATGTCAGAAAAAAATATTTGGCTAATCACCACGTTTGTTTACATACCCTACAAGAACTCCGTAAACAGGAGGAAGGGGAGTTTCCTCAAATTTGTCCATATGCTTATGCCTATGTATTTTGGAAACACACATTGCTGCGGACCGATCATTTTTATACCTCGATAAGAGCGGATGAAACAAATCGCAGAACATATGAAGGATTTGAATATGCGACTCAACTCATCCAAAAACATATAAATGACTTTAAAGAAAAGCTGTTTAACCACACCAATCTTTATGAATTTGATAACAGAAGATTGTCTGATTGGATCGTAAATCGATTCACATCCGAATTGTGTTTAAATTATTTCTATCAATGGCTTGAAATTGCAAAAGAAGGATCCGAACAAAACCGCGTTCCTGATTGGAATCAAGTTACAAGGATGATAGAAAATAGAATCCCAAAGATGATCTTTAGACACAAATCCAATGTATATGAGCGACAGGTTGTCCAGATAGTCACAAAAAAAGAATCAAGAAATATAGAGCTAGAAAAAATAATTAACGACATAAAATGTCCTAACAAATCAAAAACAATTTAAGAAGTAAAATGCATTGAAACCATTGAAACCCATCGCAACTAGCGATGGGTTTTCGTCTGTCGGAATGGGATAAGGTTCTTGTCATTTATGGGATAATGTTCTTGTCATCCGACATTTGTCGGGTGACAAGAACATTGTCCCATTATAAGTCGCGTAAATTGCGGCTTTTGCTTTTTATGGGATAAAGTTCTTGTCAAATTCCCGTGACAAGAACTTTATCCCATTCCCGAAATTGACAAGAACATTATCCCATTCCCGATAATACAACGGGCCCAAGCGTTTAGTTGAAATCGCCGCCCTGGATAAATTAACCGATTTCAAATGGGATATGGTTTCTTATCCAACCTTCACAGAGCATTCCGGAGTCGGTTTGCGGGTCGATGCGCATATTCTTTCCGTTACGTCCGCCAGCAAGAACAGGGATGACGGCGTAGCCATTGTCATAAAGCGGTTCATGGTTTCTTGAATGTATTTTAACGAAATTCTGGTACCTGTCGTTATGGAAGGAGTAAATTACTCATTTAGTCGAAAAATATATTACAGCAGAAAAAAAACAACCTGCTTCTGGCGGAGCAGGTTATTTTGAGTTGTAAATTAATAGCTTGGGAGCTGAAGGCAACAGAAGAGAATCATCACCATGGGATTTTTAATTATATTTAGAGCTATTGAACCGCAGAAGTTTATCCCCGATTACTTGTCGGAATATCGCATGAAGATGGCCAAGAAATGGCTGGTTGAAACGGATATGAAAATAGCGGAAATCGTGGAGAAGCTGAAATACAATACGCCGGCGAACTTTATCCGGTATTTCGCAAGCTGGAAGGCTGTACCCCGGCCAGTACCGGGAAAATTATTTTAACAAGTAACATTCAATTGGAGCATGGCATTTTATGCCTTGCGAATCTTTCCGCGCCGGTCTTTAAACGCGGTTACCAGTATTACCATAAGGTTGGGAACAACGCCGAACAATGTGATAATTAATGGCCACTCTGCAGTTACACGTTCGTTAAATTCCAATTCGTTCTGATACATGGTCATTGTAAGAAGAAATGATAGAAATGTTGTCGGAAAGATCAGAATATTCTCGTCCTGTAGCCGAAGCAGCCTGGATATGGCCTCATTCAACATAAACAGCACAATGGTTGCCTTCATATAGGACGCGGCGATCAAGCCGATGCTGATGACCGATTCGATCCGCTGAATGATATCTGCGACATCGACCAGCCGCGCAAGCTCGAATAAGGAAAACTTTACAGTCGCCGCCATCGGACCTAGAGCCATGATGGTGCATAGAATCACCAGTGACAAAGAAATACCGTTGAAAAGCAGCGCGATAAACATAAATTTGCCGAGATGTTGTCGTTGATCCCTTCGGACAAACGGCAAAAGTGTTGAGAATAGGATAATCTCCGCGTATGGGAAACCCCAAGTTTGATAAGCGCCGAAGAGGGTTTGCTTGAAACCGTGCTGAAATACGGGCAAGAGAAGCTCCGGACGGTAGGAAGGCAGGCAAAGCAGCAAAACAGAGAACGAGAAGAAAAATACCGCGGCGAGAAGCAGTATAAACATTCTGGACATTACTTCAATTCCCGCACGAACGGTCATGGCCGCAGTAAGCAGGGTTAACAAGTGGAAGACATAGGAAGGCGTTTCCCTCATCATCGTGCTATTGAAGAATTGACTTATACCGATTACGATATTGGACAGCATGAGAAGTAACATGATTAAATAAGGAACGGCGATGATTGCAGTCACCATCCTGCCAAACGTTAGTTCGCTATACTCGACAAACGTTAGTTCAGGGTATTTCCGGTGCAAATAGAGGACACAAGCAAGCACCAACATCCCAATTCCGCTCGCAAGCCACAGCGATACCCAGGCGGCATTTTTTGCAGCACCGGTCAAAGGCGCCGGAATCCAGACGATCGCCGATCCGGTTATATAGGCTGTAAAGAGTGCCGTCATTTGCCAGGAGCTGACCGTATTCAGCTTTTGCATTTTCATCAAGCCCCCTTTCCTTCGGGAATCAGATCGTTAAGCAGGAAGTTTAATTGCTTCCTCAATGTGCTTCACCGCATTTTTAAAAAAGAAATGAAATACATCGTCCAGGTTCGGAGCATGCAGATCTAACAAATAATCGATGCTGAGATACACGGAGGCTATCATTAACAGCCCGTACCCGACCTGCATCCGACGGCGTTTATTTTTCAATTTCGGACCATCATAAATAAACAGAGCGGCATATAAAATAAGCAGAAGCGTGAATTTCTCAATCATGGTTATACCCCAATATCCATCTATAGAGATTGAAATTACTTTGCAAGATGCTCGCCTGTATTTGTACCGGTATTGAACACGTTTACCTCTACGTCAACTGTAATCGGAAGCTTGGCAAAGCGCTCCTCCCAATCCGGTTTCCAGCTTGCCCACAATGCCGGGTCCTTTTGAAATATGCGATTTCCTATTCCCAGTACATCCAGCTTACGTACTTGTAAAAACTTAAGTGTTAGATGCAATTCCTGTTCGAGCGTTTGTTTCATTTTTTGATTAAACATTGCCGCTTCCTCAGGCGTTTTGATGGAAGAGCAAAGCAACTCGCCAGCGTAGCCCTGAACTTTGATAGAGATGCGGGCCTCGGCTGTATCGTTTCTGATCTTAATTGTGGTCTTCGTCTTGACGGATTCTACTTCAACGGATTCCATCTTCCTGATCTCCGGTGCTTTGGGGTCAGTACAAGGCGCTTGGAGAATTCCTCTTTTATATTTACCCATCAGCATGAGCAAGCTTCCGATTCTTTTGGCTGAAACCTCGCTTATTAATTTTCCTTTCCTCAAAATCAGGAGGCCGGTAAGAGAAGCATTTGTCGACTCATCCTTCCGGTCAAAAGAAATGTACGGTACCGCCGAAACCGCAGTTTGGCTTTTGAGATCCAACATCAGATCCCGAAGAGAGGTGTTCAACGTTTTTCCGGCATAATGATAAGACAATCGTTCCGCCTCCCGCAGTTGCTGGCTCGTGCTCGATTCAATAAAAGGTTTGGCTTTCAAATAAGCGTCGGCCCTGCCTTTGCCGATGATCACGGCCATGGTCGGGCGCGGTTCATGATCCCGCGTAAAAAAATCAAGGATTTCTCCGACGTCCCTCTTTTGAGCAAGCTTTTCCCCGATCACAAGAATCCGCATGTGGGACCATGACGCTTTTCTGCCCAAATGAATCGCGATATCGCGGACCGCTTCAAATATGCTTGCGCCTCTTGTTTTGAGATTGATGAACCTATCGCTAGAGCCTTCGCTGTTTCCCGAGGAACTCTTTCCTCCGCTTGTCGGCTTATAGAATTGGACTGTCATATCAATTTCCGATCCATCTTCCGTCAGGTCAACTGCAGCGCCTTGAACAAATGCAAATTCATCCAATTCCACTCGATTCCAGCATCCGGTCAGGAGAATAAGAAACAACACGGATAAAGTTGCGAATCCGTATGCTCTCACCGTTCAACCTTCTTCCTTCGTTAAAGCGGACGAATAATGCCGTTGCCTATTTCGCGGGGAACGCAGCAGGATATCCATAGGCATACGAACAAACACATCGCGAAATTGACGGGGGCGAGTTGGACCAATAGGCGCCATATAGGGCTGCCCCAATGAACGCAAACTCATCAAGTGCAGCATAATCCACAAGAACCCGATCATTAACCCAAATACCCCTAATATAGAGGCAAGGAGCATGAGCGGTATACGCAATAATCGGACGGTCAAGGAAAAATTGTACTGAGGAAGCGCGAAATTTGCGATCGCCGTCAGTGACACTACAACCACCATGGCCGGGGAAGCGATGCCGGCATCGATGGCCGCTTGACCGATAACGAGCGCCCCAACGATACTCACGGCGGAGCCGACGGGACGTGGAAGTCGAACCCCCGCTTCGGTCAGAATTTCCAAAAAAAAGTTCATAATAAGCGCCTCCAACAAAGCCGGGAAGGGAATTCCTTCGCGCGTATTGAGAATCGTAAGCAAGAGTACTGTGGGGATCAACTCAGGGTGAAACGTTGTCAATGCTATGTAAATCGCCGGTAACACAACCGTCAAGGAAAATGAAGTAAACCGCAGCAGTCGGATCATGCTTGAAAAAACCGTTCTCTGGTAATAGTCTTCGGGAGACTGCATAAACTCCATGAAAAGACCCGGACAAATAAGAATACTCGGACTGCCGGAGACCATCACGAATATTTTCCCGTCCAAGAGGGCAGCGACAGCCGTATCCGGCCGTTCGGTGATGCGAACTTGCGGAAAAGGGGTATACCGAGAATCTTCAAGCAGCTCTTCGATATAAGAGGTTTCCAAAATTTCCATTTCCTTAACTTGCATGATCCGTTTTTGAAACTCAGCCAACGTTTCCGGGTTGACGGCTCCTTCGATATAACCGTAAGCAATTTCGGATTGAGATTTCCCCCCTGCTGTTAAAAAATTCAGTTTAAAGTCAGGGGTTTTCAACCTGTTACGTAGCAGTCCGATATTTTTCATCAGATTTTCAACAGTACTCTCGTGCGGGCCTCTCACAACTGGCTCCGTCAAGTTTTCCATCACTTGTCTTTCTTGAATCGTGATCGCTTTGAAGCTGAGTGCCTTGTCCCATTGGTCGAAAAGGACAACGACGTTGCCTCCTAAAATATCACGAACCGCCGTATCCAAATCCCCAATGATGTGCGCGGTTTCCGAAGAAGCTCCGTGATTTTCGAAATAGTTGAACACGTCTTCGGGGGTCACATTTGCGGCAGGTCCGACACAGTGGGGAACCAAATCCTGCATGATTGTTTTAAAGTAGTTTACCTTTTTTTCCTGGACCAGCGACAAGCAATAGACGGCCATGGCCGAATACTGAAGATTTGCCCCGTAATGCCATGGAAGAAAAATGAAATCCTGACATCCGGAGAAGATATCTTTTAACCGATTTCCGCTTTCAAGCAAGCTGGGGTAAATCGGCTCTTTATGTTCGTCGCTTTGCTTCTTCGGATATTCATGAAACACGTCTTGGGTTAAGGAACGATTGAGGGGTTCCCTCCTCTTCCTGAAAAGCTTGATCAGATTCATAAGGTGTCGCCCTCCCCAGAAACATACAATGGAAATAATGATATTTTTGCAGATTTAATGTTAAATTTCCCATATGTATGGGAATTTATTCATCTAGAAAAGTATTTTGATTTTTCGGCGATCTACGTAGAAAGTTGGATATTATAACTTAAACATTTTTACGATAGATCTTGAGGAGTACAACAATACCTCCAAATGGATTTTGCCGGTTCCGGCTACATTCATGATCGATGAGAGCGCCATTATCCGCTCCGCTTATGTCAATCCGAATCTTATGCAGCGTCAAAGTCCGGAGGAAATTTTGCGAGAGCTAAGAAAGCTGTTTTTTGCATCATTCATTTGTGAGCAGAATAATCGATTATGGTAAGAACAAGTCTGAAGAAGCGAGACTTTAAATTGGATATCACATGTATAATTATCTTGCCGTACGATAAGACCTGACATGTCCATATATGCTGGTGATACGGGAGTAGCTTATATGGCTGGGTTCAGCGACAATCAGAGCGGGACGGCAAGCCGATTCCGAGTGACCTTGGTGGACTTTATTTTTTTATTGTTATGGGTTACAGGAATTACGACAAAATAAACCCCTAACGTTTATTAGAAATTTATTTTAATATTGAATTTGTGAACAGTCTTAAGTACTCGTTAGGTGGCCTGAATATGAGTCAAAGCCGTAACTATTACGAGAATTCACGCGTAGGTTGACTCATTCGTAGGATTTCGAAGAAAGAAAACACGGAGAACCGAGTTCTTCTGTTGAATTATGATGTGCGATCATAAAGGGCGGCAGACTTAATGAGGTTGGGGAAGAACAGAATGTATAATTTATTTGAAGGGGGTAATTGTGGTGAATATGGCAACGGCTCAATCGGACGTATATCTAAATCCCGAGCTGCGGATTAATCTCTTTTCCATCGCGTCGATCGCAGTCTTTACACAATTCATCTGTTCGGTTGCCCATGAAGTTCTGGGGCATGCCTTGATGGCCGCGTTGTCGGGAGGATCACTCTTGCATGTATCAAGTGTGGATGCCGACTACAATATCGAACATCTTACGGTCGGATTGCAGCGTTTGATCCATTCGGCCGGCATTCTGATGAATTTTATCGTAGGAATTGTCGTTGCTATCATTGCCAAACAACTGCTGCACGCCTCGTCCAATACCCGATATTTTCTCTGGCTGCTATGCCATGTGAATTTTTTCATCGGCGGGGGTTATATGATGGCCTTGTCTTTTGCCGGATTTGGCGATGTGGACGCTTTTGTGACAGGGCTTCCAAACCCTGTTTTTTGGAAAACCGCTCTCACTCTGATAGGCGCAGTCATTTCATTCGCAACTTTAAAACATGGTGTACGAACGCTCGATCCATTTTTGGGAAACGAGTATGGTGAACGACGGAGAAGAGGAAGAGCTTTAACCATATTTCCTTATCTTGTGTCGGGAATCATGAGTGTAATCGCCGGGCTGTTTAACCCTGTGGGCATGGTTCTGGTCGCGATGTCCGCCGCGGCATCCTCCTTTGGCGGTCAAGCGTTTCTTGCCTGGATGGCCGCATTCATCCGGATTAGAAAATCGGGTGAACCTGTCGAACTGCTTACGCCAGTTTTCTCTAAGACCTGGATCTTTCTGGGGATATTGGCTTTCATCGTAGACGTTGTTGTTTTAGGTCCTGGCTTGCCTCGCTAGTAATTAACAGATGAAGATAACAGTTTCCAATCGGTGCATGTACCGAACGTATCGGTATACCCCCATCTTGCATCTGGAAGCACGTTGTTGATCCCGTCTGAGACAATAATGAAAAAGCAACCTTCGAAATGTCAGGGTTGCTTATGGGGGAGTTGGGACGGTCTAATACAATACTGTTCGAAGATCAAATGCATAAAAGACTGACTGGGCAGAGCAGTTTAAAGAACTAATACGGCTATCAGGGGATTATCCTTATTTTCTAAGAAACGTCTCCTGATGCCGTTGACAACGCGTGAACGAGAAGGGTAGGGGCAAGCGGAATGACTAAACTAGCGGAGAACGCTAGAGCAATCAAACACACCACAATGAGGCTGCCGTAACGATAGGCTGTCTCGTTATGGATCAAGAGTATGCTTCTTTCGGCGCTTGATGCTGAATCCGAGGTGACGGCTACCTATTTTTCGGTAGATGGTGGTGCCCAGCAGACGGGGCGGGATGCGGTAACTTTGAGTACGGAGGGGACGTATTGCTGGTCTATCGGAGCGTAGATGCCGCAGGCAACATGGAACAGCCGCTTACCGCTGCCGTACGCACCGATAATACAGCTCCGGAGATCACCATAACGGGGTAATACCAGCGTAGCTGACACCAGGGGCAGAGTGGATGGAAAATATTGTTTTCTAAAGCCTTCCTAGAGGCACCGCCAGATAAATGACGTAAAACCCACTCTAAGACGGTTTTTACCAAAATATAAGTCGGTTTTCCTTAGCTAAGGATTACCGACTTTTTATCTTTTGTATTCAGCTATCCAGAAACGAGTATTAGAATCGGGGCACTTAGGGAGGCGTGCAGTATGATTGCACAGTGGGGATACCAATAGACCTGAGTTTGCCATTCACTTTTGGGATGTACACGCGGCGGGCAGGTAGTGGTATAGGTGATATCCGTCATCCAGACCTTACCTTAACACCTTCCTGTATCAACGTTCCCAAGCATACAAAATGTTAGAGCTATATATGTTTTGTTTCACATTATATAAATACTCAGAGGTCGTCGCGATCTAAACATCCTGTCTTTTATTCGGTTTAGTTTATGGAATCGTCCTTTGCAAAGAAAGCTCGTATATCCTTACGTGTCTGTGCGGGCAAAACACGATCCAACTCCTCCTCCAGCCAGGACAATTTCTTACTGCGTAAATAATTTTGCATAGTCTCTTCGGCTTGGAGCATAACTAAATTAATTGAGCAGGAGCTTGTCGAAACTGTGCAGTCTGAACAGTCGCGATTGCGATATAGATAGCCCCTATCCTTGATGTTTTGGCACTGGAAAATTGGCTTCTTGCCCTCCACTGCCTCGACCACATCCCAGAAGGATATTTCCTCCGGATCCCGTGCAAGTTTAAATCCACCTTTAACGCCAGGAACCGACGAAATGATACCCGCTTTAGCAAGATTTGTAAATATTTTGGATAAGTAGGTCTCCGGAATGCCTTGAAAAAATGCAAGTTCCTTGATACCAATCTTTGAATCGTTTGGAATTAAGTAAACTAGACAATGCAGTGCATATTCGACTCCGACACTATACTGCATAATAACTCCTCCCATTTTATTATGGGTAAATATTTATAAATCTAATGATAACCGCTCCAATTGTCAACTGTAGGCCGAACCATAAAAATGGATTTGACTTGGCACATGCATCGCTGTATATTGGGGTCTAAGGTTATCGGCGATTAATCTTGTCGCCAATAAAATCAAATTTAGGAGTGGAAACATGGAAAAATTACTTGTTATCAATGCGCATGCCACTGTTGATTCCCCTGATTCAGTTAGTCTTGAAGTCGGCAAATATTTTATTGAGAACTACCGCAAGTTGAATCCGAACGAATTGATCGAGCAAATTGATCTATATGGCGAAGAAATTCCGGAAATAAACAGCACCGTTCTGAACGCTTGGGGGAAATTTGCATCTGGTGGAGAGTTGACGGACGAAGAGAAACGCGTTACCAGCAAAATGAACGAAATTTTACAGCAATTCAAGAGCGCGAAAACATACGTGATCGTCATGCCGCTTCACAACTTCAATATCCCCTCCCGGCTTAAGGATTACATGGATAACATCATGATCGCCCGCGAAACCTTCAAATATACGGAAAATGGCGCAGTAGGTTTACTAACTGACGGACGTAGTCTACTCGTGATTCAAGGAAGTGGCGGTATCTACACGAATAACGATTGGTACACAGATAACGAATTCTCACACAACTACCTCAAATCGATGTTTAACTTCCTCGGCATTGAGGATTACCAAATTGTCCGAGCTCAAGGTACAAGCAAGCTTGACAAAGCAAACGTGCTGGATAAAGCAAAAAATGAGGCCCAAGAAGCGGCAGCGCGTCTAGCAAAGAAAGTAACTGTCTAGCCGTATTTAATGCCATTTGTGACCATCGCAATATTCGAAGACAAAATAAAGCGATCGTTGCCGAAAGGAAATGATCGCTTCCTCTTCAGTGTTAGATGAAATCCGGAAAGTAGCTATTAGGGATTATTGGTATTAATTGTTCCGCAATATTCGTTCCCAGCAATGAAAAATATGGAGGCGAGACGCATAGTGGAAGAGGGCATTCCGTGTTTGAGCGGCATGCCAAGCTTTCATTCAGGTTGTGAGCGATCCTTGAAACAAAAAGCGCATTATTTTCGCAACGATCAAATCCTATAATAGGTTAGTCGAATGAATAAGGGGGAAGTTGTTGATGACGAAATTAATCGCTGATATAAAGATTCCGGATAGTAAGCTAGCCGTTGAAGCTGCTGAATTAGTGCGTGAGCATGCCGACGACCTTCTATGGAACCACTCGAACCGCGTATATTTGTTTGCGGCTATGAGGGGGAACATGAATCAAATGAAATACGATGCTGAATTGCTTTATATCAGTTCACTCTTCCACGATATAGGCCTTACTCCCGCATTCCGAAGCAAGGACAAACGCTTTGAGGTCGATGGGGCTAATGCTGCCCGTGATTTTCTTAAAAGCCGCGGCATCCCGGAAGATTCCATTCGGCTGGTTTGGGATGCTGTTGCCCTGCATACAACCATCGGAATCGTCGAATATAAGGAAACCGAAGTGGCGCTTATGAATTTTGGCGTCGGTTATGATGTCGTCGGGAAGAACTTCGATCTCATCTCAGCTGAAGCTCGGCAAATAGTCGTCCAGGCTTTTCCTCGCAGTCAGTTCAAACACAACATCTTACATGCCTTCTTGGAAGGCTTCAAACACAAACCGGAAACAACATACGGAACAATTAACGCCGACATATGCGAAATGCTTCTTCCGGGATATAAGCGCCCTAACTTCTGCCATCATGTACTTCATTCCAAATGGGATGAGTAATTGGTTTGAATGATTGGTTGCCTTTGTTCGGCAGAGTTGACAAACCACGCTTGAATCGTTCGGAGGGCCGACGATGACTCGTTGATTGAACCAGGAAACGATGAAACGACTTAAGCAGAAAGAAGGTAGATCCACGGAGGGTCTGCCTTCTTTCTGTTTACGTCGACCCGAACTTCTTAGTCTCCTCATTGTAACGCCACGGACTTACCTTCCTCGTGTGAATACTTGAAGTCGGAAGCCATTCGAAATTATTGACGCTGTTTCTTTATATATCCTATAATTAGCATCAGAATGGGAAGCTCGATCATTCTCCGGGAGTACTGCCGATACGAACATAATGCCCGCAAACCACCAAATGATATTCTTCCAATTCTTGATTCCGAGCTATTGAGCCGTTCCGTATGAGCAAATAAACATATAGAGGAACAGCTTGAGGAAGACGGCAAACAACCATACGAGCATTAACCAAATATCCATATTCTCAATAAACTCGAGCAGGGAATAAACCGAACGGCAAAGAAGTACGGGGACAAAAAAATTAGCCGGGTAATGGGGTCCGAACAGCATAATTACTAAAATTGTCGCTAGAGTAACGGTTGCGTTTGTCGTTAGAATAACCAGAGTAAATGCTTACCGGCTTTCTTAGGAGTTCTAAGGAACGGCATCAGCATAAAAATGAAGTAAGTCTCGCCCAGGGCAAATCTAAATTGAATGGGGGCATGATTGATTCATCATTGAGGGTGATATTGTGGGATTGGAAGAACAACAACAAGATTCTCTGGTACGCTGTCCGACGACACAAACATAGGTGCTTTGAGATCCCCGTAAAATTGGGGATTTTTATTTGAAAGCACGTATGTTTGTGTCGCGGTGTCATGACACAAACATACGTGCATAATCGTTTTGCGACACAAACATATGCGCATAATCGCGAAGGATTTAATGTGTTGTATGCTGCGGGAAAAGGAGCATCGGTTTTTATAAATCTCCGTTACACCACAATTCCATAAACGCAACAACAGTGATGAATAAATCTGGAGCATCATTCTAATAGAAGTATGGTCAACGAAATTGTGCGTGGTGAATGTCTGTAAGCGAACGATCCAATTCTAATCTCCTCGGAGGGACTCCTGCAAAGGGGTCCTTTTCCTTTTTATATAAGGCATAAGCCTAGCTGAGAAAGTTATCCAGTGGTTTTTTCCTTACGTGGGTGGTATATCTACATTAATCGCTCCGGCTTCGTAAATTTTAAGCCCTTGCCCGGCAAGGCCGGGGTATGGAAAAATGCAATCAAGGGGGACGGACTCATGGGACTGATTCGGCGGATTTTCACCGCATTTCAAAATTACAGCTTGCAGCGCAAAGTATTTCTTACCACATCTATCGTCATCTGTTTGGCGGTTCCGCTGACAGGTGCATTCTCTTATAATGAGGTTTCCCGAATATTGCAGGACTACGCCTATAACGCGGCAGACCAAACGGTAAATCAGCTGAGTGGCTACATGGGCAATGAAATGAAGAATGTCAGCGACCGGATGTACCTGATCAATTCCAGCGAAGCGATGAAGCTGGCGATGAGCTGGAGCCTGAATAAAACGGATGAACCTTATACGAAGGTATTCAACACGATGTTCTCGTTGTTTTCGCAAATGCGGACCAACTCGACTTCGATTAAGACGATCTATATGAGTACGCCGCGGGGAGATTTTTTCGAAGGGCCCTTTGAGAAGAAAAAGGTGCCCTTTCGCGAAACTCCATATTATGCAGCTATCGTCAACTCACCGAAAAACGTGTGGGTGCACAGCCAAATCGATCCGTTATTCGCTGGTCAAGGGGATGTCATCAGCCTGCTCACAAGGCCAGCGGCGGACATGAGCTACCTCGATCAAGACAGTTACCTGGTGATGACGCTATCGACGGAAAAATTCGTGAATAATTTGAAGAGCATCCGCCTTGTTCCGCAAGGTTTTTCTCTCATTTTGGATGAGTTCGGTAAGCCTCTGCTGATGTCCGAGGAATCTTCGGCTATGGCGGAATTTATTCGAAATTCAGCGCTCGCCCGTTTGAAGGAAGCGCCTTCCCATTTCGAAATGGACATCAACAAGGAAACGTTCCTAGTCAACCATTCGGAAATCCCATTTACCCAGTGGCGGGCTGTCGTCGTCCAGCCGAAGGATAATCTGCTCGAGAAGGTCGGTTTCATCAAGTATTTCACTATTTTGATGACCGTTATTTTATTGATCGTTTCGTTCCTCGTAAATAATTGGATCGCCAAATGGGTAACCAATCGACTGCGCAATCTGATGATGCTGATGAACAAGGTCAAGCTTGGCGATCTTAACGTGCGCTTCTCTTCCATTTACCGAGACGACATCGGCGAGCTCGGCAACCGGTTTGACGAGATGCTGGAGCGTATTCAAGGCCTGCTTAGGCAGATTGTCGAAGAAGGGAAGGCCAAGCGCCAAGCGGAGATGCGAGCGCTTCAGGTGCAGATCAATCCGCATTTTCTATACAATACGCTGGATGAGCTGTATTGGAAGTCACTCGAGTTCGAGGATCCTACAGCCCCCGAGATCATATTGTCCTTATCGCGTTTTTTCCGGCTCAGCCTCAACAAGGGGAGAGAGGAAACGACCATCGCCAATGAAATGGAGCATGTGGAGCATTATTTGAAGCTGGTGAATCACCAGTACAAGCGGCAATTCACTTATGACATCGAAGCGGATCCGCGTGCCCAAAACGTTCTGGTGCCCAAAATCATCATGCAGCCGCTCGTCGAAAACTGCGTCCTGCATGCATTTAAGGCCAACGAATATATAGACTTCCATATCCATGTGTCGAGCAGGGTCACAGAGTCGGGCACGGTGATTTTGAAGGTCAAAGACAACGGCTGCGGCATTCCACCTGAGCGTATCAAAGATTTTAATGAACCGGTTTTACCTGCCGGTGACTCTGTCTCCGTTCAAAGCGGGGGGTATGCGATCGTCAACATCAAGGAACGGCTGCTCTATTTCTTCGGAGACCGGGCTTGTTTGCGTGCCGAAAGCGGCCTAGGAGCAGGAACGGTCATGGAAATTCATATTTTTGGGTTCAAGGAGTGATCAACGATGAATGTGTTGCTGGTGGATGATAAAGAGAGCGTGGTACTGGGTATTCGTAAGCACATGCCTTGGGAGGAGCTCGGCGTCGATCGAGTAGAGATCGCCTTAGACGGGATGGAGGCTTTGGAAAAATATGCTTCCTTTCCTGCCGATTTGGTGATTACCGACATCAAGATGCCGAATATGAACGGCATCGAGCTCATGAGCCGGCTGCAGACGGAGCAGCGGCCGATCCGGTTTATTGTGTTAAGTGGATATGACGAATTCGATTATGCCAAGCAGGCGATTTCACTCGGCGCATCCGAATATGTGCTGAAGCCGGTCGATATTAAAGAGCTGACGATGATCATCGAAAAGGAGCTTTCCGCCATTCGCAAGCAGCTTGAGTTGGATGAGCAGCGCAAGCAGTTTCAGCGGAAAATACAGGTGAGCCTCCCGGCCTTGCGGCAGCAATATTTGACGGAAATGGTCCTGTTCCGGGATCATCGGCCTTTACGACTGCTGGACAAGTGGAATTTCGCGGAAATACCCGTGAAGTCGGCGCACTTCGGGCTGCTCGTTTTTTCCATCGACCGGTTTGCCGAGATTTCTCAGCAGCCTGTTCAGGAAGTGGAGCTGACGCGGTTTATTGTCGAGAATATCATCCGAGACTGCCTGGCCTCGTGGGGGAACGGCGTCGCGTTTTATTCCGAATGGGGACGGCTTACCCTGCTCGTCAATTACGATCCGGGCGAATCGGAGAAGAACATAAAGCTTCATTTGCTGCACTTTGCTGATTACTGCAGAACGTCCATAGAACAAAACTCCAATATTACCGTCACTGTAGGGCAAAGCTCTCTTTGTCCGGAACTCAAGGATCTGCCGGATGCTTACCGGCAGGCGTGCGAAGCCATAGAGCATATGTCTTTCTTCGGCATGAATCAGGTTGTTCACTACGAAGATCTGTCACACTACCGCCTCCGGGGGCGTGAATACCCGGTGCACGCGGAGAACGAGCTGATGAGCGTCGTCCGAAGAGGACAAACGGAGCTTGTTCCACAAGCTGTAGATGTTTTTTTCACGAGCCTGCACAGCAGTGAAAGCACTCCACAGGAAACCCGTCTGTCCTGCATTCAACTGGCTGCAGTGTTGTACCGTCAAATGTTGGAAATGGATATAGAGGGCGGGCTTTCCGACGATTTCAGCAGAACATGGCCTGAAACGTTCGAGGACACGAGTTTGGCGGAGCTGCGCCGCCGGGTTCTCGAGCTCTGTACGGCCGCCGCACAGCAGGTGAAACTGTGGATTCAGGACGGAACGAAAAATATCACCGAGCAGGCCAAGCAGTACGTCGAGGAGCAGCTGTTGCAAACGATTACGCTGCCCGCTGTAGCAGATCATGTCGGCGTAAGCCCTAACTACCTGAGCAGCCTGTTCAAGAAAGAAACTGGGAGCACCTTCGTGGAATTTATTACGGACAGAAAGCTGGCGCAGGCAAAGCAATGGCTCGCCGATCCGCATATCCCCATCTATGAAGTGGCGGAACGTCTCGGGTATCACGACCGACGGTATTTTCGCGAAATTTTCAAGAAAAAAAACGGAATGACGCCTTCCGGATACCGGGATCACCTGCTCGGGACGGTTACTCTCGACGAATGACGACAGCGTAAAATCTCCCCCCTCCTGATGAAAATTGCCTCCCTAGAGGAATCGGCCGAGTGCCCATATACTTGGGTTAGCAATCACAACTGGAGAGAAAGGAGATTAACCAACAATGTTACTCAGAAAAAAATGGAGAGAGTATTCCGGCCCGTATCTTATGGTGCTTCCATGCGTGATATTGCTTGCTCTCTTTACGATTTACCCGATGGGCTGGGCGTTCAAATATATGTTCTACGATTACGACGGCTTTTCCGGAGCGCGGTTTATCGGGCTGGACAACTTCGTCCGCCTGTTTACCCGGGACGCCGAGTTTTGGCAATCCGTATGGAACACCGGGGTGTTTACGTTCGGCAAGCTGATTGTGACGCTGCCACTGGCGCTGCTCCTGGCTTTTATTTTGAACCAGGGCCGGCTTTTCGGTAAAAACACAATCCGCGCGATCTTGTTCATGCCGACTATTATTAGCGCGTCGGTCATTTCGCTCGTATTTTACCTGATGTTCAACTCGTACAATGGCACTATAAACAACGTTCTTATTCAGCTCGGAATCATCCAATCCCCCATCGAATGGCTCGGCATTAAATACTCGATGGTGACGGCGATCATCGTGGCGATCTGGGGAGCGGTCGGCAACTACATGGTGCTTTTCCTCGCCGGACTGCAGGGCATTCCGAACGATCTGTACGAAGCCGCTTCGATTGACGGCGCCAACAAAACCCAGCAGTTCTTCCACATCACGATTCCGATGCTTGGACCGGTGATGCAGATCATCATCATGCTGGCGATCGTAAATACACTCAAGAGCTATGAAAGCATCATGGTATTGACCGCAGGAGGACCTGCTGGCAAAACGGAAGTGATGTATCTGTACATCTACAAGCTGTTCTTCCCGGTATCCGAGGGAGAGGCGGTTGTGCAGCAATACGGCTATGGGGCTGCGGCCGGCTTCGTATCGGCCTTGATTGTCGGAATCATTACCGGACTATATTTGTTTATCTCGCGCAAGTCCAGCGAGTCGCATTAAGGAGGTCAGCCAGCTATGAGCAGCTTTTCTGCAAGAGTCAATCCGGCCGGCGGCACGGAGGCTAAATCCGCCGATCGTCTCGCTCCGACGATCGGTAAGGGGATCGTTTGGCTATTTTTGCTCGTTATCGTATTTTCCATTCTTTATCCGGTATTGTTTACTTTATTCGGCTCGCTCAAAACCAACTCTGAGCTGCTCGGCAGCACAAGCATTATACCCGAGGCTTGGCAGTGGCATAATTACATCGACGCTTGGAAAAAAGCGAATTTTGCGGTGTATACGTGGAACAGCTTATTCATTTCCGTCATATCGACGGTGATGAACCTGATCGTCTGCTCTATGGGCGCTTATGCGCTTGCAAGAAGGAATTTCCCCGGACGAGGGGCGATCCTATTCGTTCTTGCTGCGACGATGTTCATTACGATCGGTGCGATTACCTATCGCCCTCTGTACGATATGATGAAGTCAGTTCATATGCATAAATCGCTGTGGAGCGTCATTTTGATTTTTGTCGGCACTCACTTGTCGTTCTATCTTTTCCTCTTGGAACGTTTCGTTAAAGCCATACCGAAGGATCTGGACGAAGCCGCCACCATCGACGGATGCGGATTTTTCGGGATTTATTGGCGGGTCATTCTGCCGCTGCTTGGGCCAGGACTCGGCGTAGTCGGTCTGTTTACGTTCCGCGATGCATGGAATCAATACATTTTGCCGCTTATTTTTACAATGACGAACCCAAGTCTCAGACCGCTGACGGTAGGGGTCATTTCCCTGAAATACTCAACGAACGCCGCTGCGGAATGGCACCTGATGCTGGCCGGCTCAATGCTGTCGATGCTGCCTATTCTGGTCGTCTATTTCATGACCAACAAGTCCTTTATCGCCGGAATTACAAGCGGTTCGGTAAAAGGGTAAACAGGGGGACGAGGATCACAAAAAATTCCCCCCTAACCGGAAATTTACCGCTCTACCGATCTGAAGCTATGAAAAATATAATCAGCTATAGCAAACGAAACCGAATTAGAATAAGGAGATGCAGCGAACGATGATGAGCAAAAAACAAGCAGCTATAACCGGACTTCTGGCGCTTTCGCTGATTGCGGCGGGTTGCACAACGACGGAACGGACTGATAGCGGCAAAAGCAATACCGCCGCCTCCGGACAAAAGGTCAAGCTGAAGTTCTGGACAAACGCCCGTCACGACACCGATCTGATGCAGGAGAAAATCAAGCAGTTCAACGAAACGAACAAAAGCAATATCGAAATCGAATATCAAGTGATGACCGATAACTACGAGCAAGTATTGCAAACGGC
Organism: Paenibacillus allorhizosphaerae; assembly: GCF_910594985.1. Classification (GTDB taxonomy): domain Bacteria; phylum Bacillota; class Bacilli; order Paenibacillales; family NBRC-103111; genus Paenibacillus_G; species Paenibacillus_G allorhizosphaerae. The sequence continues at coordinate 22,122 of NZ_CAJVCE010000022.1, forward strand.
CATCCTGGCCGGAGAAGCGCCGGACATCATGAACGCCAAGAGCAAGCTTGCGATCACCGATTTGGTTAAAATGAAGGCTATCGAGCCGCTTGACAGCTATACCACGCCGGAGCTGAAGGCGAGATTCGGCGATAATCTTCTTAAGCTGGACGGCATCAACTCGGTCGACGGCAAGCTTTACAGCCTGCCTAACTACGGCTCGACCTTCCGCTTGATCTACAACAAAGATTTGTTCTCCAAGGCCGGACTTACTGAACCGCCGAAATCGCTTGAAGAGCTTGTCACCTATGCGCAAAAAATTACTGAAGCCGGCAAAGCCGACGGCGTATACGGCTTCGCGCTCAATATGAAAAATCCGGTGGCCGCTTACGAGCGAAGCATCATGCCGATGATGCGTCTGGACGGCAAGGACATCTATGACTGGAAAACCGGCAAATACGATTTCTCCACACTGAAGCCGTATGTAGAAACGATCAAGAAAATCGTCGACAACAAAAGCATGCTGCCGGGCTACGAATCGCTCGACATCGACCCGCTCCGTAACCAATTTGCTGCCGGCAAGATCGGGATGTACATGTCCCTGTCCGCCGAACCTAGCGTTTATGATTCCCAGTTCCCGACCAAAATCAACTGGGGCGTAGCTCAATTGCCGACCATTGACGGCCAGGCGCCGAAAGGGGCTAACTATATTAACGCGGCCGGCAACTGGCTGTATATCTCTTCGACCAGCGAACACAAGAAAGAAGCATGGGAATTCATGCAATTCATTCATGGCGACGATGTGCTCGTTCCGTACTTCGAGCAAGGCAAAGGGGTTGCCCTTATCCCTTCCGTAATCTCGAAAGCGAAAGAGCCGTCCTTGAAAAACTTCAAGGATTTCACGCCGAAGGACGACGCGATTTGGCCGGTGTATCCGGTTCATAAGGTGGAAGGAAAAGCATGGCAAAGCGTCGTTGTGGAGTACATTCTCGGGGTGCTTCCGCTCGATAAAGCGATCGATGATATGAACAAGCGCTACAACGAAGGACTTGACGCCGCGGAGAAGAGCGGCACCGTCAAACGCGTAGTCATCCCTGATTTCAACGCGAGAAACCTTATCAGCAAATAATAAACAAATATAAATACCGCTGTATGGAGCCGAACGACGCTTTACAGCGGTATTTTTATACAGAGGAGCTGTTTCAATTGCCATTTATGACGTCCGTCGGCCGGGACTGCCTGGAGCGTTTGTTTAACCCGGATCTCATTGTACAACAAGCGAAGATGTCCTTGGAGGCTGAACCGGTCCATATTACCGACGCGGTCGCAGCGAAGAGTCCCGGTACTGCGCACGACTATTATTCGAACGGCGACTATTGGTGGCCAAATCCGGAAACGCCGGACGGATTGCCGTACATCCGCAGAGATGGCGAAAGCAATCCGGGCAATTTCCACAGCCACCGCATCCTGCTGCGGCAGATGAGAACCCATGTCGCCCGGCTCGCCAGCGCTTACGCCGTTACAGGGCAGGAGGAGTTCGCCGAAAAGGCAGTGCTGTTCTTGAAGAGGTTTTTCCTGGACGAAGAGACTCGAATGAACCCTCATCTCCTGTACGCGCAAGCGATTCCCGGCGTCTGCGAAGGAAGGGGAATCGGCATCATCGATACGCTGCATTTGATCGATGTTCCGATCGCGATTCAGGCGCTGCAGTCTTCTCCGCATAAGTACGAGGAAATCGCAGCCGGCCTAAAAATATGGTTCGCCGATTATCTGCGTTGGATGAGTACGAATCCGAACGGGATCGAAGAGATGAATGAGCGCAACAACCACAGCGTTTGCTGGTTTGTTCAAGCTGCTGTATTCGCCCATTTTACCGAAAACGACGCCATGCTGAATTTTTGCAGAAAAAGGTACAAAGAAAAGCTGCTGCCCGATCAGATGGATATGGACGGAAGCTTTCCGCGGGAGCTTGCCCGAACCAAGCCGTACGCGTATTCGATTTTTCAATTGGATAATCTGGTGACATTATGCCATGTGCTTTCCACGCCTGAGGACAACTTATGGACCTATTGCCTTCCGGATGGCCGCAGCATCGAACAGGGGCTCCGATTCCTGCTCCCATATCTGATTAATAAGGAAAGCTGGCCTTACCCGCCAGATGTCGAAACCTTCGATGATTGGCCCGTGGGCATGTCTTCACTGCTGTTCGCAGGATTGGCCTTGAAGCGGAATGAATGCGTCGATCTGTGGGTTTGCCTCGACAAGGATCCGCAGGACGTGGAGATTCGGCGTAATATTGCGATCCGGGAGCCGCTTTTGTGGCTGCTTGCGTAACGGATATGGCTCGCAGCAGGTTTTACAATTAATTTAACTCATCCCTTATTGCCGCGAGGCTGCCGAAGATGATCCGGCGGCCTCTTTTAGGCTGTATTGAATGTGCTTTCTTTTAAAATCTCATATATTTCTCCTATAATACCTTGTTCATTAACGGAACTACTATGAATGTGGCATTCTCCAACGAGCATGGAGCTGCGCTAACGGATAACGATAGTATGGAGCTGCCACGAGGTCAGCTCTTCTTTGATGTTATTGAAGTAAACCCACCCCATTGGTGACTACGACAGTATAGCTGCCTGCACGGTTCCTTAAGGTCCCAGCAACTATGCGCCCTCTGAATTATTTCTTTGCCGCTTTCGCTTCGTTCAGCGCCTTCATTGCTTTCTCTTCCTGCTCCCGCATCGCCGTGTTCATGTCCTTCTTGTTCAGAGCCATGTCTTCGGCCACAGCGTTCGAGTACGTGGTAATGAGGGCCGACCATTTGGAATAATCGGGCAGCGGCGCCGGAGCCACCTTGAAAATCGACTGCAAATTTTTCCCTTCATACACTTTGGAATTCTGCGCAAACATCGCCTTCAGCTTGGGATCCTTCAGCGGTGTGATGCGGCTGTTTTTGGTCAATTCCTCCTGCGCGCCGGGAGACAGCATCGTCAAGAGCACCCGATAAGCAGCTTCCTTATTTTTGCTTGCTTTGCCGACGGTCAGCATATGAAAATCGACCGGATTGCCAATATTCGGGCGCTCTTTAAACACTGGATGCGCAATGACGTCCCAATTGTACGCCGGCTTGCTCTTGGCGACGGTACCAGTCCACGAGGCGATCCAGTTGGGCAGCATGGCGATTTTTCCATTGTTGATATTGGTTTGCTGATACGTTTTGCCTTGAATCATGCCGGTAATTTCTAAAAAACTCTGCTCCAGGGAGTAGATCACCCGATGCTTATCCGACGTCAAAATAATTTTCTCGTCCGTGGCGTTGGCGCTGGATGCGCCGTATTGCTTAAGCAAATTTGGAACACTGGACGGCGATCCCCCTATGTACTGCACGCCGCCCTCCATGCGGGTCAATTTTTTGGACAGCTCCAGGTATTCGTCCCATGTTACAATATCCTTCGGATACGGGACGCCAAATTTATCGAATAAGTCCTTATTGTAGATCGTAGCGCCGTAATTCATCCCGAACGGCAGCCCGTAGATGGTCCCGCGGCCAAGCCCTTTCAGCGCGTCTACGATACTCGGTTCGATCAGATCGAGATTGATGTTGAAACGCTTAATCATCGCCGTCAGGTCCTCGGGATAATCCAGATCAAAGTAATCGGTCAACAACGTGTTGCTGACGGCAACCAGATCGGGCGGCGTTCCTCCGGCGACCAGCTTCTGAAAATCTTTTTCCTGGGTGAGCTTCAACGTAATATCTGGATATTTTGCCTTTACAGGCTTTGCAAAATAGTTTTCAAACTCTTCCGGGGTCATACCGGAGTTTCGGTCCTGTACGAGCAGCTCTACCGGACCGCCTGTATATTCGTCCGAAGCCGGAGCCTTCCCGTCTGTTACTGATCCAGCGGATCCGCTCTGATTGGAAACGCTTCCGGCACAACCTGAGAAAAAGAGGAGCCCTGCAATCATCGTAGGCAGTAGCGTCATTTTTATCCTTAGAACAGCCATTGTTTTCATCTCCATTTCGGCGCAACCATCTGCACTAATTACTCTCTTTTGCTTGATGCGTGAGTTTTTTGAACCGCTCCGGTGAAATCCCTTCCTGTTCCTTAAACAACCGGCTAAAATGGGAAAGATTCTTAAATCCTACCTCATAGCATACATCCGTTACCGAGCTTGCTTGTTCCAAGCTAAACAGCAGCTTGGCATGGTTGATCCGCCGACTGTGCAAAAAATCGATAATCGTCATTCCGGTCGCCTCGCGAAAAATCTTCGACAAGTATTGCTTGCTCAAATACACTTGCTTTTCCAGCCGATCAAGCGTAATTTCTTCCGCATAGCTGTGTTCGATAAAGGAAACGATTTTTCGCACGCTTCGCTCCCTCTCAGAAGCCTGGATGGCGGTTGACCCCAGCAAATGCTCGCACCGGCCGTAAATAAACATTAGCATGTCGTAAAACGCCATCAGAAATCGGCTGCTGCTGATGAGATCCTGTCGGACGTATAAGCGGTTCAGTCGCAGCAGCATGTCCTCGAACTCCGCTCTGTATTCATCGGTGAGCCGAATGCGGCAATGGATAAGCTGCTCGAAAGGAAGCAGGGGATTCAATCCGTGCAACTGCTTGTCAAAATAACGAATGATAGAAGGATCTAACTGGAACATCGAACGTACATACTCGTCGTCCGCATAAACCTTGGGGCCGTGCGGTGTCAAACCGTCCATGATGATCAGATCGCCGGGATGCAGCGAAATTCTCCGGTCCCCCAACCAAAAATCCCCTTTGCCGCTGTGAAGATAGAAAATTTCGTAAAGTGCGTGCGAGTGAAATGAAAATTTCTTTTTCTTTGGCCAGTTGTAGTAGTATTCGCCGAACAAACTATATGGAAGTGGCAGCTTCAATACATCCCCCTCCGTAAAGAAATAAAGATAAGCAGCATCAAATCCATCTTACCATACGATATGGAAGTTCACTTTGCTGTGATTAACAACATCTTTAAACGAATAACTTAAAATTGTATCAAGCATAACGCATTTTGTTTCGTTGTGCGAAAGATGTATTTTTGCGCCGACAGAAACTACAACAACGACTGTCGGGTGATAAGAAACATGGTGACATTAGAAGTTGCATATTATGCGTCTTTTTCATTTTATGCCATAAAGTTCTTGTCAAAATTAGCTAACAACAACATTATGACACCCGATTTGACATGAACATTATGACATTCCTTACGGATCGCTGCTACTGAATATGGATGACTATCGTAATCTCGGGCACGTCAGCTGCTGATTAAACTAAAGGGCAGTTTAACGCAACAAAACCATTGTCGAACACGAACAAAAGTCAAACTTCTGGATCTAGACTCTTGAGTAGTTTTTTTCAGATTTCTTCTAACGCTTAAAAGTGATATAATTTTCTGAAATGGTTTTCAAAGGAAAAAGGTGCATCCATCTGGAAGAATTGCTCCGCTTGTATTGTATCTGCACCAAGCAAAAAACAACATGCGAATTTAATAAAGAACATATCTTCCCCGAGGGCATCGGGGGATCGGCATCATTATGACAGCGTTGATCATCACTAGACGGACCACTTTCTTATCATCCGTTGGAAAGATTTCAAGCGAAATTTGAGTCAAGAGGGCATTCAAATGAGATTAGGTTTATTGCACTTGAGCGATATTCACATGACCTTAGGGGATAATAGTGTTATTTCAAAGTACCCCAATATTATACCGGCTATACAAGAGTATTTGTTTGAAGTAGATGCGGTATATGTGATCATTTCAGGTGATAGTGCTTACTCGGGAAATGAAGGTGAATACGAAAAGGTAATAAACATGTTGAAGCATATCGAAAATCAAATTGTCGAATTAAAAAAATTTAAGCCGCGTTTCGTTGTTATTCCCGGAAACCATGATTGCGATTTTAAAGATACTTCCCTCTATGCTGTCCGTTTCGCGGCTCTTTGTTGACAAGCCGGTATCCCCACAACTGCGTTTCCGGACACGAGGTTCAGCTGCCGTCAGGGCAGAAAACGATTGCTCATGTGTTCAACGAACACGGTTACAAGACCGCCTACATCGGGAAATGGCACCTAGACGGATTTCATGAAAGGGAAGGGCGGGCCGCCAAGCACATCATTCCGCCGGAAAGGCGTGGAGGCTTCCAACATTGGATCGGGTACGAGAATAACAATAGCCAGTACGATTGCTGGGTTCACGGTGACGAAGGGGATAACGCCTTCCATTATCGATTGCCTGGCTATGAAACGGACGAGCTGACCAATCTGCTGATTGATTATATTAAGCAGCAAGGGAAAGCAAAGAATCGGGGGGACGAGGCACCGTTTTTCGCCGTATTATCCGTTCAGCCTCCGCATGACCCATACATCGCGCCAGAGGAAATGAGAAAGCGCCACAATCCTGCCCGAATCGAGCTGAGGCCGAATGTTCCGAACATCCCAAGGATCATCGATCAGGCGAGAAAGGAGTTGTCCGGCTATTATGCCATGATCGAGAATCTGGACTGGAACGTGGGCCGAATCCGCAAAGCGCTTGAAGCATGCGGATTGGACGGAGACACGCATCTGATCTTTTTTAGCGACCATGGAGATATGCACGGATCTCACGGACAGTTTCGGAAGACGATTCCTTTCGAGGAGTCGATCCGCATTCCGTTCATTATGGGTGGTGAACAGTTGTATCACGGCAGGGTCAGAGGCACGGATACAACACCGATCAATCATGTTGACATCGCGCCGACAACACTGGGTTTATGCGGTATCGAAAAGCCGACTTGGATGGAAGGTACCGATTATTCCAGTCATCGGCTGAGGGGTAACCCGAAAGACAATGAGCCGGACTCCGCCTACATTCAAAACATTAATGCATTAGGAGAAGTGTGCCGGCCCTGGCGCGGAATCGTAACGAAGGACGGCTGGAAATACGTATGCTACGAAGGCGCAGAGTGGATGCTATATAATTTACAAGAGGATCCTTACGAACAAGTGAACCTTATCAATTTTCGATCCCATCAGCGTAAATGCAAGGAGCTGAATGAGCGATTGCGGGAATGGATTAAGACAACCGCTGACAGTTTTACCTTACCTGAATATCACTAAAGCAGCAGAAATTACAAACTTGGTAAAGGCGTGAGAATTGTGAAGGAAGAAACGCTATATTTGTGGCAAAGCCGCGCGCAGGAGGCACAGCACACGTTTGACTCCTGCTTCTGGAATGCCGACATTCGCATGTATAACATTGAATCTCCTTGTCCGGACGGGGAATGCAATACGATATTTCATTATTGGTGGATGGCGCACGCGGTTGAGAATTTGACCGACGCTTATCTGCGAACGCAAGAGCCGCTGTTCAAGAGCAGATTGGCACAAATATATGACGGTCTACTCGAGAGGAATGGCGGAGTGTGGCCGAACGAGCTGTACGACGATATGGAGTGGATGGCCATCGCCTGGCTTCGCGCCTATCATGCCACTCGGGAGGAGCGTTATTTACACGCTGCTCTTACGCTATGGGATGATATTCAGACAGGCTGGAACGACCATATGGGTGGAGGCATCGCTTGGCGGAAGCAGCAGCTGGATTATAAGAATACTCCAGCCAACGCACCGGCCGTCATTCTCGCTGCCCGTCTGTATCAGGCATTCGGCCGGGATGCGGATCTGGAATGGGCCGTCAAGGTTTATGATTGGCAGACGCGCCACCTGGTCGATCCAGACACCGGCTTCGTCTGGGATGGCATCAACCGGACCGGGGATGGCAAGATTGACATGAATTGGAAATTCACTTACTGCCAGGGTGTCTATATAGGGGCAGCTCTGGAGTTGTATCGCATCACTGGAGATCAAGCCTATCTTCGGCAAGCGGTCCGAACAGCCCATGCCGCAATAGCGCAATTGGTCGATCCGGTTTCAGGTATGCTTCCTCTCGAAGGGCCAGGCGACGGAGCCTTATTTAAGGGCATCTTCGTCAGATATTTGACCGATCTATTGACGGAGCTGAAGCTTTCTCCGGATAAAGCCGAACCGACGGACCGAAGCACGTTGGTGGGCTCGCTTCTGCGGAACGCAAACTCGCTATGGGAGAATGCGAGAAGAGAGCAGATGCCGCTATTCGGCAACAGTTGGGCGCGGATTGCGGAAGGAAAGATCCAGCTAAGCGCACAACTAAGCGGGGTTCATCTACTTGAAATGATGGCTGTACTGGAGACACTATATGTTCTCGAGAAATCGGAGCGAAGCTAGAGGGTATGACTTGGGAGAATGCGATCTTGCCAAACAAGTCTCCACACGGCGGACGCTATACAATATAGAGGATTGGCGAACTGGAGGAGCTGTACAGCAAGATACCCCGACACCTGGTGTGCGGGGTATGTTTTTTGCTGCTTCATTCATCTTTCCACGCTCTCCCTGTACTCGGTCGGTGTCAGCTTGACCACTTCCCGGAACATTTCGTGAAAATAACCGGTATCGGCAAATCCGACCTCCTCGGCAATTTTTTTGACGGTCCAATCGGTGGAGTTGAGCAGCACTTTGGCGTTCTCGATGCGGTGATGGCGGAGCTTTTCCGAGAAGGTCATTCCATAATACTGGATCAGGATGCGGTTTAATTGCCGGATGCTGACTCCGATGCGGCTGGCCAGCGTCTTGTGAGACTTGGAGGCTGCGGGATTAAGCCGGAAAAAATCGTCCACGATATCCCTTCGCCGGTCATTGACGATTTTTTTCGGCAGCGAGTAGTTCGGTTCAGCGTCGCCGGTTATGCAGCGCGCCGCCTTCGCGACAATTTGCGATATCAGGTTTTGTACAACCGAATAGCACCCGATTCGCGGGTTATTGAGCTCAAGCATGATTTGCTTGCACAATTCTGCGATGTTCTCTGTATCGTCGCCGAACCAGAACGGATTGCAGGTGAATATATGGAATAGCTGATCAACTTCGCTTTGAATGAAATAGCTCGTTTTTCTGCTCTTGCGGGTTAGCTGCTTCAACTCAATATTAATGCAAAATTCGCTCATCGGCTCATCAGGGTTCGTCTTCTGCTGATGGAATACTTCCGGCCCGGTAATATAAAAACAGCCCGGCGTTATGTCGTACGTCCTTTTTCCGACTTGTAAAGTGCCTTTGCCGAAAGGGATAAAGTGAAGCTCTAAGCTGCTGTGGGAATGATTTTTTACACTCCAGGTAGGTGTAGGGGGCTGATAAGTGATGTACAGCACATTGATGATCAAATTGCCCAACTGAAATTTGAGATCAAGGTCATCCTTATACTCGATTCTTTCCGTAAACATTCGCTGATCCCACCGTCCGTATATATTGAAAGCTGCCTACCTCTATATTACAACATTAAGGAACAGTCAACAAATACGTCATGTTTCGGAAATAATGTCTTTCCTGACCATTGGATACAATATTGAAAGCGGTAAAATAGAGTCATAGGCACGAAGAGTACTGTTGCCGACAGCAATCTCAGCTTAATCTATCAAAATAACAGGGATGTGATCGTATGGCTGAAAGCCGCAAACCGAACATCTTATGGATTTTCTCCGACCAGCACCGTGCTCATGCACTAAGCTGCTACGGAGACGAGAACATTCATACTCCGAATCTGGACCGTTTGGCAGGAGAAGGCATACGTTTTACCCGGGCTTATTCGAACACACCATTATGCGCACCGTTTCGGGCGACGCTGTATACCGGCAAATACGCTACAACCCATGGAGTCGTCTCGCTGCACATCCCGCTGCAGCCGGGGCAGCTTACACTGCCGGAAGTGCTGCAGGCAAACGGCTACCATACGTCCCATATGGGCAAGTGGCATTTAGCAGGAGGTGCGGCGTCGAGCGCCTTTGTTTCACCCTTTTTCCGGCCCGGCTGGAACAACTGGTGCGGCTGGGAAAACTCGAACCGGCCGTGGGAGACGCAATATACCGAAGGGGACACCCCGCTTCCACTTAAGACGCTGCCCGGCTACCAGACCGATGGCTTGACCGGTTTGACGGTGGAATGGATTCACAAGCAGCCGGCGGATCGACCTTGGTTCCATGTCGTCTCCATTGAACCGCCGCATCCGCCTAATTCCGCACCGGAGAAGTATGAGGCGATGTTCCGCGACAAGCCGCTCAAGCTGCGGCCGAACGTCCCGGAGGAGCATCCGAAGCGCGACAAATATATCGCCGATTTACGCCGTTATTACGCCCAAATCGCTAATCTAGACGACAATGTCGGACGTATCCTGGAAGCGCTTGAGGAGACAGGGCAGCTGGAGGATACGATTGTTTTCTACTTCTCCGACCACGGAGATCTGATGGGCAGTCACGGCATGACAGGCAAAAGCCGCCCCGAGGAGGAATCGGTCAACATCCCGCTTATCATCCGTTATCCGAAGCGGGTACCGCAGGGCAAGATATCTCACGGTTATATAAGCGGGGTAGACATCATGCCGACCTTGCTCGGGATGATCGGAGGGGATATTCCGGACGATGTGGAAGGTACCGACCTGAGCGGTACCGTATACGGCCATCAGGAGGAAGGTGCGGACGAGGTTCTTCTCCAGTATGAGCGTACATTTTTTAAGAAGTCACCGGAGAGTTCGTTTCGCTCCATTCTGACGGAGGATTGGTCGTACACTTGCTTCTTGACGCAAGGCCCCGCACAGCTGTTTCATTTGGGGGAAGACCCTTATCAGCTGCACAACCTGATTACGGATGACTCGTATGCCCATGTCAGAGATAAGCTTCACACGAAATTGGCAAATAAGCTTCAGGCGCACAACGACGATTTTTTACAGAGAACCAGTTGGGCTTGAGAAACCGCCGATCAATAGGGAAAACCATACTAGGGGGAAGGGATGATTTCAAGATGAACAAAAAGTTAAGGTATGCAGCTGCTATTATGGCCGCTATTGTCGTCACATCGGGCTGCGCGAAAGATTCGAAGCAAAGCGGCGACTCACAAAAGGGCGCCGCGGAAAAGAACGAACCGGTCACACTCACGCTCTATCAGCATAGCGCCAAGCTGTCGGATGAGGAATTCAAGCAGCTGGTCGCCGACCCTGTTAAGGCAAAATATCCTCATATCACGATGCAGTTAATTAGACAGGGACCTAACAACAACCCGCAAAACCTCATCACCGCCGGGCAGTTTCCGGATATGATGTTCGCAGCTCCTAGTGCGCTCAAGGAATACGAAAAGCTGCAAATCGTAGAAGATTTGAATCCGTTCGTCAAGAAAAACAGCTTCGATCTGAAAAAGTTTGATCCGCACTCGTTCTCGACTGTCAACAACATTTGTGGGAAAGACAGGCTGTGTGCGCTGCCGTTTTCTGCTAATCCCGGCGCATTATTTTTCAACAAAGATATTTTCAACAAATTCGGTGCTCCGTACCCGAAGGACGGGATGACATGGGACGATGCGATCGAGGTGGCGAAGAAGGTGTCGCGCCAATCCGACGGCGTTCAATATATCGGCCTAAATACGGGACAGATCGAATGGATCACGACACAGCTGTCCACACCGAGAATCGATCCCAAGACTAACTTGGCCAATTTCCTGCATGACGATTTTAGGCTGACCTTGCAAAAGTATAAGGATATCCAGGATATTCCTGGGAACAGGCGGGCGAGCAGCGCCATCAACAACTTCTTCAAAGACAGGGATACGGCCATGCTGACTTATTTGATCGGCGGCACGATTGGACCGTTGGTTGAGATGAGCTTGAAAGGCGACGTCTTCGACTGGGACATGGTTTCCATCCCAACCTTCAAGGAAGCGCCGAAAAAGTCGTATCAGAGCGACTATCACCTTCTCGTCATGTCATCGACCAGCAAGCACAAAGAGGAAGTGTTTAAGGTCATGCAGCTGCTGACGGATACGGCATCCCAGACGAACGTATCGAAGTATGCACGGGTTACGTCGCTGCAAGACACGAAGATCAAGGAGGTATTCGGTGAGGCGATACCGGCTTTGAAAGGGAAAAACATTAAGGCGCTGACGGTTAACGAAGTGGCCGATGTCGCTTATCATGAGTATGACAGTGTCGTCGGCCCAATCCTGGTCGATGCGATCCGAAAGATCGGAGAAGGCAGCAAAGATATAAACACGGCGCTGCGAGACGCGCAGGAAGCGGCGAATAAGGCGATCCAGGAAGCGAAGAAGTAGATCAGGGGGGACCTGCGATGAACCATGTCAAAGTGCTCCTGCTCTCCGCCGCATTATGCGTTGGGACGGCGGCGTGCTCATCTGTCGCTCCGTCTCCGGGGTTGCAGCCTGAAGGCAAGGCCCCGGAAGCCGCTGCATCAGAAGAGCGAAATAACGCTGTACCGGCAAAGCAGATGGCGGACCAAACCTACCGAGCATTGATGAACTTTTATTATATCGAAAAAAGCAATCTGTACCTGGAAAATTATACACCTGCGAAGGACGACAAACCGAATTCGTTCCTATGGCCATATTCCACCGTCATTTCAGCCGTTAACGCGCTGGCGAGTATGCCAGATGGCGGCGGCGAGAAGTACCGCGACGATTTGATCCGAGTGCTCGATGGAGTGGAAAAGTACTGGGTATCCGGAGGCAAACCGCCCGCGTATGCCCCAACCGTGCAAAATGGGCGTGGGGGAGGACAAAAATTTTACGACGACAACGAGTGGGTCGGACTCGACATGGCGGATGCTTACCGAACGCTCAAGGATCCGAAGTATTTGAGAAAAGCGGAGGACATTTTCCGGTTTGCCGTCAGCGGCTGGTCGGAGGAGCTGGGCGGGGGCATTTTTTGGCGCGAGCCGAAGCCGAACGAGGAGCGGACCAAAAATACTTGCTCCAACGGCCCGGCAGCCGTGCTGGCTCTTAAGCTGTACGAAGCGACGAAGGACCAATCTTATTTGGAATGGGCCAAAAAAATACTCGATTGGACGGCTAAGCTGAAGTCGCCCGAGAACGTGTACTGGGATCATATGAAGCTTGACGGCAGCATCAACAAGCGGATTTTCACCTACAATGTCGGAACGGTTCTTCATGCCAATGCGCTGCTTTACAAAATAACCGGCGAGAAGAAATATCTTGATGAAGCTAAAGCGCTGGCTGCTGGAAGCCTGGCGCATTTTGCCAAAAAGGACGCTTCCGCTGGAGTGGCGTTCTTTCCGCAAACCCCTTGGTTTAACGTCGTGCTGCTTCGAGGGTATGCCGAGCTGTACCGGGTCGATCCCGCACATGACCGGACATATATTGACGCGATGCGGGCGAATGTTCGATACGCCTGGGAGCACGCCAGAGACCAGAATGGGCTGTTCAGCAAAGATTGGTCTGGCAAAACAGACATAGCGGAACCTCACAAACGGCTGCTGGATCAAGCGCCGATGGTGGAATATTACGCTTTGCTCGCTCAGCTCGAATAGTGAAGCCTGCAGGACGGGAGAATCCCTATGAAAAAAATGACGAGAAGGCAGTTTATCGTTAACGGATCCGCGCTGTTGGCGGCCATGATGAGCGGATGCAGGAAAACCGTCAGCGATCTTGCAGGCATGAAGGAAACGGAAGAAGCCGTTAAGCGTGTGCCTGTCAGACCGACCCGAGACAAGCCGAATCTTCTGTTCGTATTTTTCGACGATGCAGGCTATGGCGATTTCGGAGCTTACGGAAACCGGCAAATTAAAACGCCGGTTATAGACCAAATAGCGCAATACGGGGTTAAGTTCACGCAAATGTATGCCGCTGCTCCTGTCTGCAGTCCGTCCCGCGCCGCCCTGTTAACCGGACGATATGCGCAAAGGGTAGGCATTCCCGATGTGCTGGGACCCGATGCGAAGACGGGAATAGGCAAAACAGAGAAAACATTGGCCACTTATTTGAAGGACCAAGGTTATGTCAGCAACATGATCGGGAAATGGCATCTCGGCTCGCTCCCGCCCTTTTTCCCGACGAAGCATGGATTTGATCGTTTTTATGGCGTCCTGTACAGCAATGACATGGAGCCGTTCGATTTGTACGAGAATGAAGCTATGGTGCAGGCGAACGTAGACAAAACAAAGCTGGCGGAATGGTATTCGAACGAGGCGATCCGATTCATCGAGACGAATAAAGATCGTCCGTTCTTCGTTTATTTGGCGCACAATTACCCGCATGATCCGCAAATGCCTCCGCGGGAGTTCGCCGGAAAGTCGGAAGGAGGCAAATATGGGGACTCCCTCGAAAGCGCCGACTTTTATCTTGGCAAGATTATAGAAACGTTGAAGAAGAACGGCATCCTGGACAATACGATCATCATGGTGAGCAGCGACCATGGACCGGGCCGGCTGGGAAGCACGGGAGGCCTCAGGGGACGGAAGTTCGACGTGTACGAAGGCGGCATACGCGTTCCTTTAGTGGCGCAGTGGAACACGGTGATTCCGCCCGGGACGGTGTCGGGCGAAGTATCCAGCCTCATGGATATCGTCCCGACGATCGTTTCCTTAGCCGGCGGGACGGTGGACAGCAGCCGTGTGGACGGGAAAAACATGTTCCCGCTGCTGCAAGGACAAGGGAGCTCGCCTCACGAGGAGCTTTACTTTTATTATCGGAACAGCTTGAATGCCGTACGGTCGGGACAATGGAAGCTGCATATCGCCAAGGGCACGCAGGGCGATAAGACGGGTATGCCTGAGCTTTACGATTTGGCTGCGGACCCGGGGGAAAAGACCAATTTGGCCTCCAGGCATCCCGAACTGGTGCAAGCTTTGACGGCAAAAATACGATCGTTCGACCAAAATATGAAGCGATAACTTAAGCTGTAAATAAAGGAGCACACAACGATGATGAAATCTTCTGCGGGTAAAGCGGATGAAAGACCGAACATTGTATATATTTTAGCGGATGATTTGGGATATGGAGATCTCAGCTGCTACGGGGCAACTCTGGTTCAAACTCCTCATTTGGATCGTCTGGCTAAGGAAGGTATCCGGTTTACCGATGCCCATTCGCCGTCCGCCGTCTGTACGCCGACCCGATACGGCATCTTAACGGGCCGATATTGCTGGCGCTCCGAGATGAAGAAAGGGGTGTTGAACGGATACTCGCAGCCGTTAATAGAAGAGGGACGAATGACCGTCGCTTCCATGCTGCAGCAATCCGGATATGCGACAGCCTGCATCGGCAAGTGGCACCTCGGACTAGGCTGGACTCAAATCTCCGAGAAGCCGGACGATATCGATTATAACCGTACCCTTACACATGGTCCCGTGCAGCTCGGGTTTGACTATTTTTACGGGATTTCCGCTTCGCTGGATATGCCTCCGTACTGTTTTATCGAGAACGATCGGGTCGTCGATCCGACTATGGTTCCAAAACATCCGTATAACGACTTGCAGGAGAGCCGCGGAGGGCTTATGTCCGCCGGCTGGAAGGATGAAGATGTCAACGGTGTGCATACCGCTAAAGCGGTGGACTTTATTCGCCGTCAAGCGGAGCAGCAATCGGAGCGGCCGTTCTTCTTGTATTTGCCTTTGACCGGACCGCATACCCCTTGGACGGCTGCCGAACCTTTTCGGGGCAAAAGCGGGGTTGGCCGGCGGGGCGACATGATTATGGAGCTCGACTGGACGGTAGGGCAAATAGTCGATACATTGGAGAATCTGGGTATAAGGGAGCAAACCATGATCATCTTCGCCAGCGACAACGGTCCGCATCCCCAGCCTCAAGAGGCGGAGACGTATGGCCATCGTGCTACCGGTCCGCTGCGGGGCATCAAAGCAGGCATCTGGGACGGGGGACATCGAATTCCGTATATCATGAGCTGGACTGGGAAGATCAAACCGGGTCAGGTTTATGACGAGCTGATCGATTTGGTCGATTTTATGGGAACTGCCGCCGCGATCGCTGGCCAGACTTTGCCTGCTCATGCAGGAGAGGACAGCTTCAATCAGCTTCCGCTTCTATTGGGACAGCCGCTTGAACAGCCGATTCGGAAGTATGCCATCCATCATTCCTTGCAAGGGATGTTCTCCATACGCGACAAGGATTGGAAGTACATCGAAGGGAGAGGCTCCGGCGGCTTTGATTGGAATAAGAAGAAGTCGGAGGAATCGGTGGATGAACCTGCTGGTCAGCTTTATTTTATTAGGGAAGATATTGCCGAGCGAAATAACTTATATGACAAGCTTCCTGAAGTGGTGAACGAATTGGGCAAGGTGTTGGATCTCACACGAACACAGAGCTTTACGCGTCCGATCGACAGATCATGATTCCCGCCTAAAGCAAACAAATCGGAGGTAAAAGGCTATGTCACAAATCACGGAAACACCGTTGTCCGTCACAACCTTGATCGAGCAGGTAAGCAGGAAGCTTAGCCACCGCCCCAATATCGTGCGAATGTTCGAGACATGTATTAAGAACACGCTTCATACGACGATCCATCGGTGGCCGGACGGCACAACCTATGTCATAACCGGAGATATCCCGGCCATGTGGCTGCGTGATTCGGCGGCACAGGTTCGTCCCTACTTGACGGTTGCAGCGGACGATGAACAGATTGCCGATATGATTCAAGGTTTGGTAGAGCGGCAATTTCAATTTATCGTTCATGATCCATATGCGAATGCGTTTAACGATTCCCCAAGCGGCAAAGGCCACCAAAACGACCAGACAGCGATGACTCCGTGGATCTGGGAGCGTAAATACGAAATCGATTCCTTATGCTACCCGATTCAGCTGAGCTACTTGCTTTGGAAGAACACGGGACGGACCGCTCAATTTAACGATTCGTTCGTTCGTGCAGTTCGTGAAATTATGGCTTTATGGAAAAAGGAGCAGCGTCACGAGACGGACTCCGATTACAGCTTCCTCCGTATAAAAAAGCCCGGACAGCTGCCGCGTGACGGTAAAGGAAACTTGACGGCTTATACGGGCATGACCTGGTCCGGATTCCGTCCAAGCGACGATCCTTGTCAGTACGGGTATTTAGTTTCTTCCAATATGTTCGCCGTCATCGTTTTGCGTTATACGGTAGAAATCGCGACAGCCATATTGAAGGATCCGGCTTTAGCCGAAGAAGCGATGGAGCTTAGCCTTGAGATTGATAAAGGTATCAAGGAACACGCAATTGTGGATCATCCCGAGTTTGGACCGATATATGCTTATGAGGCGGATGGCCTCGGGAACTGCAATTTGATGGACGATGCCAATGTTCCGAGTCTGCTGTCGATCCCCTATTTGGGTTACGTCTCGGCAGACGACCCGATTTACCGAAACACGCGACGATTTGTATTAAGTGAAGCTAATCCTTATTTCTACAAAGGGCAAGCAGCGGAAGGGATAGGAAGTCCGCATACTCCGGACCGATATATCTGGCATATAGCGCTTGCCATGCAAGGGCTGACGGCCGATCGTACGGAGGAGAAAGAACGGATGTTAGATTTGCTGGAGAGTACGGATGCCGGCACAGGTATGATGCACGAAGGCTTCGATGCGGACGATCCGTACAAATTTACCAGAAAATGGTTTTCTTGGGCGAACATGATGTTTTGCGAGCTAGTACTTGATCTGTGTGATATTGGTGTTAAGAAATAGAGACTATCGATTATAAGGGGATAAGGATAAAAGGAATGACTAGCCTACAAAGTAAGCTTCCTACGGAAACTCGTTCTCGTAATGGCTGTTGTTGCAATGTTAAGGTAAAGCACTTGGCTTCCAGTTGCAGTTGCCGCCGAGATATGTAGTTGCATACGCACGTGTTTTTAATCAAAGTTACTCTAGTATATTGGTTTAGTGGCTCTTAATTGGAGAGCATTCAATCCTACAGAGACCTGCTTTGGCGTACTCGTGCACTGTCGGGTGACAAGAATAATATCTCATTAAATGCCGCGTAAATGGGACTTGACAAAGTATTTATCTAAGTAAAACGCCGATGATCCACCACAATAAATAGTGGATCATCGGCGTTTGTTATTCTAAATATTGTACCATTTAATTGTGTGATGCCATTTGTCAACAGTACCTAAATCGCGGCTTTTTGTGTTATGGGATAAAAAACACAAACGGTGATAGCGCATATGTTTGTATCGTGAAAGCGTATATGTTTGTGTCGCGAGGTCACGACACAAACATTGGTGCATAATCGTTTTACGACACAAACATAGGTGCATAATCGCGGAGATAGAAAAACTTGAATTTGTAATGTTTGTTCAAAAGGCCATTAAGCTAAAGGGCAGGATAGTTCGAATTTATTGATCTTCTTTATGTTCTGGCAGGCCGTGGTGCCGGACATGTCTCGTAATCACTTTCGTTATATTGTGACTCGGAGCAGAATGAAACGGACTAGCGTAATGTCGAACGCTAGTCCGTTTCTGTTTGTTCATTTTTCTCCTTTTTGAGCTGCTTTCGCTCAACGTGGGCCACTCCCCATTGATGTAAGGTTTCCAAAATCGGAGACAGGCTCATGCCGTATTCCGTGATGGAGTATTCTACTTTAAGCGGGATTTGCGGATAAATAACTCTTTTAACGATTTCTTCTTCTTCCAATTCGCGCAGATGGAGCGTAAGCATCCTTTGAGTGATATCGGGCAGCAATCTTCTTAGCTCATTGAACCGCAAAGGTTTACCTTGAAGCAAATGATAAAGGATAATCGGCTTCCATTTGCCGACGATCGAATCCAGCGCCACAACGAATTGACATTGGACAGGATTTTTTTGCATACGTAGGCATCCATTACAGTACCTTTTTTAATACTATATCACATTAATGTGCGTACTTAAAATATGTAAGTATATATAATATGATTATCCTTGAAAGTATAATTATTCTGATTATAGAAGGGAAGTTTTGATTCATGGCAACCGTATTGTACATCACTGCACACCCTCTCGATCCTCAATCATCGTATAGCCTCGCTGTAGGCAAAGAGTTTATCGAAGCGTACCGCGAGGCAAATCCGAAAGATGAAGTTGTTCATTTGGATCTCTACAAAGAGAATATTCCGCAATTTGATGCTGATGTTTTAAGAGGTTGGGAAAATCTTCGGTCGGGTTCATCTTTCGATCAACTGACTGATGCTGAGAAGTCAAAAGTGGCTCGTCTTGAGGCGGTTGTTGATCAATTCGTGGCTGCAGATAAGTATGTATATGTTTCCCCGATGTGGAATTTCATGATCCCACCGGTTTTGAAAGCATACACTGATGCGACTTCAATTCCGGGTAAGACTTCTAGATATACCGAAAACGGCCCTGAAGGTCTGTTGAACGGTAAGAAAGTCTTACACATTCAAGCTAGTGGTTCTGTTTATTCGGAAGGTCCTTTAGCTCCACTTGAAATGGGATACAACTATCTGAATAAGGTTTTACAGTTCTATGGGATTCAATCTATTGAGGCAATTTTTGTAGAAGGAACGGCATTAAAATCACAAGAGCAAGCTCCAGCTATTAAAGAAAAAGGATGCCTAACCAGTCATGAGCGGCGGATTCGCTACTGCCGGTTCCTCGGTCGTGAAAAGTACAGCAGCAAGCGCTCATGACCGCGATATGTCTCAACATAAACAAGATCGCTAATTTCCTAGCCAAGAAGCTGGACAGCCATCGATTCCTTTTCTTTGTACTTTTCTCAGAATAACAACACAACAAAAGCCCCTAGAAACCGGTGCTTTTCCAACAATCTGCGGCTAACTCTGTATTTGTGTTAGTCGTTTTTTTTATGAGTTTGCTGTAATCGTGAAGTTATTATTAAGTTTTTCTCTTTTTTCTGTACGATCCTGGTGACATCCCCGTCTTTTTCTTAAACATCACATTCATATACTCCGCATTCAGGAAGCCGATTCGCTCTGCGATGATGGGCAGTGTAAGCTCCGTTTCCGACAGTAGGTGCTTAATCAGCTTCACTTTGACCTCGATGATTTCCTCGTGCGGGGTCCGGCCGAGTAGCTTGCGGAAACGACTTTCCAGCACACGCCTCGATACGGGAATATACCTTAAAATATCCTCTACTTTAATATTCTCGTACGCATGATTGCGGATGAAGCGAACCGCATCGGAAACAAACTTATCCTCCATGGCGACTACATCTGTAGACATTCGTGTGACAATATCGATGGGTTCGATGAGGTAAAGCTCCGGCTCGATCGTTTCTCCTGACATCATCCGGTCAAGGAGCGACGCAGCCTTATAGCCTGTACTTAATGTATTGGGCATGACGCTGGACAGCGGCGGATCGGAGAGATTGCACAGCAGTTCGTCATTGTCAACGCCGATGACGCTCACTTCGTCAGGTACCGCTATTCCGGCAAGCCGGCACGATTCTAGCAACTTGTGCCCCAAAATATCGTAGCAAGCCATAATACCGATCGGTTTGGGAAGCGATGACAGCCATGTGGCCAGATTCTTGCGGTCGAGCAGCCACGATTGGGAATGCCCCGTTTCGTAAACATAGCACGAGAAGCCCGCCTCCCGGACAGATTGGGAAAAGAATGTGGAACGCTGGTTCGACCAGGCGAAATCTGTGTCCCCACAATAGCCGAACTGTTTGAACCCGCGTTCCATCAAGTGCTTTGCAGCGATACAGGCGATCGATTCGTTGTTCGTCTCCACGCACGGCAGCCCGGGTAGAAATCTGGAGGTACTCAAGTTGACCGTAGGGACGCTCAGGCTCCGGACTGCTTCGGCAATTTCCGGGGTTTCGATTCTAGCGATGATACCATCCCCTTTCCAATCCTGCAACCAGGACAGATCGATGTGCCCTCTGCTTTGCTCACCGAGGTAAATGGACCAGGGTTTATGCTCCCGGATGTACGATTTAATCCCCCGGAGCAGGCCTCGCGCATATTCATTCGACGTTTCCACGATCAACGCGACATGAGTGTGTTTTTCGAAGCGGGAGGCGGCGATCGCACTTTCTTCTGTAAAAAAAACCATTTTCATTCACTTCTCTTTCCCCTGGTCGATAGCGGAACCCATCTATCCCATATATCTCTATTTATTATTGCATCGCTTTCATTGTCAAGGTTAAATAACTCAAGGTCTGGGAACTTCTATTAGTAAAAAAAAATGATCTATTAGGAAGGTACGTGGATAAAGTGTATGCTGGCAAGCATGGGAACATTATTGGGGTTCAGTTAGGAGGATATATTGATAATTGGCTTTATATGAGCAACATCAAGCGCACGATAGGGGAAGTAACAGGCTGTTTTCAGGAATATAAATTTCCACTATGTCTGGTTAATGCCGCCGAAAGCGGTTAAAAATTTCATTGGCAGTTAACGCTCTCAATGGAATAATTAAGAATTGAATATTGAGTATTTCTATGGCTCCTCAGTATATTTACATAATATCGCGATGTTAAATATCTCAATAACAAAGCGAAAAAACTCATCGACTTGCGCGCTTCATTTCACTATAGTAAAAATTAACCTAATCGATTCCAAAGTTAATCATATGGAAAGAAATTCCCCACTTCTTCCATATGAAAGCGCAAACAAATATATGAATCGATAGAAGGAGGTTATTGGTATGAGCCAACCCAATATTGTCGTTATTTGCAGCGACCAGCATCATCCACTCGTAACGGGTTACCGTGGGCATACCTTTGTCCAAACGCCTCATCTAGATCAGCTTGCAGCAGATGGTGCTTATTTCAGCAGAGCGTACAGCAATTGCCCGGTATGTACGCCGAGCCGGATGAGTTTCATAACCGGGAAATACCCGCATCAAATCGATAGCTGGTTCCTCGGTTGTCCCTTGGACCGTAAGGAAATGACATGGTCCCGAAAGCTGCACGAGGCGGGAATCCCTTCGACTATGTTTGGAAAAATGGACTTTTGCGGCGACTACCAAGATGGAGGATTTACAGATTATAAAATCATCAAAAAACGAGCCGCTTTTAACCCGTATCCGCGGACCACGCCGCTCCCCTCGCGTTTGGAAGGAAGCCTTCGAACTCAGAAGCGCATTCTTATCGAGAAAGCTGGATATCGGGATGAGACAGTATCGTTCGAACCCCGCAAGGACGGTGGTGAAGGGTACAACCTTGCCGTAGGCTTTTACGATCATGATAAGCAAGTAACGGACTGGGCTATCGAATTTGTGAAACAAAAGGGACAGGAATCAACCAAGAAACCATGGGCGATGTATATGGGCTTCATGTTCCCGCATTGGCCTTTCATGGTACCAAAAAAATATTTCGACTTGTATTACCCGGATCGCGTCGCGATTCCGCATGATGCCCATTTTCCAAATGAAAATCTTCATCCGCAAGTACGCAATATGCAAAGAGCACTCGATCTCGGATCGCTTTCGGAACCGATGTTACGCAAAGTAATCTCCGCGTATTATGGGATGATTACCGCTCTGGATGAAAATATCGGAAGGCTTGTAGCCGAACTGAAGGCGCAAAACCTTTATGATGACACGTATATTGTGTACATGTCTGATCATGGTGAAAACTTGGGGGAACACGGGTTGTTCTATAAACAGTGCAGCTACGAAGGTTCTGTTGGTGTGCCTTTGGTATTAAAAGGACCAGGTGTGCCGGCTGGTCAGCGTATCGATCATCCGGTTACACTGGTGGACTTGTATCCAACGATCATGGAAATTATGAATTTGGACACTGAATCGGATCGCCCCGGACAAAGCTGGCTGTCATTGCTTAAAAACAACAACAAGGAACGAAAGGATTACGCTTTCTCGGAATATCACGGTAATTTCTTCAAACAGGATTGGTACATGCTGGTGCGCGGCGATTATAAATATACATACTACGTAAACGACAGGCCAAGCTTGTTCAATGTGAAAGAGGATCCTCAAGAGCTCCACGATTTGGCGAATGATGAACGATATGTAAGCGTATTGAAAGATTTTGAGTCCAAATTGCGTGAAGTCGTTGATCCGGAGAAAGTGTCGCTTCGGGCGAAGAAGGATTTGGGCTTGATTGGAAAGGAAGGGGAAGATTATACCCTTACCTTGAGCGAACCGCAGCTCAAGGAATTGATCAAGCAAGGCGTCTTTCAGCACGAACCGGAATTCCCAAGCTGGCCAGAAAGCAACGTTAACCCATAGTTCGTAAACATGTAACACCAGAAGCAGGTTTGTTATTCGACGGTTTCTAGGTTGCATACCGAGTTCCTTTTTTCTTTGTCTACCAATGTTAGAATACATAACCTTTTTAAGGGGATGAATTTAAATGAAGAAAAGATCGGTACTTGTCCTATCAACCGTGCTCTTCGCTTTTATTCTCGAGGGTTGCGATAGTAAAGCAAGTGACACGCCCGTCCAAGCGGGGGCACCTAAAGAGCCGGTGACACTGGTTGTATGGAGTCAGCAGCCCGACATTCCGTCAATTGAAATGTTTGAGGAGCTTTATGCGAAACCGGTTCACGCCAAATATCCCTATATCACTTTGAAATTGCTTCAAGCGAATAATGATCCTCTTGACAAACTGGTTACCCTAGGTGAAATTCCGGATATGTTCATCAACTCGCTGCTTAATTTCAAGAATATTCGGGACGTGGGACTGCTGTACGATCTTAGCCCACTGATCAAAAAGTATCAGTTTGATTTGAACCGAATTCAACCGGGATTAATCAAACAGGTGCTGTTGACCAGTGATAATGGTCAAATCAATAGCATCCCGCACTATCTCAATTTCAATGCGCTATATTACAACAAAGACCTTTTTGACAGATTTGGAATCGGGTACCCTCGAGACGGAATGAACTGGGATCAGATTCTCGATCTGGCACAAAAAATGACAAGAACCGATGGGGGAGTGAATTATCGGGGATTGGATCCTGAAAATCTCGACCGGTTGAATTATATAGTGGGCAATCTAGGTGCTTTAGTCGATCCCAAGACGGATGAACCGCTGGTTGAGCAATGGAAACCGGCTTATGAAATGTATGAGAGGATACTCTCGATTCCGGGAAACAAATTGCCCGAATTCAATTCGTCTATGGATGTCTTCTTGAAAGATAAAAATGTTGCGATGAGATTATCGTACAGCCAATTGGACAGTCTCGCTAAAGTAACGGATTTGAACTGGGATATGGTCACGTATCCGATATTGAAAGATCGTCCTGTTCCTAAGTCGGTGGCAGGTGGAAAGGGACTCATGATTGCCAATACCTCCAAGCATAAAGAGGATGCCTTTCTCGTGATCGAAACGATTCTGTCTGAAGAAGTTCAGAAGGAATTCATGCGTAATGGTCAATTATCTACGTTGAAGGACAAATCAATTCAGGCAGAATTCGGAAAGAAACTTCCGTTCCTGAAAGGGAAAAATGTTATGTCCATTTTCAAATATGATTCGGGCTGGTATGCGCCAACGCCATATGATGGCTTCGTCTCAGGTATTCCCAAGAAACATGCCCTTGATATGTACAATGGAAAGAAAGACATCAACACAGTCATTCGGGAAGCAAAGGAAGAAATGACGAAGATTATCCAGGATAAAATGAAAAAGTAGGTAGTTCTTCGCATAAAGGAATGGAGATGATGTCATGATCCGTGTCATCATATGGAATGAGAATGTTCATGAGCGAACGAACCCTGAAGTCGCCCGGATCTACCCGAACGGCATTCACGGAGCGTTGGCGGAGGGGCTCAAGCGGAATGACTGGAAGATCTGTACAGCGACGCTGGAAGAGCCGGAACACGGACTGACCGAGGATACGCTGAACGATACGGACGTTCTGATTTGGTGGGGCCATATGGCACACGGTCAGGTTATGGACGAGATCGTGAACCGCGTTCATCATCGGGTGCTGCAGGGCATGGGTCTGATCGTGCTGCATTCGGCCCATGTTTCGAAAATTTTCAGAAAGCTGATGGGCCGTCCTGCAACCTCAAATGGCGAGAAGCGAACGAGCGAGAACGCATCTGGATCATCGATCCTGCGCATCCGATCGCTTCTGGTCTTGGCCAGTATATCGAGTTGGAGCGCGAAGAGATGTATGGCGAAGATCATGATATTCCGGCGCCTGATGAGCTGGTGTTCATCAGCTGGTTTGAAGGCGGTGAAGTGTTTCGAAGCGGATGTACTTACCACCGCGGTCAGGGCAAGGTTTTTTACTTCCGTCCTGGTCATGAGACGTGTCCGACCTACCATAACAAAGAGGTACTTCAGGTCATCGAGAACGCCGTGGAGTGGGCTGCTCAGAAACATGGGGCAAGGCCAGTTTACGGCAACGCGAAGCCGCTTGAGGAAATCAAGACAAAGATCTAGCGTAAACGGAACGATCGGCCGTGGCCCCCTATTGCGTTTTTTTTCCACGGGTGGACGTAAAGATATAAATGAGGAGGAGCCATACATGAGAAGTGTGGTCATCGTAAGTTCTATTTTTGATCGAACATGGCCGTATGCGGCTGATCATTTTCATTCGCTGTGGAGGGCACAGGGGGAAGTGGGGTTCATTCGTCTGGAGGAGGGTGATTCCCGTCCGGCTGGCGAGATCATTGCAAATTCGGATACCGTAACACGCCTCGTTTTATTATGCGTGCCGGTCACACTGAAGTGTCTACAGAGTTTATCTGCTTTGAAGGAAGGCGCATTTTCAGCAAAATATGCTCACAATCTGACCGCAGAATGTGAGGAATACTTGAAGCAGAAGGGAGTAAAGGTATATGGACATCCCAGCGAGGGTTTCTGGGGACAATCCGTCTCCGAATTCGCGCTTGCCTTAACGATATGCGGGCTGCGCAGAATCCCGCAAACGCATCATGAAATCATCACCTCTCATGCACCATGGAAATTCAGTCCACCCAAAGAGGACAATCGTCCGGTTGTTCGTGGCGAGCAGTTTAGTGACGATTACCGATTTACAAATGGCACGGTTGCCGGGAAGCGGGTCCGCATTGTTGGAGCAGGCAATATTGCCAGCAGATACGCGAGTTTTGTGCATATGCTTGGTGCTGACGTTGCGGCATGGGATCCCTTTGCCAGTGAACCATGCTTTCACCGTTCCGGTGCCCGAAAGGAATATCACTTAGAGGAACTAGTCAAGGATGCAGATATCTTTGTGCCCATGGTGCCCTTGACCGAATCAACAACAAGACTCGTTACAGCAGAGCTGATAAATTCTCTTCCAAGCGGGTGCTTGGTGGTCCTGTCGACCCGAGCCAAAATTTGTGACACGGAAGCTCTTTACGAACGGGTTTTTCGCGATGAGATCAGCTTAGCCGCGGATGTGTTCGATGTGGAACCACTACCGCTTGCTCATCCGCTGCTTGGCAGGCACAATGTCGTTCACACTCCGCATAATGCCGGAAGAACGACCCATGCAAATCAGCAATGGGCGGAGTTACTGGCAAAGCAGTTCGAGCCACAAGGAGAAAGGAAGTTTTTACAATGAATAGAAAAATAAGAATGGCTATCGCTGGCCTCGGATTTGGAGCCGAATTTATTCCGATTTATCAAAATCATCCGCACACGGAGATGTATGCCATATGTCAGCGTTCCAGTGATAAACTGAAGACGATGGGCGATCACTTCGGTATTCCGGTACGATACGCCAGCTTTGAGGAAATGTTGAAAGATGTAAAAATTGATGCCGTCCATATCAACACCCCCATACCTAATCATGCTGAACAAAGCATTGCCGCACTGAATGCAGGTAAACATGTGGCCTGTACGGTTCCGATGGCGACTTCTGTTGAGGATTGCCGAAGAATTGTAGAGGCGCAGCATGCCTCCGGAAAAAACTACATGATGATGGAAACCGCCGTTTACACTCGTGAATTCTTGCATGTAAAAAAGCTGCGAGACAGCGGTGCGCTAGGACGCATCCAGTTCTTGCGAGGTGCACATCAGCAGGAAATGGCCGGCTGGCCGGGATATTGGGAGGGACTTCCTCCGATGCATTATGCTACACATGCCGTGAGTCCGCTGCTTGCTTTGGCGGAAAGCGAAGTGGATTTTGTATCTTGCTTCGGCTCAGGACGTATAGCTGATTGCCTTATCGAAAAGTACGGATCTCCCTTTGCAGTGGAATCTGCCTTGTTCAGGTTAAAAAATAGCACGCTGGCGGCTGAGGTGACCCGTTCTTTATTTGAAACCTCCCGCGAATATATAGAAAGCTTCGATATTTATGCCGACACTATGAGCTTTGAGTGGCAGCGGCTGGAGGATGAGGATCCGGCTCTCTTTACCGGGGAAGATGGGAAAAGAGTGAAAATTCCAGATTACGCACACCTGCTTCCGGAAAGCATTCGAAGGTATACGACGGAAGGCGTTTACGATTCACAGGAGAATCAACATTTATCCTTTACACAGGGCAGCGGGCATGGAGGATCTCATCCACATCTTGCGAACGAATTCGTCATGAGTATTGTCGAGCACCGGGAACCTTATCCGAATGTCCTTACCTCAGCCAATTGGACGTGCGCTGGAATTTGCGCCCATGAATCCGCGATGAAGGGTGGGGAAATCGTCAAAATCCCGCAGTTTTAATAAAAAGCATGGAGGAAAAACAATGCTAGCATCAAATATCTCAGTTGTATTCTAGAAATAAAAATATTTAGGATTAGCTTTGGCTAACTTCGTTGTAATACACGGGATTTGGGAATCGGGGATATTTGTTCTTATCCAAGAGTATTATCAAGGCCAGCAGATACTACCCAAATCGATCTTCGATGAAGCAGTAAAAGTATTACTCCAGCAAGCCTTAACGAAACCTTACCACGAAATGGATTTTTTTGGTGGGTACTGACTCGGAATTGGGGTACAACTGTCAAAGGGGTGTATTCTCTCGGGATATACGGGAGTGCACTGTTAGTTATACCGGAATATACCATAGTGGCTGTACGAATGAATCCGAGCGAAATTCAGTAGGTTATGATTAAGAAATAAAAAAACATTCGGAAACATGGTTTATTGGGGGCAGTGAACTGTGTCATGTCCCCGTTCGCCCAGATCTTCAATCACGTGGATACGGTAGAGCCTTTGTTTCATTTTTTTGTATAGGCTATGTTAAATCATATTGTTGATATTTGATAATTACGAACGCTTGTTTTATAAGACGTATTCTTACACCCAAATTGGATGATGCAATCGGCAATTATTTGTCCGCATCGAATGTGCCTTGTACCGACTCATGGAGGGCATTCAGTTCCTATGCAAAATCGAAAAGTTTAGACCACTACCGATTTAAGTCCGATGGAAAACAATGTGTTAAAGGGGTTTTATCACATTCAAAATGTAAACAACTATCATACCGATTGAAACGTTGGATTGATCGTTTTAATGGGGTTGCAACCAAGTATTTATTTGGCGTGGTTCCGTTACTTGGATAGCAAGGATTATGAGAACACTGCGTCCAATAAGAAAAATATGTTAATCATATCTTGTCTATTTACTGTAAATGAGTCAAACTCAAAACTTCGAAGGTTGGCTTTTTCTTGATAAACAAACGGGGAATATTGAACAGTGCTTAAACTTACCTTAATACAAAGACAGCAATTAAAAAGAAATCTCATCTCAATATGTGTGCTAATATTTAAAAATTAGTAACACAATTATTAGGTGAAGGAGAAGATTACCTTGGGACAAAACAATGATAATCTACCAAATCTGGAACTTAAAAAATTTGATAGGTTAATCGGCACATGGAATGTCAACGGTCCAATTGTTGCAGGTACAGTGAACTTTAAGTGGTTAGAAGGTGGTTTTTTTCTTGTGCAAGAAGTTGACATGGACTATGAAGGGCGAAAGATCAAAGGGGTTGAGTACATTGGCTACGATGAATCAAACAGAATCTGTTCTTCCCATTTCTTCGATAACGTTGGTCATGTTTTTACATACGATTGGGAGATAGATGGTAACGATATCACAATCTGGTTTGGTCGAAAGGGTTCAAATAATCGATTTAAAGGTAAATTTAGCGAAGATGGGAATTCATACAATGGTACGTGGGAATGGCCAGGTGGAGGGTATGGGGCAACCCTCACAAGAGTAAATTAGAAGAAATATGATGGGTTAACCAGTAATGGATGGTTAAAGTGGTTGAAATTAATTGGATAGCTTAAACGTTGTTAATGTATAGGTTATTACGGGTACGACAGCTAAGTTAACCGCCTTCTAATGAAGGCGGTTAACTTATAATCATTAATCAACATTAAGGTTTAACATAGCCTTTGTAAATGAAATAATGAGACTTTTTGGACTGATAATTTAGATCCAATTGTTGAATCAATTATTAAAACAATGACACTTTTGCTTGATATCAGCCTTCTTCAGTAATTCAGCCGTGGTCGCCTTTCCAATACGGATTCTTCGAAGAAGTATTCCTCGGAAACGACAAGTTCCCGGAACTGAACCGGAAGCTCGATGAAATCACGTCAAAAAACGAAGTAAGCAATACGATCATCGCCATCGCATGGATTTTGCGCGACCCCGCAGGCATGCAGCCGGTCACCGGTACCATGAATGTAGAGCGGTTAAAAGTTTGCTGTAAGACAATCGAAATTTATTTGACACGTCAAGAATGGTATGTGATTTATCGCGCAGCAGGCAATGTGCTTCCGTAAATTGGAACAACCAGTTCACAAAATATTTTGCTATAAACACTCGGCAGTCTATAACTTTATTTTCTAGTTATAGACTACCGCTTCAATCGAGTTAACGTTTTTCCTGCTGAAATGTTCGCTTTCTAAATGAAACCCGTATAAGGCACAGTACCGTTTTCATCAACCGGATATCCCCAGCGTTCAATATAGGTATCCCCGGGTAAAAATTCATCGTTATACTTCTCCAGAAGCCGGTTCAGCCGGTCATCCAGATCCGGAAGCAGCCGCTGGCCTTCCGTTGTTCCGATCAAATTATTAAGTTGGAAAGGGTCTTTGAGATTATCATACAACAGCCAAGGACCGGATAACGCTCTTACATATGTATACCGGCGGGTGCGGATCCCGCGAAACTCCTTGCCGCCGTTTTTTCGAATCCACTGGCCGAAGGGATGGGCATTTTCAATCAGCGTTTCTTCCACGATCAGATCTTCCTTGCCAAACAAGTAGCCGGCGAAGCTGATTCCCTGCACTGTCTCCGGAATCGCGATACCACACAAGCCGAGCAGCGTAGGCATCACGTCGATCGTTGAGAACGGCATATCCACCCGCTTCGCCAGTTTTCCGAACGCCTGCGGCCAATGCAGCAGGAACGGCACGCGGATGCTTTCGTCCCAAGGCTTTTGCTTGTTATAGTGTCCTTGGGAGCCTACCATATCCCCATGATCCGAAGTGTAGATAAAAATAGTTTCTTCCTCCACGCCTTCCTCCCGAAGTGTCTTCCATAAATCTCCAAGACAATCGTCAAGAGCGGAAATATGCGAATAGTAGCCTGCCAAATCTTTCCGGACACGCTCCGCCATCGAGTCCGAAACATTGTCGCGCAATCGTATGGTGCTCGGATCATACATCTGCCGATATTTTTCAGGAGCTGTGTGATAGGGATCATGAGGAGGCCCCCAAGACAGAAACATGGCGAAGGGACGGTTTTTCTCGTGATCGCGAATATATTCCCGCGCACAATCGGTCTGCGCTTTCGCGTCGTAACCGTCCCACTGAAGCATGACCGGATCGTTTCCATAATAGAACGACTTATTATAGCTATGCGTGCATTCGAGCACACGCCAGAAATCAAATCCTTGTCTGCGTTCCGGTGGGATGTGGCTTGAACGCCCTCTTCCGTCCAGGTGCCATTTGCCGATATAGGCCGTATCGTAGCCCGCGGCTTTCAGTACCTTGCCGATGGTTACGGCATCAGGATTAAGCTGCACGTCGTTCACAAAAACTCCGTTCGTGAGAGGACGCTGCCCGGTAAGCAGGCTGGCACGAGCAGGACAGCAAACCGGCGCGCCGGAAATCGCCAAATCGAAGGAAACACTGCAATCATGAAGCTGATCCATCCACGGGGTTTTCACATCCGGATTCCCCTCATAACCGACGGCCTCCGCCCGATGCTGGTCACTAAATACAAAAACAAGGTTTGGTTTCTTAGTCATATGCTACACCCTCCCAGCAGATATAGAGATCCCATAAACTTAGCATAAAATATTTGATTTGTTATCATAAATATCCTCCCGGATCCAATCGGAGTCAACCATAAGTTTTCGTTGAATTGCCGTATGAAACACGATTTAGATGAATTAACCAAATGTTCTGAAGAATACACCAATAAATCCGGTAACCTTTTTTATATAATGAGATTAGAAGTCAATATATTGGTAGTAATAATGGAAAGGGGTCAGGAATGATGAAAAACCGGTTTTTTACATTCATCGGCAGGTTCACCGTTGTCATCGTACTGCTTACGGCATGCAATGGCGGGAAAACGAACGGGACGGGCGATCCAAAGTCGGAACAAACGAGGTCTTATGCGAATGAACCTGCTGAGCTGGTCATTTTCAGCCCTGCGGCCCCGGAGGAAGTATGGAACGAAAGATTCGGGGACGCCTTGAAAAAAAAGTTTCCAAACTACAAATTCACCTACATCCTTCGGAATAATACGAACACCTTGGAAAATATGATTACGTCGGGCGCGCAGGTGGATCTCATTTACGATTCCATTGGAAACGCCTTGAATTCCGTCGTCACGACGGAAATGAGATACGATTTAAGCGAATTGGTTAAAAAGCATAATGTCGATATGAACCGCTTTGAACCGGCGCTCGTGGATGCGGTGAGACAGTTTGGCGGATTGTACGGATTTCCCGTTCATAGCGGAGGGCTGGTTCTCTATTACAATAAGGATATTTTCGACAAGTTCGGCGTGGCATATCCAAGGGACGGGATGATGTGGGAGGAGGCTATCGAACTGGGTAAGATACTGACGCGCAATGACAATGGACGCCAGTACATCGGACTTGGCCCTTCAGTAGACCATGTATTGAGCATGAATGCCTATTCCCTACCTTTGATAGACAAATCAACTCTGAAGCCGGCAATCAATAACGAGAAGTACAAAAAGCTAGTGGAAACGCTCGCGATCGCCCCCACACAGGTCAACGGGTACAAAGAACAGGTCGCGGCTTTAAAAAGGACCTTCAATAATAACGACTTTATGAAAGACAAATTTATTGCCATGTTTATTATGAACTTTGGCCTGCAGAGCCAGAAGGAATTTGAAACCTTGAATTGGGATATGGCAAGCTTGCCTGTGTTTAAAGACAATCCGGGTGTGGGAACGCAGCCTTACCCTAACCTTTTATTTGTTACGAATACGAGCAAA
The DNA here is from genome assembly GCF_910594985.1 of Paenibacillus allorhizosphaerae. Taxonomy (GTDB): domain Bacteria; phylum Bacillota; class Bacilli; order Paenibacillales; family NBRC-103111; genus Paenibacillus_G; species Paenibacillus_G allorhizosphaerae. Next base: position 54,276 of record NZ_CAJVCE010000022.1, read on the forward strand.
TACAAGGATCAGGCGATGGAGGTTATCAAATACGTCACTTCGGACGAACATCAAATGACACTGTCCAAGAAAGGCTACATTCCTGTGCTGAAAAACGAGAGTATCAAGAAAGCTTTTGCGCAGGAATCGGGCTTTAAGGACAAAAATGTAGTTAAGGCCGTATTCACCAATAAGCTGGCACCCTCTAACGTTCGGACCAAGTATGACGGTAAAGTAAACGGCCCTCTGCTCAAGCACATCACCAATGTTATTACGGGCGAAGAGGATCTGAATACGGCGCTGAGAAAAGTTGAAGAAGAGGCGAATAAAGCGATCGATGCGGAAATGAAACGATAGCCGGCAAAGTGGAAGACGGTTATACTGCGCCATTTATCCAAGCGAACTTTGTGTTATAGTCAGTTTCAACAACGGGTACCGAATATTACTCAGCGTATACTGACCCTTCAATTGAAGGAGCTGGAACAGGATGGGTTGATTTAGAGGACCGTATATGACGAAAGGCGGGCTTTTTACCGCTACCTCAGAGAATAAGGTTTTTCTCACGAATGCTCGCTCATTCGCAGGATTTCACGTACTTTTCAAGTAGGAGTTTAAATGAGTAGATAATGTGGTTGGGCAGATCCGTTTGAGCGCATGGGAACAGAAGGTGCAGATTCATTTACAACATCTTCCATGAAAAGCCTTTGCTGCACGCCTCTCTCCAAAAGGTCCTTGGGATTCACTCTCCCAAATCTTGACGGGTCTATGCTCTCACATTCCTTCGTCCTATCTATCCAAGGTGTGGAGTCCGATCAACGTTAACGGAACGGGTCTAAGCCCTAAAGCGTAAAAATCTCGGTACTCCGTGCTTTCTTTGTGAAATCCTGCGAATGAGCCAATCTACGTGCCTGGATTGCGATTTTAGTTTTAATACCGAGGGAAGTAACGGGCAGAATTGTTACATAAAGCCAATGTATAGAACCATATCAAAGCATCCTATAATAGATTCGCAAAAATTAATGAAATGTTTTTTTATTGATTTGATTAAAAGTACCTTCATCACAAATGATATAGAGATGTGCATCTTCAGGAATTGGAGAATCCAGTTTATGGTTCATGTGAAGGTTACCCCGATCTGTTACAAGAGTGGCTCCTTTGTTAAGAAGATCTGTAAAAGCATCACGATATGTTTTCCATTCATGTTGTTTAGGGATTTCATACATTCCTTCTGCACATTGCTGGCACATAAGTTCTGAATACATACGGGTAACTCCGTGAATATATATGGATCTCACTGCAGCATGGGAAATCATTTCTTGAATGGGAATAAATTCATCTACCTTTACATGTTTAAATAAACGAAAATGTTTTTGATTCAATACCTCGGCGGTAACATGAACAGACTTTTTCATTTTTCCTTTAATGGATGTTATAGCAGTGGCAAATTAAAAATGTCTTTCCATCGACTAGAAATGGATCCTTTGTAGCATAAATATCTTGGGTAATTTGGTCAGCAAAAATGATTACCCCTTTTACTTTCGGCAAATTAGCACGGAGCAGTGTCTCTTCATCTGTAGCGTCCCCACGAATGTAAAACAAGCGTTCCTCTAACATTGGAGCTTTTTCCAAATTATCGATAATTACAATATCAGTTTTTGTATCTGAAGTTAAATTTCTTGCATGGCTAATTTAGATTTATCACTCCAGCCCACAAGAATAATATGATTTTTGCCGGAATAATTCATTTTACCACCCACTCTATTCTTTCCGATATGAGACACAGATTCAATTACTTTTCCGATAAACACACTAACAAGCCCAATGCCTGTGATATAGAGACCAATGGTAAAAGCTTTCCCCAAATCGGTGACTGGGGCATAGTCGCCAAAACCAACGGTAACGAGTGTAGTAAGAACCCAGAGCACTTTTAGCGCTAGGAATCAAAGTATGCAGAGCAATGTGCGCATGAATCGTGAGTGAGGATATGGTAAACAATGGTCATGATAGAGTGGGTGACAGCTAGGATCGTTTTTTGCAGCAAGAAACGTCTTGACACAAATCAATGCAAAGTAATATATTTTCTATATTAAACAACGTTTAAAAAATACCAGTTGGCGGAAGCGGGTGAACGCTGTGAGATTAAAGGATAAAGTAGCTATCGTTACGGGAGGGACTTCCGGTATTGGCCGGGAGAGCTGTTTTTTATTCGCCCGCGAAGGGGCGAAGGTCGTTGTGGCGGGAACTAACGCGCAAAGAGGAGAGGCGGTTGCCGCTGCCATTGCGGAAGAAGGCGGGGAAGCCGTTTTTATTCAAACCGACGTGACTCAAGAAGAACAGGTCATTCGGATGGTCAACGAAACGAAGCGGCGCTACGGGAAAATCGACGTGCTGTTCAACAACGCTACGTGGTATAACGTTATCCCGGCAACGGAAATGCCGCTTGAAGTTTGGAGAAGGACGATCGACACGACGCTGACAGGGCCGTTCCTATGCTGCAAATATGTGATTAAAGAAATGATGAAGGACGGCGGGGGCTCCATTATCAATACGTCTTCCGTCGGCGGCACCGTGGCGTTCATCGCCCACCCAGCGTATAACGCAGCCAAGGGCGGGCTGAATATGCTAACCAAAAACTTGGCTCTGGATTACGGCAAATATCAAATTCGAGCGAACTGCATTAGTCCCGGCATCATCGAAACGCCGCTCACCGAGAACAACCTGGGCGATCCCGAAAAATACGACAGGCTGCTGTCCCGCTGCTTTACCGGAAGGATCGGCACGCCGGAAGACGTAGCGAGTGCCGCACTGTTCCTGGCGTCTGACGAGTCTACGTTTATAACGGGAACGAACCTGCATGTCGATAATGGGTGGACGGCAAGGTAAATAAAGATGTTACGAGGGGGGATTCACATCCATAGGCATCTCTATTTTTGTGAGCCCGCTTTCTCAATAGTGAGGTCTGGACGCTATGCGCCAGACCTTCTTTTGCGCTGCACGATTACTCTTCGGAAAACGTATATCCGAGCCGCTTGGATATGTTCCGGGCGGTTTGCTTTACCTTCTCCCCTACGACCAGTATGTCGTGCACGGGAAGATCGGTCCGCAGGGCCGTAATGCTTATCGATGCCTTCAACCGGCCCCGGTCATCGAAGATCGGGGCGCCGATACACCGTATTCCATGCTCGCCCTCTTCATCCTCCAAGGCGTAGCCTTGCGCGCGGACAATGTCAAGAGCGGCCTTCAATTGCTCCAAATCGGTGATCGTATTTTTCGTCTTTTCCTGCAGGCCCTGCACTGCGGCAATTTGTTCCAGCTCCTCCGGCGCAAGATAAGCGGCAAGCGCCTTTCCTACCCCTGAAGCATGCAGAGGCTGCCTTTGCCCGATATAAGTGGAAAACTTGACGAACGACTGACTTTCCAGCTTATCCACATACATCGCCTGCCCGTCATTCAGTACGGCCAGGTGAACGGTAAACCCTGTTTCTTCCAGCAGCTCCTGCAGAAAGGGCCTGGCGAGCTCAACGATATTCATCTTGTTCAGCACCGACAACCCGAGGCTTATGAATTTGGTTCCGAGCTTATACTTTCCGTCCTCGGTTTTAGTAATATACTCATGCTGTTCCAGCGTGCTTAAAATAAAAAACACGCTCGTTTTCGGGATATCGAGTTGTTTGCACAGCTCGCTAACGCCGAGGGGCTCTTCTTGCAAAGATAACGTTTCGATAATGGCGATCGCTTTTTCCAAAGCGGGAACGTTATATTTTTTCAATGGTTCTGCCATCATAACACCTCTAATTCAGTTTATATATTAAATCGTGTTTTGATTTCACGGTAAATCGCTCCGGAAAAAGGACTGAATGCGAAACCATTCCATTTGCATAAACGGAAGGTTCTCTTATTGTATCACAAATACGGCAATAATGCCTATTTTCACGGCGTTGAAGCCATTCCGACGCGCCTAAAATTAAGGATTGACAAGAAAACATTTCCAATGTACTTTTATTTTAAACGACATTTAACATGCAAAACGATTACGAGGAGGAATCTTATGGCTGTCATACAAACGAATAAATCCGCCATGCTTTACAGTGAGGCCAATCAATATACGCCGGGCGGCGTTCATACGTCGATACGCAACGTCGATCCCCACCTCATCTTTACAACCGCCGACGGAGCGTATATTTACGATGCGGACGGCAACCGCTATATCGATTACCAGGCTGCTTTCGGGCCGTTCGTTCTGGGCCATCGCCATCCTTACGTAACCGAGAAAGTGATCGAGGCGATTCAACGAACGGATTTGTTCGGCGTCGGCACGACGGATTTGGAAATTAGATTATCGGAAAAAATTTGCCGCCATGTTCCGTCGGCGGATATGGTCTTATTTTGCAATTCCGGATCGGAAGCGACCTATCACGCCATTCGGTTATCAAGAGCGGTAACCGGCCGGCGTAAACTGATCAAGTTCCAAGGCTGCTATCACGGCTGGCACGATTACGTGGCGAGAAACATGTTAAGCGCTCCGGATATGATCGGCAAACGGGATCCCGGGTCGGCGGGGATGATGGACGAAGCCGTCGATAATACGCTGGTTTGCACTTTTAACGATTTGGACGACGTGGAACAAACGTTTAAGGCGAATCCAGGCGAAATTGCCGCGCTGATCGTTGAGCCGATTCAGCATAATATCGGCTGCGTTCTTCCGCAGCCGGGTTTTTTGCAAGGATTGCGCGAGCTGTGTACGCAGTATGGCGCGCTCTTGATCTTTGACGAGGTCATTACCGGATTTCGCCACGACATCGGAGGCTTTCAGAAGGTGGCCGGCATTACCCCGGACTTGACGACGATGGGGAAAGCGATGGCCAACGGGTTTCCGATTGCCGCGGTCGCCGGAAAACAATCGCTGATGGAACGGTTCAACACGAAGCCTGGCGGAGACGTTTGGTTTGCCGGCACGTACAACGGTCATGCGGTAGGAACCGCCGCTTCCATCGCTACGCTGGAGATGATGGAGCGCCATAACGTGCATGAATACATATTTCGTCTAGGCGAACGCATGCGTCAGGGCATTCGCGATATCCATCAGCGGCTCGGAATTAAGGCGTATGTCGCCGGCTTCGGCTCCGTATGGACGACATATTTCTTGGAGAACGAGCCGCGGAATTACACCGATCTCATGCAGAACGACGCAGAATTGTATGTCGCCTACCGACGCAAGCTTCTTGAAAGAGGAATTTTCAAATTGCCGATGAATATAAAACGGAATCATATAAGTTTCAGCCATACCGAGGAGGATATCGACTATACGCTGCAGTGCATCGAAGACGTATTGAAGGAACTTAAGGAAAGCCGAGGTTGAGCAGGTAAGTATTTTCTAGGGGGAATACCGATGGTAAAGAATAGCCTCCAGCTCATGATGATATCCGTCTTGGCCGTCTCGTCTTTGGCGGGGTGCACCCAAGAGGAATCTGCGACAGACCCGAATGCTGACAATATGAAAACCTCACAATTTAAATTTCCCGATGAGCCGCTAACCTTGCGAATGTATCAGTCCAGCGCCAATATTTCCGATGACGAGTTCCACGATTTGATCGCGGATCCGGTCAAAAAGAAGTTTCCGAATGTTACGATGGAGATCGTTAGGCCCGCGAAGAAAAAGGAAGACCTCATTACGGCCGGTGAATTTCCGGATTTAATCTACACGAATACGACGGTCATCCAGGAATATGTCGATTTGGATCTCCCGCTCGATCTGAACCCGCTGATTAAAAAATACAATTTCGATTTGGGGCAGTTCAATCAGCGGCCCTTCGACGACATCAAGGCTTATTCGAGCAAAGGGCAACTGTTTGGCGTTCCGTTTTCCGTCAATTTCGACGTCTTGTACTATAACAAAGACATTTTCGATAAATTCGGGGTTTCTTACCCGAAAGACGGAATGACATGGGACGAGGTGATCGCGCTCGGCAAAAAAGTGACGAGAGAGGAAAACGGCATAAAGTATGAAGGAATTTACCCGACCTTGATCAAATACTTCTCCTCGCAGCTGTCGGTTCCGTTCGTCAATCCGAAAACCATGAGAGCGGAGCTGACGACGGACGGATGGAAAAAAGTTTTTGAAACGTACAAAGCGATCATGGATGCGCAGGGAGGCACCGATCCCGGCGCTTCCCTCGGCAAGTTTAACAAAAACCAGACGCTGGCCATGATGGCTCATTACGGAGCGCGGGTCGGTGAATTGGAACAGCTTCTCAAAGAAGGAAAGCCTGTGAACTGGGATATGGTATCCTATCCGACCTTCAAGGAATTGCCCGGCATCTCCCAGGGCTTGGATACGCATTATTTGATGATTTCCACGACCGGCAAGCAGCAGGAGGCGGCGTTCCAGGTTCTTTCCTTTTTGACAAGCGGCGAAGCCCAGATGAACGTGTCGAGAAGAGGCAGAGTTTCCGCATTGAAGGATCCGAAAATTAGGGAGCAGTTTGGAGCGGACGTGCAGACGCTGAAGGGCAAAAACATCCAGGCGGTGTTCAAAAGCACGCCGGCGCCTCTGCCGGTGCCTACCAAATACGACGGTCTCGTAAAAGAACCGAATTTGCAAAAATACGCAAATGAGTTTTTGAAAGGAACAGCCGACGTCAATACGATTCTCAAGCAGTTGGAGGAAACGGTAAACAAGGATATCGAAGCCCGCAAAGCGGGAAATTAAGGAGGGATTCAGTTGCAAATCGGAAACAACAATGCTGTCATTCGGATTGGCATCGTAGGCTATAAGCGGGGGCAGTCTTTTCAAAAGAGTCCCGATGTACTGGGCTTCAAGCTGGTCGCCGTATGCGATCAGGACGCGGATCGACTCAAAAATGTGCAGGCGATGGAGGGCGTCGCGACGTATACGGAGTACGACAAATTTCTGGAGCATGACATGGATGCCGTCATCCTCGCCAACTACTTTCACCAGCACGCCCCATTCGCGATCAAGGCGCTCCGGGCGGGGAAGCACGTATTGAGCGAGACGACCGCCTGTAAGACGATACAGGAGGGCGTCGAGCTGATCCGAACCGTCGAGCAAACCGGAAAAGTGTATTTGTTAGCCGAAAATTACGCTTATATAAGGTACAATCAAGAAATGAAGAGACTGTATCAGAACGGCACGATCGGAGAAGTGCGCTATGCGATCGGCGAGTACAACCATACGTTTTCCAAGGATCAGGCGCTTGGCGTAGCTCCCGGCCCGGACCATTGGCGCAATCATATCGCCTCCACCCATTACAGCACACATGCCATCGCTCCGCTCATGTATATCACGGATACGATGCCGGTCAAGGTGAATGCGCTTTCCATCGCCGATCCGGATCAGGAGCATCACTCGGTCCGCAGAGGGGATCCCGGTTCCGTCATATTGATGCGAATGAATAACGGAGCGGTATTCCAAATTTTCGGGAAAAACTTGTCGGGCGGCGGAACCTATTACCGTTTACACGGAACGCGGGGGATGATGGAGAACGTGCGGAAGTCTCCCCAGCAATTGGTTCATGTCTCTCATGCGCCGTGGGAGCTGCAGCCGGGCGAGTCCGAGGACATGGTATACACGCCGGAATACCCTTTCCACGCAGAGATCGCTAAAAATGCAGGACACGGGGGCGGCGATTTTTGGACGATGTATTATTTCGGCGAGGCGATACGAAGCGGAGAACAGCCTTATCTGAATGTGTACCGGGGCGTAGCCATGTCCATAGTGGGCATTCTTGCGTGGAAATCCGCGCTGGAAGACGGAGCGCCGTATGACGTGCCCGATTTGAGCAAGGAGGAAGTACGCAAGCTGCATGAACGCGACGATTGGTCGCCGTGGCCGGAAGACCGGCGGCCGGGGCAGCCTTTCCCGAGCATACGGGGCGAAATCAAACCTACCGATGAGATGGTGGCCTATGCGAACCGGTATTGGGCGGAAAAAGGCATCAAAGTAAATTTTAACAGCCTGCCGTAATCATCACTCGCATCTTGCCCAAAAGGAGCTTACATATGCTGACAGCGGGAGTGGCGCGGGCGGCGATCAATCCGCCCTTAACCTTGGCCCATGCTGGTTGGGGAGCACAGAGCCATGTTTATGCCCAAGCGATCGAGACTGATTTCCGGGTGACGGCTCTCGTCCTGTCCAAGGGCGGTCTTACTTCGGTTCTGGTAGAGCTTGACTTGTGCCGGCTGCTTCCGGAGCAGGTCGAAGACATTCGCCTTCATGTGGCCGCGGCAGTCGGGACTGAGACGCAAAACGTAAGCGTTGCGGTGACTCATACGCACGCAGGGCCTTTAACGACGCGCGATTATGATCGGAGCGGGGCCATCGTTCGAAACATGTATATGGGGTATGTTCGGGAACAAGCCGTAAGTGCCGCCCTGAGCGCGAAAAAGGCAAAGGAGCCCGTAACCGTCGGTGCAGGGTACGGCACCTGCAGCATCGGGAAAAATCGCAGGCAGCTGCTCGGAGACGGGAGAATGGTGACGGGCTATAACGAAGGCGGCGATACCGATCCTACGGTCAGCGTGGTGCGGTTCGACCGCGAAAGCGGAGAAACGATAGCTAGCATCGTTCAGTATGCCTGTCATCCCACCACGTTAGGGTATACGAACCGGCTGCTAAGTCCCGACTATCCGGGCGTAACCAAGCGGGTCGTGGAGCAGCTCGTCGGTGGAACCTGCCTGTTCCTGCAAGGAGCGGCGGGCGATATCGGTCCCGGTCCCGAGGGCTTTAAGGACGACGTTGCGGCCATGAAGCGAATCGGGACGGTGCTGGGCTGCGAAGCAGCTAAGATTTTACTGCAGACGAAGGCGGACGCAACGGCCTTCCGGTTCGAGGGCGTGATCGAGTCGGGCGCCAGCCTCGGCATGTGGGAACGTGAGGCGAACAATGCCGCCGCCCCTGTCTTTCAAGTCCGTTCCGCCATTGTCGGGCTGCCGCTTAAGGAGCAAATGCCGGTAGAGGAAGCGGAACGCCTGCATAACGAATACAAGCAGGAGCTTGAACGATTGCAAGCGGGCTTTGCGGCGGACGATGCCATACAAGCTGCGGGCTTTAAAGCGAAACGGGCCAGCCTGGCGCTCGAGAGGTCCCGGCAGTTTTACGGGCGAAGCGAAGCGGATATCGAGGTGCATGTCCAACGCATCGGCGAGGCCGTCGTCGTCGGCGTGCCGCTTGAGCCCTTCTCGGCGATCGGCAAGAAAATCAGGGAAGCGTCGCCTTTCCGCTACACCTTATTCGGCGGCTACACGAACGGCTGGTTCGGCTACCTGCCGACGGGTGGCGATTACCCGGACGGAGGCTACGAAGTGGAAACGACCCCGTTCTCGCCGTCCGCGGCCGAGCGGTTGATTGAGCGCGTGATTGCGATTATACAGGAGATGAAAGCAGGGGATTTGCGTGATGAAGCTGCGAAGTGAACAATGGTTTAACGGCTCCAGAGAACTCAGCTTTCAGCACCGTTCTGCCATGAGAGCCGCCGGGCATAGGCCGGAGTCTTACTTGGGCAAGCCGATCATCGGCATTTTCAATTCCTGGAACGATCTGAACAGCTGCAATTTGTCCCACAAGGACAATGTGGAGTTTGTGAAGCGGGGGGTGATCGCGGCCGGCGGCTATCCGGTGGAGCTGCATACGATCACGACTCCGGCCGATTTTATGAAGCCTTCGGATCTTCCTTACCGTAATCTGATGTCTATGGATGTAGAAGAGACGATCCGGTCGCTTCCGATCGACGGGGTCGTTCTGCTATGCGAATGCGACAAAACGACGCCCGCCCAATTGATGGCTGCCGCAAGCTGCGATTTGCCCGCCCTGCAGCTCGCGGCCGGTCACCGCAGCTCCGGATCGTTCCGCGGCAAAAAGGTGAATTACGGCACCGACCTGTGGAAATATATGGACGATTATAACGCCGGCTTGTTCAGCGAAGAAGAGTTGGAGGAGCTGGAGCAGGACATTTCCTGCAGTCTGGGCGGCTGTCCCGTGATGGGAACGGCGTCGACGATGAAAAGCTTATCCGAGGTGCTCGGTATGATGCTGCCGGGAACAAGCAGCATCCCGGCAACGCACGCCGCACGAAAAGCGGCCGCCGAAGCGACCGGACAACGAGTGGTGGAAATGGTGCGGGACGATATCCGGCCTTCACAGCTGATGACCGAAGCGGCTTTTCACAATGCGATGAGGCTGCTTGCCGCGATCGGCGGTTCGACCAACGCCGTCCTGCATTTAACCGCCATTGCCGGAAGGCTCGGCATCCGGATCGACCTCAAGCAGTACGAGGAGCTGTCGAAGGATGTGCCGCTTCTCGTCAACTTGCAGCCCAGCGGCGCGTACAGCATGGACGATTTCTTCGAAGCGGGAGGACTGGGTGCGACGATTAAGGAGCTGCTGCCTCTCCTGGACGGCGGCTGCATGGGGGCAACGGGGAAGACGTTAAAAGAAACTTATGAGCATCTGCCTGTTTATCGCAGAGAAGTGATCGCTTCCTTGGATGAGCCGGTCATGGCCGATTCCGGCATCGCGGTCGTGCGCGGCAATCTCGCGCCGGACGGTGCGGTGGTGAAACGTTCGGCGTGCTCGGAACATTTGCTGCGGCACCTCGGCAAGGCGGTCGTGTTTGACGGCTATGAGGATATGCTAAGCCGCATTCACGCGGAAGACTTGGACGTGGATGAGCATTCGGTTCTCGTCATGAAAAACTGCGGGCCGGCCGCGATCGGCATGCCGGAATGGGGGGCCATCCCGATCCCCTCCAAGCTGTTAAAGCGGGGGGTAAGGGACATGGTCCGTATAAGCGATGCCCGCATGAGCGGAACGAGCTACGGTACGGTTGTCCTGCATGCCGCTCCGGAGGCCTATGTCGGAGGGCCGCTTGCGATCGTGGACGACGGCGACTGGATCGAACTGAACGTGACGGAAGGAACGTTGCAGCTGCTGGTCGAGCCTTCCGTCATGGAAGAAAGAAGGAAACACTGGAAGAAGCCGGAACCGGCCCATGTCCGCGGCTATCCGCGGCTGTTTGCCGATCATGTGCTGCAGGCGCACGAAGGCTGCGATTTGGACTTTTTGCGGCCGCGCAATAAGGAAGAAGCCGCTTTCGTCCCTCCCATCGTGGGTAGGGGATAAATGTAGCGATGATGTTGAACGGACGGCAGATCTGTAGGGCCGGACGAAGCGCAAGGGGGAAAGTAGATGGAATGGATGCTCACGTTTGCGGTCGTTTTTTTAGCGGCGATGATCCAAACGAGTACCGGCTTCGGTTTTGCCATTGTGGCGATTCCGCTCTTTTTGCTTATTCATGACGGGCATTATGCGGTATCGCTCAGCATCTTTCTTTCGCTTATTTCCTCCTTGTCTTCATTGCCGCAAGTAAGGAAAGAGATCGATAAACCGCTTCTGGCAACGTTATTTTATGGAAGCTTAGCGGGGCTGCCGATCGGCGGGTTGATCTTTTACACCGTTCAGGTCGAGTGGCTCAAGCTGTTCGTCAGCGTAGCCATCCTTGCGTTTACGATCCCTATGATGTTTCGGCTCCGGATTCCGCTCGGCAGTGGAAAAGGGGCAGGCTTTCTATCTGGATTGATGACTTCAAGCATCGGAATGCCCGGACCGCCGATTGTCCTGTATCTTACCTCCAAGAATACCGATAAAAGCCGGTTCCGTGGCACCTCCATCGCGTATTACTGCCTCGTATACCCCGTCAGCCTGGCTCTGCAATTCATTAGCGGCCGGGTTTCGGCGGAGCTGCTGTCCCACGCGGTCCTGGTGATTCCGGCAATTTATATCGGACAGCTGGCAGGGAAGTTCATCCACCGGGGGATGAGCCAGGCATGGTTTCAACGAATTACGTTTTTGCTGCTTATTGCAACGGCCATCAACGCGCTCATTCAAAGTTTGTAGTGTGCGTTTGCGTGAACGCTGTTTTGCCGTGGATCAATTTTCGCAGCCGTCGAGTATAAGGGAAGGGAGGAACGAAATTGGGAAGAGGAGCAGCCGAAACCGAAGCGGAACTCATCATTGACGCCAAAGCTTCATTGGGCGAAGGCCCATGCTGGGATGCGGAAAACGGCCTGTTGTACTGGGTCGATATCCTGGGACATCGCGTGCACATATACGATCCGGCGACAAATCGCGACCGCAGCATTGATGTCGGACAAATGGTGAGCGCCGTCGTAAAACGCGCTTCCGGCGGTTTTGTCATAGCGGCGAAGAACGGCCTGTACTTTCTTGATCCGCAAACGGAAGAGCTGATTTTAATCACTGACCCGGAGAGCGGTATTCCGGGCAACCGGTTTAACGACGGCAAATGCGACCCGGCCGGAAGGTTCTGGGCCGGCACGATGAGTATGTCCGGCGGCAAGCCGGCCGGATCCTTGTACCGGTTGGATTCGGATGGGACACTGATCAAAATGATGGAAGGCGTTGCCTGCTCTAATGGTCTCGCATGGAGCCCGGGCCGGGGAACGATGTATTATATCGATTCCCCGACGAGGCAAGTAACGGCCATGGATTACGACGTATCGACAGGCCGGATCGGCAACCGCCGAGCCGTTATAACGCTTCCACCCGGAGAAGGCGTTCCCGACGGGATGACGACCGACAGCGAGGGGATGCTGTGGGTCGCCCAATGGGGCGGATGGAAGGTGTCGCGATGGAATCCATACACCGGGGAGCGTCTTGAGACGGTTTCCGTACCTGCGGCGCAAGTAACCTCATGCGCTTTTGGCGGGCCTGAGCTGAATGAGCTTTACATTACTTCCGCCCGTACCGGGTTGAGCGAATCGGATTTGGCGCAGCAGCCTTCGGCCGGAGGCGTGTTCCGCTGGAAGTCGAAGGTGAAAGGCATGCCGGCTTTTGCTTACGGCGGACAGACGGTGTAAACATTTTGTATCGGGAGCGTGTTGATGGTTATGAACAAGTTGAAAGCGACGGGATTGTTTATGATCGGTTTGCTGCTCGTATCCTCTACTGCAAAAAATGTAAAGGCCGTTGTACTTGACGATGCGCAGCAGGCCGGAAGCAAGAAGACAAGCATCGAATCGTCGCATAAAGGCACGGAGCTCATGATCCCGTCCTTATGGTGGAGACAGCTTTCCGTTACGGAAGGCGGCCAGCTGGCTTACTGGGATACGGAGAAGCTCAAAGAGCTGGGGGCGAACTGGGTATCCGCCTCCTACCGCCCCCTAGACGAAAATAACAAATTCGTAGGCACCAGCTGGGTCATTCCTCCCGGGATGATCGAGAGAGTGATGGAACTGGCCAAACCCGGACTGGAAAGCGCCCATAATGCCGGCATAAAAGTAGTGGGAACCTCCGACTCCATGCAGTTCAGGCCCGAAGTCATGGTTAGCGTGGGGATTAATCCGGAGCTGCTGTACGGCCGCGATTTGGCCGGAAATCCAATCAAGATCGACGCCTACCAGAAGGGCAACTATATGTCATGTCTGCTCAATCCGTATTGGCAGGATATCGAAACAAAAATCGGAAAAGCGCATGCGGAAGCCGGATTCGACGGTCTTTTTCTTGATTTGTTTCCCTATACGTCCGGAGAAGGCGTTCTTTGCGGCTGCGAATATTGCAAAAAGGCATGGGAAGCGTATTCGCAGAAAGTTTTCGGCATGGCGCAGCCGTTTCCGAGCGCCGTTCTCGATTTGAACCGGTCCGTCGACCGGACTTTTCTCACCTTTCGAATCGAGGCCATTTACAACTTTATGCAACACGTTGAGCAAGCCGGGAAAAAATATAATCCCGATTTTAAGGTGATGCTCAATTGTAATGCGGACAACCCGACGATGGCGTATTTGCTCCGGCTGGGGATGCCGCAGCCGATTTCCGAGCTCGGCCAGCTGAATGCCGGGGAGGAGTCGTCGCTTTATCTTTATAGGATGATCGAATCCGCGACGGACGACCCTTTATTCGCCCAATTTAATGGTCCGAACCAATATATGCCGGATTACAAATACAAGACAGAGCTCGCAGAGGCTTTTGCCGGCGGGGGAGGGCTCATGCTTGCCGCCAAAAACGATGATCTGGATGCCGTTAACAAGAACTTCACCGACTTTTTGAATAAAAACAAGCCGACGTATGAAGGTGCCGTTTCGGAAGCGCGGGTCGGAATTCTTTATTCGTGGAGAGATCATACGTTCCTGCAAAGCAGCGCAATGAAGCGGACCGATCGCATGCTTTGGGCCAAAAACAGCGCCAGAAGAACGGCGGCCATCCTGGCTTCGAAAGGCATTCCCTACGATTATATTTTCGTGGAAAACGGGTTGAGAAAGAAAGAGCTCTCCGACTATGACGTACTCATTGCTCCGGATTTGAAGCTGCTCGACGACAAGGACGCCGAGGATATCAGGAAATATGTGGAGAAGGGCGGGCGGTTGCTGACGCTCGGCACATTCGGAAGCTTGAAGTCCGCAGGAACGGATTACCTCACACGAGATTCCAGTCTTCTAAAGTCATGGACGGGAAAAGAGATGGAGAACGGATATTTCGAAGCGACGCTGGGCAAAGGAAAGATCGGCGGATCAGCGACCTATGCTATAGGGAATTCGGAATCGGCAATGATCATATCCGACAGCTTTAACAAAGCGGCCGGCTACGTAGAACTGGATTCGCAGTTAAAAGTGAACCATAACGGTAACGGCCGCGTCGAATCCGCCATTCGCAAAAACGGCAGCGCCAGGTATATTCATTTGATCCGTTATAACAACAGGGGAGACATCGGTCAGAAGAAAGCCTCGGTCATTTACAAAGTTCCCGAACAGTACAAAGTAAAAGAGGTAACCGGCGATTCGCCCTATAGCGGCGACATGGGCATTCAGTGGAAGGAAGAGGGCGGTTCCCTTACGGTGAATATTGAAAACCTTGACCTGTACGGGGTTCTTAAGGTTGAACTGGAGCCGTCCGCTGGGTTAAATCGAATATTCAACACAAGAAGGGTTCGATAGTTCTAAGAAAATAAGAAATTTAATAAGTTTACATATTAATTGATATGTTATCTTATGAAGTAATAACGTATATTTTTTCCCAAAAGCAAAAAAAGGAAAATAATTAACAATCAAAACGAGTAAGGCAAGAATTGCGAAGTATGAATTCGTTCACGCCACTAAGTGTATCTATGAGGAATTTCGAAAAGCCTCAAACAGAACAACAAATATCTTTACGAAGTTATGTCGATCAATACGTATCCAGGATCACAATTTAAGAAGTAAAATGCATTGAAACCCATCGCAACTAGCGATGGGTTTCGTCTGTCGGGAATGGGATAAGGTTCTTGTCATTTATGGGATAATGTTCTTGTCATCCGACAATTATTAATTTAACATCAGGGGGTTTCATCGTTTCATAGACATATGTATAAAATACGGGTTTTGTGAATATGTGTCGGCACGGCATCAAAACAAAACACATCTTATACGATCTGGTAAGTAACTCTGTAATTTTATCTACCCTCCGTATCTTTCGCGGTCAGCATGATAATTGGATAGGTGTGCTTGTCCCGTATCTTTTGGCAGATCGTGAGGCCGCTCGAACCGGGAAGCATTATATCCAGTATGGCAAGGTCAAGCTTGGTCTTGTCGATACATTCCAACACTCATAGTTATCAACCCTCCTCTTTTAACAAATTCTTTAATACCATCATACGCTTTCAGCCTCATGACGATTTCTCACCACCTACATGGCCATGATCGCCTACTACAATGACTTAAACAAAAAAAGCGTCAAGAAGACGCTCAGATTGTTGACAAAGCCCCGAATTTTTTCGGGGTTTTGTTTTTAAGGGTACATTTCAATGAATTTTAGCTGATGTGGATTGCAAAATAAGAAAGATCGCCTGCTATCCGGCCCTCTTGCCTAGGATATTGGCGATCTTTTTCACATTCTGACATATGGCGGTCATCAACGCTTGCTGCTGTACCTTTTTCTTGCCGCGAAACCGGCAGTAGCGAAGCCCGTGGAGCTCTTTGGCATCCGCGAAGCTTCGCTCTATGGTTTGGTACCGCAACCTGTACAGATATTTGCCGGATGAACTTCTGCCGTTTTGCTTAATCCAATCCTTGCTTTCTTGCCACACATGCCTTGTGATCACTTTTTGTTTATTTCTTGATCGGGTACATTCCTTAAGTACCGGGCAGTTGGAACAGTGGCTTGGATCGGACTTGTATTGCCTATATCCTTCTCGGTCGGTCGTGCTGTATTTTAGTTCGTGTTTTTGGGGACATACGTACACGTTTTTCTCCGCATTGTATTTGAAGCGCCATTTGGCGATTAATCCTTTTACGGGTGTAAAAGCTCTGCCCCCGATGACCGCATAAATCTTCTTGTCTCGCAGCTTCTTGCAAATGTAAGAGGTGAAGTATCCCGCATCCAAAGCAACGGCTTCTAAGGTGTTCTCAAATCCGAATTTCTTCATGATATATTCCAGACGATCCATATAAGGCACCGAGTCATGAACATTGCCGGGGGTAATGTGCACGTCGGTAATGATGTTGTATTTGTGATCGACTGTCCGGTGATCGAGATAGAAGAAACCTTCGGGTTTGCCATCCCGCACCATATAGCCGCTTTCCGGATCGGTCGTGCTGATCTTTGTTTCCTTCGATTCTTCCACCTCCTTTCGAGGTTTTAAGGCTTTTTTCCGTTAGCTTCACGATCCTGACGAACGGCTTCGTCCAATTCATCCAGGTAAGACTTCGTGCTCTTGGTCACTTCCTGTTTGATGAATTTTTGCTTGTTCGCATTGGCTTTTAAATGGGTCGAATCTGTGATCAGTACGCGGCCAGCAACCAGGCGGTGTTTTATAGCAAGCAAGACAACCTCATCGAATATGTTCTGAAACACATCTCCGTCTTTCAGACGTTCGCGAAAGTAACTAAGCGTGCTGTGGTCCGGCACCCGGTCTTTCAATCCAAGCCCTAAAAACCAACGATAAGCGTTATTGGAGAAGACCTCCTGTTCCAGTTGACGTTCAGAGCGTATGCCATAGAGGTAACCGATAAACAGCATTTTGAAAAGCATGACGGGATCTGCAGAGGGACGTCCATTATCTTCACAGTAGTAAGGACGTACTAGGTCAAGAATAAAGGAAAAGTCGATATGTTTTTGGATTTTGCGCAATGGATGATTGGGAAGAACGAGGTCTTCAATACAGACAAATTCAAATTGATTTTGAACATTCGGGTTGGAACGAAGCATAAGACCACCGCCTTTACAGTATAGTTATATTATATCATATTAACGCGGTAATTTGATAAAGATATTAAAGATAAAAGTAGCCTGTTGAAGTTTTTCAACAGGCTGAAGCAGCCAATACGGCTGCTTTTGATCGTTTAGTATCATATGTCTTACATGTGTTTCTCCGGAAACTCACGATTGTGTACCTGGGGCGCCCCTGGACATGGTTTGCCTATATGAAATGAAACTATTGCGGCTTCCTTGCCCGCAGCATCATGTACTTGCCTTGAAAACGGACGAGCTTCCCGTCCTCGGTTTGCACTCCAAGAGCCCGACGCACATCCGATGGCTGCCCCAGCATCAAGCTTTCCAACGCTTCTTTCGGCTCCCCGGCGAATTTCATTCTTTGGCACCAGGATTCAAACTGAAATGTTTTCTGAAATTGAAGCAACTGCTCTGTCTCCAGTCCTGCCGTCTCTACCTTTCGAATCCACTCCGATTTTTTCCATGCTCGGGCATGGCTCGGATCGCGCCTTTTCTCGATATCGTTATAAAGCTCATCGAGCGCAGCTGCTTCGGGAGCGACATTATCGAGCAGCAGCAAGCAGCCGCCGGGTTTGATCACCCGTAACGCTTCATTCAGAAAAGCATCGACGTCCGGGAAATGATGCGCAGCGATGCGGCACATGGCAAGCTCGAAAGTTTCGGAAGCAAACGGCAGCGATTCCGCATCCCCCAGTACGAACGAAACGTTGGAATGTCCTTTTCCGGCGATATACGTCTCCGCCGCCTTCAATATTTCGGGCGTCAAGTCAAGCGCCGTCATTTGCCCCACCCACGGAGCTGCCGTGTTCGCCGCATGTCCTCCGCCGGTAGCAATATCGAGCGCAGCTGCGGGCTTCTCCGCCTTCACCCAGGCTTCCAGAATCTCCAGATCGTCACGCGAAGAATGAATCGGACTCTCCACATATTCCTGTGCGTTTTTACCGAATTGCTCAAGAACTTTGTTCTTGATATCCATGCTCAGCACCGCCTTAGTTTCATATAATGAAACATAATTTTATCTAACGATACAATTATCTTATGCCAAACTCATTACTTTGTAAAGCCGATCCGCCTGCCCACCCCTACTCGGCGAAACCTCTATTCAGATGTCGTGCCCTATTTGCGTTTCGATTTCCCCGGCATAACCTGAAACATGCCATCTAGCATACATACTAGTCGCTTGGTTGCAAAAAAATATGGATACGACTGTTTGTAGACGGTGTGGAAGCAGTGGCTGCTTCCGCATCGAGCCCGGTAGTAAAAAAAGCCTGCGGGCGCTGGAAAACTTCATGTTTCTTGAAGGTTTCCACGCTCCGCAGGCTCTTTTTTATAGCACTTTTTTTATTTGCCTAATTGATGAATCGGATGGCCGAGTGCGCCTTCGGCTGCGTCCATCGTAATTTCCCCAAGCGTCGGATGCGCATGGATCGTGAGCGCGATATCTTCGAGCGTCGCGCCCATCTCGATGCCGAGCGTCAGCTCCGCGATCAGGTTCGACGCTTCCGCACCGACCACTTGCGCCCCGATCAGCAGGCCGCTGTCTTTGTCGGCCACAAGCTTCACGAAGCCATCTGTCGCATTCATCGACTGCGCGCGTCCGTTGGCGCCGTACGGGAACTTGCCTACGGTCACGTTCATGCCTTTCGCCTTGGCTTCGGTTTCGCTCAAGCCTACGCCGGCGATTTCCGGATCGGAGAACACGACGGCCGGAATCACTTTGTAATCGACGACGCTAGGCATGCCTGCGATCGACTCACCCGCCACTTTCGCTTCGTAGGAAGCTTTATGGGCGAGCGCCGGACCCGGTACGATATCGCCGATCGCGTAAATGTGCGGCACATTCGTTTGGCCTTTTTCGTTCACCTTGATCAGTCCGCGTTCGCCGACTTCCACGCCTGCCAACTCGAGGGAAAGATCGCCGTCCGTATTCGGGCGGCGTCCGACCGTGACAAGCACATAGTCTGCCGTTACTTTCTTCTCTTCGCCTTTGACGGTGTAGGTCACGGTCACTTCGTTATCCGTTTGTTCGCAGCCCTGCGCAAGCGCTTCGGTTACGATCTCGACTTCGGACTTTTTCAGATTGCGCGCCACGAGCTGGGACAGCTCTTTCTCGAAGCCCGGAAGAATCGAATCGGACCCTTCCAGCACGGTCACCTTCGTCCCGAACTTCGCGAACGTCTGGCCGAGCTCAATGCCGATGTAGCCGCCGCCGATGACGACCATGCTTTTCGGAAGCTCGGACAGGCTGAGCGCTTCCGTCGAAGACAGAATGCGTTTGCCGAACGGGAACGCTTTGAGCTCGATCGGCCGGGAGCCGGTGGCGATAATGCAATAGTTGAAACGGTAGCGAGCTGTTTCGTTATCGTTAAATACGCGGGCTTCATGCTCGTTGATGAACAGCGCCTCGCCATTGAACACTTGAATCTTATTGCCTTTGAGCAGCATCCCGACGCCGCCGGTTTGCTTTTTGACGATGCCGCTTTTCCATTCCTGCACTTTGGAGAAATCGACTTTTACATTGTCGGCCATGATGCCGATCGATTCGCCGTGCTTCGCGACTTCATATTGGTGTGCCGCGGAGATCAAAGCTTTGGAAGGAATACACCCGCGGTTCAGACAGACGCCGCCGAGCTCCGCTTTGTCGACCACGAGCACGCTTCTGCCGAGCTGGGCGGCCCGAATGGCCGCCACATACCCGCCGGGACCTGCGCCGATGACGAGAACGTCAATTTCAACCGATGCGTCTCCAACTACCATAGCAGGTTACACCTCCATGACAAGCAGTTCCGGATCGGCCAGCAGCTGCTTGATATAGTTCATAAAGTTTTGCCCCGTTGCGCCATCGATAACCCGATGGTCGAAGCTTAAGGAAAGCGCCATAACCGGGGCGATCACGATCTCGCCGTTTTTCACCACCGGTTTCTCCGTAATGCGGCCGGTTCCGAGAATCGCCACTTCCGGGAAGTTGATAACCGGAGTGAAGAACATGCCGCCCGCGGAGCCGATGTTCGTGATGGACAGCGTCGAGCCCTTCATTTCGTTCGGGCCGAGCTTGCCTTCGCGTCCGCGCGTCGCCAAATCTTTGATCGCTTCAGCGATCGTCCAAATATTTTTGCGGTCCGCGTCCTGGATGACCGGAACGATGAGCCCTTGATCCGTATCCGTCGCGATCCCGATGTTGTAGTACTTCTTGTACACGATCTCCTGCTTCTCTTCGTCGATCATCGCATTCAGCGCCGGGAATTGGCGTGCCGCCGCCACGAGCGCCTTCACGATGAACGGAAGGTAAGTCAGCTTGACGCCTTTCTTCTCGGCGACCGGCTTGGCCTTCTCGCGGAGCTTGACGAGCAGCGACACGTCGACCTCGTCCATCAGCGTCACGTGCGGCGCCGTGTAGACGCTCTTGACCATCGCATTGGCGATCGCCTTGCGAATGCCCTTCAGCGGCACGCGCTCTTCGACGCGCTCGCCGCTGACCGCCGCGGCAGCTGCGCTTACAGCCGCTGCCGGCTTCGCTTCGGCTGCCGCTCCCGCTGCAGCCGTTGGTGCTGCGGCAGGTGCCGCTTGGCCGCCGCCTGCGGCAAAGCCGAGAACATCTTCGCGTGTCACGCGGCCGTTCCGGCCGGTGGCAGGCACGTCCGCGATGTTCACGCCTTTCTCCCGCGCGAGCTTGCGCACGCTCGGCGTAGCCAGTACGAGCCGCCCGCTGGCCGCGGCGGCTGGGGCTGCTGCCGGTGCTGGAGCCGCCGGTGCGGCTGCTGCAGCCGGTGCCGGTGCGGCCGGCGCCGCTGGCGCTGTCGGCGCAGCCGGAGCGGCTGCAGCGTCATGTCCGTGGCCTCCCGCTTGCTGCGGCACTTCGCCTTCCACTTCCATGACCGCGATCACATCGCCGATCGTACAGACGGTACCTTCACCTACTTTCAGCTCCACGATTTTACCTGCAACCGGGGACGGCACTTCCACGGTCGACTTATCGTTTTGCACGTCCATCAAAATCGTTTCATCATTCACGGTATCGCCCGGCTTCACATGCCACTTGACGATTTCGCCTTCATGAATCCCTTCGCCCAATTCCGGGAATCGATATTCGAATGTAGCCATTGCTTCTCACCCTCCTTCGCTTCGTTATATTAAAAGTCCAATACTTTATTTAATCCCGCTACGATGCGGGCCGGATTCGGAAGCCATTGATCTTCGATCTGCGCAAAAGGATACACCGTATCCGGAGGCGTGACGCGCAGCACAGGCGCTTCCAGGTGAAGAATCGCTTTCTCATTGATTTGCGCAATCACTTCGGCTGCAATGCCCGACGTTTTTTGCGCTTCCTGCACGACAATCGCGCGGTTCGTTTTCTTGATCGACTCGACGATCGTATCGATATCGAGCGGCATCAGGGTGCGCAGGTCGATAACCTCCACTTTCGCGCCGCGGGATTTTTCAATCTCTTCCGCCGCTTTGAGCGAAGTATGAACCATCGCGCCGTACGTAATGATCGTCGCGTCGGAGCCTTCGCGCACGACGTTTGCTTTGCCGATCGGCACCGTGTATTCGCCTTCCGGCACTTCCGCGCGGAACGAACGGTACAAGTTCAGATGCTCCATGAAGAAGACGGGATCGTTGTCGCGGATCGCCGAAATCAGAAGACCTTTCGCATCATAAGGATTGGAAGGCACGACAACCTTGATCCCCGGCGTTTGCACCATCAACCCTTCGAGCGGGTCCGTATGCAGCTCAGCCGCTTTGACCCCGCCGCCGAACGGCGTGCGGATGGTGATCGGCGCATTGTAGCGGCCGCCGGAGCGGTAGCGCAGACGCGCAGCCTGTACGGCGATTTGGTCGAACGCTTCAAAGATAAAACCGACAAACTGGATTTCCATAACCGGACGGAAGCCTTGCGTCGACATCCCGACAGCCATCCCGCCGATGGCGGACTCGGCCAGCGGCGTATCGAATACGCGATCCTCGCCGAACTCCCCTTGCAGCCCTTCCGTCGCGCGGAACACCCCGCCTACTTTACCGACGTCTTCACCGAATATTACCACGTTAGGATCGCGCTGAAGCTCTACGCGCATCGCGTCCTTGATCGCTTGTATCATAGTCATTTGAGCCATGGCTGATTGTTCCTCTCCTTTTCCTCTACGCTAAGTAATCCGCTTTTTGCTCTTCCAGATGATGCGGCGTCGTTTCGAACATGCTGTCGATCAAGCCGGGAACCGTCATTTTTTCCGTTTCTTCCGCTTTCTTGATCTGATCAGCCACCGTGTTTTTTGCGTCCTCTACGACGGCCGCTTCTTCCGCTTCCGACCAGAGGCCTTTCTTCGTGAGGAATTCGCGGAAACGATGCAGCGGATCCTTTTGCTCCCATTCAGCCGTTTCTTCCTTCGTACGGTATTTGGACGGATCGTCGCCGGACATCGAGTGCGGCAAGAACCGGTACGTAATCGCTTCGATCAGCGTAGCCCCTTCGCCGTTGCGTCCGCGCTCGGCAGCGTCCTGAACGGCTTTGACGACGGCAAGAACGTCCATCCCGTCGACCTGCACGCCTTTGATCCCTGCGGCAACGGCTTTATGCGCAACGGATTCCGCCGCGGTTTGCTTCGAAAACGGCGTCGTGATTGCGTAGCCGTTGTTTTGCACGACGAAGATTGCAGGCAGCTTGAACGCGCCGGCAAAGTTCAGACCTTCGTAGAAATCGCCCTCGGAGGAGCCGCCGTCGCCGGTATACGTAATGGCTACGCGTTTCTCGCCTTTTTTCTTGAACGCCATGGCAACGCCCATCGCATGTAAAATTTGCGCACCGATAATGATCTGCGGCATAAGAACGTGCACATCCGCAGGAATTTGGCCTCCATGCTGATGTCCGCGGGAA
Organism: Paenibacillus allorhizosphaerae; assembly: GCF_910594985.1. Lineage (GTDB taxonomy): Bacteria > Bacillota > Bacilli > Paenibacillales > NBRC-103111 > Paenibacillus_G > Paenibacillus_G allorhizosphaerae. The sequence continues at coordinate 77,357 of NZ_CAJVCE010000022.1, forward strand.
TATAGGAACGCCTGGTACATCGGCAGACCGTGCCACACGATTTGCGGCATGTCGCGGTAACCCGGGCAAATAAAATCGTCTTTATTGAGCGCAAATTCGCTTCCCACCATCGTTGCTTCCTGTCCGGAAACCGGTGCGAAGAAGCCGAGACGGCCTTGACGGGTCAAGTTGACGGCGCGCTGGTCCCATGTACGGGTGAACACCATGCGTCTCATTAATTCTTTCAACTGCTCATCGGTGAGCTTCGGCATTTCATCGGGATTCACTACAGTACCATCGGTCGCCAGTACAGACAAAGGCTTCACCGCTTGAACCGACACTTCATACGGCTTGCTCGCTTCTTGTACCGCCACTTCATACGGCTTGCTCATTTCAATATTCACCTCAACGATAGATTTGGAATGGAATGTCGAAAATTCAGACTTTCTGTTATAGTAGTATTATAAACCTGTTTTTGTTCCAAGCACAAGAACTTACTTGAAAAATATGATTTTGTCCAATGAATATAACTATAACAGTTTTGTAAATTATATAGTACAGTTCGAGAAAAACGACAAAACTATTATAATACAACGGTAACCAACCAAGCGCCGGACAGATTCCGCGATCAGTGCAACCGACATCGTTGATCTTGAAAAAAGCCCGATACATTAACACCGATCGCATCCGACTATGGCTGATGATGGGGCGGACACTCCTTCAATTTTTGCTATGAAGTCCGTTAACCCTGAAAAGTTGTTTCCATTATTTTCATCCATTACGGAACCTAATCGGACCGCGGCATCTTCCATATTTTAGTAAATTCGATTCCATGGCAACAAATTGCTTCTCAATCACCGAGACGAACATGCAGTCATTAGGAGGAATTCCGTTGGACGACCAGCATTACTACAAACGCACGATTGTAAAAGAAGAAGTTCCATCCGCCGTGCTCGGCTACGAAAGATCCGTTAGGGTATGTTTGCCGCCAGGGTATAACGAACTTCTGTCCTATCCTGTCGTTTACTGTCAGGACGGCGAAGATTTTTTCAATTTCGGACGCATCTCCACAACGATGAACCGGCTCATCTTCGACGAAGGCGTAGAACCGGCCATCATCGTAGGGGTCGATGTCGACAAAACAATCCGCACTTCCGAGTACGCCCCGGAAGGAGAACGCTTTGCCGCGTACTGCCGTTTTTTCGCCGAGGAGCTTATCCCGTATATAGAGGGGACCTATCCGGTACGCCCTTTCGCCGAGGAACGGATCTTGGCGGGGGATTCGTTAGGCGCAACGGTTTCCCTGCACCTTGCCTTAGATTATCGTGACCTATTTTGCAATGTTATATCCTTATCCGGTGCATTTTTACAGTCGACTCGGGACCGCATCGAGATCGAGTCAGATTTGTCGCGGCTCACGCTGCTTCAATTGATCGGCACCGAGGAAACGGAAGTCAAAACGGAGCGCGGCACGTTTGATTTTCTCGCGGAAAACCGTATGACGAGGCAAGCGCTGGCAACAAAAGGCTGCTGTCCCGAATATGCGGAGAAGCCGGGAAAGCATATTTGGGGCTTTTGGCAAAAGGAGCTGCCCTGGATGTTAAAGCGCTTTTTGGGGTAACGGGTTACCCGGCAAACCGGTAAGAAGTTTGCTGCGGAACAGCGCGGGCATAATACGCGCCGCGGTATGCACGAAAAAGCCTTCAAAACCACCGGCAAAGCGGAAATTGAAGGCTTCATTTTTTATAACAATGCATCAATCATTTAATCTACCCGTGACCGCTCTAGTTACACGCTCCGAGTCCCAATGCTACGTTTTTTTGATTTTAGCCATCGTTTCTCCGTCAATTTTCTCTCGCAATGACTTCAACACAGGATCATGAAGAGCGTATCTTTTTCCGTATTCCAAATTAAACGCATAATCGAAATTCGAAGGGGTGTAGCCTTGATTGTGTTGAATAATCGTTTCCATTTTATCGATCGCTTTTACGAACTTGGCTTCATTCGTCTCGCCTTGGTTGTATTCGTGCCATAATTCGAAAATTTGCTCGCGCATGCTTTGCGGAAGCGGCGCCAATAATCGGTGCAGTGCCTCCTCCTCGGACTGCAGCTTGTCCTTCTCATTCACTTGCAAGACAGCGGAAATATCTCCTCCGTATGCTTCCCCGAGGTCGTGTATGAGAGACATGCGTATCGCTTTGTTCATATCGAGGTCCGGAAAACAATCTTCCAGCGCAAACGCAAATAACGTAAGCCGCCATGAATGCTCAGCTACGCTTTCCTGCCTTCCTTCCGCCGTCCACGCGGTCCGGGTTACATCCTTTAAGCGTTCGAGCTCCTTGATAAAAGAAACAATGCCGCTGAGCTGTTGATCCACGAGAAGTTCCACTCCCTTTCGGTCGTCCGTTCCATTTATTATACTTCAGGCCCGATTGGGACGAAACCTGCTTCAATGGATCGACCCAACACGCGGTTGTCCTGGTACATATGGAGGCGCTGCACCGCAGATTGACCGACCTAGCGGCAAAGATTCCGGGTTACGTATGGCCTTGTTTTTTTGCCGTTTATGCCGATGCCGACGATACGGTAGAAGAGCGGAGCGGAGTGGAGCTTAAAATAACTGCCGCCAAGCTTCCCAGCGTCAAATTGCATACCATGTTCGCCATCGAAGCCAATCCGGCCAGCGGGCCGAAGGCATCATTGGCAAGCACAGTGGATAGCGCCGTGTTGCAAATGCCTACTTCGAACAGCATCGACCTGCATTCCGCGTCGCCGCAGCCGATCCATACCGCATACCCGTAACCTAAAACCATCTGCAATACGATCTGGAGGCTTACGGCTGCAAACAATTTCGGCAAAACGGACGCATGCTCTAAGAGCGGCCCACTGCCGTTCGCGGCGATCCCGAGCACAACCACGTACAGCGAAAGGGCCGACAAGATCGAAGCGTACGGTTTCACCGCTTGACCCGATTGCGGGAAGAAGCGTTGGAGGACGATGCCGGATAGTAAGGGTACAAACACGATCTTCATCATCTTCCATAGAAATGACCAATATTCGAAGTGTACGGCGGAGCCGATCAACCATTTGGCTAAAACCGGCGTAAGCAGCGGCCCAATCAGCGTGTCGAAGGCCGACATCGCAATGCTTAAAGCGAGGTCACCTCTCCCGATCAACGCATTCAGGTTGGCCGACGTCCCGCTAGGAACGATGCCCGCCATCACGATGCCGTAATAAAATTCGGAAAAACCGAAAAACAACAAACCGACCGCAACGGAAACGGCGGCCCCGATCAGCCATTTGCCGAGCGAACCGAGCAAAGGCATTTTGGGGTGCTTGAGCAGGACGCCCAGACGGCTCCGGTCCATCGTTAGTCCCATAAGAAACAGGACCAACCCTAGCGCCGGACCGGTGGCGATACTCCAGCTTTCGAATCGTTCGGAATAAAAAACGCCGGCTGCGGCAAAAACAACAATCCAAACCGGCATGAAACGAGAGATAATAATGGTAGCGATTCTCATGATGCATTTCTCCAATCGGCAGCCCGCTGCGATTTCCCGCCCGCCGGCTGTGAATTCATTGAACATAGTACTAAGTATAATCGCGCGTTTTTTATGTGTAAAATGAATAAATAGAATATATAATATAGACATCATCTATAAATGGAGGACACCTATTCTATGGATATCAGGCATTTGCAATATTTTGTAGAAGTAGCCAAGCATCAAAGCTTCTCCAAAGCTTCGGAGAAGCTATATGTATCGCAGCCTACCGTAAGCAAAATGGTGAAAAACCTGGAGGACGAAATCGGGATGGCGCTGCTGCTGCGATCGACAAAAAGAAAATTGGAGCTCACCGACGCAGGTCATGTCGTCTACCGGCAAGGACAGGCGATCATTCAATCGTTCCACAACATTGCGAGCGAATTGGATGCGATCAAAAACATGAAAACCGGAACGATCCGCATGGGCATTCCGCCGATGACCGGATCGCGGTTTTTCTCCAAAATCATTTCCGGCTTTCATCAAAAATACCCGGGCATCAGCATCAAAATCATAGAAGACGGGTCGAAAAGCCTGGAGAAACAACTGCTTCAAGGCAATTTGGATTTGGCTGTGCTTGCGCTTCCCGTTGCCCCGGATGCGTTCGATTATATCGAAATCGTTAATGACGACTTGCAGCTTCTCGTCCATCCCGCGCACCCCTTTTCCGCTTGCAATGCGGTGAAATTGTCCGATCTGCAGAATGAGTCTTTCATTTTGTTTCGGGAAGGGTTTCACCTTCACGAAGTGATCCCGGCGGAGTGCAGGAAGGCGGGGTTCGACCCTGCGGTCGTTTGCGAGAGCTCCCAATGGGATTTCATCAGCGAAATGGTCGCGGAAAATTTGGGAATCGCCCTGCTGCCCGAGACCATTTGCCGGCTGCTGGATCCGACAAGAGTTAAGACCATCCTCTTGATCGAGCCATCGATTCCGTGGCATTTGGCGATCAGCTGGCAAAAGGACAATTACCTTTCTTACGCTTCAAAAGAATTCGTTACGTATACATGCGAAAGCTTGCAGGTAGACCCGCGCAACAAAAAGAGAGCAGGGGGCGCGATCGAATGATCATTCCGCCTCGCCTGCTCTCATTTTTCAACGTTGGATGCCGTATCTGGTTCGGAGCGTGTTTATCATCTCCGTCACCTGCTCCCGCCCGGGCAGCCACAGGCGCTCGGACGCAGACTGCAAACCTTCCTGCGTCTGCCGCTGTCGAATGACCCGCTTCACTGCTTCGGCGAATTGCTCCGCGGCGCGCCCGCCGTCAAGACCGGTCAATTGCTCCAGACTGGCCATGCTGCTCACCGTTACTTGAGGATAGTTCGCCGTCGCGGACATGCCGATAACCGCCGCCGAAACCGGGCTTGTACTGTCCGCTGCGGCCGCTGTCGCCGAGCCTGCGTTTCCCCCTTCTGCCGCCGCCGCTCTCTCATAGAAACCCCGTGCCAGCTGCGCCCTTGCTTCGCCCGAGCCCGCAGCGACGACGAAGGCCTGTACGACATAGGCATGCGCCTGACGGCGCTGGGCAATGCCGCAAAACTTGCGCCCGCGGATGGACAGATCGTAGTCGCCCGGGCAATAAGCTCCCTGGATCTCTCCTTTGTCCACGCCGGCGCCCGTTTCCCGAAGCGCTTCCCGGATCAGCCGGTACATCCTCTCAAAATCTTGATGAAAGTCGATATCGCCCTGGCGCATCTTCGGCAATATAAGCGACACATTCACCACGCCCGGATCGAGAGGAACCGCCGCGCCGCCGGAATTGCGCACCGCAACGGCGTATCCTTGCCCCTCCAGCCATGCTGCCGCTTTCCCCGCCGCCGGCAGACGGCTGTCCCGAAGCCCCATCACGAATGCGCGCGGGTGTCTCCACAGATGAAGAAGCGGCGCGCCGCCTTCTCCGACGTGCCGGCAGAGCAGCTCCTCCAGCGCAAAAGGGTACAGCACATCCGATTCCCCGAAATCCCCGCTTCGGTCCAAAATAAGCATACGATTCAGTTCTTTATCCCACGGCTGCTGTTCACTCATCGTCCAGTTACCCCTCCTTCCGTTTCCGTCCTGCAAGTTATTCACATTTTAGTAAGAGTCATGCGAAATAGCAAGCTTTTCATGCTACAATGTAGCTACTCTTTCACCTTGGTTCATCCATGTCACAAAATTACGCGCTGTTCCGTCTCATGTACATCAACGTGCAAAGGATGGAACAAACCATGAACGCCAGTGCGAATTGGAACACCGAATGGGAACAGACGGAGTGGGACGCAGTCATCATCGGAGGCGGATTAGCCGGCCTTACGGCCGCTGTCCTGCTTTCCAGCCAAGGGAAACGCCTGATCGTTCTTGAAAAAGCGTCCCGGCTCGGCGGCAGAGCGCAGACGACGGAACGGGACGGCGGCATGCTGAATCTCGGCCCCCATGCCTTATATCAAAAAGCGGAAGCAAGTCGCATCTGGAACGCGCTCGGCATCGAGCCTCAAGGCAAGCTGCTTGCGCTGCAAAACGCTCAGCTGATCGAACATGGCCAATTGACGGAACTGCCGGGAAGCCCGTGGAAGCTGTTCATGACTTCCTTGCTCGGCTTCAAGGAAAAAACGGAGTTCGCCGCCTTCATTACCGGGCTTAGCCATACGTACACGGCCCAGTGGGACTGGACCTCGTTCAGCGATTTCCTTCAAGCGCATATAGGGAGCGCGAAGGTCCGCGATTTGCTCACCATGCTGGCCCGCTTGTCCACATACAGCGCCGATCCGGCCAAGATCAGCGCGGGCACCGTCTTGCGCCGCATGAGCGGCGGCGGCGCGCTCTATCTGGATGGCGGCTGGCAGACGGTCGTCCGGCTGCTGCGCGAGCGCGTGGAACAGCTCGGCGCGGTCATCGCTGCCGGTACGCCGGCGCTAGCGGTGAGCGGCGCGCAGCCTCAGCTGCGCGTTGCGCTGGCCGGGGGCCGTGCGCTCCGTGCGCGAAGCGTGCTCGCCGCTGCGGGCCCGCGGGAGACCGCCGCTCTAATCGGCGGCCGCGCATCCGCCCCGCTGCTCGCTGCTGCCGCCCAGCGGCCGGTGCAGGCGGCCTGCCTGGATCTCATGCTGGCCTCCTTGCCGCACCCGAGCCGCAATTTCGCTCTCGGGCTGGATCGACCGCTGTACTTCTCCAACCATTCGCAGGCTGCGCTGCTGACGGAACAGCCGGGCCATGCGGTGCTGCACGCCGCCAAATATCTTAGCGTCGACGATGACGCCGATGCGGACCGCGATCTTGCCGAGCTGGAGCAAATGCTCGAGCTGCTGCAGCCCGGCTGGCGCGACCGCGTCGTTACGCGCCGCTTCCTGCCGCATGTAACGGTCATGCACGCGCTGCCGACCGCCGATTCGGGCGGCGAGCGCGGCCGGATCGCCTGCGACGGCACCGGCCTTCCCGGCTTTTACGCCGCAGGCGACTGGGTCGGCGGCGAGGCGATGCTCGTCGACGCGTCCTGCGCCAGCGCCAAAACGGCCGCGGAGCTCATCCTTGCGCAGCTTCGCGAGGCGTCATCCGCTTACGGCGAGGGCAAAGGTTACGCAGGATAACGGTTTGGCGGCAGGGGCGGCATCGATTCACGATTATCGAATGTAACGCATAAAGAAAGGAGCGGCTCATCATGTCACAACCTCCAATGGAACAATGGTACCGAGAATATAAGCCGCTGCTGTTTTCTATCGCCTACCGGATGCTCGGTGCCGTGTCGGAAGCCGAGGACATCGTGCACGATTTGTTTCTCACGATCCCAAAGCTGCACACGGAAGCCATTCACAATACGAAAGCGTACTTATGCAAGGCCGTCACCCACCGCTGCATCGATTACCTGGAGTCCGCCCGCGTCCGGCGGGAGCAGTATGTCGGGCCGTGGCTGCCCGAACCGCTGCTGTATGACGCCGCTTCGCACGGCGACGATCCTTTATGGCTCGCAGAGCGCAACGACGATATTTCCTTCGCGCTTCTTCTGCTGCTGGAACGGCTGAACCCGGTAGAACGGGCGATTTTCGTCCTCCGGCAAGCGTTCGACTACGATTACAAGGACATCGCGGAAATTTTAGGCCGCAGCGAAGCCGCCTGCCGCAAAACGTTCAGCCGCCTCAAAGAGAAGCTGGAGGCGGAGCGGCCGTCCGCGGAATCGGATGAACTGCAAACGACGGAGCCGCTTGTCCGCGGTTTTCTTCAAGCAGTCGATACCGGTGACGTGGAGCAGTTCCTTCACCTGCTGACCGAGGATGCGATTTTGCTCTCCGACGGCGGAGGCAAAGTCCGCTCCGCTGTCCGGCCCATCCTTGGCGCCGATCGGGTGGCCGCCTTCCTGCTCGGCGTCAACTCGAAGCGCCCCGATTCTATGGTCGCCCAGCCTGCGGTCATCAACGGCTCTCCCGGCATAGTACACCTGCATAACGGCCGGCCTTACAGCATGATGCTGTTTGAACTTCTCGATTCCCGGGTGCATCGCGTCTATGTGGTCAGAAATCCGGATAAAATGCGGCATGTGAAGATGTGATCGCTCTACTGGATTCAGACATCAAGGTGCAAATGGCGCCAAGCCAGTCCAATCAAATCCAATCCAAAACAAAAGAGGAGGCTCTGCCTCCTCTCTCTTTACGTCCGATCCTCCAACTGCTCGATCTTCGCCTGCCCCCACGGAGCGACCTTCATGCGCACGACCAGCCGATCCGCCTTCTCTTCAAGCGATTTGCCGGTACCTTCCGGCACATAATATTTTTCCACGCCATACTTCACCCTGATCGAGTCCGGCGAGTTGTAATTGACGCTGCCCCGAAGCGCAATCTCCCCCGGCTGCACCGCCGGCTTTGTCCGGTAAGCGCCGACCGCCTGAGCCAAGCCGTCTGCTCCCGGCTTCAAGACGACGTAGATCGGCTCGCCCCGCTCCGGCGCAGGGCCGGCTTCTTTCCACAGCCCCGGATCCAGCCGGCTGATATCGTAGCTTAACGTCACGTAATCGCCGTAGAGCAAATCCCGGGGATCCACGGGTACGGTCTTGACGCGGATTTCCTGGCCAAACCAGCCGACCGCGTAGTAAGAGACCGCGATACCTGCCAATACCAACGTTTGCAGGAGCACAAGTCCGGCGAGCAACCAGGAACGGCGCTTATTCGTACGGGTCGATTCCATCATGACCGTTCCCCTCCTTCGCGTCCGTCATGAAAAAACTGTTTCTTGCGGCGGTTCAAAAACCAGCTGAGCAGCAGCAGCAGCACGCCGCCGATAATAAAGAACAACGATTTGTCCATGAAATCCCATGTGAGCTTGCCATAGGCAATTAACGTAGCTACAATAAACAGCACCGTGCCGACATTGATTTTGAAGCGCCATTCCTCCGCATATCCTCTCCAGAGCACATACAGCGAGAAAAAGAACATCGCCAGCAGGTACATCAGCTCGATTCCATTCGGGAGATACAAGTACGGAGCGAGCAATATCCACTCGAAAGCGCTGGACACCGACCCCGCGCCTCTTCGCAGCTTGCCGACAACGGACAGCACGAACAAGACAGCCAGAAGGCTCAAATAAGCGGCAGGCTGCGCCAGCAAATGCTCATGGAGGTACGTACCGCTCCAATCGAACGAGAACAGCACCATGAAAATGCCGAAGACGAATGCCGCGGCAAGCGGCGCGAACTGCAGCGCGAACCGTTCCGTACGCTCCTTCACCCAATCGCCGAGCGCATACAGCGCCATAGCCGGGATGAACATCCAAATGAATTTCATGTCGCCGGACGTCGTCCACAGCATCGAGTGCAGCGTCATGCTAAAGGCAAGGCAACCGATCAACAGCGGATTGCGTCGATGCCAGGCATACCATCCGAGTCCCACCGTCATCAACACAAAAGCAGTGTAGCTGAAAGTGCCGAATTCGGACACGCTGTAAATTTGCGCCACATTAAACAGCAGCAGGCTAATGAGATACAAATAGCGGCTGCGGTACAAATAAGCGGTTAACGCGCCGGCCGACGCCCACAAAATAAACGAAAACGCATTGTAAGCCACCAGATGAAACATTTGACCGATTAAAATAATGCCGGCTCCGAAGCTGACAACTCCGAGACTGACGATGGCCATTCCGAGTTTGTCATGACCGCGGCGCACCAGCCTTTCTCCGGCGGCATAAAAACCGGCCATAAACACGATGATCATCGTCAGACGCGCGAACTCGGGGATATCCTGCCAATTGGCCGCGATAAAGCTCAAAATGCCAAGACCTACCAAAATACTTCCCAATATCGGCAGCAGACCGACGGCATGTTTTTTATCTTCATACAAGTTTACTATTTGATTGACCTGCTCCCGGCTGACGATCCCCCGTTCAACCCAGAGAGGACCTTCTTTTTCCACCCATTTGCGGCTCATGCTTGCACCACCTCTTGTCCGGACCGCGCCTCTTTCGGAAGCGGGTCCTTTTGTTATCAGTATACCTTGATGCGCCGGAATGAAAAGTACTAACTTGCCATAGTACCCCGAACGCTCGTTCCAAATAAATGAACTACAGCCGTTGTTCTTGAACGATTCATTGATAGTCTATGCCCCGCCGAACGGCAGCATCATCAATTCCCTAATATTCGGTAGCCTGGGCACCTTCCCCAGATCGACAAGAGGCCGCCGGGAAATCCCGGCAGCCTACGATTGATTGATCTTCTATGATTAGCGCGTTATCGAACGGAGCGATACATCATTCTATCATAACGATTACTCCATCGTGTGCCTCGGCACCGTTTTGTTTAACCGCATTCCCCAAAGCGTAAACAAAATGCCGACGACCGTTACGAGCGCGGCTACCCACGGAACCGCACGGAGTCCCCCGCCGAATTGCAGGTCGATGACTACGCCTCCCAAATAGGCGCCGAGCGCATTGCCGAGATTAAATGCCGCGATGTTCAGCGTAGATGCCAACGTCGGCGCCTCTTTCGCCGTATTCAGCATGTGGAGCTGCAGCCCGGGCACGGTGCCGAATGCCGCGATGCCCAGTAGAAAGACGGTGATCAATGCAAGGATTTTATACTGATCAGTTATACTGAACAAAGCAAGAATGACGGCAAGCGCCACGAGAATCCCGGTAAGCGACGGCAGCAAGCTGCGGTCCGCCAGCTTTCCTCCGTAAATATTGCCGATCGTAATGCCGATGCCGAACAGCACAAGAATGTAGGATACCGTACCCGAAGCGAACCCCGAAATATCCACCAGGATAGGCGTAATGTACGTGAATGCCGTGAATACGCCGCCGAATCCGAACACCGTCATCAACAGCGCCACATGAACAGCCGGCCGACGCAAGACGCCGAGCTCTTGTCGTAAACTGGAATGGGCAAATTTAATTTTGGGTACGAGCGCGATGACGCCGAGCAGCGCAATCACGCCGATCGCCGTAATTAACCAGAACGTGGAGCGCCAACCTGCCGCCTGGCCGATGAACGTCCCTATGGGCACCCCCAGGATGTTCGCCAGCGTCAGCCCGGTAAACATGATGGCAATCGCCCCGGCGCGCTTCTCCTTGGGCACCAGCTCCGCCGCGACGACGGAACCGACCCCGAAAAAGGAGCCGTGCGTCAACGCCGCCACGATGCGGGCGATCATCAGAATCGAATAATTGGGCGCGATCGCCGCGATCGCGTTGCCTGCGATAAAGATCGCCATCAGCAGGAGAAGCAGCGTTTTGCGCGGCATCTTGTGCGTGGCGATTGTAATGAACGGTGCGCCGACCGCGACGCCAAGCGCATAGCCGGTAATGAGCAGGCCGGCCGAGGGGATGGAAACGTGGAGATCAGATGCCACCTCCGGCAGCAGCCCCATGATGACGAATTCGGTCATCCCTATAGCGAAAGCCCCAAGCGTAAGAGCATATAACGCAATGGTCGAGCCTTTGGACGAAGCCATTGCGGATGATCCGGCCGTACTGTCTGAACGCATGATAACCCCCGCCTCTTCTTTAGATTTATAATGTAGTGTTCCTCATTTCGGACGTTTCCTCCAATTTTGCGATGACCGTATCGGTTACAGCCACGGTAGACTGCGGATTTTGTCCCGTAATCAGATTGCCGTCTACCTCGTAATGAACGGTCCAGTTCGGAGCCGCCGTATGGATCGCTCCCAATTCACGAAGCTTGCTCTCCAGCAAAAACGGAAGATGCCGGTCCAGCGTCGTTTCCGCTTCTTCCCGGTTTGTAAATGCGCTGATGCGCTTCCCGGCCACAAGCGGCTGCCCGTCGGATCGCGTTGCATGGATTAACCCCGCAGGACCGTGGCAAACAGCCGCCACCACCTTGTTTGCTTCATAAAACTCGCGAAGCAGCTGCCTTAGCTTTTCACTCCGGGGAAGGTCGTACATCGTTCCGTGACCGCCCGGCAAAAAGATCGCGTCGAACGGTTCAGCCGATATTTCATCGAGCTTTACCGTATGCTCCAGGTGCAGTTTCGTCTCGATCATCTCTTGCGGCGTGTTCTCGCCGATGCTGCCCGGATCGACCGGACCCGCTCCGCCAAGCGGGCTGGCCACGGTCACCCCATACCCTTGCTTGGTGAACCCTAAATAAGCCTCGGCAAATTCCGATAGCCAGATGCCGGTCCGCTTGCCCTCCACAATATCCGTATGGTTCGTAACGACGATTAATATGTTTTTTGCCATGTTTTACAGCCTCCTGTATTTAACTGATTTCTGCTTTCGTATCGTTAGTTTAAGGCGAAAACATATATAAAACAAATTATGAAATATTAATACATCCATAAATATATTTATATATAACGCGTGCAAAAAAGCAGGATCAGCCTCAGTGCTTCAGCAGCTGACCCTAGGCGTCGTCGCGGATGATGTTCAACATGTCTTTCATTTGCGGCAAATGTTTATGTTTCATTTTATAAGCAATGTACAGCTCGTTGTGTACTTTCAAATCTTCGAATATGACTTTTGCCCGGGCGCACGCAGAGCTTTCCAATAGATACGTAGGCAGCAGACTGATACCCGCCCCGTATTCGATCGCCTTCAAAATCATGTGCAGGTTCGGTATGATATGCGCCGGCTTAATGAGCGGTCGTTTCTTGAAATGTTCTCTCCACATGCGCCGTATAATCGGCAATTCCAAGCCGTAACTGATCCATTGCTGCGAGCAGAGCCACCGTTCTTTGGCGGGAAGAGCGGCCATGTCGGGAACATCCAGCTCTGTAGGAGCCACGATGACAAACTCCTCGTCGTACAGCTTCACATATTCGATACCCGGGGTGACAAATTTTTTCGATGTAAAAATAATGTCTACCTTGTCTTCCTTCAATAATTCCAGCAATTCATCCGCCATTCCGAAATACGAAACCGTACACAGTTTGTACTTCGTAAGCTGAGGAAGAATTTTTTCATGGTAAAACTCGTGCGCCGACCCGATCCGGATGACTTTGAGCTCCGGCAATGAGGCGGATTTCAGGCTCATCGTCGTCTCCTCAAGCGTCTCCACGAGCGGTGCCAGCTGCGAGTAAAGCTCCTTCCCTCTTTCCGTCGGAACGAGCTTCCTTGCGGTTCTGGTGAACAAAGGGCAGCCCACCTCAGCCTCCAGCGCGGCTAAATGCTGACTCATGGCCGGCTGCGTCATGATGCGGCTCTTTGCGGCTTCCGAGACCGAGTTATGCTTATAAATCGAAACGAAGCTTCGATACCATTCAAAATCGACCATATGATCCTCCCGTTAATTATTATCGCTTCTCCGAACCGGATGCGTGTAAGTTCCTGCTCTCATTTTATCCGATCCGGCGGATTCATGCATGCGGCAACCCAAAAGCGGGAATGGATCGAGCGACTACCTTGACCGGGCGAGTCTGTCAAACCCGCTCCATTGGAACGCTTCTGGCCGCCGTACATCGCTATTCGGAGAAAATATCGATGAAGTGCCGCGCGCTTTTCGATAAATACCGGTCCTTCAGCCACAAAATGCCGACATCGTATTGAAAGTCCGCGTCCGCGATCGGCAGCATTTTTATAACGGGCAGCGGGAACGAAGCCATGACGGATTTCGGGAACACCGTTGCACCGATGCCTGCCGCCACAAGGGCGATAATGATCGCCACGCTGGAGCATTCGCAGATGACCCGCGGCTCGAAACCGTGCCGCCGGCACTCGTTCATCACCCGGTTGTGCATGCCGGTCGTCTCGTCGGTTTTCAAAGTCAGGAAGGGCACATCCGCCAGCTCCATCATCTTGATCGCCTCATGCATGGAAGCCAGGCTCCAGCTCGCGGGCAGAACGGCAACGAACGGATCGGACGGCAGCGGCAGCACCGAGTACGACCGGGCGTCATGCGCCGCTTCGAAAGGAAGCCTCGCGACGATGAGCTCGATGCTTCTTCGCTCGAGCTGCTCCCCGAGCAGAAAATGATCGCCCTCGCTAATTTTGAACGTCACCCCCGGATACCGTTCATGGAACGTTTCGATGATCGGCGGCAAAAGCGAGATGCACGAGACGACCGAACCGATCGACAGCACCCCTCGAACGCCCTCGTCCACCTCTTTCACTTCCTGAATCGTTTCATAGAACTGCAGCAGCAGCCCTTCCGCTTTTTGCCGCAACAGCTCACCCGCATGCGTAAGCTTCAGCCGATGGCCGCTGCGGTCGAACAACGTCACATTCAGCTCCTCTTCCATCAGCTTCAGCTGACGGCTTAAAGGCGGCTGCTCGATGTTTAACGCCTTTGCCGCGCGCGTAATTTGCCCCTCGTTCGCGATGGCCAGAAAGTACCGCAACTGCCGGATATCCATTTCATCCGCCTCCACTACTACCATACCTATTCGGTATGAATATGTGATAAAAAAGATATTTTAAATATACCTTCAGAGGTGCTACAATTCAACAAAAGCACTCTTTTCAGAAGGGATGACTGTACCGATGGCAAACAGCATCGAAGTTGAACTTACTTCTCACAAAAAAAAGAAACCGGTTACCGACCAGCTTGAATTCGGCAAATATTTCACCGACCACATGTTTATTATGGATTATGACGGGGAGCAGGGCTGGCATCGGCCGCGCATTATCCCGTATCAACCGCTCCTGCTTGATCCCGCGGCCAAAGTATTCCATTACGGCCAAACCGTATTTGAAGGGCTGAAAGCTTACCGTACGCCGGACGGCCGCACCGTGCTGTTCCGTCCGCAGAAAAACTTCCAGCGGCTCAACCACTCCAACGACCGCCTCAGCATCCCGGCGATCGACGAGGAGTTTGCGCTTGACGCCTTGAAGCAGCTGCTGCTCATTGACCAGGACTGGATCCCTGCGGAGCAAGGCACATCGCTGTATATCCGTCCATTCATCATCGCTACGCAGCCGTCTTTGGGCGCGTCGACTTCAACGCACTATCAATTCATTATCATCATGTCGCCGGTCGGCTCGTACTACGCCGAAGGCATCCATCCAGTCAAAATCCATGTCGAATCCGACTATGTTCGTGCCGTACGTGGCGGCGTCGGCATGGCGAAAACGGCGGGGAATTACGCAGCTTCGCTCCGAGCGCAGGATGCGGCGGCGGAACACGGCTTCGCGCAAGTGCTATGGCTCGACGGCGTCCATCGCAAATATATCGAAGAAGTCGGCAGCATGAACGTTTTCTTCAAAATCAACGGGACCGTAGTGACCCCGGCCTTGAACGGCAGCATATTGGACGGCGTTACCCGGAATTCCATTTTGCAATTGGTCCGCTCGTGGAACATCCCGTGCAAAGAACGGCAAATTTCCATCGACGAGCTGTATGAAGCTCACAAAAACGGGACGCTGGAAGAAGCGTTCGGCACAGGGACGGCCGCCGTCATTTCTCCCGTCGGGGAGTTGAACTGGAATAACGAGCGGCTAGTCATCCATGGCGGTACGACCGGCGAACTGTCTTCCAAGCTTTACAACACGTTAACCGGCATACAACGCGGGGAGCTGGAAGACGAGTTCGGATGGCTGGTACAAATTTCCTCTTGATTTCACCGATAGGCGGAAGGATTTTGCGATGCGATAGCGAACTATCCGCCTAAGGAGGTGAGCAGTCCGTGTCCGAAAAGTATATTCTGTTGAATGAGCCCGATAAAACGATGTTCGTATTCAACAAAAACGGCAAAGTGTACGGTCATATCGTGAAAAATAAAACGGATAAAGCACCGGCCAAATTTGTGTTTGAAACGGCGTCGTACGATACGGTCGAAGCGCTGAAGTCGGATTATCCGCCGCATGAATCGAACGGATAAGCTCTCCTTGTTTCTTGTTTCCGTCATCGCCAAAAATGCCGCTCTCCCGAGAGCCGGCATTTTTTTAATTTCCCGGCATCTTCGCGAAAAACCGCATGTTTCACTTATTCAAAAAAGTTTCCCTTTCCTATATAATATAAATTAACTAAACAAATATATAATGCATCGTTCCGAAGGGGTCTGATCTATGATTTCTCGACGCAGGTTCATCAAGCAATTGCTCGGTCTCATCGCACTGGTCGCCGGGGGAGGCACGGCGGTATTTCAAGCGCTGAAACAGGAGGAATTTAAAGCGGAAAGCGGCCCGGAAGCGGCACCCGCCGGCCAACCGGAAGAAGCCCCGTCTGAGAAAGCCGTACCTGAAATACCGAAAGAACCGCTATTATCGTTTTTTTTGCTCAGCGACATGCATATTTCCGTAGATGATTCGACCATGACGGATAAGCTGCATCTTGCGCTCAAGGATGTATCCGACTTCGATTCGCCGGTGGACACCGTCATACTGGGCGGCGATTTAACCGACTTCGGCCGGGAAAGCGATTATAAGCTGCTTCGGCGCATCATGGACGAATACAAGCTGCCCAAAGTTTACGGCAACATGGGCAACCACGATTATTACGATATTTGGTTGAACGCGAACGGTCATTTCTCCACCGAAACGATGCCGAACGGCAAAACGGACGCAATGTCCAGGAAGCGGTTTCAGCAATTTATCGGGTACAAAGATTTGCCGTATATCGACGTATGGGTGAACGACGTGCACCTCATCCTCGTATCTCAGGAGCTTTACGTCCAGGAAAAAGCCGATGTCGGCGAAGGCGCGTGGTATTCCGACCAGCAGCTTGACTGGCTGGCGGAGACGATGAAAGTGCATAAAGACGGAAGACCGGCGATCGTGTTCATTCATCAGCCGCTGCCCGAACCCGGAACCGACGGTGGAACGCACCGCCTGATCCGGGCTACACGGTTCCGTGAAATTTTGGAGCCGTACCGCAACGTCTTCGTGCTGTCGGGACATACGCACCGCAGCTTTGTAGGGGAAGACCATTACAACACGCAGAACACGTTCCACTGGTTCAACAACGCTTCCGTCGGCCGGACCCGCGGTACATCGGCTTCCGGCGGCGCTTCGGCACAAGGCATGTACGTACAGGTTTATCCGCATCAGGTTGTCGTCCGCGGCCGCGAATTCACCGATCGCTCGTGGATCGATAAGGCGGAGTGGACCGTACCACTCGTCTAACCGCCATGCATGTTAAAAGCCGTTTAAGGTGAATGCCGCTTCTATCGCCTTAAACGGCTTTTGCAATCATGCATCGCTGCCTCGATGAAGCGCACTCTGCTATGACTTCGCCGCCTGTCCGCTCCCGGCAAGTACATTCATCACTTCCTTGAACAGCGAAACGGACTTATTGGGCTGCCCTTCCGGCACATTCTGGATCAATACGGCGACGGCATAGCGCGGGTGATCGGCCGGACCGTAGCCGATAAACCAATGATTTTCGCCCGGATGGCCATTCTTCAGCGTCATTTGCGCCGTGCCCGACTTCCCGGCCAGCTCCCACTTCGCGGAACGAAGCGATTGGCCTGTACCGGAATCGACAACCTCTCCCATAAATTCCAGAAGCGTCTTCGCCGTTGCCGGTTTAATCGCCCGCTCTTTCACCGTGTCCAGCCGCTGAGCCGGAAACTTGTAATACAGCCGATCATTGCGGAAACGTATTTCGTCCACGATGCGCGGCGACAACACTTTGCCTTGATGCAGCAGCGTGACGACCAAGTTCGCCGCCTGCAGCGGAGAAACGAGCACATCCCTTTGCCCGATAGCGGTTTGCACCAACGCGCCGCCGTCTTTCTTCAAGGCGTCGCTGTGGTAAATCTGGCCTTTCTCTTCGCCGTCCAGCTGATGAAATACGCTCACGCCCGGAGCATCTCCCGTCCATCCGACAGGCACCTCCAGCCCAAGCTTGCGCGCATATTGCTCCAGCTTGTCCCCACCTAGCCGCTGCGCCACTTTGGCAAAGACGATGTTGCAAGACTGCGCGAATCCTTCCTCCAGCGTGAGGCGGCCATGACCTTCTTTGTTCCAGCATGTGAACCCGTACTCCCCGAGCTCCCCATCGCATTCAAACGTTTCTCCGGGCTCCGTCACGTGCTCTTCCAACGCCGCAGCGGCAGTGACCGTCTTGAAGATCGAGCCCGGCGCGACCGCCTTGACGGCGCGGTTGCTCCAGTCCTCGTGCTGCAAATCGATATGCTCCGGGTCAAAATACGGCCGGCTGGCCATCGCCACCGTATCCGCATTGCCTGCATCCAGCACGACTACGGCCCCTTGCGATATACCCAACTGATCCATTCGCGCTTCAATGCGCGACTGCAGCACGCTATCAAGGGTCGTCATCACTTTGAGCGGATAATACGGATTGTTCGGCGCGACCTCCCGTAGATCGAGACCGCCCAGCGGCCGCTTGGCCGCATCGGTAAATAAAGAAACCGTTCTTGCCCCGATGCCCTGCAGCCAAGGCTCGAACGTTTTTTCCAGCCCGGCGTTGCCGATTTTGCTTGTGAGCTGAAGCTCCCCTTTATGGAATTGATCCGTAAACTGCCGGGTCACCCGCTCCGGGTTTTGACCGATGTAACCGATCACCTGCCCGGCAGCTTGTGGCGCCCCGTAGCGCAGCTTGTAGGGCATGACCCTTATGTTCGCCAGCCCTAGCGCTTCTATGCGCTGCACCTCAGCGTCGGTCAGTGCAGCGGGACGTCCATCCCGCTTCCAGATTTGCGGCGATTTCAAGCCGTTTATGAAATCATGTAGCGGCTGCGCCGGTATATTCAATATTTGTGCGACTTGAGCCGTCTCTTTTCTCCGCCGGCTTTTCTCTTCGTCCGATAGTTCTTCCTTCATCGGAAAGAGCGTGAGCACTTGAAGCGTCGTACCGGTTAAGGACAAGCCGCTGCGGTCGTAGAAGTCGCCCCTTCCGCTGTCCAGCACAATCCCTTTCTCGCGCTGAACGACTGAGTTCTCGACCAGATCGATTCCTCGGCCGGCAAAACTCCGGGAAGCCGCCACCTGAATCCAGAACAAACGCGCATTCCACAGCAAAAGCACGCTGACGATGAGGAGCAGGGCGATGAAAATGCGGTTTTTCTTCAGCTTCCCCTCTTCACCCATAGGCGTTGCGCGCTCGATCCGGTCTTTGCCACTATCGCTGTCCATTCGTCAAACGGCACCTACTTCCGGCAGTTTTACTACCATTATGATCCGGAGTACGTTTCGACAAACGCTGCAAGCAGCGGAAATTGCAGCAAGACACGGTCAAGGCAGAAATAGCCGGTTTCTTCTTATATCAAGCGGACCCCCATTTATTTTGCTGCTCCGTCCGGGTAAACCGCTGCAAGCCGTTTACTAGTTCCGCAGGATGTTCCTCCACGAGAAATAGATCCATGTTCGATGGACGGGCAAAGCCAGCCCCAATCGCATGTGAGATTAATGCGGACAATGGGGTATAAAATTGTTTGACATTCAACAGCCCTACCGGCTTTTGATGAATCCCGAGTTGTGACCAGCTAAGCACCTCGAACAGTTCTTCAAACGTGCCCAGCCCACCCGGCAAAGCAACGAAGGCATCGGCCAATTCGGACATCGCAGCCTTTCGCTGATGCATATTGTCCACTTCCCGCAGCTCCGTTAGCCCGCTATGGACCATCTCCCCGCGAAACAACCCTTTCGGCATTACGCCGATCGCTTTACCCCCGCCGGCTAGCACGGTATCGGCGATCAAGCCCATAAGACCCATTCTGGAGCCGCCGTAGACAAGCTCCATCTCTCGCGAAGCCAGTTCTTGCCCCAGCAGCTTCGCAGCTTGAGCGTATTCCGGAGAATTGCCGGTGTTGGAACCTGCAAATACACATATTCTTTTCATACCTAATCCCCCCGATAATGGACATTTGACGGTGTCGACTTGCCGTAATAAGATAGCGCTTTGGACGAAACTTTCTTTTAGACGATGGCAATCTTATAGCATTATACTAAAAAAGCGTCCGTTCCCCAAAAGGAACGGACGCCGGACGTTATTGAGAACTAGTCTACACTTGGAAACGGGATAACGAATCTTTTAAAGAGTTCGACAGCTCCTCGAGCTTGTCCGACAAGCGAACGAGTCCGGAGCTGATGTTCATCTGCTCCGAGCTGAGCGATGCGACTTCCTCCGACGTTGCGGACGACTGTTGCGCCACGGCGCTTACGCTGGTCATCGCATCGTTCAAAACAAGCTGCGATGCTTCGAGCTGGCTGATCGATTCGGTCGCATCGGACAGCTGCGCAATAAACCCGCCCATGTGCGACTGCACTTCTTTGAAGATTTGATCGGCTTCCTTGACGGATACGATCTGTTCCTGGAAAATCGGGTAAGCTTGCGACAGCACCTGGACCGTCTCATCGATTTCTCTTTGGATTTTCTCGGTAATTTCGCCGACAACGGCGATGGATTGCCGCGACTGATCCGCGAGCTTGCGGATTTCATCGGCAACGACCATGAAGCCTTTCCCGGCCGCACCGGCCCGCGCCGCTTCAATCGTAGCGTTCAAAGACAAAATATTGGTCTGTTTCGAAATGTTGTTCAGCATCTCGAGAATTTTACGGATGGAGCCTGTGCTCTCCTTCAAATGATCGACCTTCTCGACCATGGATCGGATCATCGATTCCGTTTTGTTCGTTTTCCCCGTCAGCTCCGACATGTACACAATCCCCTGCTCCGAAGATTGCTGCACTTCGGATGCGGCGGTTCCCATGACGACATTCGATTCGACGACGATTTTCATTTGCTGCCCGATGTTGTGCGTCAGCTCGGTGCCGCGTTCGGATTCAACGGCCAAGCTCGAAGCGCCGCTTGCGATTTCTTCGGTGGCGACGGCGATTTCTTTGGCTGACGTCGCCGTCTGCTTGGATGCTTCCGACAGCTCGGATGCGGTGATCAGCACCTCTTGCGCAGACTGGTTCGTCTGCTGCACAAGCGCTGTAATTTTTTCCATCATCTCGTTAAAGCTTAGGCCGAGCTGACCGATTTCATCCTGGCTGATGACGGTCATGCGTACGCGCAAATCGCCGCCCTCGGCGTCCTTCATCAGGTTGCGCAGCATAATAATCGGCCTGCCGATCATCCGGGCGATCAAATAACCGATGATGACCGCAATGACCGCTGCGACAGCCGCCATAATCCAGGTCATCATCAAAATGAAACCGGCGTCCTTCACCAGCATAGCTACCGGCATCGCCCCGATCAGCAGCCAGCCGGTCTTCTCCGATTTAAAATAAACGAGCTGCATGTCTTTTTTGTCGCTAAGCAAATTGCCGTTCGCTTCTTTGAATGAATCCAAGGCTACGCCAATGGCGCTGTCGGCACCGATGGAAGCCAGATTCGCATCATACAGGAGTTTGGCGTCCGGGCCGACGATAACGGTTCTGCCGCCTTCCCCCATATTAATTTCGCCAAGTTCTTTGCCGATCGCGTCAATATTGATCTCCATCATCAGCACGGCATCCCCACTCGCCGATGTAGTGCCGGTTAGCCCCTTCAGCACGCGCCCTACGGCGAAAGCCGGGGAAGTCGTCCCGCCTTCGGCAAATCCTTTGGACCGCGTTTCAAGCCAGGTCGCCTTGCCGTTGTTTTCTACGATTTTCTTGAACCAATTCTCTTGCAGCAGCGACTCCTTGCTAAACGACGTCGAACCGGTATTGATCGGCTCTCCGTTGCCATTGAACAAGTAAAGGGCTTTGATCGTTTTGTTCGAGTAGGAGTACACATTCAGTTTCTCGCCGATCTTTTGCCTCAGCAGCAAATTATCATAAGATCCTTTGCTGGTCGCTTCAATGTCGGTAATCATCTTTTTCAAATCGTTGTCCAACACGACTTGCATGGACAGATCCTCGTAATTCGCATACAGCAGGTCGAGCTTTTCGCCGGCCAACGTAATGGTCTGCTCCGTAGCGCTTGCCACTTTTTTCTGGATAATGCCCTTGGAAATGACATAGGACGTTAGGCCCACCGTCAAAACAAAGAACAATATGCTGACGAAAAAGATGAGGAACAGCTTGGCGCCGACCGATTTGAGCAGGTTTTGCAAGCCAATGCTTTTCAGTACGTTTTCTCCTCCGGAAAAACCGGTTCCGCCCGCTATTTTTCGTTTGAATTGAACATCGGATAATTTGCTGGATAACAACTTGCCTGCCTTGTGCAGACTGGCTTTGAGTGAGGATATTTTATCCTTCACAGGGTCCACCGCCTTGTAAGTAATAATGTGTCTGATTTGGCCGTATAACAAGGTACACGGAAACTATGCAGGAAACAAATAAATGGCCGCGACCGGCTCGGCCTGTAAACAATGATTTCTTTATATCCCCCCATCAATAGTAAAATAGTAGGATTACAGACTTAAAAACTATCCATCCTACGAATATATATAGATTAGTTTTTCGACACAAAACCCGATAATCCTTTCCAATACGGGTGATTTTATGAAAAAAGATTGCCATATTTATGCTGTTCCGACAATAAAAAACGGCAGCCGCGGCTGCCGTTTCCATTTAAATCAGTTCTTCATGCCTATACTTTCTTCCTCCATCGGACTCTGGGACGGTAAGTCACGCACGGTCCTCTCATTGTCTTCCATCATATGAAATATTCACCGTCTTGTTTACGACGGAAGATGCTGGTCCCGGTATTCCTGCGGCGTCAAGCCCGTATGCTTTTTAAACACGTTGATGAACGAATGCGCGCGCTGATAGCCGAGCTTCGCGGCAATTTCGTATATTTTTTCCTGGCTGTTCAGCAGCAGCTGCGCCGCTTTCTCCATACGGAGACGGTAGACATAGTCGCTAATGTTTTCCCCCGTTTCCAGCTTGTATATTTTGGAAACGTACACGGGATGCAAATACACGCGATCCGCGATCGCCTGCAGCGAGACATCCTCGGACAAGCTTTCCTCGATAAACTCGCGAACTTGCCGGATCAAGCCGATCCGCGAGTCTTTCGTTTCCGCCTCCGACCGGCTTCTGAACCGCCCGAACACCTCCTGCGTCCAGTCGTGAAGCTGCTTCCACGTTCGGAAAGGCGTTCCCTGAAGCAGCCGGTCGTAGTCGGTCCCGATCAGCGAGGACAGCAGTATTCCGCTTTTGTGCGCCGTCTGCGTAATCGCCGAAGAAATCGCGAGGAACACTTCCAGCAAATACTCCTCCGATTCCGCTCCCATCCCCTTCAGCTCGGCGAATATGGCATCGATCCGCTCTTCAAGCTTGCCCCAGTGCCCTGCCTCAAGAAGCTGGGCGAGCGTCGGAAGCTGGTATACGCTGTGCAGCAAGGGCAGCTTGCCCGGCAAATCGTTCGAACCGCCAACGGCCAAAATCAGCTCCTGCTCGCGTCCGACGCGCTGGCGAAGAGCGGTGAGCGTCCGGTCGTACACGGTCGTAAGATCGGCGGGGAAGGCGCCCCACCCGCCGATCAAAATCGATACTTGGCCTTTCAGGTACGTTCGGATCGCATGCTGCAGCTGCGATGCGGTTCGCTCCAAACGCTCGCTTCGCTCCGCCTCCGCTGCCTCCACGATGCATTTGACGAGAAAAATGACGTTATCGTGCGCATCTTTGCCTTGCCACAGCTGAAAATCTTGCGCAAACAGCTCCTCCGCCATATTGCCGATGCCGTATTCCACCAGCGCTATGCTTTGCGCATCGTAGCCCGGAAACGGATCCTCCAGCCGGATCAGTAGCATGGCGAAAGTGGAATCCATCAGGTCGGGCGCCTGAAGCAGCTTTAATTTGTTCGCGAGCCCCTCTCTCGAATAGCGCCGTCCCTGCAGCAGCTCAGCCAGCAGCTGGCCGCGAAGCTGCGGCAAGTTTTCGCGCAGCGTCCGCTCGATCCGTTCCTGGGAAATGATTTGCGCCCATTCTTCCTCCAGCTTGCGCAGCACTTCCTGCGCCGTCTGCAGCAGCTCCTCGTCAGTCACCGGCTTCAGCAAATAGTTCGCCGTCCCGCGGACGATCGCTTCCTGCGCGTAAGCGAAGTCGGCGTGGCCCGACAGCAGAATACAGCGCGTCTTGTGCCATTTCCGCTGAATTTCCGCGGCCAGCTCCAATCCGCTCATGCCGGGCATCCGGATATCGGTAATGACCAGCTCGATCGGATGCTCTTCCAGCAGCTCCAACGCTTCAAAGGCCGAGTACGCTTTGTACACCTTCGTCACTCGAATGCTGTCCCAAGGAACCAGACCGGCAAGCCGTTCCACCACATGCGCTTCGTCATCCACGATCAGCAGTCTCGCCATCCGCATCCCCTCCTTCTATTGCTCCCGGACCGGGCCGCTCCGCTTCCTGCCATGCTAGCGTAATGCGCATGCCGCCCAGCGGCGACGCTTCCAGCAATAGGCCGGCTTCTGTCCCGTAAGCGTACTGCAGCCGCTGATGAACGTTCCACACGCCCGTTCCCATATGCCGGTCCATCGGCAGCGCCAGCTTCCTTCTCAGCTTCTTCATCTCTTCTTCCGTCATGCCCCTCCCGTTGTCCTCGACAACGAGACGGTACTTGCCGTTCTCCGACGTGCCGCTAATAAAAATGAGACACTCGCCCGGCTGATGTTCGATACCGTGTACAATGGCATTTTCGACAATCGGCTGCAGCATCAGACGTGGAATTTTCAATTCCAGCATCTCGTCCGGAACGTCGATTTCATAATACAGCCGCTGCATGCGCAAGTTTTGAATGTTCAAGTAATGCTGCACGAGTCCCAGCTCCTCCCGCAGCGGAACGCTCTGTTCTTCCAATCGCGTTGTGTAACGATAATATTCGGCGAGACTTTGCGCCATCGTGACGACCGATTCCTTGTCGCCCATTTTCGCCGTGTTAATAATGAAGAATAGGCTATTGTACAAAAAATGCGGATTGATCTGCGCCTGCAGCTGCTTTAACGTCGCTTCGCGGGCGCGGATTTTTTCCTCGTACACATCTTCCACCAGCTCCTGAATCCGCTCCGCCATCCGGTTGAAACGCTGAAACAGGAAGTCGAATTCGTTATTCGCCCGGCTCTGGAGCCTCACGGATAAATCGCCCTTGTGCATCCGTTGAACGGCATGCATCAACCGCTGAATCGGATTGCGGACATACCGGTAAAGCAGCAGGGCCGCGGCGACGCCCATAATTAGCAGCAAAGCGAACGTAACGTAAAAAAGCGTCCCGCTCGTCGTAATCGGCCTCAGGATCGTCTCGACCGGCAAATAATCGACCAAGTACCATCCAAGCTGCGCAGATTGAACGTAATTGACCGAATAATCGCGGTCTTCGATCCGCACGACGCGATGTCCGATCGTTTGCTTCGCGGCATCCGGCGAATCCGCGTTCAGCGCTTCCACCAGCAAGCCGATTTTGCGGCTGTCGGGATGGCTGCTGACGACAGGATCGTATCCCGTTTTATAAAAGAACGGGTCCCCCTCGCCCCCCGCTTTGACTTTGTCCAGCATCCGCGTAATGTTATCGATCGGAAACGCCACCTGGAACAACGCCTGTGTTTGTTCCACGGTAACCGCTTTGATCGGAACGGCGATCTGCCGCGCGAAATGGCCGGCAATCGATGAGCCGACCGATATTTTCTCATATGTCCATTGCGCTATCGGAACATGTTCGGCTACGTAAGTCTGGTCGTACGTTTTGAAAATGTTAGAGGACACGACTTTGCGGTCTTTCGGCAAATAGACCGTCAACTCGTTCGTCCACGGGCTGGAGACGCTTTGCAGGCTCAGTTTCTCGAACACTTTCGATTGTTCTTTAATCGTGTCAAAACCGCCGTCGTCCCGCCGCTCGACAAAAGCCCGGACATACGGGTCCGAGCTGAGAATGACTGGGAAGAGCGACAACTGCTCCACGTTTGAATCGAATTGGCTAAGGAAAAAGGACAGCTGATTGAGGCTGGAAGATTGAATCTGGCTCTTCACGACCTCAACGCTGACCTTGTAGGAATAGCTGTATAAGAACAGAATCGGCACCAGCAGCACAATGATCGCTGCCAGCGCCTTTCGAAAAATGGTGAATGGTCCGGTCATCATCTTTTTGCGTCAACCCCTTGATCTGTCGATCGATCGTATGCCGCGGATTACCCCTTCACTGCGCCGGCAGCCAGTCCGCTGACGATATACCGCTGAGCCAGCAGCGCAATGATGAGCACCGGAAGCGTGATCATGCATGCCGCCGCCATCAAAGCGCCCCAGTTGATTTCGGAATAGGACATGAAGTTGAATACGGCGATCGGAAGCGTCTTGGTTTTATCCCCCGCCAGTATAATGGAAAACATGAAGTTGTTCCACGAAAAAATAAACGAAAGCAGCGAGGACGTAATGACGCCCGGGCCGGAAATCGGCAAAATGATTCGCCGGAACACCTGATTGCGCGTGCAGCCGTCGATTAGCCCCGCTTCCTCAATCTCATGCGGAAGCCCTTCGAAGAAGGAGATCATGACCCAGATAATGAACGGCAGCCCGACGAGCATATGGCTTAAAATGAGCGCCGTATACGTATCCACCAGACCGAGGCCCGAGAAAATGATGAACCACGGAATCAGGAACGTAATCCCCGGGATAATGCGGGCGACCAAAATGATAAGCCCCAACCCTTGAAGCCGGTATCTCGCGATCGCATAGGCGGCCGGGAGGCCCAGAATCAACGAACCGACGGTTGAGCCTACGGCGACAATGAAGCTGTTCCAAATGAATTTGAGAAACTGGTATTCCCCGAATACTTTCGAGTAGTTTTTCCCCGTCGGCGTGAAAAAGAAAAACTGGCTGGTGGACATGATTTGCGCTTGCGTCTTGAAGGAGGCGAGCAGCATCCATATGAACGGGAACGAGAAACTCAGGATGACGATGAACGTCAGAATGCCCAGGACGATCTCCTTGACCCGCCGTTCTTTTTTCATACTTTTCGTCGCGCTCATGATGAAGACACCTCCAGACGTTTACGAATCCATATCAATGCGAGCGTCAGACCGAGCACCAAAGCGAAGAAGATCACGAGCAGCGATGACGCCATCCCCAGCTTGAAGTATTGGAAGCCGAGCACGTAACCGTACAAGTTCAACGTCTCCGAGGCCAGGTTCGGCCCGCCTTGGGTGGTCGAGTAAATGATATCGAACGTTTTCAGCACATCGATCAGCCGCAGCATAACGGCGACGATAATCGTCGGGCGAAGAAGCGGCAGCGTAATGTAACTGAATTTTTGCCATGCGGTCGCTCCGTCCACATCCGCGGCTTCGTACGGTTCCGACGGCAAGGTGGATAAGCCCGCCATGACGATCAGCGCGATCATCGGCGTCCATTCCCAAATGTCGATAATGACGAGCGACGGAATGACCTGCGACGGGGAGGCGAGCCATAGCATCGGCGGCAGTCCCAGCGCTTTCAGCAATTGATTGGCTACGCCGATCGACGGCTCATAAATGAGCAGCCATACAAGACCCATCGCAACCGGTGTAGCGACCATCGGCAGCAGGAACAGTGTCTTCACGATGTTTTTGCCGCGGAATTCGCGGTACAGCAAAAGCGCGATGGCCACGCCGAGGATCGTTTGCATGATGATCGCAGCGAATGTAAAGTAGAACGTTGAAGTGACCGCATGCCAGAAACGGCCATCCTTGAATAAATCGATATAGTTGGACAAGCCGACCCATTTCGGCGGCGTGGTCGCCGACATGCTCCACTCATAGAAGCTGATTCTCAAGGTGTACAAAATAGGGAATACCATCATGAGCAAAACAAAGAGGAGGGCCGGCAGGGTGTAGATCCATTTGATGTTACGGTCGAACCAATTGGTTGGCATCGTCATACCCCTCTCCTTCATTCTTGATTTAGCCGTTCATCCCGGATGAACAAAACAAAAGAGAGGGCCTCCCGTTAGGTCGGCTTCTGTAGCTGCCAGGAAAGCACTCTCTCGCATCGTATTGCTTTCATTGCTATTGGTTCATCACTTCGTTTTATCTTTGTCAATAATCGCCTGCAGCTCTTTATTCGCCTGCTCTGCAGCAGCCTTAATATCTTCGCCGCTAATCGCTTTGAGCACGATCGCTCCAACGGCATCGCGGGCTTCCCCTACGCTGATGACGGTCGGACGGTCATGGTCCACGCCGCCTTTGGACGATTCCTTAATGACCGGAACGAGCTCGGCAGGGAATCCGGTTGTGCCTTCCGGCTTATCCCATACGGACATCCGCGCGCCAGGGTTGCCTTTTTGCTGCGTCTGGAGAACGACTTCTTTGCTTGTCGCCCACTTGATGAATTCCCATGCCGCATCCTTGTTCGCCGACTTGGAGTTCATCGCCAGACCCCAGGATGTAATATTGTAAGGCTTGGAGCCCGCCGCTCCGCCCGGAAATACCGCGAAGCCCACTTTATCGGCGACAACCGATTTTTCCTTGTCGGTCGCGTTGTTGTAGATCGAGTTCGCATCGGTATAAAAAGCGACTTTCCCTTGCGCGAATATGCCGATCGCTTGCGGCCACGACATGTTCATGACGCCCGGAGGGCCGTAATCTTTAAGCAAGGTGGCGTACGTTCCGAAAGCTTTGAGCGCCTCCGGCGTATTGACCGTTGCTTTGTCGTCCTTCATGAAGTCCGCGCCTTCCGAGTACAGGAAGGAGGATACTTGCGTTACGAGCGGCGAGCGCTGGCCGCGGGCGACAAAGCCGTACATTTCATTTTTCGGGTCATGCAGCTTTTTGACCGCGGCTACGAGCTCGTCAAGCGTCTTCGGCACCGCGATGCCCGCTTTTTGCAGCAAATCTTTGCGGTAATAAAGGATTTCCTGCTCGGTAATGACCGGTATGCCCGTCAGCTTCTTGTCTACCGTCGTCGAGCCTACGGCCGATTTGGAGAAATCGTTGAAGTCGTAATTGGCATCTTTCCCGACATACTCGTCAAGCGGCTGTACCCATCCGTTCTTGTAGAACAGCTTGCCTTCCTGCAATGGACGATACATGAACACGTCCGGCGTTGTCGCCCCCGTCGTGAATTGGACGGTCAGCTTTTGCGTCAGCTGATCCTCGAAGAAGCTTTGCAGCTCCACCTTCATCCCCGTTTGTTCCTCAAACTTCGGTATGAGCGGCTTGATTGCCTCGCCCCACGGATGGTTTGCCGTGACGAGCGTCAGCTTCTTGCCTTGGAACGGCTTCGCCGCGGCTTGCCCTTGCCCGCCTTCCGCAGGTTTCTGCGCGCCGCCTCCGCATCCGGCCAGCAATCCTGCCGTTAAGACAGATGCCATACTTACGCTCATGATCCGTTTCCATGTATTATTCATTTCGTGGACCTCCCTGGAATGCTGCATATTGCCCTCGATGTTATGATTGGATTCGATCACCGCTATTGGGCCTACGCTTAGATTATCCCAGATCGCGATTTCTATAAATAACGCAAATTCAATATCGATAACGGGCCGTTAAGCAAAAAAGACGTTCTGCCCGAAAAGCGGATGCGGCCATCCACTGTGTCGGACAAAACGTCTTGGTAAGGAGCTTTATCTGGTGTCAAATATCGTTATTGTTAAGGTTATTTACCAATCTTTTTGCGCATCATATCCATCGGGTGCACCGGATGATCCACCTGCATGCGAATGAGCTGCAGCGGATGACGAGCAGCCGTCAGTTGTTCTCCATCCTCGCTGTGCAGTTCGGAGACGGTCTGCTTGAAGAACGTACCCTTCGGCCCGAAAAACTCGACTTCCTGGCCCGGCTTGAAGTGATTGCGCTGCTGAATGAGTGCCATCTTCGTTGCCGCATCATACGATTTCACCACGCCGACGAAATCGTACGGCGCCGCCTTGTCTTCCGGCTCGAAAATATGATCTTCGTGACCCGGATGGTCAAAGAAAAACCCGGTATTCAGCGGCCGGTTCGCCGCCTTCTGGATTTCATACAACCATTCCGGCTTCATTTCGTAATGCTCGGGGTCTTCGAAATAAGCGTCGATGGCCTGACGGTACGCATTGACGACCGTTGCTACATAATGCACGCTTTTCATCCGGCCTTCGATTTTGAAGCTGTCCACGCCCGAGCGAATGAGCTCCGGCAAATGCTCGATCATCGCAAGATCTTTCGAGCTCATGGAGAACGGATTGTCGCCTTCCTGGAACAGCGGCAGCTCTTTCATACCGATCTGCTGCTGCGACCTGTCTTCCTCGGTCGTAAATAGATCGTACTTCCAGCGGCAAGACTGCGAGCACCCGCCGCGGTTCGAATCCCGGTCGGTAAAATGATTCGACAGCACGCAGCGGCCCGAAAACGAGCTGCACATCGCGCCGTGCACGAACACTTCGATTTCAATATCGACGTTCTTCTTGATATCGACGATTTCTTCCATGCTCACCTCTCGTGCCAGCACGACGCGGTCGATGCCTTCATCTTTCCAGAATTGCACGGCGCCGCGGTTCATCGTCGACTGCTGCGTGCTGAGGTGAATCTCCAGCTTCGGAGCGACCCGTTTGCACGTTTCGATAATAATCGGATCGGCTACGATAATCGCATGCACACCTGCGTCTTGAATGCCCCGCAAGTAGTCTTCCAGGCCGGAAATATCTTCGTTATGCGCATAAATATTCGTAGCGACAAACACTTTCGCGCCGTATTTTTCCGCAAACTCGACCCCTTCCCGCATCTCTTCGAACGTGAAGTTGTCCGCATTCGACCGCAGGCCGTATTGCTGTCCGCCAATGTACACCGCATCCGCTCCGTAATGTACGGCGAACTTTAATTTTTCCAGACTGCCCGCCGGCGCCAGCAGCTCCGGCTTCTCCAGCCGCACCCGTTTGCCCAATAGTTGTTCCCGAACCAAAGTCATCTCTTTCCACCTCGCTTAAAGCCATTTTTTATTAATACACTTGCTCTTTATAAAAGAAACCATACGACAGTTCGCGTCTCGGGTCCTGCAGCTCACGGATCGCATCGAGCCATTGTTCCTGAAATTCATACCCGGCCGGATCCGCTTCGTAAGCGTCGATCGCCTGACGGTAGCTGCGGACGACCGTCTCATTGTACTCCACTGACTTCATTAGTCCGTCGATCTTCAAGCTGTCCAATCCGCCCTCCAGCAGCTCATGCAGACTGTCCAGCATGCAAATATCGTCGGAGCTCATAATATGCGTACCGTTCTGATCCTCGTACACCGGATAGCGCTCATTTTGGCGCTCCTGCTCGATCAGGAACAACCCTTCCTCCTGTCCGAGCGTCAGCTTGTCAAGCTCCTCCGGACGGCCCTGATGCTCCTTATAATTCGTCAGCAGGCTCCGCTTCGAATGGTAAATGTTCGTAATGCCGTGCACCTGCACTTGCACTTCCATTTCATCGCCGAGCTGCCGCTTGATCTCGAGCGTTTCGTCCAGATTGAGCTCCCGCGCCAGCACGATGCGTCCTGCGCCTTTGCTTGCCCAATAGCGAGCGGTTGCGTAATTAGTGGACGTCATCTCCGCGTTCCAGTGCATTGGCAATCCTGGCGCGGCCTGACGCACCGCCATCAGCACGGCGGGATCGCCGAACGCAATCGCATCGACTTGGAGCTCGCCGAGCTTTGCGATATACGCGGACAAGTCTCCAAGCATATCGTTCTCCATAATATTATTGACCGCCACGTACACTTTGGCTCCTTGCTCGTGAACCCAGGGCACGACGTCAGCGAGCTCCGGCAGCGTCACTTCGCCGGGCATCCGCAGCGCAAACCGGTGTTCACCGACAATGACCGCATTCGCTCCCGCGGCGATATAACGCCTGACTTCTTCCACTGAGCCGGCCGTAATCAACAGCTCCGTTTGCATAACCTATCACCGTCTTTATCGTTTATTGCATTGCTTGTTTGTTATCATTAAGGCTTCGTCCCGCTGCTGGCGACTTTGTTGCTGTCCTCAATGTTTTTCTTATGCTGCTCGTACGTTTCAGCGAACAAATGACCTTTGCTGCCGTCTTTTTTGGTAACGTAGAACAAATAGTTCGTTTCCGCGGGGAATATGGCGGCGCTAATCGACGCCAGACTTGGGCTGGAAATCGGTCCCGGCGGCAAGCCTTTGTTCAAATACGTGTTGTACGGGCTTTCGATCTGCAAATCTTTCTCGAAAAGACGGTCCTTCGATTTATCGAATAAATACTGCACCGTCGCGTCGATTTGCAGCGGCATGCCCTGCTTGAGACGATTGGCGATAACCCCGCTGACAAGCGCCCGTTCTTCGTCCAGCACGACTTCGCGTTCGATCAGCGATGCCAGTGTCAGCGCCTCGTGAAAGCTGAGCCCCCGCTGCTTCAGCGTCTCCTGCCAGCCTGGAGGCAGTCCCTCCAGCTTCTTGTCCAGCTCGGCGATCATTTTCTCAAGCATGTCCTGCGGCTTAACGTCCTTCTTCCACTCATACGTCTCAGCGAAAAGATACCCTTCCAGCCGCCACTTGAGCGCCGGATCGTTCGGAATGGACGCCGCCAACGATTCGCCTTTAGGCTTGAAGCTTTGCGCCTGCCGGACAAATTCGTCCGCTTCGATCCCGAACGGCTGCAGCTTTTCGGCAATTTGCCGGACCGTGTACCCTTCCGGTACGGTAAGACGCAGCATTTCTTCTTTGACCGTTTCCCCGCGATTGAGCAGCCCGATAATGCGATCGGGGGCAATCCCGGGCGACATATCGTACTCGCCGGCCTGAAAGCGTGAGCCTTCTTTCTTGAATTTCAGGTACCATGTAAAAATGCGCGCATCCCGTACGATTCCTTTGTCTTGCAGCTGCGCGGCGAGCTGCGCTGTCGTCGTGCCGGGTGGATAAGAAATCCGCTGTATCTCGGGTGCTGCCGGCATGGGCTGAAGCGCTTTGCCGACATGCAAAGCGAAGCCTGCTCCGCTGCCTATTATTAGTATGATCATTATGGCGCTGATTCGTAACACTACCCGTTTCATTGCAGTTCGTCCTTCCACTACCGGTCAGCCGCCTTGGCCTGATCCCGAAGCCTCGGCATACAAACGAAAAAGAGCGGATCATCTCCGCTCGGGCAACAATTTACCTTAACCGTAAATTATAATTGTTCGTCAGCCGGAAAAGTCAGCTCGTCGAAGAGTTCGGAGACGGTCTCCCATTCATCGTCATCTTCGATCGTTTGAAGTGTTAGGCTGCCGTCCGTTTCCTTCGTGACCCGGAAAATTTCCGGTTCATCCTCTTTGCCGGGCTTCGCTTTCTCCAGCATGGCATAACCTTGCCCTTGCAGCGTAAACTCGGAAACAATGCGGTAAACGACGGATTCCTGTTGCTCGTCATACAAAATAATATCATCTCCGAAAGCTTCCCGCAACTGCTGCGAAGGTGTGACATCCGAAATCCGGTACAACGCTATATCCTCCTTTACCTGACAACTACCCGCAAATGGATCGCTCCAGGTCTTTTTACTTTTATAAACTTGCCGCTACTTACCATCATATCATATTCGGACATGGAAGTTATAATACGGACCCCGCTTGCCGTGTAAGCCGTTATTATATTCAACGCTTGCTTCTTTTTTCCGTGTGCGGCATCCATATAAAAAACAGGCGCTTAACCGCATGAGTTAAAAGCGCCTGTTATGCCCTGTTATTTCGTTTCTTCTTCGTCGTCCGCTTCTTCCATCAGCGTGTTGAACGTTTCCTCGACAATGTTCCATTCCTCTTCATCATCGATCGTGTACAATTGAAGATCGTCTCCGTCTTCTTCGTAACGGAACGCGTACACTTCATCCGATTCCTCGTCGGCATCAACCGGAACGACCATCATGTATTTTTTGTCCGAGCCATCCACTTCAAACTTCATGATGACTTCAAATTCCTCTTCATTGCCTTCGTCGTCCGGAATAATGATGATTTCCGGCTCCTCCAGAAGCTGTTCCTGGTCGTTGGTTTGATCCTTAGACAAATCGATCACCTCTTTGATCATTTAGAATGGGCATCCATATATCCTTGCAATATAAGCGCAGCGGCCATCTTATCGATGACCTGCTTGCGTTTCTTACGGCTGACGTCCGCCTCCAGCAGCGTTCGCTGCGCCGAAGCCGTCGTTAGCCGTTCATCCCACATATGCACGGGTACTTGTAGTGTTTCATGCAAACTTTGGGCGAATGCGATGCAAATTTCACCACGCGGCCCAATCGTGTTGTTCATATTTTTGGGCAAACCGACCACGATTTCGCCGACGGAGTAAGCAGCCATGATCTCCCGCAGCCTAGCGGTGTCCCGCTCTGCGGTCGTCCGTCGAATGACTTCAAGTCCCTGAGCGGTCCAGCCGAGCTCATCGCTGACCGCGACGCCGATCGTCTTGTCCCCATAGTCCAATCCCATTAAACGCATAACCGCTCCCCCGTTGCAACTGTTACTCCGTAATCTAGAGAGAGAGACAGTTGTCAACATATCGCAACGGGTCCTCCATCAAACAAAGGAGTCCGTTATCAACATGACGTCATTATTTATTTTGCTGCAGGTATGATCGGACGAGCTCCTCGATCAGTTCATCCCGTTCCCGTTTCCGGATAATGCTTCTTGCATTGTTATGGCGCGGAATGTATGCCGGATCGCCTGAAAGCAAATAACCAACAATCTGATTAATCGGGTTATAGCCTTTTTCCTGAAGTGCGTCGTACACTGCCAAAATAACTTCTTTCGGCGACGTTTCAATCTCTTCTGCTTTGACGTTAAACTTCATTGTTTTATCCATCGAGCTCATACTACAGCACCCCCTAACCTTATTATAACTCTCTATTCGCTATTTTCCTAATAATTCCTCTTGACAGCCTGAAATTTATTGAGAAATAGCGTTCTTTATAGAGAATTGTCCGCTGTCAGACACAAATTCCGAGCCATTATTGCGTGGTTCGCACCTTAATTGCGCGCGGACGAAAAGCTTCTCTCGAAGCTTTCGCCGCTTGCCATTGCAATCTATTGTACGAGCTGTTCCACGCTTTGCAGCGCTTCTTGCAGCTTGGACGCGTCCTTGCCTCCGGCTTGCGCCATGTCCGGACGACCGCCGCCGCTGCCGCCGCAGCGTGCAGCCACTTCTTTGATCAGCTTTCCGGCGTGGTAGCCTTTGGACACCAAATCGGGCGTTACCGCAGCCACGAGATTTACTTTATCTTCCGCAGCCGCGCCGAGTACGATGATTGCCGAGCCGAGCTTATTTTTCATTTGGTCGACGATATTGCGGAGCGATTCCATGTCGCCTGCATTTACTTGCGCCGTAAGCAATGTCACGCCATTCACCGATTTGGCCTGTTCCGTCAAGGAACCGGCTTCGATGCCGCCGAGCTTCGCCTTAAGCGATTCATTTTCGCGCGATACATCCTTAAGCTGGACATATAAAGCTTCGATCCGCTTCGGTACGTCGGCAATGTTCGATTTGAGCAGACCGGCCGCTTCGCGAAGCAATTGCAGCTGTCCATCCAAATATTGATACGCATTGCGGCCGGTTACCGCTTCGATCCGGCGAATGCCGGAGCCGATGCCCGACTCGCTTACGATTTTGAATAATCCGATCTGACTCGTATTGTCTACGTGACAGCCGCCGCACAATTCCAAGCTGTAGCCGCCGACGCGCACAACGCGTACCACCTCGCCATACTTCTCACCGAACAGCGCCATAGCCCCCATAGCCTTCGCTTCTGCGATCGGCTTCAGGGAAATTTTTACCGCCGTACTCTTCCAAATTTGCGCATTGACGCGCTGTTCGATATCTTGCAGTTCTTCCGGCGTAATGCTTCCGAAATGGGAGAAGTCGAAACGAAGCCGTTCCGGCGCCACCAGCGAGCCCGCTTGGTTTACGTGGTCGCCGAGCACTTCTTTCAGCGCTTTGTGCAGCAAATGCGTAGCCGTATGGTTTTTGATGATATCCTCACGCACTTCTTGCGTGACCGTCGCTTGCACGGAATCACCTTTGCGCAGAACGCCGGCTTCCACGACGACCGTATGCACGTGCTGTCCGTGCGGCGCCTTGCTCACATCTTCCACCTTGAGCACTGAGTCGCCAGCTGTAATATAGCCGTGGTCGCTGACTTGACCGCCGCTTTCCGCATAGAATGGCGTCTGATCCAGTAGAACTTGGCACGTTTCACCCGTTCCGACCAAATCGACGAATTGGTTCTCATGCACAATCGCGATCACTTTAGCAGTAGTTACCAATTCAGTATAACCAACAAATTCGCTTTTAACCGTAAAGTCGGCGAGCGGACCGCCTTGTACCTTCATGCTTTCCGACTCTTGGCGCGCGGCGCGGGCGCGGTCCCGCTGCTCCTGCATCGACCGGTCGAAGCCGTCGCGGTCAACCGTAAGCCCCTTTTCCGCAGCGAAATCTTCCGTCAAGTCGAACGGGAAGCCGTAGGTGTCGTACAATTTAAACGCATCCGGACCGCTGATTTGGTTGCTTCCTTCTTTGCGCGCATTCTCTACAAGCTCCGCCAAAATGGCCAATCCGTCGGACAGCGTTTCATGGAAACGCTCTTCCTCTGTGCGAATCACGCGCTCGATGAATTCGCGCTTTTCCACCACTTCCGGATAGTATACGCCCATAATGTCGCCTACGATCGGCGTCAGCAAGTACAGGAACGGCTTATCCATGCCAAGCACTTTGCCGTAACGCACTGCGCGGCGCAGCAAACGGCGGATAACGTACCCGCGTCCTTCGTTGGACGGCAGCACGCCGTCGCCTACGGAGAAGGCAACCGTACGAATATGGTCGGCGATCACTTTGAGCGCGACATCGTACTCTTCATTTTGCTTATATTTCACTCCGGCCAGCTCGCACGTTTTTTGAATGATCGGCTGGAACAGATCGGTGTCGAAGTTGCTGTCAACGTCCTGCAGAATCGAAGCAAAACGCTCCAGCCCTGCGCCCGTATCGATATTTTTGTTCGGAAGCGGCGTGTAGCTGCCGTCCTTGTTGTGGTTAAACTGCGAGAATACGAGGTTCCATACTTCAAGGAACCGCTCGTTCTCTCCGCCCGGCCAGCATTCCGGATCGTTCAGGTCGCCATATGCGTCGCCGCGATCGTAGAAAATCTCGGTACACGGGCCGCACGGGCCTTCGCCGATATCCCAGAAGTTTTCCTGCAGTTTGTAAATGCGTTCCGCCGGCAGACCGATTTTTTTGTTCCACAGCTCGAACGCTTCGGTATCCTCCGGGTACACCGTTACGGATAAACGATTCGGATCGAAGCCGATCCACTGCGGGTCGGTCAAAAATTCCCACGCCCACGTGATCACTTCTTCTTTGAAGTAATCGCCGATCGAAAAGTTACCGAGCATTTCGAAAAACGTATGGTGACGGCGCGTTTTCCCTACATTTTCGATATCGTTGGTGCGGATACACTTTTGCGAGTTGGCAATCCGCGGGTTGTCCGGCACGACACGGCCGTCAAAATAAGGCTTTAGCGGCGCCATCCCGGCATTAATCCAGAGCAGCGACGGGTCGTTATGCGGAACAAGCGGTGCGCTCGGCTCGATCTTATGGCCTTTGCTTTCAAAAAACTTCAACCATTTTGCGCGAATTTCACTGGCTTTCATCGATAGCTCCTCCTATATTTGCAACTGCTGCAACGATGAATCAACGTTGTCAGTTGTCCATCTGAAATGGAATATTTGTGTAAAAAACATAAAAAATCGCCCCTGTAACAGGGACGATGTGCTCGCGGTACCACCCTGGTTATTGCGCTTTCCTTACGGAACGTAACGCAATCTCCTCAGAACGGATTGTAACGGCTCCCGCCGGCGGGTTTTTCGAACCATGCGTCCCAATCAACGCCGGCCTTCTCATCCGCGCTCAGAAATGAGCGTTCAGTCATCCTTCATTAGAAAGGCTTTCACAGCTGGACGGTGCGTACGACGTGCACACTACCGTACAAAGCCTTTTCTCTGGCTAATGGGCTATGACCTACTGTATTTCTTCAACGCTTTCCAAATATGCACTATTGAAAATAAATTATAACCTTCCTTGTGCTGTCATGTCAATATGACGGCTGCTCGCGGCC
The DNA here is from genome assembly GCF_910594985.1 of Paenibacillus allorhizosphaerae. Classification (GTDB taxonomy): domain Bacteria; phylum Bacillota; class Bacilli; order Paenibacillales; family NBRC-103111; genus Paenibacillus_G; species Paenibacillus_G allorhizosphaerae. The sequence goes on from NZ_CAJVCE010000022.1 coordinate 115,128, forward strand.
TGCTCATGTCGGCTTGCTTGCACATGGAGAATTCGTTAAATGCCATAGGCAGCTTTCTGAGCTGCTTTAGGCGATACATATCTACTGTCTCTTCTGCGTTCTCAATCGTTGAGCGCGAACTTGTAAAACAGCAAAAAAACTTAAATTTCTTCAATAAAGTTAGGTAGAATTTCAAAAAGATCATCCGTTATAGTATAAATGAAAAGCGAACTGTAAGTTTAAGGAGGGAGGCATACCCCAACATCGAGGTATATGCAATAAGGGGAGTCGAATCGGCGTTTCTTGCTGGAAGCAACGTGTTCTCGCCGTTGTTGACCGCACCTAGCTGAAATTTTGACGCCTTCATGCCGGCAAATGTGGATCGACCGCAGATGCCGTTGCCCTTGACCTTCAAAGGCATTTAAATGAAAGCGCTTTATTTCGGTATTATATTATATTAATCAGGAGGAGAGTTTGAATGAAGCCGAACAAAACGATAACAGGATTATCCATGCTCGCCATGATTACGGCGTTGGCAGGCTGCGGGGGAACCAATTCGGGAACCGGCGGCGTTAATGGCCAATCCGATGCGCCGGGCACACCGGTTGTCAATACGAGCCCTGCGACCTTGAAGGTGTATGTATCCAACAGCTCGATCACCGACGAAGATCTGAACACGCTGATTGTGGCGCCGCTCAAGAAAAAATTTCCGCAAATTAGCGTGGAGCCGATCCGGCAGGGCAAAGGAACGACGATTGCCGAGCTGGTCGCAGCCGGGCAGCCGCCGGATCTCATCTATACGAACAACATGGATATCGGCACGTACAAGATGCTGGATCTGCTTGAGGATATAACCCCGCTCATGAAGAAGCATCAGGTGAATCTGGAACGTTTCGATTCGGCTATGCTTGCCAGCGCCAAGTCAGACAAGGGCGAACTGTACGGCTTGCCCTTCTTCGCCCACTTCAGCGCGCTTTATTACAACAAGAATATATTCGACAAGTTCGGCGTCCCTTATCCAAAGGACGGCATGACATGGGAAGACGCGATTGAGGTCGCCAAAAAAGTATCACGCCTGGACAACGGCGTCGAATACCGGGGACTTGATCCCGATACGATCGCCCGCATGGCCATGCCGCTATCGCTTACCTACGTCGACTCCAAGACGAACCGGGCCGTCGTAAATACGGACGGATGGCGGACCATATTTACAACAGCCAAAGAAATTTGGAGTATTCCCCACAACAGGCCGGAAAAGCTGAACTCGTTCCAAGCCCGCAACTGGTTTATGAAAGATCAGACGATCGCGATGCTTCCGTACAACAATTTGCTCAATATCGGTCTCGAAGAGGCAACCAAGCTTGGCCTGAACTGGGATTTGGCGCAATATCCGAGCTTCAAGGAGAAGCCGAACCTGTACAACCATGTCGATTCGCAGCTTTTCCTCATTGCCAAAACGAGCAAATACAAGGATCAGGCGGCACAGTTTCTAAGCGTCATGTCCTCGGATGAGGTGCAGATGCAGAGCGCGAAGACAACGGCGCGGTTGTCCTCGCTGAAAAATCCGGAGATGAAGAAGGCGCTCGGAGCGGATATGCCGTTTCTCAAAGGTAAAAATTTGCAATCCATTTTCAAAAGCACGTCTCCTACGGCGCCGGAATTTTCGCAGTACAATTCGCTCGGCAGAGATCTGGTTTTCAAAAGCTTCGAGGAATATATGAACGGCAAAGATCTGAACACCGCCCTGAGGGAAGCCGAAGACAAAGTTAACAAACGCGTGGAAGCGAACGCAGTTAAATAGCGCCGCGGCCTGTTGAACCCGGTACAGATGCACCTGAAAGACGACAACGAGTTGCGCTGAACTGCGATGAGCATGGCGGCTGCGGGGTCTGGCGAAACTCTTCGGACGGGCCTCAAGAGGCCATTGGCTGGGACCGCCTCGACAGGAAAACGCCCGGCCCGGCCCCTCTCCGCGCATCGCCTTCCCTCTAAACATCCTGCATGCGTATAGCGGCGCATCGATCAAAACCATTCGAAAGGGGCCTCTGTCATGAAAAATGCATGGAAGAGACCATATACAGGCTACTATTTGCGCTTATGTTTGGTATTTAGTTTATTGCTCCAAATGTTCGGTTTCGTCTCCGAGGCACAGGCCGAAGAAAGCGGCGGATCGGGATCACCCTTGCCGTCCGTCAGCATTACGTTCGACGTGTATTCGAACATCTCGCAGGCGAATTTGGAAGCCGGCGGTGGATTGAGCATGTCCAATGTTAGTCTGGATTCCGCCGTTTACCGCGGCAATTCCGGGAAAAGCATTAAAATTGGCGGACGCACACAGCCATATAACCGGTTAAAAATAACGCATGCTTTTGACGGTCTCGATATGCAGGCAGGCAAGCATTACGACATTTCCGTGTGGGCAAAGGTTGGCGCGAGCAGCAGCGTGACGAACGGATATTTCTTCTTGTCCGTCGTGACATATCCTGGCACGAAGCAGCCATCGGACCCGCCATATTATTTCGACACGACTAATTATAAATTTTTGGTCGGCCAGGACGGCTGGACGAAGCTGACGCTTCCGTACTTGGCGACCGGAGACCCGGTGTATGGGATAGCCGTCGAACAGATCGGCTCCGGAAGCTGGACCCAAACGGTGCCGGTGTTCCATATTGACGACGTAGAGATCGCCGAAGTGCCGCCGCCGACCTCGAAACATATTACGTACGATGACGCTACCAGCATACAGAACGCGAATATCGGCGTTGGAGGCGGGCAAGCGCTCTGGAATTTGTCGCTGGACAATACCGTCGTACACGGCGTATATGGCGGCAAAAGCGTTCACATTGCCGGACGAACGGAATTGTATAACCGGGTCAAAATAAACGACGCTTTCACGGGGCTCGATGCGACCCCGGGCACGCAGTACAACTTGTCCCTCTATGCCAGAGTGGATTCCACCAGCCCCGTAAAGGCCGGCTACTTCCACCTTTCCGTCATCGATATTGACGGCACGCTAACCAACACGGGCTACTACAACGACAGAGCCAATTACCGGGCGCTCGTCACCGATCAGGACTGGGTGCAAATTACGCTTCCGTATACGATCGGGGTGGACCCCGTTTACGGCATCGCGATCGAGCAAATGTCGCTCCCCGGTTATACCGACGTTGTCGGCAAGCTGTACATCGACGATGTGGAAGTCGTGAAGACCGGCGTGACGACGGAAATTCCGCCTTCGCGAATCCCTCCCAAAGCGATGCAGGCCGTCGTGGACGGCAAACCGGTCGTGTACTTGAACGGCAAGCCGGAGACGAAAAACAGCATTCCATATCTGCAGTTGCCCAAAACCTTCGCCACATTGAGAGCCGATGTGTCGTGGAATGAACAGACGCTGACGGCGACGGCCGTAAAGGACGGCAGAACGAGCCAGATAACCGCCGGCGAATCCATTGCGCAGGTGAACGGCTCGAATGTCGCCCTCGCTGGATCGGCATACCTCAAGGATGGGGTACTGATGGTGCCGGCGCACTTTGTCGCCGATGCGCTGGAAGCGACGGTATCATGGAATGCGGAAGACAAGATTGTTACGATCGTATCGAAGAAGGCCAATCTCATTCAGGTGGACAAAAATACGGTTCAGCAGGAAATATGGGGCTTCGGCGCTACGGCCAACGACCCGGTCTACGACTTCATGAGCATCGATACGACGACGCAGCAATTGCTGCTTGATAAATTTTTCGGCATGGAAGACGATGAAGCCGGTCTCAATATCGTCAGACTTGAAATTAATCCGTTCACGAAAAGCGATCCCGATCCGAGAAATGCATTCCAGGCTTCGATAGAGCCTACACCGGGCGTATGGGACTTTGATACGGATATCCATCAAAGGTGGTTCGCCGATCAGGCGATCAGCCGCAACCCCACTATGCGGTTCGCCGCATCGGTTTGGAGCCCTCCGGCCTGGATGAAGGACAACGCGTCCGCGATTCGCGGAGGCCATCTGAAGCCGGAGCATTATGACGACTTTGCCGAGTATTTGCTGACCTGGGCCAAAAAATACAAGGAAGACTACGGATACGACGTCAACTGGCTCAGTATCCAGAATGAGCCCGAAGCGTTGATGGATTATGCATCGGCGATTTATACGGGACCGGAGATGAGCAGCGTGGTATCCACTGTGTATGAGGCGTTCAAGATGGATGGAATCGATGTAGGAATCGGAGCCCCTGAAGGCGGGCACCTGGGCTCGTCGTTTAAATTGTTAAATCAGATGGATTCGGCGGTCATACAAAAGCTCGATTATATCGCCACTCATTTCTATGCATGGGATACCTATGACGTTTATAACTATGATCTGCGCAAGTTTAACAAACCGTTATTTATGATGGAATACAGCATGCCTGATCCGAACGATTCTACGATTGAAGGGGGACTTGCGGTCGCCGATCAAATCAGTGCCGCATTGGAGCAGGGCTACAGCTCATACTTGTATTGGTGGTTTGTTACGAAGCCTACCGCGGCCACTTCCGGCGTTTCTCGCCAATCGCTCGTCGATCTGAAACTCGATGGCACGTATACCATCAACAAGAGGCTGTATACGATGGGGCAATTCAGCCGCTTCATCCGGCCGGGAGATCGCAACGTGAAGGCAGACAGCGGCAACAGCTACGTCACCGTGACGGCAGCCAAAAACACGGCAACGAACAAAGCGGCGCTCGTTGCGGCCAATCGTTCTTCCGAGCCTATAACCGTAACGATTAACGGGATGACCGGCACATCGGTCGCGGTATACCGAACGAGTGGCACGGAAAATATAGCATCGATCGGAAACTATACGACGGGCGGCGGCAGCTTTGAGTACACGCTTGCACCGAAAAGCGTAACGACTTTCGTCGAATAGCTTTATGCTGGGATCGGTGTATATTCATTCGAGTAAATGGGGCGGCTAGTCCCGCCTTCTCATGCCACCGTACATGCTGTCGCAAACAGCGGTCCCAAGTAGCCAGTCCCGATTCCGGACTTTCATTGTAGAGATGATGCTCATGCTGCGCGTACTTCAAACAGAGGCTGCCAATTATACGGCAGCCTCTTTCACGTGGCTATACTCATATTCGTTTCAACGGAGAGGACTATACCGAATGCCCGCCTGCTTGGACAGACATGGCTTGATTCCTCCATAGTTAACCCTGATGGACATACCGCTTGCGAAAATCCATTGGCGTAAATCCGCTCTTCTCTTTAAATACTTTGTCAAAATAATTAATGTTGCAAAACCCGCAGAGCTCGGCAATTTCCGTGATGGACCTTTCCTCATCGAGCAATAGCCGCTTAGCGTGATCGATACGCAGTTGGATCAAGTATTGTACCGGAGGCATGCCGAAAACTTTTTTAAACAGGCTGGAAAAATAGTAAAGGCTCATATTGACCTTCTCGCAAACCGTTTCCATATACACTTTATCGGCAAGATGTTCCTCCATGTAATCGATGGCTGGCTTCAGCCGCATGTATTGGTTGGCGTAATGGCGCGGAGGGCCGCTGTTCAAGTCTTTCTCATATAGACGCAGCATGGGGACAATGATTCTATACACGCTGGAGAGAATGCTGTATTCATGCCCCACTTCCGCTTCGGTGTACTCCTGGTATGCGGTGTCCATCTCGAAATTCAGTCCCGGCCACAGTGGATGGGTCTTTACATACCTGTTTGCAACTTTATCCGACCTGAGGAAAAGGGACAGCAGGTGCCTCATTTCCAAATTTTCCTGAGAAAACAACAGCGTCTTGTCGAACACCATCCCTTGAATGACGCAGTTAGCTCCAGGGAAAGAGGTGACGGAATGAATCTGACAGCTGTTAATAAAATAAATTTCGCCCGTTTCGGCGTCAAAGCTATGTTGATCGATCTGAAGCCTTGCCGGTCCTTGTACAATTTTAATTAATTCCAAGTGCTCGTGCCAATGTGAATTGACCAGAAAATGCCTGTCCCGCTGTATGCTCATTTTGAAAGGAAAGCGTTTACCTTCGAATGTTTCTATTTTCTTGTTTGCCGCAGTAAACATCGGCTTGCCCTCCTTTCCCCCCACGATACAATACAGCTATACCTGCTTATTATATCACGAAAAAGCCGGTTGTACGCTCGGTCACAGCTAAATGTTCTAGTCTCACTGGACACGCCTTAACTTTTTGAGATCTGTGGCGCAGAAATACTTCCCCGAACCCTGGATCCCTCAATAGTTTTATACTTTCTTCTCTTCATAAAAAAAATCCCCAATTCATGGGGATTTTCTGCTGCTTGGCGACGTTCTACTCTCCCAGGACCCTGCGGTCCAAGTACCATCGACGCTGGAAGGCTTAACGTTCGTGTTCGGGATGGGTACGCGTGGTTCCCTTCCGCCATCATCACCAAACGG
>NZ_CAJVCE010000023.1 GCF_910594985.1 Paenibacillus allorhizosphaerae
ATATTCAGTAATGGGAGATGCGATGGATGTTAGCACCTGAACGCCGGAACCGGATTATGCAAATATTGAATCAACATAAGCAGCTCCTGGTCAAAGACGTGTCGCTTGAACTTGGCGTTTCCGAAGGGACGCTCAGGAACGACCTGAAAATATTGGAGGAAGACGGCCTGCTGGAGAGAACGCACGGCGGAGCGGTACTGCCCAAGCCCCCGACGCAAGAATACACGTTCCATTCCCGAAGCCAGGTGAATCAAACGGAGAAGATGATGATCGGCAAGGCGGCGGCGGGTCTTGTGCAGAACGGTCAATGCATCATTCTCGACGCCAGCTCCACTTCGCTTGAGCTTGCCAAGCATTTGATTCAATACGATTATTTGACGGTCGTCACGAACGGATTGGCCACCGCGCAGGAGTTGACCCGCAACCCGCATATTAGCGTCATCGTGGTAGGAGGCGTCCTGCGACCCGGCTCCAGCTCGCTGGAAGGGCTGCTTGGTAAAGGGCTGCTGTCGCAAATTCACGCGGATATTTTCTTCACATCCGCGCGCGGTTTCACCTTAGCCGAAGGATTGACCGATTTCAGCGTGTATGAAGCCGAACTGAAGAAGTCGATCGTCTCGAATGTGAGTAAAGTCGTCGCGCTGCTGGACCATACGAAGCTTAGCCGCAGGTCGATCGCTACGTTTGCGGAGATGTCCCAGATCGATACGATCATTACCGATCCCGGTGCAAATCCGGATTTCTTGAAGCAGTTAAAGGGCGTCGAAGTCGTGATCGCCGATCCGTTGTAAGTCTTGCGGCATGCCAAAAAGTCAAGGTTACGGTTGGCGTATCCTTGACTTTTTTTGGGGTTAGGCGTTTTATTTTTTTTGATAATGCAAGAGGACCACGTCGTTTTCAAACGTTTCGCTGCTCTTTAAGCGCATGGGGACCATCGTTTCCATCCCGTTAAACAGCTTTTCGCCTTGCCCCGCGACTACAGGATGAACGAACAGCCGCATTTCATCAAAAAGCGTATTTTGCAAAAATAACCGCCACGTTCTTATTCCGCTTTCCACAGATATATGTTTGCCTTCGCTCTGATGTTTAAGCCTCTCGATGTCACGGATAAAAGTTTCGCGGTCTTTCATAAGCAGTTGCTGCGAATTATTCCATACAAGATCCATATTGGAATGGGTAATGACCACTTTCTAGATCTCGTTTATTTTTTTGGCAAACGCGCGTTCAAGCGCGGACTCGGACGACTTCTCCGCATGGTGCCAATATTCCGCCATCGAAAGATACGAATTGCCTCCTACCACAACCGTATCCAGCGTATCGTAATACGCAAGGGCGTCTTCTAGAATATGATCGCTTATTTGCATCCACCGCTCTAGGTCCGAAACGACGCCGTCAAGCGACATCTGCATGTACAAAACGATGTTCCCCATCCTCAATCACCCTTTTGGCGAAACGGAATGAGCTTACGCACATTGTCATCCTTCAGCCAGATGCCTCCCCAGACCAATATGGCGATATAGACCGGGAATAAAATATGAGAAAAAAGCGGATTATCCAACCGAACATGTGTCGCGATCGCTCCGCCGAAATATCCGGTTAGCAGCACTGCCCCCAATACCGATGTGCGGGGAATGGCGTACAAAATAGTAGCGATCAGTCCCAGCGCCCCGATCACCACGATATGATGCTCGGCATAACCGAGTTGCACCGTTCCTTCCACGACAGGGGCCGGCATCATAAATTTCGAAATGCTGTCGAACAACATAAACAGCAAAGCCAGTCCGTACATCACTCTCGCCGTCCAAAGACGGCCTTTCGATATTGATTTCGTCATGATTCATTTCTCCTTTTCGCCATTGTACATGGTCAATTGTTCTGATACCGTTACATTATCATAAACGCATCACGGATGTTTCTTCTGAATTGCTAAAATGACATCCGAGTCCGATTCAGCCCGCCCGTTTCATAAAAAGCAAATGGACAAAAAAAAGCGCCGTATCCGTACGGGATACAGCACTTGTTGAATGATATCCAGAGGGAATTAGCCTACTTCGCGCAGCGCATTCGTGAAGGCGGACAAAATGAGATGCGCCGATGCCGCCCCGGGATCGATATGGCCGGTTGATCGCTCGCCCAGACGGCTGGAACGGCCGAGCTGCGATACGAGCGCCGCCGTCGAACGCATCCCTTGCTCTCCCGCACGCACCGCCTCGTCGAGGCTGTCGATCAATCCTTTGCCTTCGCTTCTGGCAAGCCGCAACGCTTCGATGGCGGGCAGCCACGCATCCATCATCGTTTTATCGCCGAGCTTTGCTTTTCCGCGATCCTGAATGCCTTGCACCGCGACCGCCCAAAATTGTACGACGTCGTCTTCCTCAAGTTCTGCCTTCCCTCTCAGTACGGCGCCGCCGCGCATGAAAGCCGTCGCGTACAACGGGCCGACCGACGATCCCACCGCGTTGAGAAAAGACATCGCCACTTCATTCAGCAATGCGCCGCAATCTTCTCCGCTATGCTCATCCAGCTTGTGCACGATCGCCTGCCAGCCGACCGACATCGTAACCCCATGGTCTCCGTCGCCGACGGCCCGGTCCAGCTCGGACAATTCGTCTTTCTTGCTCTCGATTTGCGCTGCCACCGCGCGCAGCAGTTGTTTCCATTGTGCTATCGTCAGTTTCATATGCGTCAGCCTCCCGTTTCATCCAGCCGTGGCAGCGGGCGTTCCGCCGGCATCCGCTGCTCATGTTTCCATTATGAATAATTTTTGTGTTCGTTTATTTCTGTACATAGAGCGGCGTATCCGCCGGGTGATCGACCATTTCGGCAAGCTCTTCATCAAGCTTCATGATCGATACAGAGCAGCCTCCCATCTCCAGCGAGGTGACGAATTCCCCGACGAAAGAACGGTGAATCTCCACCCCAAGGTCCGCGAGCAGCCGGGATACGCGCCGGAAGACGATGAACAGCTCCATATGCGAAGTGGAGCCGAGCCCGTTGACTAGGACCGCCACGCGGTCACCGGCAGCAAGCGGCATATCCTCCGTAATGGTCGAGAGCAGCGCCTCTGCCACCTCATCGGCGGTTCCCAACTTGCCTCGTTTCACCCCCGGTTCGCCGTGAATGCCAAGGCCAATTTCCATTTCATCGTCGCCCAGCACGAAGCTTGGTTTGCCGGTCTGCGGAACGTAGCACGGCGACAAAGCAACACCCATCGTACGAATGTTGGCATTTGCCTTCTGCGCCACGCGCACGACTTCATCCAGCGTGTATCCTTTGTCCGCAGCCGCGCCTGCCGCCTTGAATACGAGGAACCCTCCGGCAATACCCCGCCGGCGATGCGCTTCCTCCTTGGAGGCGGACGCTACGTCATCGGTGACGAGCACCGTTTCCACGCGAATGCCCTCTATGTTCGCCAGCTCCGCTGCCATATCGAAGTTCATGCAGTCTCCCGCATAATTGCCATACATATATAGAACGCCCGCGCCGCCGTTCACCGCCTTGGTCACCTGCAGCACCGGGTCCGGCGGCGGGGAAGCGAATACGTTCCCGACCGGCGCTCCGTCTGCGAAACCGGGACCGATCAGTCCCATAAAGGCCGGTTCATGACCCGACCCTCCGCCGATCACGATCCCGACTTTACCCAGACGCACCAGCTGCGAGCTGACGACGGAGCGTTTGTTTTCGGCGCATATTCTCACATATTGCGGATAAGCTGCGGCGTAGCCTTCAATCATCTCGTCGACTACGTCGTTCGGTACATTCATTAGCTTCTTCATCGATTCGCATCCCCCAAGCGTCTTATTTGAAAGTGGAATTCGCCATAGGCGCCAGAATGCCGTAAAGCACCCGCAGCCTTCCGGCTCCGTCGACACGCGCCGCTTCCAGCACGTCGTTATTGATCGACTTGAACGACTCTGGCGCAGCAAAAAAATGCTGTAAGCGGATACGCCGTGCGGAATAATGAGCGCCCAAAACGTATCCAGCCAATTGATCTTCGACAGCATGACGTAGACCGGCACGAAAAACACTTGCTCCGGTATCATGAGTGCGGCCAGCACGAAGAAAAACCATTTGTCCCGTCCCCAAAAAAGCCCCTTGGCGAAGGCGTAAGCCGCAAGCAGCGAGATTGAGCTGCAAGGCGACGATGCCTACCGTCTGGATGAGCGTGTTCAGCGCATATCGCCCGAAGGGCGCTACTTTGAATACGTCCACATCATTTTGCCAGGCGAAAGACACAGGCCAAAACGTCGGAATCGCCGACTTCATTTCCGCCGGAGACTTAAGTGAAGTAATCAGCAGCCATATAGAGGGGGAAAAACATCAGAAGCGTGACCAGGGCGGCGACGATGATCCGCGTCGACTTCCAGATAACTGTACTTTCTGTCATTTTACCCCACCTATCCTTCGTAGTGAACCTTTTTCTTGGAAAGCAAGAACTGCAAAATCGTCAATGCGATAATGATCAGGAAGAAAATGATGACCAGCGCGGAAGAACGTCCGGCCCTGAAATCATGAAAAGCCATCTATTAGATCCAGTAGACGATCACTTTCGTCGCTCTGAGCGGACCGCCATCGGTCAGAACGTCAACCGACTGGAACACCTGCATCGAAGAAATGAACGTGTCTTGCTGGCACCAGGCGGCAATTCGCTGCCGGTCGGTGACTCGCTTCGCGATCGGTTCACCCCCTGGTTTTCGAAAACGTTTTCATCTTGGATGAACAAAAATCACTTGCCGTCATTTGACAATATATCAAATGTGTATTGCAAATATATGCCATCTGTTCACTATTATTTTTGCACTTATATCATTACTTGTCAATTACTTTTCTGATATTTATAATTGTTTATTGTTGTTTATTGATGATTTTTTTCTTTATTTATTGTCGTTTTGTAATGTTTGGTTTGACTAGGGTTGCTTTTCCAAACAAAAAAAATCCCGCCATGTCGTGTCGATGACAGACATAACGGGATTCGATCGAGCCTTGCGCTTACGCCGGCTCATTGCATATGCTGCTGAACAAACGCTTTCCACCGCTCCAGCTCATTGGTGCAGATGAGCGCCTGCGGGTATTGGTCTTTGATGAGCTTCATCTCTTCTTCGGTATCTACCGGCCAGGCGATCAGCTCCAGACCGTGGTCGGCAATCATCTCGGCATACTTCTCCGTCAAAAAAGGAAGCTTGACCGCGAGGTATTTGCCGCGAATCTCCTGCATGAACGGAAATACGTACGGCATGCTTCCGCTAAATACAAGGCCGACATCGATCTCCTTGTCCAGCTCCCGAAGCCGGGCCACGGAAAAATGATCGAAGGAAATGACGTACACTTGATCCACCATGCCGGTTTTGCGCACGACGTCGACCACCGCTTCCTCCAGCCCCGGATACAGATCGCCCGTCTGTTTCATTTCGATGCTGACGATGAGCTTGTCCTTGAGCAGCAGCAGTGACTCCTCCAGCGTCGGGATCACTTCCGTTCCGCCGATGCGCAAAGCGCGAAGCTCCTCCGCGGTGTAGTCCTTGAACTGGCCGGGTGCGCCGGTCATCCGGCGAAGCGAAGCGTCATGCATCACCATCGGTACGCCGTCTTTGCTTAAATGCACGTCAAGCTCCAAGTGAGTGTACGACAAATCGCAAGCCGCCTGAAAGGATGGCAGCGTATTCTCGCGATATTTGACCGGGTATCCCCGGTGAGCGATACCTCTTACTTTCATTGACCCCATTCCCTTCATTATAGCTGAAGATCCGCTATTAACGGATAATGATCGCTTGGGTATCGTCCCTCGACGATATCGTCCAATATTTGAATCCGCTTTGCAACTACCGGACCACGGGTTAAGATCCAGTCAATGCGCCACGCCTTGCCGCGGCCGGCCGGATTGTTAAAATTGTTGAACGTCCCCAGCCCTTCACCGATCTTTACCTTCGCCGAATCCCAGGTGTCCGTGAAGCCGCCCTCGCGGATAAACACATCATAAGCCTCTGATTCCGGTCCGACGTTAAAATCTCCCGTGATAATGACCGGCAGTGCCGGATCGAACGATCTGGCCCGCTCCACCATAAGCTGCGCCGCTTTGACGCGGGATTCCGGCGATTTGTGGTCAAAATGAGTATTGCACAAGTAAAACGGGCGTTCCGCGGCGAGATCGAGAAACCGGCCCCATGTCACCATACGCGGAGCCGCGTTCCCCCATGTGACGGAACCGATGACATTCGGTGTCGCCGACAGCCAGTAATGGTCGTATTCGAGCAGCTCAAAACGGTCTTTCCGGTAAAAGACGGCCATATACTCGCCGCCGCTGCCGCCTTTGCGGCCGAGGCCGAGCCAATCAAAGCCGGGCAAAACCGACAGCATGTCCTTCACCTGACCGTAAAAACATTCCTGCGTTGCGATCATATCCGGCGCTTCCCGCTTCAGCAGCATCTCGATCAGGGGCAGACGCTCTTCCCATGAATTCGGACTCGGATCGGTCGCATGTCTGACGTTTACCGTCATGAATCGCATTCCCGCTGCATTGCTCATTCCGCCTCATTCGCTCCTTCGTCGCTTCCTTAGATTCGTCCGCTCCGCTTTCCATGTATGAAAAGGCTATATTCAGCGGCTTATCCGCCGCTATGCTAAGCCGTACCTGTCGATGATCCTCCCTTGCTCCGCTTCCTCACAAACGGGGGATCTTCCTATAAAAAGGGAGCTTCGCTCGGGATCACATTGAAATGAATCAGCCGCATGCCTTCCTTCGAAGTCTCCAACACGGAAACCGCCGTGTTGCCTTTCACCAGCTGCCTGTAATTACGAAACGGGATCGACAGCATGCCCGCCAAATAAATGCGGATGGAGGTGCTGTGGCTGACGACCAGAATGCTGCCGTCCGGATGCTCCTGAGCCGTTTCCGTAAAAAAACGGTTCATCCGGTCAAATACTTGCAATGCAGTTTCGCCCGTTACCCCCGCGTTCGTATGTTCCGGGTCGTCGTACCAGCTTTGCCAGGCTTCCGGATACTGCGCTACGATCTTCGGATAATGCAGACCGTCCCACAATCCGAAATCGATCTCCGTTATCCGTTCATCCTGTTCTACTTGCAGGCGATGCAGCGAGGCCGTCGGCCCGGCCGTTTGGGCCGCTCTGCGCAGATCGGAAGCAATCACGCGGTCGATCGCCGCATGCCGCAAATATTGCGCAGCCCGCTCGGCCTGCTCCATGCCGTGATCGGACAAATCGATATCCGATCTTCCGCAGTAACGGTTGTGATCGCGGTTCCATTCCGTTTCTCCGTGCCGCATTAGGTAAAATCGCGTCAAGCCGTTTCACTCTCGCTTTCGTCCGCCAAATAGCCGAGTTCTCTTAATCGTTCGACGAATCGGCGGTAGTTGTCATCATACTTCTCACAGACGGATGCATCCCATGGCTCGATCAGCTGCTCCGGCGCAATCATTGCGGAACCCGCTTCTTCGAGGCCCGAGAACAGCGTACCGGATGCGGCCAAAACCGCTGCACCGACGGCGCCTTCGACGTGCTTCATCTTGCGGATCGGCCTGCGCAGAACGCTGCTTCGGATGCCGAGCCAGACCGGACTAGTGCTTGCGCCCCCGGCCGTATACACATTCGCCACCGTCTCGCCGGATAGCGCTTCGATCATTTCGTAGGCGAGCCGCTCCAGATAGGCTACCCCTTCCATCCGCGCCGCAAACCGCTGCTCGGCGGTCAAGCCGCCGTGGTCGAACCCTCGCGCCCCGGCCGCGACGAACGGGAATCGCTCCCCATGCTGCAGGAGCGGATAACAAATCCACGGCGTCGGAACAAGCGACGCCGCTTCGCGGTTTAATGCGGCCAGATCGGCTCCGGCGTAATCGCGGGATACCCAGTCCCCGCCCGTGTTGCTCGCGCCGCCCGGCATCCAGAAGCCTTGCGGGTGCTTGTGGTTGTAAAGCCTCCCAAGCGGATCGTCGATCGGCTCGCGGGTGACGCCCTTGACGACCAGCGTCGTCCCGATCGTCGTGCTCCATTCGCCCGGGCGAATGGCGCCGGAAGCGATCTGCGACGTGCAGCCGTCGGTCATCCCCGTCACAACGAGGACGTTGCGCGGCAGGCCCGTCGCCTCCGCCACCTCGGGCGCTACGGTGCCGAGCACGGTTCCCGGCGGGACGACCTTCGGCAGCCATGAAGCCGGAATGCCGAGCTCGCCGGTCACATAGCCGGGCCATTGCTCCTGGACGAGGTCGTAGCCGGTCTTAAGGCAGTTCGAATAGTCCGTCACGCCCCAAACCCCGCTCAGCTTGCCGACGATGTAATCGGTTGCATGCGCCCACAGCTCGATCCGTTCCGCCGCAGACGGGTCATGCTCCCGAAACCACAGCATTTTCGGAAGCCCGGAGGAGGCGTTGAACGCCGTATAGCCCGCCGACCCGGCCCGCTCCGCGGCCGCTTTGCACAGCTGCGCCTCCCGAAACGAGCGGGGGTCGCTGTACATGAGCGCCGGGCTGACCGGTTCATGGCGGGCGTCAAGAGCAATCATCGTCCCTGACGTCGATGTGACCGAAATCGCCTTGACCTCCGGCTTCGGTACGATCCGATTCAAGTCTCCCATGAGCCTGGTCAGACATGAAAGCAGGTCTCTCCACCAACCGGCGGGAGACTGTTCCTCTCGCGAGCCTTCGATTGAAAAAGCAACCGCGTGCGACGACAGCAGCTCGCCGTGGTCGTTCAGCGCCATCACGCGCACGCCTTGCGTACCGATATCCGTTCCTATGACAACGAGGCGTTGTTGATGCGACATATGTTCGTTCCCCTCCTACGTTGCAACTGTTACTCTGCATAGCTAAGAGTCCGTTGTCAACCTACGTTGCAACTGTCACTCTGCATAGCTAAGAGTCTGTTGTCAACCTGCGTTGCAACTGTTACTCTGCATTCGTTGGCAAACGGGTGCCGCAGCACTCGGCTTCTCCTGCTTACAGCGCTGTCCGATGCGATTCCAGCGAAGAAAGGACGGACGGGTTGACCAACTGACGGATCTCCCTGTTGCCGTGAACAAACCATTCTTTCAAGACATCGTTCATAATCGTGACGCTGTATCCGTCCACTTCGAAAGAAGCGCCGGCGATATGCGGCGTCGCATACACGTTCGGCAGCGAAATCAGCTCATAGTCCGATGCGTCCGGCGGTTCGTTATAGAACACATCGAGAATTGCTCCGCCGATTCGCTGTTCCTTCAGCGTATTGTACAAAGCATCCCTGTCGACGACCGCTGCCCGGGCGCTATTGACGAAGATCGCTTCCGGCTTCATCATTCGGAACAAACGTTCGTTGATAGAACCGGTCGTCTCCGCCGTAACCGGAAGATGAATGGATACGATGTCGCTCGTCGAAAAAATTTCTTCCAACGTGATCGGCACGTACTCCGGATTCGGAGACTGCTTCAAATACGGATCGTAATACTGTATTTTGCAGGAGAACCCGGACAAGACTGCAGCCACCCGCTGGCCGACGCCGCCGAATCCGACCATGCCTACCGTCTTGCCGCAAATTTCATGGCCGCGGAAATAAAGATACGATTCGTGCGCATCCCCTTTCCACTGCCCGGACTTCAGCCACGCCTCGCCCTCCCGCATTTTCCGCAAAAATACGATCAGCCCTGCCGTTACAAGCTCGGCCACCGCCTGCGCGTTCCGGGCCGGCGTATTGAAAACGGGAATGCCGCGGCTCGTCGCTTTGGCGATGTCCACGTTGGAAGGCGTGCCCCGGCATACGCCGATAAATTTCAAATCGACAGTCTCGATGACGGATGCATCCACGTGATCGTGCTCCGTGATCAAACAGTCCGCTCCCGTTTCCTGAATCAACCGAATCAATTCATCCGAATGAAATGCTCTGCCGTGCGGTTTCCACGGGCGGAAATGGACGGTACCATACCGCTCCAGTTGTTGCAGCGCTTCGCTTGAGTAAGGGGCCGTCACCAGAATATTCATTCTTCCTCAACCTTTCTATGTTGCAATCAAATCGAATCCAGCAGCGTTAAAGCCGTCTCCTCCGTCGTAATGAGTACGTGGAGCAGATGGCCGTTTAGCGCACCCCTTATGGCTCTTGTCTTGCCGGGACCGTAGGCGACGCCGATGCGCAGCTCGATGTTCAAATAATCCTCGGGCGAGGCGCCGACCACACGGTCGCTCAACGACGGATTGGAGAACTTCCCCTGTTCGTTGTAAAAATGAAAAATAACGTCTCCTACGCTCGTCTCGCTTAACGTTGGGCTGTCCAGACCGGGAACGAGCCCCGACGATATGATCGTCGCATCCTCTCCGGTATGTCCGATGCCTACGACCGCCACGCTCACTTTACGGATTTCCTCGACAATTTCCTGAATGCTCGGATCGTTCAAAAATCCGATCTTGCTTTCCTCCGACCGGGCAATGGCCGGTGCCGGGAACAAGTAGGGCTTGCCGCGCAGCGCATGAGACCACACTTGAATAACGGAAGCTGCGGGCACCAGTTCTTCCTTGGCCCCCGAGCCGCCGGAAAGCTGCACAACCTTCAGACCCGGCCGCGGTTCGCACAGGTGCATCTGCGTGCCGATCGAGTAAAGCGACTTGCCCCATCCGAGCCCGATAGACCCGTGCGTAGGGAGAACGGAATTCAAATACTGGCTGGAGAGCGTCTCGAAAGCGCCCGGCGAATCGTCGCTGCGAAACACGACGCAATCCTTCAGCCCGTACTGCTTCGAAATTTGCTTTTCCAGCGCAGTGTGACGGCTATTATCCAGATCCGACCGGATTTGAAACTGAATGATGCCGCGTTCCCTCGCTTCATTCAGAAAGCGGGCTACAGAGGAGCGGCCGATGTTCAGCTGCTCCGATATTTCCTGCTGATTCATGCCGAGCACATAATACATGCGGGCGATGCGCTCCAGAAAACCGTCTTTGGACGTTTGCTCATTATTGGTTGTTTTGTTCATAATATCCCCATTCTATCATAACAAAATTTAGTGTGTAAATAGATTATACCTAGTTTTCACACCTTATTTAAAGGTAGAATGGGCCATTGCTGTAATAATATGTTTTTGGGCTATGATGAACAGCACGATGATCGGAGCGATCGCGATCAAGCTGCCCGCCATGACGATATGATAGTTGACGGCTTCCTCGTTGGCGACATTTTTCAGCACGGCGACGGCAACGGTAATGACGCGCATTTTTTCCGAGTTCGTCATGACAAGCGGCCAGAAGTAAGCGTTCCAGTTGCCGATGAACTTCAAGATCACCAGAGTGACCACTGTCGACTTGGCCATCGGTACGAGAATGCGGTACATGATATGGAACTTGTTCGCGCCGTCCACTTTCGCCGCATCGATCACATCGTTATTGATCGATTTGAATACTTGCCGCATCAGAAAGATCGAATAGGCGGACGCCGCATGCGGTATCGTCAAGGCAAGGAACGTATTGAGCCAACCGAGCTTCGACAGCATGACGTAGGTCGGAACGAAGATGATCTGCTCGGGAACGATCAAAGCGGCGATGACCACGAGGAACAGCTTCTCTTTGCCCGGAAACTGGCCTTTGGCAAATGCATATGCCGTTATGATCGATATATTGATCTGCAAAAAAATATTAACGACTGTCATTACAACCGTGTTGTATGTATAAATGTGCATCGGCGCCACTTGGAAAATGCGCTTGAAGTTTTCCCAGGCGAACGTCTCCGGCCAAAAGGTCGGCACCGCGCTCTTGAGCTCCGGCACCGTCTTGAAAGCCGTAATGAAAAGCCAGTACAGCGGAAATGCGAATGCGGCCGTAACCAGCAAAGCGGCGATGACCCGGATCGATGCAATCGTTTTGGAAGCAGCCATTGGTCACCCTACCCTTCGTAATGAACTCTTTTCTTCGAGATGTAATATTGCAGAAATGAGAATGCAACGATGATTGCGAAGAATATAATAACGAGCGCCGACGATTTGCCGATGCGGAACTGTTTGAATGCGACTTCGTAAATCCACATCACCATCACCCTCGTCGAGTCGAGCGGACCGCCGCCGGTCATGACGTCGACCGATTGGAACACCTGCATCGCGCCGATAAACGTCGTGATCACAAGAAACAGCGTGATCGGCGACAGCAGCGGAAGCGTAATGTGCCGGAACTGGTGCCAGCGACCGGCGCCGTCCATGCCGGCGCTCTCGTAATATTCGAGCGGGATGCCCCGCAGCCCTCCGATGAAGATGATCATGCAGAAGCCGCAGCCTTTCCACACCGCAACGAATACAAGACTCCACAGCGCGGAAACCGGGTTATTGAGCCAGTTGACCGGCTCCACTCCAACCGCTCCGAGCGCCACGTTCAGCAATCCGTACCGGTAGTTCAGCAGCCACATGAAAACAAGAGAAGCGACGACCATGGAAATATAATGCGGCATGAAAATAAAGAACCGCATAAAGCCGAACAGCTTCGAATTGGAATTGAACAGCATGGCCAGCAGTAATCCGATCAAAATGACAAGCGACACATCCAGAACGGTGTACAAAAACGTAATTTTAAGCACGTTGTAAAACTGCGCATCGACGAGCAGCTTTTCGTAATTGGACAGTCCAATGAAATTTTTGACGGGACGAACGAAGTTCCAATCCGTAAAGCTTAAATAAAACGAATACACAAGCGGGTAAAAGGAGAAAGTGCCCATCAGCACGAATGCCGGAATAATAAGCGAAAAATCTTTTAACTTCTCAAGCCTCTGATAATGGAGCCATTTCTTTCGGGGAGAAGGAGAACGGGCTGTACTAGCCTCGGGGTTCATGCGCATGTCCACCTTTCTGATCGGGGAGGCTTCGATTCCGGGCCTCCCCCGTATCATTACTTATAATCTTTCAAAATTTCGTTCACTTCTTTCGCTCCCTGCTTGAAGGAAGCTTCCACGTCCGTATTTTCCAGCACGACGCGGTCGATTGCCTTTTGAAGGGAAGCCTTCGTCTCCGAATAGCCTGGATGCTGGGGTCTCGAGATGACATCGTCAAAATGGTCGAAAATGCTCTTCATGTAAGGATACTTCTTGAAAAACTCTTGCCCTTGCGGCGAATTGACGGCCGCCTTGCGTGTAGGCATGTAGCCAAGCGCGTCGACGAACTTGATATTGTTTTCCGCCCCGGTCGCAAACTGGACGAACTTCCATGCCGCTTCCTTCTGTTTTTGCGGAGCCATGTCCATAATGACCAGGGCTGCGCCGCCGATTTCGGCGATTCTGCGTTTATCTCCCGGCAGGAACGCAGCGCCGATCTCGAATTTCGCCGTATCCTGATACGCTTTCAAGCCGGAGGAAGAAATCTGGAACATGCCAAGCTGGCCGTCGAGGAACATCTGCTTCGCCGTATCCGTGCCGCCTTTGCCGTGCGTATAGTATATATAGCCTTTCTTCTTCCATTCCTGGAACTGCCTCATGAACCGGAAGCTTTCCGGCTGATCGACGCCGGACTTGCCGTCCTTCGTGAAGATCGTCCCTCCGCCATTGAGCAGCCACGGCTCATAATCCCACGGGCCGGACAAGTTGACGGTGAAGCCGTAGCGGCTAATTTTGTCGCCTTCTTTCTTGACGATCTTCTGCCCGAACGTCTCTACATCCGCCCATGTTTCCGGCGGCTTAATGCCTTCCTTGTCGAACATCGTTTTGTTATAAACGAAAGCGTTCGTGCTCACGACGAAGGGGATGCCATACTGCTTCCCATTCAATGAATACGCTTCCAACATTCCTTTTGAAAAATCTTTCGTATCGACTTTATCGCGCTGTATGTAGGTGCCAAGCTCCATCAATGCGCCGTTAATAGCCAAATTCGGCATCAGCGAATTTTCGGTTACCGTAACGGCAGGAACGTCCTTGGCAGCCATCGCTGCCGTCAGCTTGCGGGACAGCTCGTCATAGCTGCCTTGGTATACGGGTTCTACCGTAATGTTCGGATACTTCTTGTTAAACTCGGCAATGATCAGCTTCATCCCTTCGAGCTGCGTCTCCGGATGGCTGTGCCAATATTGGATCGTAATCGGCGAATTATCTTCTTTAAGCGGCGGAGCTTCCACCGAACCGCTTGAGCTGGCAGGACTTCCAGAGGAACATCCGGTAAATGCGACTGCGGACAAAGACAAGCTGAGTAAAATCTTCTGTGGTTTCCATGTGTTCAAGGAATGAAACCCCTTTCAATTTATATTTCGGACAATTCAGCTATTTATGAGCATTTGTCCAAATTCAATTTGATAGTATCACAATATTTATAGAATCGTAAATGTTTTTTTGAAAATATTAATAATATGCTGTATTACAGACCGTTCCGTTCTCACGCTAAAAAAGATACTTACTAACAAAAGTATGTGTACTTGTATTTATGCACTACATGACACATAATGAGTAAAGCGGCTGTATCGCGCATCTCGCATGCCGGAAACTCAGGCGCGGACGGTTCCCACGGGAACAATTCAGGTTTAGGGAGGTTAGCGATTTATGCAGGAACATCGTGATTCACACAAACGATTGCAAGATATACCGTTTTCGATATTGGACCTGGCTCCGATCGTCACAGGCGCTACGGCAGCCGATTCATTCCGCAACACACTGGATCTTGCCCGCCATGCGGAAAGCTGGGGATACCACCGCTTCTGGCTCGCGGAGCATCATAATATGCCGGGGATCGCCAGCTCTGCGACCTCGGTCGTCATCGGCCATGTCGCGGCCGGTACCCAATCGATTCGGGTCGGCTCCGGAGGCATCATGCTGCCCAACCATGCGCCGCTCGTCATTGCCGAACAGTTCGGAACGCTTGAATCGCTCTACCCGGGCCGGATCGATCTCGGACTCGGCCGAGCTCCCGGCTCCGACCAGCCGGCGGCCCGCGCGCTGCGCCGCGGTCTCGGGAGCAGCGGCGACGATTTTCCGGAGCTGGTCAGCGAGCTTCGCAGCTACTTCGATCCGTCCCGCGAGGGCCGTCCGCCCGGCGTGCGCGCCGTGCCGGGCGAAGGCTTGAACATTCCGATCTGGCTGCTTGGCTCAAGCGGCTTCAGCGCCCAATTGGCCGGTCAGCTCGGTTTGCCTTTCGCCTTTGCCAGCCATTTCGCTCCCGACTACCTGCTGCCAGCCCTGCAGCTGTATCGCAGCAACTTCCGTCCGTCGGAGGTGCTGGAGCAGCCGTATGCGATGGTCGGCATCAACGTGATCGCCGCCGATACGGATGCGGAAGCGCGCAGGCTGGCCACATCGCAGGAGCAGCAATTTCTGAATCTCGTTCGCGGCCGAACCGGCATGCTGAATCCTCCGGTCGATAACATGGACGAATTGTGGGCCGAGCATGAAAAAGCGTATATCCGCAAGCAATTGGGCTTTTCCGCGATAGGAAGCAAAGAAACGGTAAAGACCAAGCTTCAGGCGCTGCTTGATGAAACCGGAGCCGACGAATTTATCGCCGCCGGGCAAATATATGACCACGTTGCCCGCTTGCGTTCTTACGAAATTGTCGCCGACGTCGTGAAGCACTGAAATTCAAATCGTAATACGAATGATTGAGCCCGGAACAGGTGACCATGTTGCAGCTGAAATCAACAAGCGGCATGCGAGCAAGATGCTGCAGCGTGGCGGTCGAAGGTGCGAAAACGGTCGAGACGCGGCAGCGGCGGATTGAAAAAGCAGGCAACGCGCTCAAAGAAGGACGAACGCGGTAGAGTCATTTTCAGATAAACCTGCGTCAGTATACAAATGAAGAACGGCCCTCTCGCCCGCTGCGAAAGAGCCGTTCTTTTTTAGTTATAATGAAGCGCCATGACGATGCTTAAATGAATCCTTTGAGCCGAACGTACACCCAGTACAGACCGATTAAGAAAATGCACACGGAGACGGTCCGGAAAAAGATCGTATAATACGCCGCATTTTTCTCCCGGAAGCGAATCAGGATCGGCAGCAAAATGCCGACGACGCCCAATTGCCCGAGCTCAATGCCTACGTTGAACGAAATGAGTGAGGTCGCGAGGTAGCTTTTTTGAAACCCGATCTCGCTAATCCCGCTCGCAAACCCAAGCCCGTGGATTAAGCCGAACACAAACGTAAGCGCCCAGCGCCATTTGAACGTTTTGACGAATAAATTTTCGACCGCAATATAGCAAATCGTCAGCGCGATTCCCACCTCGATCCATTTCGGATACACGGGTACGAGATTCAGTACGGCCAAACAGAGCGTAAGGCTGTGGGAAATCGTGAAAGCGGTAATGATTTTTAGAATCGCCTTAAACCGTTCCGCGATAATGATGAGTCCAAGCAGGAACAACAGATGGTCATAGCCGGTAATGATATGCTCCAGACCGAGATTGATATACATAAATATAACCGTTAACAAGTCCAAGCGAGCCTTCTCCCCTCATTCGTTAAATTCAAAGCCGGACCGGTTTCGCCAGAGCAGCGCCCGCGCCTTCTTGCCGAATCGGCTGGAACGCAGAAAGGGTGCAATGCCGATGTAGAGGACGTACAGCAGTCCTCCCCAGGCCAGAGCGGCGCCGAGGTAGTAAAATACGAGCGAGACGACCTTGAATTGATGATTCAGGTACAGGCTTTGAATCAGCGAGACGGAACCGGTCCCCCAAGCGAGCCCGAACAAGGCGGAAATCACTTTGGGATAAGCGCCGCGTCCGGCAAAAAGCGTATAAAACGCAAACGCTCCGAATACGACCAGCGCTGCAGGATGGAGCCAAGCCGCCAGCGGATTGACGCCGAGCCTGTCGGTCACGATCAGTCCGAGCAGCGTATACAGCGTGCCGATCCCTAGCGACAGCGCCGCTTCCTTCACCGTTGGCGCGGTCAGCAGCACAAAGAGCAACAGCAGCCAGCAATAGACGCTGAACAGCGTCTTTTGCGCACCGAGTACCGTGTATTTGCCCATGAGCGACAAATCAAAGCGGAATTTGTTGTCCGGCATGTAACGAACGGAACCGGCGCCTTTCTCCACCACCCAATGCTCCAGCATTGTGTCATTTGCATCGGAAAGCACGATATAGTTTTGGTGCGTGTCATCCGTCTCGAATATGAGATTGTACAATATGGTCAAATTACCGATCTCCATCGGAGACGTAAAATTGAGCAGCACGCGAACCATCGGGTCCTCGGTCTTTTCCTGTATGACGGTTTTGACGTCATCGATGGTCACGTCCATCCGCTGCTCATTGTTGAAGAGAAACAAATGCTCCAAAAAATAAGCTTCGATGGCCGCCCGTTGACTGGCAACCTCCTCCGCTTCGAGCGAACTGTTCCCGTTCGTATCGTACTGCAGCATGACAGGATACGGAAGCAGCTGCTCGTACTCCACCCGATCGCCGTAAATATGAAGGTAGGAATAGCCGTTATTGTAATTATGCGCCCACGCGGAAACGCCAAGCCAGGAGGTCAGCAGCATGAGCAGCGCGATCATGGCAAAGAAGCGGCGGATCATTTCGTCGAAACCCTATCTTTTTCGGTAATGACTTTCAAGTTTTTCCCGTCCGACGTAACCAAGATATTTCCGTTAAGTCCCGTAGAATACACTTCGGAACCTTTTTTCTCATAACGTTTGAGCACGTCGAGACTGCTGAAGATGTTGTTGCTCAGTATCGTTACTTTCGGCGTTACCGCATCTACCCATGTCGGAGAAGAGGAGGTCGCGTGCCCATGGTGCGGCGCGTGAACGAAATCCGCATCCAGCTTGCTGCCGTACTGCTCAACGAGCTGCGCTTCGCGGTCCTTGTAAATGTCGCCCGGGAAAATGAACGAATTGTCTTTATACGTCATTTTGAGAACAAGCGAGTAGAAGTTGATCGTCGAAGCTTCGTTGTTTTTAATGACGCTGTTCAGTTCGGCTTCGTTCGG
This sequence comes from Paenibacillus allorhizosphaerae, assembly GCF_910594985.1. GTDB lineage: Bacteria > Bacillota > Bacilli > Paenibacillales > NBRC-103111 > Paenibacillus_G > Paenibacillus_G allorhizosphaerae. Next base: position 17,848 of record NZ_CAJVCE010000023.1, read on the forward strand.
AGAGAGTACCTCGAATTTCACGTCGTTTCCGAGCTGGAACGTGTCTCCCGCTTTCAATACCGTCTGCGGAATTTTCTTCTTCGTGACTTGCGCAATTGCATTGCGGTACTGGCTGGATGCCGTGTAATCGTGGCTTTGTCTGTAGTAAGCCTTCGCGTCTTTCGCCTTCAGCACTTCGGCATAGCCGCCGAGATGGTCGGCGTGCGGGTGCGTGTTATAGGCGATGTCGAGCTCCTTGATGCCGAGCTGGTCCAAATATTTGACGATTTGCCCACCCGCTTCGGCGATCCCCGTGTCCATCAGCATATTTTTCCCGTCCGGCGTCGTGATCAGGTAGCTGTCCCCTGTAGCCACTTTCGGGTCCTTCAGATGGAAATAGCGGATTTGCAGCAACCCTTTGTACTTCTCGGTGTCGAACACTTCCTTCGTCCTGAGCGGCGGCGCTTCATCCTTCTTCTGTTCTTGCGGCATTGGAGCAGCCGCCTGCTTAGGCTCCGGGTTAATTTGCGCACAGGCAGCCGTAATCAGTAAAGCGCTTACAGCGATTACGCCCGCCATTTTAAACCCGTGTTTCTTGATTTGTTCCTTCATACGTTCGACCTACCTCCTGTACTCTCCCAAAAAAATAGTAACAAACCAGCATCCCGTTTATCGGGAATGCCGGTTATGGTTAAGCAGCGGAACTGTGGAACCAGCCCATTCTGCAAAACGGGTTGCCATGATCCGGTACCCCTCCGCATTCGGGTGCAGCCGGTCCGGCAAATAGGAGCCGTACGTCTCTCCGAACAGGTGAAGCCCGTGCAGGTAATAAAGCTTGTCGTCTCCGCGCCGTTTGAGCAGCGTGACAACGTCCTCGATTTGTTCGCGCATCTTCTGAAGATTGAGGCCCACCTTGTTCTCGTTCGTTTCGCGGTCCGGACTGTAGATCGGCGAAATGACCGCAATCGGCGTGTCGGGATGCTTCTCGCGAATGATTTGCAGAAAGCCGATGAGCGCGGGACGAAACGTTCGCTCCGAGTAGGATGAACCGCCCATAATGTTGATGCCGACGCACACGGAGATAAAATCGGCCGGCAAATCGCGAATCATCCGGGCAACCATCGGTTCCATGTGGCAGTTTCCCCCGTACCCCAGGCACGTCAAATCGAGACCGAGCTCTGCGGCAGCCAGAGCGGGCCAAGTTTGCGAAGGGCTTGCGGCTTCAGCGCATTGCGTAATCGAGCTCCCGTAAGCGACCCAACGAAACTTCTCTTCCGAGGAAGCGCTGCATGTCGCCCCGCTGTCGATGTTCACTTCCCGGATGCGTACGGGCTGCTTTTGCGACAAGTAGATTTCGACAAGCTTCGTGCCCGAAGGCAGTGACTCGAACGATGCCCACTCCGATCCCGCTTCCATAAGGGCCGTATGCACCAGAACGCCGTTCACGACGCAATCCATGGCGATCTCGTAGGCCTCCGGAACCACTCGAACTTGAACACGAGACGAATCCGTGTGAAAGCTGAGCCGGACACCGGCCGGAATTTCCGCTTTTCCGTTAATGTGTCCCGGTTGAAACAGCTCGGCATCCCGGTACGGGACGCGCCACGGCTTCACCCAGCCCTCCGTCGCTTGAATCGAAACGGCGCCCTTGAACAAGCTCTCGTTCAAATCAATAGACTGCATAGTCATCCCCAATCTTTCTGAGCATTTGTCCACGAAAACTCCAAATGCTCACTTGTTTGTTTTATTCTATCACGCGTCATTCTGCCTGACAATAAAATTCGACACGCCAGGTTTTGCACTCTGTTCAGCTTTAAAGCAGCACATCATCAGACCGCGCCACCCCGAGCAAAACTATTGACGATTCAGTTGAACACGGATAACATATTTTGTATTCTAAGCCAGATTGGGAGGACTGACAAGTGAATATTATTTTTATGGGAACCGCCTCTGCAGCGGGAAGCACAGAGCGGGATAACACCTATTTGCTGCTCACTCATAACGAAGATTGCTGGTTGATAGATACGGGAGGAAACCCGCTTGGCAAGCTGAAACAAGCCGGTATCGCGCTCGATCGGATCAAGGGAGTGATGCTGACCCACTTCCATGTCGACCATATGTACGGGCTGCCGTCCTTGCTGTGGGGCATGTGGATTGGGGGAAGAACGGCTCCCTTCACGGTGTACTGCTCTTCGACCGGAGAAGCGCAGCTTCGCGCCATTCTGGAAGGTTACCAGGTTGCGCAGTGGCCGATCAAATTCGATCTGCGCATTCAGGCGTTCGACTGGACACAGCCGTCACGCTTATTCAGCGAGCAAGGGATGACCGTCTCAACGTTTCCGAGCTTGCACGGTGTACCTACGGTCGGCTTCAAGGTCGAAACGGAAGATCGCGTGTTGATCTATTCCGCCGATACGAGCCCGAATGAGCGGATCTGCAGCGAGCCGAAGATCGATATGCTCATCCATGAAGCGACCAAAGCGCGGGGCAAGATGAAAACCCATACGAGCCTGGAAGACGTCGTCCGCTTCTATCCGATGGAACGGATCGGCAAAGTGTATGCGGTCCATTTGACTGATCATGAGCCGTACCACGAAGTGCTGACCGAGTGCAGCGAATCCGTCCGCTCTAAAGTCGTGCTCGCGTCCGACATGATGACCGTATCCTTATAAGCATTCAGCATACATAGCTTTCAGCCAAAACCGCTCGGCAAACATGGAGCGGTTTTTTTGCGAATAAAAAAAACGCCGCGCAGCATAATACATCCATAATCAGTTAGAAATGGAATTATATATCCACTCCATAAACTACCGTCGTTCTTTTTTTAAGCTTCGTCGGCAACAATATGATCGGAGCGGTTGTTTCCAACCTTGCCGCCGTTCCCGTTGCCGCCATGCTGATCTGAACTTCGCAGCTGACCGTCCGCTGGATCGTCTTTTTCGCCTTTTGTACGGCGGGATCGATTGGTTGTTCATACGTCTTGGCGTATACGAGCATCATTGGTGGAAAATAAGGTATACCGTCGTCTCGCTGCTCTTTTTCTTTTGGCTAACCCGAATGTGGATACGCCAAGTGAAAGCGGGCAAACCTTTGTTTCGATATATTACATATTTCATGCACGTGTTTTGTTTGACCGATACGCTCGTGTTCGCATTCATCGGTCTTCTGGTTAAACGTCCGCGTGCTGCACACGCTGCGCCATTCCGATCGGCTCAAGCTTGGCGTGGCGGTGCGCAAATAATAAAAAAACAGGCCGCCCTTCACCCATCGTCGAATGCGATGTAGGGATGCCTGTCTCAGCTCTGTTTAAACCATGATTTTACAAATATCGTTCGTAAATTCGACCGGATCTTGAATCGGCAATCCTTCGATCAGCAGCGCCTGGCTGTACAGCAGGTTCGTGTACAGTTTCAGCTTCTCCTTATCGCTGTCGAACGCGTCTTTGAGCGATTGGAACACCGCATGGTTCGTATTGATTTCAAGCACTTTGTCGGCTTTCACATTCGGATTGTTCGGCATCGCATTCAGCACTTTTTCCATCTCGATCGTCACTTCGCCTTCGGTGGACAAGCAGACCGGATGCGTTTTGAGCCGCTTCGAAGCTTTGACGGTTGTCACTTTATCGGACAGCTGTTCTTTCATGTAGTCGAACAATTCCTTGTTCTCGTTCTTCTCCGCATCGGATTCCTTCTCCGTATCGTCCGCCTCGATGCCGAGATCGCCGCTGGACACCGATCTGAATTCTTTGTCCTTGTACTTCATAAGCATCTTGATTGCGAATTCGTCGATATCGTCGGTAAAGTACAAGATTTCATAACCTTTGTCGGCCACAAGTTCCGTCTGCGGCAGCTTCTCGATTCTTTCGTTCGATTCCCCGGTCGCGTAGTAGATGTACTTCTGGTCTTCCGGCATTCTCGATACGTACTCTTCCAGCGTCACTTGCTTCTTCTCTTTGGAAGAATAGAACATGACCAGATCCTGCAGCACTTCTTTATGCGTACCGTAATCGCTGTATACGCCGAACTTCAATTGTCTGCCGAACGACTTGTAAAATTGGTCGTACTTCTCTCTTTCATCCTTCAGCATACTGAGCAGTTGGCTTTTGATTTTGCTCTCGATGTTTTTCGCGATCAGCTTAAGTTGCCGGTCATGCTGCAGCATTTCTCGGGAAATATTGAGCGACAAGCTTTCCGAATCGACCATCCCTTTGACGAAGCTGAAATAGTCGGGAAGCAGGTCGGAGCATTTGTTCATGATCAGTACGCCGTTCGCGTACAGTTCGAGCCCCTTCTCGAACTCCTTCGAATAGTAGTCGAATGGAATGTTCTCGGGGATAAACATGATCGCCTGGTATACGACAGCCCCGTCCGCGCTGATATGAATATGCTTTAGCGGCTTGTCGAAGCCGTAATGCTTCTCGGCGTAAAACATTTCGTAATCTTCCGGCATCAGCTCGTTTTTATTTTTTCTCCAGATCGGAACCATGCTGTTGACGCGTTGTTCTTCCTTGTAGTCTTCGAATTCGTTGTCGCTGCCTTCTTTCGGTCTACTGCCCGTAACGTCCATCTTAATCGGATACCGGATGAAATCGGAATATTTCTTGACGATGGATTTCAAACGATATTCTTCCAAATACTCGTCGTAGCTTTCGTCTTCCGTATTGGCTTTTATTTTCAAAATAACGTCGGTTCCGACCGTATCTTTCTCGCACGGCTCGATTGTGTATCCGTCCGCACCGGTCGATTCCCATTTGTACGCGGTATCCGAGCCCAAAGCTTTACTGATGACCGTCACGACGTCCGCTACCATGAACGCGGAATAAAAGCCGACGCCGAATTGGCCGATAATGTTGTGCCCTTCTTGTGCTGCGTTCTCCGATTTGAAGGCAAGCGATCCGCTCTTGGCAATGATGCCCAGATGGTTTTCCAGATCTTCTTTGGTCATCCCGATCCCGGTGTCGCTAATTGTGAGCACACGGCTTTGTTTGTCGGGAACGATTTTAATAAAATAGTTGTCTTTGTCGAAAACCAGGTCTTTATCCGTTAACGCTCTGTAATAAATCTTATCGATCGCGTCGCTGGCGTTGGAAATCAATTCTCTCAAAAAGATTTCTTTTTGCGTATAGATCGAATTGATCATCATTTCCAACAGCCGTTTGGATTCTGCTTGAAACTGCTTTTTCTCCATTTGAATCTCTCCTCTCTGGCGTTGCAACAGTTACATCGATTTGCGTCAATTTCAGTTGTCTACAAATGAAACAATGCGATAGTCGTTATTAGCACTCTCGCTCTATGAGTGCCACCCATTCATTTTTATATCATTCCTCATTTTTAATGTCAATACGAGATCAAGCCGGCGTTGCACGAAAGAACATATCCGCGAACCTAATATCACAACAAAATATGGCTGCGCTCCCTCGATCGCAATATGCATTCCAAACGCGCTAAATAATTCCAATTCGGGATGGTTACACTAGTACTCAGTCGCTTTCTGCGCCTATGCCGCTTATGTGATCGAGATGGATATGGCGTGGCGCGCGGCAGCAATGAAGCAGTACCGATGGGAGAGAAAATGCAAGTGACCGGCAATGGGTGGAAAAAAAATATTGTCCTGTTCCTGTTCAGCCAGAGCATTTCGCTGTTCGGGTCTTCTTTGGTTCAATACGCCATTATGTGGTATATCACGCTGCATACGCAGTCGGGCATCATGATGACGATCTCGATCCTTTGCGGCTTTCTGCCCACGTTCTTCCTGTCTCCGTTCGCCGGGGTATGGGCCGACCGCTACAACCGGAAGCTGCTGATCATCGTCTCGGACTCGTCCATCGCCGCCTCTACAATGCTGCTGGCCATCCTTTTTTTGTCCGGCTACGACGCGTTCTGGCTGCTCTTCGTCGTCTCCGCAATCCGCGCGCTCGGTACGGGCGTGCAGACGCCGGCGATCAGCGCGTTCGTTCCGCAGCTTGTGCCGGAGGACAAGCTTACGAAGGTGAATGCCACCAACAGCAGCATCCAATCGCTCGTTACGCTTGTATCGCCAATGCTGAGCGGCGCGCTGCTGTCGATGGTGTCTATTGAAGCGATCTTCTTCATCGATGTCATTACTGCGGCGATCGGGGTGCTGATGCTGCTGCTGTTCCTGAACGTGCCCGCTCATGCCAAAGCTGCGTCCGGTCAGGCCGTCAGCTATTTCAACGATATGCGCGAAGGCATCGCCTACATTAACAACCATGCCTTCGTCAAAACGTTCTGCCTGTTTAATGCCGTGTTCATGATGTTGGCCGCGCCCGTCGCTTTCCTGACGCCGCTGCAAGTTTCGCGCAGCTTCGGCAACGATGTATGGCGCTTGACGGCGATTGAGGTCACGTTCTCGGGCGGGATGATGATCGGCGGCCTCGTTATGGCAGTTTGGGGCGGGTTCAAAAACAAAGTGCACACGATGGGGCTGTCCAATCTGGTGATCGGCGTGTGCACCGCTGTTCTAGGCATTGTGCCGCTGTTTTGGCTGTATTTGCTTTTTATGGTATTGACCGGGGTGGCGATGCCTCTCTTTAATACGCCGTCCACCGTCCTGCTGCAGCAAAAAATTGATGAAGCTTTGATGGGCCGGGTATTCGGCGTCTTCGGCATGATCGCAAGCAGCATGATGCCTCTCGGGATGCTGGTGTTCGGACCGGTCTCCGATGTCATTCCCATCGAATGGCTGTTGATCGGAACCGGCCTGCTGATGATGGTGCAAAGCCTGACGATGCTGGGCAACAAAGTGCTGCTGCAAGCAGGGAAACCGGAGCCTGCGCGGGGATAGATTTCACCAGAAGACGGTGAATGCGTCCGGTTATTGCTCCTTCGGCTCGACACTCCGCTCAAAGCTGTCGCCCTTCATCCGCTCATACTGCATCCGAAATAACTCGATGACAGCCGGCACATCTTCCGCTCCACGGATGTACCGCGTAACCCACCCGGAATCCGGATATATATGATGCGGATGCGCGCGACCGCTTTCTACAAGCTCATTCCGCATGTTGCGCGGGAACAGCAGATCGGCTATGCTCTCCCCGTGCAAATGCCCGAGCTCCTTTCCGCGATATTGAAACTCGATTCCGCCGAAACGGTGCGGCCGGACGATCACTCCCTCCCAAGAGAGAATCTCCGCCTCCAGTTGTTCAAGTATTGTATTCATCGGATCATCGCACTCCTTTCGATGTTGGCTTCCCACTACCCTTTGACCTGAACGCTCGTCTTCTTCGTTCCGAACTGTGCGCAGTACACGAGCAAGATGACGGCATGCAAAGCGGCAAGCAGAAGATACATATTGCTGAATACCGCGCTGCCGGGATTCACGTTGATTGGATTCCACGGGTGGGCAGCTGAAAAATCGACCAGCTTGCCGTATACGCCGGTAGCAATGCCTTGCATAATGAAATTAAGCATCGAGAAAATGCCCATGCCTACGCCGATCATCTCTTTCGGCATCGTCTTGGAAACGGAATTCGACATCGCAATGAGCATGAACGATTGACCCACGTTGCCGAATATAAGGAATGCGGCAATAAGCCATGGCGACACGGCCGTAAAGCTCGACAGCAAAACGAAACAAGCTAGCAACGATGCGGACGCGATCATAAATAAATAGGAATTTCCTTTCAAATCCGCGAGCTTTCCTCCTTTGCGCCCCAGAAACGCGGAAGCGGCAGCGGCCGGAACCATGGCGAAGCCGATCCAATACGACGGCAGTTCAAAGATGCGGGACAGCAGCAGCGGACTGAGAAAATAAAGCGAAACACCGATTCCGTTTATGATCACGGCGATCATAATGCCAAACGTGTAGCTTTTGTTGGCGAAGATGGCAGGCTGTACAAACGGAACGGCGGCGGACCGGATACGCACGACGAACAACGCGCCGAAGAGCAAGCTGCCAATAAGGTAAAGCCAGGCTTCGTTCGTTACGCCGAGCAGGAGAAGCGAGACAGCGGCTGCGAGCAATCCCCCGCCAAGCCAGTCGAACGTACCGCCATTATTCTGTTCATCGCCTAAATAGTTGCGGTAAAAAGGAAGCGTGATCAGGATGAGTAGCGGTACGCCGAACAACCAGCGCCAATGCGCGACGCTGACGATAATCGAGGAAATGACCGGACCGAGCGCGCTGCCGAGCGCGAGACCTACGGCGGTCATGCCGAGTGCGGAACCTCTGCGTTCCGGCGCGAAGTAGCGGATCGGAATAATGACGGCCGTAGCCGGAATGGCGGCGGCGCCGGCCGACTGTATGCACCTGCCGATGAGCGCCATCCAAAATGTATGCGAAGCCAGGCCGATCAAAGAACCGAAGGCAAACAGCAGCAGTCCGACCGTCAATACATTTTTCAACTTGTATTTGTCGGCCAGCTTCCCGTAAGTAACCGTTCCAATGGCGTAAATCAAAGTATACGCCGAAGTGAGCCAGCTGACTTGTGCGATCGTAAGGCCGAACTCCTTGCTGATTTCCGGCAGCACAATGTTAAACATAAGAGCGCTCATCGATGACAAAGTGAGCGTGAACATCAGAATGCGGATCAATATATCTCCTGATTGCCGTGGCGCTTGCTTTTCCATGTTTCGTTTCCCCTTCCAAAAGTAAAATCATCCGCAATCGCATGCATGCATGTACTCACTTGCATTAAGGCTGTGAAAAAAGCTCCAAATGCAGGAGCCTATTCGCAAAAGTTTTAGAATCCCAATCAAGTCAGGGCGTTAACGCCCTTGTAAACGTTCGAGCGCTTTGTTCGATAAACGCGTCCATCGTAACGGACGGGAATGAAGCGCCATCCGAATGCAGATTGCTAATAAACGCGCCGTAGTTCATCCACATAAAGGACAATGCTTGCAGTTCGGTATCGGTCTCAATGAGCTTGCCCTTCTCGTACATCGTATTGAAATACTCGGCCAGCATTCCTTTCAACTGCTGAGGATGCTTATTCGCTTTCTCGCGAAACTCGGAGAAAATGCCGCTTTCCTTGAGCGCGATCTGAAGCATTTTCCGGTTGCGGTACATAATGCTGTGGTACGTCCGGCTGATAAGCAGCAGATCGTCATACAGCTCCCCTACGAGCTTCTCTCTAAAAAGCTTCTTCATCTCCTCGGCGTAGTGAAAATGATGAAAAGCCGATTCAAGCAAATTTTGCTTGCTGCCGAAATGACGAAACAGCGTAACTTCATTCACGCCGGCGGCGGCGGCAATTTCTTTGGTGGAAACGCCGTGGTACCCTTTCTCCGCCACCAAATCAATGACGGCCGTCAGCAATTTCTCGCTGCTGCTTTTAGTCTGGCTAACGGAATTCTCCTCCTTCCCAGCTCCTATGTATCCTTTCTCGCTCCGTTGACTTCGTCAAAGGTCACTTCGTAACGATACATTTACGCTCATAGTATGCAAGTGCTTACTTTCATTTGTAACTATCTTACGGCAATTTTTGCAAATAGTCAAGGTGCCGATCGCCGGAATGATAATGAGCGCAGGGAATGCCGCACGATGGTGGCCGCTTTCGTTTCTCGCCAGAGAAGAACCTGCGATCGAAAGCCCCCTCCATAATGTTACACCCATGTTGCAGATGAAAGACCGCACCCTAACGGGTGCTGCCGAGAAACCCGGGCCGTTCGTCTTCTTTCGAAAAATTTACGTTGCCATATAATGCTCCCGCAGAAACGGACCGGTGAACGACGCTTCGACCGCGGTCACTTCCTCCAGTGTGCCATCAGCCACAATCGAGCCTCCCGCTACCCCGCCTTGGCGCAAACAACCATGGGACTCTCCATTAACGGTATCCGGCAGCGTTCGCCGGCTTTCCCGCATCCTGAACCTCGACGATATACCTCCAGCAATCCAGCTGCGATCCGTCCAGATCGCGGAAACCGTATATAGGCGCGAGCTGTCCGCTGGACAACGATTGCCCGTTCCAGCGGGCGACTTCCGGATCTGCGGCAAGCGCCGCAACGGCGCGACCTACGAAGCGCGGCGTTTCCGAGATCACGAAATGCGGCTCCTTCGCGGTGGCGCCGCGCCAGTTGTCCTCCTTGACGCCGAAGTGATCGAGCATGATCTCGGAGCGCATCCAGCCTGGCGTGAGCGCCACGGCCGTACATCGATACGGTAAAAGCTCGTGCGCGAGCGATTGCGCCATGCGGATGACCGAAGTTTTGGCCAGATCATAGAACAGCGATAATCGATAGTTTTTCATGTTGTATTCCACCGTTCCGTCCGTCATCTCGACGACCAGCCCGCTCCCGGTTCGCGTGAGCAGCGGCAGCGCAAAATGGCTTGTAATGATATGCGTATCAATCGCAAGCCGGAGCGTGCGAAACCCTTTATCGAGAGAGTGCTCCCAAACGGGCACATTCCACTCCGTCATATACTCCGCGCCCCACACATCGTTTACCAAAATATCGAGCCGTCCCTGCTCTTGCTCTATCCGCGCTACGAGCGCTTGCACTTGAGCGGGATCGAGATGATCCGTCGGTACGGCGATCCCTGTCCCGCCGGCCGCGGTTACTAGTTCTGCCGTTTCCTCAATGGTCTCGGGACGGTTGTACTCGGATCGCTGCGCGCGTGTCGTACGCCCTGTCACATAGACGGTAGCTCCGGCCGCTCCCAATTCCGTCGCAATGCCCCGGCCGGCGCCGCGGGTTGCTCCTGCCACCAAAGCCACTTTTCCAGCTAACGATTTCATTGTTTTCTCCCCCTCGAATGAATGATTCTATCCGATTGTAGAACATAACGATGTCATCTCTTGTCATAGTTGAGAGGAACGAATCAAATTGTGCTTCATGTTATTTATTTATACACTTTGTTACAATGTAGAGAGTCCCTCAGAAGCCAAAATCGAGCGGTTTTCCGGTTTCCGCGATGGATTTGATATTGCTCAAAATCATCCACCAGTACCGCTCGGTTTTGCCGAACAGCGGGTTATTCTCGGTCCATTGATCGTTGATGAGATGCAGCTTGGTGCATGAACCGAAAGGCTCGAGGGTTAATGTAACGCGGCTTTCCATCTCGGCGTGTTCGGCATAATGGGAAGGGCCAGGGTGGTCCGTATAGCTCAATACCCGGCTCGGTTCATACGCCAGCACTTTGCCGTAGATATGAACCGTCTGCTCGCCGTCCGCACCGGGACCTACGAATTCAATATCGTCGCCGACGCGGCAAGTCGAACGGATGACCCCGCCCAGAAACGCTTTGAACGATTTTTCCGGATGGAACAGCACGTCCCACACTTCATCGGGGTGCGTGCCGATATAAAATACGTACTCTAGTTTCATCGTAATGGCCTCCTTTTATGAAAAAAACGATTGTCCTGCTGCGGCGACAAAGCTCTTTACCGCAGACCGATTTCATTGAAACTATAGCACGGGTCACGCTCTCGTTCTTGTAAAAACGCGCCAATATACTATGAGGTGAACTGCTGTGACTAAAGAACGAAATCCGAATATGGGGATACTGCATTACGATACAGGAAAAACGAAGTTTTCGCTTACCCGATATCTTCCTTCCGACTACCTCCGCTTTTTTGTACAGCATTATTGGCTCGTCGATTGGGATTTGCGGGGACAAGCCCCTTATGCCCAAGAGGTTTTGCAGCATCCGGGAGTAAACGTCGTTTTCGAGCGGGGTCATTCCCGCATTTGCGGCATCGAGAGTAAAAAGTCCGCCCACGTTCTCGAAGAGAAAGGACAGATCGTAGGGGTCCTTTTCAGGCCGGGGGCTTTCCACTGCTACTTTCAGGAGCCGATGTCCGCGCTTACGGACCGCATCGCACCGATTTCCGACTGCTTCGCTATCGATAGCAGCGCCTTTGAACAACAGCTGTTCGCGCTGGAGGATAGGGAACAACGGATCGGGCTCGTGGAATCGTTGCTTCGCCAAAACATGCCGGAACGCGATGAAACGGTTGAATTGCTGAACAATGTAATCGATAAAATCATCCATGATCGCAGCATGACCAAAGTCGAACAGCTCGTCGACCGTTTCGGCGTCCCGAAGCGCACCTTACAGCGCTTGTTCCATGAATATGTCGGGGTGAGTCCCAAATGGGTCATTCAGCGGTATCGGATGCACGAAGCCGGCGAATTGCTGGAAAACGGAATGGATATGGCGCAATTGGCGCTAGAGCTCGGCTACTCCGATCAGGCCCATTTCAGTAAAGACTTTAAGGCGGCAGTCGGCAAATCCCCAATGCAATATGTCCGGAATAACAACATTTGAACCAAGCCGGCGCAAAACAAATCCCCCGCAAGCCGAAGCCTGCAGGGGATTGCTAATCTATTGTTTGCGTCCTCCTCCGGAAGACGCCGCGACGGTTATTTCCCTAGCGTTCAATTATTGGCCGCATCGAGCAGAACGGCGTTAATCCCGTTCAGGAAGGCATTGGCGCTCGCTTTAATAATGTCCGTATCCATCGCGCGTCCGGAATAAATTCTGCCTTCGTATTCAATGCGAATGTTCACGCGGCCCATCGCTTCTTTCCCGCGGGACAGGCTGCTGATTTTATAATCCTTCAACTGCACTTCCAGGCCGACCAAATTTTTGATGACGCTGTACAAGGCATCAACCGGGCCGTCGCCGACGCTGCTTCCTTTGATCGACTCCGTGCCTTTTCTGAGCTTGATGGTAGCCGTAGGATACAGATCGTTGCTCACGACCTGGAACGATTCCAGCTCGTACAGATGGGTGCTGCCGTCGCCCAAGGTACGGTGATTGGTGACCAGATAAAATACGTCGTGATCGTACACTTCTTTCTTCGCATCGGCCAAAGTGAGAAACTTCTCGAACAGCAGCTCGAAGTCCGCCGCATCGCTCGTATCGAAGCCCATTTTCTCTACGGCGTTTTTGAAGGCGTGCCGGCCGGAACGGGCCGTCAGGATCAATTCCATACTTTCCGCCCCGACTTCTTCCGGCGACATGATCTCATACACCTGTTTATCTTTCAGCAGGCCGTCCTGATGAATGCCGGAGGAATGCGCAAAGGCGTTCTCGCCCGTAATCGCTTTGTTCACCTGCACATCCAGCCCCGTCAAATGGCTCACAAGCCTGGACGTTCTCAGCAGTTCTTTCGTATTGATATCGGTGTAGCAGTTGTAAGAGCTTTCCCTTACTTTCAGTGCCATGACGACTTCTTCCAGAGAAGCGTTGCCGGCCCGTTCGCCCAAGCCGTTGATGGTGCACTCTATTTTTTGCGCGCCGTTTTTGATCGCGCTGAGCGTGTTGGCCGTCGCCAGCCCAAGGTCGTTGTGACAGTGCACGCTGAGGATGACACTGTCGTTCAAATTTTTCAGACGGTCGTTAAGTCTGCGAATCAGGTCGCCGAACTCCTCGGGAATGGCATAGCCAACCGTATCGGGCACGTTAATCATCGTCGCTCCCGCTTTTACGACGCCTTCGATCGTTTTCCACAAATATTCAAAATCCGACCTCGATGCATCCTCCGTGGAATATTGCACATGGGGCAGCAATGTTTTCGCGTACTTGACCGCGTCAACCCCCATCTGCATGACGGCGTCCTTGGAGCGGTTGAATTTTTTCTCCACGTGAATGTTCGAGGTGCCGAGCACGATATGAATGAGCGGGTTTTGCGCCAATTTCACGCTTTCGTAGACGGCGTCAATGTCTTTTTGGACTGCACGGGCCAGCGCGGTAATCGATACGCTGTCACCTACGCTGCGGGCAATTTCCTGCACCGCTTGAAAGTCACCGGCGGAAGAAGCGGGGAACCCGGCTTCGATTATGTCTACGTTAAGCCGCTTGAGCTGCTGGGCGATCTCTATTTTTTGATGTATGTTCAGCTTGGCGCCCGGTACTTGTTCGCCGTCGCGCAATGTTGTGTCAAATACGATAATTTTACGGTTCATTCGATGTTCCTCCTAAGCAATTGGATTGTCTGTATATGAAGCGGGGTTGATTAAACCCGGAATTTAACCAACAAAAAAACCCCGTCTCTACGTATAGAGACGAGGTTGAACCCGCGGTACCACTCTAATTCATTTCTTGCGAAATGAGCTCATTCGATGGCCATCACCATCTATCCCTGTAACGGTGGAACTCCGGCTAACCCTACATATCAGGCAACAGTTCATAGACGAGTTCGAAATGATTAACGCTGCCGCTTCGCACCGACCAACGGCTCTCTGAAAGGTTAACTCACTTCTACTATTTCTAATCGCAACATTTGAATTTTGAATTAATTATTGGCAATTATATGCCGTGCGAATCGTTTTGTCAATAGCAGGCACTGTACTTTTTTATCGTTGGACGCTGATCGCCGGAAAAATGTCTCACCCCTGTCTGCACGGCTGCATAAGGTATGCTATCGGGCAAAAGCCCACAACACGCTTCGAAGGGCAGGGAACGGAATGGCGACCTCTTATATGGATTTTACTTCGCCGCATGCGCAATTTACTTACGATTTGAGCCATAATCAGTTTTTCAAAAAGGATGAGCGGAACTATATCAACGCTCTTTCCATCAACGAGCTGAACACGCTTGGAAACGTATCGATGCTCGATATTTTTCTCAGCACGAGCAATGTAGTCGAACCGCATATCCATCAAAACGCTTCTGAGCTTGTCTATTGCGTAAGCGGCGCAGCTGTAGTTTCGATCGTTAATCCTTTTACAAAAGAGCTGCTCCATTTCCCCATCCAGCCGGGTCAAGTCGCGAATGTGCCCCAAGGCTGGTGGCACTACGAAATCGCTTCGGTCGATAACACGCATTTAATCGCCATCTTCGACGCGCCGGTTCCGGAATTCATCGGCGGTTCCGACCTGCTGCGATTGACACCGGCTAGCGTGCTTGCACACACGTATTGTCTCGATGAGGCGAAAGTAAAAGAGACGCTCGCTCCGATCACCAATACGGTCTTCATCGGCCCGCCCAACGATTGCAAGCAAGCGCAAGCGCAAGGCAAGACGGCGGCGAACCCCGCTTATTCGAATCCGGCCCACCCGAACCAGCAATATTATGGGCAGCACCATCGCCAGAACTTCTACTATCCGCAGTACCAACAGCCGGTCATCGGCAATGGGATCGGGTATTGGAACCAGTACTGAGCGCAAGGCCGGTTCCGGCGAAACATAGCCCCGTCATATAAAAAAATCGTGATCCGTCGAGATCACGATTTTTTGTCATATATAGAGCACGCGCATCTCTTGGAAGGTACCCTCAGACTCCGACGAGCTCCTGCGCAGCCCATTCGGGCACTATTATGCAGGCCCAAAAGGCTTTTTCATATTAACCGGTCATGACTCATAAATTACGATGTACGTTTCGTTTAGAAGTTCCTTGCTATTTCATGCATTGGAGGAATCCGATACCTATGAAAACTAAGCCGCCGAACAGCGAAAAACCGTTTAACGTCCCTCAGCCGATCAGGGTAGACGGTGCCGGAGGGCCGGATCTCGGCCCTCGCGATGTGATGCGGGATCTGGAAAATCCGGATTTGTTAGTCCCTCCCGTTACGGATTCGGGGCTAGTGCCGAATTTGAAAATGTCGTTCTCCGACACTCACATGCAGCTCAATCAAGGCGGATGGTCCAGGGAAATCACGGTGAGGGATTTGCCGATCGCCACCACCCTTGCAGGCGTTAATATGAGCTTGACTCCAGGAGGAGTACGCGAGCTGCACTGGCATCAACAAGCGGAGTGGGCCTACATGATTTGGGGCGGTGCACGCATTACTTCGATCGATGCGAACGGACGCAACTTTATCGCGGACGTCGGACCGGGCGATCTTTGGTATTTTCCGGCGGGCTTGCCGCATTCGATTCAAGGGCTTGCGGAAGGCTGCGAATTTTTGCTGGTGTTCGATGACGGACATTTCTCCGACCTGAATACGCTATCGATCTCCGATTGGTTTGCGCATACCCCCAAAGACGTCCTATCCGCCAATTTCGGCGTCCCCGAGAGTGCGTTCGATTCCATCCCGTCCGAACAAGTGTACATATATCAAGATCAGCCGCCGGGTCCGCTAGCCAGTCAAGAAGTGCAGTCCCCTTACGGCACGACGCCTCTGAGCTTCAAGCATCGACTGTTGGCCCAAGCACCGCTGCAAACATCCGGCGGATCCGTGCGCATTGTGGACTCCACCAATTTTCCGATCTCCAAAACAGTGGCCGCCGCCCTGGTTGAGATCAAGCCCGGCGCGATGCGGGAACTTCACTGGCATCCGAATAACGACGAGTGGCAGTATTATCTTACCGGGCAAGGGCGCATGACCGTATTTGCAGGCAACGGGGCAGCGCGGACCTTCGATTATAGAGCAGGGGACGTCGGCTATGTTCCGTTCGCTTTCGGCCACTACATCCAAAACACCGGCGATGAAACCTTATGGTTTTTGGAAATATTCAAGAGCGACCGGTTTGTCGATATTTCCTTAAACCAATGGATGGCCCTTACCCCACGGCAGCTTGTGCAAAACAATTTGCACGTCGGGCCGGAGCTGATCGAGCATCTGCAAAAAGTGAAATCGCCGGTCGTCAAGCATCCCGGATTCACTTACTATCCCAAATGATCGCAAGGAACGGATAGTGTCAAGGATAATATATTTTCATGGAGCGATACTTTGTTTCACTTGATAATTCAACAGTGACCGTCTGACGAACAATATAAAAATCAATAGCGAAATGACAACCGAGACGCTGCTGGCCGTAAACAGAAACGGATAGCCCGCGTATTGGGAAACCCATCCGAGTACGATCGACCCCAGACCGATGCCCAAATCGAATGCGGTCATGAAGGTCGCCGTAGCCGCCCCTCGTTTGTCCGGATCGGCCAGCCGCAAGTTGGCCGCTTGAAGGGCCGGCTGCGCCGAGCCGAATCCGATGCCGTACAAAATGGCGGCAATGATGACGCCGGTCAGTCCGTCGGCAGCGCTTAACACGAGCAAAGCGGCAGCCGTGACGATCAGCGAAGGCACAATAACGAATGCCGCTCCCCTTCGGTCGGACAGTTTGCCGGCGACGGGCCTAATGACGGTGAGCGCGAGCGCATATACGAGGAAGAACGTGCCCGGATTCACCTTGATCGATTCGGAGAACAGCGGCACAAATGCCGTAATTCCGCCATACACGACGGCCAGAAAAAATGTCGTCGCCGACACGGGCAACACCGATTTTTCAAATAGGACGATACGTCCCGTTCCGGCTTTCGGCTGGAACGGGATTTTTGTAGCGAACGCCACGAGCAGCGCCGCTGCGGAGCATCCCGCCGCGGTAAGAAACAACCCATGGGATGAATGGTTGTTCATCAGCCATATCCCGAGCACCGGCCCGATCGCCATCGCCGCCGTCATCGCCATGCCGAACCATCCCATCCCCTCCCCGCGGCGGCTGGCCGGAATCACATCCGTGATCGTGGTGCCGACAGCGGTTGTGGAGAACGCCCAGCTGATGCCGTGCAGCACCCTCAGTGCCATCAACGCCGCAATGCCGGCGATCCAGTCGTACACATACATCGACAACACGAAAACGAGCAGTCCCCATATAATAAACGGCCGCCGGCCGTACCGGTCGAGCAGCCCCCCGACGACCGGCCGGAACACGACGGCGGACAAAGTAAATACCCCCGCCGCCAGTCCGACCTGCGACTCGCTTCCTCCGAGCTGCTTAATGTACAGCGGCAGCGTTGGAAGCAGCAAATATAGCGCGGTAAACAAGAACAGCATAGCTACCGTCATTTGAATAAACGGCCTGGTCCATAGTCGTTCCATCGTTATTCCTCCCTTTCGATTCGTTCGATTTCCTCTGTGACCCACTCGATATCGGCCTCGCCGACACGCAATCTGTGATCGAACACGCGAAGCAGCTGGTTGCGTTGTTTGGCCGGTTCCGGTTTATGCGAAATAAGCTGCGTTTCGAAGTTTTTCACGTATTTCCGTATCGTCTGGAGATGGTTCAAATACTGCTTCAGACAAGCAAGCCGAACGTCCTTCGTCACATACTGGAAATAGACCATTTTAAAATTAATGAGCCGTTCGGTATCGGTATTGGACTCGAGCGGTTCCTCCATCAGCTCGTGAAATCGGACGCGTCCGGCTTCCGTCAGCGCATATACTTTCCTAAGTCTTCCTCCCTCCGATTCTTCCTCGTGCCGGAGATGGATCTGTCCGCTATCCACTAATCGGGACAGCAGCGGGTACAAGGTTCCCGAGCTGATCTGCCGACCCGGTCCGGCGGCGTTTTTGAGTATTTCCTGGAGCATGTAGCCGTGTTTCTCTCCCGTCATCAACTCGCCCAGCACAAACAATTCGTACATTACCATACCTCCGATATATGTCGAATCGATATATCTTATCGATACATGTATTATATGTCGGACCGATATATGTGTCAACAAGCAGCTGCGTATCAGGCCGTGTCTCGTACAAGCATACAAACAACGCGGCAGCATGAGCTTACGGCGCTGAGCGGTCCTTTGTATACTTGTCAAATCACAAAAAAAAGAACATCTTAAAAAATGATGTTCAAAAAAATGAATCCGATTACTAACATAACTAAGCCGAAAATAATTAATCCTTTGCCTACGCTGCTCTTATCCGGGTCATCATGTAAAACTTAAAACCCGCCCACGATGGCTTGGCGTTCCAAACAATGCAGCGTTATGAAGCGGGCGACTGCAGCTAGAACAAACGGAAGCATGTTCCGGATTTTCCTCTTTACAATGGTCACAAACCTTGTAAGCCATAAGGTTCAATGCGCTCCATTTCAAGTCATTTACGTTGTATTTTACCATAAATAACTAAAATGGTTGGGAACGATTTCCAGATCTTTTTTTGCAAGCTATGCTTCACAACGGCCCATCCCGGCAGATCCGATTTCGGTACAACCGGCGACCCGCCGGTCCAAATGGACGCTCCAGGCGGTCAAAGCGATGCCTGCAACGGTGACGAGCGAGGCTGCCCAAGGTACGGCGGGCAGTCCCAGCGTGCTGTCGATGACAAGCCCGCCGATATAAGCGCCTAGCGCATTGCCCAAATTAAAGGCGGAAATATTCAAAGTCGACGCCAGTTCCTGCGCATGCCCTGCCTTCTGGAGCACGCGGATATTGAGCGGCGTAATGATGCTATACGCGGCCATCCCCCAGACGAACACGGTAACAATCGCAGCGGCTTTATTGTGACTCGTTATGGAAAAGAACGCCATCGATACGGCCAACAGCGCCATACCGCCAAACAGCGTCGGCAGCAGCCGTCGATCCGACCATTTGCCTCCAAGCAAGTTGCCGATCATGGAACCGATACCGAAAATAAGCAGTACAACGGAAATAGCTCCTTCGGATAATAAAGTGATTCGCTCCAAAATCGGAGTAATGTACGTAAAGGCGACGAAGGTGCCTCCCGCTCCAAACACAGTCATCAGCAGCACCAAGATGAATTGGGGACGGCTCACCGTGCGCAGCTGTCCTTTGATCGGTGCGCTTTCGGTGCTCGGCATGGACGGAACCAGCTTCATTATGCCTAGCAAAGCGGCAAAAGAAAGCAGCGTCACGACAAGAAACGGCAGCCGCCAGCCAAACTGTTGACCGAGGAAAGCCCCAAGCGGCGCGCCCAAGATCACGGCGATCGTAAGTCCCGATCCGACCATAGCGATGCTTGCGCCTTCCTTGCCGGGAGGGGCGATAGTTTTTGCCGTGACAACCATGATTCCGAACAGGACGCCGTGCGCCAATGCGCTGATGATTCGGCCAATGATCAATATTGCGTATGTGGGCGCAACCGCGCAGATGCCTCCGCCCACCATAAACAATACAATCAGCGAGCACATCAGCGCTTTGCGCGGCAGTCGGCCGGTCAAGATCGAGAGTACGGGACCGCCGAAGACAACGCCGAGTGCGTACCCGGTTACGAGCATGCCGGCCGTTGGAATGGTTACGCCGATATCGCCGGAGATGGGCAATAACAGTCCCATAGGCAGCAGCTCCGCTGTGCCGATAATGAATACGCAAAGCGCCAGCATCAGGATCGCCGCCGTTCTTCTTCGGCCGCCAAGTTCGTTGGTTGAGTCGATTGGCTCCATCGTTCGCATGCTCATCATCCTCCATCTCCTGTTATCTCAACTAGCGAACAAGCGCCTTGTGAGCTCAAAGAGCCACGCCCGCCGTGATAATCGGCATTTGGCTTTCGGTAACGTAAATTTGCTTGCCGTCTTCCTGCATCGGCGTATAAATTTCCCGGCTCGGTACTTCGTCGTTAATCCGGTAGCCGTTCATCTCAATCCACGAGCCCAGGTCTACACTTACCGCGGATTCCAATTCGGGTCGGCTGATGTGGGTCACCGACGCTACGGTCATTTCCGGAAGCACGTTCGTCCGATACCGGGCAGAGTCCGGCACTTGATGCGGAATCGGGCAAGCGACTTCCAGATTGATGCTGCTCTCGCATTCCAGACAACTATGCCATACGACCATGTGAGGAGCGGTCTGCGGTACGCCGGCCCATTGCAAATACGTGTCGATTTCTTCGAACAATCCGGGAATGCTGGCTCGGCTTGTCGTCTCTCGCAATGACAAGACCATGATCGGCGCAACCCGCTTCACGAGCACTTCGTGCGAAGGCAGCTCGCCGCCCCCCCGCTCAATCTGATGCAATCTGGCTTCGATGCGGGTCAACCGCTCCATTTCCGACTGGACGAGTCTCTGCACCTCGGCTTGCTTCAATCGGAACATCCCGCGAATTTCCGCAGGAGACACGTTGTCATGGAGCAGCTGCCGGATTTGTTCGAGCGTAAAACCGAGATCTTTGAACGCGAGAATCCGATGCAATTGCAGCAGTTGCTCGCTCGTATAATAGCGATAGCCGCTTTGTTGATCCGTATAAGCGGGTTTGAGCAGCTCTAGCTGATCGTAGAACCGCAATGTTTTGGCCGGGACTTGACTCAACTTGGAAAACTCGCTGATTTTAAACATAAGCTTCTCCTTTCCGAGGCCTTGGCATGCCGTTTTTCAACTTCAGAGCAAGTATAAACGTTCTACCGCTGTGGAAAGTCAACTGCTTTTTTATCAGATAGACGTTTTTACTCCTCCCAGCTTCCCCGCTTCGCTTCTTCGACAATCGCCTGTATCCCCTCGTCGATCCGCTCCGGCTTCGCCCGGGAAATGCTGATCCGCAAAAACTTGTCCCGCTCCAGGTAATCCGACAAATAAAATCGCTTGCCGGACATCACGAGAATATGCCTCGCTTCAAGCCGTTTCGTCAGACGCTCCAGATTGACCGTTTGCGGCAGCTTGAATTGCACGTACACGCCGGAGCTTTGTTCCGTTATTGCGATCGGTCCCGCTTCGTTATGCCGCTTCACTGCCTCATTCAACAGGCGAATCCGCGCCGCGTATTGGCTGCCAATTTTGCGCTTGTGCCGCTCGTACATCCCGTTTTTGATATATACTTCGAGCGCCGCCTGCGAAAGGAGCGAAGTGTCGGCATATCTTTTTCGCGTTTGGAACGGACTCAACAGCGCTTCCGGTAATACGGCGGCGCCGAGCCGCAAGCCTGGGAATATGATTTTCGAAAAGCTTTTCAAATAAACGACGTGCGACGTCCGGTTGTAGGCGTAAATCGGATCGAACCCTTGATCTTCGCCCAAGTCGGCCATATAATCGTCTTCCACAACGTATACGTCGTATTTGCCGGCCAAAGCGGCGATCGCTTTCCTCTCCTCCATGCTGTACGAAGTGCCCAACGGGTTGTGGTGTCTGGACATCGTGTAAAAAAATTTGATATCGCCGGTCTTGAATATGGCCTCGAGCTCCAGCAAATCAATCCCCGCCGCGCTGCGCGCAATGCCGCAAACCGGGATTCCCTCCGCTTCAAGGAAGTGCAAATAAATATCGTAACTTGGCTGCTCGACCAAAATGGCCGACTTCCCGTTGGGGAACGGCATTTTCGCCAAAATTTCCAGCGCCTGCTGCACGCCCGATGTCACCACGATCCGCTCCGCCTTCGCAAACACTTGGGAGTCAGCCAAATGGGAAGTCAGCGTAAGGCGGAGCTTCTCCAGCCCTTTCGCATCGCCGTATGTGAACAAGTGATACTTGTACGTATCGATCGCCTGGTTCAAGCAGTGCTGAAAATCCAGGTACGGAAATACGTTGACGTCCGGAGACGCCGATGCGAAATCGATCGTATCGTTCTCCTCGCCCTGCTGCCGGTCTCCGACGACATAGTAGCCGCTTTGCGCGATTGAATAGATCGCGTGGCGCTTCTCCAATTCCGCATAGACCCGGATGATGGTGCTGATGCTGCACTCGTAAGCCTTCGCGGCATTGCGGACGGAAGGCATCTTTTGACCCGGACGATACCGACCTTCCGCGAACTGCTGCTCCATCTCCGAAAGAATAGACACATATTTTTTCATACCGTCCCCTTGCTTTCTCCTCCCATTATAATAAACGAGACAACTGTATCGATACAGTTGTGGAAAAAACGTATTGTTCGAACCCGTATTTCGTCATACGATGGCGTTACCGGATATCGTTCGCGAACGCGATCCCGACTTCCATTCGAAAGGAGGAACCGATCATGGAACAACAAGGAATCAAACTGGCTTATTTGCTGACGGTCGTGAATGCGTCCATCATCGGATTATCGTTCCTGTTTACAAAGATGGCGCTCGAATACGCCAACCCGATCGATACGTTAGCTTTTCGTTTCGCCCTGTCGTTTGCCGTCATGACGATACCGGTCTTGCTCGGCCGGGTTCGGCTCCATTATCGCGGCAAGCCGTTATACAAAGCGCTTCTGCTGGCCGTCACGTATCCGCTCGGGTTCTTTACATTTCAGACGTTCGGACTGCAGCACGCCACTTCTTCCGAAGGAGGCATATTATATGCCTTCACGCCGGTGCTGACGATGCTGCTCGCCTTCATTTTTTTGAAAGAAGCGACAACCGTGCGGCAGAGGCTGTCCATTTTCCTGTCGGTATTCGGCGTTTTGTTCATTTTTGTGATGAAGGGAAGCAGCATCGATTGGACGAACGTGACGGGGATGTTCCTTTTGTTTTTATCGTGTCTCGCATTTGCCGGATACAATGTGCTGGCCCGCTCGCTGCTTCGAACGTTCAGCCCGGCGGAAATCACCTATATGATGCTCGGCATCGGCTTCGTCACATTTTTCGCCGTATCGCTCGCCAGTCACGCGGCCGCGGGCACGCTCGATCTGCTCGTCGCGCCGCTCGCATCCGGTCCCTTTCTCGTATCGATCGTGTACCTCGGGGTATTATCCTCGCTCGTGACCGCATTGACGGCAAACTACGCCTTGTCCAAGATGGAAGCTTCCAAAATGAGCGTATTTTCCAATTTGTCGACCATCGTCTCCATCGCGGTCGGGGCAATGTTCCTTGGAGAGGATATCACGTTATATCATCTCATCGGTTCGGCGCTCATTATAGTGGGGGTTACGGGAGCAAATTTGAGCCTCGGGCGAAAAAAAATAAAGCAGGGATCGCTTCATTCCGACCGGATAAAGGCTTAATGAGGCTGGAAACAATATAATTCAGGGAACGATCCATTCGACAAGGAGCTGAATAATATTCATATGACATCTACTGTAAAAGCCGATTTTTTCGAAACCGTCCGGGAACGCCGTGCCGTCAAGCATTACGATGCGAGTTATAAATTAAGCGAGCAAGAGATCATGGAGCTGCTGGAAATCGCCGGCAGCGCGCCGTCGGCCTGGAATCTTCAGCACTGGAAATTTCTCGCGATCACCGACCAAGCGGCCAAACAAAAGCTGCTGCCTATTGCGAACGGGCAAAAGCAGGTCGTCGATGCGTCCGTCGTCGTCGCCGTGCTCGGAAACCTGCAGGCGAATCGGAATGCCGAGGCCGTCTTTGGCTCTGCCGTGCAAGCCGGTATGATGCCGGAGGAGATTAAAGCGAACCTGATTAACCAAATCGAATCGGCGTATGCCAACATACCAACCGTCCCGCGCGATGAAGCGATTCGCAATGCATCGCTGGCCGCCATGCAGCTCATGCTCGCGGCGAGAGCGAAAGGGCTCGATTCTTGCCCGATGGGCGGGTATAACCCAGGCCAATTCGTCGAAGCATTCAACGTTCCGGAACAATACGTACCGGTCCTGTTGGTCGCGATCGGTAAGGCGGCGACTCCGGCACGTCCGTCCGGACGGTTTCCGGTAAGCCAAACGGTCGTCTGGAATCATTTTTAAACAACATACAGGATAGGGAGGGAAGACGTTTGAGCAAGCTGAACACTCTATTTCGTCAAAGAATCGGGTTTCCGGCCAACGATCCGCTCTCTTTTGAAAGCTTGAATTCCATTCTGGAAAAAACGGCAAAAGCGATTCCGTTTGAAAATTTGCGCATTATCGAGCATCGTACGAGCGATATATGCGCCGAGCAGCTCATCGACGACATGTTGATAAAGGAACAAGGCGGTCTTTGTTACGAATTAAATTCGCTCCTGCAATTGTTCCTTATCGAGAATGGCTTTGACGCAGTCTTGACGCGCGGCATTGTATTTAACAAAACCATGCGGGAATATGCCCCATTCGGAAGAACGCATGCCGCGATTCTTTTAACGCACGAGAATAAGACGTATGTTGTCGACACGGGGTTTGGAGGAAATTTGCCGCTAACCCCCGTGCCGTTAACCGGTGAAACCGTAAGTTCCAGCAACGGCCAGTTTCGGATCAGGCAAGAGGATAGCGAGCATGGGGATTTTGTACTGGAAATGAAGCTCAAATATAAAGATACCGACTGGAACACCGGATATGCTTTCGATTCCCGCAAGCCTATCGCCGATCTATCCGAATGCAGCGAGATCCAGAACATCATCGCCGCGCATGAGCAATCTCCATTCAATAAACATCCGCTGCTCACGAAACGGACAGACGCCGGCAACATGACATTGACCAACCGTTCTTTCACACAATGGAATCACGGCATCGTTACAAAAGAATCGATTGACGAAGCGAGATACGAGGAGCTGTTACGACAGCATTTTGGCATGCAAATCAATCCGCGTGAGTAAGTCAAATCCATACGAGCCGTTCACTTGCGACGATACGCCTTTTCATGAAATCCTGCAATGCTGCGAAACAGCGTCTTCCCGTCCTCCGGCAGCCCGTTCGTCTCATCGAAGTTCAAATACATCGCCTGATAAGGCTCGGGTACCCAGATGTACTGATGAACGTAAGCCGTGAGATGGAAGCCGTTTGTTTCCCAGAAACGGATTCGCCGGCGGTTCTCCTCCGTCGGTTCGGATTCGACCTCGACGATGATCCCTTTGCACTCCGTAACCGAGCGGGTCCACGGCTTAATCCGGTCCAGCATGAGCCCGCCATACCCGCGGCCGCGTACCTCTTGGCGAATCGCCAAATAATCGATGATGAGCGCGCCGGCTTGCCGATCGATTCCGGTTAGCGCCATGCCGACCATTTCCGAGTCTTGTGCGATCGTGTGCAGCTGACACATCTTTCTTTCAAACATACGGCGAATGATCTCGCGGCTTTTTTTGCCGTCAAGGGGAAATGCTTGCTCGTAGATTCGCTCCGCTGCAGACCAGCGCGCGTCGTCCCACTCGTCGGTGACGAAGTACTCCAATGCATCCAATGACGTACACCCCTTCCGGGAATCGGGTTAGTAAATTTATGAGCTCCCATTAAGTATAGCATCTGTATGGGGAGAAAACTCACGGGAACCCTCTACTTCATATCCACAATCTCTTAACCCCGACAAATTGTTGACCGATGAATTCCATCCTGTATACATCCGGTTTGGTCGTGTTCAGTAAAAAATCCAAATCGTACCGTTTGTCATAATACCCCATCGTTAAAGTCATTACGGCTCCATGCGTGCCGACCGCTATTCGCCGTCCTTGATAGGTTGTTAATAATTGTTTCAACACGGTTATAGCCCGGTTCTGACACTCGTGGTTCGTCTCCCCTCCCGGTAAAGCAAAGCTCGGATCGGAAAACGACCTTTTCAACAAAGGCATTAATTCGTTATCGGGCATTCGGATATCTTCGTTAGAAAACTTTTGTTCCTTAAGCTCTTCAAATTGTAATATTTCTTGTCCCGACCTTCGAGCGGACTCTTCAATGGTTAGAATGGCCCGCCGATATGGGCTTGAAACGTATACTTCGATCCCCTCTCCTGTCAATAATTCCGTGATTCGACACGCATCTGACTTGCCTTTCTCCATTAACCCTCTTGTTCTCTCCGATCCTTCCGTCTTCGGCGATTCCCCGTGTCTCACCATATAAATATAAGTTGTCATACCTGCCTCCGTTATCCAATAGATGAATGGTGCTTTTAGCTTCCAGGCTTCATTATAAGGAACAGCTAACTGGAATAAAGAGAAACAAGCTGATGCGGATTTTCCTATTTTTAATTATAGTGCTATAAACTCCGATAACGCCAAAAAAAGCTACCGATTCATACCGGCAGCCCACAATCTTAAATCAACCGCGATTACGCTCCAAACCTTTGCCTATACCCGCACCTTCTGCATAATTCTTCGACAGCTTCCCTGCGGGAAAATCCTTCTACGAGGTTATTCGCCCGCTCCCCATTCACGATATCGGAAAAGGCAGTCTGATGAATATTGCCCAGATTGATAACGCCTTCCCCATCCAGACAGCATGGCACCACAGTCCCATCCACGAGAATGGCCGCCTGGCTGCGAAGCGCATGGCAAAATCCTTTGCCTTCATCCTCCGGCGCCGTCAAACTAGGCCACTGGAATTCATAGTCCTGGTTCAAATAGACGCGGTCGGCGACTCGCAGTCCTTCGCCCGGCACTACTTTTTCTTCAATCTTGTAATCCAAGCCGAACTCCTTCTCGATGATTTCGAGCGTTTGGCGGTTTCTGCTCCTTTGCATATTCGTTATATTGTCCTGCGTCAAATTCCATAGACGGAACGAAAAAATGATCTTATGCTGCTCCGCTTCGCGGACGAAGGAAAGAATTTCGCGCAAATATCCTTCTCGGTTCGTAGAGCCCTCGTGTCCGTCAAAGCTGTGGAGCGAAAAATTCATCTGTCTCAGCGCAGGCTTTCCCAGCAGCTTATGCCGGTTTTTCGCGATCAGCGTTCCGTTCGTCGTAATATTGACCTTGAACCCTTTTTCGTGGCTAAGATCCAGCAGCTCGTCGATCTTGGGATGAAGAAGCGGCTCTCCTTTCACGTGAAGATAAATATAATGGGTGTGCGGCTTAATCTCATCCAATCGTTTCGAGAAATCCTCCACTTTAATGAAATTTGCTTTTCGCTCCGTCGGCGGGCAAAATGTACAGGCGAGATTGCAAATGCTCGTAATTTCTATATACACTTTTTTAAATGTTTTCAAGATGATATCCCCGTTCCAGATGTGTAGGATTATTTGTTATAGGCTTCGATTATATCCTACATCATAACATGGGGGGCATGGACAAGAAACGGTGTATTTTTAGCAAAACATCTTATACGATTTCGATTTGCGCTTCGCTCATTTCCCATAAGCGCTTCGCATCCTCCTTATGCCGGGCGGCCTCGGAAGGAATTGCCGCTCGCATCTCCTTGTAATACCCCCCGTTAGCGGCATTCATTTCATCGGAGTCCGCCAGCCAGACCAACGTCTCTGCCCCCTGTTCGGGCGTGCGGGAAAACTTTTGCATCACAGCCATCGTCACGCGCGCCAACCATCCGTTGTCTTGATTAAAGTTCGTCGCAACCAGGCCGGGATCGAAGCAAGCGGCTGTGACCCCCGTTCCCTCCAGCCGTCTCCCTAATTCCGCCGTGAACATAACGTTGGCGAGCTTGGTCTCGCCGTAACGAACATTGGCGCCGCCCAGCAGGTTCAGGGGGAAACCGTAGAGACGCTTGGCACTCGGATCATCAAAGCGAATCCCCGCTTTTGCCATCTTATGGCCATGGGAAGCGGTCGTTATGATGCGTGCATGACCGCTCTCTTTCAACCGATCCAGTAGCAGCTTCGTCAGCAGGAAGGGACCGAGATGATTGACCGCCCAGGTCATCTCGATTCCGTCCGTCGTTAGCTTACGCGAAACGAACATCGCACCGGCATTATTGATCAAGATGTCAATTCGGGGCCATCGCTCCAAAATATCCGCAGCGCCGCTTCGAATCGACGCTTGAGAAGCCATATCCATAACAAAGATGTCGACCTTGGTATGATGACCGGCGGCAGCTTTCAATTGCGCGGCCGCCTCTTTCGCTTTCGCCTGATTCCGCGCAACGATCCCCACAATTGCGCCACGTTGGGCGAACTCCTTGGCCGCAGCGAAGCCTATGCCGCTGGTGGCGCCGGTAATAATCACGTATTTGCCGAATACCGTTCCCTTCGTATTCGCTTCCATCTTCATTCATTCCTCCTCGCAATTCATAAATGAATGATTCATTCATTTATCTTGTAAGCTAACCTTAATTTATTTTCTTCCGTTCGTCAATAGGAATTTCGCCAACAAGGCTTTCGTGGAAAAAATAAGCAAAATTGCACTTTAAGAGACAGGCCATTTCTGCTATATTTATACATTAATTGACATCGTTCGTAAGAGGGGGGCCCATGAATCGAAAAACGTTAAAAGCACTCATGATTATTTGCCTAATCAGCATCATGATGTTCAACGCGGCTTGGCTCCATCAAGTGAATGCGCAAGCGGAGGACATGCAGAAAGCAAAAGTGTTGGCCTCCCTGCTGAATGTACGCAGCGAACCGGACCAGAAGTCTACGATCGTCGGGACTTTAGAGCGAGACACCCTCGTTTCTTATTCCCAAGAATCGTACGGGTGGATCAAAATCAACTCCGGCCGCATCTCCGGCTGGGTGGCGGGCTATTATTTGCAAAATGTAAACGCCGCCGAATCGGACAAGCGTCCGAAGACGGCGACGGTGTCCCAAGCGAAAAGCTCTCAGGGGCTGAAGGGGAAAATCATTGTTATCGATCCCGGTCACGGCGGCGTAGATCATGGAGTGATCGGCAAGAAATACAGCTCCAGCGAAAAGACGCTGAATCTGAAAACTTCCCGCTATTTGGCGGACTTGCTTCGTCAGGCCGGGGCTCAGGTCATCATGACCCGAACCGACGACAAAGAAAATCCCGCCCTATCCGAAAGGGTGGAAGTCAGCGAGAAAAAACGGGCGGATGCCTTTATCAGCATCCATTACAATTCGTCCCCGAAGCCGGTGAACGGTACATTGACGTTCTACTATTCGAAATCGAAGGACGAGCCGCTCGCGAGAAAAATCGAAACCCAGCTGAGTAAGTCGCTGGGGCTAAAAAGCAACGGCATTTCGTTCGGCGATTATCACGTGCTGCGGGAAAACGCACAGCCGTCCACGTTGGTTGAGCTTGGTTTCTTATCGAACCCGAAGGACGAAGCGATTGTCCGCTCTGCCGACTATCAGCAAAAAGCGGCGGCCGCCATCGCCGCCGGGTTGAAGGATTATTTCACGAAGTAGGAAAAACAAACCGTTCGATACGCGATATTTTTTCTTCGGTTAGCGGGCCGGAATTGTCAAAATACAATATCGAAGCTTCATGAAGCGGCCATTTGATTTCCCGCAGCGCGAGCGAACGGCTGAATTCGCTCCAGTTGTCCAGCTTCCACGCATCGATCGGCCTGCCTCTTTGTTCGATCCGCCTACGGTAATGCTCCTCATCGGGGAGAAAGACGTAGGCCACCTTGACGTCTACATCGCGCAGCGAAGCGCCGATTCGCGAGAGCTCCTGCTCCAGCCACGACGGGTCTCCC
Organism: Paenibacillus allorhizosphaerae; assembly: GCF_910594985.1. Lineage (GTDB taxonomy): Bacteria > Bacillota > Bacilli > Paenibacillales > NBRC-103111 > Paenibacillus_G > Paenibacillus_G allorhizosphaerae. The sequence goes on from NZ_CAJVCE010000023.1 coordinate 47,549, forward strand.
GTCTCTTTCGTGAAAGGTCCGATGACAAAGGCGTCCGTTCCAAGCTCCAGATTTTCCAATGCGGCATCCATCGTCACACGGTAACCGAGGTCCCGGCAGCGCGTTTTATACACGGGCGAATCGCGGTCGTTCGGATCGAGTCCGGAAAGAGTCATGATCGCCTCCGCCGCGGGCTGTAACAATGTGTCCATGTCAAAGAATGCCGCTCGGTGCCTCCTTGCTAACGCTTTGGCGAGCGACGTCTTTCCCGCGCCGGCAGCACCTAAGAAAAAAACAAGTTTCCGCATACGAACATCCCCACTCTATCCATTTTTTATCGGAAAACGGTATACATGTACCACCTTCAATGCAAGCATTGGAGGTCTTTGTCATGCGCCAATACTACTATACTACCAATGCCCCTATTTTTTGTGTTTCCAGACTATTCCATTTATAGTTCATTATCCATTTCCTGTTAAATCAAATGGTATAAAATAATAATAGAAGGGGGTGCATCATATGGGTGAAAAATGTATAACGACAACGGAACGAAACGTAATAAAAAAATGGGCGAACAAACTCAAAAAAGAGGAGATTCTTTCCTATCCAAAGAAAAAGGCTTTGGAAAAACTGAAACTTCCCTATAAATGCATAGGAGCGGGAAAGCATAGAATTGTATTCGATATGGGAAAAGGGTACATTTTAAAAGTCGCCAGAGTAACGAAAGGCATGAAGTGCAACAGTAGGGAAGTAAGACTTTATCACCGCGTACCTTCATCTTTGCGAAAGCACCTCGGCAAAATCGTCGATCATGGCGACGGTTGGTTGATCATGAGGAAAATCGATAAGCATCTTCCCAAAACTAGAGATTACAAGAAAAAAGTATCGAAGGTGTATCGCAAGTTTAAACGTTACGGCGTGAAAATTTCCGATATTATTCAATCCGGAAAACCGAATAAAGCCAATATTCGCGTAAACAAAAAACGGCGCGTTGTCTTGATCGACTACGCAAACAACCGAAAGCATCATTGATCGTCTACGGGATGTATGAAACTTTCTACCCTTCCGCCACATCCGCTCCCAGCTCGCCAGCCACCTCCATCATCTTGGGGATCACCGCTTCATTGGCACCGGACACGTAAATATCTCCCTGATAATGGCGGAATGGGATGCTTTCGTCGCCGCAGCGCCACATGAAAAAGTCTCCCTCTATGGACACGGTAGTAGAGCCTGTGATCGTAAACACGGTGGTATACGTAAAATCGGGCTTGGAATCAAAATATTGTTTGCATTCTTCCAACGTTATGGCTTGCGCCGAATTGTCATGATCCCTTTCCTGAAATGCTCTTGTAATTCGATAGCGTTGACTCATTAGGATCCCTTACCTCCAACGTCTTTCAATTGATGAGATTCGTCCGCAAAGCGATCGCTTCGCTTAGATTAGATTGTAACGATTGCAGCCGTTAACGTAAAGGCTGCTAGAAGGTCCGACCGAAAGCTTTTCACCCGAAAAATTGCGTCAAACATAAAAAAGCACCTTGAAGAACCGGCCGATACCGGTATCTCGGGGTGCTTTTAACGCATACGCAATGCTTGATATTTATACTTGCGGTCGTCCCCTATCGGGCAGCAAGGGCGAAGCTTCCCCAAAATAAGTAAGCGTCAGCTTGTGCATCGCTCTAGTGCAGGCGATATACAGCAAGCTTCGATCCATCTCCGTCGTATAGTTCGCCGCATCGCAGAAAGGCACGATCACTTGATCAAACTCCAATCCTTTAGCCATGTGCGATGAAGCGATAAGGATGCCGTCATGAAATTTCTCGCTGCTGAAATCCAGCAAATATACATCCTTATGCATATCCTTGATCTCTTGATACAGCTGCTTCGCTTGAGCTTGCGTCTTGCATACGATGCCCAGCGATCGATGCTCCGACTCCAGAAATTGAGCCGCCGCTGTTCGGATCAGCGCCAACTGCCCCTCCGCGTCGCCTGACGCTTGGATTCGGGGACTATCGCCATGCCGTTCAATCGGAATCATCCTGCTGTTCGGATTGATTTGCCGCGCAAAATGAATGATTTCGATCGTCGAGCGATAGCTCTTTAACAATTCGACGGTATCCGCTTCGGGAAACACTTGCTTGATCTCGGTTATCGAAGATGATGAGTAAGGATTAACAGATTGATTGCCATCTCCTAGAATCGTCTTCTTGCATTTGAACAGGCGGGATAGGACGGCGTATTGCACCGCGGTATAATCCTGCATTTCATCTACCAATACATGTTTCACCGATTCAAAACCGTGCGCGCCTTCCAGTAATATTTTCAAATATATTATAGGAAATACATCGGAAAACTCCAGTGTCTTCGGCTTGTACAGCTTGAACCATTCCGGTTTGCCGATGTACTCGCAAAAATCCTTATAAAGCGAAATCATGTTCAAAGTCTTGAACATCTTTTTGATCGCGGTTTTGATTTTGTTCGCAGCGGCGGGCTTTAGTTTCTGCCCGTCCTCGTCTCTGGCCGAACCGGCGACAATCGATGCCGTTTTGTCCAGCCTTTGTTTCACCGGCAAGCTGCCGGCTGCCTGATAGGCGCTCGCGATGTCTTCTTTGGCAATGCGTGCGGAAGAAAGCGACAGATCGGCAGGTACGAAATATGTCTCGCTGCAATGCCGTACGAACTGTTCCAGCCGGTGCACGAAGCTCAGGCCCGCTTTGGATTGAATACACGCAATCAAGGCCTCGTCGGCCGAGGCGGTTAGCCCGGAGACTTGTTCGCCGAACGTTTGGAACCCGCAAATGCCCTTAAGCTCCCTTGCCGCTAATTCATCGAATCCGATCTCCATGATTTTTTCTTCCCCCAGCTCCGGGAGCACGTTGGAAATATAGTCGGAAAACACCTTATTCGGAGAAATGATGAGAATATTTTGCGATGTGATCGTCCCTTTATACCTGTATAGCAAAAAGGCAATCCGGTGCAGCGCGACGGAAGTTTTACCCGATCCGGCCACGCCTTGAATGATCAGCTCATGGGAATGTTCGTTACGGATAATAACGTTTTGCTCTTTCTGAATCGTGGCTACGATGTTCTTCATCTTCTCGTCCGATGTGTGGCTAAGTTCCTTTTGCAGCACATCGTCGTTAATGTTCATCGAGCTTTCGATCATGTAGTCCATGACGCCATGTTTGATCCTATACTGCCTCTTTAAGCAAATCTCGCCTTCGACCTCGCCAGCCGGAGCTTCATAAGCCGCCCGGCCGACATTGTAGTCATAAAACATGCTCGCGACCGGGGAACGCCAATCATAGATCATATTGCGCTGGCTGTCTTCTTCGCTGAAGGAATGGACACCGATATAAAAAGCGTCCGCTGCCGCGCTGCCGTCGGCCATAAAATCCACCCTGCCGAAATATGGGGACTGCATTAATTTTTGAAGTCTTCTTTGCAGATCGATCGCCCTTTCTCCTTGATCAATCGTTAGCGAAATATCGACCCGGTTGGCCGCTCTTTCCGCCGGATCGAGTCCGGCCATATTCGTCCAGACGTATTTTTTGGCTTCAATCACTTCAAGACGGGTCGCATCGATCTTATTTTCCAGAGCTTGCAGCGCTTGGCGAAGCTTCGATACGATCGTCTGCACATAGTCTCTTTCTTCCGATTCCGTTGAATTGATGATCATGGGATCCCTCTTTTCCTCGCAACAATATGGTTAAGTATAGAGAAAACCCTAAAAAAGTATAGACTTATACTTTCCGTTGTAGTATTATATGTTAATCGTGGGTCCAAAAATGATTATACAAATATTCCCAATTTGATATACTTAAGTCCATAAAAAAGCCGCCAGCCACTCGGAATTCCCGGTGTTTGGCGGCTTTTATTGCTTTATGACAGGGCAGCTACGCTACATGCCATCTTCCACAAAAGTAATTTTGGACATAATTTTTCGGATGAAGCGCGGCAAAAAGTAAGCTGTCGGGAATGCGATCACAAATGCAATTCCCCATGAGGAAAGCCATCTTTCTATATTAAAGGAATGAATCCCGGCATTAATCAGCATCGCGAAGAAAGAAATGATACAAGACATGCCCAGCGCCATTAAAAACGTAAACGTAAGATGCTCATATTTTTTATGCAGTTTCAACCGTCATCACCTTTTTTCGTTTTTGAGTAAGCTCCGAATGTTGGATGGCTCCCTGTTTACTTTCCTTTAACGGTAATAGCTTACTGCCGAATGCCGAAAATTGTCAAGAATATTGTCGAAATTTGTAAAAATAACAAATAAACACGCCGGCTGTACGACGTGTTTTTTCTTATTCCTTCTATCATTTCCCCACTAACGTGGTTACTTTTGTTCAAATGCTATCCATTCTTGTTTTCCAATTCATCTGCCAATTCGACGAGCTTGTTAATCGTTTTCCAATTGCGCGTAGTCGTCGCAACGCCCAGCTTCTCCACTTGAACGGCGAGCTTCGAATCGCGGATGCTGCTGCCGAACAACAGATACACGTCCCTGCCTATGATTCGGTATTGATCGTTCTGGAAGTCCAACGACTTCAGCTTGTCTACCCGCTCCGCGACCGGCTCGCTCATCAACATCGAGACGTGCAGGCATTCGCCTATCGCGGAAGCTTTCGCAGCGGCGATTTGCTGGTTCGTGAAAGGAAGCTTCGCTACCATCTGCCTTAATTCCTCAGCCGTTCGGATGATCACTTTGAGCGTGAGACCGAACGCCTTCTCCATCTCGAGCTCAATTCGCCCGCGCAGCGTCTCCTCCCGTTCATCCGACTCGAACAAAATGTTGCCGCTCTGAATGTACGTCCGTACTCGGGCGAGGCCCATCCTTCCCAGCACTTCCCGCAGCTCCGCCATCTTGATTTTATTGTTTCCGCCTACATTGATGCCCCGCAGCAATGCAATATGTATGGTCATGCGTATTCCCGCCTTTTTCACAGAGTTCGTAACGTTAAGTTTATCACAGGATGGCCGTGATTTATTGTAAAAATGCGACAGCGGCGTCGGTATCAGGCTTAAATAAAACAATGTCCTTACCCGCGATCCTTCTCCTGATTCCGCATGTTTTTCCTTAACGTCTTGAAGGAACCGAGGGTCGTTCCCTTGGGTACATTAGGGACGCTCCATTTGGGCGTACCGATGAGCTGCGACGTATAAATGCCGGTGTGCCCGGAGACGGCATAGCTGACAATACATGCAATAAACATATAGATCGCCCCGCCGGAGCCGAACAGCTCGATCCCCATTAAAAAACAAGCGATCGGCGTGTTGGTCGCTCCGCAAAAGACGGCGATAAATCCTAATGCGGCAAGAAACGGCGCATACAGCCCCAAGAAATGAGACAAAGCGTTCCCAAGCGTCGCGCCGATGGCGAACAAGGGGGTCACTTCCCCGCCTTGAAATCCTGCCCCCAGCGTAAGCGAAGTGAACAACAATTTCCAAACAAACGCAGAGGGAGAAACTTCACTATAGAACGATTGCTGGATCAGGGGAATGCCTAATCCCAAGTAATCCCGCGTTCCAAGCAAATAAACAAGACCTATAATCACGATACCGCCTACCGCACTCTTGAGGACGGGATTGCCAAATAATCGGCTGTACCCCTTCTTCAACGCATGCGTCAATTCGCTGAACAGGACACTTGTCAATCCGAACAAAATGGAAGCGACGATCACCTTGCTCAACACCGTCCCAGACAAGCCGGGAATTTCGCCAGCATCGTAATGAAGATGAGCTACTCCCCAGAACGACGTTGTGACCAAGTTACCTACAAAGCTGGCGACGAAGGCCGGAATAAGCGCTTCATGGCTGATGAAACCGATTGCGAGCACTTCCAGGCCGAATACCGTACCGGCTAACGGTGTGCCGAATATGGAACCGAAGCCGCCGCTGATACCGCAAATCAACAGCAGTTTCCGATCGGCCGCGTTCACCCGCAGCAGCTTGCCGAACCATTCGGACAAGCTGCCTCCCATTTGCACGGCGGTTCCTTCCCGGCCGGCAGACCCTCCGAACAGATGCGTCACGAGCGTTCCGAACAAAACAAGCGGCGCCATGCGAAGCGGAATCGTTTCCGCTCCGCCGTGAATTTGCTCCAGGATCAAATTATTGCCCTTCGCGCTGTTTTTCCCGAATGCAATATAAAGATAACTGACTAAGGCACCGCCGAGCGGGAGGAAGAACAATAACCAGGGCTGCTGCATCCGAAGGCCGGTTACATAATCCAAGCCGACAAGAAAAAAGGCGGAAGCGGTTCCTGTCAACAGGCCTGCACCGCTGCCGAGAATGATCCATTTCACCAGTCCATACATTCGTGCCATATGCCTTAACCTTTCATCATCAATCGACCGTTTTCCTGTAACTTTTTCCATAACGTACGCCGCTCTCCCTCTTATTATACACCTAAAAACAAACAGACTCCTACCAGTAAAGTATACTGGTAGGAGTCATTAGCCTTCGCAGGCGGTTATGGCGAACTCCATCGCCTTATGAACTTGAACCCATTATATTGAAATATGCGCTTGTCGTCAATGTTTCTATACATGTCTCAGTTTCTCCGGATTGGCAACGGTATAGATCGTTTGAATTTGATGGCGATGAAAAGCAAAAGAAAATATATATTGTAGCTGGTCATCCGTGATGAGCCGGATTCCCGGCATACCGTTCACGCGCACGAAAGCGTACTTGATTTTTCCCGTATACATATGATGCAAATTTTGCAGCAACGCGGCAACCCGCTTCATTCCAACGATAGGGATTTGAGCCGCTTTTACTTTGCCTCCGCCGTCGGAATAGAGCACCACGTTTTCGCTTAACAATTCCAGCAGCTTGTTCGTATTTCCCTGCAATAAGGAATTGACGAACTCCTTGATCTGCCCCTCCGCAACCGAAATCGACGGGGTTTGTTCCGGATCGAAGTGGATGCTCTTCTGGGCGCGGTGAAAGATTTGACGGCAGTTTGCGCTGCTTTTTCCGATCATATCGGCGATTTCGTCATACGAATAGTTAAAAATTTCCCGCAGAAGAAATACCGCTCGCTCCACCGCGTTCAGTTGTTGCAGCAGCAATAGGTAAGCCGTGGAAATCGTTTCTTTTTGCAAATAAACGTCAGACGGGTCCGCGTTCAAAGTATCGTTCTCGAGCAGCGGCTCCGGCAGCCAGGGACCGACGTACAGCTCCCGTTTTTTGGCCGATGAGCGCAGCAGGTCCAGGCAGCGGTTCGTTACGATTTTGTATAAAAATGCTCTTTCATTGCGAATCGCAGCGGCATCGGGCAATTGATCATAGGCCAAAAACGCTTCTTGCACGATGTCTTCCGCATCCATGACACTGCCAAGCATCCGATAGGCCATCGAAAAAAGAGGAGTTCGATACGTATTATATAACGTCTCTGTGCTCATAAGTGGTTGCCCTCCCCGAATCCGTGTGCGAGAGAACGTGCTGTACCGCCCTTTTGGCGCTTGCCGTGGCGGCATCGACCAGCATCTCGCCATGCGTCGCCCATTCTCCGGCCACGTACAGCCCGGCGATTTCCGGAACGGCCGGTCCCGGGTTCTCCAGACGTTTCAAATGCATAAAATCATGGCAAACCGTCATTCGGGGAAGGAACTGCTTCTCCACGAGCTCGCTCCGCCAACCCGGCTGCACCATGTCTAAGGTTTGTTCCAATTCCTGTAAGTCTTTCTCCGGATTTTTGTCCGTTCCCTGATACTTCAATAGCGAGATCACTTGCGCGCCATCGTCGCTTAGGGTAGCCGCGCGGGATTGGTTGCTGAGAAAAACCGTCTGATCGATGCCGTATACCAATTGTTGTTTCGGTTTCGGGAGACGCCGCAGCGCTACATCCAAACAAGCCGTCGTAATTTCAATCGCTTGTTCTTTCCAGGTATGAAGCGCGGTCGCTTCCGCGTGCGGCACCAGCCGATGAGCGGCGGCAGGCGGCACCGCGAGAATGATATGGTTCGCTTCCACTTTCGTTCCGTCCTCGCAAAGGACGTGCTGCACAAGGCCTCCGCGATGCTCGACCGAAACGGCCTTGCTTTTCGCTAGGATTTGGACGCCGTGCCCCAATGCTTTTTGAGTTAATTCATCGATCATTGTACCCCAGCCCCGGTCGAGATACAACACGCCTTGAAGTGCATTTTTCAGCTGCTGCAATACGGGGCCTGCCGCTTGCAAGTCAGGCGCCGCCGCAAAGCTTGCCGTACGCAGCAAGGAATAAAACAGGTTTCGTACCATGGGATCGTGCACGTTTCGTTCAATCCATTCGCGGAGGCTGATACGGTCAAATGCGCGCATATCCAGTTTCCCTAATTTCGTCAGCCAAGCGGCAAATTCCATTTTCCCCTTCAAGGACAACAGCGGCGTGGTAAGCAAAGATCCGACGCCCATAGGCAAGGTGCTTAATTTCCCTTTCCAAATCCCGTACGCATCGATCGAAGGTTTGTTTCCTTGCAAGCTGAGCCCTAATTCGCGGAACGTCTCATGCGCATCGCCAAAGTACAACGCATGCCCGCCCAGATTGAAATATGCTCCGCTTATTTTATTGGTAACCGCCCGCCCGCCCAAGCGCTCCTGCTTCTCCACGACAATCGTTCGTTTGCCGGCTTTGGCCGCATAAATGGCCGCGGTTAATCCGGCTACGCCTCCACCCACAACAGCTACATCATATTTCATCATCCATCTCATCCCTTTCGGTTTTATACCGGTATGACGGGCAAGGGAAGCCGGATGTGACAAATCGATAAAAAAAGATTTTGAAACGGTTATAAATCCGCGACTTTCACGATCATCTTCCCGATATTGTCTCCGCGGAAAAGACCGATGAGCGCTCTCGGCGCTTGTTCAAACCCTTCGACCACATGCTCGTGATTCAGCAATTTGCCTTCCCGGAACCATTTGATCATTTGACTCAACGCCTCGTCGAAACGGCTCTCATAGTCATAGAGCATGAACCCTTTCATCAGCGCACTGGTTTTCCATAATGCAAAAGGAATGCTCGTTCCCGACACGGCCGGGCTCCCATTGTAATGCGAGGTTTGGCCGCACACCGCGATGCGCGCGTGTCGGTTCAAAAGCGTGACAACCGTGTCGGAGACGCCTCCGCCGACATTGTCAAAGTAGACGTCGATTCCGTCCGGACAAGCCTTGTGCAATGCCGCTCGCCAATCCGCGTCGTTGTAATTGACGATGGCATCGAACCCGATCTCGTCGAGAAGATAACGCGCCTTGCGTTCGGAGCCGGCGATGCCCACCACCCGGCAGCCTTGCAGCTTGGCGATCTGGCCGACAGCCGTACCGACGGCCCCGGCCGCACTCGAGATGACGACGGTTTCGCCTGGAACCGGCTTCCCGATATCCATCAGGCCGAAGTATGCCGTCAAGCCGGTCGTGCCAAGCAAGCCAAGCGCCGCGGAAGCCGGGGCTTCGGGGGAGACTCGCTCCAGTCGGTCCCCTGCGGCAACCGCATACTCCTTCCAGCCGAAGTTCCCTTTGACGATATCACCGACTTTATGACGGTCATGATTCGATACGATCACCTGACCGACGCCGTCCCCGCCGAACACTTCCTGCAGCGGATGCGGGGCAATTAACGGGGTCACTTCGCTCATATAAAATCGAAAGTACGGATCTATGGAGAGATATAATATTCGAACAAGCACTTCTCCTGATCCCGCGACTGGAATCGGCTGTTCGACAAGCATGAAGTCGGCTTCGTCCGGTTCTCCGGTCGGACGGTTCACGAGCAAAAATTGACGGTTTCGATTGGGATTCATCTATTGTCCTCCATTCCGAATTCAATTAGAAACCAATATGGTTACTAATTGGTGTAAAAAAAATATTGCGCCTCAATAAGTAACCAATCAGGTATCCAATTATTAGCATCGTAACAAACGCGCTCTTTGGCCGTCAAGCGTTTCTTTACACCTTGAATGTGAATCAGCTGCCGTCAAGCGGGCGGAGCGTTGACAAAGGGAACCATAGTTTTTACACTGAGGACAATAAACTGTTTCCCGGCCGTTCAAAACGCATAAATAAGGAGAACAAGATGTATACCAACAGCCAGTTTGCCGTCGCCGTTCACATGATGACAATCCTTGCCGGAAACTACGGCCAGCAGCGCGTGAATTCGGAATTGATGGCGCGCAGCGTGAACACGAACCCCGTCATCATCCGCCGAATATTGCGCAAGTTAGTAAAAGGCGGCCTGGTGGCCGCCGTGCCCGGAGCGACCGGAGGTTCCGTGTTGACTCGTCCCCCGGAGCAAATATCGCTGCTCGATATATACCGGATTGAAGGAAAACAGCCGGTATGCCTTCCGGAAAACAACCCGAACCCGGAATGCCTGGTCGGAAAAAGCTTCAAAGGCGTTCTGTGCAGCAAGCTGTCGGAAGCGGAGCAGGCGATGGAGCGCAAGCTTGCGGAAGTGACGATTGCGGATTTGTACACGGAATGCGCGGAGTTCCCGTTATTTTAGAGGTGATCCCTCAGGTTATGGAGGATCCTGCTCTCAACCTTCTGCGTCGCTTAGCATCGACCCGGCGATGGTTAGAAAATCTTCCCGTTGGATCTCGAAATGGCCGAAGCGGAAGGAATACCCCCAACTTCGATTCCCGCGCGTAAAGCTAAGCCGTTCCAGTAAGTCGCTTATCTTCACTTCCCGGCACGGAATATAGCGAATATTTCTGCGGAACGGCACGAACGATTCGGTCATCGGATATTCATAGACGTTATCGTCGGCCGCCTCTCCGATGGCGGTGAATGCTTGGAGCGGTATCCCTTTGCCCATGTCCGTTCGCGGGGAGTAGTAGATCAACCAATCGCCGGGCCGCATCCGCCGTAGAGGCGCCGATTTGCCGTGACACAGCTGGGCGAATCCCCCGAGCTCCCCTCGCTTCACATGGGATGCGGATACGACGCCAATCCAGAAGCGGCTTTGTTCGCTGATTTCGTTCAATCGCATGATTGTTTTCCTCTCTCTTCTTCGCATTTATGCCAAGTACACAAAAACGCTGCTGCCATCATGCTGTCAGTAGCGTTTTAACGTTTTTCTCATTAACCTTTTATCAAATTTTACGATACGCTCACCGCTTCGCGCCGGAAAGCTCCTTCCTCACATTGGCCCGATATTGCCCCGGCGTTACCCCGGTCCATCTCTTGAACGCGCTCTGAAATGCGCTCGGTTCCGAAAAATGCAGCACATAAGCGATCTCGCCAACGGAGTGCTCCTGCCGCTTCAAGTAGCTTATGGCCAATTCCTTGCGTACGCGGGTAGACAAATCGTTAAACGAGGTGTTTTCCAGCTTCAATTTATTTTGCAGCGTTCTTGTGCTTGTTCTGAACGATTCGGCCGTTTGCTGCAGCGTCGGGAAAAATGACGGAATGCATCGTTTCATCCACAGAACGACCTGCTCCGACAACAAGCCGGACTGCGTCAGTTCCGCTTTCGTTTCCTGTGCAATGCCCTCGAATAGGCCAAGCAGCTTCGAATCGGAATACAGCACCGGATAGTCCATAACCTCTTTGCTCATGCGCAGAACATTGTGCTCGCCGCCAAATCGGGGCGTGATCCCGAGCACAGGCAAGTACGGACTCGTATCAGCTGGGGCTGCATGAGCGAATTGCACGCCGCGCAGCGGAATGCGTCGGTCGCTAAGCCGGCTTATCAAGTGATATACCGAAGACGCCATATCCTCCGCGCAATGGCGGGACATCGGTCCGGAATGCTGCAAGGACAGCCGGAGCAGCACATCGTCCCCTTGCACTTCCCACTCCAGCTTGAATCCGCTGTACAAAATCACGTTATATCGCTGGTAAGCGGCAAGCGCATCGGCGATCGTAGGCGAATGCATCATCACATAACCGAGAATGCCCATATCGACGAATTCCATCACTTGCCCCTGGTACAATCCGAAATGTTCGTCTTCCGCATAAGCGGCGGCCGCGATCATGACCCGCTCCAATTCCTCCGCGGGGATGCGCGCCTCCACATCCTGCAGCAGGCCGGCATCAAACGAGACATAACGGCAAAATTGCTCGGTGTCATATCCTTTGCGAACCAGCGTTTTCATGATCGGGTATACCATCGAGACGGCAACTCCCTGATTTTTCACGTGCGCCCCCTCCTTGCGCAAATTCGCAAGTTTTTTGCATCATTGATCATTCATTTATGTTCCAAATGGATCTACACTGAATGTAATTCCGGTTCCATCTATCATACCGCAAACCGGCGTGAAATTCAGCGTTCAACCGCATTTATGCGATTATCCGAAGGAGGAATACCACATGATGAAATCAAAAATTCTCGTTATTAACGGCCATCCCGATCCGCAAAGCTTTTGCTCCGCTTTGTCGGAGGCTTATAGTTCAGGCGCAGCCGGCTGTAATGCCGAGATTCAAACCATTAACTTGAGCCAAATCCACTTCGATCCGAACTTAAAATTCGGTTACAGGCAAAGAACGGAGCTGGAGAAAGATTTGATCGAGGCGCAGGATCGAATCCGCTGGGCGGATCATCTGGTGTTCGTCTATCCGACATGGTGGGGCGCGATGCCGGCCATTCTGAAAGGATTTATCGACCGTACCTTCCTGCCCGGCTTCGCCTACAAATACCGTGAACATTCACCGCTGTGGGATAAGCTGTTGACGGGCAAGTCCGCGCATTTGATCGTCACGATGGACACCCCGTCCTGGTACAACCGATGGATCTACAGGCATGCGGGGCATCGGGTGATGAAGCATAATATATTGCAGTTTTGCGGGATTACGCCGGTACGCATCACCGAAATTAGCCCGGTACGGCCATCAAGCGAGGAACAGCGCGCCAAATGGCTGGAAAAAGTAAAGCGGCTCGGTTCCAAGTTGGCTTGAGCGATATCATCGTTGACGCTGCGCGTATTAGATCGCTCGAATGTAGATGTGAGTTCGGCAGTCCGCACACACACATGAAAAAACGCCGCTAAAGTCGATCTTAGCGGCGTTTCGCATCGTATTAGGGGCAATCCTCTGAACACAACCGGCCGATGTTGTGCCTCCATACGACGAGAGGTAGTCTCAAGCAGTCCTCACACCCTGAGTTGATCCGCTCGCCAGTGCGTGATGGACTTTTTGATTTCATCCGGCTGCATTCCCGTTTCGGCTGCTTTCAAGCAAAGAGCCGGAAAAGCGTCGTCTTCGGCGAACCGAAGGGCGATGATTTGGTTCAAAGAGAGTCTTGCATCCAATGGTTTGTTCGTAAGAACGAAATGCCGGAAGTTCTCTTCCTGCCGAATGATACGGTCCTGCAGCTTGGTTGCGAATAAGCGCACAAGCACGGTGAGCAGCATTACGGAGACGGAAAGTCCGAATAGCAGGATGGACGCAAAGCTGAACCGTTCCATAATAAGGTAAACAATCGACGCGATCCATACGATAGGTGCGACCAAAGCTACCCCGAAATGATACAAAGGCGAAAACATTTTATGATTACGATAGCTTTGCTCTTGCAATTTACTCATAGATTCTCCTCCTTGTATGGTTGAATGAAAGGAAAAAGTTGTAAGAAGTACTTCGACAAAAATAAGGCCGTTCCTCTTAAGGCCATACTTCTGAAGAAAAAAAATAATCGGGCCAGCCCCGACCCGACTCTAATAATCGCTGCGGCAGTCAAGTCAGTCGAAGAATACAACTTGAATTAAATCCTTTGCTTTTTTCAGTTTCCGCGCATCGATTTGCCGGAGCATTGATACGATTTCGCTTATCGCTGCGGCATATTTCGAAAAATGGGGATTCACAATCTCAAGTGGCATAATTACGCCGGAATGGAACAACGCAGCGCCGAACGATGCCAGCATTATTTGGTGAAAACGGAACGATTGTTTTCAAAGCTGTAGCTGATGGGCAATCCCCGACAACGAAAAAGATATCACCCAAGAGCCATGCCTTCACGCTTATTCGTTCCGTCTTTACACATCAAGAAGTCGGGCCACCGTCGGTAATGACGGAGAGAATCGTATTCGCCATTTGATCGATCGGCACGCCGACCGGCTCCTGGCTCCACTGGATGGCCGTCCCGAAGATCGCCCAGCCGATGACTCGCGCCCTCGCTTCCGCTTGTTGCGATGGATTCGATTCACGTCCCTTATCCTGCTCGATCAATTGCAAGATAGCGCCGTTCAATTCCTCGTGAATCGTCTGCTCAAGCAGCGCTGCCGGGAATCGGGCGGATGGCGGACGATGCCGATACTTGCCTTCGAAACAGCTCAGCACGGTTACGATGATCCGCTGCAACGTTTCCTTATCCCAACGGCTCCCCGGCAATAGCGCTTGTTTTTGCAGCATATTCCTGAAATTATCGCGGACGATTTCGTCGAGCAACATGTATTTGTCGGCGTAATGAATATAGAACGTTCCGCGATTCACGTTAGCCCGGTCAGTGATATCCTGAATGCTCATCGCAGCAAAGCCCTTCTCGCGCATCGCTTCGATAAAACCGTTCCGCAGCAGCACAAGCGTACGCTGCGTACGTCGGTCTTTGCGGTTCGTTACCGTTGACATAACTTACTCCTTCCCCTGGACCGGCACACTCATTTTCTCAACAAATGCGCTTCAATGTTCATTACTCAACACATCGGAACATCTGATTATTGTTCGGGTCATGGCGTTGCTTTACTATCATCATATCTCGATCTACTCCAATCCGAAAGGGGAACGCCGCAATGGAATTTAAAAAAAGAAATGAGGAAATAAACGAACAGTATGCAGCGGCTATCGAACCGATGTGCCGTATTGCCTGGAGCTACTTTAAAACCGGCCGGTCAACCGATGCAAGGCGCCTGCTGCGGAACGCACTCGAGCTTGTGGCAAGCGATGCTCAGCAGCTCCGACTGAAGCTGCTGCTGCTGGAAGGCAAAATTCTCGCCTTAGAATACGTAATCACCAACGAAGATGCCGATCACATGTTCGCCATCCTGCAAGAAGCAACGCGGCTCGCCCACGAGGCGAGCGATCGCGAACAAATGGCGAATGCTCTGAGTCTGCTTGGAACTGCACACTATTTTGCCGATTTAAACACCAGCGTCTCCGTAGTGGACACTGGGGGGAAATATCGCGAAGCGCTCGACTATCAGCAGCAAGCCTTGCAATTGCGGAATGCAGTAGGCGATACGAGGGGAATATGCGAATCGCTTTTTCACATCGGAACGGTGTATGAACGTTGGCAGCAGCATGAAAAAGCAATCGAACATTACACCGAATCGTTCGAGCTCGCCGATCGAACGGGCTGCTTGTACGAGAAAACAGAGCCTACTCGTCACTTTGCATACCATGCCATGATGAAGGGCGATTTGGACCAGGCGCTGCATTATGCACACCGAGCACTGGCGCTGCGCCAACAAACCGGATTCATGCCATATGAGCCACTTGATCACCTTTTGCTGTGCGATATATATTTGAAGCTTGGAAAGTTCGAACAAGCGCAATCCCACGCGCAGAAAGCATATGAAATAGCGGAGCAACTGGGTTACAAAAGAACGATCGCCTCCGCGCTGTTAAGTCTCGGGGATATTCTGGCCGCCCGGCAGCAAACATCACATGCAAAAGCGCATTTCGAAAAGGCGCTCCGGCTGGCGCAAGAGCTTCAGCTCCCCATGCTCATGGCCAGATCGTACGAACGTCTGGAACGCGTGAAAGAAAACGGTGCGGCGCCAAATGTGTAACGGCGTTTGGTGCATCCGCTTTTGACAAGAACGTTCATCTAAAGGTCTGGACGGTTCCTGCGATTAAGCGCTGAAGATCGCATATCCGATTGGGTGTATCCTTGCTGGAATGGTTCAGCATGTCGCACAAGGCAATGAGGTCTTCGAGCTTGGCAAGAAGCTTCCAGTTGCTTTCCAGCCTTGCGCCTTGGTCAAGATATGCCCAAATAAAATGATGTTCAAAGGCCGAACCGTCTTCTTCATACCGCAGCATGTTGGCGATATCGACGTTCCGGCTCCAGGCAAAGGCGAACTCCCAATCGAGAACCGCCGCTACCGAATAGCCTGTCGTTTCTCGCCGCATCAATATATTTAAACCGTTGAAATCCGAATGAGCGAGCACCGGCGTTTCTCCGCTTTCCGATAAGCAAGGACCATATTTCCTGCAAAAAGACCACACCGCTTGCGTTAGCTCTTCCCCCAGCCACCGGCCGCATCGGTTGTGGAATAAACTGTTCTCGATGAATGAAATAAAGTGATCGCCGTTCATTCGGAAAGGCGTACGGATCGTCAAATCTTTGCCGAAAAAACCGGCTTCCGGGAACATAAAGGCATGTATGTGCGCCAGAATGCTTCCTACCGAGGCAGCCGCCGAAGCCATCTCCTCGCTTGTTCCGGTTCGAAATACGTCGCGCAGCAGGACGCCTTCCTTCCACTCCAGCACCGCCCAAGGCTTCCCGAATGCGCTGCAGCTCGAATCGGCATAGATAAAGTCGGCGACTGGTACGGTTTTGCGCACGAGACGGGAAATGGCGAGTTCCTTGTCTGCGACCTCCCCGTCCCCGCTGAACAACCGAAATACGAACGGAACGGCGATTCCTTCCAGATAAATTTTGTAATTGGAGTTACTGAATCCGGTGCCGATACGCTCGGCCGCCGTTACCCGTTTCCCCGGAAAGGCGGGTTGGATCATTTCATTCAGCTGCCTGAGATCGATAGATACGGGTGCTTCCGGCCTTTCCCAGCCTTCTTTCATGAGAAGACCGCCTCCTTTATTGGATTGTCATGTGCAATGTGCAAAATAAAGCTTCGCCGAAAAGAAGCCCGGCAACTTCATCATACATGATCACACCCCAGAAAGATAACGGGCGATGTTAAATAGGCAAATCCTGCCAATGTTTCCGATGGAACTGGCGTATTGTCGCGGAGAATGATTCGCAACAAAACAAACCCGATAGCGACTCACGCCATCGGGTTTGCAAATATGAACTCGTGACCTCTCAACGATGGAAAACTAACTCTCAATCTCCCACGCCGGATTCCAAACGACCTCCCATAGATGGCCGTCCGGATCTTGAAAGTAGCCGGAGTAGCCGCCCCAGAAGGCCTCATGCGGCGGATCTGTAATTGTAGCTCCCGCCTTTGCGGCAAGCTCCAAGATCTGATCGACTTCTTCTCGACTGCCTACATTGTGACCGATCGTAAATTCGGTAGGGCTCGAAGCCGCCAGCGGAATTTTCGCCTCATGGGCGATATCTTTTCGCTTCCAAAGGGCCAGCCTTACGCCCGCCTGCAAGTCGAAAAAAGCGACCGCGCCATGCTCGAACTCCGTCCCGATAATGCCTTCCGTCGGCCACCCCAGCCCGTCGCGGTAAAATGTCACCGCTCTTTCCAAATCGTCCACACCTAGCGTTAATACGGTAATCCGCGGCTTCATAATGGTTCGTACCTCCTTCGTATTTTGAACGTCGCGCGATCGATCCATCGTATCGATGGCTCTCGTCCCTATGATTGTGCCTCCGATTTAATAATAATCGATCGACGCCGAACCAAGATTGTAAAAAACGGACTTATGTTCCCGGGCCAACGGATACGTTCGACGCCGGCACTTGTTCTTTGGACGACAGGACCTCGTTTTTGAGCAGCCAGCATACCAGAAACGTAACAACGGCAAAGGAAATGCTAATGGTAAAAATCATTTGAAACGCATCCGCGTACACCGTCTTCACCTTCAGCACCATCTCAGCAGGCAATTCGCTTGGAATGCCGCCGTTCATAATCGATGCCTTCATGGCATCCGGAATGTGGTCCGACAACCCAGCAATGCCGTCGCCGATGCCTTTGGAAAGCAAACTTCCAAAAATGCTGAACCCGAGCGTCGCGCCAAGCGACTGGAACAACTGAACGGTCGCCAATCCGACCCCGCTATGCTCTTTGTCCACCGACTCCTGCACGATCAGATTGTCGGAGCCGAACAGGACGCCGATGCCAAGTCCCAGGATGAAGAAAGCAACAAGAATGTAGATGACGGTCACATCGACGCTGATGCGAGACAGCATGAAATAACTCCCGATCGGAAATAGAAACGATGCAATGAAAAGATACTTATAGGCGATTCGGGTGATCAGGAAGCCGCAAAGAATGCTGACCGGAATGGCGCCGGCCATAAAACCCAGGTTAAGATAACCGGAGGCGGTAGGGGTTAGCCCCATCACATTTTGAGCAAAAAACGGAAGAGCAGACGTGCCCCCCATGATGCCAAGCATAGTCAGGAATACAATGACGGACAGCACGACGACGGAGCGGTTGCGAAACAGTCTCAGCGGAATGATCGGTTCCTCCGCCTTCGATTCGATCCATATGAACAATGCGATAAGTACGGCGGACAGGGCCAGAAGACCGAGTACGACCGGAGACGACCAGCTCAAGCTTTGAATATCGATTAGTACGGGCGCCAGCAGCAGCGAGAGTATGGCAAGCGTAATCGTGAGTGCTCCGGCCCAGTCTATCGCTTTACGCTCGGTGCGGATCGGCAGATGGAGGCTCCTGAACACTAGAAAAGCGGCGAAGAGGCCTACCGGAATGTTGACTAAGAAAATCCAGTGCCAGTTCACGTGGCTGACGAAATAGCCTCCCATGACAGGTCCGATCAGCTGCGGCAAAATGAGAAGCGGGCCAACCGTACTTTGGATCTTCGCCCTTTGTTCCAGCGGGAAGATGTCCCCGATAATGATCATTGCCAAAGGCATAAGTCCGCCGGCCCCGATCCCTTGAATGCATCGACCGGCGAGCAGCATAATCATAGAGCCGGCAAAGCCGCATATAATCGACCCGGCGATAAACAGCGCCATGCAAATCATATAGATTCGTTTATGCCCGTAAAGGTCGGCCAGCTTGCCGAAGAGCGGCATGAAGATGGTGATCGCCAGCATATAGATTCCAGCAACCCAGCCGAACAGAGACAACCCGTGAAGATCGCGGATAATAGTCGGCAGCGCCGTAGACACAATGGTCTGATCAAGCTCCGAAAAAATAAGGCCGAGCAGAAGACCGATCAGGACCAGTTTTTTGTTGGATTGTTGGATAACCACCGTTACACCCCTTGTTCTTGTCGTGGTTTGACAATCAGATTCAGTAAAAAATCGGTCTGCGGCGGACGGTAATCTTTCAATAAGGATCGATCCACCAGCATGAGGCCGCTCAGCACCGTCAAATACCACATGACGAGTTCCCGCGGGTCGCCGTCAATAAATACGCCGTCCCGCTGACCGTCGGCGAATACGGGCGCCATCTGATCGATCATCCGTAACGTCGAATAACCCTCTATTAGCTGGGCCACCTCTTTGGGGAGGCTGTCGGCCGACATGACCTGTTGGACCAGCACGAAATAGTCGTTGTTCTCGTCCTCAATAATTTCTTTCGTAAGCGCACGGAACCGCTCGAGTGGAGAGACCGACAGCCGGCCGATCGTTTCGAACGCTTCATTCGCCCCATCGATCGCTTCGCGCACCAGCATTTCGAAAATGTCATCCTTCGATTTGAAATACCGATAGGCGAGGCCGTCGCTGACGCCGGCTTCGGCAGCGATCATGCTCATCTTCGTGCCATCCAGACCCCTGCGGGCAAACACTTTAAGCGCCGCTCTCTTGATTTGCTCTCGGCGGGCATCGCCGGATGCGTCTCTTTTGCTGTCTGAGGTTGGGTTCAAGCTGCTCGCTCCTTTTTCCATAAATGAATAATTCATTCATTATTATTTTACATAAATCATATTCCTTTTTTATCTTGTTGTCAACTGTGCCTGAACATTCGTGTGCGTGAACATTATTAACAGATCCGGGCCCGGGCCGCCGTAGAAAAAGACGCCTCCATCCATCCGCTTCTTCAGCGGTTTTAAAGGCGTCCTTGTATATGACCGCATACTCACCGCGGCAGTACGTATTTCTTTCGATTCCTTAACAGCAGCACTCACCGATAAAGCATCATTTGTAGTACCCTTGACCTTCCCCGCCGGCAAAAGTGGCGATATACCAATGATTTCCGAAAGGATCTTCCACCCCGCCGCTTCGCTCGCCATACGGCATATCCGCCGGCTCGTACAACGACTTCGCCCCGAATTGCAAAGCGCGCCCGTAACAACCGTCGGCATCTTCCACAAACACGTGAAGCGTATTGGTACGCGGAGGAAACCGGTCGCTTCCGGCCGACAATTCAATGATCGTATCGCCAATCTGCATTTCGGCGTGCGTGACCGTGCCCTCCCGGTTCGATGACCGGTTCATTAGTCTCCCGGCAAACACATGTTGGATAAACTCGATCAGCTTCTGAGGATCTTCTACCGTGAAATACGGCGTTACGCTGCGATATCCGTGAGGCGCGTAATGGGTATGGCTCATTTGGATTTTTCCTCCCAACGTCGAAATCGAATCAGGCTGCATCCAGCCTGTACTCATTGTAGCCGAAGGCTTGAGCTGCGTATTGTAAATTTTTGACCTCATTCCGATATTACGGAGTGATTGTGATGCCGGCCAGAGATCGGACGGTAGGCGCTCGGACTGATCCCCGAGAACGATTGAAAGTCTTTAATAAAATGCGCTTGATCATAATACCCGCATTCGATAGCCACATCCGTCCATACGAGTTCCTCGCCGCTAATGATCCTGTTCAACGCTTCCTGAAAGCGAAACAATCGGCTGAGCCGTTTGGGAGTCATTCCTACTTCTTCTTTGAAGATCTGATTGAATTTTCGGTGGCTCATCCCGATGCCTTCGATGATATCGCCGACGTGCGAACGTTGCAGGCGGTCCAACGCATACTGTACCGCCGCGTGTCGTTCCAAAGGATGGCAGGCCAACGATAACAATCTGCGTTCAAGCGCTCGAAACATCATTTCCGGTTCCGCGCATTCCAGCAGTTCGTCACGTACTTCGTCCGCCCTAGTTCCCCAAAGCATATCTAAAGAAACGTGCGCGTTCAACAATTCGTCAAGTGATTGTTTCATAAACGGACGAATGCCGCCGGGCTTGAAATGGATGCCGATGACCGTTGATTCCCCGGAGGAATCGATCACGAAATATTCGGTATGAGGCCCGCAAACGAGAGAACTGCGGAGCAGCAGCTCGCGATGGCCGCTATCGTACAAACGAACGTTGTCTTGCCTTAGATCGATCACGATCTCCACCGATCCGTCGGGCAGTGCGAGTTCCCGGGAATGTCCAGGACTATAATCTTGCATATACCAAAAATAATCGACGAACATCGATAACGGATATCGTGGATCATAGGTTCGCAGCAGCATAACGTTACGCGACGCTAAATGCTATCGCGTCCCTCCTTTTCATCGGTCATATGTTTTTTGCAGGCGGGCTCCGTTTCAAAGTAAGCATTGGTTATATTTACGGCTCGCCCCTATCATACTCCATTTTGTTTCCTGAGCAAACAAATAACCACACCTTCAAGATGTGGTCATGTAAGCTCATCCGCAGAACGCGGCCGGCATTGTTGATCGTAAAGCGATACGGGATCAACGGAATCGGCTGCAGAAGCCGGCGAATGCGGTAAAGGGCGTCGAGTAAACGTTAATCGTTCCATAAGAAGATTCAATCGAGTGATGTTTCGTCGCCAGCTTCCGGTACAACCGGTTGGTGTAAGCATTGTCCGCGGCTGTAGGAATTCTCACTTCCTGTACGTCGCGGTTTGCGTCCCGAATCTGATCCGCCAATACTTGCAATCCACGCACAAACGTCCGGTTATTCCGGTATTCCTCCACGAAATAGCAGTTGCCCAGCACAGCAATTTCTTTGTTCATAAACCGATTTGCTTCCAATCCGAGTACAAAACATCCGATCCCGATAACCCGGCTTTTGCCATCCAGCAAAATGGCGCCCCGACCTTGCTCCATGTAATTTTTGACGTCCATCAGCGCATGGTGAATGCAGTAGCCTGAGATGATGCCGGATCGATGCTCGACATAGAAATCGGTAAATCGTCCGGCATATTAATAAACGCGCACCCGCTTACGATCATCTATGAATTGGCTGGTTTCTGTTTCTTCATCGGACTCCTGTACGTCATTCCGCTGCTTGGACGCAACCATCATAACCCGTCAACCGGCCATGCGGAGTAATACGTGATCGCATCCCTCTTGTCTCAATGATTGTCTTCCTTCCGAACCGTACTACGATACTCCCGCTTTCAGAAAAATTGAATGTACGGATGGGTTGCCATTGACATGTTACTTTTTAGTAACATATAATAAAGTGACTAAATGGTAACATATATTGCAAATCGAATGTTTGCCTGCAGCATGGAGGCAAACCACATCCGATGATGGAGGATGAAAGCACATGACGATACGACCTAACATTGATCAGGTTCACGGCAGCGAATCGGCAGAGCCGGCAACCGATAACGCCCGTAATGCAACTCAGCCTGCAAGCTTTGGGAGACGGAAGCTGGCCCACGTTCTCGCCGTGCTCAACGCCGTCGTGATCGGCCTTTCTTTTTTGCTCGTCAAGCTGACCTTAACTTACGCCGATCCGCTCGATACGCTGACTTACCGTTTTGCCGCCGCTTTTGTCATCATGATCCTTCCGGCAGCATTGGGTATCGTCAAACTGAGGTACCGCGGCAAACCGCTTTCTGTCTTACTGCTGCTATCTTCCTTATACCCCATCGGATATTTCTTGCTGCAAACATGCGGACTGCAATACGCCACTTCCGCGGAAGGCGGCATCATCAGCGCTTTTACGCCCATCGCCACGATGGTGCTGGCTTCCGTCTTTTTAAAAGAAAAGACGACCCTGCTGCAAAAGCTGTTCATTGCTTTGTCCACGTTCGGCGTCTCGTTCATCTTCGCGATGAAGGGCAGCGGGATCGATGTGTCGACCATGACCGGGATCGTACTGCTCCTGATCGCTTGCGTTCTCTTCGCCGGATACAGCGTATTGGCCCGCGCGGCTACTCGGCAGTTCAGCTCGGCGGAAATCAGCTGTTTTATGGTGGGCGCCGCCTTTGTCTCGATGCTGGTTGTATCCCTTACGACCCATGCGACCATGGGTACGCTTGGCGCATTCGTCGCTCCGCTCGCGAACGGCGCTTTTGTTGCAATCATCGTTGCTCTCGGTGCCGTGCAGTTCGCAACGGCCTTCATGGCCAACTACATCCTCTCCAAAATCGAAGCGTCCAAAATGAGCGTGTTCGCCAACTTGTCCACGGTTGTATCCATTGCTTCGGGAGCCGTATTTTTGCAGGAAGCCGTGACGTGGTATCATCTCGTCGGTTCCGCCTTCATTATCGCCGGAGTAATCGGAACGAACGTATCGGCGAGGCATGCGCTGTCGAGCCAAACTCGAAAACCAATCGCAAAAGCGAGGTCCTGAAATCAAAATTTCGCAAAAAACACTGACATACTGTTGTCAGCCCTCCGCAGCTATAATAACTAACAAAGCAGCTTAGCAGTCAGCCTGCGGGCGTTAATTTGGTTATATTTTGAGGAGGAAACTGGCGATGAGCAGTTCGAACACATTACGAGGACTTACTACCGTCACTTTATGGGCGGATGATCTGGCGGCAGCCAAACGGTGGTATAGCGAGCTACTGGGAATCGAGCCTTACTTTGAAGTAGCGGACGGATATTGCGAGTTTCGCATCGGCGACTATCAACATGAGCTGGGTCTGATCAATCGACGTTATGCGCCCGAAGGTGCGGCGGCTACACCCGGTGGCCTTATCGTCTACTGGCATGTCGACGATGTGGCTGCGACGCTTGAGAAGCTGCTGTCGATGGGGGCGACCGTGTACGAGACGATCACGGACCGCGGCCACGGTTTCGTCACGGCTTCCGTCGTCGATCCGTTCGGGAACATTGTAGGCATCATGTATAACCCGCATTATTTGCAGGTGTTGGAGCGGTTTCAAAAGGAAAGCGGGGAATGAATCCGTCCCGAAGCATATGCAAAGACGCTTTCAAGTCCACTAGGTAATCGGGATGAAAGCGTCTCTGCGTATACATATGGATGTCACCACGGGACTTATCGCAGCAGGCGCAGCATTTCCCGCAATCGTTAGTTGCACTTCGCTGAACGAGGCTTCGATTTTCGCTTTGCACGCGGCTGGTCCAGCACAACGTTATAGTCGATAATATTACCATACCGGTCCGACTTAACTTCGCAGCAGCTGGTCATCATTTCTTTCACCAGCTCGCGGCCTCGCTGAACTCTCGATTTCGCTCCGGAATACGAAATATCCAGATGCTCGCTGAGCTGCTTTTGCGACATCCCTTTGAGGTCGGCCAGCTCAAGCGCTTCCCGGTATTTATCCGGCAATCGGGCAAGGATCGACATCATGCCTTCCGTCGCTTCCGGCGAATAATCGGGGACAGGCTCTTCTTCCGCGGCAACAACGCCATCCGGCAGCGTCTCCGTCCTTCGCACCTTCCGGTAATGATCGGCAATACAGTTGCGGGCGATTTGAAAAAGCCAAGCGCGCCGCTTGTCCTCGTCCTTCAACAGGGCCATTCCTTCGTAAGCCTTCATAAACACATTTTGCACAATATCTTCAGCGTCGGCGTGATCGTTCGTTTTTAACCGGACGAAATTCCGCACGTGCTCATAATATTCATCCCATAGCGACTCCAGCTTCATAGGCCATCTCTCCCTACGCCAAAAATTATTTCGTTCTTTTGCGTCCATTTCGTTTGGCCTCCGTCCCCATTAGTGTAAACCAAATTCAGGAGGGTGAAAAGAAATGAAATACAATTTGCTTGGCAATACGGGAGTGCTGGTGTCGGAAATCGCCTTAGGTACGATGACATTTGGAGGCGGCAGCCAATGGGGCGTCTTCGGTTCGCTTGACGAACAAGAAGCCGGGCTGCTTGTCGATCAGGCAATGGATACGGGCGTCAACTTTTTTGATACGGCCAACATATACGCGGATGGACGTTCGGAGGAAATTCTCGGGAAAACGTTAAAAACGAAAAGGCACCAAGCCGTCATCGCCACAAAGGTAAGAGGTCGGATGGGACCCGGCCCGAACGAGCTTGGTTTATCGAGGCTGCATATTATCCGCCAAGTCGAAGAAAGTCTGCGGCGGCTCGGAACGGACTATATCGATCTGTATCAAATTCATAACCCGGATCAATTAACGGACTGGGAAGAAACGCTGCGGGCGCTCGACGATCTGGTTCGCAGCGGCAAGGTGCGCTACATCGGCTCTTCCAATATGACCGGGTGGAGCCTGATGAAAACGCGCGGGCTCTCGCAGCTTCATGGACTGCATGCGTTCAAAAGCAGCCAGTCCTATTACTCGCTGGCTGCGCGCGAAATTGAACGGGAGATCATCCCGGCGCTGAGGGATCAGAATATGGGCTTAATCGTCTGGAGCCCGCTGGCGGGCGGTTTTTTATCCGGCAAGTATACCCGGGACAATTTGAATGACAGCATTGGTCGTCATGCCAAACTCGCTTTCCCGCCGGTAGACCTCGAAAAGGTGTTCCCGATCCTTGATGTGCTCCGCGACATTGCTGCAGCCCGCGAAACGACGGTAGCTCGAGTCGCTCTGGCTTGGCTGCTTCATCAGCCGGCCGTGACCAGCGTCATCGTCGGAGCGAAGCGCCCCGAGCAGCTGCACGATAATTTGGCGGCAAGCGGCATCGTGCTGCAGCCGGATGAGTTATCCCGGCTCGACGAAGTCAGTCGCTTGCCGATCGAGTACCCGGCGTGGCCGTTCATGGAGGAAGATGATTCCATCATCAGAAAGCTTTCGTAAGCGTTAGCGAGTGTTCCGAGGTTAAAATTCACGTCTTCCCGTCCGCGCACGGAACGCTCGCGGTCCGCTCCCTAAGGCTCGACAAAAACGCCATTACGATCATGTAGTGACGTTTTTGTCCTGTAGCCTACAGCTTTAGCTGCATATTATATAACTTCGCATAGGTACCATCCGATGCGATTAACTCTTCATGCGTGCCCTGCTCCTCAATCCCTTTATCGGAAAGCACAACGATACGCTGTGCATTTCTGACGGTGGACAAACGGTGGGCTATGACCAGCGTGGTGCGATTATCGGTTAGCTTCTCCAGTGACGCTTGAATCGCCTTTTCGCTTTCGTTATCGAGCGAGCTTGTCGCTTCATCCAAAATAAGAATGGGCGGATTTTTCAAGAAAACGCGGGCAATGCTCAGCCTCTGCTGCTGCCCTCCGGATAATTTGACGCCGCGTTGACCGATGTCCGTATCGTACCCGTTCGGCAGTTCCATAATGAAATCATGCGCATTCGCCTTCTTGGCCGCCTCGATGATCTCTTCCTGGCTCGCATCCATGTTGCCGTAGCGAATATTGTCCAGGACGCTTCCGGCAAACAAATACACATCTTGTTGGACGATGCCTATGTTCCTTCTCAATGCGTATAAGCTGATATCTTTGATATTGTTGCCGTCCAGAAGGATTTCCCCCTCGTTCGCCTCATAAAAGCGGGGAACCAAAAAGCATAACGTCGTTTTGCCGACGCCGGAAGGGCCCACGAAGGCAACGTATTCTCCGGCTTGAATATGCAGCGACACGTTCTTCAATACTTCATCGTGGTCCTCTTTGTATTTGAAGCTTACATTTCGAAACTCCACCTCTCCCCGAACGCGCGTCAGTTCAAACGCATCGTCGGAGTCCTTGATTTCCGGCTCGACTTCCAAAATGTCCATAAACCGGTCGAACCCGGTAATGCCCTCCTGGTACAGCCTGGCGAAATTCACCAGCCTCTGAATCGGCTCGATCAGAATGCCGATGCATAAAAAGAAAGTCAGCAAATCGGCCAAGTCCAAAGACGCATGAACCATAGCGGCTCCGCCAAAGACGATCACGGCGATCGTAATGAGCTGGGTGAACGCGATCAGCCCTTCGTGAAACAGCGTCTCGCTTTTATATCCGGCTCCCCGGCTCTGCACGAATCGGTCGTTTGCGTAAGCGAACTTCATTTTTTCGATATGCTCGTTGGTGAATGACTTTACGACCCGAATGCCCGACAGGGTATCTTCCACTTGCGCGTTAATATCGCCGATCCGGTCTTTGCTTTCCCGCAGGGCGACATTCATTTTCTTATTAAAGTAGAAGGCATAAACCGCCATGACGGGTAAAAACAGAAAGACGATGAGCGTAAGCTTCACATCGATATGGATAAGGATGGCGAATGCACCGGCAAACTTCAACGCGGAAATGACGATATCTTCCGGACCGTGATGATATAATTCCGTAAGCGACAAAATATCGTTCGTCGTCCGGGTCATTAGTTGGCCTGTTTTTTGTTCGTCGTAAAAGCGGAACGACAGCTTCTGCAAATGATCGAACAACTCGCTACGCATGTCGCTTTCCATCTTGGCGCCCATCAAGTGCCCCTGATATGAAATAAACATGTTGCAAAACGTATGAACGATTACGAGTACGACCATCAGAGCGCCCATCGCGTAAATTCGGTTCAGCGCATCGGGCATCTCTTGTTGCAGCACATTGATCGTGATGTATCTTATACATAGCGGCAGGATCAGCGTAATGGCCGATACAATGAATGCGCACGCCAAGTCTGCGTACAGCAAACCCAAATACGGCTTGTAATAAGACAAAAATTTCCTCGTTCGAGAGTTCAATTCGGTTTCCTCCGTTATTGCGGAGGGTTACCGTGCGATAGCCCTCCTGATTATGTTCGTTAGTACGTGCCGTCTTGTTCTCATCGTAAACACCCTTTCCATTGGTTTATGCCGTAGAGTATACGGCGGTATTTGCAATCCACATCATGATGAAGCGGCAGAAGAACCATCTGGACCGAACGAAGCAACTTAAGAGCCGGCATATTTCGTCAGGATATGTTTTAACTCAGGGATCCGTTTGTCATAGTACATTAACGCCTTCATCGTGCAGATCACTTCTTTTGTCCCGAGCTCTTGCTCCTGTATCGTATCGCTCTTCATGCCTAATGACCGTTTCATATTGTATTCCAGCCAATCCAGTTTTCCTTTACGCTCGCAGCGCAGCGGAAATATCATCAACGATAGGTCCGGCGGTTTGAACGTAACTTTCGATTACGGCTTCAAATCGTTCTTGATCCAAAGCCTCCGTATCCGCTCCCGACCAGGCTAAAGCGACATTAACGAGCTCTTGCAGCGGGTTCGTGCAGCCTGCCGCCTCCCAATCAATAATGAACGGGCGATGACGGCGATCCCACAATACATTTTTGCAATCCATATCTCTATGACTAATGACTTGACGCGTAAGCAACCGCTCCGACGCTTCGTCCGCTTGCCGTTTCCATTTCGTCAGCAGAGGCTCCAGATTTATTAAATCATTCGTCCAGCTTTGCTCGCTGCCTGTGTACTTTTTCCAACCGATCGGAACTGCAGCGGGCTTCTTCCGCTCTTAATAACGGCCTTCTACTTCATTCAAGCAAGGGTGGCTATCAATGGTCGTAATGGCGGGGATCTGGTTAAGGCAAGCTGTTCGCGCAACGTTTTCTGAAAATATAAATTTGCCGACCGCCGTTTCCCGCTTCATGATACGAGGATTTAAGACTTTAACGGCATACGCCCCGTGGTCGGTCTCGACTTTCATCATTTGATGCAAAAGGCCCCCGAACACGGGCTCCGGCGCAGCAAGTATTGTGCCCAAGTTCAATTTGCGGCATAGCTGTTCCATCGGTTCGTCTGGCATCATTTACCTCCCGTATCCGCTTTGTGTCCCATCGCTTTACTTTGGAAGACTCGAGAACGACCTCGCCACGGTTAATTATAAGCGCTGCCCTGTCAAATACCAGTGACGGAATCGTTTAAACCAAAAAATCGGCTGCGATAAGTCGAACGCATGATTACTTCGGAGACCGCGGATGATCGCTGCCATGCCGTCCGGCAATAAACCATATATCTCGTTTACACTTTACTTCACAAAGGAATCCGGTTTTCGTAATCAGGTAGCTAGAGTTCGTTGAACTATCGCGAACTAGGCCCAGGCGAAGCTGACACAGACCGCAAAGTAAATTGAAATATATGGTAAACGCCTAACGAATGCAGTAACCACAAGGATTTGAACAAATGTTCCGAATTTATTTTTGGAATTGGAACCTGGTGATCCGGCACGCCATAGTCCTCACTCAAACAAGCGGAAAACCACCATCGGAAGCGAGATTTTATTCCGGTACTCATCAAACTCGGAACTTTCTTCAATACAGACGAGGCAGCCTCCTTTGCCATTTGACTAACAAGCTCACCATGGCAAGGGTGATCCTCCCATTGTTTTGAAACTATCTCTAGGAAGGCGGTCGCATGCCGTCTAGCATCTGACAGTATATGAATGTTTAAGGCATTGCCTTTATGCCTGATCTTATTCCCGGAAATAAAAGCCTCTAGCCAGGCATCATAGCCGCGAAATCCGGATTCCATGTTGATAAACGAAAGCCCATCCCGGCTGTAAGCGTGATCAAGGATCGCCTCAAGAGCCATTTTAAACATGTCCTGACGATCGGTATTCAAGGACTCCTGAACGCTTGCAAGACATAAGATGCGGCGATTCGGCAACTGTTCGTAGGGGATCGCCCCATCCCTTTTGCTGTCCTTCACGTAGAGGATCTGTTTTTCATCATCCAAACCATAGATCACGCCAAATTGTTTGGAAAAAAAGTCCCACCCCACCACTGGGATACCGCAGCACATTCGTTCGCGGATCGTATCGATGATATTAGTCAATAAAGTTGGCGTTATCGTTTTGACGGGAGGACATAAATTTAACGGCTTAAAACCCAGAGCAAGAAAGCCGCGCCGCAAGGACTGTCCCCCATGGAACCGATAGAGGCTGTCTGTCTCGATCGTATTCGATCGAACGTTAATGCGGAACGCATGCGAGGTATAGCGCATCACTTCAGATAAGGATAGTTTTGCTTTATCCGTAGACTGAAGTACGGCATGCATCGTTGTGGCAATCTTAGTTGGGGACTGTTCGAGTTGGACGTTTATAATAGGGTTCAAAATAAGTTCTCCTCGTAAGTTGATTTATGTATACCTCGTCCAGGATCGCAGTACAGCGCCACGTCTGCTCCTTAGACAATCATTTTGAGAATATCCTGATTAATGATTTGACACGAGGCGTTTATCTGGTCCATTTCATTTCCTCCCAAAAACATATACCCATTAATTACCATTTCACGTCGATTTTACCGAGCGTATGTTCGTTTGTAGAGATGAAATTATTTCTTTCGAAGTACATCTTTATAATGTAAACTGCCAGTTAGCACAACGCGGCTACATTGCTACCTGTTTCTCCGAGTACTACCTAATCGGAGAATAACGGCGTACATTACGCTTTAGGTTTTAGACGAATACAGTAGACAGAAAAAAGGTGCAGCCTCCTTTTTCTCAAGAAAGGAAACTACACCTTTTAGGCTTTTATTGGCTATTTTTTAAGCTATCCACTCTAAATACTCTAAATGATTACTTTCCTTTCTTGGGAGAAAGCTGCACCATATTGGCTGGGAATGCATGAACTGTTAAATCATTGATATAATATTCAATATTTGTATAGCCCTTCCCCCAGTAGTCGCCTCTGGTTTCGAGGGTACCATCAGATGAATAAGCACTGTTTGGATTAAGCCCTCTCGCCTTCTCCCAGTCATCAGGCATACCGTCTTCATCCGTGTCGGTTGGTGCGCCGCTCAACACTGCATTGGGATATTTATATACAATACCGGTCTCGATATGGTATTTATCAAGCTCTGCTTTTTGTTCATCGGAAGCTTCGGAATAAGGTCTTGCACCTGTAAGCGATCCTTTCCCCGTCCTTGTTTCAAGAACAACCTGCTTGTCGATATCGGTCCTTTGATTCGCACTTATCGCTGCACCGGCATAATGCAGCACATGATTGTAGGAATCCTCTGACCTTTCCGCATAGACAGCGGTGGAAACGTTTACACCGTTTACAACCATTTCGAATGGAACATCGGAACGGGTATTTTGTTCCGTTGTTCCAGAGCCATAACTAATTCCTGTCCAGTTATCTGAGGTAAACGTGCTGTAATCTGTGTTGTCCCTAGTAAGAAAACGATTCCCCTTTAGATAAATAGAATAGTTTTCAGGACTTGTGCCACTATCGCCAACACTTATATAATTAAAGCCGCCTTTGGTTGAAACGCCCATTTTCAAAGTGTTATTTACATAATTTTCATGCCCAAGCGTTCCATAAGCCGTTTGATAGCCCCAATTGTAAATAACGTTATTAGTAAAATCAATTGTATTTGTTCCTACCACTTTTCCTCTGAAATTTCGAGATACATTGTGAACAATTAGATTATGATGCCATGAAGCATTAGCCCGACCGAGCATAACCCCAAACCCGTGAATCCCTTTAGAATGGTATGAAAATGAATTAGACGGACCGATGATGGAATACTGTACCGTATAATTGTTATTATTTGAATAAAGTCCCCATTGTTCGTCATTTGCCCAGCCTATCGAAACATGATCTACTATAGAGTTGCTTCCGTTTGAACCTCCAAATGCATCATAATCCTTCGGAACCCCTCTTTCACCTGGCCTAGAACTGATAAAGCGAAGAATAATATTATCGCCGCCAAGACCGATTTTATAGTTTTTCAATGTAATTCCTGCGCCGCCGGGTGCTGTCTGACCCGCTACTGTCACATTTGATTTGACAACTACGTCGCTTTTTAATTCGATGGTTCCTCCAACTTTAAAAACAACGATTCTATTAGAGGTGCCTACTGCATCTCTAAATGAACCTGGTCCGCTGTCATTAAGATTAGTAACATAAACAACATCACCTCCGCGTCCACCGGTGGCAAACTTTCCTCCGCCTTCTGCACCTGGAAAAGCAACGATATCATTTGTTGCAGCTGCTGCACCATTGACATTGATACCGGTCGTCCCGATTAACGATAAGGCCGCCGATAGGAAAACTGAAATTCCACAGATCCTCTTCATTTTTGACATATTCCGTTTAAGCATGAACACATCCTCCTTTACATTCGTAAAAACCGCGCAATGGCTTAAACAAAGCGAATTCGAACGGATCAATCTTCTACCGAAAGCCTCCTTCCTCTGTCCGCGACTGTCCTTTCAGTTATGTATGAAGAATCTTCGCCGCTTTATAATATTTGACCAGGCCTGTTTTCTCATGAAGCGAAAAAACGTTATCTCTGGACAGTTCTGGTTCAAATTAAAACCGTTACATCATTATATCAATAATTTCCAACATACTTATGGGGGGCGTATATCTTAGTTATAGGGGAGTTACCTCATTTTCAGCCGAAACGCATGGGGAATGAGATCATGTTCTGGGTGTAAATTACTTTGTATTTTCCAGAATATATTGATTGGTTTGCTCTTCAGCGTCCCACAGTGATGTGTTCATATCCTTTTTGCCGTCAGCATATTGCTGAAATCGATTACTGAGGATGTCACGGGTAATGGATCGAGAATGGAGGAGCCGAGGCCGATTGGCTTTTAATTATACTTTGAATGTTCTTTCCTTTTAGAACCGGCATGTCTGCGCCGAAGGCCGCTTTGAATTTTGGCTCGGAGGGATTTCCTTCCAACCATTAATTGCTAACAGTTAACAACTCCCCACCAACGGGTTTACATACGAATTCAAATTTTGACAAGAACTTGAGGACATAAATGACAAGAACTTTACCACATTCCCGGATTATTCGTTTTAATTAAAAAATCACCGCCAGCCTGACGGTGATTTTAGATGTTTTTAAAATTATTCAATATTTTAGATCGTCAGCCTTGAAACGTAATGATCTACGTTATCTCTTACTTGTTTGTTTTCGAATGTGGGATTTTCAAAAACCCACATTGCCTCCACACCCGCGATCTAAGCAGGATGGAAGATTCCCTTTGTCATGCAGCCTATTTTTGCGATTCGATGTATTGGGTAATTTTTTCTTCCGCGATCCTTAAAGCCGTGTTCACGTCCTGGCCGCCCTTGAGATACTTATCGTATTCCCCAGTGACCAGACTGGCTGCCTTCGTATAGTGGATCGAAAACTCAGGCGCCGGCGCAGGCTTGCTTTTGAAAATACCGGCCACATTTTTCCCCTTCATCACAGCAACGTCGGCCCCGAAGTTTTCGGCATACTTCGGATCCTTCATCGGAGACACTCTGGCGGTTTTCCGGACCAGTGCCGTCTGGACTTCGTCGGAGAACAGAACTTCCATCACCCGCATTTGGTCGTCCCGCGACTTGCTGGATTTCAGCGGAATCATGACGTGCAGATCATACATGCCATAAGTATTCGGCTTGTCGCTGTAGCTGGGGAACTGGGCGACATCCCATTTCAGATCGGGCGTATCCTTAAATCGCAAAAATAAGTTGACGGTTGCGGTCATAGCCACGTTCTTGTCTTTAATAAAACGATCCCAAGCCGCGGAGCTGCTGTTGATATAGTCGTTGCCCGGCACGGAAAACATTTGCTTGGCGGTTTCAAACGCCCTTTTAAACTGCTCGTTATTGACCGTCGCTTTATTCGTCTTCGCGTCTACGGGTACGAGCGATAACGGAAATGCAACACGCTGCCAGCTATCAATCTCCAGGCCGCGGTACTTGTTGCCGCCGTCCGTCCGCGAGACAAGCTTGGCTAACTCAATGGCGTTCTCCCAGGTCATGCCGTCCTTCGGATAAGATACGCCGAATTTATCGAAGATGTCTTTATTATAGTATAGCGCATTCAAATTTATCGCATAGGGGAGTGCATACAGCTCTCCTTTATCGGAAACGGCTTTTATCGCATTGAGCGTTCCCGGATCAAACCGGTTCAAGTCGAAGTTATGCTGCTTCGCAAGCGGCGACAAATCGAAATAAGCATTCAGGTCTTTATAATACGATAAGCCCCCGTTCCAGGTGATGAAGAAATCCGCTGGCTCTCCGGCCGCTACCAGCTGGGGCAAATCGTTCTTGGTCAGTACATTTTCCACCGTAATATGAGGATATTTCTTCTTTACGGGTTCAGCCAGCAAATCTTTAAAGTCTTGATCGGACAAATAAGCACCGCTTTGATAAAATTTCAAGGTTACCGGTTCCAAGGGCTTTTCCTTTACTTTCTCCGGTTCGCCGGTCGTCGTCGCCTCGTTTCCGCATCCCGCCAAAAACAACGTTCCAAGCATACCGCTTGCACAGATCAACGCAAATTTCCTCATTATGACCCTCCATGAAGAGCAGAATGGTAGTACCGCTTTCCGATGGCCGCACGTAGTTGATTTGCCAGAACTTTCGATCACTTGGCGGGAGCGTTGTCCCTTTCCGATATTTCTCATCAGCAGCATCCCAATCCGTCGTGATCCGATGGTTGTTCTTCAATCCGATGACTGAACCGAAAAATGAGGATCATCCTCTATTGAATCCATAATCACCTTCAATCAATCTTTCATTATTATGAAAAATATAATCAAAATTTTGATTGTAATATTCACCGAGTTATTTTTATCTTAGTCGATACCCTATACATCGTCAATCCATTTTCCCTAAATTTTATGTAATTTTTTTAAGCTTGACATCCCATTAAACAGAGTTATTTGGGAAGCTTACCGGTCATTTGCGCTTTCTCAAAAACAATATCGCTCATATTTGCAATAGATATTTTGGCCCCCGTCAAATTCACATCGTTTAGAGATACTCCTTCCAAATTTGCACAGTTGATTTGTGTTCCAGCCCAGTCCACTTCTTGAAACGTGAGCCTTTTAGCATCGACTTGATTAAATTTGGAGTCTGAAATATCGGTCATCTGCAATTGAATTGCTCCATTTCCCCATTCGTTCATATGTATAATCCTCCCTATTACCGATTCTATTCAATAGAGGCGTTGACCTAACTGGTTACGATAGCGTCGCGATGGAACCGATCCATCGCTTGTTTTCGAACGGGCAGATTACTCAGAATTTTTCTAGTTATATTAATTACTTGGCGTCTTTCATATTAATAGGTTCGTCCGAAAGTCATGCGGCATTGAGCTGGCCCGGATGCCGGGACCGGTAAACAGCAGCGGGATACGCAGCAGCATGTCAGGCAGCTCCAATCCTTTTTTAATTAAACCGTATTCCACTACAAAGTCGCCGTGATCGGACAGAAAAACAATAATCGTGTTCTTGAGCAGCCCTCTGCTTTCCAGACTGTTCACAAGCGCCGCTGGAGCAGGTCGTCAATCAACCGCAGCATGCCGAAATAATTCGAACGAATGCGGTTAAGATTGGCGTCGAACTGCGGATCGAACGTATCGCTCGCTTCTACTGCTGCCTGCGCCATTCGGTTCCGCGCCTTAGCCGGGGCGTTTCACGTTCGTCAGGTCGACGACCTGTTCGTTCTGCACATTCCGTTTATCGTACAGTTGATAATGCTCTCTCGGGTAAACATTAGCCCTTTGCGTCCATCGCACATATTCTTCGCCGAGCGCTTGGGCAATCTCCGGGTATTGACCGGACACGTCATGAAGTTCCGATCCGTCCGTCTCCAGATTGTACAGCTCCCAAGGCTTCGAGAAAAACTTAACCAATTTCCAGCTGCCGCGTCTTACACCGCAGTTGCCTTCGTGCTCCCAGAATAACAGCTCCTTCGAGAATTCGCCGCCTTCGAAGATCGGCAGCATGCTGACGCCTTCCATCGGGATGATCGGGAAATCATGGTACGTTTCGGGATATACGGCGCCAGTGGCATCAACGACCGTTGCCATAATATCAGGAAGCTGGACCGGCGTGCCTAAAATCGCTCCTTTGCTTTTGAGCCGCTCCGGCCAATGAACGATAAACGGAGAAGCAATACCGCCTTCATGAATGTAGTGCTTATACATACGGAACGGAGTATTCGACAGGTTAGCCCAGCCATAGCCGTAATGTCCGTTGCGCGCATAATATTCCGGACCGCCCGGCAGTAGGCTCGGATCTTTAATGACCGGAAACTCCCCGTTGCCCCCGTTGTCGGATAAGAAAATGATCAGCGTATGGTCCTGCTGCCCCGAGTTCTCGACCGTCGCCAGCAGCTTCCCGACATTCTGGTCCATGCAATCGATCATCGCCGCATAAACCTCCATCGCCCGCAGTCGCCACTCTTTGTGCGGTTCATTCTCCCATGGTTCCGCTGCCGAGGTGTCTGCCGGCGATAGCTCGCAGCCGGGTTTGATGAGGCCCATTCGCTTCATCCGCTCGTATTTCTGCCCGCGAAGATCATCCCAGCCTTCGTCGAATCGCCCCTTATATTTCTTGATATCCTCTTCCTTCGCTTGCAGCGGAAAGTGCGGTGCCGTATAAGCCATGTACAAGAAGAAAGGCTGGTCGGGCTTTTGCCGGGTATGCTGTTCAATCAGGCCTACAGCCTTGTCCGTCATATCGTCGGTAGAATAGTAATCGGGGTCGCCACCAACCGGCAGCTTCTCCCCGTTTAGGGCAATGCCTTCCTGTTTGAAGAAATCTCCTCCCGGATAGACGTACGCCTTATCGAAGCCTCTCTCGTGCGGCGGTATGACGCCTGCGTGCCATTTGCCCGACATATACGTTCCATAGCCATTCTCCTTCAGCACTTCCGCAATCGTGACGCAATTTTGGTTAAGTTGCTTCGTGTACGGACCATAGCGGCCCTGAAGGTGGGCCATGCCGGCTTGATGCGGGTGCAGACCGGTAAGCAGCGATGCTCTTGACGGCGAGCACCTCGCCGTGTTGTAAAACTCGGTTAAGCGGATGCCGTTGTAGGCCAGTCTGTCAAGATTCGGCGTCTCGGCAAATCCGCCATAGCAGCCCAGATCAGAATAGCCCATATCGTCTGCAAGTATAATAATGACATTCGGTTTACGGTTCGTTTCACTTTGATTATGATTCAATTCGAATCCTCTCCATCCTGAGCTAAATAGATTGCATTCCCTGATAGCAGCACATAGCCAAGCTTCTTACTATCGATGTGATGCTCCCGTTCCCGTTAAATAATGAAGTTATTTCTCCTTCAATTTATCTGTGCAAATAATTTCGCGGGCCGGTTTTCAGCCAAATCCGCAGCGCGTTCAGGTTCAACTGCTTCGCATCTCCGAGATCCCGCTCAATTACAGCGTAGTCGTAATACTTCCACATCTGGTGACATTATACAGTTTGGCCGGGATATAAATCGCTCCTCTGATCCTTTGCGGCGTCCGTCAAAATAAGTAAAATATTCGGCCTCTTGACATGAATCATTGCTGCCATATGTTCTCCTCCGTATCCGTGTTAGCCCGCTCTCTTCGATCCTGCTTTTACCTGCCGCTTTCCTGAATGGCCTGATTAAGCTTCTCCTCCAGCTCCCGGAGTGTCGTATTGACGTCTTTATTGTTGTAAACCATCCCAACGTAGAAAGGGTTCATAAGCTCATTGACATCGAAATTTAACCGCGACAACGGCTTAGAGTAATCCATCTTGAACAAGGCCTGTACATTTTTCCCTTTCAGAAACGGCAAGTTGGCTCCCAATTGCTCTTTTATAGCCGGGTAGTTTAATGAGCTAATGTAGCCGTTCTTGCTCAGCTCCATTTGATATTCTGCGGAGGTTAAATAATCGATGACTTGAAAAGCCACCTCCTTGTGCTTGCTTTGGGAAGATATGGTCATATCGAATTGATCCAGCCACTGCCCCATCTTCGGCTTCTCGGCAAATATGGGCACCGTGATCAAATCCCATTTAAACTCCTTATTGCCGTTTTGCAACTCCTGCAAGCCGCCGACGGTTTGATCCCACCACAGTAAATTCATGGCAAGGTTTTGATTTCTATAGAACGAATTTTTGGCTCCCCAAAAATCGTTCTGATTTTTGGGTACATTGCCTGGAATGCTGTAAATGTTTTGGAACAATTGAAATACCCGCTTCCAGCCGTCGTTATTTACGGCAGCTTTGCCTGTCTTCGGGTCGATCACATCCAATGAAAGCTGAGGTGCTATAACGTAAGGTCTGTTAGGGTTTACCCCCAAATAATCCACGCCATCCACGCTTCTCGTCAAATTTTTGGCCAAATCTGAAATTTCTTCCCAAGTCATCCCGTCGCGAGGGTAGGCCACTCCGAACTTATCGAATATGTCTTTATTGTAAGACATCGTGTTCACATTGATGAAAAACGGAAGGGAATACAGTTCATTTTGTTCGCTGTACAGTTTTAAGTACTCAATCGCTCTCGGCATAAATTTAGCAACATCCACCTTATTGCCCTTGATTAAAGAAGATAAATCAAAAGCAATTCCCAGCGACTTTAAGGTTCGAACCGTACTGTAATTCGTGAGCATAAAATCCGGAATGGCATTCGCCGTAACGAATTGATTAACAACTTCATCAATCTTCTTTCCGGAAGTGTTGTCCACAACCTCGATCGTAATATGCGGAAACTTCTTGCGCACAGGCTCGATAATATGGGTTTGAATCTGGTCCAATTTGAATGCGGGCATAGAATAAAACGTCAATGTTACGGGCTCTTGACGATCGATTGGCTTTTCATTTCCGTTGTCTTTACTGCCACCCCCGCCTGCTGTGCAGCCTGCCGAAGCACAAAACACCAAAACAGTAGCCAAGATGAGACTTGCCGTTTTATTAACCTTAACCATTGTGAAGACCTCCCCCTTTATTTGCCAGGTCATAAGCTCTGTTCTTGCTCTCCATTCTTCCCTGATCCCGCTTTCTAGTCATATGACTATGAACGAGCCACGTGATGTTAAAGCGCTGCATTTCCTTACAAACTAATGACAGCGCTTTCGTTTATTAATCTTATCTTTACATGTTTTTTTTGATAAAAGAACCCTTTAATAAAGACATTAATATGAGGAATAAAGACAAAAAAGGAAACTTGGGGAACGTAAGAGAGGAAATCAATAAGATTTGGAGAAATTCAAGATATCACTATAATCGGACGGACTTAGGCGGTGAGCTAAATGGAAATGAAACGCGGTCCAATCTACCAGTTCCCCTCGGCTGATCACGATCTGCCAATCACTATAGCTTTGATCGGAATCAATTATTGTAACTCCAACTACTTGAACATCAGAAAAAAATCGAGGATTACCGTACTCGGGTATGTGTTGTCGGGAGAAGGAAATGTCACTTTGGACGATTCGTCTTTTCACCCCAAAAAAGGAGATGTATTCGTTTTGCCCGCCGGGCGTTATCACCGGGTTTTCGCAAATCCCGAAAGCGAAGAACCTTGGAACTATATTTGGTTTAATATCAAGGGAGATTTAGCGGTTGCATTATTGCATGCTTATAGGCTGTCGGAGAGCATTGTGGTGTCCGATATGTCGGCAGGACTTTTGTTTCAAAGAGCGATTCAGCTAGCACAAAGCGAAAAGCCCCAGGAAATGCTTGATATAATGCCGATTATTTTTCTTCAGATTGTTATTCGCTTGTCGAATACGAAAAACGAAAGAAAAAACTCCTATTCCGAAGAAGTACAAAAAATTAAACATTTTTTGAATAATCAAATCCAGATCCCCTTTAATTCCAATCAACTGTCCAAGCATATAGGACTTTCCTTTAAACAAATTAACCGGCTGTTTAAAAAGGAAACAGGCACGACCGTTTACAATTATGTGCTTATGAAAAAAATCGATGCGGCAAAAATGATGCTTCTGGATACACCGCTTACCGTTAACGAAATCTGTTATCATTTGGGATACGCGGATCCGCAATATTTTTCCAATCTATTCAAGAAAAAGACCGGCATGTCCCCTAGCATCTTCCGATCGCAAAATAAAACTCATTAAAGAGAGGACAGCCCGTCAAAGAGCCGCCTCTTTTTACGGTACATCTCCATCCATTCTCGGCGAGCTGTTAACGTCGAGACTTCCGGATTCGATATGATGCGCGCTTTACCGGCGTGTCCAATCCGCATCATCAAGCGTTCGAGGTAACCGGGAAGAAGCAAATCGGAGACGATGCGTTTGCTTTTGACGTATCGCTCATTATTTAAGTTTTAATACCTAAATTAAATTATTAATTAATCTAAACGAATCATTTTTCATTAATAATGATATGTGAATCTCCGTTCATCCATAATAAAATATCACTATCACATTACAAAGGAGACTCCATTATGACTTTAACCGTAAATGATCCCATCCGCTTAGGCGGGTTAAGCTTGAAAAACCGGCTGATCATGGCGCCATTGCAGCAGTACATGGGTACTCCCGAAGCGTACGCCGTTAACCATCACATTGAACATTACGGCCGAAGAGCCAAACATGTAGGGCTCGTTATTTTGGAATCGACCGCCGTTTCATCAAATGGAAGACTGTGGAAAAACGATATTGGCATTTATACGGATCGGCACGTGGAACCTTTGAGGAAAATCACGGACGCCGTCCACGCCCACCAAACCCCGGTTTTTATCCAATTGTCGCACGGCGGAAGAAAATCTTCGCCTGAAGTCACGGATTCATTGGTTGCGCCTAGCGCCATTGCGTTCGACGATCATTACGGCACTCCGAAGGCACTGTCTCTTGAAGGTATTGCACACATCATCGAAGAATACCGGCTGGCGGCGAAACGGAGCGTAGAGGCGGGGTTTGACGGAATCGAGATTCATGCGGCGCACGGTTTTTTAATTCACCAGTTTTTATCGCCGCTATCCAATACACGGTTGGATGCATACGGCGGTGCTGCGGAGAACCGGGCAAGGTTTTTGAAAGAGGTTCTTTTCGCGATTAGGGAGGAAGTGGGCAGGGATTATCCCGTCATCGTACGGGTTTCGGCCACCGACTATTGCGAAGGGGGGCTGACTCCTGAAGCGTGGGCGCGAATGCTAAAACCGCTCGAACCCGAATTGGATGGGATTCATGTCTCGACGGGCGGGCTTCTCCCCATTCAGCCAAACGACGTATACACCGCTTACCAGCTGCCACACGCGGCTGCGATCAAACAACATTTCAACATTCCGGTCATTGCCGTCGGAAAAATATATACCCGCACTCTTGCCAACCGTATACTTGAGGATCAATTAGCCGATTGTATCGCCATCGGCCGCCCTTTATTAGAGGACCCGGATTATGCGGAACGTTTATTAATACTGGAGGAACGCGTTTGTTACGCGGGATAACAAGAAAAGCTAAACTGCTTTTCACATAAATCTAGCGAGCGAGATGCGAGATGTTGGGGGAGAATTTGTTGCGTTAGAAAACAAAAACAAGTTCCCGAAACATATCGTTCCCGGAACTTGTCCATGAAGCAGTCAAAGATTCTTCCTCTACCTCTCGTCGGCGCTAGGACCGTAAATCGCCGGGACCGGCACCTCAAGCAGCCGAAGATAGACCGTGAGTTGTCCCCGATGATGGTACCAGTGATTGAGCATCAAGGTGCGCACCATATCGATTCGCGGCGCTTCCACGATGGTAGTGCCTTTGCTCGTGAGCTTCCATGTCTCCGTGAGACCGGCCTCTCCCCACGCCAGAAGCTTGTTTTCGGCCAATGTTACGTATTGGTCAAGCGCCGATAAAATCTCGTCCAGCGACACTGCTTCAGGCAAAGGAACGACCGGAGCTTCGCGAATGCGTTCATCCAATAGCTCGGCTACGCCTCCCGTTACCCCGGCGGTATGCAAAGCCAGTTGACCCAACGACATCGACTTTTCATGCGGTTTCCAGGAAAGCTTGTCTTGCGGAACCCGTTCGAGCACGCTTCGCGTTAACGCCGCTTCCTGTTTCAGTTCTGCAATCAATCGTTCGCAATCATGCATATCATTCACCCTCCTCGATTTACTTGACTACGCAAATATACCATAGATCAAATCAAGGCATTTCTTCCCGATTGCTATTGTTATAGCTTACATTAATTGAGGCGATGAACCATTTTGAATGTATTGCCGCACGGGTCTTGTTCCCAAGAGTTCACTCTCAAATGCGATATGACTGAATTTGTTCATCACATAAGCTCCGCCTCATTTTTGATTTGACCCAATACTTGTTCCCAATGACGTTTCATCATGTCCCTCATATAGATGTCTTCCAGCATTTCCTGATGAAACGCAATCGTCGTCTTACCGGAACTCGTAGATAACAAATAGATCTGCAATCGCGACGGCTTGTCCCATTCCGGGCGCTTCCATGTCAAGCGGAGCTTTTGAAAAGGCGTGACGACCGTCAATTTGCCGGAGACGCCTTCCTCTGAAACGAACTCAGAGCCTTTATGCCACTGAAATGAGGTAACGTTCCCGATCCAAAGAGCCATTCCTTGCGGAGAGGTCAGAAAGTGCCAAGCTTGTTCTTTGGTCATGTCTATCGTTCTTCGAACGCCAATTTGTACGCCCGCGTCCTTCGTAACGCCAACGGGGATGCGACCCAGCAATTCGCCGTACATGACGGCGAGCCACTCTGCCCAATCGTCCGTGACGCCGAATTGTTCGCCGATGTGATCTTTGATCTGCTCATGCGACCACGATGCATTCACCGTCTGTTGAAGTTTCATGACCCATTGTTCCCACTCCAATCCAGTTGCTTCCTTAACGTCCTGTTTAAAGATAGAGCCGGCCACCTGTGTCCCTCCTTCAATCCTGTATAGCCTTATTATAAAACAAAAACACTGACAAACCAGGCCAGTGTTTCCATGTCACGTTTGATAATATTGTGCCAGCGATTCGGCGATTTCCATTAGGCAAACATTCAACTCCATAGGCTCCAATATTTGTATTTTGCCCCCGAACGATAAAAGATAGTAAGGTGCATGAAGGTACAAGCTATGCTCGTCCAGCTTGAAATGCGCCCAATTCGTCGTACGCTCGACGAGGGTGCGGGCGAACAGCCAGTGACCGCACAAATCGTTCATTGCTTGAGGAAGTCCCTGAATTTGAACCGAAACGAGATGTTCACTTGACTCATCGCCCGTCTCCGGGAGCAGGCTCTCCAGCAAAGATTCCCGGGCGGAAAAGGAGGACGGACGAACAAAAACGGAATCGGTGAGTCGAATCCGGCCAATGCGATCGACGCGAAAATGGCGGATTTCGCCGCGCAAATGGCAAAAGCCGACGACATACCATTTGTCTTTCCAATTGACGAGGCCGTAAGGATCAAATATACGCATCGTCATGGACCCTTCGTAGCCGGTGTAATATTGAAGCTCGAGACGGGTTTGCGCGTCTACCGCTTTTTCAATCTCCAACAGCTTGGGAGCGAGCTGCACATTGGCCGGCGGATGGACAACCTCGAGATGGGATTCCTGAGCATCCAGCCGTTTGGATTGTTCGGACGCCGCATACCGCTTAATTTTGGCAACGGCCCGGTTCAACGCTTTTTCATAAGGATAGCCGGACTCCCGTGCAAACTGAGCGGCATGTAGGAGTGACTTTTGTTCGTCGACGTCAAAGAACAGCGGTTCCAGCTTAAAATGATCCGGGATATAGTACCCCCCGTCGCGTCCGGTTTCCGACACGATCGGCACGCCGCTAATGCAAAGGGCATCGATACATCGATAGACGGTTCGAATATGAATTTCCAGTTCCTGAGCCAACTGATGGGCCGACATTTTTTTTCGGGCTCGGAGCAGCATTAAAATGCCGAGCATATGATCCGCTTTGGACATAATATTTCCTCGATTTTCCGGTGATTTCACAGCTATGCCTATCATTTTAACATAAACGGGCATCCTCATGTCCTATGGCATCGCGCAGCGGATTCCAAACAAAATAAAAAACGGCATTTCTGCCGTCTTTGCCCTATGTAAGGCTGAGCCAGGAGGGATTTCCCCCTGACCTTACCGAAATTAGATGACAAATGCACGAGAAACAATGACCAACAAGATGAAAAGTACGAGAATGACCGCCGTGCTTGTGAACAAACCTGCACAGCTGCAGCTACCTACACCACCAAACAATCCCATATCAACGCCCTCCCTCCGGGTTCATGCTAAATTGTATGATTGTAACAGGTTCCGGGATTGGACGCTTTGAGTAAAATGTGCAAATATAACGGCGAATGATGCAAGGTGTCTGCCATCTGCCTATGGGAACGGATGCGGGTAAGGATTCAGCTCTTGCGGCGTCAGCCTGCGATCGGCATAACCTAGCTTCTTCGGCACCTCAAGGACTCTGTCGATACCTGTCAGCCTTTTAAGATGATGTCCGAACGTCATAGGCAGCATGCCCGGGATCAGCACTTTCACGCAATGCAGGCCGTTGCGGAGTGTCTCGCTGGACGACTGGTCGACTACAATGACGTCCATCTGCAAGCTGCGAAACGTCTGAAGCACTTGTTGTAAATCATCCGTTAAATCTTCATGCGCCGGTACGGCCGGGAACGATTCAGCGAATGTACGAACGGGGCGCCGATCCTCCAGCAAAAACCGAAGCCGCTCTTCCGTTTGCGGCAAGCTGTACAGCAAAGCATGATCGTCCATGTGCTGCACAAGGAACGAATCGTCAACCATCGCTTCGGCTTCCGCCCTCCGC
Source organism: Paenibacillus allorhizosphaerae (assembly GCF_910594985.1). GTDB lineage: Bacteria > Bacillota > Bacilli > Paenibacillales > NBRC-103111 > Paenibacillus_G > Paenibacillus_G allorhizosphaerae. The sequence continues at coordinate 91,896 of NZ_CAJVCE010000023.1, forward strand.
TCTCTCCGTCGCTCTTCGATCCTCGGAACCAAGCCCGCCAGTTCATACATGGCGCTTTTGGCCGCTCGAACCGGATCGAGATGAGCTCCGGCGGCACAAATCAGGTTCGCATTGTGCTCCGCTGCACCCTTGGCCACTGCCCATATGCTCGGAATTCCGTTTTCCATCGTCGTATCGTACAAGTACGCTTCATACCCCGTGACCGCCTCAAACCGCTCGATCATCATCGACAGCTCCCGGTCCCCCGACGTGCTGTGATCGAGCCGCGGAACTTGCAATCGGGCATACCAGGTCATCAGGAAGGAATCCCGCTCGACCACTTCGAAAATCCCGTACAAGATAGCTTCCTCCAGACTTCCTCCTATCGCGCAGCCGTTGGAGGTCTCGTATACAAAGCCCCCGCCGAAGCCCAGACTGTAATAAGCGAGCAGATTGGGAACCAGGATCGGACGCTGCTGCAGGAACGAGTATCCCCAAACCCATTCCATCTCGGACTCGGGGTCAAACGGTGTGAAAGGAAAATCCGGTTGCTCGTACTGCTCCTTCGTATGAAGCCCCACCTTGGATGGATCTAGCGCTGCTGCCTGAAGACGGGAATAGCTGCCCGTTACGACCGTTCGTTTGCTGCGGGCAGTGATGCCGCAAAATCGCTCCAAACCTTCCAGAATCGCGGCTAGCCCGCTATCCGCATACGAAAGCGAACGGCCTCCCGTCACCTCATCGTGATAGCCTAATGGAAGATTTACGGCCACCCCGGCAAAAGCCGATGCAAAATCGAATCGCTTGTCGTTAAACATCCCGGTGCGGCGGTCCCAATACTCCTGGAACAATACCTCCTGCAAGTCGCTCATCGAACGGCAGCGGTAACTGTTGCCGAGCTTACGGCACGACTTGAGCGCTATTTCGGCCGCTTCCGGTGAATCGTCCGGCAATCGGCCGCAAACCGGACAAGCTCCGTCAGGCAGAACATAATGAAGGGTGGTGCTCAAGTCGCCGAGATTAATCAAGTAGACATGCTCTTCCGTATTCGCATGGTCACCGCGCAGCACCTTGGCCGCTTCCTCCGAAACCATATGCGCCATATAACCGAATCCCGTCGGAGATATCTCCTTGGCAAAACTAGGGATATAATCGGGTGAAACGAGCTTCATCAGCATCTCTTCCGTCTCTTGACGGTTGCTTCCGGCCAAAGAGCGCCGTGTTTCCGCGCATTGCAAGCACCCGATCATCCCCGGACGAAGCAGCGGCCCAACGACTCCTTCCCCCATAGAAACGTAGGCGCATAGCCAAGGAATACCTAACGGCTCAAGCGCCTGCTGCGCCTCAAGATGCAAGGAGGAGCGTTCTTGATCCTGAAGTACCAGTGCCAGCTGTGCCGCCGGGATGTCTTCACCGAAATCCGATCTGCGGACAACGGAGAACCCGGACAAACGCCTGCACACTTTATCCGCAAGCATTCCTTCCCCTATGACGACTACCGTATTCAAGGAGACGCCCCCTCTCCGATTGTTACTCCATAGGTTACGAACGGTCCTGTACCCAGGAAAAATTCGTTCCGCAGATCAAACGGCTGAAGGCGTTTATGGCTCTGCTTCAATAGTTGAACAGCCGATTGTATCAGCGATGCATACGTTAGCGGTTCGCCATCGGCAATCGTGACGGTCCGTGTCTCTTGTTGGCCGCAGACGATTGAAGCAGGCGCTACCGCTTCGGTTTGGCTCAGCGCCTTCTGCAGCGACCGACGAAGCGCAAGCGTGAAATGAAGGTCTACGCTTCCATACCACGAGGACCCCGAATAAACCCATACGACCGGAAAGCCGAGCAGCGGCTCGCCGACGGCAATCAGAGGTTTGCCTTCTATCCGTTTCAGCGCCTGCAAATAAAACCGGCATCGCACATCTTCGACCGCTGTGCAATGTATACGCGTGATCGCCCGCTCATCAGAAACCGTCCGCTTCCCCCATGTTTTGGATAAACAAGAGGTTAGCCCGCGCCCAACCGCTTCGGCGATGGAACACCCCGTCCCGACACCGATTTCATCGTGCCGGGATGAAGACCATCCGGAAAACAACAGCGGGATCATGCGGTCGGCATAAGCTTCGAGTCCGGCCAACCCCGATTCGCGCCGCGCCTCTTCATGCGTCAGTCCGCTGCGGACAAGCGGCGGCAAAAGCATCGCCGGTCCTTCCGACAGTGGGTCCGCGGCCTGCACAAGGCATTGCGCCAGCGGAAGCTGGATTAAATCGCACTCCTCCCACACATGGAAAACGCCCGTCACCTGTGAAGTCAGACGGTTGAAACCGGCATACCATTCTTCCGGATCCTCGGGCTCATCATTTGCTCCTATGGTAAGCTCAAGCTCTACTGGACGAGCCGGCTCGTAACCGGATACAAGAGGATGGGGGGTAACCGGATGCCAACTTCCGGTTAACGCGGCCGGGTTCAGTACAAAACATTGGTTTACGCAGTTCGGTTCTTTTGCTCCCGCAGCCGCTATATGCCATTCATGCACGAGAATATTCGATAATAAGGCCGCAGCCGCAGCAGAAAAACAATGCGGTTCGCCATCCCGGGGGAATACCGTACGATGGAGGCGCCGCCATGCCGATTCCCAGCTCCCGTTTCCGTCCGAATGAAGCAGCGGACCTGCCATGCCGATTCCTTTCAAGACGATGGCGGGAAGCATCGGTTTCCGTTCCGCTATACAGGCATGCTGCAGCTGCCGAAGCTCCTCCAGGTCGCCGCAATGCGACACATACAAAATAAACGAAAACGGCCGTATGATCGTCCGCCAATCCGGTACCTCGCCGCCCGCGGCGGCCGCAATATGCAGGGTTACATCCGGGTTGCTGCGCTGCGCATCTTCTGCAAGCTTCGTGAGGGCTGCCATGTCTGTCGGCTGGAAGCTTGTTACGAATACTGCGAGCTTGGATGAACCGGATTCATACCATGACTCAATAAGCGAGAGCAGGATGGGACCGGATCCGACCGCGAGCACTCCCTCTTCCTGAAAAGACATTGCATCACGCCTCCTTCCCCATCCTTTTACACCGTGAAGCAACCGGCCAAGCCGTACAACCCGCGTTCTCCCGGGCGATCACATTATGATTTACAATATGTCGTCGCTTTTTGTTGTATGACTACGCCGCTGGGGGTACTCGCCCGCTCCCGTCACGCATGCACCTTCTCATTCCAATCGATCCGAAAATCATACATCCAGGTATGAGCGTCCTTATTCGCAGCTTTCAGAAAGATCGGCATCATCAAATCGCGAAAAAACACTTGCACCGGATTCGTAGCATGCTTTCGCTGTCCGATCGTTCGCGAGTATTTTACGATTCGTTCGACCCGCTCCCGGCGAATCGCTTGGAAAGCCGCGAAGGCATGCTGAATATTCGGAATGTCGCGAATGCATTTTCCTAACATCATGGCATCCTCGACAGCCATCGACGCGCCTTGCCCTGCATTAGGCGAAGTCGCATGAACCGCGTCGCCAATCAATACAACCGATCGATGATGCCATTGCGGCACCGGAGGCATGTCATAAATCGGGAAAATGCCGATTTCTTGTTGGTTGGACCGAATGATGTCCGGAATCGGCGCAATGTCGTCTGCATACAAACCGTCTAGCGTACGTCGCCATTGCTCTTGCGGAATGTTCATTAATGCCCGCCGGGTCGGTTTTCCGGGATATTCCATATTGCCGAACCAGTACGTTTCGCTCTGTTCTCTCACCATGTAACCAAAAAACGCTTTTTTGCCGAAAACCATCGTTTGAACGCCTGCCTCATTCCGGACCGATCGGTTCTGCTGTACCCCTCCGAAGCTCAGCAAACCCGTGTACGTCGGCTCCGGGGCGGCAGGCAGAACGATTTTTCGTGTCCGGGAGTGGATGCCGTCGCAAGCGACTAGAAATTGCCCGGTTTCGGAGGTTCCGTCATCGAACTGTACCGTGACTTCCGTCTCCGTGTTGTTGGCGATCGCAACAAGTTTCTTCCCGTACATGATCGGAATGCCTTGCCGGATGGCTTCATCGCGCAAAATTTTGTTCAGCGTACCACGCAAGATGGTGTATCCTTGCGGCTGCCCGGAGGGCTGACCGATATCGCCGAGATGCTTCCCTTTTCCGTTCAGCATGCGCATCGCATGGAGGGCTATCCCATGTTGTTTGATTTGGTCAGAGACGTTTAATTCATCCAGGACGCGCAGTCCATTGCGCGCTACATTAAGGAACAAACCGGAGAAGTGATCAGGCTGCTGGTCCGATTCGTACACAATCGATTCAACCCCCGCTTTCTTAAGAAACATCGCCACGGCGGGCCCGGCAATGCCACAACCGATGATCAGAGCTTTTCTGTTTTCTTGATTTATTTCACTCATATCAAAATCCCTCCGATATAGTTTATTTAAACTATATGTTTTAGAGTAGTTTTTGTCAATTAGTTTGAAATGCATTTTATTTCGTTTATACTATGGTTTAAGAAAAACGGAACAACAAGGAGGTGCATTCGATGCCGAAACCAAAACGGAGCAATTTGCTCGCTCTCGCGATCTTATCTCTGCTTAATGAACGACCGATGCATCCATACGAAATCGGCAGCACGATGCGCCATCGCGGCTTATCGGACAGCATTCGTTTGAACACAGGCTCCCTCTATGCGGTCATGGAAACGTTAGTGAAGAACGGCCTTATCCAACCGGTAGGCACGGAACGGGAGGGAAAGCATCCGGAACGAACGGTCTATGAACCGACGGAAGCCGGCCGCGAAGAATTTTTCGATTGGCTGCAATCCCTCTTGCGTACGCCGATCAAGGAATATCCGCAATTTGCCGCCGGGCTGTCGTTTCTCGCTCACTTGACGCCGCAGCAAGCGCTTGAGCTTCTGAAGGAACGTACGCAGAGCCTGAACACTCAAATGGAGCAGGTCAAAGCTTCCATGCAGGATACGCGGCAGCTTGGCGTTGACCGGCTGTTCCTGATTGAGCAAGAATATACACTCGCCATGCTTCAGGCGGAAATGGACTGGCTCAACCGATTTATTGCAGAGATTCACGATTCTTCGCTTACTTTGAGAACGGAAGATGCCTGGACTTGGTTTGTTACTCCTTTCTCTTCCGACCAAGATTAAAAAAATCGCCCTGCCCCTAGAAGGGTAAGGCGATTTTCTTATTTTCGCGAGTCGTGCCAATCCTTCATGAAGCATAACCAGCGCACCGTCGCTCTCATTCCAAAAATGGATGCACTTGACCGGGAGATGCCGTCAAAGTTCCGCCAGGACCGGCCATCCACCTTTAAAATAAAAAAAACACGTCGCAACGGACGTGTTGGCAAATACATATTTTGTTTTCCCCTCTAGCCGGTAAACTCTTGAACCCACTCGGAATTGTAATAAGCTACTCCAATTTGCGTGAAGCTGTTGTTTAAGATGTTCGCACGGTGCCCGGAACTGTTCATCCATTGGTTCATCACTTCCGCCGGGCTTGTCTGGCCTTTGGCAATGTTTTCTCCCGCAGTGCTATACGTGATCCCGAATGACTTCATCATATCGAAAGGCGAGCCATAAGTCGGGGACTGATGATCAAAATAATTGTTGTTGTACATATCCTGTGCTTTAGCCATAGCCACTTTGCTCAGCCCGCTATTCATGCTAAGAGGACTCAAACCAGCTTTTGTTCTTTCTTGATTCACCAAATCCAATACTTGCTGCGCAAATTGGGAAGAATCGGCGGGCTGCTGCGGATTGTATGACTGCTGAGGATTGGCCGGCTGTTGCGGATTGGCAGCCGGTTGCTGCGGATAATACGGCTGCTGCGGATTAGCAGAAGGATTTGCCGGATATGGTACCGATCCGTTCATGCGATTGAACCAATCCGTCCAATTGGAAGTATCGGCGGGCACTTGCTTCATCTTTATCGAAGAACTCCCTGCACCCGTTGTTGAAATGGAAGAGGCTTGCGTTAATTTTGACGTTTGAGCGGCATTGGAGGATGGCGCTGTAACCTTGGTCTGATCCGCGGCGGCTTGCTTTTTCGTCATATTATTGCTCGTACAGCCGGTAACGGCCAATAGCGCGGCGATTACGATTAGCTTTTTAATAACAATACCTCCCTTGAACCTTCAAAGTAATTGATGTTATCGAACAAAGTTTTTGCAAAATAACGTCGCTTTATTCCCGGACCCTCATACAAAATCGAAGAATACTCCGTTTAATTATGGTCTACTGTACTGACAACATAGCCTCCCGCCCTATTTTATGAAGGCAAGCATCTTGCCTTCATTACGTTGCATACGTTGTATTAGCATCAAATTTACAAAATAAGGAGGTTGGAAATGGCGTATAACCCGTTCGCTTATCCATACGGTCAATTCCCCGGCTCCTTTCCGGGCCCATATCCAGGTGGTCAATACCCCGGTCCGTATCCTATGTCATCCTATCCATCTCCCGGGTATTACCCCTACAGCGGTATGCCAGGAGGGTACGGCGGTCACGGCGGTTATGCCCCTCCAGGCAGCTCGTATACAGGTCAAATTTTTGTCCCCCTCTCCGGAGGTGCTCACGGGGGTGGCCATCGAAAAGCTGGTAGGTAACTTTCATTTAACATCAACCGGGAAAAAGGAGTTCCTCTTCTTTTTACCCGGTTTTTTCTTCATATTTTATCCGGCCCCTCTACATATAGAGCGGAAGCTTCAACTTGTCGTTTTGCTGTCCGCGGCGGCCTGGATCATGCCGCGAAGCTCATGGACATGAGTATGAAAATTTCGGTGGTGCCATACTCTCGTTGAGATCTACAAGCATTCCTTTTTAGTAGACAATTCCAAAATAGTGAGCTACACTTTGTTCAAAATTGCAAGAATCTCGAGGAGATTGGAGCACGATGCAGATGCGAATTGCCGCGGATATGAAACGTTTTTTGCAGGTCGATGGCGCGGGGCAGATGTTGTTTACGCTATTTTGCTATGGAATCGGCATGGGCATTTTAGCTCCGATGAACGCCATTTATTTAAGCGAGAGCATCGGATTGTCCAAGGGCGAAGTCGTATCCGTCTTCGTTGTGTCGCTGCTGCTGAACATGAGCACCACGATTACGGTCGGGCTGTTAAGCGATAAGCTGCGCAGCCGAAAAAAGCTGGCGATTGCAGCGGCTTCGCTGTGTCTCGTCGGACTATTGATTTATATGCGCGCGGAAGGATATATTCAGGCGCTGATCGGGATGTGTGTGGCGAGCGCGCCGTCCGGACTCATTATGGGACAGTTGTTCGCGATGTCGCGGAATCATTTTGCCAGGCTGGCTGGGGATATTGTGGAGATGGCGCAAATTTGGCTGCGCGCAGGGTACAGCGTCGGATTTTTTTGCGGCTTGCTCGCAGGGGCGAATTTATACTTGATAGCAACGTTTCAAGGCGTGCTGTGGGGCAATTTTGCAGGCTACGCCATGCTCGTTATTTTGCTGTCGTTCTATCGGGAACACGCAGAGGGCAAACAGCAATCCGGCCCGGGGGCGGGCGAGCCGATTTCCGTCATTATGCTGGTTGCGCTGCTGCTTCTGGCTTGCGCAGATGCGATTCGCGGATTGTACCTTCCCCTTGTCGTGAAATCGTTGTTCGGAAAACCGGAGTATATGTCGTATATTTGGAGCGCGCAGGCCGTGTTTGAGCTGTTGTTCATGACCATTGCCGGTTATTGGGCGGCGAAATATGGCAGCAAAAAAATTATATTACTTGGCGGTTTTGGGGCATTCATTGCCTATTCGATTTATGCGTTGCGTGCGCCGCTGATCGTTTTTTTCCTCATTCAGCCCGTTTACTCTTTTTTCGTATCTATCTTGTACGGAGTGGCGATGGGGTATGTACAGCGCATGTTCACAGGTCGAACCGGGTTCGGCGCGAGTTTGTATGTATTCATTTCGCTGACGGCTTCGTTGATCGGGTATTTGCTGCCGCTGCTCGTTGAAGGCTACGATCCCTCGATCTTTATCATTCCGATGGCTCTGATTGTAGTATCCCTTACGATGATTTCTGCGGTGCTGATTCGGGAACGCCGATCCTCGAAGCCGGTTCAAACGTTTCGATAAAAAAAGCCTAATAAAAACGAGCCTCGCACCCAATCAGGTTTGAGGCTCGTTTCTCCCTATTTAACGATTGTGGACCGGAGCTTGGGGATGCTCTTTCCGCCCAACGGTCTGCTGCAATATCGAGCAATAAAAATCATTCGTAACCGGAACCGGCGCGAGCAAAAAAGAATTTAGCTCTACCGTCCATGTTGCGTTTATTCGATCATCCCTTAATTCAACGTGACCTGCCGCAATGTTCACCATTGGATATTCAGCGTGATCATGCCGTGCCTTTAACATACCTTCCACCCGTTCCTTCTATTGCTTCAACATGCTTAACTTGTCAATCGCTTGTTGTTCCGTCGGCAAGAAAAAAATATCTCTTCCGCTGTTGCATTCGTAGACGAAATCTTGAAAACTTCGACTTGAATACTCGGAAAAATCTCCAACAAAAGCAACCTTCACGCGATAATTGATAAACTTCTGAAGGATTTCGCCTGCAAGACGCGTTTTCAGATCGAAAAACCTTTCGCTTATCATATTTTTATGGATCACAATACGATCGCTGTCCGCTTCATATTGTACCGTTGCCATAAGATCCAATGCAGACTGAACATCGCTAATGACGATCTCGCTGCCGCTCACGACAGCAATATTGCTTCCGCCGGCTTCTACTTTCGCTATATTCATATTCTCTCACCCTCCCTGATAAGCCTGTGCATCGCTAAGCGTACATAAACTATCTTGTTGGAAGCTTATTATATCCGTTGTCTCCATAGGGCTGCAATTTTTCAAGCCACGGCTTTACGATCTGCTTAAGTTCCCAACGCATGTCGATCACTTCATTCGCTTCCTTCCTCTCCAGTTCTTCATAGGAGAAAGCTTCGGACCCGAATTCCTTCCAATCTTTTTGCAATTGGGCATTGGCGAACCTCCCCATATCCAATTGCGCGGCAATCGTCAACCACTTGTTTTTAAGATTCGGATAGCTGTCTATATACGTTTTGCCGTTAACTTTATTTGTTATTTTGATAACACCCATGTAGGTTTTCATCTGCTTGTATTCTTCCAGCAGCTCCTTGCGTTTGCTCTTATCCATGACCTTCACTCCTTTGTATGACATCGGCAATCGCGAAAGAATAGGATAACCGCGTTTAATATCCCATTTCCTTCAACAATCTTGATAGCGTGCGAAGCCTTTCGCCAAGCAATTCCCCATCGTCGCTCAGCGCTTGACTGAACAGCTTGATATCTTCATTGATTTTTTCATTATCGGTACACACCGCTACCGACATAGCTGCGCCCTGCAGACCAACGCGGTCGATCACAGGGTTGTTCGGATCGTACAAATGCTCATACCGGTACGCTTCGCGGAAATGTTCCAAAGACCGGCAAATCAAAATAGCCAAATCGAGAACGCGATGAAGCGGCAGCTCCTCCGATTGGCGCGACCATTTCTCCCCGGTGTATCTCCATACTTTAGCGGAAATATCAACTTTTCCTCTATCGTTCCACTGCGCTAGCCCCAAAGAAAGACCTTTAGCGTCCGTGTGATTAGCCATTCGACCGTCAACCTGTTCATAATTATCGGATACGACAACAGGCTTATGTTTTAAAGTTGTAGGTATTTTCATTATTATAACCTCTTTCGATTTACTCGTTTAGTAATTTACTAAATTACTGGTTTATTATATCTTGTGTTCGAATGTTAGTCAATGAGGCTGCCCCCAGGTTACTATTGGGTTTGATTATTGCGATGCTGCCAATGTAATCATGCATATTTTGAATATCTCACGATTAACAACGCGACATATGCGCTTTCATATATATTATTCATAAAAAAAGCCGGTATCTTTTGGATACGGCTGAAAATCAAACAAGCTGGCCCCGATTGAGTATCGGTGCCAGCTTGCAGCCTAGTACAAGGCTTAACGTGCTTGGAATGTTATTATTTTTTGGTTACTAGCTCCAGGTCTACGGGAATGAATTTTTCCACTTTTTCGCCTTTAATCACTTTAACCGCGGTTTTCACTGCCGCATCGCCGATCGCAGCCGGCTTTTGCGCTACCGTGGCGGCCATTTTCCCTTCATTTACCGCTTTAATCGCATCATCTGTAGCGTCGAAGCCGACGACTGCGATATTTTTGCCGGAGGCCTGAATAGCCTGCAAAGCGCCGAGCGCCATTTCGTCGTTATGCGCGAATACCGCCTGAATGTCTTTGTTCCCTTGCAAAATATTTTCCATGACCGACAAGCCTTTCGCCCGATCAAAATCAGCCGGTTGCGATGCGGCCACTTTGACGCCGTCCTTGCCGTCTACTGCTTCGTGGAAGCCTTTCCCGCGGTCGCGTGCGGCCGAGGTTCCGGCAATCCCTTGCAGTTCTACGATATTGCCTTTCCCGCCGAGCGTCTTCAGAATATATTCGCCCGCCATTTTGCCGCCCTTCACATTATCGGAGGCGATATGCGTCACTACGTCGCCGCCATTGGCCGCACGATCGACGGTAATAACGGGAATTCCTGCTTTATTCGCGGACTTCACCGCCGTAACGATCGCATCGCTATCGGTCGGGTTGATCATGATCAAGTTCACTTTTTTCTGAATCAAATCTTCAATACCGCTGATTTGCTTGGCCGTATCGTTTTGCGCATCCACTACAACGAGCGAGGCCCCGGCTTCCTTAGCCGCTTTCTCCGCGCCATCCTTCAAGGTGACGAAGAACGGATTATTGAGCGTCGATACGGACAAACCGATCGTCATTTTATCGGAAGCGGCGCCTCCGCTATTTGCTTCCGGTTTACTCCCGCCTTCGAGTTTCGATTCCGTCGAGCAGCCGGCAAGGATCATAAATACGGCGATAAAAAGGGTCAAGATGATATTCGTTTTTTTCATTTGAGCGATTCTCCCTTGTTGTATATTTACTTTCTTGACTTCGAGCGGTCCAGCAGTACGGCGATCAAAATAACAGCGCCTTTCACTACTTGTTGATAAAAAGAAGATACGTTTAACAAATTAAGACCGTTATCAAGAACCCCTATAATCATGGCACCGATTAAAGTCCCGACTAGCCACCCCCTGCCCCCGGATAAGCTAGTGCCTCCCAGAACGACCGCAGCAATGGCATCCAACTCATAGGATGTTCCTGCCGTCGGTTGAGCCGAATTGAGACGTGAGGTCAAAATAATTCCGCTGAACGAAGCCATCAAGCCGCTGATCGAATAAACCCAAATTTTAATTTTGGTCGTATTAATCCCCGAAAGCCACGTTGCGTCTTCATTGCTGCCCAACGCATAAACGCGTCTTCCGAATTTCGATTGCTTCAAAATGACGTACAGCATGATGAAAGAAAGCACCATCCATACGATCGGCATCGGAATACTGAAGAAGAAGCCTCTCCCGATCATGGCAAATGCATCGCTTAGGCCCGTGATCGGCTTTCCTTGCGTATACACGAGCGTCAGTCCCCGAAACACCGTCATCGTAGCGAGCGTAGCGATAAACGGCGCAACCTTGCCCTTCGTAACTAGCAGCCCGTTGACCGCTCCCATCAGAACCCCGCAGGCCAGTCCGGCAATGACGGCGGTCCATGTGTTCGCGCCGCCTGCCATCATTCCCGCGGTGATTGCGCTGGACAGAGCCAATACCGATCCAACGGATAAATCGATCCCGCCGGTTAGTATGACGAAGGTCATCCCGAAGGCGATCAAGGCATTGATGGAGATTTGCCTCAAAACGTTAAAAATATTGCTGACGGTAAGAAAATCATTGTTAATGACCGATAATACGATAATGATTAAAAATAAACCAAGCAGCGGCCCCAAACTTTGTAACTTGCCCGACATTGAATTCGCTTTCACCTTAGCCTCAGCTGACAACGTGTTTTCCTCCCCCTGTAGCGCAATGCATAATGTTTTCCTGGTTTGCTTCCGCCCGTGAAAACTCCCCGGTGATGCGACCTTCATGCATAACCAAAATACGGTCGCTCATCCCTAATACTTCGGGAAGCTCGGAGGAAATCATAATGATGGCGACACCTTGTGAAACGAGCCCATTCATCAAATCGTAAATTTCTTTCTTGGCCCCGATGTCAACGCCCCGAGTAGGCTCGTCCAGAATGAGCACCTGCGGTTTGGTGGCCAGCCACTTGCCGATGACCACTTTCTGTTGGTTGCCGCCGCTTAAGGAGCCTACCTTTTGTTCCCCGTTCGACGTTTTAATCAAAAGCCGCCGAATTAAGTCCTCCGCCAATTCATCTTCCTTCTTGCGCTCCATGATCCCGAACCGGGATAAAGCATCGAGGTTGGGAAGCGCCAAATTTTCTCTGACGGATAAGGAAAGCAGAAGCCCCTCTCCCTTGCGATCCTCGGTGATCAGAGCAATGCCCGCTTGAATCGCGCCCATCGGATTTTTGATGACAACCGGCTTGCCGTCGAGCGTGATCGTTCCTTTCTCGGCCGGTGTAACGCCGCAAATCGCTTTAGCCAGCTCGGTTCTTCCGGCACCCATCAGCCCGGCAATGCCTAAAATTTCTCCGCTTCGTACGTGAAATGAAATGTCTTTCAGTTTGCCCTTCTGCGATAAACCGCTAACTTGCATTTTGACTTGACCCGGCTCAAGCGCAACCTTGGGAAACCGGTCTTTAATTTCCCTGCCTACCATCATTTTGACAAGCCGATCCATCGAAGTATCCGCAATCCGTTCCGTCCCGACATATTGACCGTCGCGTAGCACCGTCACCCGATCGCACATGCGGAATATTTCTTCCATGCGGTGGGAAATATATACCATGCCGACTCCCCTAGTCTTTAAGCTTGCGATGACTTCGAACAACGCATCGATTTCGCGGTCCGTAAGCGCTGCGGTAGGTTCATCCAGCACCAATATTTTCGTATCCATGGAAATAGCTTTTGCTATTTCTATCATTTGCTGCTGCCCGACGGATAATTCATCCACCCGCATACTGGGATCGAGATCAAGCCCCAGCTGGCGCAAATATTTGCCGGCTTCGCTTCTCATTCGCTTCCAATGAATCCAGGGCGTCCGGCCCACCGTAAATTCACGGCCTAGAAAAATGTTTTCCATAATGCTTAAATGCGGAATAAGGTTAAGCTCCTGATGGATAATGGCGATACCTAAACGCTGGGCTGCGGAAGGCGACGTAATGTCAACCGCCGAGTTCTCGATGAGAATGGTTCCTTGGTCCTTTCGGTGAATGCCGCCGACAATTTTCATCAGTGTCGACTTCCCCGCTCCGTTCTCCCCCATAAGCGCGTGAAGTTCCCCTTTGCGCAAATCGAATTTGACATCTTGGAGTACTTTAACGCCGGGGAAGCTCTTGCTGATGTCCTTCATTTCGAGCAATATATCGGACACACCGTTCACCTCCTAAAAAATTACGCCCGACTCAAGAATAATATTGGCATATGGCGTACATTCGCCGGTGCGGATCACAGCTTTCGCCTGGTGGGTCAGCAATTTAAGCTCCTCGTGGCTCAGCGTTTGCTGCTCAATACCTGACATGACCGATTGGATTTGACGATGAATGTCCGGATTGTTCGGCTCCGTTTCACGGGCGATATAATATGTTTCGATCTGCATTTCCTCCATCACGGTCATTAGTGTTTCCATAAAAGAAGGCGTTCCTTTCTTCAAAGCCAAATCGATCCGCCTTACATGACCGGGAATCGGCAGCCCGCTGTCGCAGATGACGATTTTGTCCGTGTGGCCGAGCTCGCTGATCGTTTGGGAAATCAAGCTGTTTAACGTTCCGATCCGTTTCATGATGTCCCCCCTTCCAATGATCGCGAGAATTGTTGCAGCTCTTGCAAGGTAGGCATGCCTTCCTGCGCCCCGAATTTCGTAACCGCTAACGCGGATACCCGGGAGGCGAATACGACCGCATCCTTCAAGGCAAAGCCTGACGCCAGCGCATAAGCCAGTCCCGCATTATACGAATCTCCGGCCCCCACCGTATCAACTACGGGAACTTTATGGCCCGGCAGTTTGCCGAATTCGCCGTCTTTTGTCAAAAAAGCGGAGCCGTCGGCCCCCAGCGTCGTTACGACGTTGCGGACGCCTTTGCTTCTCAGCACCGACATGGCCGCCTCCAGAGAACCAAGATCCGCACCGACTTCATCCACTCCGGTGAGTACGGCGAGTTCCGTTCGATTCGGCGTCAAGTAATCGATCAGCGGGTACAAATCGTCCGGAAGCGGCTGTGCAGGAGCCGGATTCAATAAAATCGGTTTCCCGAAGGAACTTGCCTTTTGGATTGCATATTCAACGGTATCCATGGGAATTTCTAGTTGAAGCAAAATCATATCTGCCGAATGCAGCACTTGCTCGTACCGGTCGACATCTTCGGGCCTCAATTGATGATTGGCTCCGGGAACGACTACGATGCAATTGTCCCCTTCTGCCAATAAAATGGAAGCGATGCCCGTTGCCGTATGCGGCACTTGCTTTACCGCGTCCCGCTGTACGCCGTTCCTTTCCAGGGATGACAACAGTTCCGGTCCGAAAACATCCGTCCCAACCGCTCCGATCAGCGTGCTATCTGCACCGAGCCTGGCAGCGGCAACCGCTTGGTTAGCTCCTTTCCCTCCCGGAAGAAATTGCGCTTTTTGACCCAGTATGGTTTCCCCGATGCGGGGAAATGTCGGCGCCTCTACGAGAATATCCATATTCAAGCTTCCGATCACAACGAGATTTGGTTTTTTCATAGATGAACCCCCTTTTGCGTTGAGCGTCTCGGGATAAGCGTTACATCCAACTCATAGATTTCGTTCGTATCCAAGTTTCCTTCGATTTTCTTAATCAATAAACGGGATACGGTCGCTCCCATTTCGTATATAGGCTGAGCAACCGTGGTCAATTCGGGCTCGGTGATTTCCGCCATTTGAATGCCGTCGAATCCGCAAACCTTCACTTGCTGCGGCACCAGGATTTGCATTCGGTGAAGTGCCTTCAGAGCCCCTACAGCCATAAGATCGTTACCTGCAAAAATCCCGTCGATATCCGGGTGTGTATGCAGCAGTTGTTCCGTCGCCTTCATCCCGCCATTGATTTGAAAGTTTCCGGATACCATCAAACTTGGACTGAACCAAGGCAAAGATTTGACGGCATCTTCGTATCCTTTCATTCGCTCCTGTGCCGTGATTAAGTCCATCGGGCCATAAATATGGGCAATTTTTCGGCAGCCGGCTGCAAGCAAATGTTGGACGGCAAGCTGGGCGCCTTCGCGGTTTTTGGAGCGGACTACGCTGCAGCTATGATTGTCGGGACCCCGGTCCAGGCAGACGATCGGAATGCCGCTTTGATTCATTTGTACCGCATCATCCCGGTTTAACGTGTTGGAAGCAAATATGATCCCGTCGATGTATTTCTTTTTGAGCAGCTCGATGTAGGTTCGTTCTTTGACGCCCTGATCGTCGGAGTTGCCAAAAATAACGGTATACCCGTACGTGGATGCAACATCTTCCACGGCCCTTGCGAGCTCCGGAAAAAAGGGGTTGGAAATATCCGGAAGTATAAGCGCGATCGTTTTCGTTTGTTTACCCGCCAATCCCCGCGCTACGGAACTCGGCTCATATTTCAAAGTCTCAATTGCCTTTTTAATTTTATGCTCCGTATCGACGTTGACATATCCCGTTTTGTTTAAGTAACGCGATATGGTCGCAACGGAAACTCCTGCCAATTTGGCAACATCGCGAATCGTAGCCATATATTCTCCTCACTCGATTCATCGTCATTATAAGAAAACGGTACCATAGACATTCCAAGCACATATATTTTGGTAAAAACAGATATACTGTACTTATCAACAGTCGAATGTGGTACCGGTTACACATAAAATATAAATCGAAATAAGGATTTAGTCAACTCCTATTTTGTCGAAAAAGATCGCATTTATACGACTAAGAACATCTTGTGCCACTATAATGCGATACATAATACGAATATCGGCAATAAAAAAGCGAACGTTATTTTGCATACAAAAAGACGCTTCCGTCCCCACCTGAAATGTGGTTTAGGAGGCGTCTTTCTGTGTTTTCCAGGACTATCTCCTTCAGTTATCCCTTTTTGGGACAGCCTCTTCCCGGCTCAGCCGTTTACGATGCCAATGACAAAGCCATCATATCCTTTGCTGCCGACGGTTTGGATAGCCGTAGCGGTAATTGTCGGGTATTGGGCCATCAGGTCATAAAATTTTCTCACCCCTTGTACACGCGGGTCGGTACTATGTTCCTGAATAATTTCCCCTTCGCGAACGACATTATCGCCGATAATTACCGTTCCCGGGCGGGAAAAGCGAAGCGCCCACTGAAGATAGCCGGGATTGTTCGGCTTATCCGCATCGATAAAAATGAGATCAAATGCGTCGGGATGCTCATTTTCCAGCAAAGCCAACTGATCTAATGCAGCTCCGTTTCGGATTTCCACCAAATGATGGACATCTGCGAGTGAAATATTGGATCGAGCCACTGCGGCAAAGCCGGGATCCAGTTCGATCGTAATCAAACGGCCATCTTCAGGAAGCGCTCTGGCGAGCCAAATGGTGCTGTACCCTCCCAACGTTCCGATTTCGAGTATTCGCTTGGCGCGCTGCATTTTAGCCCAAATGTGCAATAGTTTGCCTTGATTCGGGGATACATCGATCGCCGGAAGACCTGCTCTTCGATTCGCCGCCAACGCTTCTTCCAGAACAGAATCGTAAGGATGGAGGCGCTCCGTAATGTATGCATCGACCTTGCTCCAAATTTCGGACTGAGTCATTTCGATCACTACTCCCTATCGTCATTTGAACTTCTAATTTCAGTTTAAATGAATTACAATCATAAATATAATATATATTTTTACGAAACCTATATATTTAAAGTATGATTTAGTGAACAGGAGCTGGACTATGAATTTGCATGCTTTGCGTTTATTCCATGTGATCGCCGCAACCGGAAGCGTAACTCGCGCCTCGGAAATGTTAAATATTAGCCAACCCGCGATTACGGCTCAAGTCAAAAAATTCGAAAAGGAATTATCCCTTACGCTGCTAAAGCCTAAAGGCCGAGGAATCGCGCTGACGGCAGCAGGAGAAACGATAGCCATGCTGGCAAATAGGCTTTTTGCCGTAGAGCAGCAAATCGAGCAGTACGCCCAAGATTACGCCGCGGGCACGAAGGGGCACATCCAAATCGCCGCCACCTATTTGCCTGCCCATTTCCTGATGCCTACGTGGATCGCCAAATTTAAGCGGCAGTTCGAACAAGTAGAAATGGACATTACGACGACCAATTCCAGTGACGCGCTCAAAAAGCTGCTGCACGCCGAGGTCGATTTGGCGATCTACGGCGGCTTGCCCGAAGAATACCCGGACACGATTGCCACAGAGCATTTATTTCAGGATGAGCTATGGTTTGTGGTCGCGCCGAGCAACCGATACGCGAATCAAAATATATCGCTGATTGACATGATGAAGGAACCGTTTGTGATGCGAGAAGAAGGGAGCTCCACACGCGAGAGATTATTGGCTTTATGCCGGACGTACAATGCACCCTCGCCTAAAATCACTTTGCAATTCAATGGTTTGCACGAAGCGATTCAGGCCGTTGTGGCCGGGTATGGGGCCAATTTTGTGTCTTCACTGGTTGTTCGGGAGTATGTGGAGCGCGGAGAGCTATGCCGTGTGCATGTACAAGGTATTCATCTGCAAAATACGATCGCCATCTGTACGCGTAAAAATGAACCGTTATCTGCTGCTGCGAGCAACCTTATCGAAATGATTCGTCACCATCGTTTAACTCTCCGCTCTGTTGACAATAATTCAAGTATTACATAACAGAATGGAAGATATTATGGAAACGGTTATTCTGAGTTCTGTTTGGATGATTACGGCTATTCTTCTGGTGCTTTTCATCAAACCCAAAAAGTGGATCGATGCTCAAGTAAGTTTTTTATTCATGCAAGTCCCCAGCTGGCTTATCGGGGCTATAGTCGTTCAAGGTGGATTGATTGAATACCCTGTAGGATTCCTCAGTATGGCTTACAAAGCAAGTTTCACTTTTGAATTTTTCGTCTTTCCTGCTGTGAGTGCGATCTTTAATGTTCATTTCCCTAGAGATAAATCATTGTTCATAAAAATCATCTACATTCTAAGCTTTCCAGCGGTAATTACAATCATTGAAGTCCATTTAGAGAAGTACACACAATTGATAAAATACTTAAACTGGACATGGTATTTGAGTTTCATCTCCATAACCATTACTTTATTATTATCATACGGGTACTATCGATGGTTTTTTAAAAAAATCAAGAAAATATACGTTCGTCATTAGCGTTCGGTCTGAGTATAACTTTCAGTTATTATTCAGGTTAAATTCATATTAATTTTGTACAATTGTAGTACTCCTCTCCTCCCTACGGCAGTATGTGTTACCCATTCGCCGGGGCAAAGGCGTATATTAGGTCATTGCTGTTCCTGTTCCCGCGGCTTCAGCGGTTAAGGAGAGGATCGAAGGCGTATGCCACCCGCGTCATAAGCGGTGGCAAACCTTAAGCAACCTTGGTAAGCGTTATCCCGGCGTCCGTCATTACTTTTTTAAAAAAACGCCCCCGCCAACAATCAGCAGGAGCCGCGAACATCACGTTTGGTTGTATACTGCACGTCGGATTAGCATCACTTTTGCAACTCGTATCGCAGTATGACGTTTCCAGACTTAAAGGCCGTCGTTTCTTTCAGTGTAAGACCGAATCGGTCAACTTCTTTAAATAATGATTTTCCTCTGCCCGCAACGACAGGCGTGACGATAAGCACGTATTCGTCGATCAATGCATCGCTTGCAAGCTGCTGCACGATCGAGCCGCTGCCCATGATCAGAATGCCGGCCCCTTCTTCCGCCTTCAACCTCCTGACCACTTCGCTAGGCTTATCGTCGAACAGCTTCGTATTGGCCCAAGAAGATTGTTTCCGTTTGCGCGAAAAGACAACCTTCGTCATATGGGTCAGTTCTTCGGCGATCGCCTTCATCTCTTTGGGCGCTTGGGGATTACTCAACATGGGTGCCCAGTGAGATTCAAACCCCCGGTAGGTGATTCCGCCCAGAATGAGCGTATCCATCTGTCCGTCACCGGAACGCACCGCTTTGTCCACTTCAGGATCAGGGACGAACCAATCCATTCCGAAGGCGGCGTCGTTCAAACTAGCAAAATAGCCGTCGATAGAAACTCTGTTCAACATAGTGATTTTTCGCATGTCCTGATCGCTCCTTATATGCTTGGATACATCCATCGTAAGGGAGCGACCGGATAAATAATTGTACAATCCCGTCGATCTAGGCTAAATACGAGGCGCCTATCTCATCGTGATGAAACTGGTTGACCTTTTGGGAAACGCTCTTTGGCGTAACCCCGGAGAACTGTTTCATATCGCGAATAAAATGCGATTGATCGTGGAAATGAAGCGCATGAGCCACGTCGCTCAGCCGATCATATTCGCCGGTATCCATGAGCCTGATCGCTTCATTAAACCGTCTCACCCGAATATAAAATTGAGGCGTTACGCCAACGGTTTGCATAAACCTTTTTTGAAATGGACGCTCCGATATATGCAAATGCTCGAGCAAATCTTTCACGGTAACCAAGCGGATATTTCTTTGGATAAAATGCAAGCTTTCTTCAATCAACAGATCCCGAGGCAGAGCTTGCCCGAGCTTTTCAAGTAAAAATCCGGAAAGAAGTGCTGCGCATTCCTGACCATCCTTGGTGTTAACCAATGCAGCGTTAAGCGCTTCTGCCGCGAAGTCCGCATACCACCTGTTGGCATTGGTCATCATGGATGCCTCAAGGCCGAACAGCGTCTTTAGAGCATGGGGCTTCAGAACGGCTTGCACCGAAACGAACGGCCCGTTGATGAAATTCATTACGGCAAGCTCGGTAATCTGTCCGTGGAGAAACAAAGTCGGCATATGTACGATACGCCCGGAATCAGTGACTATGCACTTGATCGCCGTTCGCCCATAACTATGTTGAAATACAAGCCCCGGCAAGCCATTCGGACATACTTTTATCGCCATGGCTTCCGAACCCGCGTATTCGGCGATCCGAAAATACTCGACATCGCTGCGAAGTTCCTCTATAGGCGGAACCGTCGTAAATGCAATGGATCTCATGTAAACCATTCCCCTTCCTCTTCATTATTTACCACATGGCAGCACGAAAATCCTTTTCGCTTGCAGCTAAAAGCTCGTACTATATCCAATTGGTTCGGACGGGGAGGCCATCAACGGCATTGACGTGTAGAGGATCGTGGTCAATGTGGTCATAGAAGCCAGTAATCCCTTAACCAGGTTTACCGGCTTCGTAACCTTCCTGATTACATGCTCCAAAAGGCGAAACACTCATTGCTAAAAAAAGTTTACCAGTGACGACAACGCACTACTAATTTGTCGCCAGGGTATATAATAATAGTTTTATTACGACCGGGCTGGCTACTATTATTACGACAACGAACATCCAACCTATCGTCTGGCTTTAAAGTAATACTAGTACGACGCCCCTGCAAAACTTTGACATTCTAACTGTTTAGATGTCGTGGTAGTAAAGTACATTTTCAATAGTTCCACGCTTCGCTTATCCGTATCATTTAGTCCCTAGGGTAATCCACCTTCATAATATCCATAAATGCAACCTTGATCGTCTCGCCGTGCCGCCCAACATGAACTTTACCTGTGCGCGAATCCATTTCCACAATCATGCCCCTCACCGGTTGTTCCTCTCCCCATACGGTTAAGACAATTTCAGATTTCTCATGCTCCGCTTCGCTGAGTTGATTGCCGATCTCCTCTAACACAAATTCATCTCGCGTCGGTCGTTTTGCTGCTTTTGGTTTTCCCATGATATTACCGCTCCCTAGCTTTCATATCTTCGATCATTCGCTGAATGTGCTCCCCTAGTTTAACGCTGATGTTTGCTCGCGCCACATCTCGCATAATCGCAAATTTATTCTCATACCCCCGACAGATGTATTTGTAATGTAAATCCGTATCCTCTTGATCATCTTTGAACACTTTGATTTTTTTGGCACGAAGTTCTTTATTTATCGCTGCCAGCTCGAAGTGAATTCGATCCATCAAAACCTGTGTGGCGGCTACATAAAGTTTCCGGATGCTGCTCGTGGAAAGCTGCATGTCCTTACCGTTCTTTTCGACCATTGTTAACATGATCGGCAGCAAAACGGAATCACGGATCATCTCCAGCTCTTCCCGGGTCGGCACCTGGGCGCGCACGGTTTCGGATGGCGGGTTTTGCCGCTCAATGAGTGCCTCCTTGTGCTGCGGAAGCATCATGCGGCTTGATTCCCATCGGAGATTGTCGGTCAGTTTACTCATCTGTAGTGCCCTCCAATTTTTGCGCTTCTGTCTTTTGCCTGACCGGCAGCGGTCATGGACGAAGCCCGGAAAATAGCCGCGCTGCCAAACCTGTCCTTGATCGCATCCGTCGCCCGTTCCAGTGCCCTCATCTTTTCTTGGTTCTCAAATAACGTCACCTGGTAAATATCATCTGCCACAAGCCCGCTGAGCGCAACGCCGGCGCGGCGAACAGGCAAGCCGTTCCAAAAACGATAAAATAACGTCCGAACGGCTCCATAAACGGTATTTGTATGATTTGTCGGATCAGGAAGCGTCAGCTGCCTTGAAAAGCCGGTTGGCGAATCAAAAGGGCTGCACATGCATCCCACGGAAATGACCGAGCCCATGTATCCCTTCCGCCGTGAGTCGCGGCAAACCTCTTCGGTTAATTCGAGCAGGATTGTATCGATTTCTTTTTTCGTGCCGTAGTCTCGGGGCAATGTCATCATGTGGCCTACCGATTTTGGCGCAATGCGGTGCGTTTGCGGGCTTACCGGCGACGGATCGATCCCGTTGGCCGTTTGCCATAACAGCTCTGCATGGATATCGCTGTTCTTCCCCATCCGCGCTCTCAGCATCTGCTTAAACTTACCAAGCGGGATCTGGGCAAGCTCCCCGATTGTGTGAATACCCATTCTCAAGAAGTGGTTTGTCATCCGGCCGCCTACGCCGAACATTTTGTTTATAGGCAGCGGCCACAGATGTTCGGACACCTCGGCTTTCGGCAGGACGAATATCCCTTCCGGATTTTTCTTCGCGAAATTATCACAGGCCGTCTTTGCCAAAATTTTGGTGTCCCCGATACCAACCCGGGACCATACGCCGGTCGCTAACATGATCTTCGCTTGAATCTGCTTCGCAATCGCCTCCGGAGAGCCGAAATACTTGAGCGAACCGGTCACATCCAAAAATTGCTCATCGATCGAAAAGGGCTCCACCAAGTCCGTAAAAGACTCGTAAATCTCCGTGATCATGAGCGATACATCAATATAGGTTTGCATCCGCGGCCGAATTACGACAAGCTCAGGACATTTTCCAAGCGCTTCCCCAAGCGTCTCCGCCGTTGATACCCCTGCCTTCTTCGCGATCGGGCATGCGGCCAGAATAATACCGGACCGCCGCGCCGGATCGCCGGCCACGGCAACCGGCTTATCCGCATATTCCGGGTGAGCTGCCTTCTCCACGCTGGCATAAAACGACTGACAATCCGCAAGCATAATTATGCGCTTCATCCAGCCCACTTCCTCGAAGCTACAGAAACCGCGAGGATATTCTCTACTCGAAAAACACGAGGCGCGTTGCGCTCGTGACAATACGCTTTTACGATGCCGTTATTCATACTGTGGACATCGACCCGGCGCTGGGTGATTTGGTTATCCCGGCCAAGGTAAATCATCTCGACAGTACGGCCCATGTAACGTTGCAGCTCTTGTTCCATACCACTAGTCACCTCACCTGAGCGATTTAAAATGTTCGCGAATTCCCCGGCGTTTGTTCGCCCTCAAAAACAGAACATTTGTTCTGTATAAGTATACTCAGAATACCGAACAAATATTCGCTTTTCAAGAGGTATTTTTTGTCTGTTAAGGTTAAATATTTTTTAGCAATGCTTTGCACATCCCATTAATTAACAGCTGTACCATATTCTTCAGAAAGACGGTTTTTCAGTTGGGGACCTACTTGAACATAAAAAAAAGAAAACCTTTGATTTTTCTTTCTCAAAGGTTCTCTTTTAAGGAGCCCAGGGGATCGAACCCCTGACCTCAGCACTGCCAGCTATGGGCGCCCTCCGCCGTTGTTACTTACACTGCCCATAATGTGTCCAGTGCGGCTTGTTGCTTTCACGCCCTTGAATATATTGCTCGCCCCACTCGCCCAATTGGTCTAATATCGACTTCAGCGACCTTCCTAATTCACTCATTTCATAGACAACTTTCGGCGGCACTTGATTGTATACCGTTCTCCTGATGATGCCGTCTTCCTCCAACTCCCGAAGCTGCTGAGTTAACATTTTTTGCGTAATGTCCGGAATTTCCTTTTTTAATTCGCTCGTTCTCATCGGTCCACAATTCAGATAACATAAAATCAATAATTTCCATTTCCCCCCTATAACCTCTAATGTGGCTTCTGCAGGGATGTTATAGAACTGAATGAACTGTTTTTTCATGGGATATCCTCCCTCTAATACTGACGGTTATGAAAATTACTTTTTAGTACCTATAACACTTTTTTGTTCTATAAGCACAAAAAAGTGCGTTCTTCCATTTTTTCACTCTCTATCACATAATTCAATTGTATCACTTTCGAAATAAAAAGTAGAGAATGGAAGGTGACGAATCATGAAAATATTGACCGTTGTATCGCACCCAAGAGTGCATTCCCTAACCTTTGCGGTTACAGCCAGATTCACACAGGGCCTCGCGGATGCGGGCCACGAGACAGAGGTGCTGGATCTGCATCGCAGCGGATTTAATCCTGTGCTGTGGGAAGCAGATGAACCTGATTGGTCATCTGATCATAAAATCTATTCGCCTGAAGTTGAGGCCGAAATCGAACGAATGAAGAAATACGATGCGCTCGCCTATATTTTTCCGATATGGTGGTACGGCTTGCCAGCGATGCTAAAAGGATATATCGACCGCGTGTGGAACAATGGTTTTGCGTACGGCTCCAACAAACTGCATCATAAACAATTACTTTGGCTTGGTCTGGCAGCAGCTCCGAAAGAACACTTTGAGAAGAGACAATACGATAAGATGATGGCCCAGCAACTGAACGTCGGGATGGCCGAGTACGTAGGAATCTCAAATAGCAAGGTTGAGATATTATATGACACTTTGGATTCAAGGCCGGAAATTCACGAGAGGCTGCTGCAACAAGCTTATTTTCTCGGACTATATTATGACCATTCAAAGGCCGTAACTTTGTAATTTATTTAGAATGCAAAAGCGATCTGAGAACGATCAGGCTTTAATTAAACCATTTGCTAAGGCCCATTATGCAAAAAAAATCGCCACTACGATTAACGTAGTAGCGTCAGCCTGTTGAAAAACTTCAACAGGCTACTTTTATCTTTAATATCTTTATCAAATTACCGCGTTAATATGATATAATATAAC
>NZ_CAJVCE010000024.1 GCF_910594985.1 Paenibacillus allorhizosphaerae
TTTATTTTTACAATCATGAAAGATTACAAGCAAAATTAAACGGCCTCAGTCCGATGGAATTTCGAACCAAGGCCGCATAAGTTTTTTTATTTCTACTGTCTACTTGACGGGGTGCAGTTCACAAGCCGGTAGCCTCTCATAGTTGTTTATGTAACAATTGTACCCGTTTCAACCAGCCGCGATGATGAAACACCATGAAGGCGCCTTGCGGCCTATAAGTGCCCCTGGCGGTGGCCGTAAATTTGGATAGATTACTGCGGGTTGGTCGTCCAAATCCCGGCGCTTTTGACGAAGACGCGAGCCGGCAGCTTTAAAGTGGCAAGCACGAGATCGGCCAAGTCCTCCGGCTGCATCATCCGGTCCTCGTCCCCGATGTTCAGCCCGGCGTTCGCCGCAAGCTCGGTGTTGACCGTGCTGGGCGTAAGCGCCGTTACGCGAATGTTCGATTTGCGCACCTCTTGCATCAGCGCCTCCGTAAACCCCAGTACTGCGGCTTTGGACGCGCAATAAGCGGACCCGGTCGCGAACCCGCGCTCTCCGGCCGTAGACGAGATATTGATGATGCTGCCGCTCGTTTGCGCCAGCAGCGTCGGCAGCGCGGCCCGAGTGACATAATACGTGCCCATCAGGTTCGTTTGAATGATGCTCTCCCATAACTCGGGATCCATATCGGCAACGGTGCCGAACTGCGCGATCCCAGCGTTATTGATCAAGATGTCTAGCGACCCAAGGCTGCCGATGAGCGATCCGACCGCCTGCTCCGCCGCTTCTCTTTTGGCAATATCAGCGGCCGCGACATACACTTTGACGTTAAATGTGACTTCCAGCTCCGAGCGAAGGGATTCCAGGTCGGACGAAGTTCTGGCCATGAGACCGAGGTTTACGCCTTCTTTGGCAAGCTGCACGGCGATCGCTTTGCCGATGCCTTTTCCCGCTCCGGTGATGATCGCGGTTCTATTTTTCAAATCCATAATAACCTCTCCTCAATAATCAATTGGTTGCATACGTAGTCATAATCTCCATTTTTTCCTATAAGCATGCAAAGTGAATATGGAAGCCGGTCATGCTGCGGCTCGTAGCCATATTCGGCAAACAACACGCCAAGCTTGAATAGACAAACAAATAAGCTTCTGAAACGCCGGCAGCCCCTAGGCCCTTCGTTTCGGAAGCTTCAATTGTAGTGGGAAGGCTATCCCTCAGTACGATAACCCGCCCAGACTTGCTCCTTTAACAAACAAACGCTCGATGTTTTTCTGAACAGCCGGGTCAAATTGCAGCGGCGGTGCATGGTGGGGTTTGATCCGCGCGTCAATGATGAGATTGTCGCAGCCCCAATGCTTATGCTCTATAAAGCTATTCACACCATGAATATCATGCGATGGATTGCTTCGCGTAAAAGTGGCCCACAAAAAATTAGCAACCGTCGCACTCAGAAAACGGCTGTCATCGCATAATATGATCATCGGGCAGGAAGGAATCGTCCCCTTCGCAACAATGGCGTCGCTTAACGACCGGAGTTCCTGCTGCGCCTGTTCATTCGTCGTAAATTGCGCCCCTTCGAGCGCCACAATCCCCGGCATGACCAGCCGCGGATTGACGAAATCCCGCAGTTCTTTTAGAACGTCGGGCGGTTCCTTGCACAATTCCCGCTTCTTGTCCCCATACGCCGCGAGAACCACCTTGCTCCCTTCATTTAACCCGGTACCCGAGTAATCAAGCGTATCGATGGTCGTATTCGTATGAAAGTGAATATCCCGGTGAAGATCGATTCGTTCCAAAATATACGTAAGGAAGTCCACTTCCTGATGCGTATCTAACGGCTGGTCTTCTTCCGCCGTAATGAATACATATTTAGCTAAACTGAGCTGATTCGTGCCTAAGATCCGATTGGCAATCGTCAAAATCTCGGTCGGCTGCTTCACTTTCTGGTACGGGGTGTAGCGCTCGCTGCCGATGGCAAAAAGCAAAGGATGAACGCCTGCAGCATCGACCGCGTGAACTTCTTTAACGCCCGGTATTTCGGACTTAATGGCGCCGCCCGTTAATTCGTGGATGAGCTCGCCGAATGAGGTGTCCTCCTGCGGCGGTCTGCCTACGACGGTAAACGGCCAAATGGCATTCGGTTTTGCATACACTTTATGCACTTTCATATAAGGAAACGGGTGAACCAAACTGTAGTAACCCAGATGATCGCCAAACGGGCCCTCCGGCTTCGTCTCGCCCGGGTGAACTTCCCCTGTAATGACAAAATCCGCATCGTTACTTATACAGAAGCCATCGATATAACTGTATCGAAAACGCCGCCCTGCAAGCAAACCGGCAAACGTCATCTCGCTTAATCCTTCCGGCAAAGGCATCACGGCCGACAATGTATGCGCCGGAGGGCCTCCCACGAAAATACTCACTTTGAGCGGAGCCCTTTGCTTGGTTGCCTTGGCTTGATGGACGCCGATACCGCGGTGAATTTGATAATGCAATCCGATTTCTTGCTCCGCTGCATACTCGTTGCCGCTCAGCTGGACGCGATACATCCCCAGATTCGAATTCATGATCCCCGGCTTTTCCGGGTCCTCCGTATATACTTGAGGCAACGTGATAAAAGCGCCGCCATCCATAGGCCAATGTTGAATATGCGGAAGTTCCGATATATTAATTTCCTGCAGCGTAACGGGTTGGCCGCCGGATTGTTTTACAGGCAAAGCTTTCCATGCAGACAACCCGGTTTTGACTTGTCTTAACGGATTTCTTAATGCTTGCATCGGGTCGTTGCGCAAAGCGACCACGTTCTGAACGGATTTCCAAGTATTTCGGAAAATAAACTTGGATCGTTCCATCGTTCCGAACAAATTGGATACCGCGCGGAATCTTGTGCCCTTTACATTTTCAAACAACAACGCCGGCCCCCCGGCTTCATACACCTTCATATGAATCGCGGACATTTCCAGATAGGGATCCACTTCTTCCCGAATACGTACCAAATGTCCATGCTTCTCAAGATCTACAATGCATTCTTCCAAACTACGATACATGTGAACTGCCCCATCTCCAAAAAGTAAAAATGTTTGTTATCTTTACAGTACCACATCGTATCGTCTACGTCTAAACCATGCCAATGATTTCATTGACCGGCACAACAGCGGCCTGGGTGTCCTTATTCGAAATCTCCCATCAACATCTGATCCAATGTGGTTCCCGCAACAACCATAGGATATACATTTTCTTCTTTCGGCACGACAAATTCAACAAGTACAGGGCCGGCTATGTTCAGCGCCTCTTGCCAAACGCGGGAAGCCTCTGCTTTATTGCTTGCTCTTAACCCCTTGATGCCGTAAGCTTCGGCCAGTTTCACGAAATCGGGACTGCCCGCTAGATCGATTTGGCTGTAACGCCTTTCGTACATCAGTTCCTGTTGTTGTTTGACCATGCCCAGCACCTGGTTGTTGATGACGACAATTTTGACAGGAATTTGATGAATGGCACAAATCGCCATCTCTTGCGCGCACATTTGCATGCCCCCATCACCGTTTACGGAGATGACGAGCCGGTCCGGGTTTCCGATCTGAACGCCTATGGCTGACGGGAATCCGAAACCCATCGTTCCAAGACCTCCCGACGTGATGAGTGAGCGTGGATGTTTAAATTTGTAAAATTGAGCTGCCCACATCTGATGCTGGCCCACGTCCGTCGTAATGATCGCATCCCCTCCGGTTGTCTCATGAATCATTTCCAGAACAAATTGCGGTTTAATCTCCTTTTCGGAATCCGTGTAACGCAAGGGATAGTTGGTTTTGTTTTCTTGAACCTCCCGGATCCAGCGGCTGGATTGAGAGGGCACCGCTTTCGTGTTGGCATATTGGAGTACGGCCTTAATGTCTCCGACGCAAGCGATATCCGTTTTGACGTTTTTTCCGATTTCAGCCGGATCAATGTCGATATGAGCAATCCGTTTGGCCTTAGGCGCAAAACCATCTACTTTCATCGTAAGCCGGTCATCAAACCGCGAACCGATCGAAATCACAAGGTCGGCGTTTTGGATGGCCATATTCGCCGCATACGTACCATGATGGCCGGCCATGCCGAGCCAAAGGTCGTGCGCGCTGGGGAAGCCGCTCAAACCAAGCAGTGTGGTGGTCACGGGAATTTTCGTTTTATTAACGAATTCGAGCAGCTCATCCGATGCATTCGCATAAACAACCCCGCCACCAGCTATCATAATCGGTCTTTCGGATGCGGCAATAGCCCGAATGAGTAGATCGATCTCGGCAGGATTCGGATCCGGATACGGATCGTAGCCCCGCAATTTCATATCGGCGGATGGCTGATACAGCATTTTATGATTCGATACGTCTTTCGGGATATCGATCAATATCGGGCCTTTCCTTCCGGTGTTAGCGATGTGAAATGCTTCGCGAATGATCCGGGGCAGGTCGTGTACGTCCCGGACGAGGTAACTGTGCTTCGTTATTGACATGGTGATGCTGACGATATCTGCCTCTTGGAAGGCATCCGTGCCCATCACGGTTGTCGGGACATTCCCGGTAATGACCACAAGAGGGACGGAATCCATATAAGCCGTCGCAATGCCGGTCACCAAGTTGGTCGCTCCCGGACCGGAAGTGGCGATGCAAACGCCTACTTTGCCTGTGGACCGGGCATAACCGTCCGCCGCGTGGATAGCCCCTTGCTCGTGTCGGGTCAATATGTGTTTAAAATCCGGATTGCCAGTCATGGCATCATAGATGTAGAGAACATTTCCTCCCGGATAGCCAAATACGCATTCCACGCCTTCGCTTAACAGTCCGCGTAACAGCGCCTCCGATCCGGTTATGAACTCCTGGGCATGATGAGACGATTGATTTTGGGTTGCTAATACCTTTTCCATTTGACTGCCTCCTTCAATAATAAAACCCCTCTCATCCGCAGGCGGGCAGTATAGAGCTGCCGAGCCTAGGGACGAAAGGGGTAATCTTTCGTGGTACCACCCTGATTCGCTGCAATCTTGCGATTGCAGCCTCATGAGGCAAGGGTTCTCCTTACCTGCAGCACGATAACGTGTGCCATTCCGTTTGGATCTACTCACGGATACCGTGCTTCCGTTCCGTTTTCGAGCAAAAGCTCCGAGACGACATTGTACAAGGCTTACGGCAAAGGTCTCAGCATTTCCTTTGCTCTCTGAACATAAGACCCTTTGTACTTTATTCTCTTCCGCGCATTTATCTATTGAAAATAAATAAACCCCTCTCATCCGCAGGCGGGCAGTATAGAGCTGCCGTGCCTAGGGACGAAAGGGGTAATCTTTCGTGGTACCACCCTGAATTCGCTGCAATCTTGCGATTCCAGCCTCATGAGGTAAGGGTCCTCCTTACCTGCAGCACGATAACGTGTGCCATTCCGTTTGGATCTACTCACGGATACCGTGCTTCCGTTCCGTTTTCGAGCAAAAGCTCCGAGACGACGTCGTACAAGGCTTACGGCAAAGGTCTCAGCATTTCCTTTGCTCTCTGAACATAAGGCCCTTTGTACTTTATTCTCTTCCACGCTTTTATCTATTGAAAATAAATAAACCCCTCTCATCCGCAGGCGGGCAGTAAAGAGCTGCCGTGCCTAGGGACGAAAGGGGTAATCTTTCGTGGTACCACCCTGATTTACTGCAATCTTGCGATTCCAGCCTCGTGAGGTAAGAATTCTCCTTACCTGCAGCACGATAACGTGTGCCAATCCGTTTGGATCTACTTACGGATACCGTGCTTCCGTTCCGTTTTCGAGCAAAAGCTCCGAGACGACATCGTACAAGGCTTATGGCAAAGGTCTCAGCGTCCCCTTTGCTCTCTGAACATAAGGCTCTTGGTACTTTATTCTCTTCCACGCTTTTTTTATTGACAACATCATAGCACAAAGACTGCAAAGTTTCAAAGGCTACGCAATCAAAACGTCTCAGCGTACGCCCGGTGCCGGTTGATCCACTCCCCGGATCCGATGCCGATGCCTGTCATCGACGGATGTATGGAAGTCGTAATAATGAACGTGCCTCCCGTTTCCAACCGGAATTGGCGGACCGGAATATGCGCGATAATAGTGTGTATGGCCATCTTCAAATAATACATATCCTTCGGTGTAGTGAACGTGGCTTCCGTCTTGAGTGGGGATTGGAGGTGAGGTCACGTCCAGGCACTGATGCACATGCCCGTCGGCTACGGATGTGTAATCAACCGATCCGTGCGTATGATGAGGGACGAATCCCGGGTATTCGTCGTCTTTTCCAAGCTTCATCGCCATTGAAGTATGACTCCTTTTCATTTTTTCTGGTCATTTAACTATATGACAGGAGTCTAAGGAATGACTGGATACTCGCCTATGGCCACGATTTAAAATATTTTAACTATTGACAAAATATTATTTTTATGATATGATTAAAAATTTTGATGTTTACTTACTCTTTGATTTTCTATATCATAAAGTCTGGAAGCCCCGGCCGGGTACTCTCATCCTTCAAGGAGTGTGAACCTTCGTGCTTTTAAATCAAGGCATTGCCATGCTGTCTATTACCGCCCCGATCATGGGCCGTTCGGATACCGTGCATCCGGTACTGCTATGGGACGAAAGGAACGTTGTGCTCGTAGATACGGGATTTCCCCGCCAGATCGAACAGCTTCAAGCCGCAATGAACTCGTTTGGCATAGATCCGGACCAACTGAATCAAATCATCATTACGCATCAAGACATTGACCATATCGGCAATTTGCAAGATTTAGTAGAAGGTTCCACCCAGCGAATCGAAGTGTCGGCGCATAGGATGGAGAAACCTTACATTCAAGGGGATAAGCGGCTTCTGCGATTCACCGACGAAGCGATTGCCGGTCTTGATCTGCTGCCTGATCACGTTCCGGAGTCGTTCCGGAAAGGACTCAAGGCGCTCATGCTTCATCCCCCGAGGGCGGCAATCGATCGCATCATCACGGACGGTGAACGACTTCCCTGGTGCGGGGGCATCGTCGTTGTTGACACACCGGGACATACACCGGGCCATGTCAGTCTTTACCATGAGCCATCGCGCACCTTGATTGCCGGCGATGCCCTCGTCGTGCGGGATGGCCGGTTAAGCGGCCCGGACCCCGATACGTCGCTGGATCAGGCTACGGCGCAAGCTTCCATCGCGAAGTTGTCCGCCTTCGACATTGAATCGGTCATATGCTATCACGGC
Organism: Paenibacillus allorhizosphaerae; assembly: GCF_910594985.1. GTDB lineage: Bacteria > Bacillota > Bacilli > Paenibacillales > NBRC-103111 > Paenibacillus_G > Paenibacillus_G allorhizosphaerae. Next base: position 7,202 of record NZ_CAJVCE010000024.1, read on the forward strand.
GGGATCATCCGCGGAAATGTCATAGAACGGCTTGCAGAGCTTGCAAGCGAAAGTGCATAGTCGAATGCATTTCGAAGCTTCGACCAACGAAAATAGGGAAATGCTTCGATACTTCGAAACATTTCCCTTATGCTTGCCTATGTTTGCGACTTCAGCTTGGTCTACGCATGGACTTGACGCATTAAGAAATCCAGAACCTCGCTGTTTAGCTCACGGTGAAAGCTTTCGCGATGAAAGCCCGCAGGATCCTGTGAGGGAGGAAAGGACGGACTTTTCATCGCTTCCGGAAACGGACTTAGAAACGAGTAATGCCCCGCGTTTTCTACGATTCTGTACTGAATCTTCGTTCGGTCGGAAACCCCGTCTAATATAAACTGAGCATGAATTAACGGCGTATGCTCGTCCTTATCGCCCACGATCATCAGGATGGGTAGGTCGACCCCGCTCAATGCCCCGGCGTTTTTGAACCAAGCCGAAGCGGGCGCAAGAAGCACCAGTGCCTTGACCCGTGGATCGGTGGCTACGCTGAGCTGATGGGGCTGGCCGTCCGGCGACTCGTTAGGGAACGAAGTTGGGGCGCCTCCCGCCACGGCTAAAGCGGTGTATCCCCCCATGGAATGTCCTATGAGCGCAACTGCATCCGCTTTCAGTACATTCATGAATCGGGGGCTGGCAAAAAACCAATCGATCGCCGTTCGAATGTGCCTGGGCCGGTTCATCAAATTATCGACCGTACCGGCCAGCGTGTTATTATTCCGATTGTTGAACGGGTGCTCCGGCATCCCTACGATAAAACCGTTACTAGCCAAATGATGAGCAAGCGTCCGATAAAGCAAATGCGACCCACCGGTGCCGTGAGAGATGATGACCAGGGGGAACGTTCCTTCTTTGGGCTCGCTGTTTATCGAAACTTCCATGCTGAATCTCTCCACAGCCTCTATCTTTCCGGGAGTGGAAGTAGGATACATGACCGCCATTGGAAATGCCACGCCGCTCAGATCGTCAGTAAGCTCAACCTCGCCATATCCGACAAAACAATCCATATGTTTTCCTCCTATAGCCTAGGTCATATTATATTTTCACTATCGTTTATACTACTAATGCTCTGCAATAAAAGTTACATGATTGGCCAAAATTATACGTTCATCACACAAAGATGATGCGCCTGCCGAGAAAGAGTTGGTCGCAGCCGGTTCCCGTTCCGCTTGACAAGTTTGGATTACAGTTGTAATATTCATTTTGTATTACATTTGTAATCCCAGGGGACAGGAGGTGAATTTGTGAATCACGTGCCCCACATAACCGATGCGGAATGGGAAGTCATGAAAGTACTATGGAGCAAATCACCGTCCACGGCGAGTGAAGTGATCGAAGCTATGCAGGACCGAACGGAATGGAAACCGAAAACCATTCGAACGTTGTTGAACCGTCTCGTCCAGAAACAAGCGGTATCGTATACGCAGGATAATCGAGTGTATGCTTATTTCCCGGTAGTTTCCGAGGATGTATGCGTAAAGTCAGAAACGCAGTCCTTTCTGAAAAGGATATACGGCGGTGCCTTAAAGCCGATGCTTGTTAACTTTTTAAAGGAAGAGCAGTTGTCGGAGGAAGATATTAAAGAATTGAAAAAAATTCTTGACCATAAAACGAAATGACGATGCCCGATTCCTATCTAAGAAAGGAAAGGATGAGCGTTGAACCGTACAATCGAGCTGCTTACGAATCTTTTTCATTGGATTGTGTCCGTCTCGGCTATGGCTGCCGTCACGGTCGCTTTGATATTGTTGATGCAGCGCATTCTGCACAAACGAATGAAGCCTCGATGGCAATATTTATTGTGGCTTCTGGTGGTGGTAAGACTGATTTTACCTTGGGGCCCGGAGAGCGAAATAAGCATTTTCAATTGGATTTCTTACCCCGATCCCGTACACGAAATCGAACCGGCGGCTCAGGAAGCGGCAAATGAAGGATTGGTTCATTCCGAATCAGCCAAAGACATCTTTTATAGATACGTCTTGTATATATGGCTGCTCGGCATAGGCGTCTTCGGAACATACGCGATCGTAGTCCACCGGACATTCTCTTTGCAAATGTCAAAAGAAACGGATGCCATAACCGATGCCGGGGTGATACAGTTATTCGCGCAATGCCGGAAGCGGATGTCCGTACATAAACCAATCATGCTTCTCGTATCGGACCGAATCGCGGTGCCGACGCTTTGCGGATGGATGCGTCCGCGGCTGATTATGCCGCGAACCGTCTTGAACGGCTTGAAGCCGGAACAATTACGGCATATATTTCTGCATGAACTCGCGCATTGCAAACGCAACGATATCGGAATCAATTGGCTGATGCAGGTGCTGTTGATTATTCATTGGTTTAACCCGATTCTTTGGTACGCCTATCTGCGTATGCGTGAAGACCAGGAACTCGCAAGCGATGCTTTAGCTCTTTCTTATCTGGAGGCAGATCAACGCGACAAGTACGGCTATACGCTCATTCAGTTGCTGGAGAACTATGTACGTCCACTGAGCGTGCCGGGCAATGTTCATTTATCCGGAAGCAAATTGCAGTTAAAAAGGAGAATTATGATGATTAAGCAGTTTCAAACGAACTCCTACCGTTATTCGTTCGTTGGTTTGGCGGCCATTCTACTCATCAGCGGATGCTCTTTGACCAATGCAAAAGTGGATACAAATCGGGCGCAATTGTCGAATACGGCGACCGTTGACCAGAAAACGATCGCGACCGCCGATACAAACTCTGCTGCAAAAGAATCGGATACTAAGTCACAGTCGGAGTCCGTACCGGCACCGGGTGGAACTGGCGCTGCGGGTACGTCTCCGGTGCTTGATGCCCCATCCGCGCCGGAATCAAAACCGGCACAGGCCACTCTACCAGCGGCAGAGCCGAAGCAGGTGCCGGTTGCTCCATCTGCGTCGGAATCGAAGCCGACGCAGGCAAAGCCGGTGCCGCTGCCGGTTGCTCCGTCTTCGCCGGAATCCAAGCCGGCACCAGCCGCGCCAACGCCGGTGGTACCGAAGCTGGAGCCGAATGGCCCATTGCCGGCGGTACCAAAGCCGGCGCCAACGACCCCGCCGGTGGCGGAACCAAAACTGGAGCCGAAACCGACGCAAGCCGCCCCTACGGCAAAGCAATCATCGTAAAGCCGGAGTTGCCGCTCCGCTTCGTGAATAGAGTAAAAGGAAACAGGATCCCCGGGCTTTCTGAAGCCGGCGATCCTGCTTTTTTATACGTTTGACTAACATAATGAACAAGTTCACGTTCATACACTTACTTAGTTGACGATCCTGGCCATGGGGAGGAGTGCCGTTCATATGCCTGTAAAGATAAAGCTGAAAAAATTCGTGGATGAACTGCCTATTCCAAACACGCTATCTCCCAAGAAACGCGATTATCATAGTTCATATTACGAAGTGACCATGAAGGAGTTTTCTCAGAAGCTGCACAGGGATCTCGGACCCACCCGTTTATGGGGGTATGAAGGTATGTTTCCGGGTCCTACGTTCGAAGTGATGAAGAATGAAACCGTATTTGTAAAATGGATGAATGATCTGCCCAAAAAGCACTTTCTTCCCGTTGATACAACGATTCATGGTTCTGAAATAACTCTCCCGGAGGGTAGAAGCGTTGTTCATTTGCACGGAGGAAGAACGCCGGCCCATAGTGACGGTTACCCCGAAGCATGGTTTACGAGAAATTTTGAGCAAACGGGCCCTTTGTTTGAACGAGAGGTTTATACGTATCCAAATATGGAAAGAGCCACAATGCTGTGGTATCACGACCACACGGTAGGCATTACAAGACTGAACATTTACGCGGGACTTGCGGGACTTTATTTCATTCGCGACGAGCATGAACGATCCCTTAATCTTCCGAAGGGAAACTATGAAATCCCTCTTCTCATTGTGGACCGCTCGTTCAACTCGGACGGATCGCTTTACTACCCCAGCAAACCGGATCAAACGGATGCAGCGCTTCCTCATCCTTCTCTTGTTTCCCCTTTTGATGCGGATACGATTCTGGTAAACGGGAAGGTTTATCCCTATTTGGATGTAGAACCGCGAAAATACCGTTTTCGCATTTTAAACGCATCAAATAGCCGTATTCTTACATTAAGAATGGAATCCAATCAGCCTTTTTATCAAATTGGCACCGATGGCGGCTTTCTGGAGACAACCGTAAAAATAAATGAATTTATACTTATGAGTGCCGAGCGTGTAGATGTAATCATCGACTTTTCCCAATACTACGGTCAAACCATGATTCTCAAAAATGTCACCAAGAGTGCATCCCCCGAAACAGCAGACGTCATGCAATTCAGAGTCACCGTTCCGTTAAGAAGTACAGATACCAGCTCCCTTCCTTTTTATTTAGGGAATATGGAACGACTTCCAAGAACTATCGCAAAGAAAACAAGATATTTAACGCTAGTCCGAATCAAGGATCAATATGGTCGATCTTTGAATTTATTGGGTGGAAAAATGTGGATGGACCGAATCTCCGAAAAAATTGAAGTAGACACTGTTGAAATTTGGCGAATCATCAATCTCATCGACGATGATCCTCACCCCATCCATCTCCATTTGGTTGACTTCCAAATTCTTGACCGCCAGCCATTTGATGTTTCTCATTTTCAAAAAACCGGAAGCCTTATTTTCACGGGACCTCCCGCTCCCCCGAATCCCTATGAAACAGGGTTAAAAGACACGGTTGGGACTCCGTTTGGTTACGTTACATCCATTATAGCCCGTTTTGGACCCTTCACAGGGCGTTATGTGTGGCATTGTCATATGCTGGAGCATGAAGATCACGAAATGATGCGTCCGATTGAGATTTTTAAAGCGTACCGGTGAAGGGGATAGGGTTACCTTAGCGGATGATTTAGACGGAAGCGAAAATCCAATGAAATGAAGCGCCCGGAGAGCCAGCGGCTCTTTTTTTTGATCGATTTTAAGATTTTATTGCGAAAGACAGCCCCTTCAAACCGTCAGCTTCCGTAACTTTAGTAAATTGTTCAAGTCTATAGTATCCGGCATTGGTGAGAGCACGCGACTGTAATATAATCAAGCATTCAAAATGGATTCTGCGAAAGCAACACTTTGTATAAGACTCGAATATTCCTCAGGAGTTGCGCCGTCTTCTACGCTCCAGCATGCTCCCATTGCAGTTTCCACATAAAGGCATTGCTTTACTATGTCGCTTGGAATATGAACATTTTTTTCCAATATGCGGATGATATCATTTATTTTCTCATATATTTCTGCAGTCAGTTCATCGCCAAATTCATTTAATATAAAACGCGGAACATCAAATACCGGATCGTCTATTACCCCTTTAGGGTCGATAATGACGTACTCGTCATCACGACCAAGTAAGATATTATCATGATGAAAGTCGCCATGAAGCAGCATCTTTTGCGAATACTTGGTAGAAACCGATAAACATATATCTTCCGCTTTTTTCATATGCAAATATAGTTCTTTACAGTCTTGCCTCTGACTCATGTATTCGGTTATCCTGCGGACCCACCCTGTGTAAGACGGATATAATTCTGGTTTAGCGGGCGTCATATGCAAGCCTTTATATAGGGAACAAAATACGGATAATCTCCGATCAAGCGAATGCTCATCCCTTAAAGGAGTCCCCGGCTGTACACACGCTTCAAGGATGACGCCGTTTTCAATATCAGCATCGAAAACGGTGCAAAATCGTCTGCCGCTATATTGAAGCAAGGTGTGATATTCCGTAAATAGGGCTCCGAAAGCAGGATTACCCATTTTCAGCACTGCGCTTCCGAACTTTTCCGAATGACAACGAAAAACCAGGTTGGCCGAATAGGAAGGAATCAATTGAATTACGGTCAACGCCCATTGATGTGCATAGGTTTCAAGATCCCTCAACACTTTTTCATAAAAATGATTGCCAAAACGGCTAACTATATTTTCGGTTTCTATTGGCTTGAAACGATAACGTTTGTTCATCCTCAGGATCTACCTCCCATATATCGAACAGATCGGGGACTACTTCGTATATCTTTGCATCTTTGTCAATTGCGGATCGAATCGTATAGGTTAATCAATTTATGTAAATAGTTGTTTGTCAATGATCATAACCATTACGCTCCTTGATTTCAACCACCTCGCCTTTTAGCAAATGAATTACGCTATGTTGCCCAACAAAACAAAGAACAGCTGCCGCGGCGGCAAACTGTTCCTTGTTTTCGCTTCCTTTAGTTGAGATCCGGGCTTACTTCTTGTTATAGCGGTCGTAGGCCGCCTGGTAAGTTTTCATGTAATCGGCCAGTCCCATCTTGTTCACCGTGCTGACGTACTTGTCCCAGTCGCTGAACGACGCTGTGCCGTTAATAAACTTTGCTTCCATCTCGGAAATGTACGTCGTAATGTCGGTACCGAGCGACGACATCACTTCCGTTTCCGCGTCGGTGAAGTTGAAGTTGTTCCAAATCTCTTTTACGACATACGGTTCCGCCTTCTTGCTCGCGGCGATCGCTTCCGGCAGCGCCTCGGAGCCGTTGAAATATTTTTGCTGTACGAAACCGGGGTAGCCTCCGCCGAGCCAAGTGAAGTTTTTGGCCAGCGCTTGGTCCTGCGTCAAGCCCTGCGGATTTTTCGTAATATCGCTTACGTATTCGAGAGAACCGTCCGGTTTTTCCTTGTACGTGACGTCCTTCTGGCCCATGAAGTAAAACTTCGCGCCTTCATCGCTGTAGAAGTAGTCCATCCAGCGAACGGCCGCTTCCGGATTTTTGTTTTTGTTCGTGATCGCAAATGCGCCGACATGAACCATTGGTACCTTCACATTGGCGTACAGCTGATCGCCGTGAGGCCCTTTCAAGGCGCCGAGTCCCACGAAGTTTTTCTGGTTCATGAGCGTCGATGGATTCGGGATGATCGTCGAGCCGAGCGTGCCCTGCTGCCCTTTGGCATACAGCGCCGTGTTCTTGATCGTAAAGATGTCTTTATCGATCAGCCCTTCGCTGTACAGTTTGTTCACATACTGCAGCAGTTCTTTGTATTTCGCGTCCGTCTTAATGAAGCGCAGCTTGTTCGTCGCCGGGTCGATGTCGACCATCTTATGGCCAAGCCCTCTCGTGCCGAGACCCCACGCGCCCTTCAACTGATCGAGCAGCGCATCCGTGCCGATGCCGCCGTACGGAATTTCATCCGGCTTGCCGTTGCCGTTCAAATCGGTATTTTTGACCGCCTTCAAATATTGATAGAACTCGTCGGTCGTCTTCGGTTCCGGCATGTTCAGCTTCGTCAGCCAGTCCTGATTGATCCAGAGCGGCGTACCGATGAGCAGCGACAGGAACGTCGGATCGTAGAACGAAGGCATGGAATAAATGTTGCCGTCGGGCATCGTCAGCCCTTTTTTCAGATCCGGGTATTTCTCCATCAGCTTCTTGAAATTCGGCGCATACTTGTCGATCAGATCGTTCAGCTTAATAAATACGCCCTGGCTGCCGTAACGGGTCAAATCGGCCGGTGTCAGCTTCGCGGTATAGAATACGTCCGGATAATCGCCGCCGGCCAGCACCAGATTGCGCTTTTCCGTCAGCGTATCGAATGGAATGAGGTCGAACTTGACGTTGATATTCGTCATCTTCGCGTACTCTTTCCACACGAGCGTTTCCTCGAAATTGCTGCCGTTCGTCGCCGACTTGCCCGTGAAGAACGTCATGTTGATCGGTTGGCTCACAATCGGCATGCCGGTCTTGTTCAGATTGGACGGTTCCGCCCCGTTGCTGCCATCCGCGCCTTTTTTGTCCGGACCGCCGCAGGCAGTCAGCGCTCCTGCAGCCAATACGACGGACATGGCCGCCGGTATCCAGGTAGTTCGTTTCATCGATTCATTCCCCCATGAATTGTATTCGATTCGAATCGTTTATCCTTTGACGGCGCCGATCATGACGCCTTTGACGAAATATTTTTGCAAGAAAGGATACAGCATCAGTACGGGCAGGTTGGCGATAATGACCGCGGCGTATTTGATCGCTTCCGCATCCATCATGCTGCGGGCGAGTGAGTCGTCGCTCACGTCTACCATTTCCTGCATTTGCCCCTGCACCAGGATTTCTCTTAAAATGAGCTGGAGCGGGTACATCCCCCGGTCGTTCAAGTAAAGCAGCGCATTAAAATAAGCGTTCCAGTGGCCGACGCTGTAAAACAGCACCATCACCGCGATCACCGGCATCGAGAGCGGCAGAACGACCCGCATTAGCAGTTGCATGTTAGTGCAGCCGTCGATCGCCGCCGCCTCTTGCATTTCCGGCGGGATGCCCGTCGTGAAGAAGGTGCGCATAATGATGACATTCCATACCGAGATAGCCGACGGAATGATCATGACCCAGAACGAGTTCAGCAGGCTCAGTTTTTTAATAAGCAAATACGTCGGAATCATGCCTCCGCTGAAAAACATCGTAAATACAATCAACGCGGTAAAGAAACCTCTGCCGGCAAAATCTTTCCGCGATAGCGGATACGCCGCCGCAATCGTCATGACCAGATTGACCGCGGTCCCGACAAGGGTGTAAGCAATCGTATTGCCGTAACTGCGCATAATCTCGGGATTGCTCAAGATGCGCTCGTATCCGACGAAGGTGAGGTCCTTCGGCCACAGCCACACTTCGCCGCGCAGCACGCTTTCGGGATTGCTGATCGAAGCGATCAGCACGAACAGCAGCGGGTAAAGAACGATGACGGACACCAGCGTGAGAAGCGCATAGTTGACGGCTTCTGTTATTTTGTCTGATCTTGTTTCAAGCATACGTGTTCGCCTCCTCCTTTACCATAAGCTCGTTTCGCTCAGCTTACGGGCGATCCGGTTGACGGTGATCAGCATGATGAAATTGACGACGGAATTGAACAAACCGACCGCCGCGGAGAAGCTGTATTGCGCTCCCAGAATACCGCTCCGGTACACGTTGGTCGAAATAACGTCCGACGTTTCCATATTGAGATTGTTCTGCATCAGGAACACCTTCTCAAAGCCGACGCCCAGGATCGAACCGACATTCAGGATCAGCAGGACGACAATCGTCGGCATCAGATGCGGCAGGTTAATATGCCAGATTCGCTTGAGCCGTCCTGCGCCATCCACACGGGCCGCTTCATGCAGCTGCGGATCGACGCCCGCCAGCGCGGCCAAATAGATGATGGAGCTCCAGCCCATCTGCTGCCAGACGCCCGACAGGACGAACACGGTCTTGAACCAGCTCGGCTCGGTCATGAAGGCGATCGGTTCTCCGCCGAATGCCTTCACGAGCAGGTTGACCATGCCGCCTTGCGGCGACAGGAACATCATGATCATGCCGACGACGACGACGGTCGATAGAAAGTGCGGCGCGTACGTAATCGTCTGGATGAAGCGCCGGAATTTGGACGACCGAACCTCGTGAATCATCAGCGCCAGCAAGATCGGTATCGGAAACCCGACGACGAGCTGGTATAAGCCGATGCCTAGCGTGTTGCGGATAAGCCGCCAAAAATAGAAGCTGTCAAAGAAACGCTCGAAATGTTTGAAACCGACCCATGGGCTTCCCCAGATCCCTTTGGTTGCAATGAAATCTTTGAATGCAATCTGCACGCCGTACATCGGCACATATTCGAAGACGATAAAGTAAGCAAGCACCGGTGCGAACAGCGCGTACAGCTCCCAGTTCCTGCGGATGCTTTTTAGCAGCCTGTGCCAGCCGCTTCTTCGTGCGGACGTTGCCTGCGAACGGGTGGTTTGCAAGGATGCTTGTTCCAACGGATGATTCACCTTCCCCCTGTACAAATGATCTTTTAGACTTGTTGACCTGAACCGATTTTGATCATAACGCAGGGGATGCGGGACGCGCCATGGACCATATTTTTGATACGCGGCGATTTTTTCGTTTCCTTCGCATTTGCAGCCGGAAACGGCGCAGCAAGCGGCAAATCTAAAAAATCGCTAAGGATCGAAAATACATTTCATTTGCTCGGGGAGCCCATTCGTGTAGTATATAGAAGTACTATCATTGCATGTCCGCAGCAATCATCCGCCTGCAGACTCATTTTGGAAGGAGCGCGATGAACGGTGTTCCGCGGATTGGCGATTCGCAACTCATTGTTTTTCAGAATTTTCATCGGATACGTCGTCGTCATCCTGCTGTTCGCTGTGTTTAATATCGGGGCGTTCACTTTCTTTAAATCGACGATTCAAAACGAAATTATCCAATATAACCAGCTGATGCTGAAAAATACGGCCGAGCGTTACAGCACGCATTTTAACCGGATCAAGAACCTGCTGTTCGACTATTCCGGCGAAGAGGACGTCATTGGCTTCAACCGGCAGCTGCTGACGAAAGATCCTCAAGATATCGACTATCTTCAGGCCAAAAAAATGATCGCGAACTTGCGCCGCGACATCTATAACCCGCTCTTCTATCTGGATGATATGATTATCCACTACAAGTCGGCTTCATTTACTGTCGGAAAAGACGGCAGCAGCGACGCGGAGGAACTATTCTCCCGCCTGTATACAAGCGACCTGTACGGCTATTCTTTCTGGAACGACCGTTTCCAGAAACCGGCTTATTTCCAGTTGCTTCCTTCCGACGTCTTCTATAAGGTGGCCGACCGGTCGGAGCGCAAAGAGCTGATCCCGTTTGCCTTCCGGCTGATGAGCAGCAATTATCAGATTATCGCCTTCATTGACGTTGCCAAAACGCAGGCCGCCTTCTTCGGTACGGGCGACAAGCGGCAGTTTATGATTATCAACAAGGAAGGTTCGGTCATTTACCGTTCGTCGGAAAGCTTGTCGGCCGCCGCCTTGCCTGCCTTCGATGCCGATTCCAACTTTACGCTGCAGGAAGAGCAGTATTTTTTCCGGGAGACGGATGACGACGGTCTCGTCTATGTGACGATCGTTCCTTACGCGAGCATTGCCTCGCAGGTCGGGAAGGTGAACTTGACGCTCCTGTTCATTTTCGTACTAACGCTCGGCATCGGCCTTGTCGCTTCGTTCTATTCAAGCAAACGGGTGCATTCGCCGATCAAGCAGTTGATCACGGCGATTACGGACCGCGATCCGCTCAAACAGCCCAGCCGCATCCGCGAAGTGGATTTCATTCAAAGCAAGCTGCACGACCTCATGATGGAGCGCGACGCGGTGCAGAGTGAGCTGACGCACAACAAGTCGGTGCTGACAAGCTACAGCTACATTAATAAGCTGAAAAGCATCAACAGCGATATTAGCGTGTGGCAGGACTTCATCCACGCGGAAGAAAGCTTCACGATCGTGCTGTACCGGCTCACCTTCCGCCGCGCGGCATTCGAGAAGCTGCAGCTGCTGGAGGACCGTGCCGCCACTTACATCCGCGAGCATATCGACCTGATGATGGAAGGCCGCTTCCCGGGGTCACACACGTTCCAGATGGAAAATAACGAGATCTTGTCCGTCATCGTCGGGAATGACGATACGGATGCGCTGCAAGAGCTGCTGCTTATGCTCAAGCAGCAGCTCGACAACGACCGCGAGTACTGCCTCGTCTCGATCGCCGTCAGTTCGTTTTACCATCAATCGTCGCAATTTAACGACGCGTACCGACAGGTGCAGGATCTGGCGCGGCAAGCGCGGCTAATCGAGGAGACGCAGCTGATCTGGCAGCCGCGGCCGCTCGCGACCACGTTCGCTCTCAGTCCGAGCCAAGACCAGGAACTGAATGCGTGCATCCAAGCGGCGGATTCAGCCGGTGCCTTGCAGCTCATCGAGCGCACCTTACTTGATATGCAGCAAAAAGAAGCGTCCGTGGGCCAATTCCAGTTTTTTGCGGACGCCATGTGCTCAAAGATATGGAAATTTATGGAAATATTCAAAATCGAACCCGAGCAGACACAAAAGCTTCAGCCGCTTGCCGAGCAGTTGAAACAATGCTGTACGGTAGTCGAATATACGGAACAGTTCGAACGTCTGATGACGGAAGCCGTCTCCCTCATCCAGGACAAGAAAGAAGAAGCCGATCCGATCGTCAGTTACGTGATGGAGGTGCTTCATACGAGGTATGTGGAAGATATTTCGCTCGACTACTTGGCCGACAAGCTCAACATGTCGAACGCATACCTATCGGTTTACATTAAAGAGAAGACCGGCGTCAACTTCATCGATCACCTGAACGACATCCGCATCTGCAAGGCGCGCGAGCTGCTGGTCGGCACCGACCTCAGCATACAGGTCATCAGCGTGCGCAGCGGCTACCGCAACATCACGTCGTTCAACCGGATGTTCAAGAAGTGGACCGGCATGACGCCGGGCGAATACCGGCGGAACCATGCGGCGGAGACACTGTAGGCCGCGGCAGCTGTCGATGGGCAACGAATGCGGCCACGCAGTGCAGCCATGGCGCAGCGGCTCGGCTCTATGGTCGAGGCGCTTGTGCCATGGCAGACGGCTGCGCAACGCTGCGCCGTAAACGCATATCCGGGTTCGCTCGCACCGGGAGGTCACAGCGACAGCAACGGGTCGAGTCCGACGCCCCTGCAGCGCCATAAACGCGCGCGATTTTTACCTGCTGATAGCGGAAGCTTACTTCCCCCATGCTCTGAAATCGTCGCCGCATTTGGTTTTCGTGATTTTCAAATAGTTATGTCTTATGACGGTTGAACCGGTCTCGGACGCACCGTTGCCGCGCACGTTGACACAGCTTTTATCAATCGGCGTTCTCCGCCCGTCCTGACTGACGTAAAAATATTGATCGGTTACCAGTCCGTATTCCATATCCGGCTTTGAGGTGTCGAACGTACCGTCAGCTCGAATCGGAATGACGTCGTATTTTCCTTCCTTTGCAAGCCCGGGAGCCCCCGCAACGTTATAGTTGACTTGAATGTCGCCCTCATAGCCTTCCGGAATTAAATAAATATCGTCCGTCGAAGAGGAGTCGGTAACCCCTAGATAGACGACGAGTGCAAGCACAAGGATCAATCCGCATGTGGCGACAGCTCCAACCGTATATTTTAGGCGCTTTGTTGCCACCTTTTTGCCCCCTCTCTTCCCCGCCGAATGGTGGAATAACGGAAATCTTTCTAGGTTTTTGAACACTGTATCCTTGTGATTTCTCTTCTAAATTAATAGCCCGCATCCGGGTATTCCCGAGTAATCTCCTTCAGCTCGTAATCCCACCAAGTGCGGCCCATCCCCTGATTTACATTGCTGATCGTATTGTTCCGCACAACGTATATATTCTTATCCCGATCCACGTAAGCGTCGAGATTATCGGCGATCAATGGCGCGCCTTCTAAGATCGTTTCTTCCGTCAAATCGCCGATTTTATCGTACGTTCCGTCGCTGTGCAGCCGGAAATAACCGGTAGTCGGTGGAGACGCGTTCTCCGGCCGGAACAGCTCGTAAGCTTGAACGATCAGCTCGTTGTCTTCATCATGAAGGACTCGCACGTACTGCGCGTTCAGGATTTGGCTCCAGCTGCGATGCGTTCCGTCCGCACCGACCCACAGCACCTCTCCGCGCTCCGAGCCTGTTCGTGCCGACAATCGTGTGGGCGAAGACGTCCACAACCATGCGCCATCGTTTGTTTTTCGCACACCGACGACGCTTCTTCTAAAATCCGTCAATTCTTCCGCGACTCCTTGATGCACGATGACAAGCCGCCTGGAGGCCGGCGTTTCTACGGGATTGCGCGGGCCGGTAGGAATACGGAAGGTGAACACCTTCGTGTCCGCTCCCAGTTCTATCACGCTTTCACCGTACAGAAACGCATCCTTTGGAGTGTTTTCGTCCCGATCGGCCAGCCGGTTGCCGGCTTCTTCTTTTTCGACCGAAATCAGCGGTTTCCCGTCGTACCAGAGCTGGTGATCCTGATACACCGTCTGCTTCGGTTTAATCTCCTGTTGAGGCGGCACGCTCTCCATAGCTGCCTGGCGGGAGGCCATGATTTGCTTGCTCTGCTGGGCCGTGAGCAGCTCCGGTAAGCCTTCAAGATTTTTAGGGATGCGGAACATGCGGTCCTTGACGTTGTGCACAAAAGTATACAAACTATCGTCATCGTCGTAGATGATCCCGGACATGTAGCGCCGCTGACTGGTCGCGATGCTCAATCCGTCTGCGTCGCTCCAGGTTAGCTTCCAACGGAACCGATTCACCGCATAATCCCAGGTCAGCGGGAAATAGGTAACGTCTTGAAACACAAGGAGCGGATACGTTTGCTCCGCATTGCTTACCGCTTCCCGATTTACTCTGACGGGAAAGTCCGCCACTTGGGCAGCGTAACGACCGCTACGGAATGAACCTCCCGTTTCGGGCTCCGGTTTGATGCTCAGCGGCATATCGAGATTGACTTCGAGTCCGTTCTCCTCGCTCCAGCTCGACTGCAGTCCCGTTGCTTGGCTGACCGACCAGGTCATCGGTATGTACGTAATATCGTTATATGTGAGCAGCGGGTATTTCAGATGCGCGTTGTCAAGTTCAATACCGTCAAGCTCCACCGGAAAAGCCGGTAACGTGACCGTCACATCCTTGGAAGCCGCATGCGCGGGTCCCTCCGCCAAAGTGAATGTAAGGCCGGAAGCCAATAAGACGACAAGCAGCACTGATTTAAGTTTCACGGTGCATTCCACTCCTTATCCTTGTAAACTCAGCTTCTGTCTCTCGTTATTTTTGACTGTCGAAGTCCGCAATAAGTTTCACTAAGAGCACAAATTTATTAAGGCAAACTTGTCACTTTTTGTGCGATTGCTCTCTGCCCATCGGCCTATTTGCCGAAGAGTGCCGGTTGTGCTTGATCTTTCTTCAACCGGATTATATAATGATGCGTATCCCTAATAATCTAAGGAGAGATTTGTTGATCTTAACAATGTCAATTTCATATGGCAAGCAAGTCCAGCGCATCGCCGACCATGGCAATGTTTATTTCTTGTTGGACCTTATTGCCGCGTGATTTGTTAAGAACAACGGAGATCTCGTCAAAGCCCTGGGTAATAATTTCTCCAGCAGCGTGATCCGTGCTAAGTTCAGCACGGTTTTTTTATGCCATTGCTGCGGAGGATGTGCTGCCTTACCGGCCTAGAATGGACCTACGTTCATTCTAGGCCGTTTTTCGTTTTCACAGATCACAGGGATAAAAAAACGGAAAAGAGGATGAAAAATGAAGTTTGAAACAAACCGTCTGTTTTTAGTTGCGATGGATCTTCAAATGATTGACGCTGCTGCCCGAAATGATATGCAGGTGTTTGAATCTCTCGGCTATAAGAGCAGCGATGAATGGCCTAGCGCGGATTTTCGCGAAGCGCTGCCGTATTATCGGGAGCTGCTCGTCAATAACAATGGAACAAGAGGATTTGATTCCTGGATCATCGTCGAAAAGAACACGAATGAAATCGTTGGAGGCGTCGGATTTATAGGCGATCCCGACCCGGAGGGCATGATTGAAATCGGATTTGGGATTAATGAGAGCCACAGGCGAAAGGGCTATTGTTACGAAGCTGCGAAAGCGCTGCTGGACAGGGCTGTGAACCATGATGAGGTTAACCGCATCACGGCCCGTTGCGAGCCGGATAACATCGGCTCAAGAACAGTCCTAGAGAAGCTGGGATTTATAACGGAATCTGCGGATGAGGAGGTGCTCCATTGGGAATATTGCGGAATTCGCAAATCTCCGGTCTGATCCCTTTCTATGTTCTTGAGCGTCATATAACAAAAGAAAATCCCGTACACCTAAAGGTGAACGGGATTTTTGCATACAAGCTCTCCGTGCTAAGCCGTCTCCACTTCGTCCGCTGCAGCGAGCGGCTGGACGCGGGTCACGCTTCGTTTCCCTTCGATGCTAATCGGCACATCGCCGTCCACCGTTACCCGGCGAACGATACGATGCTGATCGCCGTAATCGTTAATCGCGTAATGCTGCGACGCCCTGTTGTCCCAGATAACCACGTCGCCAGCCGCCCAGCGCCAGCGGACCGTATTTTCGAGTCGTGTCACATGTCCCTGCAGCACGGACAGCAGATGAGCCGAATCTATAGACGAGAGGCCGACGATTTTCTTGACGAAATGTCCGAGCACGAGCGTCCGCTCCCCTGTTTCCGGATGCACTCTTACCACCGGATGCTCCGTTTCGTATACGGTGGAAGTAAACACGTACCTTTCATCCATCCGCAAGCTTGAGAAATACAGCCCGGGAAATCGTTCATTCACAATCTCGTTAGGCATGCCTGATATTATACCGTTATTCATTTCTCTCCAAAGACTACTGCTTTCTACGGGGACATGAAGCGCTCTTGAAAGCTCATTCGCCGTATCTAACACACGCTGCAAGTCGCTGCTAACGATACGATGCACATTAAATATAGGTTGATGATCCTTAAGGTAACGGCCCAGCTTCTCTGATTGCCTGTATCCCTCAACGATAAATCCCCGTTGGCTCCAACCTCCACGAAATCCGTCTTCATCTTTACCATGCCTTACAAAGTAAATAGCCATTAGTTCCTCCTTGAACTGCCGTAACTAAATAAAATCAGTTCCACATATATTTAGGTATTCTTTTTTTGTATCTTGTCTGTCCGTGTGTGCGGCATAGGATTGTCTTTTGATGCCACGTTTTTTTGGCAACTTCTTGTTAACTTTTCAAATGTTCTACAGATGCAAAACCATCAATTTTGAAATTCCCATTTTCGTAAACGAGCTTCGTGATCGAGCATTCGGGAACCAGATCGCTTTGGACGGCTACAAAATGAGGGTGCCAAACATTTAGCTGATTCTCGGGAAACGTATGTACAAGAAAATCCGTAATTAACCCGCCATGAGTTACAAGGACTACGTTACTTTCGGGCGGATGTGTTTCTGCCAGTTCGAATAATAATGATGCGAGGCGTACACCTGCCTGCTTCGCGGAATCACCTACAGGCGGTATATAGCCGGGCTCGCGCGTACATCGCTCCCACATCGCGACGAATTCGTCAAATGTTTGTTCAGGTAAATCTCCCCAGTTCGCACGTTCCCGCAACCGGCTATCCTCGAAAATAGGCGATTTCGTTGTTAATGCGATATATTCGGCGGTTTCTTTGGCCCTTCGAAGCGGACTCGTAACAATCGTTGTTATCGGCCGGTTCCGAAACCAATGAGCGGTCCTCTGCGCTTGTAATTTCATTCTATAAACCTCCTGCTGTTTCGAAAAATAATTCATTAAACATCTAATTATATATTTATCGAATTAAATTTCAATGCTCCTTCCACTGCTTACGCTAGATGTGACTAACTATGGCTCTTCCCCGCCCTCTTCTTCACTGTCGCAATAAAACCACGGTACTAGTCAAAGTTAGTACTGTCGGAACAACCGGATCTTGATTAAGATGTTTTTAAGACCTAGTAATAAAGGCAGCCCATCACATTGGAGGTTGAGCCGACTCATGATCTCAATCGTGAAGAACATATCCAAAAAAATATTTTTCGTCGTTTTCTCTGCCATGCTCCCGCTCATCAAACGAATCATCAAATGGATGTTTCGTCTGAAAGTGACCGGAATCGAACATCTGCGTTTTACCGGAAAAACGATTATCGTCCCGAACCATGTATCGCTACTGGATCCGATTATCCTGGCATTATTTCTTCCTAAAAACGTCGCGTTTGCCGTTAACACCGGCATCTCCAGAAAGTTTTCGTGGATTATGATGTTTCGTAGCACCGTAGCGGTAGACCCGCTGAATCCTTATTCCGTGCGTAAGATGTTGCGCGGCATCAATGCGAACCAACCTTTATGCATCTTCCCGGAAGGCCGTATCAATGTGGCGTCGGGCGGCGCCATGATGAAAGTGTATGGCGGCATCGGTTATCTTGCACTCAGTACCGGTGCCGAGATATATCCGGTGGCCATTGACGGATTGGAATACTCCAAGCTCTCCTATCTCAAAGGAAAGCTGCGCCAAAGTTGGAGACCTCGCGTCACGATTTCCGTAGGCCAGCCTTTTACGGTAGTTGATGAATCGGCGGATCTGATGCGGGTAAAAAAAGAAAGAGCGACGGAATATATCCGCTCCCAAATGATCGATCATTTGGTACGGAGCCGCCTCAAGCCGAACGTCAACTTTTTCAACGAATTGATCGATATGGCTCAAGTTCACGGTCCGTCGTTCGTCGTATGCGAAGATGCCGTGCCTTTGGATTCGGGCAAGCCGGCGGCAGCGATTTCTTATAGCGGGCTGTTGAAAGGGGCATACGTGCTTGGAAGCCGGTTGAAGCAAGTGCTCGCTTCCGACAGACGGGTGGGCGTGCTGCTTCCGAATTCCGCCGCTCACATGGTCGTCCTGTTTGCCCTGTTTCGCATCGGGAAGACGCCGGCCATGATTAACTATTCCGCGGGCCGTCAAGCGATACTTGACGCATGCGAGACCGGAGAATTGAAGTATATCTTGACCTCGGAAGCGTTTGTAAAAAAAGCGGGGTTAAACGAACTGATTGCCGCTCTGTCGCAAACTTATCAAATCGTCTATATGGAAGAAGTCCGCAACACGCTCCAATGGACGAATAAAGCAAGCGGTTTTATTGACTATTTGATGAAGCGCAGAGTCTCTGAAGGGGACAATGAGATTGTGCTCTTTACGAGCGGCAGCGAGAGCAAACCGAAGGGCGTTTGCTTGACGCACGGCAACATTCATGCCAATATTCAGCAAGCAAGAGCCGTCATTCCGTTCAATTCGACGGACCGCATCCTTGGCGCATTGCCTCTGTTCCACAGCCTGGGTCTTTGTACGCAAATGTTTTTGCCGATTGTGACCGGCCTGAAAGTATACATGTATCCTAGCCCCCTTCATTATAAAGTGATTCCTGAGCTTGTTTACGACAAGAACATTACGATTTTGGTCGGGACTCCCACGTTTCTGGCCGCGTATGCGAGGACCGCACATCCGTTCGATTTCGCTCATTCGCTCAAATACGTCATTGCCGGCGCAGAGAAGCTGAAGGATGAAATCCGGCAAACATGGCAGGATAAGTTCCATATTACGGTGATGGAAGGGTACGGAACGACGGAAACGTCGCCGATTATTAGCCTCAACACGAAGACCGACTATCGAAAAGGTTCCGTCGGGCGCTTACTGCCTGCTACGGAGTATAGATTGCAGCCGGTGCCCGGCATCGACAATGGAGGCAATTTGATCGTCGCCGGGCCGCAGGTGATGAAAGGATATTTGATTCACGGAAAAGGTTTTGTCCCTTGCAACAGAGAACATGAGACGGGAGACCTTGCCGTCGTGGACCCTGCGGGAGCGACCTTGGAAACACCTTACCTGTATTTGAAAGACCGAATTAAACGCATCGCGAAGATCGGGGGCGAGATGGTGCCTCTGAACCTCATCGAAGAAATATGTACCGGTCTGCTGGAAGAGGCCGTATGCGCGGCGGTGAATATCCCCGATGCGCGCAAAGGCGAGCGGGTTATTCTATACCATACGCATCCCGATGCCAAATTCAGCGTGCTCAAGGAACGGTTCAAAGCAAGCGGCCACTCTCCGCTATTCATGCCTTCGCAGCTTCGTTACATCGACAAACTGCCGCTTCTGGGCAGCGGGAAGACGGATTACGTTACGCTGAAACAGCTTGCTTTACAAGACGAAGAAGGGACGAATGCCATATGAGTACGACGACGATAGCCATCGCGCAATCCAAAGGTAAACCGCTGCCCTGGTTGTATTTCACGCAGTTTTTAAGCGCCTTTGCGGATAACGCTTTGCTCTTCGGCATTCTTGCTTTGCTCAAGGCGCAGGCATATCCGGATTATTACATCGGCATTGTTCAAACGTGCTTTCTTCTTGCTTATGTCATTCTCGCTCCGTTCGTGGGCACGTTCGCGGATAAGCATTCCAAGCCGGCGGTGTTAATGGCCGGAAATTTGCTTAAAGCCGCCGGCGTGATCGGTTTACTGTGCGGGCTCCACCCGGCGGCAAGCTACGCCATGGCGGGCGTCGGCGCCGCCGTGTACAGCCCTGCCAAGTATTCGATCCTGAAGTTCCTGACCCGTGACGAGCAGGAGCTGCTGAAGGCGAACAGCCGTATCGAGGCTTATACGATTCTGGCCATATTGGCGGGCTCCGTAGGCGGCGGCGTCCTCTCCACGCTATCGGTCACCGGAGCTGTCGTTACCTGTCTTGTGCTTTATCTTTCGTCCTTTGCCATGACGTGGTTTATCCCCAAGACTCAGGGCAATCCGGACCTCAAGTACGGCAATGATGCGCTGCTGTTTTTCAAGGACACGGCCGCTTTATTCCGAAATGCAAAAACGCGGTTTACGCTCGTTGGCACCGGATCGTTCTGGATGGCTTCCTCCGTCGTTCGGCTTGCGGTCATCGCCTGGGTTCCGGTTCATCTCGGCATCGAGTCGATGGATATGATTTCGCTCATCGTGGCCCTCACGGCCGTGGGGATCGTGATCGGATCGTTCCTCACCCCGAAGATCGTTCCGGCCAAAAAATACTTTACGTCTTATCGCTTTGGCCTTCTTATGGTCGTGATCATGATCTTGCTGCCTTTGGTATACAGCTTGCCGCTCACCATCATCCTTCTCCTGATCATCGGGGCTTGCGGGGGGATTTACCTGATTCCGCTCAATTCGGCGCTGCAGGAAAATAAAATCGTCGGCCCCGGAAAAACGATCGCGATTCAGAATCTGGTGGAAAATGTATTGATGCTGGCGGGTGTGTCGGCCTATACCAAAATTTCTGAGGCCGGCGTGAACAATGACACTTCGATTGTTGTAACAGCCATCATATTGCTGCTGTTCGTCGGATACTTGATCTTGGAAAAGAAAAAGCTGTCTGTGAAATAAACGACGCAGCCCGCCTCCGGAATGTTGGGGGCGGGCTGCGATTTTATATAGGCGGTAGCACTATGCTCCGCAAGATTACATGGTTGTGCCGCTTGGGGAAAGGGAAGTCCGGTTCCTCCCGCTTCCCCTCCCATCTTTCCCGTTACTTTTCAAGCGCAACAACGCCTCCTGCCGTTCTGACTTTCACGATGCGGAGCTGAATGAAGATCATCAGCACGTTCACCGCCAACAGCACGACGATCAGCGAAGCGTAGCCTCCCGAAGCATCGTGGATGGCGCCGAGCAGCAGGGGACCCGCCGCGCCGATGACATAACCGATCGACTGCGTCATTGCCGACCAGGCGGCGGCCTGCCGGGCATCGGCCGCCGTTTCGATCGGCAAAAGTAAATTGACCGGGAACAGCACGCCCGGTCCGATGCCAATTAAGATGGCTGCCAGCCAAGGCGTCATCGACATCATGATCAACGTGAAGCCGATGAGCATGGAGAACGATCCGAGCAGCAGCCAAAACAGACGCGAAGGGATGCGTTTCAGAAGCAGCGGAAAAGCGAGACCGACCGGAATTTGAATGAACGAGAACAGCGTCAGCATATTCGCCGCATACGCCTTGCTGTAGCCCATATGCTCGATCACCGGGGGCAGCCATGCCGTAAGCGAATAGAACAGCATGCCGAGCATGCCGAAGGACAGCGTCAATAGCCACGCTCTACCGCTATGCCAAGGGAGTCCGGCGGCATGCGCGGTGCTCGTTTTTCCGTCCGGCTGCTTAACTCGCCGCAGTACATATAGCCACCAGACCGGCAGAGCGATCAGTGCCGGAAGAGCCCACACGGCAAGCGAATGCTGCCATGAGTGAATCCGGTTTTGAAGCGGTACGGATAGCCCTGATGCAATGGTCGCCCCAACGGCGAGCGCGACCGTATAGAGCGAGATCAAGGCAGGCACATTGGAGGCGAAGTGCTGCTTGATAAATCCGGACAACAGCGGGCCGATCGCCGCAATGCCGATCCCCGCAACCGCGGCGGTGAGGAGCAAGAAAATGGACGAGCCGGTCAACAGCCGGAGCGCATTGCCGGCAACGATGAACGCAAGCGACCAGCCGATCACGCGTTCAATGCCCTTGCGCTGGCCGAGCTTCACGGCAAAGGGCGGGATGATCCCCATGCATAGAACGGGGATCGACGTCAGCAGACTCGCGGTAAAAGCGTTCATGCCGAGCTCATCGCGGATCGCCTGCAGCACAGGCGCTACGGAGTTGATCCCAGGTCTTAAATTGAAAGACACAAGAATAAGGGCTAAAGCCATCATGCGCAAGGAAGGGCTCTTCATAATCATCTCTCCTCGTATAGCGGATATACGCAAATATTACTTGGAGAATAATCATTTATCAATTATATTAAAATTATAGTTATCATTTATAATACAAATGATTATTTTTCGATCTGCCTACGGGCATAAATCGATAAAACGGAGAGAACAGCAATGGAGCTTAGGCAATTGGAGTATTTTATTGCGGTGTGCGAGGAACTGCATTTTACGAAAGCTGCCGATAAAATCGGCATATCCCAGCCGAATTTAAGCCTGCAAGTGAAAGCGCTGGAGGAAGAAATCGGGATGCCTTTATTCGATCGGATCGGCAAACGGATCGCTCTGACGGAGGCAGGCTCCATCCTGCTCAAGCATGCGCGCTGCATGTTTCTCAATCTGCATAACGCGCTACAGGAGATCGGCGAGCTTCGCCATCATCAGGGAGGTACGCTTGGCGTCGGCGTACTGCCGTCGGAGCTGGATTTCCGCCTGACTCCCATGTTCATTGACTTCCGCCATCAGTTCCCGAACGTGCGGCTCAAAATCGTCTCCAGCGTGGATGTGGCGGAGCTGGTGCTCAGCACCGAAATTGATATCGGCATTGCGCTGCGGCCTTCATACGATACCCGGCTCGTCGTCCGTCCGTTAACAAGAGAAGTATACGGAGTAGTGGTGTCGGAAGAACATGAGCTGGTCGAGCGAAATTCCATAGCCTTGACCGAGCTTAAGGGGCTGCCTGCGATCATGTACCCCAGAGGATTCTGGGGCAGGGAGCTTGTGGAAACCAGCTGCTGGGAGCAAGGCTTTGCGCTGAATACGGTGGTGGAAACGACCTCCAATCCGTCCCTCTTTCAATTCGTAAAAGCCAATATGGGGGTTACCGTGCAGACCCGCTCCCTCGTCCAATCCATCGGCGATCCCAAACTGCGATATATTCCGATCCACGATCATCCGCCGGTAAGGGAGATGAGCATCATTTATCGGGCTGACAAATACCTTGGTCATGCGGCGCAAGCCTTTATACACGTTGCGGAACAACGTTTGAAGGATAGCTGACAAGGATACCTGATTCTCCAAGGACGCGACCGTTCATTATTGCTGAAGCGCGAGTACTCCCTTACGCCGCGCCAAAAGCCCGGGACAAAAGAGCTTTAGTCCCGGGCCTGCGTTTCCATCCTTATTTAATGCTTGCTTCGTCCAAATATTGAAGCCATTGCTTCTTGTACTCCGCCTGAATTTTTTCCAATCCGGCCGCTTTCGCTTTTTCCATGAAAAGCTTCAGACCGGCTTCCACATCGTCGACCAGCCCCATTTCCAGCGGCGCGAGATACTGCTTGGCCACTTGCTCGAGTGCGGCTCTTTCCGCTTGATAAGACGTAAAGTCTTCGGCGAAGCCCGAATAAATGTCCGGCTTGGCGATTTTGTCCAGCTGCGCGAAAATTTCTTTCACGCCGTCATAGCCTTTGTCGAACAGCATGTACTCGGGATTTCTCCACGACCAGCCGTTCATCGCTTCGCGCGGGAACCCGTTCGATTTGCTGTCCCCGATCATTTGGTAATATCCGTTGTCGACCTTGTAGTTGACGCCTTCGATTCCGTATTCGGTCAGCTGATTGTACTGCTTGTCGGTCACCAGCTTTTCGTAGAAGGCGAGGGCACGCTCCGGATTCGGGCTGCTCTTCGGAATGGCGAAGCCGTTGCCGATCGGAGTAACCGGAGTAGCGTATCCTTTGATGAATGGGAACGGCGAGTAGGCCAGCTTCCAGTCCGGGTGCGCCGCTTGCATCTTCGTGTTCATATCGTTGAACATCGACGGATTGTGCGAGAACAGCGCCGCAGACTTGCCGTTAATGACCAAGTTGTTCGCGAGTTCTTTTTCGTTCAGCACGTTTTTGGACCAGAATCCTTTGTCCGCCCATTTTTTCGCAACTTTCAATCCTTCCAGATGGCCCGAGGATCCCCAATACGCCGTCATCTCGCGAGGTTTGCTATAAGGAGCGGTCATCCCGTACGGGAACGATCCGGCCGGATCGACGGTCAGCTCCATATAGTTGCGCATATTAAAGCCCGATGCGAGCGGGAATAAATCCGGAACGTTTTTCTTGATCCCGTCCAAATAAGCTTCGAATGTGGCGATCGACTCCGGCTTAGGCAGATTGAATTTCTGACGCAAATCTTCCCTATAGATGAAGCCCCCGGTCGTATATTCTTTGTACGTCGAAGGCACCGTATAGATTTTGCCGTCGATCTTGGCCGCGCCCCACATATCCTTCGGCACAAAGTTGTTCAGCTTGGGCGCATACTTGGGCAGAAGGTCGTCCAGCGGCAGAAAAGCTCCCTTCTTCGCATATTGCTGATAGCCGAACCAATTGGCCGTATAAATGAGATCGATCGGTTGACCGGACGTCAGCAGCAGCTTGTACTTGGTCGTATTGTCGGTCCACGAAATATAATTGAATTTCACGGTAGCGTTCAAGTCTTTCAACGCAAGCTCGTTGATTTTCGACTGGATCACAGGCAAATCTTTGGGCGGATCCCCAAGCATGTAAAATTGCAACTCCACCCTCTTGGACATATCCGGACCCTGTCCCGATCCTGCCGTCTTCGCGTTTGGTTCCGTGCCCTTCGAACTGCCGGTACATCCGGCAAACGAAGCGACAACCAGCGCCGATACGATGAATTGCGCAAACATACGGACTGCTCTTCTTTTCATGTAAAGCCTCCCTCTGTTCTGATCAAAGTTTATCATACTATGTCAACCGGCGGGCTGCGGACAGCGCGCCGGGTCTACCCTTTCACTGCGCCAATGGTCAAGCCTTTGACGAAATACCGCTGCACGAATGGATAGAGCAGCAGGATCGGCCCCGTGACGATAAGCGACATGGCAAGCTTCGTCGACTCCATCGGAATATCCCCAGATAGCGTAACCCCGGAGCTTACCCCCAGATCGGCCAGGAACGACATCGTATTAATGATGTTGTACAAGTAATACTGAAGCTCGTATTTGCCGGGATCGTTAATAAACAGCGACGACAAAAACCAGCTGTTCCAATACCCAAGCGCCATGAACAGTCCGACCGTGGCAATACCCGGCATGGCGAGCGGTAGAACGATGCCGTAATAAATTTTAAAATCGTTCGCCCCGTCGATTTTGGCCGATTCGATGACCTCGTCGGGAATCGTCGATTTGATGAAACTTCTCATCAGGATGATCAGGAACGGCGAAGCCACACTTGGAAAAATGAGCGCCGCATACGTATTCGTTAAATGAAGGTACGAGGTCATCATGATGTACCAGGGAACGAGCCCTCCGCTGAACAGCGTAGTGAAATAAATATAAAACATGACCTTGTTGCGGTATTTGAAGTCGTTTCGCTGCAGGACGTAACCGGCCATCGTCGTCATGAACAGCCCGATCGACGTTCCAACCACCGTAACGAAGGTGGTAACCCCGTACGCTTTCAGGATCGGCCCGGGCGAAGCGAAAATCGTCTTGTACGCCGCCAGCGAAAATTGTTTCGGGATGAGCCGATACCCGTCCCGTACGATCGATTCGTTCAGCGTGAGCGACCCCGACAAAATAAGCAAAAACGGAAACAGGCAGATGATTGCGAAGATCGCAACGACCGAGTATGCGAACACGGTAAGCACGATGGACTTCTCCGAAGCTCTAACGTTCATAACCAACCCTCCTGCGCAAGTTAAAACAAGGCGTAATCTTCATTGATTTTTTTGATGATATAATTGACCGTTATGATCAGAACGAAGCCGAACAAGGATTGGTACAATCCCGCTGCGGTCGCCATTCCGATATCGAACGTTTCTTTAAGCGAACGGAACACGTACGTATCGATGATGTCGGTACTTCCAAACAGCAAGCCATTGTTCCCGATCAATTGGTAAAACAAGTCGAACTGCCCTTTCATGATGCTGCCGAGCGAGAAAAGCAGCAGAAGAACGAACGTCGGCTTCAGCATCGGGATCGTAATGTACCAAATCCTTTGTAAGTGAGTGGCTCCGTCGATTCGTGCCGCTTCGTAATATTCGTCGCTGATGCCCGTGATCGTTGCCAAATAAATAATCATGCTGTAGCCGATGTGCTTCCACAGATAAAACACGACGAGCAGGATAACCCATACCCAAGGCGTATTGTAAAAGTTGAACGGCTGCATGCCAAACGACTTCAGAAGTGTATTCACGAAGCCGGTTTCGTAATTGAACATGTTGTACGAGATGGCGCTCAGCAGCACGAACGATACGAAATATGGCAAAAACAAAATGGATTGCGTCATTTTTTTGAATAGCTTTCCTTGGATTTCGCTGAGCAATATCGCGAGGACGATCGCAAGCACGTTTTTCAATACGATAAACGCCAGATTGTAGCCGACCGTGTTCAGCGTAAGCTCCGCCAGTTTTCCGGATTTCCACAAAAAGGTAAAGTTTTCGAGGCCCACAAAAGGACTTCCGAACATCCCGCCGTGAAAATCAAAGCGCGTAAACGCAAAGTAAATGCCAACCATCGGAACATAAGAATTGATGAAAAAAAACAAAAGCGTCGGCAGCAGCATTAGAAACATCAGCTTGTTTTTGTTCAGTTCATTCCAAAATCCTTGTCTCGTCACGAAGCCTGTTCCTCCCCGGCTATCAAAGTAGGATGGCACGGGAACCGGAACCGAACCGGTTGTCCGGCCGCGCCTACCCCATCCGTTCACAATCGTACGGGATACAGGGCCCATAAAGAAACTCCACATTGCGTCACAAAGATGAAGTTTTCACCATTTCCGTGCTTTTCCGGGGAGTGAACAATTTGCACTTTCATGCCTTCTTTCTACTTTTTCGCTCTCCCTATGGCAACGCGGCGGCTTGTAAGCTATACTTTTTGGGAGTGGCTCCCGGCATCGGAACTTTGACGAAAGGATGAGTAGCGAGTGAAACCGAGCGAGAACAGGAACTTGTACAAAAACATCTTGATCAGCCTTGTGGTCAGTATCGTGCTTACTTTGCTTATCTCTTCCACGCTACTCATTATGAATTTTGAAAGCATCGCGATCCGGCAAGTATCCCGATCCGATCTGAACTCGCTGAAGCAGGCAAGCCAGGAAGCGGCCAAAATGACGGATACGGCCAAGACGCTTTCGTTTCAAATTTACGGGGACTTGACGATCTCCAAACTGATCTTTTTCCCGAAACCGGATATTTTCGATGTCACGCTGGCAATGCAGCAGCTCAACAACTACCGGCTGTCGATGCCGTTTATCGAATCGATTTATGTGTATAATGCAAGCTCCGGGATGTACTACATCAGTTCGGACTCGTTCCGCAACGGAAGTCAGACGGAGAAGGAATTGGACGATCGAGGAATTGTAAATATTTTCCAAAACATAAAAGAATACCGTCCGTATTATCCAATACCGAGAACGTATACGATCGGCAGCAGCAAACAGGTCAGCAGCTATTCGTACTTGTCGTACGACATGCTCGAGAAGAAACCGAGCGCGGCCGTCGTCGTCAATATTGCCGAGTCGTGGGTCAACAATGATTACGGCCTCTTAAGCCGAAGCGGCTCCGGCGCCAAAACGTTCATCATCAACGAACAAGGAATGCTGCATTCGCGCAGCGGCAGCGATCCGATGCTGACCGATTACTCGGGCAAAGGCTATATTCGCAACATTCTCGACCACCGTGCCGCCTCGGATTATTTCGTGGATACGGTTGACGGCGTCAAATCGCTCGTCTCCTACACGGCCCCGGATTCGCTTGGCTGGAGATATGTGCGGACGACGCCATATTCGGAAATTACCCGCGAGATTACGAGCATGAGAACGAAGACGATTTATTTCAGCGTATCGGTGCTGCTGCTCGGCCTGCTGCTGTCCGTCGTCGCTACCCGCAGACTGTACGGTCCGATCGACAAAGTGCTCAAACAATTGAAAACGCTTGAAACCGAGCGAAGAGACCATCAGCATATCGTCAAGCAGCATTTCTTGTCCAATATCGTACTACGCAGGGAAGTATACAGCCCGCAGGCGCTGCAGGACAAATTGGCGCAATTCGGCTCGTCGATCCGGGTCGACCACCATGCCCGGCTCGTATTGCTTAAGTTGGACCGGTACAAGGAATGCGTCGACCAATACCAAGACCATATCAAGCTGGTCAAATACGCGATCATCAACATCGGCACGGAAATAAGCGCCTTCGCGTCGTTTTACGCGGAGGGCGTCGATATAGGCGACGAGCGTGTGCTTCTATTGCTCACCGGCGACGATCCGCAGCGCATTTCGGATAGGGAAGCGTTGGCAAGCATGCTCCATTCGATGCAGGAAGCGGTGCGGGATCATCTCAAAGTATCGGTCTCCTTTACCGTAAGTCCGGTCAGACCATCCGTCGATCAAACGATCCTGCTGTACAATGAGGTGAAGGAGGCTTCGCTGCACCGCTTGTTTTACGGTTACGGCTGCCTCTTGTGGTCGGAGGACATCATGAACTTGAAGCAGAAAGACTATGCTTTTCCGGTTCACCGGGAGAAGCAGCTGGTCGATTGCCTCATGACGGGGAAGAGCGACGAGGCCAAAACCATCTATTCCGATATGGTGCGCGCTACGGCGGAATATCCATACAGCGTCGTTCAGCTGACGATTTCGCATCTAACGTTCACCGTGATCAACGTCCTGAATACGATCCGGAAAAACAATGCCATCGTCATCGAAGCCGACTTCGACTCGGCGCTAGCCTCACTGAACCAAGTGGAAGTGATCGAAGAAATTACGACGCAATTTTTCGGGATATTCGATCGGCTGAGCAAACAGCTTGAGGAAAGAAGAAGCTCGAAGCAGGACGAATTGGTAAAACGCATCAATGAAATTATCGAACGGGAGTACGCGAACCCGAACCTTTGCCTGAACTCGATTGCCGACGAACTCGACATGTCGCCGATTTATATTAGCCGCCTATACAAGCAGATGACTTTCTTCGCGCTGACGGACGTCATTCAAGAGGTGCGTATGAATAAATCCAAGCAGCTACTATTGGAATCCGATTACTCCGTGGCGGACATCGCCAAGCAAACCGGATTTACGAACAGCTCGTACTTTTACCGGATGTTCAAAAAAAGCAACGGCGTCACCCCTAACGATTTCCGCAAACAGGCACCGCGTACCGAAACGATTTAGGCTTTTTGGAAAAGAGGACAGCCGGTAGCGGCTGTCCTCTTTCGCCCCGGCAAACCTGCTACTTGTTTACGATCGATATCGACCGGGCACTCGTTGCATTCCAGAATAAGCGGGTTCGTCTTTGAGAAGCTGTTTCATTTTAAGTACAAATAAAACACAACAGGTTAGAGCCGCACAAATATCTGCAATCGGCTCAGCAATAATAACGGCATCTGTTTGCGGACGAATCCATGCTGGAAGCAGGAGTACCATCGGAATAAGTAAAATGATTTTACGCAGGATCGCGATGAAAATAGAAACTTTGGCTTGTCCGAGCGCTATAAAAATCTGTTGGAACGCTAATTGAACACCATAAATACATGTGCCCAGGAAAAATATCTTCATTAACCTGACTGTCAGTGTCGAAAGTTCTGGATTATTGGTAAATATCATTATTGGAAGCTGCGGCATAAAAACGGCAATGCTCCACATCGCCAAACCGAAAGCAGCACAAAAAAAGGTACAATATTTAATTGCAGATTTCACGCGAGCAACATTGCCCGCCCCGTAGTTATAGCCGATAATAGGCTGTGCTCCCTGTGCAAAACTTGACAACAGCAGCGTAAATATTTGCATAAGCGTCCCCATGATGCCAATCGCAGCAACGTACATATCCCCTCCAAAATGGGCCAGGGACTTGTTGAATACGATTTGGATTAAACTTTCAGTGGACAGCATAATGAATGGAGAAAGGCCCAATGCAAGTACACTCGCCGCTACTTTTGGATTAACGCGCATATGCTTTAATCGCAAGCGCAATTGGGCGCGCCTTGAGGTTAGAAACCTCAATACCCAACCGGCAGAAATCGTTTGGGAAATAATAGTAGCCCATGCTGCGCCCTTGATCCCCATACCCATTCCAAAAATAAAAATGGTGTCGAGGATAATGTTAACCGCCGCCCCGACACATATCGTGACCATAGCCGTTTTAGCGAATCCTTGGGCCGCAATGAAAGGATTCAATCCCAGGGATAGGAGTGCCGGGACCGTGCCGATGAGATAAATACCTATAAAGTCTTCGGCAAAAGGCAACGTATCAGAGCTAGCGCCAAATAGCGTTAAAAGTTGAGATTTGAAGATCAGAAAAATCGTTGTCATCAAAACGGACGCGATTAGCAGCAAAGAAAAGCAGCTGCCTAGTAATTCTTCTGCTTTCTTAAGCTCCCCTTCGCCCATTTTGATGGATGCCAGAGGCGAGCCGCCGAAGCCTACTAGCGCCGCAAACGCTGAGATCACCATGATAATCGGGAAGGATATTCCAATAGCGGACAACGCTAGCGTACCATTTTCAGCCATTCTCCCGACGAACATTCGGTCGACCACACTATACATCGCATTTATTAGCTGAGCTATGATTGCAGGAGTAGCCAGCGATACAATTAACTTGGGAACACTTTCGTTACCAAAACGTTCGTTCATGTGATTACTCATCATCCGCCATCCTTGTTTTTCGATTTCATGTAATATTATCATACCGCGCACACGATTTAAACACGGTTTTTAACGCCCATAAACCCCTCTATTATCGATTAAAACCCTCACTATAATCCCTAGTTACGCAGGCGTTGTATTCGTCCGCCAAAACGAGGTTTAAACGGTTTTGAACAGGTTCGAAAAATCACTTTCGTACTTGATCGGTGTACTTTGCTTGAGGTTCCCACATAAAAAAATAAAAGCCTGATTTCTCAAGCTTTCACTTATAAATTGCGGTCATGTTGGGACCATTAAAGAAAAAGCAGACCAAGGCTGAAGCGATACAGTCTTGGTCTGCTTTTTCTTTATTCAGTTATGCTCCAAGCTACGGCTCCACGGTTTCCTTCTTGCTTTATGCCTGCATCGGTTCCGTTCCGTCCGGACATGGAGCTTGTAGATCTACCCCTGAAGACGTTCGAGCTCGATGCTGGCCAGCAGCAGCGGCGCCACGCCCATCAGCACGTCGCTGACCTTCGCCTCACTCAAGTAATACGCATACGAGCCGTCGCGGTATTTCCGCCCGCCAAGCCCTGCGCCATGGCAAATGCCGTGCAGATGCACGCCCTGCTCATCCTCCGTGACGAAACGATCGAGGATCCCTTCGTAAGCGCGTTCGACGACCTTGCGGTCGATCTCGGACAAATACTTGAACCGGATGCCTTTGGCCAAGGCGTAAGTGAGCATGCAGGATCCTGATGACTCCAAATAATTGCCTTCGCGTCCGTTGCAATCCATCACCTGATACCAAACCCCGCTGTCCTGATCCTGCGCACGCACGACGGCGTTCGCCATGCGCTCGAAGATGCCCAGCAGCTGTCCGCGCTTCGGATGGCGGACGGGGAAATGCTCCAACGCGTCAACCAGCGCCATCGCGTACCAGCCCATCGCCCTCCCCCACACATGCCGGGAGCGCCCGGTGGCGCCGTCGCACCAGCGCTGCTCTTTGCTCTCGTCCCATGCATGGTGCAGCAGGCCGGTTTGCGGGTTGCGGGTGTGCCGTTCGACGAGCAGCAGCTGACGGGCGGCTTCGTCAAACCAGACGGGTTCCCCGAACGTTGCGGCAAACTCCGCCATGAACGGCGAAGACATGTACAGGCCGTCCAGCCACATTTGGTAAGGATAAATCTTCTTATGCCAGAATCCGCCTTCTTCGGTGCGCGGCTGTCCGATCAATTGCGCTTCCAGCAGCCGTGCGGCCTTCTCATACTTGGCTTCGCCGGTTTCCCTCCAAAGCCTGAGCAAATGCTTCCCTTTATTGACGTGATCCAGATTGTACTCATCCAGCGCATAGCCGCCCTCGATCGTGCCGTCCTCTTGAATGAACACATCGA
Organism: Paenibacillus allorhizosphaerae; assembly: GCF_910594985.1. Lineage (GTDB taxonomy): Bacteria > Bacillota > Bacilli > Paenibacillales > NBRC-103111 > Paenibacillus_G > Paenibacillus_G allorhizosphaerae. The sequence continues at coordinate 39,353 of NZ_CAJVCE010000024.1, forward strand.
TATGACGTTTGACGAGCTCATGGTATCGCGGCTCTTCCGCCCAGTCGCCAAGACGGCTGATCGCGGTTAACGCCATGCCGGCGACATAACCCCACTTGTTGCCGATGCTCGGATGATACCCGTCCACGCAGCGCGACAAGATCGTCTCGGCAATCTTGACGGACATGTGCTGTGCGTTCCGTACGCTCGTTGTTGCCTGCATAAATCGATTCCTCCTGCTCCTGTATTAAAGGGTAAATAACGGCAAGCTGTCGAAACGCTCCGGGAGATGGATCAAATACAGATTGCCGTACCCGTTCTTGTCGCTCGTAAACAATGCTTGCTTCCCGTCGGCACTGAAGCGCGGATGCGCATGCACCTTCTGCGAATGAAAGCTGCAGCGCAGCTCGCAAAGCATGCGGGGACCGTCGTAAACGCCATCCGCTTTGCGCCAAACCGAAAGCGACTTTACCGCACCCTTGCCGTCTACGATCGCCTGTCCGAGCCCATCGGCATAGGCATGCCACGTATCGAAAGCGAATTCCGTCTCCTCCATGCCCGTGTTATCGTAACGGATATGGCCGAAGAAGTTGGTACCGTTCGCGCGGAAGCCATGATAGCCGACGGTCACGCCGTCCGGATAAAAAAATTCGTGCCCTACCTTTTCACCCGGCTCCAGTCTCTCCCGAATTTTCCATGCTTTCCCTGAACGCAGGTCAAGACCCCAGATGCGATGATCCACTAAATGCCAAGGTCCCTCATGGCAAAACGTCAGAAGCCATGGCTCGCCAGGCGAAGCGTTGATATGGGTAATGAACCGTTTGGCCTCGTAAACGATTTCCGCACCGCCTTGTCCGGCATTGATCCGCACGATCATGCTGTGGGGAGCCGCTTCCATTAGCTCGCGATGGCCGACATATCCGTTGCCGAGGTCCAGGCGGATTCGGGAGGAGAGGTCCTCCTGCACGCAGGTCAGGACGAACTTGCCGTCCGCCGTTGCGCTCGCGTTCCCGAGGCGATACCCCTCAGGCGCTTCGTATAAAAGCGTTTCTTCGAGCGTGGATAGGTTTAACCGGATCAAGCAGCGGTCCTTCTTTACGAAAGCAGCACTTCCATCCGGCAGCAAGCAGGCGTCCAACTGATCATTTCCCGGGTAATCCGTAAGCTGCGTCATTTCGCCGCTTTCCAGATGCATGCTGTACAAGTTCGTACTGTTCTCCCTGTCCGAGATCAGCAGCAGACGCTGCCCCCCGTCATACCAGCCGCTTTCGGTAAAATACAAATGATGGCTGTGTGCCTTATAATCCGTCAGCTGCGTCACTTCGATGCCGGTGAATCGATCGGTGTAGGCCTTCCGTTCGGAAGGCCATACAGTTCCTTTTCCCATTTCGCGCGCCTCCTCTTACGAGATAACAGCTTTTACAGCCAAGGCTTTAGCCCTTCCCATTTCACGTTCCAGCTTCCATCCTGCGGAAAGCCGGGATTGTGCGCCGTTTCGTTGCCTTTCCAGCCGCAGGCCATCATGGCTACGGCGGTCAGCAAACCGCCGTTGCCCGGCAAATAAGCGGTTAAACCGGGACGCTGATAATTGTGACCGTTGGTCAAATAAGTGTTTTTGGTCGCATCCATCAGAAGGAAATCGACCGCGAGTTCCGTTTCCCCCAGTCTCGCCGCCGTCATCGCGCACATCGGGAAGTCCCAGCCCCAGGCCGAGTCCCACATCCATACTTCCTTCACCTTCAGCAGCGTATTGCGCATCACCTCGGGGTCGATGAGCGTTCCCGGCAAAATGCCGAGTGCGCCCAGCATCGAAGGATGGTCGCGATTTTTCCCGGTAAAGGTGTCGGTGCACAGCTCATGCGCGAGATAGACGCCATCCGCTTGCGGAGGCGCGGCCATGGACAAAGCCACTTCGGCCCACCGGGGATTGACGGTCGCCTGCAAACGTTCCGCCCACCGGATGGCAATCTCCAACCCCTGCTTCCAATACTCCAGCTCGTAAGGCGGATTTTTGCTGCCTTGCAGAGGATGGCATTCCTGCGCGGGAATGAGCGGCGGCCCCAGATCGTACACGCCTTTGTCTTCATCCAGATGAGCGTACGAAACCATGAAGTCGGCCGCCTCGAACACGATGTCGCGGAATTGCTCTAGCGTTTCGCGCGTAGGATTCGCCTGATAGCACATCTCCGCCAGCACCATCGGATGCGGCTGCTGCCAGATCAATCCGTTCGCGACCGGGGACGGGCAAGGCTTGCCGTCGAAGCCGACCATCTTCGGCCAGCGGGCGCCTTCATACCCTTGGGATGCAGCGAGCTCTCGCGCGACAGGCAGAATGTCCCGGTACCAGTTCATGCTCTTCAGCAGGTACGCTTCCCTGCCCCATAACGGAAAATGCGCCGCATGCCACCAGTGCATTTCCAAATGCGCCTTGCCGAACCAGCTGTTGTACATGAGCCCCGTTTCCTGCGGAGGCAAGGAACCGCCGCTGTGCATCGCGCACAGAAACTGCGAAAGCACGACGCGGCGCTCCAGCTCAAACGCTCTAGGGTCGCGGCTGCCGGCAAAATCGATCGCCGCTCCGCTCATCCAGAAAGCTTCCCAGCGGCGTTCGCTGGATTCGATAATTTCATGAACGGGAGCCGATTGCGGCGACTCCGGAGCAAAAGAGACGGAAAATTCCAATAATTCACCTTGCGATTCAGGCACCAATGTGAACTCATGCGCCCCTGTCCGCTCGAGCCGTCCCGAGCTCCATTCCCAGCCGACCTCGTAACGGTCCTCGTCCATGCTTCGTTCAAGCCTTGCCCGCCGCGCTTCCAACTTGCGAAGCTCCGTCCGGTGTCTGTCGTCATGGTCCCAATCCGGATAGACGGCTTTTGCCCATGCCGTATGGACCATATCGGGCGCCGGAAACCGGATGAATGCTTGGAGACGCCCCTCGCCGATCAGCGGCGATTCCACGCGTACGCCGACGGTATCGATCGCGCCATGGCATGCGGTCGTTACGCGCACCGGCACGCCTTGAACGCTATATTCGCTGGTCAATATCCCTGACCAAAGGTTCAAACGCTGATGTATATTGTTTATTGCATCGGCCGATGCTTCCTCGCCGGATTCCAGCAAAAACCGTAACGAAATGCGGCCAAGCTGCAGCCGGTGCGGATTTTGCCGCAACCAATGGTAGGCTTCCGGCTTGCTGCCCGACTTCATCGGGTAACCTACAAGCCGGCCGTACGTATCGAACATTTGATGCTCGGCGTCCTTCTCCGTAAATCGGTCGCGTCCTCCCGTATAATGCCAGCCCCAGTTGGACTGCGTGCCGAGCGGTACCTCGTATTGCTCCGGGAACGACTGCAGCCCGGTAATATCGGCGGTGAAGGCAAATTCCGTGTTGCCTACGGAGAAAGGGGACAGCGGGTCCCATTTGTTCAGCTCGGGATGGTGCCGCTTTACGATTTGTTTTCGATCCATAATTCCTCCTTGGGCCCAGCCGGAGGCTCCGTCCGTTATTCCATCGGGGAGTCCATCCGGGTTCTCATCATATCCCGGTATTTGCCGGGGGTAATATCTTTATATTTGCGAAAAATGCGGATGAAGCTGTTCTCATGCTGGTAACCGACCATGACCGCGATGTCCGATATGCGGGAATCCGTTTTGAGCAGCAGCTCGGCGGCCCGGTCCATACGCAGCTGGGTCAAGTAGTTGTAGATCGTCTCGCCCGTCTCCTGCTTGAACACTTGGCTGGCCAAGCTGCTGCTGATGCCGATGGAGTCGGCAATTTCGGGAATGCCGACCGGCTCGCCGAGATGCTGCTTCATATAATCGATCATGCGCTGGCACATGATGAAATCTTTGCTTTCGATTAGCCTGCGGTACCGCTCGACTAACGGTGCGATTCCCCGGTCCAGCTCCTGCCGCATGTCGTCCAGATGCAGCGTCTCGAACTGTTCATAGGCTGGCTCGGCCTCCCGCTCCTCCGCCGGACGAAGCTGACCGAGCCGCTCCACGGCATCCTGCAGGAAGGAAACGACGGCGGATGGATAGCCGTACTGCGCGCGCAAATGCCGGAAAATTCGATCCAGCGCCTCATTCGTCGCGGTTTCATCGCCCGCTTGAATGGCATTCACCATTTCTTCGAGCGTGTGCCCGTCCGGCAGCGGATCCTTCGCTTCGTGCTCGGATACTTTGTGGAATGGAATGACTTGGCCGTAGCCTTGATACATCCGGTAGGCAAGCGCATTCTCCGCTTCCAGCATCGCCTGCTTCAACCGGTTCACATCCGGCTGAGGCGTGCTCACACCTGCAGAGACGCTGAACTTCAACAAATTAAACGCCACTTCGAGCGCTTCCGAGAGCTTTCGTTCCAAAGACGCGCCGGGTTCGCGCGGCTGCAGCAGGACCGCGGTCTTGTCTTTGCCGAAATCGGCGCAGACGATGCGCCACTCGGGCTCGAACAGCTCGGCCATAATATTGGCGAGCGCGAATTTGAGCAGCGACCGGTCCGTGTCGGGATACGTCCTCGACCACGCTTCGTACCGGTCGATGGATACGATGGTAACCGATACCGGAGCATCGGACCAATCGCTGAAATACCGGTTCCATTTTTCCCGAATGTCCCGTTTGCCGGTCAAGTTCCCGGTATAGATGTCGTGAAGCAGCTTGGAAGAAGCTTCCGACATCGTCTCCCGGACTAGCCGGGACAAATGCGCGTGATTGCTGAGCAGCTCGTCGGTCAGCTTCTCCAGATCGATGCCGGCCGCGCCGCTCTCCTTCCGGTCGTAGGCGCTGAATAATTGCCGCAGACGCCGTACCGGGCGGAAGGCGACCGCATTGATATAGAAAATCGTCGCTCCGCCCAGCGCCAGTGCCGCTATCGATACGAGCAAGACGGTATCGCGGACCTTCTTGGATTTCGCCAGCAGACTATCCTGCACCACAATGGAAACATACTTCCAGCCGGTTACCGGCGATTTCAATTGATTTACGAGCAGCTTGCGGTTCTGGTAGGTGATATCCCCGCTGTTGTCTTCCTTCAGCGCGGCAAGCGCCTGCCGAACCGCCTCCTGATCAAACTCATAGTTCGATACCGAATACAGCACCTCGTCGCGTTCATCCACGATATACCGCATTCTGTTCACGTTGTTAAGGCTGGGGTCGAGCCGGGCGAACAGCTCTTCGTCCTTCAGATTGACGGCCACAATGCCTTTGAACTGGCCCTGAATGTTAATCTTTCGAAAGAGCGTCAAATCCGAGCCGCTCCGGCTGCCGCCTTCGGGTACTTTCCGCTTCTTGATCACTGTCATTTTGTCCCCGAACTCGTCCGCTACGCCGACCCAATCGGAATCGACGAACGTGAGCTTGCTGGAGCTGAAGCCTTGAGGAATGGCGACGAAGCTGCCTCTTTGCAGATCATATACGTAAATGCTCTTCACGTACTTGGAGTTTCCCACTAATGTCGTCAGCAGCTGATACAGCTCCGAGATGTTGCTATACGAATTTTGGTTCTCACCCGTTAAAAATTGATACACGTTGGCATTCAGCGCGACCTGAATCGCAACCTGATCGCTCTCTTTGATCAATTCGTCGATGAAGCTCATATTCAGCTGAAGCATTTGGCGCTGAGGCTCGCTTAATTCCTCCTGCAGCACCGATTTGGAAGTATAGTAGGAAGTGAGGCTAACGGCCAAAATGATAAGGAAAACCGATAAGGTCAAAATCAAGACAAGCCGGATTTGCGTATGAGCCCAATTGTACTTAAGCCACTTCTTGAGGGATTGCATCACGAATTCGTTCCCACCTTATGCCGGATATCTTCTTCATTATAACGCGATTCAGCCCCCAAGACACGCCTTGGCCCGCCCGGTCTTCCCTTTCGCTTCAGCCTTTCTCCGCCAGCTGCTCCTTCATGCGCTGCGTTTCGATACCCGCGAGCAGCACAATGCCGATCCCGTGCGTATCGTTGAGGTTCCAGCCCAAATCATGCTTGTAATAGGCATTGTTATACGACCAGCTGGAACCTTTGCACACGCCGTACAAATTGCCGCGCTTATCGATCGCCCGCTCGCATAATCCTTCCCAGCCGTCCAGCGCCGCGCGGACATAAGGCTCCGGCTGCTCCAGCCAGCCATGCCGCACGCCAAGGGCGAAGCCGTACATAAACATCGAGGTGCACGAAGCTTCCTCGTAGGACTCGGGGTCGGTCAATACCTGATGCCACAGCCCATGCTCCCCCTGCAGCCTGCGGTACCCTTCCGCCAGCTCGCGGTAAAAGGCAAGCACCGCGGCATAGTCTGCGTGCTCCTTCGGAAGAACTTCCAGCAAAACGGCGAGCGAGAAGAAGACCCACCCGTTCCCTCTGCCCCATGTCGTCCCGGAGCGCTTGCCCTCGCTTACGTCAAAAACATGCGACATGATGCGCTGCTCCGGCATGAACAAATATTTCTGGTACAATAACAGCTGCCGCGCCGCTTCATCGATATAACGGCGATCGCCGGCAAGCTCGGCGTACCTGCATAAGAACGGCACGCTCATGTACATGTCGTCGCACCACATCGTGTTGTGCATGCTGGGCGACACGCCGATGCGTCGGTACAATGCGCCGTCATCCATACGGTCCTGCACGTTCATGATGTAATGGGCAATGTCGTCGAACACGGCCCGAGCCCCTCTTAACGGACGAAGCCGGTCCGCCAAAATCGCAAGCGCGCCGAACGAGCCGCAATCGTCCAAGCTGTCGATATGCGACAGCTGGTTATTCAAGCCGGCCGCGCCATAGCGCTCGCGATCCCATAACGAGTAAGCATACGTCGAGGTTGCGAACTCCGCATGCCGGGCGACATAGTCGGCCAAATCGCTCCGCTGCAATAAACGGCTTGTCTCAAGCAGCCCGAACAAGGTGACACCCAGCGGATAGTTCCAGCGGCCGAACAGCTCGTTCTCCAGGAACGGGCGAACATTCGCGTCAGGCCGGTCCGTCGTCCAAAAGACGGAGCCCCCTGATCCCTCGGCAACCGAATCCAATGCGAGGTATGGCCACGCCCCTACATGGGCCCCGACGGGAAACGGTCCCAAGTAGAGCCAATGGCCGCCGTAACCGTGAATCCGGCGCGGGGCCGTCAGCTCCGCTCCCGGCGATACACGGCGGATTTGAAATCCCCAGCCCTGCTCTCCGGCGGCGCATTGGACGAGCAGATCCGAACAGCCGGGCGCCGCATCCCATTGGAAGGAAAAATCGCGGCGTTGCGGGACGGAATATACTTCCTTGCCTTCCATCAGAAATGACAGAGGGCCGTATGCGGTTCCTTCGATCGTTACCCGCTTGGCGGAAGCCGACGTGTTTGCTACGGCCGTCCACGCGTAAGCGGTTGAACCCGGACCCGGACGATTGCCGTAGAGCTGATCCAGCCTACCGGCTTCCACGCCCGGCTCTTTCCGGGACGGAAACCATTCCGCGCCGGTCCCCTTCTCGGACAGATCCGCCTCCGGGAACGGATTAAGCGAGTGAGTCAAAGGCGTCGTATAAATCCAGCCTTCCTCCCCTTCCCGTTCCGAAGAAGGGGCGAGGAAGTGATACGGTTTATTTTTGCGGTTGCTTGTGCCGAATTCCGCTCCACAGCCGCCGCTCGCGTTTTTCCCCAGCTCGATGATGAAATGATTCCATCCTTGCACCAGAGCCAACTTCAGCTTTAACGGCGCGGCGCCCTCCGATTCTTCCTCCGGCGCGGAGCCGAAGCGCTTCTCCCCGTTGTGGTACAAGCGGACCGGGCCGAAGCTGCGCATCAGGAAAATGAAGTCCTGCGGCTCATCGATCCACAGCTTCGCCCAAGCATACACCCGCTCTCCTTCGTTCATCTCCGGGAACATCGAACCGACGGGAAATTGATACATATGATTGTCCAGCTTGCGAATCGGGCTCGTTCGCGTCACCCGGTATACGGGACCGTGAGGCGGATTCTCGCCGATATAACGCTGGGCCATGACCGCAAGCACATGCGGAATTTCGGTGCCGCCTGTCTGCGAAGCCATGCTTTCCACCGGATGAAAATAACGGCTCACTGCTTTCGTCCTCCTTTGCCTTCCAGCACTTCCTCAATCGTGACCGGACGATGATCCCGGACCGACCGCCAAACGGCTTCTCCCGTAGCTACGGAATAAGCGCCGTCTACGGCGCCCGATAGGATGCGGTATGGCCGTCCGGGGTCTTCGCCCATAAACAAGTCCTCCAGCAGCAGCGGGTCGCCGCCGCCGTGCCCGCCTTCGCGGTGGACCACATGAATCGTTTCCTTGGAGCCGAAGAGCGGGAAATAGTCAATCGTCTGTACTGGCGTCGGGAACGGCGTTCTGCCCGGCATATGGTACTCGATCGTTTCCAGCCGGCCCTTCGTTCCGTTAATCGCCAGACGGTAACCCTCGTACGGCAGGGAAAAATTGACCGAATAGCTGAGCAGCGCGCCGCGGTCGTATTTGATCGAGGCGGCGTAAGTATCTTCGATATCGATTTGAGAATCGAAGATGCATCGGTCCGGCCGGTAATCGGAATAAGGGAATGATGATTTCACGGCATCAAGCGAGCCCAGATGATCGTCGGGGACGCGGATGCTTTTGCTGCGCGCGTTCCACCGCGAGTAATAGGCGCAATCGCGGGTATATTCGCAAGTACTGCAAAACCGGCCGTCTTCCTTCTTCGGATTTAATTCCCCCTCCGCGCCGTAATAATTTAGCGCGCCGTAGGCGAACACCTCCACTGGCTTCTGGCCGGTCCACCAGTTCACCAAATCGAAATGATGGGTGCATTTGTGGATCGACAGGCCGCCGGACAGCTCTCGAACCCGGTTCCACCGCTTGAAATAGCTGGAGCCATGGTACGTGTCCAAATACCAGTTCAAATCAACCGACGTAATTCGGCCTAGCTTTCCTTCCAGCACGAGCTCCTTGATTCGGGTGTGAACCGGGGCATACCGGTAGTTGAATGTGACGGTGACGGACCCTTTGCTTGCCTTCTCCGCTTCCATCACCCGCCGGCTGTCTTCGCCCGTCGTGACCATCGGCTTCTCGGTAATGACATCCAAATCCCGCCGCAGCGCTGCGATCAAATATTGCGCATGCGTATCGTCGCGGCCCGCTACGATGACGACGTCCGGACGCGTTTCATCTACCATCCGGTCGAACTCCCGTTCATTGTAGGTTCGCACGTCCGTATGCTCGGGAAACCTTGTACGGTACAGGTCGAAGCGCATCGGATCGCGATCGAGCAGCCCTACAAGCTCGCACGTGCCGGCGAATGTGGACAGGATCGGCTTGGCGAACATGCCGAGCGCCCTTCCGCTGACACCGCAGATCGCATATCGTTTTTTCATGTGTGACAATCCTTTCTTCCGCTCTTATCCGAATGGTCTTGCGAATGCACAGCAGGCGCCAGCGCCGAAGAGATGTTTACCGGCAGGTCGCCTGCTCGCTGTTTCCCGTTATTTTTTCACTTTGGCATACCAGTCTTGAACCCGCTTCGTCACCGTATCTCCTCCGGCCTTCTTCCAGCGGTCCACAAACTCGTCGAACTTCTCCAGCGGCCACTCGCCGATCACGATTTTGGTCAAATATTCCTGGAACAGCTTATGCGATTGGATGTCCGGGAAGCCTTCGTACACGGTATTCGGCAGCCCGTCTCCCGCAATGCGGCGAGCGTCGGCCGTGCTCACGGCGAACATGTCCTGAACCATCTTTTGCATGTTTTCCGGAATCGTTTCCTTGATCCGCTGATCCATGTCCGCCTTCGTCGTCAAATTGCGCATCCCGAGCGCGAGCGGACGGCTGTCCTCCGGCGGCAGCAGCACCTTCTTACCGTTCTCCACCTTGTGCTGCAGGCCCTCGATCCCAAAACGCACGAATTCGTCGTTGTTCTGGTCGTAAAAGAAGTCGAGCAGCTTGAGCGATGCCTCGGCTTTGTTTTTGGCCGCCGCGGGAATCATCCACTCCGGCTCGCCCATGCTTTTCTGTGTAACGAAGCCTTGGAAGCCTTCCGCCTTCGGCATCGGCATCCCTACGATATACGCGTCCGGCGCCGCTTTCAGTATGGCCGTGTAGCGGTCGCGAACGTTGGCCGGGAGGTGATACCAGCTGCCAACCAGGTTGTTGTTGATTTTAGCCTGCCATACATCGCCCTTGTTCAGGAACGTTTCGTTATCGAGCAGCTTCTCCTTATACAGGTCGCGAATATAGGCAATCGCCGCTTTCATATTCGGCGTTACGCCGGCATACTGAATTTTTCCGTCGTAAACATCCCACTCGGGGCTGCCTTCCCACATGGCGATGCCGTACATGCCGAAGAGATGATCCATCCATTTGCCGAATTCCCGTCCCGAAGTCGGCAGCTCGTCCTTCTTGCCGTTACCGTTCGGATCTTTGTCGCGGAACGCCCGCAGCACTTCCTTGTATTCCTCCGTCGTCTTCGGCATCGGAAGGCCTACCTTGTCCAGCCAATCTTTGCGAATCATCGGAGCCCGCTCGGGAACGAGGAACACTTTAGGCACGTAATAAATATGACCGTCCGGGGAGGCCGAGCGCACGACGTCCCAAGCTTCCTTCGGAATGTTCTTCCAGACGTTCGGCGCGTATTTCGGCAGCAAATCGTCCAACGGCAAGGCGCCGCCCTGCTTAATGAGCGTCTGCTCGATGCCTCCGATCGGCCGAAGAATATCCGGCAGGTCGTCCGAGGCGATCAGCAGATTGAGGAATTCCGTCGGCTCCGAGCCCGGCGGCGTGGTGATCAGCTTATACTCGACGCCGGTCTTCTCGGCGACATATTTGACATGCGCGTTATTGCTGTCCGGTATGGAACCGACGCCCATATGGCTTTTGAATACTTTGACCTGAACGGGCTTGCCGTCCTGCGCTCCGCCGCCTGACGCGGAAGAGCCATCCTTTGAGTTGGTACAGCCGCTGAGAGCGGCCGTCGCGACAAGTGCGGCCAATGCCGACCATGTTGCCGTTTTCTTAAGCAGGCGTTTCGTCATGCTTGCTTCCTCCCTTTTTTGTCTATCCACTATATATCAAGCCAAAAGATGAAGCTTAATATCGATCGCAAGTTACTCTTTGAGCGACCCCAGCATGGAGCCTTTGACAAAATATTTTTGCAAGTAAGGATAGACGATGACGATCGGAATCGTCGCGAATAAAATGGTAGCCGCCTTGAGCGTCGTCGTATTGAAATCGTAATCACCCAAAACCAGGTTGACGGCGGCCAGCTCCTCCGGAGACGTCAGGTAAGCGCGAAGCTTCATTTGCAGCGGCCACAAATCCGGATTGCGAATGAACAAAACGGCGCGCTGAAACGTATTCCAATAGCCCACGGCGTAAAACAAGCTGACCGTCGCGAGCACCGGCTTGGACAACGGCAAATAGATGCGGAACAACACTCCGGCGTCGGTGCAGCCGTCGATGCGGGCCGAGTCGTACAGCTCCGCCGGCAGCCCCATGAAGAACGTTCGGATAATAATCATGTTGAACGTCCCGATCAACCCGGGAATAATGAGCGACCAAAGCGAATTCATCATGCCCAACTCCCGTACCGTCAGGAAAAACGGAATGAGCGGCGCGTTGAAAATCATCGTCACGATAATGCCGAACATGATCGGCTTGCGCAGCATAAATTCCTTATGGGACAACGGGTAGGCCGTTAGCACCGAGAAGAGCATGCTCAAAAGCGTACCGATGACGGTGATATAAATCGTGACGCCGAAAGAGCCCCATAATCCTTTATTTTGCAAAATGTGTTCCCACGATCCCGTCGTAAACTCCACGGGAAGCAAAAATACCTGTTTCGAATCCGCGGCTACGGGCGAGCTTAACGATACGGCCAGCAGATTCAGCAAAGGTATCAGCATCGTTGCGGCCGCCGCCGCGAGCACCAAATAGTTGAATACTTGAAAACTTTTTTCACCCAAGGTTTGTTTCATTACCATAACCCCTGTTCTGTTTTTCGTGCCATGCGGTTAAAAATCCACAGTAACGCAAACCCGATGACGGATTGGAACAAGCCGATGGCGGTCGTTACGCTGTATTGCCCCTGCAGCACCCCAGCCCTGTAAACGTATGTTTCGATGATGTCGCCTACGGAATAAGTCATCGGCGTTAACAGGTTATAGATCTGGTCGAAGCCAAGCTCCAGGAAGTTGCCGATGTTGAGCAGGAACAGGACGAGAATGGTTGGGAACATGACCGGAAGCGTGATGTTCATGGTCTGCTGCCAGCGGTTGGCTCCGTCCATGACCGCCGCTTCATACAAATTCGGATTGATGCCGGCGATTGCGGCAAGATAGATGATCGTTCCCCAGCCGACTTCCTTCCAGATCCCCGAGAGCACGACGATGGTGCGGAAATAGGCTTGCTGCTGCATGAACAGGATCGGCTCGAGACCGAACCACCCGCGGACGATATTGGCCACGCCTTGGGCGGACAAAAGTTCAAATACGATGCCGCCGACGACAACCCAGGACAAAAAATGCGGCAAGTAAAACAAGCTTTGAATGACCCGTTTGGCCAGCATGAGGCGCAATTCGTTCAAGAGCAGCGCCAGCACGATCGGGGCCGGAAAGCCGAGGACCAGCTTATAAAAAGCGATGACCGCCGTATTTCTCAGCACGTTGTAGAAATCTTGATAAGTAAAAATAAATTTGAAGTTGTCCAATCCGACCCAGGGGCTGCCCGTTATTCCTTTAAAGATTTGATAGTTTTGAAAAGCGATGACGCTCCCCGCGAGCGGGATATACTTAAATATAAGATAAAACAATAGTCCGGGAAGAACCATCACATACAATATCCAATGTTTTCTAACATTCGTCAGAAACAGGTTCAAATAAGAATGTGACTTCTCTGCCGACGCTTTGGTGGATCCAATCTTCTTATGGGAATATGCCTCTGCCACCACCACAAACCTCCTTCGTTTCGATACCGCCATCATACTTGCTTGCGCTTCCATGGACAATCGTTCATTCCTCCAGCGGATGCACAAATCCGGGATTGCCAAACTTTGTCCGATTCGCGTGATTCGTTATGGAATGGTTGATGAGGAGAATGCCGCAGCGGAGGGGATTCGGCGGTCTTTCACAGGGAAATGTCGCCCCATTGTGGCGAGACGGTTGGTTGCGTGTCGGATTGGTTGGTTGCTTTTTTGGGACAGGCCTGCAACATGTGAAGCGGCCGCTCCCCGGTTTGAGTACGGGAAGCAGCCACTGCTTGAGGCGGTATTAGTTTTGCACGTTAACTTGTTGCTTCAGATAGGCGAGATCCGCCAGCATATGCTGCGCGAAGGCGGCATCCATATGCTTGCCCGCTTGTGCGGACACTTCATTTTCCAATGCGTTCAAAGCGTTTATGAGTTTCGTTGGATTCGTTTCTTTTTGAATCTGGTTCACTTTCGCGAGCAGGCTGTTCAGCACCCCTTGATTCGAGATCAAGCCCTGGTCATGCGCTGAACGCAGTGCTTCATCCAGGTAGTCGCGCGTCATCACGACTTTCAATACATACTGCCGCTGCGTCACGTTGCCTGCACGATCCGTTGCCGTAATGCCGATCGCATGATCGCCGATCGATAATGCGAAAGGAGCGGCCGTAATCGGCAGATTTACGTCTTTGCCGTCGAGCGTCGCTTTCACCTGATCAACTCCGCTAAGCGCGTCGGTAATATCCAACCGGATGTTCACGGCATCCGAATGGTACACTGCGCCCGTAATGGTCGTTGGAACGACCGGCCCCGTCAGATCGATGTTTACCGTGGCCGATTGCACGTCTTCCTTGTTCCCCGCCGCGTCCACGCTGTAATAGCGAAGCGTATGAACGCCTTCCTCGCGGAGTTCGGCTTGCGCGCCCATTACGTACGGAGCATCGTCGATGCTGTAGTAGGTCGTTGTCTTCGAGCCCTCGGCGTCGACCGCGCTAAGGTTGACGACTTGAGGCGCATTATGCCAGCCCGGCTTCGCATCGGCCGTCGTTACGGGAGGCGTCGCGTCCTTGGGCGTGTCCGCCGTTCGGACCGTTACGCGATTGGACGGATCCGATTCCCCGCTGGCGTTTTTCGATTTAATATAGTAGGTGTATTCCACGCCCGGTTTGACGGTACGGTCATAGTACGTATCGACCTTGGCATACCCCACGTATTGAAGCGGCTCCTCTATGGATTCCCTGTACACGTTATATTGAACCGCCCCGCCATGAGACGTCCAGATGAGTCCGACGAACGTTTCGCCCTTCAAGCCGACAAACAGATTCGTAGGCGTAGCGGGCAACGGTACGGCAATAACAAGCTCTTGCGACGGGGACGATTCGCCCATCTCGTTCTCCGCCGTTACCTTGTAGCTGTAGCTTGTACGATCCGCTGTAATGCTGTCGTCGACATATCGGGCCAACGACGTGCTGGCAATCCGGACAAAATCGTTATCGCCGCTTCCTTTCCTGTAAATGTGATACCGTTCCGCTTGATCGACCGGATTCCACTGCATCGCGAAAGCGGCGCTCGTCACCTCGCCTGCGGTCAAGCCTGCCGGCGCTTGCGGCATCGCCACCGGCGGTTTCGTCGTCGTGCTGACGACGCCAGACGCCGCGGATTCCCCGCCGATCGCCGTTGCGGTTACTTTATAGGCATAAGCGGTTGACGGGTTCACCGTCTTGTCGGTATACGCCGCTTTAGAAACGGATGCAATCTTCTGATAAGCCCCGTCCGGAGAAGAAGCCCTGTAGATGCCATAGCTGACGGCTCCTTCGACAGGCGTCCATGCCAGTGCAACGGACATGCTCTTCGTCGCCGTAACCTGCAGTCCCGCCGGTGCCGGCGGCCTCGGCTTGGACGGATCGTAGGCGAGCACTTCCGCCTGCTGCGACTGCGGAGATTCGCCTCCCGCATTGACAGCGGCCACTTTGTACCGATATGTTACTCCCATGACCGCCGCATCATCCGTGTAGCTGGTTGTTCCGGTGCTTCCGACGGCCTTGAAATAAGGATCCATCGACGTGGAACGGTAGACAAGGTACGCTTCCGCTCCGCTTACCGGTTCCCAGCGAAGCGATACGGCGGGTCCGTCCGCCAATTGCCCGGTCAATCCGGACGGCGATGCCGCAGGAGGCGCCGCATTCGGACTTGTCGGTTTCACGACGACGAAATAATTCATTCGGGAGGTGCTGTTATTGGCCCCCGTCACGACATGAGATCCGGCAGGAAAATGCTTTTTAAACAGCTTGTACGGTACCGGCTGGTCATCTTCGATCATCATCCCCGTATCTTCGTAGGACGATGTGAGCCATTCCGGCCGCGGCGAGATTCTTGAATCGTGTGCGACATACACATCCGCATCCGCCGCCAAGTGGAAGGAGAGCAAGTCTTGGCTCGTGGCGCTTCGGGAGGCCACTGCCGACCGAATCCACTCCATGCCCTTTACTTCATCCGGGATGGCAACGAATTTATACGTTTTGCTTCCGGTGAGCCGGTCTCCCGCAACGAAATCTCCCGGCTGGAGGTTGCTTTGAACCGACCAGTTGGCCGCATTGACAGATCCGCTGCCGCTGTTATCGTTAATAACGACGTTGCGGATCGCTTTCCCGTCCATGCTTGGCGCCGGCTCCGCTTCCGGCTGTTCCGGCTTCGGTTCGACCGGCGGGACAAACGGCGTTCCCGACCATGCCGGCGGCGTTTTCGGATAATTCGCGGGAAATCCCGGTTCGGCCAGCTCGTTCAGGTAATCCTCGAGATTCGTGTAACCGTCTCCATTTCGATCGCCATTTCGATCCTCGGAATTGTTCGGATTCTGTCCCTTTGCCATTTCCCAAGCGTCAGGCATCCCGTCGAGGTCCGTATCGAGCGGGGCTTTTCCTCGCGTCAGCGGCGGGAATCCTCCCACGTCGTTTTCATGTCCGATGATGACGCCGGTTTGCTTGCGTACGCTGTCGATCACGCGCTGATCCACCTTGTCCCGGAGGAGCGACGCGCCGGAGTGATTCAGAATATGATCGTAAGCTATTTCAGGCTCTTGCGTATGTACCGGCGGGTATTCGAACCGTTCCGGAACGAGGACGCTCGGCCTTTCCGCCTCCATCATCCCGCTCCCCGTGTCCGTTCCGTCGAGTACGCCGTTTTTGTTGCTGTCGATCCGGTTGTTTTTAAGATAGAGATTGTAGTTCTCATTGCCGCGCACGACCGCATACTGCGGGTTAGCCGAGTTCAAGCCTGCGATGAAATAATTGCCGACGACGTTGCCGTAGCCTTTCGTGCCGGACTCGCCGCCGGCTACATAAGGATAACCGCCCCAGTTGTAGACAATGTTGTTCGCGAAGTCGATCTGGCCCTTGGTTTTCGGATTGCGGTCATTGTTATGGGCGTACAGGTTATGATGCATACTAATCGTATTCATTTCGATTAACCCGCCCATGGAATGGGTGAGCAGCCCTTCCGAAATGATCGACCACTGCACTGAAATGTTTTGCGATTTCGGATTCTCGTAATCTTTGCTTTTGACGGACAATACCTCATCCGTTCCCCATGAAAAAGAGGAGTGATCGATGATGAAATTGCGGCAATCTTCCAAATACATCGTATCGTCGTTAAAGCTTTGCACCCCCATACGGAAGCGCAAATAGCGGATGACGACATCGCTGCAATTGATAAAACGAATGTTGTTGCCCCGGATCGTCACGCCTTCACCCGGCGCGGTCTGGCCCGCGATGGTGATCTTGGACTTGTCCTTCACCACGATTTGAGGGATCGTAATTTCGCCCGAAATATCGAATACGATCGTTCGCGGCGTCGATCCGGCCGTCATAAGCGCATCGTGAAACGTCCCCGGGCCCGTAAGCTCATAGCTGTTGACGTGGTACACTTCGCCTCCGCGTCCGCCGGTTGCGGCGTAACCGAAGCCTTCCGCCCCCGGGAACGCCGGCAGCGCGTCATAGCCTGCTTTCGCTACAGGCAGCGGCAGTTGGAATAAAGAAAGGCCAAGAACAAAACTTAAAATAAGCGCCAACCATCTTTTCATGTCGAACCTCCTATTTCGATTTCCTGCTCCTCTTGCCCGCGACGCGATTGTAACTGCTTACAATTTAGTTCGCGGCCAATCCGTTTCTCTACCGTCTCCCCCCTCCCTGTTTGCATGTACCGTCATCTTACTCATGCGGCAGCGGCGCGTTCAATGGTTCAATCCTCTACGTCATGCACAAATCCGGGATCGCTCGCATGCCGCTCGGCATGCGGCTTCCGCGTTGGAAAAAATAGGATTGGCTCATGCGCTGGAGGATCGGTTTGTGAGAATACATGGCAGCCCATCATTCCAAAAAAATGGAAAGCGGCTCGCCATAAAGACAAGCCGCCGCGAATTCCGTATGGTAGATTTTCCTTTTTCTCGACAAACAGGACCGAAAACGCGTACCACCAACAGTCTTCCTCCACGTTGGTCACCCGCTCGCCTTTCACTTGCTCCGCTCCGCTTCGATATATTCCGCATTCAATCGTTCGATCAGATCGATCAACTCCATCGGCATGCTGATCGTGTAATCCGGACACTCGCTCTCGTCGGCCGGCGTTTTCGGATATCTCGGCGTCCAATCCAGGAACACGCTGGTGAAGCCCATTTGATTGGCCCCTCTGATATCGCGGCTTAAATTGTTACCGACCATCACAATCCTTGAGCGGTCACTCTCGTTCAAGTCGAGCGCCCCCATCGCCGCTCTAAACATACGCGGGCTCGGTTTGAACGCCTTAATCGTCTCCGAATAAATCATCGTCGTAAAATAATCGTAAATCCCGTTCTGGATAAACATATTTTTAAAAGACTGAGCCAGACCGTCAGCCACCAAGGCAAGCGTATATCCCCGCTCCACAAGCGTTCTTACCATCGTATCCGCGCCCGGGATGACACTCGCTTTGATGACGACGTCGTTTTCGTCGCGAATTTCGGTGCCTTCGTCAATGATGGTATCGCCGCTATCCAGAAATACAATGATTTGTTTAGGTTCCATTCCCATTATCCACCTTTTCGTATGCATCGACGCCTTTTAATTGAAGCTCGCCGGCATAATGGCATGATACGTAATGACCGCCCGCGATTTCGCGAATCGCCGGCTCATCCGTGACGCACTTTTCCGTTGTGTACGGACACCTCGGATGGAAGTGACAGCCGCTCGGCGGCTTGGCGGGGTTCGGCACTTCGCCCTCCAGAATGATTCGTTCCTTTTTGAAATTCGGATCGGGCATCGGCACAGCGGATAAAAGAGCTTCCGTATACGGATGCTGCGGAATCGCAAACAGCGAGTCGGCGGGCGCGAGCTCGACGATTTTCCCCAGATGCATCACCGCGACGCGGTCCGATATGTGTTCGACGACACTGAGATCGTGGGAAATGAAGATATACGTGATTTTATACTGCTTCTGCAAATCTTTAAGCAGGTTGATGATCTGGGCCTGTATGGACACGTCGAGCGCCGATACCGCTTCATCGCAGACGATGAGCCGGGGACGGCTGGCGAGAGCCCGGGCAATGGCGATGCGCTGCCGCTGTCCCCCGGAAAAAGCGTGAGGATAGCGCTCTAAATAGCTCGCGTTAAGCCCCGTTTTTTCGGCGATTTCCGTTACTCTTTCCTTGATTTCGGTTTTGCTTAATTTGCTGCTTGCCGTTAAAGGCTCGCTAATAATGTTAAAGACGCTCATTCTCGGACTTAAAGAAGAATACGGATCTTGAAAAATCATCTGAATGTCTTGTCTGTACTCGTTGTATTCCTTGCCCTTCAGCTTGAGGAAGTCGCGCCGCTCTCCGTTCTCCGGGTAATATAGCACTTCCCCCGAGGTAGCCTCGATTCCCCGCACAATACAGCGGCCTAACGTTGTTTTGCCGCAGCCGGATTCCCCGACGATGCTGAATGTCTCGCCTTCGCGAAGCTCGAACGAGATATCGGAAACGACTCGAACCGGAGCATGTTTGCGAAAGCCGAAAAAGCTTTTTTTGACGTCAAAATGCTTGGTCAATCGATTGACCTGCAGAATCGGCTTGGACACGGCGATCCTCCTCCCCTTTATCGTTGTAGAGGAAACAGCGAACGGTATGATCGGGGGAAACCCGGGTAACCGGGACGGCTTGCTTATCGCATATCCCCGGCATCCGATCCTTGCACCTGTCGAAAAATCCGCACATCGGAGGCATATCGAGCGCAAGCGGCACCGTTCCTTCAATCGATTCCAGCCGTTCGTGTTTACGCCCGAGCTTCGGCATGGAATGCAGCAAGCCTTTGGTATACGGATGCTTCGGGTTGTTGAATATTTCCTTGACGGTGGACTGCTCGACAATTTTACCCAGATACATGACCGCCACTTCGTCGCACATTTCGGCGATAATCCCTAGATCGTGGGTGACGAGCAGGATCGCCATACCGAGCTCCTTCTGAAGCTCCTTCATCAACTCTAGCACTTGGGCTTGAATCGTCACGTCAAGCGCCGTTGTCGGTTCATCGGCAATCAACAGTTCCGGGTTGCAGGACAGCGACATCGCAATCATGGCACGCTGCCGCATGCCGCCGGAAAACTCATGGGGGAATTGTTCAAACCGCTTCTCTTCGTCGGAAATTCCGACCTTGCGCAGCATTTCCAGCGCGATTCGCTTCGCTTCCCGTTTATTTTTCGTGCGGTGCGTTAGGATAGCCTCCATAATCTGATTACCGATCGAGTACATCGGAGAAAAAGCGGTCATCGGCTCCTGAAAGATCATGGAGATTCTTTTGCCGCGTATGGCGCGAATTTGGCGCCCCGTCGGATCCATCCGCAACAAATCAACCGGCTGGGTGGAAAGCTCCGATGCGGGTTGAAACAGGATACTTCCCGTCGTCTCGCATTCCTTCGGATTGATCGCGATAATCGCCCTGCTGGTCAAGCTTTTTCCGCAGCCTGACTCGCCGACGAGGCCAATGGTTTTCCCCTTCCTTATTTCAAAGTCCACCCCGTCGACTGCAGCCAGCGTACCGGCATCCATGGCGATTCGGATCTTCAGGTCCGAAACGGAGAGCAGGGGCGAACCGGCGTCCATTTGATGAGCCGTCATAGGTTTTTCCCTCGCTATATTGGTTTATATTCATTATTTCTTGTAGGGATCGGCAGCATCGCGCAAACCGTCGCCCACGAAATTATAGGCGAGCACCGTAAGGATGACCGTGCCTAACGGGATCAGCTTCCAAGGATATAAAGCGACGTTCTCGATTTGCTGAGCCTCCTGCAGCAAGACGCCCCAGCTAGTAGCAGGAGAGCGGATGCCGAGCCCCAGAAAACTCATGGCCGTCTCGCCCAGAATCATCGACGGAATCGCTAAGGTGGCGGCTACAACCAAATAACTGATAAATCCGGGTACAAGGTGGACTCGGATGATTTTCATGTTGCGAACGCCCGAGATTTTGGCCGCCATGACGTAATCTTCGTTTTTCAAGGAAATGAATTTGCTGCGAACGACCCGCGCGAGTCCCGTCCAATCGATGAACGCAAGGATGATCGTGATGTAAAAATACATTTGCACGACCGGGATTCGAGGCGGAATCGCCGCGGACAGTGCCATCCAGAGCGGAAGCGTCGGGAACGAGCGGATAATTTCAATCAATCGTTGAATCATGGAATCGATCAAGCCGCCGAAATACCCAGAAATTCCCCCGATGACGATCCCGAGCAGGAAGCTGATCGTTACGCCGACGAGCGGAATGCTTAGCGATATTTGACTGCCGAGAACAATACGCGAAAATAAATCGCGGCCCATGCCGTCCGTACCGAACAGGAACAATTTTCCGGGGTTATCTACGCCGAACAAATGTTTATTGGTCGGAAACACCCCCCAAAACTTATAGCTTTCCCCCTCGACGAACAGCTTGACGGGATACCTCGTTTCCGAGTCCTTCACATAAATTTTCCGGAGCGTTACGGGATCCCTGCCGGATTTGAGCCCGTACACGAACGGCTGCAGATGAAACTTGCCTTCAGCATCGATCCATCTCATGGTCATCGGCGCCGAATTGACGTACTGGCTGTCATAGCTTAGTAAACCCTGCGGAGCGATAAATTGGCCGAACAAGGCAACCGCATACAACACAATCAAAAAAAACAAACTGACTCCCGCCAACTTGTGCTTTTTGAATTTACGATACATTAATCGCCACTGGGAGCTGTAGTATTCCTCGGTCATCGGTTTGGCTTTTCGTCTGCCAATGTGGCGAAGCGGGTTGTTTATTATGGTTTTCATCGCTTACGCACCTCGGTATTCCGTACGGATTTTCGGATCGAGCCAGGCGAGCAGTATATCCGATATCAAAGTGCCGAGCACGGTCAAGATCGCCATAAAAAACAACCACGTACCGGCCAAATACATGTCCTGAGCGAGCAATGCGTTATACATGACAGGTCCTTGCAGCGGAAGGTTAAGTACAATCGCAGTAATCGTCGAGCCGGTGAAAATATGGGTCAGCGACCAACCGAGCGTGCTGACAATCGGATTAATGGCGGCGCGCGTCGGGTACTTCCATATGATTTTCATCTCCGATAATCCTTTAGCACGGGCCGTAACTACGTTTGGTTTGTTCAATTCCTCCAGCATTTGTCCCCTCATGACACGGATGAGCTCGGCCGTACTCGCGAGTCCGATCACGATGATCGGGATAATCAGATGCTTCAGAAGGTCGAGCACTTTCGCAAGCGACCATGCGCTATTGGCTTGCGCTTCCGAGAAAAGCCCCAGCAGCGGATCTCCGAAGTACACATAAGAGAGATACATCAAGATGACCGCGAGCAAAAAGTGAGGCGTCGCCATGCCCAAAAAGCCGATTGCCGTAAAGATATAATCACCGACGGTATATTGTTTGATTGCGCTGTAAATGCCGATCGGGATGGCCAGCAAGTACGTAAAAGCCATCGTGACAATGGAAACGATAAGCGTCAGCGGCAAATATTGTCCGATCACCGCGGTTACCGGTTTGTTAAAGTTGTAAGAGTACCCGAAGTCAAAGTGCAGAACGATATTTTGGGCCCAGTAAAAATATTGCACGATCCAATGCTGATCCAGACCATATTGCGCTCTCATCTGCGCCATCTCTTGCGTCGTCATGACATCCCCGGCAGCCGCCATCTTAGCGGCATAGCTCGACACGAAATCGCCGGGAGGCAGCTGTATGATATAGAAAACAATGATGGAGATCACAAATACGACGGGAATCATCAATAGGCATCTTCTAACAATATATCGCAGCATCCGTTCTCCCTCTTTCTTTAGAAAAAAGGGGGGAAACCGCTTCCCCCCTTGGGTGACTGCCGATTACTTGAAAAAGAATTGCGCCGGATGGGCGTGGCCGAGATTGCGGAATTCATCGATATCCACCAAATCCATCGGCACGTTCCGTAGGTTGTTTCTGACCACGGTCAGCGACGGAGTCGGTCCGGTATAACCGATAACCCATTGATTTTTTTGGTGCAGCTTGATGATCTCGTTGCTCCATTTCGTAATTTCCTCCGCATTTTTTGCCGCTTTCACTTTGTCCCAAGCCTCGAGAATTTTGGCGACGTCCCCTTCCGGCTTCACGCCTTCCTTGCCGCCGGACTGCGTATACAATCCGTAATGTCCCAGCCACGGAGTAAGCACGCGCAGCGGCACCAATTCGTCCGGGCGATAGGCTACGTTGACGAGGTTTACCGTGTTCGGGAATGCCGGCACCTTGTTGGCGTATTTCAGATCCTGCAATGTCCCTTGATCGACGATTTTCAAATCCGTTTTGAGCCCGACGGCCTCATAATATTTTTTGATCAATTCCATGAACGGGGAGTTCGTGGTCGTATCGGTATAGAAGGTAAGCGCCAAATTGGATCCGTCCGAGAATTGCCTGAAGTTTTGGGCGTCCCGCTTCGTCAAACCGATTTCATCGAGCAGCTTGTTGGCGCGGGCTGCATCGAAATTTGCCCACTGTTTATCCCAGCCTTCCTGGTAACCGACCAAGCCTTTCGGTACCGATGCTTGCTGAGGCTTTCCAAGACCGCTCGTAATGATTTCGGAAATTTCCTTTCGATCGACGGCCACCGAGAGCGCCTCCCGGAACCGGATATCCTGGAACAGCGTGCGGTATTTCGGATCTTCGGTGGTCTGATTCAATTGCACGCCCGTGCTGGACCATGCGGTATTCGTCCACTGCAATACGCGGTAATTGCCGCGTTTTTCATTTTCTTTCAACACGGTGAAATCTTTAAAGGTAAACTGGTTCAAATCGTAATTTCCGGCCAGGGAGTCCAATAAAGATTGATTGGAATCCTGAATTTTTTTCAAATTAATGCGTTCGATATAAGGAAGCTGTTTCCCTTGCTCGTCGACCTTCCAATAGTACGGATTCCGTTCCATCACGAACACGTCGCTGTTCGGATCGTTCTTGGCATGCCATGCTCTCAAGGTCGGAATTTGCGGGTAAATCCAGTAGTAGTATCCCGTTTCGACCAGGAACGATTGGACATCTTTGAAGCCCCACTGCTTGGCGATTTCGAGTGCCTTCGCTTCGCCTACGAACTCAGGCAATATCGTTTTCTGAAAATGGGCGGGAGCGAAAAACCACTTGTTGTCGATCGCCACCCGCTCAAGGAACAAGACGCTCGGGTACTTATGCTTCACTTTAAAGGTATAATCATCGACCTTGGTCACTTCGGCGAGCGCTTTTGCGCCCGTCACCGGATCGACCGAGTAGTACGCGTCGTATATTTTTTTGCCGAACGTTTCTTTCTTCAACATGTGCTCCCAATAAAAAATCACGTCGTCGGCCGTGAACGGGACGCCGTCCGACCATTTCATGCCTTTGCGCAAATGAATCGTAAATTCCGTCGAATCCGCATTGACCTCATAGCTTTTGGCCACGTTCGGTTCGACGCCGCTGCCGTCCGCTTTGAAACGAAACAAAGCCTCCTCCGTAGGTTTACCGATCGTCCACCGGTCATTCGGGCCTTTCCACGGCATGCGCCATTCTCCGCCATACTTGCCGATCTCTTCGACGATGCCTTCCACCATTACATCTTCTTTGGCGGGAATCCGTTTATCGAGCGAAGGCAGGCTGCCCGATTTTACTGCGTCCGCCAGCGCCGGAGCTTCGGATAAAGCGCTTGCAACAAGCACCGGCTTTTTCGAAGACGCCGCCTTTTCAGCCTGTTTTACCGGCTCGCTCCCTTGCGGCTTGGGGGTAGGTTCCTGCGCCGCATTGCTGCCGGCATCACATGCTGCGGCAAACAGTACGAACGACAGGAGCATGAGGCATAATTTGATCCGTTTCACCATGCAAATACCTCCTTCAATATAAAAACGATGTGAGGCTGATTTATACATACATCTTGCATGACTCACGTAAGATGAGCTTGGCATCGATCACCTTTTGCTGCACGATACCGATATTTTTGATTTTTTTTAACAGAAGTTTGGCCGCCTCCGAGCCCAGCAATTCGGCCGACAGCTCGACGGAAGTCAGCTTCGGTGACGTTTCTTGCGCCAATACCGGATCGTCGCTCAAGGCGACAATCGATAATTGCTCGGGAATGACAATTCCCAGCTCTCTCGTCGCTTGCAACGCGCCAAGAGCGACGCGGTCCGTATCCGCAATAATGGCGGTGTAGTCATGATTGCCGTACGAATTTTTTAGCGATACATAACCGTAATGGGTCGGATTCCGGTGCTGCTTTCTGGAATAATGCATCACTTTCAGATGCTCCGTCGACACCCCGCTGCTCTCGAACGCCTCGTATAAACCTCTCTTCCTATCGGCCGCTACCGTCATGTCGGACGACGCGTTCAGAAATAAAATCGAGGTATGTCCGTTCTCGAGCAAATATTGTCCGACCTGGTTTCCGATTTTTACATTATCGTTATCGATGTAGCATACCGTTTCGTCCATCGGATCGGGTCTCCCGATAAGCACGAGAGGCGTTTGCATCAATTTATATCTGTCGATTCTGGGATCTTGCGTCCGGGGGTTCAGCATGATCACTCCGTCTACCGGATCTACCGCAAAGTGGATCGGATCATCATGCTCGGGCAGCGTATCCAATAGCACCCGATACCCTCGCTTGGAGCATTCTCTTATGACGCCGTTGATCAGCTGGACTTCAAATCCGGACATCGCATGTTCCCGGGATATCGGTATTTTGAGTCCGACGATCATCGTTTTTTTGATCGCCAGGCTGCGCGCAATATGATTTGGAAAGTAGCTTAACTCCTTGGCAACCGCGAGCACCCGCTCCGTAACTTCCGTGCTGATCGGTCTTTTTTTACTGAAAACGCTGGAGACAGTGCCTTTGGAAACCCCCGCCATCTTCGCGACATCGTTAATCGTAGCCATACGGCCCTCCTCTCTCGATTATTTTAAACCGGTTTTATTAAACCGGTTTAATGATAAAGGCGCGTAATTTGTAGCACGAACTCCCATCAACCCATCCTCTAGAAGCAGGCTACCCTGAATTTGGACAAATCTGGAATGAAAGCGCTTAACCAAATCCTATCACATGTATAGTCGTCCTTTCAACCAAAATATTCTAAATATTCGCAATTTTCCTTCTCCCCCCTTGCCATTCAGAAAGTCGCAAGGAATCCCGTGTTGTTGCTTTACTGCTCACGGAATGATTAAGAGAGATCCTTATAATAGAAAAACAAATCATGGTATCGGGCCTGTTACATTATTTTTTGCAGTCATTCGCTAGGGCGAGCCTTCCTATTTTCATGGAAGAGCGTTGACTTCTCTTGCGATTTATTTCGAAAAACCGAAGGGGAAACACCGTATTTTTCTTTGAAGGCTCTGTGAAAAAACGTATAGCTTTTGAAGCCGCAGCTATCGGATATTTCTCCAAGTGTCATCGAGGTGTAATTCATTCGATCCACGGCGCCTGACAAGCGAATTTCCATTGCATATTGAATCATTGTTTTGCCAAAGCACTCTTTGAATACTTGAGAGGCGCGGGGTACGCTTAGACCCACATATTTTGCGACATCTTCTATCATTAACGTATCGACGACATGGGATTCAATATATCTTTTCATTCGGGAGGCAGTGTATGGACGATTATGGGAAGGATCTTTTTCGGAAATGATCCGTTCAAGATACAGACAAAGCGTGCGAAGCAAATGAGAGGTCAACTCATGATTATCCTCATTCAAGTGAGACTTTTCCAAAATAAGCTGTTTCCACAAAGTCAACAAAGTTTCATTTGGATCAATGTTCACTCGCCAAGGCCTGAAGGATCGGTTCCACCATCCCTCGATCCACTCGTTATTGCAAAATAAATAATAATCTCCACTCGCTATTTTGGAAGTGCCGTCCATTGTAGATGGTTCCGCTCCAACTCGCAGTTCGTATACGGTTCCGGGCGGCAAGAAAATAATATCCCACGGAACCAATTGCGTCTCATGTCCATCCACTAATACTATACTTGATCCTTCGGTCTGAAGACGAATTAAATAGTTTTGCAGTCCTGGCGTCCGATGGGCTGTACAAAATTTGCTTGTATGATAAGCATAGCCGCATAACAACACATCCTGCATCATGAGTCACCGCCAATTAATCACAAGATAGTTTATAAATATGATATTATCGTTTATTTACCATAGGCGCAATAATCAAATATGATCAAGACAGGAGACTAAATAACCTATTTTAAAAAGGCGGGATTATTAAATGAAACAAAGAAAACGAAAACCATTTATGCTGATCTGTTCTCTTATTCTCTCTCTGACAGTCACAGGGTGTGCGGGGCAATCGAAGCCTGGAAATCCAACGAATGCTTCTGGCGGCAACATAGAGGAATTAAATATTACGGAACCCGTCACTCTTAAATTGTACTCTCATTATGCCGCCATCAATACACCGAGTGACGTGGAAGCTTTATTCGGGGCGGTCAAGAAAAAGCATCCTAACATTAACATAGAGCTTGTAAAAGGAGTGAAATTGGAGGATATGGTCGCTTCCGGTGATCTGCCGGATTTATTTGCTGTTCCGCACGGATCGATGGGAGATTTAATTTCACTTGGCGTTGTGAGTGATATGAACGAGTTTGTTACAAAATATCAGGTTGATATGAAACGCTTCGTACCCCAAGCGGTTGACGCGCTCAAATCGTATGGCAAAAAAGGTGAGTTGTATGGGATCCCTTATACGCTAAACTACGGGGTGCTTATTTATAACAAGGATATTTTCGACCGATTCGGGGTTTCCTACCCTAAAGACAATATGACGTGGCAACAAATTATCGATTTGTCCAAAAAATTGACGCGCGCGGATAACGGAACTCAATATATCGGTTTTGATCCGGGTACGGAGAAAACGATGGCTCGGGGATATTCATTAGGAACAATGGATGCGAAGGGCCAACCGATATTGGATTCGGAAAGTTACAAGAAAGTGTTCAATTTGCTGGAACAAATGTACACGATTCCTGGTATGGTTCAGAACAAAAAATATTCGTATGGGGTAGACTACTTTATCAAGGAGCAGAAGTTGGCCATGTTCCCAACCTGGTTAGCGGCGATATCAAGCAGGCTCCCAGCGCTCAAAGAAGAAGGGAAAGGCTTTAATTGGGACATCGCCGGACATCCGATATTTGACGATAAGACCAGCATGGGACGTGAAACGGAGTTTCAATCTTTAGTCGTACCGCCTAACAGCAAAAATAAGCTAGCCGCGTACCGGGTCATTTTGACCATGATTAGCGACGAAGCCCAGACTGAAATGAACAAAGGGAACAACCTTACGATTCTAAACAATCCGGAACTGAGAAAGCACTATGCATCGAATAATGATATTTACAAAGGTAAAAATTTGGAGGGCGTCTTCAAATTAAATCCGGCTCAAGCTCCTATCATTACCGAGTTTGACGGAGAAAATTATAAATATTTGAGAGAAGCTGCAGCTGACATGATCTTGAATAATAAAGATGTCAACACCGTATTGAGAACGGCTCAAGAAAAAGCATCCAAATATGTTCAAGATGAAAAAGCTCGTCGAGGAAAATAATTTGTCCCAGGAAAGGGTCAAACAGGTACGGAAGACGAGATAAATAACGTAAAAACTCCCAGGTTGCATTAGCCTTAGGGAGTTTTTTTGACGTTTTGACAAGTCTATTTTCTCGCAGGCTGGTCCTTCAGAACGGCGTCGATCATAACAGGGTAATGATCACTTGGATATTCCCCATCCAGTCGGAAAGCAATTTTCTCGCTGCGATTGATTGACGCTACATCCCCTCGGTACAAGATCCAGTCAATGGTTTCGCTTGAGCTTCCTTTGTAGCCGTGGAACGTGCCGATCTTATTGTTAACCCGATCGGTTGCATCTTGAACGGCATCCTTCATTTTTCCTGCGTCCTTAAATGTGTTATAAGGCATGCTATCTACATTTGTATTAAAGTCGCCCGTCAAAAAGATGGGCAAATTCGGTTCGAACTTTTCTAGCGTTTGAACGAGCAGTTCAGCACTAAGCTGACGTGCCGATTCAGATTCATGATCCAAATGCGTATTGACTACATAAAACCGGGAGTGATTGGTCAAATCTTCAAACTGTACCCAAGTTACCATGCGTGGATAGTTGTTTCCCCAGCTTTTGGAACCCGGCACATCAGGTGTGCTGGATAACCAAAAATTGCTCTGCTGCAGAGGCTTCATTCGATTCACATTATAAAAGATCGCCGTATATTCCCCTTGATTTCCTCGTTCACGTCCCACACCGATCCACTTGTAATGGGGGAGACCTGCTTCCAAATCTGATAATTGGTTATGATGTCCTTCCTGTGTACCGATAATATCCGGACCCTCTTTATTGATTAACTCTTTAACGATTGGCAACCGCTTCGCCCAAGTATGGCTGTCCTTCGCTGCAGCGGTACGCAAATTAAAAGTCATGACCCGAATAGGTGAAGCTGTCTTTTCTTTTGAACATCCTGTTAAGGATGTTCCCGTTACGGCGCAAATACTGAGCATGATGGTCAGTAAGATGCCACGATTTTTCAAAGAAATTCCCCTCTTCTCTTTTTCTTGCGGTATTTTCATTTTTGATACTTCCTCTTGTTACATATCAAGACTCCTATTTGTCTCCCCTTTCAATTCATTTCAAGTCGCGAATCCTAGGTACATTTTATACGATCATGGTACGCCTGGAAAATAAGCGATACTATAAATTTTATACACTATTTCTACTAAATTTATTTTTTTCCGAAGAGCTTGCTTTCCCGGTTGGAACTGTTGCGGCCGACCGTTATGGGGTGAGAAATACCCGCTCTTGATCAAGCGGATGTCTGGCGATACCGGCCCTTAGCTTAAGAAAAGGCAGCCGATTCTCTCAACCGGCTGCCTCCAAATGATTTATTGAATTCTCATAATTTACTAGTTAAACGTGGTTTAGCGGCTGTTCAACTGCTTTAAGAATTCGCGCATGAAGCCGGGCAAATCCGGCCAAGCATGGCCGGAAATGATATTTCCGTCCACGCAAAGCGTCTCCTTTGCGTAGGTCGCGCCCAAGGATTCGACATCCGGTCGGCAAGCTGCATAGGCGGTCATCGTACGACCTTCAAAGTAGGCGCGATTGTTGACGACATTGAGAATCAGTGCCGCATGGCAAATAGCCCCGACAGGCTTATCCGCTTCAAAAAAGTGGCTGACGATTCGAGGAACGTTGTCGTCCAGGCGAATATATTCGGGAGCCCGGCCGCCGGGAATGATCAATCCGTCGTACTCCGCAGGGTCGACCTCGGAAAAAGCGATATGCGAATTCAACTGGTAGCCCGGCTTTTCCGTGTACGTATCCCAACCTTCGAAATCATGGACGACCGTGCGCAGCGTTTTGACGCTGGGGGCTGCGATAACGGCTTCGAATCCTTCCTCCAAAACGCGGAAATATGGATAATAGACTTCCAGCGACTCAGCGGCATCTCCAGTGATAATGAGAATTTTTTTGGACAATACGATCACGCTCCATGTACAAAAAATTTTTACCCCGTATTTATTGTCATTGAAGCGCGGTTATCTGTAAAGGGATGTAAATTGCGGATTTTTGTCGGTGCATTGTCTGTGATGGCGATCATTTATTTTCAGCCTTTGACGAATGTACGAAAATAAGCTTGTACGAACGTAAAAAAGAAAGCCATCATCGTAATGGCTCTCTAATCCGGACTCCTCTATATGATATCCAGAGGTACTTTTCTTGAAGGTCTCGGAAATGCCACATCCAGATGGTTAACGTCTTCTTCCGTTAATTCGACTTCACCCGCGGCTGCATTTTGTCTGACATGCTCCTCAGTCGATGCTTTCGGCAAAGCAAGCACATCGCCGCTTCGGATACACCATGCCAATAGAAGCTGAAACGGCTGAATGCGATGCTTCTCGGCGATTTGTTGGACCGCACGGTTTGCAATCAGGCCTCTTCTTAACGTTCCCGCCTGTGCCAG
Organism: Paenibacillus allorhizosphaerae; assembly: GCF_910594985.1. Classification (GTDB taxonomy): domain Bacteria; phylum Bacillota; class Bacilli; order Paenibacillales; family NBRC-103111; genus Paenibacillus_G; species Paenibacillus_G allorhizosphaerae. The sequence goes on from NZ_CAJVCE010000024.1 coordinate 69,768, forward strand.
AGGCGAATAAGCCATGATCGGGATGCCCCGCTCTCTTTGCCAGGGCTGCAACTCTACCTCGATGCCGCGGGAGCCAAGATGATACAGCACTTGATTGACGACGCAGTGCGAACCTTTAGCCAGACGGACCAGCTCCTCCATATCGGCCGTATCGAGGTTGGAGACGCCCCATCGCACGATTTTCCCCGCTTCGACGAGCCGTTCCATCCCCTCTATCGTTTCGCCAAGCGGAATGTTGCCTCTCCAGTGAAGGAGGTAGAGGTCGAGCCGATCTGTCTTCAGCCGCTTTAGACTTTGCTCACAACTCCGGGCTATGCGATCCTGTCCGGCATTGTGAGGATATACCTTGGATACGAGAAAAACTTGTTCTCGAATGTCTGCTATCGCTTCTCCGACCAGCTCTTCGGACAAGCCTTCCCCATACATCTCGGCCGTGTCGATCACGGTCATACCCAGCTCCACGCCAAGCCGTAAAGCGGCGATCTCTTGCTTTCTCTTGGACGGCTCGTCCCCGATATACCAAGTACCTTGTCCGATGGCCGGCAACACCGTGCCGTCTGCAAGTATAACCGTATGTTTCACCAACGTCCCGCTCCTTCCCTATCCGAAGATGGGTCGTATTTGTCATCATGATTTCATTTTAGTCTCTAGGGTAGTCTACCTTCATAATATCCATAAATGGGACTTTCGTAGTCTCGCCGGATCGTTGAACATGGACTTTACTGGTTCGGGAATCCATCGCGACAATGTGACCGCGCACGGGTTCTTCCCATCCCCATACGGTTAATACAATTTCGGCCTGCTCTTGTTTCGCTTCAACTAGTTGGTTCCCGATTTCTTCTAAAACAAATTCATCACGCGTCGGTCGCTTTGCTACTTTTGGTTTCCCCATACCTGCCGATCTCTCCTATACCTTCAAGTCATCAATCATTTTCTGGATGTACCTACCTATCTTAACACTAATCGATGCCTTTGCCACGTCGCGCATAATCGTAAACTTATCTTCATAGCCGCGAAATATAAAAAGACCTTCCAAATAACGGAAGGTCGTTAAACACTTAATGGTGGATCCTAGCGGGGTCGAACCGCTGATCTCTTTGCTGCCAGCGCAGAAAATTTTCGATTGATTTCACTCATGCATTTAGCCACTACGGCTTTTCTTACACGCGATTCGTTTCTTTCCATGCGGACGGATGATCGTCGTTTACAAAATCAAATTCCGCTGCATTGGCGTTGGCTTGGACCTGCTCAGGGCTTTTGCAGCCGGGGATTACGCTTGTAACAGCCGGATGCTTGAGGCACCAGGCGAGCGCCCATGTCGCCATATTGGTACCGACCGGCAGTTCATTGTTCTGGATTTCCTGCACTCTCTGTAACTTGATGGCTGTCTGCTCTTTATCATGCCGGGAACGGACGTCATTTGCCGCAAATTCAGCACCGGGTTTATATTTTCCGCTTAAGTATCCGCTTGCAAGAGGAACGCGAGCAAGCACGCCCAGATCCTGACGCTCACATGAAGGAAACACACGGTTTTCCGGTGTTTGATCTAGACGGTTATAAACGACTTGAATTGCTTTGGCGTTTACTTTGGTGGCAGCATCCGTTTGATGCAAATTATCATTGCTGCCGATTGAAATGCCCAAATTTCTTATTTTCCCGGATTGAACCTGTTTGTCCAGCATTGTCCAAAGCTCATCATTATCGAACACTTCATTAGAACCTGAATGGAATTGATACAAATCTATATAGTCGGTTTTCAAGGTTTTAAGCGATGCCTCCAATTGAATAAGAACCTCTTCGGCCGACCAATAATTTTTGGCTGCGTTATCCCGATCAGCGTGATTATGACCGAATTTTGTCGCAAGCACCCAGTCTGCTCTGCTGTTTCTGCGGGCGATATAATCACCGATAAAGCCTTCCGAAAGATGATGACCGTAGCATTCTGCCGTATCTATGAGATTGATGCCGACTTCAGATGCTTTATCTAGAATTGCATCCACTTCATCTTGTGTGAAATCCTTGCCCCAAGCACCACCAAACTGCCATGTTCCTACTCCAACCACGGAAACTTTCAGTTCCGTTTTTCCTAGTCTGCGGTATTTCAATAATGACATCTCCTTTTTATTGAAATTGGTGGGTTGTCGTGTACGCCTTGGTACGAAATCATACGCAGAAAAGGTTTATACTTTCGGTCCTTGTCCGACCTCAAGGAGTCGTCTTTTTGCTTCTTCATAAACTTGAGCGGAAAGTTCCCCTTTTTGGGCAATACGTAAATTTTCAGCCAAATGCTCGGGGTTCTTCGTGCCGACAATTGTCGTTGACATGCCGGGATGGCTCAAAGTGAACCTCAATAAAAAGCCAGTTCTGCTTTCACCTTCATCCAGCAAATCATCCATTTTCGCCTTCTCCCATACCGCCCAGCGATCTTGATTACCTAGCCCGACACCTGGTTCACCGCGACCTACACCGCCGCGAATGATCGTTCCGGCTCCTGCCCGAGCGGCTTGCGCAATCATTTCCTCGTGATCCCTCTCCAGGGCGGAATAAGGAATTTGGAAAGAATCGAATACCCCTAGTTCAATATACTTTGTGATGTGCGGCAGCGTTGAGGAAATGCCGATCCAACGAACCTTGCCGGACGACTGAATCTCTTTGAGCACTTCAACCAGGTTCCCTTCCTCCGTCTGATCTACCGAAGGGTTGTGCAGCTGAAGGATGTCAACATAATCCGTCTTCATTCTACGCAAGCTTTCATCAATATTATGCAACAGGTTCTCTCTTGTCCAAACATGAGGCGTTTCATCATGATCACCTGCATTCACCACCGTACAGCCGCATTTGGTAGCCAGAATGAACTCGCTGCGTCGATGGCTGATGAAGCGGCCGATGTATTCCTCACTTAAACCGTAATCATAAGCGGTATCAATAAAATTGATTCCGGCATCAAGTACAACGTTTAAGATGCGTTCTGCCTCCGAATCGGTTACAGGCCGTCCTTTCCAAATGCGCGGACCGCGAATCTCCATTGCCCCAAAACCCAAACGCGTCACTTCAAGTCCTGTTCTGCCTAATATCGATTTGCGCAATTCATTCATCAACAATCACTCCGTTCAAAGTGTATTATGAAAGTGCCGAAATGATACTTCGGGTTATACCCATGTTCGTCCTGTTCCTTGGATAGGAGTTACTTCAGATATAATGGGCCGCTAAGTCGAATCATAAGGGAATGTCCAACGAATGAAAAGTACGCACTTTTTCTTTACTTGGTTACCTATAGGTTACAAATTAAACAAGCCCTCTGGTTACCTTACTTAACTTAGTGTATATTTTAAACAAATGATATTTTCGGAGGTGTGGGTATGAATTATGATTGTTCGATCGAAAAATGCCTTAATGTCATTGGAGGAAAATGGTCCTTTTTGGTTCTTCGGGAACTCTTTTGCGGAAAAAAACGCTTTGGTGAATTAAAAAACAGCATCCATGATATTAGCTCCAAGTCTCTTACACAAACGCTTCGTCACCTTGAAGCAACTGGCATAATCGTTCGTGAAGCTTATGCAACCATTCCTCCGACCGTTGAATATGAACTGACCGAAAAAGGGCATACGCTGCATACCATCATTCACGAAATGAAAAAATGGGGGGCTCATTGGGCATAAAAAAGAACCAACTCAAGTTATATGCACATTCATAGGGTTAGTGATGAGGGTTGTTTCTCCATACGGGATAGCCGAGCCCTACGTACGCAAGCCCCCACAGCAGCGTAAGCCAGCTACTTAATGCCGGAATGAAACCCAAGAACACCCAGATGAGCAGCATGACCGCCGCCCATCGCGGCAGTTGCCCGGCTCGAAACGTGACGAACGAGAACAAGACAAGCCCGATGAGCATCAGCGCATTGTTCACTATCGGGAGAAACAAGGCTGCTTCGGACGGCTCCGCTTTCAGTATCGTGCTCCACACGAGGCAGCCCGTCATCATGTTGCCCAGCGATAGCAGCAAACATCCGATGAACCCGAGTACCCCGGTGCGCACCGCTTCATACATATATATCCCGATCGATCCGATAGCCATCAGGTAGCAAGCGATAAGACCCGCCCATAGTTCCGGCATACTGTCGCTTCCCCAAATGAGCGCGCCGGGTGTCATCAGCATTCTCGCTACACCGCCCAAGACGGCGATCAATCCAAAGCCGGAAGTTATTTTATCCATCGTCATTGTACATCCTCCTTAGCGTCCGTCTTACGGCGATACCCGTTCCACACTTATACCAGAACAATGTGCTTCCTGAACCATTTTCCAACCTTCGGCGTCAATCCCCAATTGATCCATAATTACCCTCATGTCTAGCTGTATCTTGGCCGCTTTCCAGCTTGCAAAGTCGATCATGTTGCTTGCCGGAGCCGCCCTTTCTCTGGCGACTTCCTCCGCAGCAGAAACAGCCTCCGCCATTGCTTGGAATCCTGCTGGCTCGTTCATGAAAGCAGCGACGAGATATGCCTCGCATGTCGCGAGCTTCAGCTCGGCCTCGGCCTTTTTCATCGGGAAACTGCGGAAGTGCACCCGGCTGAAATAATAATACCTGTTACCCACTTTTTTGATCTCGATCATCTTAATCGCTCCGTTTCGCTTATGTGTTACCGTCTCGACGATCCGGCCGAATTTGCCAAGACCAGAAGGCACCTCCCGTCATTTTATATCTTTTGTTCGTTATGGCTCGTTAAGGGAGCTTCAGCTCGATCTCGATGCGGTGGATTCCGCTTGTAATACTCGTAAAATCGGTAGTCAAGGAATCCGCGTATTTATTTTCCCTCACCTTGCGAATTTTCATCTGCACGGGTTGCTCCCCTTCGAGAACGTAACTGGCGATGATCGTATACCTGCCTAGAGGAACATCCTGCATGCCGAAGCCGTCCGGCGAATTCGTGCCGTGCCCCTTGATCACCTGTCCCGGACTACCATCGACAAGCGGTCCGTCAGGGGTCAGCGTAATTTCGACGTCTTCCCGGTTGGGAGGAGGAAGTGTGAGACCTTTCGGATTCATCAGATCCATCATGTAGAAAAGCACTCTGCCTCGGCAGGAGTAACATCCTTCCGGCTTGGCGCCGCTCGCATTCCAGGTGAAATTGCGGATCGCTCCGTCATCGCCCGTGAAAGGATTATCGTTGTCGGGAACAAGGTTGAACGTATACGACTTCCCATTATATGGACGCTCAATCTTAGCGCTGGCATGCCATGTCGTTGCACGCATGCCGAGCGGAATGCGGTAATATCCGTTCACGTCCGTTACGTCTATCGCATTACTGTTGTAAATCAGCTGATTGTCCGCAACGACTTCGGCCCCCTCCATCGGCTTGCCCTGGGCATCGGTGACGCGGCCCTTTACAATCCCAGGTTCAACCGTTTCCGCGCCTCCTTGCCGTGTCATGCCTCCGTTTTCGTCACCGCCTTCGATGTTGATGACAAACCCGTTTCCGCTATCGATAAACGTAACCTCATACCCGCTGTTCTCCGAAATAAATCGGAGCGGGATCATCGTTATTCCATCTATCATTTGCGCAGGCACTTCCAGTTCGACCGATTTGCCGTTCGCTTTGGCTTTCGTGCTATCCAGCGTAAGTTCGATCTCAAGGCCTCCCTTCGCGCCGGATGCTTTCCGGACTCCGCCCGTATCCGACCATTTCACTTGAAACCCGAGCGTTTCGAACAATGGCCGGAAGGGCACCAGGGTGCTCCCCTCCCGGATTACCGGCTGCGCGTCTTCGAATGTCAACAACTCCCCGTTGTAGTACACCTGCAGTCCTGTGGAAGCCGCAGCAACCGGCTGCCAGCATAACATCATGAACAGCATAATAACGAAAAGAACGCGGACCGACTTTTTTAGGACAACCCCGCGGCGATCTTTTAATCGATTCATAAATTTCTTTTCCTCCTTTTAATGGACCATTGCCTAATTGCAAAAGCCATTGATTCGAAACTCATCTTCGACCTTTCCATTTTCCAATGAATGGCCGGCACCCATCCAGATGATTCGATCCTAATTTCGGTATTGAGCTGTCATTATTTTGCGTCATGACCCGTCATTCAAGGCGCTGCTTTCCATAAAAAAACGCCTCCGGCTTCAAAGCCGAAAGGCGTTTCCTCATGCTGGATTAAGTTTCGTCCGGCAGCGAGAGCGTCAGCAAGCAGCCGCCGTCTTCCGGGGACGATAGCTCCAAAGAGCCGCCAAGCGACCTCGCCCGCTCCGTCATGACCCGCAACCCGATTCCGGTGGCGGCGGCGGGTTCGTATCTTTTGCCGTCGTTCCATAAGAAGAAGCGGATGCACCCGTCCCCGTGGCCCAGCTCAAACCGGAAACGGCGGCACTCTCCGTGGCGGATACCGTTGGTCAGACCTTCCCGCAAAGCGTAATAAATGACCTTTTTATGCAAAGCGCCAAGCGGCGGAAGTGGTCGAATGTCCATCTCCGCTGCCACTCCGGCGGCCACGGTTTCCGCCATCAGTTCCCGCAAGGCTGGCTCGAGGTCATAATCCGAGCCGCTTTGTTTCATCATCCGCACCGATTCGCGCACTTCCTCCATGCCTCTGCGGACCAGATCCTGTGAGAGCTGAAGCTTTTCATATCCCCGCTCGTCGTTTTTCATCAGCAGCCGTTTGGCTGCTTCAAGCTGAATGATCGTCGTGGTCAGCGTGTGACCGACAATGTCGTGAATATCGCCGGCAATGCGGTTGCGCTCCTCGACGACCTGAAGCTCCGCTGTTGCCTGTGCGGTTTCCCGCATCGATTGCTGCAGACGAAGATGGGTCCGCTCCAAATCGGCGGTCCGCTCCTGCACGAGCCGCTCCAGCGAGTGGGTCAGCTGGGAGAGCTGCAGCTGAACGTTGACGCGGGCGAGCAGCTCGTTTTTGGCGAGTGGCTTGGTCAAATAATCGTTCGCGCCGGCATCGAAACCTTCCAGTAAATCGGACAGCCGATTTCTCGCCGTCAGCATAATGACCGGGAGTTCGCTGGCGGAAAATCGTTTGCGGATCGACCGGCAAATGTCATAGCCGTTTCCATCGGGGAGCATGACGTCGAGCAGCACCAGGCTTATTTTATACCGATCCAACATATGCAGCGCTTCACTGGCAGAATACGCTTTAACTAGAGTAAACGGCTGCATGAACAAATAATTGTCCAGCACCTGATGGTTAATTGACTCATCATCGACGAGCAGCAAGGTAGTGCCCGAACCGGTCGCCTGTACCGCCGAAGGGGCGGAAAGAGGCTCCGGTTCGGGCGGCGGACTTTCTTCCGCCGGCCAAGGATCGGGTGCCCCCGCGTCCAGCACAAGTATCGCCTCCGTGTCACCGGGAGCCAGATCGATCTCACCTGCGATGGGCATCGTAAACGAACATTCCGTGCCTTTTCCCGGTACGGATCGGATGCTGATCGTTCCGTTCTGCAGCTCGACCAGCTTCTTCGTTAAGGGCAGGCCGAGCCCCGTGCCCTCCAGCGTCGCGGCAATCTCGCCAACCTGTTCGAACGGCTCGAATACGGCAGCCAGCTTATCCCCGGGGATCCCGACCCCCGTATCTGCGACCGCGATCCGCATCCGTTCGCCTTCCCGTACGGCGTTCACGGCAATTTCCCCCGATGGCGTAAATTTCACGGCATTGCCGACCAGGTTGTACAATATTTGCTGCAGTCTGTCGGGGTCTGCAGCGATCGGCGGCAGACCGGCATCGACCCGGTTGACCAGCCGAACTCCTTTGCCGGCGGTCATCGGGCTGAATGCGGCCAGTACAATTCCGGCTGCATCGCGCAAATGAACCGGTTCGATATGCAGCGGGATGTCGCGGTGTTTGATTTTGGCCAGATCCAGAATATCGCTGACAAGCCGTGCAAGCCTCTTGCCGCTCGCTGCGATTAGCTGCAGGTTGTGGCGGGCCGTTTCCGGAAGCGGGCCTGCAATCCCTTCCAGAAGCGACTCAGTGAGACCGATCATCCCATGGAGAGGCGTCCGCAATTCATGGGACGTATTGGCGAGAAAGTCGTCCTTAATCCGGTCCATTGATTCAAGACGGTCGTTTTTATCCCGCAATTGTTCAGCGAGCTGCCGGGATTGGCGAAAGACGTCCTTAAGCCGCGAGACGATCATCATACCAAGGGACAACACGAATAGAAACATGCCCAGGTAGAAAATATTCGGTTTCCAGTAATATGAGAAAAAAGGCATATGCCGGATGCTAAATGCATTGATCCAAGGAACATATAAAAAAAGCAATTCCAAAACCTTCGAGAAGGCCAGCATGCCCGTGCCGAAAGCAAGCCAGGCCGTCTCCGCGTCCCTGCGATGGCGAAACCAGTGCAGCATCGGACGGGCAATATACAGTAGCGCCGCGCCAAGCGCGAACGGATACACATAATACTCCGTCGTCATGAACCAATAGCCGTCATCAAGAGCCATCACGAACGAAATGGCCGCGTACGCGAGCATAAAGCGGGCAACGTTGCGGCAAGCGCGCTTGACGGGAGCTTCGGCCAGCTGCTCAAGCAAGCCGAAGATCGCGAAGGCCCCCAGCAGCGGACCCAGATTCTGAAAATAGCCGACGAATAAGGGCGGATCGAACAGGCTCATGATACTCGATCTGGCAAAACAGGTATAGGCGACACTGAAGTTCAGCAAGGAAAAATAACCGTGCAGCGCCTCCTTGTTGTAAAACAAATAAGTGGCGAAAGCGACAAATCCAAGGAACAAATAGCAGACGGTCAGCGCGACGGTTAATAAATTCGCCCGGATGATTTGCGTCGTGATGCTGTTCGCTTCGAAAATAATGAGCCGGCCGAAGTACAGCCCTCCCTCTTTCTGGGGCATCACCCGCAAATAGATCGTTTTCCCCGCGTAATCGACAGGAAGCCGGTAAAAATCTTTTTCATAGTATGGATCAATCCATCGGCTCGGGCGGCTCCAATTGAAATCGGCGATTTGCTTTCCGTCGAGATAGATTTGGTATTTCTTCGAATCCCGAATCTGCAGCAGCGGATCCCGGTGCGGCTCCTTGGGCTCTGGCAGTGTATGTTTTACCCAGAACACCTCTGTATGTTGCTTTGCTCCAGGCGTTGCTGCCAACTCTTCATACGGCTTCCAGCGAACCCCTTCGTCGACGACCCGGCCTTCCGTCACCTGCAAATCACCCAAGAATGCTTCCCAGCCTGGCTCGTCTTCCAACGTGTAGACATATTTGCCCTTAAACTCGGCAAAGCCGCCATTGACGAAATAAGTGAAACCGATGATCCCGGACAAAATGACGGTAACGATAATGATGTAATCCAAGCTTCGGTGCCACCGCAGTCCATTCGGTCGTTTCATGGATTGCTTTTCCCTCCCAATAGAGCCCGCAGCGTCATTACGGCGATATTGCGGTCGTTCGTGCCGATTTTGGCATAGATGGCGCTGACATAGTTTTTCACCGTACCCTCGCTCAAGAAAAGCAGCTCCGCCATCTCTCGATTTGATTTTCCTTCCAGCATAAGCAAAGCGATCGTTTTTTCTTTTTCGGATAAGGCGATCGTCTCTGTTTTATTCAGGACATCATCCAGACGCAGGCGTCCATCCACAGTAGAAGAAATAAGCCTTGACGCTAGTTTGGCCGCAATGACCGACGGCAGCATAAATTGCCCTCTGACGGCATCCCGAACGGATTGAATCAGTTTGTCTCCAGGCATATCCTTCAGCAGGAAACCGGTTGCTCCGCCGGCAAGCGCCTCCACGATATAGTCGTCCTCCGCAAACGTCGTCAAGATTAAAATGACCGTTTCGGGAAAATGTTGCTTGATCTGCTTGGTGCATTCAATGCCATTCATCCCCTGCATCTGAATGTCCATGAGAATCAGATGGGGACGATGCTGTTCCGTTAATGCCAAGGCCTCCGCCCCATTGCCTGCCGAAGCGACCACCCGCATATCCTCTTCCAAATTCAAAATCGTTTGGAGTCCGTCACGCATCAAAGTATGGTCGTCCGCGATGAGTATATCGATCATCAAATCATCCCCGATAGTTTGCGATTTGGTTCAAGTGTACCGTCTTATGGTATAGACTGGCAATACTCCAAAAGGGTAAAACGCGACGATGACCCGTCACTAACGGATACACTCGAGCTGCTACGACATCAAAAAACCGCTCATCCGAAAATGTTGCTTACTTCGGCTAAGCGGTTTTAACAAGTTTATTGCTGCTGTGTCATATTTTTCACGACTATGCTAGTCTTTCACGCACACTCTTTGCCAGAACCCCGAAGGGGAAAGCTGAAACTCCCAATGGCCTCCCGGACAGCTCGAAGTGCTTAAAGCGGTCTCGAAGACGATGGGTTGATGCGTAATGATTTGGGGTGCTGCATATTGCTTTTTCCCTGGCATTCCCATATCGTCCATCTCCCTTCTTAATTATTTCCGGCTTTATCCATTGTCTAGAATGAACCTGCGCCTGTGAACTTGCCTTTATCAAAATCCATTGTGTTAACGGGGACCTCGGCATTGCCTGCGTTATCCGTACTGAAATAGTCTACGGTATGCGTAGTTTCTGCATAGATCGTGAATGGTGCGGTATATGTCGTCCAAGCTGCGCCATTCACTCGATATTTGATGTTTTTCACTCCCGATTGATTATCTGTGGCTTGAAGTGTCACCGTGAATCCTTTGATATATGGTTTACCGGTGCTTGACTGCGCGTAAATGGGGTCCAGACGATATTTTGTAACGGGTGCGACCGTATCGGCCGGTTCGGCGCCGTAAGCTGCTGCCGTGCGAATGCTCTCCGTTTTACCGGTACTCGTTACGGATACATAGACATAGCCTGCTGCGGTTCCCAATTGATAAACCGATGCCGTGACTGACGATTGTCCGTTTATGACCGGATTGGATGTTGTCAGCAAATTTCCGCCTGTTTCCATGTTGTAGACTTTAATCACGTCACCTGCGGTCAACCCTTTAACTGTAATCGTATCCGGTGTTCCGGCGACATTGTTGACGACCGTGATGTTAGCCGGCAGCGGGGCAGCTGAGCGAAGGATTCCGAAGTTGACCGTTGTGATTTGCCCTGCCGTTACTTGGATATCATTTTTGCTTTCGGTAGGGTGTCCCGTTTTAGAGACGGTTACCCTGTACGTTCCCGGCGGAACATTGAGCGTGTAGCTTCCTCCGGCATTCGTCGCTTGACTGATGCCGCCGGTAGAAACCGCAGCGCCGGAAACCGGATTGCCGTTCTCATCCTTTACGGTTCCGCTAATCGCTCCGTAGCTAAAGTTAACCTCAGTGGTATTCCCCGCCGTCACTTGAATATTGTTTTTGCTGAAGGAAGCAAACTCCGCTTTAGCGACGGTTACGGTGTACGTTCCTACCGGAGCATTTAACGTATACTTTCCGCTCGCATCCGTAGTTGCAGAACCGAAACCGCTGGCAGCAACCGTAGCGCCGGAAACCGGATTGCCGCTCGCATCCGTTACGGTTCCGCTAATCGCTCCGGAGCTGATGTTACCGAAGTTAACTGTCGTCGTTTGTCCTGCCGTTACTTGAATATTCGTCTTGCTGTCGCTAGGGTACCCTGTTTTAAAGACGGATACGGTGTACGTCCCCGGCGGAACATTGAGCGTATAGGCTCCTCCGGCATTCGTCGCTCGATTGATCGCGCCATTAGAAACCGTTGCGCCCTCTACCGGATTGCCGTTCGCATCCTTTACCGTTCCGCTGATCGCTCCGTAGCTGAAATGGAGCGTTGTCGTATTCCCTGCCGTCACCTGGATGTTATTTTGATAGTAGGGAGCGAATCCATCTGCGTATGCTTGCACATAGGTGTACGTCCCTGCCGGAACGTTCAGCGTATATGTTCCACTCGCATCCGTAGTCGAGGAACCGGGGACATTCGCAGCAAAAACCGTTGCGCCCGACACCGGATTGCCGCTCGCATCCGTTACGGTTCCACTAATCGTTCCTGAGCTGAAGTCGCCGAAGTTGACCGTCGTTGTTTGCCCTGCCGTTACCTGGATATTTGTCTTGCTTTCGGTAGGGTATCCGGTTTTGGAGACCGTTAAAGTGTAAGTTCCCGGAGCAAAATTCAGCGAGTACTTTCCATTCGCATTCGTCGTCGCAGAACCGGAGACATTATTGGCATAAACCGTTGCGCCCGACACCGGATTGCCGTTCGCGTCATTTACGGTTCCGCTTACCGCTCCGTAGCTGAAGTCAATTGTCGTCGTATTCCCCGCGATCACTTGGATATTGTTCTGAATGTAGTTAGGGTATCCAGTTGCGTATGCTGTCACATTAGCGTACGTTCCTGCCGGAACATTCAGCGTGTACTTTCCGCTAGCATCCGCCGTCACAGAACCGGAGACATTATGGGCATAAACCGTAGCGCCTGAAACCGGGTTGCCGTTCGCGTCCCTTACGGCTCCGCTTACCGCACCGTAGCTGAAATGGGCCGTCGTCGTATTCCCCGCCGTCGCTTCGATGTTATTCTGGGAATACGGAGCGTATCCGGATTTAGAGACAGTTACGGTGTACGTTCCCGGCACAACGTTCAGCATGTAGGCTCCGCTGGCATTCGTCTTTTGAGAGGTGCTGTTCGTATAAACCGTTGCGTCCGAAACCGGGTTCCCGCCTGCATCCGTTACGGTTCCGCTGATCGCTCCGTAACTGAAATGGACCGTCGCCACATTCCCTGCAGTCACATTGATGTTATTTTGATTATAATTCGCGTATCCGCTTGCGTATGCTTGCACATAGTCGTACGTTCCTGCCGGAACATGCAGCGTGTACTTTCCGCTCGCATCTGTGGTTACAGAACCGTTGCTGCCAGAGGCATAAACCGTAGCGCCGGTTACCGGATTGCCGCTTCCGTTCGTTACGGTTCCGCTAATCGCGCCGTAGCTGAAATGAACCGTTGCCATATTCCCACCTGTCACTTGGATATTAGTCTGCGAGTAGGAACCGTATCCGGGTTTGGAGCCGACAGTTACGGAGTACGTTCCTGGCGGAACATTCAGCGTGTAAGATCCGCTAGTATTCGTCGTTTGACTGGCAATATTCGTATAAACCGAAGAGCCCGACACCGGATTACCGTTTCCATCCGTTACGGTTCCGCTGATCGCTCCGTAGCTGAAGCCCAGCGTCGTCGTATTCCCTGCGGTCACCTGGATGTTATTTTGAGCGTAGGCAGCGTATCCGCTCGCGTTTACTTGCACGTAGGCGTATGTTCCTACCGGAACTTTCAGCATGTACTTACCGCTCGCATCCGTTGTCGCAGAACCGCTATTACTGGCAAAGACCGAAGCGCCCGATACCGGATTGCCGCTTGCATTCGTTACGGTCCCGCTAATCGCACCGTAGCTGAAATTGACATTTGTCGTATCTCCGGCGGTCACTTGGACGTTATCCTTTGTGCTTTTATTATATCCGGCACTATTTTTATCCGCGTATACGCTATACGTTCCTGGCGGAACATTCAGCGTATACGTTCCGCCTGCGCTAGTCGTTTGAAAAGCATTGTACGTATAAACGTTAGCGCCGGAAAGCGGATTGCCGCTTTCATCTGTCACAATCCCGCTAATCGCACCGTAGCTGAAGTTAACCGTCGTCGCATTCCCTTCGTTCACTTGGATGTTATTCTGAGCGTAGTTTGCGTACCCGGTTGCACCAACGGACACATACTGGTATGTTCCTGCCGGAACATTCAGCGTGTACTTCCCGTTCGCATCCGTAGTCGCAGAACCAGAGACGCCGGAGACGCTAACCGTAGCGCCGGAAACCGGATTGCCGCTTCCATTGGATACGGTTCCGCTAATGGTTCCTGTTGCGGCAGCATTCGAAACATTCGAATGGCCAAACTGGATACATATCGCTACGATAAAAAAAGCAAATAATTTAAGTAGCGATTTGGTAAAAATCCTGGATCGTATCATTCCCATTGCCTTCCAACCTTTCTTTTCTACAAAATTTCTTTCAAGAAAACTGAAATTGGAAATTCGCGGTATTCTTTGATCCCACTCCTTTCAAAATTTTTGTTAAACCTCTCGTGAATTAACTCGTTTAACCCAGCGAGATAATGTGATACACATCGTATCATACTGAATTCCATTTTCCGATTTTTTGCCGGTATTCATCTAGAGTATTTCATCCTAATTTCAATAAATGATCGGGCATGATCTTGGATCGTGACCTGTCATATTTGCGGCGCTGTTAGTACCGGTACGCAATTTGCCCTATCACCGGTAATGCTCGTAAATTCGAGACCTTACGTCATGACCGGTCCGTCCATTGATCTGCTTTTCCATGTAAAAACGCCTTCCTGCTCCATAGCCGAAAGGCGTTCCCCTGAACTGGATTCAATATTAACCTTCGCATTTCGTTACCGCTTCGCCTTATAAAACGTGATTTTCTTTCCGCTTCGCGTGAACGATCGCATTCAGGTTCTTTATTTCATCCGTACGGTTCCGCTAGCCACGATCCTATTTTTCGGGCGGCCGTAAAGCTGGACCAAGAAAACACATTCAGGAGTTGGACATCATCTTCGTAAGCTGATCTAAATTCCTGAATAAGATCTTCGTCTATTTGATATGGAGCAATAGCAATCAGCAGTGCAATTTTGGCTGCGATCTTGGATGGTCCGCTGAGCTTTTTCACCGTCTGTTCCACCCAATTCCGGCTAAGACCGGGCTCTTTACCATCCCACTCCTCGATATAATGCCTGACACTCGAACGTGCTTGTTCAGACATGATATTATGACCCGCCTCATCCGTAGCGGCAGCAAAAGAGGCAAAGGCGGGACTTATGAATGGATGGGACTTCGCCCAACTCAGATCGTCTGGCAGTAAGGCTTCCGACAAAAAAATAATGGACTCTCCGGGTTTTCTGCTTTTTCTTATGGAGGAAGAGAATAGCAGAGCAATCACCCGTTTTATCATGTGATTCAATAAAAAATGATTAATGGGTACCAACGTTTTATTAGTCAGCAATACGTCCATCATGCGGTTGATATAATGGTTAGTTACTGCGGTTCCGATCATTTCTGGAGCCTCTTGTGCGGTAAAAGGCGGATTCTGCAATATTGATGAGCCTGGCGAACGGGTTGCAAGCGCCCATTTTACAATCGAACGTATTTTTTCATCCGATATGGAGTCAACTTGATCATCGCTTATCTTTTGGGCTACTTCATGATTTCCGGCTGCCATTAGCATTGTTGTATGCGCATCAACACAAAATGAACATTGATTGGCTTTTGCAACCGCTGCAGCAACTGCTTCCTTAATGCCTCTCGGCACAACACCAACAAGTTCCGTTTCTCTTAAAGCCGCCCATATGCTAGCCAACAAACGCGGCGAAGGGGAATGCATGATGAAGATATCTCCTATAAAACCAAAGTCCCTCCGTATTTGTTTGTACATTTCTGATACGAAACCATCGCTTGAGGAAACGGGTAACGGCCGGATGTACTTGATCATTGCTTGCCTCCTACTTTCATGTGAACCGTGGCCCAGCTTTTTGCCTTCAGTTAACGTCGTACCCTATATATTCAATGGCATCCTTTATTGCCGCCAGGCGTACTTTGTTTTCATCATATTCTACAAAAACTGTGCCTTGGTGTAGGTCAACTCGCCCCGACACTCCGAGTGCCGTCAAAGCTTCCTCGACCGATTTGACACAGTGATTGCACATCATGCCGCTCACTTGAAGCGTTGTTTGCTGCATATTTATCCCTCCGCTATTTATACTGATGGCTTGATTCTCCTTTTTATGAATAGCTCTTCTTACAAGACGATTCATGAGAACTGTCCAGCCTTGACTCATACGTTCATACGCCACGGTGTGGGGCCTGCCGGACTCCGCTACCTTGTTCGCGTCCCAACCCGAGTGAACGAGCGTGATTTCCGTTTGGCCTCCCAAATCGGTGAGCTCAAACGTCAGCTGCCAGTCCTTGCCCCAGTCGAACGATAGGCTGTTAGGCCGCTTAATTAATGTCACTTTACAAGAGGTTAATCCTATCGGGCCTGCATCCAATGAAAACTTATGGCCCTGGACGGGCTGAAAATCATTCGGCATGAACCATGCAGCCAAACCTTCCGATGTGGCGACAGCCAGCCATACCTCCTGAATGGATGCATCCACTTTGATCGTTCTGCGGATGTCGGGTAGCCGGCTTTCAGTCCGGTTCTCCATATTTGATGTCCTCCTTGTGCCAATACGGCAATATTTTTTAGTCAAGGGAGCCTCGCTGCTCCCCTTGTCCGCGGTGCTATAGGTCAAAAAATTCCGCATCATACATTACATTTGACACAGCCCGCAAATGGCGCCTGCGGGATATTCAATGACAGCCCCGCTGTTTTTTTCAAAGTTCGTTGGCTTCATCAATACTTTACCCCCCTGCTTCTTGCACGCTACCAAGCTCGCCCTGAGATCGCTGACCAGAAAGGTCGGGATCCATACGGGTGGCAAGTCGGCATATATGCCGGCCGTATGATGAATGCCGGCCGCGAACTGACCGTCCGGTGTCGTCATTCGATAATCCGCCCGATCTCCTAGAATGACTTCAATGTGCTCCCAGCCTATCACTCGTTTATAAAAATCACGCACATTCTCGGCTTGGTCGACCGGCAAACTCGCGCCAATCATCCTACCTTGCAGGTTGGAAAGGGAACCGCTTTGTTTTTGTTCCATATTTTCACTCTCCTCTTGTTTATCTGCTGTTGATTCTATGTGGCCAATATGAACGCAATATGAAGCAAATGGATAAAAATGGATATAATAAAAAGACGAGCAAATTCGATTGCTCATCTTTTATTTTCCGAGGGTTTGATTTATTTACGACACTACGCTCGGGGCAAAATAACCGTGACGGCCGTCCCGCCACCTGACCTGCTGTCCACTTCGATCCGGCCGCTATGCAGATCGATGACGCGCCTTACGATCGCCAGACCGAGACCGCTTCCCTCAGCATCCCGGTTGCGCGATTTGTCGCCCTTAAAAAATCGTTCAAAAATGCGTTTACGATCCTCTTCGGCGATACCGATTCCATTGTCCCGAAAGGTGACAGTTACTTCTCCGCCGCGGGGGCGAACCTCTATCGAGATGTCCCCCCCTTCCGGAGTAAACTTGATGCTGTTATGAAAAATATTTTGCCATACCTGGTTCAGCAAATCTTCGTCCGCCATTACCGCAGTTTTGGGCAGATCAAGACGAATTTGTAGTTTTTTAGCTGTCCACTGGGGCTCTGCAGCGACCACGATATGACGCAACTGCCGGTCGAGCTGAACGAGGGCAGGGTGAAACGGATGATACTTCGAATCCAGTACGGCAAGACGCAGCATGTTGTCGCTGAGCCGGGAAAGCCGCATGCTTTCCTGACGTATAATTTCCATGCATCGCAGCTGTTCCTGCTCGCTTAATCCGTCGGTTTGCAGAATCGAAATAAACCCCGATATGGAAGCTAACGGCGTTTGAATTTCGTGAGAAACGTTTGAGACGAACTCCTGGCGCATCTGTTCAACCTGATTCAGCTCGTTCGCCATGTGTTGAAATTGCTGCGACAGGACGCCCAGTTCATCGTTTCCTTCTCTCTGTAGACGGATATTGTAATCGCCTTTTGCAACTTTTTGAGTAGCTTCCGTTAATGCTTCTAGCGGTTTTACGAGAAAAAACGTTAAAATTATGAATTTGAGGCTGCCGATTACCAGCGCCAAACAAAGCATCATAATCAGCGCCGCTCGCAGCTGCAAAATATCTTCAGAGCTTTGGAGAAATCGAAGCATTTGTTCTTTATATACATAGTAGGTAATCGGAATCGAGGCGCCGAGTCCGACAAAAACAGCAGAGATATAAGTCAACACGATTCTGATGTATAAGTTTTTAAACATCGTTCGCTGTCTCCAACCGATATCCAAGACCGCGAACCGTTACGATCCGGAATTCATCGGCATAAGCAGCAAACCGCTCCCGCAGCCTTTTGACATGAACGTCAACCGTCCGTTCGTCCCCTTCGTGATCGAAACCCCAAACGGCCTCGATCAATTGCTCCCGCATAAAGATTTGACTGGGATAGCTCGCAAGATGGAATAACAATTCGAATTCCTTGTGGGGCAAATTCCATTTTTGGTTCCCACAGACCACCATGCCTCGAAGCCGATCCAATTTGAAATTGCCTATGGAAATTGTTTTATCGGCTGTAATCCGGTACCGTCGTAGCAGTGCTTTGATCCTTGCCACCAGCTCGTGCGGGTCAAACGGTTTGACCAAGTAATCATCCACACCTAATCCGAAGCCTTTCAGTTTCTGGCTCGTTTCGTGCTTGGCTGTGATCATAAAAAGAGGCAAATCCGGGTACAGAACCCGTAACTCCCGGCAAAGTTCCCATCCGTCCATGACTGGCATCATGACATCAAGAACAACAATATCCGCGGGAGAGCGTTCCATTTCATCCATAGCCTCTTTTCCGTTTATAACTCCTCGAACCCGATAGCCCTGGCGGCTTAAGACGAATAAAATCATTTCAAGCATGTGCGCATCATCCTCGACTACCAGAACGCTTGTCATACCCGGCCTCCTCTTCAAAAGGGATATAAAGGGTTATCATCCGATACAACGATCATTTTCTAAAATCTATAACCCCAAGGCGACTTATGTTCTCATCCCATAGAATATTATCATAATGAAAATCCCCATGCACAACGCACGTTTGAATCGATGCGGAAATTTTGTAATACACATTCAGGAAATCCTTCACTTGATTCATCTCAGATTTGGAAAGTCTCTGTTCTCTAGAAGCCTGATCCCTCTTTCCATGTCATACTGAGGGGTATCTTCCTGCTTGATTTGATCGACAGGATCAAGCAACATCGGTGTACTCATGTGGCCATGGAAAGTACCGGGGTGTTCTGGAAACCGATCGTGAATTTTCTGGAAGCCGAAGAGATTCAGTTCCTCGTCGTTAACGCCCAGCACATCAAAGCCGTTCCCGGCAGGAAAACAGACGTAAAAGATGCAGAATGGATTTGTAATCTGCTCCGCCACGGTCTGCTGAAACCCAGTTACATCCCAGACCGAAACCAACGAGAACTGCGCGAATTAGTTCGTTACCGTCGCAGCCTGATTCAGGAACGGTCTCGCGAACATAACCGGGTCCAAAAAGTGCTGGAAGGAGCCAACAGTAAACTAGCTGCCGTTTTCTCCGACATCATGGGGGTGAGCAGCCGCGACATGATGGATGCCATGATCGAGGGTGAAGAAAGCTGGGCTTAGTTTCGTATTGCCATTTTTAGATCTATGCTATGTGAAATTTGCGGGGTAGCACAATGACCCGACCTTCCGTTTTGCCGCCGCCGCAAGGTATCGGCTTTAGGCTATACTGGATGCCAGTTCGAAATATGCCGGATATGGATTGAACGAAGTACGTTATTAAATCCATTTAATTGCAATTTTTTTGTAATTATCATCGAATGTTTTTTTGTTCTTTCAGTGTAACCCATTCAATATTCTTGCTGAAGTACAACAGTTTTTGATACTGCAATCGAAAGAACCTCCGTCTCCACATACTTTAGTGGAATTTGAGGTTCTTTTGGTAAGTTCCATTTCTCATAGCTCGTAAAGCTCAACCATCTTCTGGATTTGACGCTGCATATCCATAATTAATGACGGGGGTTCCATCACCTTCACCATACTGCCGTAGCTCAAGATTTTCTGGATCGCTCGTTCCATTGATGAAAAATGTGTGGTTAGTGACAAAGTTCCGTCAGAATTCACGAGGACTTTATCGAAGCCGAATTCATCACGCACCCGGGTTTTCGCCTCCGGTTGAAACCGTAATACCGCCTGCACTCTCTTAAAATCGGCTCTCTTCATGAATTGTTGTTCGACATCTTGCAGCGTAAAGTCTCGCCTTACAAAATGTTCCTGTAAGATCTTGAGTTCTCCTATACGGGACAGGCGAAATACGCGGATGTCCATTCGGGTCAGACAGTAGCCGTATACATACCAGATATAGCCTTTGAGAAAAAGACCCATCGGTTCCAGCTTGCGTTCGGTTTCCGCACCTTTGTTATCTAAGTATGTAAAAGAAATTAATTGAAGGTCTCTGATTGCTTGGTGCAATGGACCCATATGCACTTTATCGTTTGGAGCCGGCTTGAAATCGAGATCCACATAAATCTGATCTTCAGCTTTGTTTTGCTCAGGCATTAACGCGCCGATTCGTTCTATTAATCGATCTATTTCGGAATGATCCGTCGCGGACCGTACTCCTCGCAAGGCTGAGCAGATTGACGAGAAATCTTCCAAAGATAACACCTGCTTTTCCAATCGGTAGCCCTCCATAATCTCGTACCCTCCATCCGATCCGGCGAAGGACACAATGGGGATTCCGGCTTGATTGATGGCTTCCATGTCACGATAGATCGTTCGCAGAGAAACCTCAAAGCGCTTAGCAAGGTCAGTAGCACTGACGCGGGGTTGATTTAATAATGCCATTGTAATCGCGAGCAAGCGATCCAGCTTCATAGAACGACCTCCAATCCGGGAACCTGCAATAAGCGATTTCACCCATTCCTTATTCTACACTCGAATACCCAAGCCTTCTATGTCCTAACTGTTTAGTGAAAAATAATTTCAGAGGTAGCCGCATTCGAAACTGCGAAATGAAGCATACGAGCTCCCTCCTCAGACAGAGCATCTAGCTCTTGTTTGGAAAGTACCCGAAATGGTTCTATATGCAGAACAGCACGATCACGACGGCTCATCAGCTTCCAGGTTCCGGCGACGAAGCCGTCAATGAGAATGGTTGCACGGATGATTCCGTTCGCCGTGAAAACACGTTTGCGGCACGTCTCATCCATGATTCGGCTCCGGTCCGCGTAGGACAGCAGCATATTATCGAACTCGCCGAGGAACCGCGGTGCAGATGGCGTATCGGCATCAGGCCGAGGAGCATCCGGCAGATCGAACAACTCCTCGCCTCGTTCGTTTCGAAATGTGACCAGATGTGGACGAAGAGACCTTATATCTTCAAGAATACGTGTAAGTCCTGACCAAATCTGAATATCCTTGACTGTAGCCGGTCCGAATGCGGCCAAATAACTCCAAATGAGCCATTCCGGCTCGGGCGGTGAGGACAGAGGTTGGCCGAGCCATGCTTCGACTGACGTATGTACAGCCTGCCCGCTTTCCCCCCATATGCCCCGCGGCGGTATTTGCACTAACGGTACTCTATTCCGAACCACTCCCGCTGCAGCCTCCAGATCGAGTCCAGACCAATGTTCGCATAGTCGCATGCCCAATTCATTGAACGTCATGGGCCAGCAGCGCGCGATTCAATTCACGGTTACTGAGTACTTTACCGGGTTCTTTTTCGGTTGCCGTCCCTTGGATTTGCACTTTCACAGCATTCATGTTTACCGCTCCCATCTTTTATAACCATCATTGGAGTTTAGCGTTAGCGGAATCTCCGGAAGAAAGCCTGGATGTCAGGGATTAGAAGATCCGGCGCATCCATCGCGGCAAAATGGGTTCCGCGTTCAAATTCCGACCATTGCACAATGTTCGTGTTGTCACGTTCGGCAAAGCGCTTCATCGATTTGAAATCATGTCCGAACACCGCCACACCTGTCGGAGCCGTATTCGGTCCTTGCGTCTCCTGCCCGTGGTTATGCGCATTCTCGTAATACAAGCGTGCGGACGATTCCGCCGTATTGGTCAGCCAATACAAAGTGACGTTAGTCAGGAATGCATCCCGGTCGATAAAATCCACATGGTCGCCAAAGCCGCAAAATAACTCGGCAATCCAAGCAAGCTGCCCTGAAGGCGAGTCCGCAAGACCATAGGAGAGTGTTTGTGGCCGTGTGGATTGGATCGAATTGAAGCCCGCCCGTTCATTGAAATTGGCCAGGAATTGAAGCTTCTGCTGATCTTCTTCCGATAAGTCGGCCATCTCCGCCGGATCTCCGGAAGGGAAGGAAAACAGCTGCAGCACATGTATGCCGCGAAGACCTTCCGGCTTCTGAATTCCAAGTTCTCTGGACACAAGTGCGCCGCAATCGCTGCCGTGTGCACCGTATTCCGTATATCCCAAGCGCTTCATTAAGACATCCCATGCTCTAGATATGCGAGCTATATCCCATCCGGCTTCAAGTACTGGCCCTGAGAACCCAAATCCAGGTACGGAAGGGATGACGAGGTGGAACGCTTGGGCCGGATCGCCACCGTGACAGCGCGGATCGCTGAGCGGACCGATTAGTTCCAAGAACTCGACAATCGAACTGGGCCATGCGTGGGTAAGCAGTAGTGGAAAAGCGTCAGGTTCAGGCGAACGAACATGTAAAAAATGAATGTTGGCACCATCGATATTCGTAGTGAATTGAGGGTACTCATTCAGGCGAGATTCGAATTTACGCCAATCATATTCTTTCTGCCAATAGGATGCTAACTCTTTCACATAGTCGAGCGAAACCCCATAATTCCAGTCAGCTCCGCCTAACGCGTCCGGCCAACGAGTCCGAGACAAACGATTCCGAAGGTCATCAAGATCGTCTTGCGGTACGGAGATGTGGAACGGCTGAATTTCTGTGCTTACCTCGGAAATGATTTGTCTTGAATTTTTCATAGAAATTTCCTCCTTGAAATGGGTTCATTTGTAGTGCTTACAATACCTATATTAAACCATGCACCCTGACAACATTATGTCAGGGTGCATGTGGGATGAAACTTTTTATTAAAAAATCTTTCGATACGAATACAATTCGAACGAGCAAAAAGAGAAAGCACCCGCCAAGAATCGGAACTGCTGCCCGGTAGTTCAACGCACATTAGGACATAGTACAAATCACTATATTTTGTGAAGATGTTAAAAGGAGCTGCGCAGCAGCTCCTTCGTCGTTTATGAAGCAGTTCTTTTTACACTATCGTATCCCGTTAGCCATTCATTCAGCGTAAAAACAGCATCTTTTTTATCACATATTACTTCTGGGAAGCCAGGTAGTCGGCGAGTTGATCGAATGTACCTTCGAGTCCTTGTTGAAGCATTGGTGCCGTAACGTCATATGCCGCTTGCTCATCTGTGGATGCGTTCAGAGGGCCGCCATTCAGCATCAGAGTAGTTTTCCCTTCGTTTTCTTCAAGCGTGATGATATTCATAATTTCAAGAGGCCAATTCGCGTTAAAAGGCGCTCGGATCGTGTTGCCTTGCTCATCGGAAAAGGACTGGATAAAAACCAACTTCTCGGGTGTGACTACCTCTTGATACGTAAATTTCCCCCACATGACATGATTCCCGTCGGAGGAAGACTGACAGCCTAGAAATATGCCGCCTGGTCGAACTTCCATTTTGGCTACTTCTAGGAAGAAACCCTTAGGCCCCCACCAATTCGCGAAATGTTGGGGCTCCGTCCACACTTTATAAACGAGTTCGCGAGGGGCATCGAATACTCGTTTGAATGTCATTTCTAATGGTTGATTTGGAATGTTATTCATGAGAATCCTCCTTGTTTTGGAAGGGTGTCTGCACCCCAAACATAGTGAATGTTCTGGCGATTCTTCGCCGCTACAGAGTGTTTGAAGCTTGAACCAATAGGTTAGCCAACAGATCGTAATCAGGCGTATCCCCTTGGCGAATTTTAAGCCATTTTCGCTCGGCAGGACCTTCGAATCCTTTCGGGAATGCAAGACCGGTTGCGTTCATGATCATGAATGCAATGGCATCTTTCGATGGAGAAATAACAGCTGCGTAATGTCCATGCTTTAGAAAATGGGGCTTTTTGTATTGGATGCGCTCTTCGGCTTCCGGAATGGTTTTATGCACCATTTGGCGCAGCTGGTTACTTACCTCGATTTGCCACGGCTGATTAAGATTTTCGATAAATGCTGATACTTCATCGTTCATCATCTCTTTTACAGCTCCTTTTTTAAAGTTATGGATCTGGCGAAAATCTTCACGTTCTCTTGTATGAACTGTTCGAGCCCGATATCGGGATAGTTCTCCCTGGCTTCCAAATTATTAATGAACGCACCATATTGAGCCATCATGAACGTGAAAGCCTGCATGGTGGGGTTGGAACACGCAATTTTTCCTTTCTCACTCATTGTAATGAGGTAATCTGTAAGAAACGTCAACAGTTGGCGAGGATGCTGCAGTCGACGTTCTTTAAAACCGGGGATATGGACCTCATCCTTTATGGCGATTAGAATCAGCTTTCGGTTGCGGTTCATGATGTCATGATATTTTCTGCTGATGGTTAGTAGGTCGATTTCTAATTCCCACACAAGCTGCTCGTTGAAGAGCATTCGCATCTCTTCGGCATACTGAAAATGTTCTAGGGCGGCTTCGAGCAAATTTTGCTTGCTTCCGAAGTGTCGAAAAAGCGTCTTTTCGCTTAAGTCGGCGGCTAAAGCGATTTCCTGCGTCGTGACGCCATGGTATCCTCTCTCCGAAATTAGGTCGATAGCAGCCCGTAGCAATTTCTCTGTGCTCCATTGCTTAGTTTGACGCATGATCAGCTCCCTTTCTTTAAGATACACGATATGTCTGTCAGTAATGACTGACATTATCTTATCCCAGAATTATCCTCTAGTCAAGACGCCTACTCGTCAAATTAACCCAAGCAATTGCTACAGCTTTATTTTGAAGGTTCATTAGCGATAACTACCCGTTCGATACACATCAGGACATATGTATCAAACAACTTCTTTTGTGAAGTTATGTGATAACAGAAAGAGACCCACAGCAACGGGCTGCGGGTCTTAATTTTATATATCAAAAAGGGGGTCAATCTTATTATAGTCCTGGTTTATTAATGAGATATGAAAATCAGATTTCATGTTTATTACAAAACCATGATTCAACTATCGTAACCCGTTAGCCCCCCATGCCCTGTCGGGCGCCACAGAGGATGAAAATTTTGGTGCGACGTTTTATACTATTCTTACGGCTGGTGAGGAAGGTCGTTGCGCTATGGTGTCACGAACCCATCCGTTAGTCTGACTACGACGACCACGGTGCACCACGGAATGTCGCTCCTTTTCTGGAAGCACGCGGGGTAGAGTAATCCTCTGCTGGTTGTTGCGCCAGTCCTCTCAATTCAACTGCCGTAGAAAGGTGAGTTTTATGGATGTCCTGATCGAGCGAGCTTGCGGTTTGGATGTTCACAAGAAGTCCATTACCGCTTGCATCGTAACTCCCGAAGGAAAGGAGATTAAGACGTTTCGTACCCACACGGTTTTCCTGCTTGATTTGATCGACTGGATCAAGCAACATCGCTGCACTCACGTGGCCCTGGAAAGTACCGGCGTGTTCTGGAAACCGATCGTGAATTTGCTTGAAGCTGAAGAGATTCAGTTTCTCGTCGTTAACGCCCAGCACATCAAAGCCGTTCCCGGAAGGAAAACGGACGTAATAGATGCAGAATGGATTTGTAATCTGCTCCGCCACGGTCTGCTGAAACCCAGTTACATCCCAGACCGGAACCAAAGAGAACTGCGCGAATTAGTTCGTTACCGTCGCAGCCTGATTCAGGAACGGTCTCGCGAACATAACCGGGTCCAAAAAGTCCTGGAAGGAGCCAACATTAAACTAGCTGCCGTTGTCTCCGACATCATGGGGGTGAGCAGCCGCGACATGATGGATGCCATGATCGAGGGTGAAGAAGACCCGGAAAAGCTGGCCGCATTCGCCCGAAGAACGCTGAAGAAAAAGAAAGAAGAGCTAGAGCTAGCCTTGCGTGGAAATATGAGCGCACACCAGCGGATCATGCTGAGAACCATGCTGACTCACATCGATTTTCTGAATGAGCAACTTGTGGAACTGGATATGGAGGTAGCCAAGCGGCTCGATCCTTTTCAGCAAGACATTGAGCGGCTAGATACGATCCCGGGGATCGCAAGACGAACCGCGGAACAAATTCTGGCCGAAGTCGGGACCGACATTGGTGCGCGTTTCCCCTCCGCCGCTCATCTCTGTTCGTGGGTAGGTCTGGTTCCAGGGCAGAACGAAAGTGCCGGTAAACGAAAATCCTCCAAGACTCGCAAAGGCAACAAATACCTCCGTTCGGCACTCATTGAAGTCGCCCACTCCGTCTGCAGATCCGACAATTACTTGGCGCTCAGTACCGACGCATCGCAGCCCGAAAAGGCAGACACCGAGCGGCCGTGGCGGTCGCCCACTCCATCATGACCATTGTTTACCATCTCCTCACGCGCGGCGAGGAGTACAAAGATTTAGGCGGTAACTATTTCGAAAAACGACAGCAAGAAGCAATTGTTAAACAAGCAGTTCGAAAGCTTGAGAATCTTGGCTTTCAGGTAGCTCTCACCGCCTCGACAGCTTCGTAACCATCTTGATTTCACATAAATTCTATGAAGCACAGTTTTTTAAAAAAACACTACAGCTGGGCTTAGTTTCATATTGCCATTTTTAGATCTATGCTATGTGAAATTTTCGGGGTAGCGGAAAGAGCTATTTTTCTCTATGATACGGATCTCCATAATATCTGTAGGGCGAAATCAAAAGGCACCCGACCGGGTGCCTTTCGATATACACTATGATATCCTGCAATTATGCAGAGTACCTGCGAGATGACACACGATCAAAGCGGCGGCGTCACCCCCACCTGCTCCCAACCTTCCTTCGAAGGACCATATACCGCAGGTATAGGCAGTCCCGCTTGGCGCATCAGAATCGTAACCTGACCTCGATGGTGAACGATGTGCTTGATCAATCCCATAAAGATCGTAGCGTTCGACTCCATTCTTCCGAATGCATTTTGGATTTGCTTCAATGTATCGTCCGTCCATTGCTCTTGCAGAGCAGTCGCGACATGGGAACTCACCGCTTTAAAGGTCTCAGCGATTTCCTTTGCAGACGGTACTTCGCTCACATTTTGCGCTTTAGCTACCGAGACTCCAAATTTCGTTAGATAGTCAGGAAAATTCGTAACAAAATGCCACGCGATCCTTCCCAACGTACGCCCTTCAGGATATACCTGTTGTGACAGCGCCTCATCAGTCAAGCCGTCTAACACCTTCTGGGTTAATACGGCTTCGTTTTTCCATTCGTCGATAAAATCTTCAACTCTACAATACATCTTTTCATCCCCCTATTTCTTTTCGGTAAGAAAATCGTTCACCACATGATAATAACCGTGTAAGTCATCGGTGTGGACACCGTGACCGCATTGTTCGAAAACGATTAACTTGGTGTTGGGCCTTCTTTCTTCCATCCGTTTTGCCTGGTTAGTATCAAGAATGAAGCTCTTCCTGCCATGAATCAGCAGGATCGGACAGCTCGAACCTAACCAGTCATCCCACCACACCCCGTTGGATTGGAGAACGGATATTTGCAGCCCCTTCAGATCCGTTCGGAATCCCCAACCGTGTTCATCCTCCAACACGCTCTCGGCAAAATAATCGATAGCCCGGAGCCCCACGCTTGCAAGCGAATCTCTCAGCTCCTTTAAGGAAGCCGAACGGAATGGGAGCTTGTCGGCAAAGGAAAAATCCGCTTTAATCTCCGCGCCGATATCTTCCACGATAACGGCTTTCACCAGTTCAGAATGACGTGCCGCGAATTGATAAGCATTCAATCCGCCCAAAGAATGCCCCAGAATCGTGACAGGCTGCCCCCCAAGCTCCGACCGAACCAGGTTCAAAATATCATCCACGTAATCATCCCTTGCGTATTCCTCCCCGGGAGGATGGTCGCTCCATCCGTGTCCGCGTTGATCCAAAGAAATAACCCTCCAATTTTTGAATCGTACGGCCAGCTCCGAAAATGATCTTGCATTGGCCATGTATCCATGCAACATAACCAGCACTTGTTCGCTGTCTCCGCCAAAGTCCAGGTAAGAAAGCCGAAGATTTCCCGAGTTAAAGTACTTCCTCATGACCGAATCGTTATGACCTGAATTCAACATCTTTTGTCTCTCCTCTCTAATCTTCCTCGAACCTATCTTAATCGCCAATGGTGACAGTTGTTGTCATCGTTATGCATTTTATTTTCAGCCGCCGAGAGGCAAATCACGGATCTCAAGCTTTCGTTGTCGTTGTCCATGTACACCAGCCAACACGGCGGCTATCGCCATAAAGATCGCGCTACATGCGAGCGCGTAGTAATTGCGCCAACCTTGTATCATCGGATTTAGCATTTCGACCATCAGTTTGAGCGGCCACTGCAGCCGCCCTCTGGGAGCCGTTTCTTCTTTCACTCGAGTCCGCATCTTCTTCATCGCTTTCTTAGATGGAAAACTACGAAGCCTATACAAGGTCCCGTTTTTATGTAGAAACGGCATCTTCCGGTGGTGAAAGCCAAGAAAGTCAAATCCGTCTTGGTTCTTCCATAGACACACTAACCTAGACTTGGACGTGTTCATGGTCAATTCCAATTTCCCGAAGATGGCCTTAAGGGTACGAATCGCCTCAAGCGCCTGCGGCTTGTATCTGCAT
The DNA here is from genome assembly GCF_910594985.1 of Paenibacillus allorhizosphaerae. Classification (GTDB taxonomy): domain Bacteria; phylum Bacillota; class Bacilli; order Paenibacillales; family NBRC-103111; genus Paenibacillus_G; species Paenibacillus_G allorhizosphaerae. The sequence goes on from NZ_CAJVCE010000024.1 coordinate 98,216, forward strand.
AGGATGACGAGATCATCAGCATACCTCACCAGTTTTCCGAGATGAGAGAATCGCTTCTCCCAGATCGTATCGTAGCCCGAAATATCTACATCGACCACCCAGTTGATCACTCCCCAATTTATGCTGTCCCGGATGGACTTTAAGGCGTGATGAGCCGAACTCTTCGGTCGAAATCCGTACGAACAATCTTTGAAATCCGCCTCGAAGATGCCTTCAATCACCAGCTTTGTTGCCATTTGCACAGTCCGGTCGCGGATAGTTGGGATACCCAGTGGACGTGTTTTGCCGTCCGGCTTCGGTATTTCTTTCCGCTTAACAGGAGACGGTCTGTATTCCCCATTCCGTAACTGCTGCTTGATCTCTTCGATGAAGGTTTCTTCTCCGACCTCACGAACGATGAAGTCGATCGTTTGCAAATCGACACCGGCACTGCCGCGATTGGTTTTCACCCGCATCCTTGCTTCCCACAAGATATTTTTCCGGAATACTTTGTCGTACAGTGCATGAAACTTACGCTTAGGATTCTCCTTAGCCGCAAGATAGAGGGTATTTTGGAGTTGTCGAGCGTTTTCGTTGGTGGCGTTAGCCGTGTATTCGGCATTCACTTGCTCTTACCTCCTCGATATCCCGTGAACGAAGTGGGGTATTGCCTTTTCGGCGCCCTTTCCTCCCCGGGGTTATGTTGTCCGCCGGATCATCAGTAATATGGCCCCCCCCGACTCCCTTCCCGCAGCTCGCCATTTCACCTTTAGGGCTTATAGATCTGCTGGTTACGAAAAAAAAACTTCGTGCGGGGGAGGGTCTCCCTAGTTCCAGACACAACTTTCTCTGCATGCCGATCCCTTTACACCGGAGGATTCTTCCGCTCTGCGGTTCCAAGTTCTTCGCGCGTTCCATGGCCTTCGCCAGGGCAGACGGGGCTCGGCTTCCTCTTGTCCCTTTCGGGTTTACTTTCACGATGCGGTAGGATTCATTTTCATTACGGCCTGCTAGCTACGGGGCGGCTTGGTCCTTACCCCGACTGAACTTGCATCAGTTAGTTGTGCCTAGCTTGGCTAGGCGCGCTCTGCCCAATAGCTTATCGCAAAAAGGAGCAGCTGCACGGTTGAAACTGCTCCCCGTCAAGAGGACAATGGAAATATAGAAATTTAATTAGGCGGCCTTGCTCCTGAATTCCATCGGACTGAGGCCGTTTAGTTTTGCTTGCAACCGGTCGTTATTTTAAAAGTGGATGTATGCCTCAATGTCCCAAATGTCTCAGCCCATATCCCTTCGTAAACACTAACCATCTTCTCCAATTCTCCTTCCCAGAGATGATTAATCCTGCTCCTCATACACCGGTCGTTTCTGGGTGAGTTAACCACGCGCCCCACCGCCTCCGCTTTACCAAAATAATTTGCATATCCCCGCCCCACGTGTTACTATTTTTTTATCGACAAATTCGCAGGTCTATAAAAGGAGGTTCACGCGCCTATGTGCCCCCGTACCAAAGAACAAAATGAGCTCATCCGCATCCAGCGCAGAGAACAGATCCTGGACGCCGCCGCGCGCGCCTACTTCCGCACGGGCGGAAGCTTTGATATTCGCGATGTCGCCCGCGAGGCCGAGCTCGGTTACGGCACGGTGTACCATTACTACCCCAACCGACTTTTATTGATAGAAGATGTGCTGGGCAGCGGCTTCGAGCGATGCGAGCAAGCCTTGGCAGAATGGGCGAACATCTGCGACGGCAGCCCGGATGACAGGCAGCTGTTGACGTATTGCAAGACGCTGCTCCGGCTGTGGCGGTCGGACGCCCGCACATATCTCGTCTACAAGATGGCGTTGGAGCATTATGCAGGCTTGCCTGAGAAGGATCGGCATGCCTCCAAGAGACGATTCATGGAACGGCTGTATGTTCCGCTACAATCGATCGCGAAACGCGAAGACGACAGCGTCGACCATATGCTTGCCGTGCTAGTCGGCTGCTGTGGGCTGCACTACTATGCAGGCACTTCCGAGCTGGACGTCGATCGAATCGCCCGGCTCGCGATGCAAGCCATTACAAAGGAGTCCTGATACGAACATGGTCATCTTAAAAAGCAAGCATGAAATCGAGGCTATCCGCAAGGCATGCCAAGTAGTGGCCGAATGCCATCGTACAATCGCCCCGCTCATCCAACCGGGCATCACGACGAACGAGATTGAGCGCATCTTCGAGGGCATTATCTTAAAGCACGGCGCCAAGCCTTACACGAAGGGCTACAAGGGCTATCCATATGCGACCTGTGCCTCCGTCAACGACGTGATCGCGCATGGCTTCCCTAGCGATAAGCCACTTGAGGAAGGCGATATTGTGACAATCGACACAGTCGCAGAGCTCGACGGCTGGCTCGGCGATTCAGCCTGGAGCTATGCGGTTGGGAACATCTCGCCAACGGCCGAGAAGCTGATGCGCGTCACGAAGGAATGCCTTGATCTCGGCATCGCGCAGGCGCAGCCCGGCAATCGGCTCGGCGACGTGACGAGCGCGATCCAACGGCATGCCGAATCGAACGGCTTCGGCGTCGTGCGCGACCTTCTCGCGCATGGCATCGGCCGGGACCTGCACGAGGAGCCAAACTATATGCATGTCGGCAAGCCCGGCAAAGGCCTCCGCATCAAGGAAGGCATGGTGTTCACGATCGAGCCCATGATCACCGAAGGCACCTACTACATGACAATCGATGCAGACGACTGGACCGCTCGGACGCTGGATCGCAAGCTCGCCGCCCAATACGAGCATACGATCGCCATCACCGCTGAAGGTCCACAGATTCTGACCGCACAATAGAATAATTAGAGGTCGACCAACGAGATGGTCGACCTCTTTTGTTACGTATTCGGCATAGCAGCTTGCATAATGGTTAGCTCCGATACTCTACTATCCTATTGCTTTATTCTCCCCAGCAGATCAACGACAAAAGGAACAGCTGCCGCGTTGGCAAACTGCTCCTTTTGTCGTTAAGCTAACGTTCCCAGTTAGCGCAGTGAGGAACAATTCCAATTTGGTATTCGTCTTCGTAAATAAGTATGCCAGGAAGCTCTTTTGAGATAGATTTGATTATCTCGACGTTATATTTCTTTGCAATATTAAAGAAGGGCTCCAAGTAGATTATCATCTCTGGTGCCTTAATACCATCCTTAAACCATGTTACTGCATTTACTGAATTGTTATCATCGTAAAACGGCGGATTGGGTAAATTCTGTTCAAACCATTCTTTGGTGTCTAGGTAAAGCTTGCCGTCGCTTTCCAAAAGCTTAGCGTCACGATATAAGTGATAAATAACAACAAAAATGCCATAAGGTTGCTTAGTCTTAGGACTAGAATAATTACCATGGAATCTAATGTACAACACGCTCTCCTCCTTGTTAAGTTACTTGCTGGTTCATAAATAAAAAACGCGCTAGACCTGTTGGTCCCGCGCGTTAATATCGCAGGGCAGGTAGCGCGAAGAGCGTTAACCCACCCCTAAATTTATTTGGGATGTGTTAACGCTTGTTGTGATGATGAATTTGCATAAAGAATTGTATTAGCATACATTGGCTCCCCATTCATTAACCTTAAGGAAAAGATACACATATGTTGGTGGGATTGTCAATAATAAATTAAACTATTCTGCCCGTAACGCAGCTGCCGATAGATACCGGCTAGTTGAGCAACCGTTGTGACAGAAATCGTATCCTTGTGTATATATAACCCAATCCATACATGATATTTTGCACACGATAGTCGATAGCTAAATGTTCCCGGTTCAATGAAAACAGGAAGCAATTGCCTCGGCAATCCGCTCCCTGTTTTTGTACTATCGTGCCCGTTAGTGTACCCCTGCTGCCGGTCTCTGGATTTACCTAACACGAGGTGCTGAAGGTAAATGCTCGAACTCGTTGCAGGTCATCCGAACCCACGCCACCGGCCCGAGCAGGCCGAAGAGTGAAGGACGTAATAAGCAAGGTGCAGGTGCGCGATTAGGTAGCGGACCGGGTACTTGTTTGCATTAAACAACTCTCATTCTCGATAAATATCTGGAATAACAATCAGACAATTAAGTCAAACTAATTTGGGTTAAAACACTAATTAAAGGAGTGATATATGATGGGCATTTTAAGTGGAAATTCAAAGGATGAGCCTTTACATTACGGGGAAGTGTATGATCTGTGGCAATTCTCTATGGCAGCGAAAGGATGTATTTCAACATACCGAGCACTAAACTACCACGCGGGCGACAAAGACCTCAAGAAAATGTTGGGGGACTTAATTGATCAAGCCGAGCTTGAAGTAAGTGAATGTGATAGTGTGTTGATTAATAATGGAATTGCACCTTTTCCAGCGTTACCCCAAAGACCCGAAGCAAAGCTTGAAGAAATTCCGATCGGAGCAAGGTTTACAGATCCTGAAATTGCAGCGATGCTTGCAGCTGATACATCGCTTAGTTTGGTTGGATGCAGTCAAATTATGGCAAAAAGCATTCGGGAAGACATCGGGATGCTCTTCGGGAAGTATCATGCTACAAAGGCGGCATTAGGGTTGAAAATTCTACATCTAAGCAAGGAGAAAGGTTGGCTTGTCCCTCCTCCGCTCCAGATTCAGCGACCTGAGTTAGTGGAAGCTTGAATTAGGTAATGTAACACACATATTTTGATAAAACTGCCCGTTACTTCAATGAATATAAAAGTGAAGCTACCCTGCGGCAACTCCATACTATCGTACCCGTTATTAAACTGTTACAGAATATAGTTCTTGAAAATACCAACCCCTGATAGCCCGCATCGACAATTCGGAGGCTTCGCTTATGCAAGATTACGTGCCTCCTGGATATGGTGCTTCTGTTCGAGAACGCACGGCCCCTCCTCTTGTGACAACTAAACGCTTGGGACCGTTGTATTGTCGGGAATGGGATAATGTTCTTGTCAATTTCGGGAATGGGATAAAGTTCTTGTCACCCGACATCGCCAGCCTCGAGGAGCCATATGTTCCGCATCCGGTTGTGGGTGGCTTGAATTAAAGCAAAAAGTGGCGCAGAAATTTCTGCGCCTTTCCTTTTTGGTTCGTCCCATGGTATAAATAGCGATGCTGTCGTTTTATTGCAACCGATTCAGCAGCTGCACGGCAAGCTCCACGAGGCGTTCGCCCGTTTCTTCGGGGAATCGGTTGCGGAACGTCATCCTCGGCTCATAGCCGCCCTGACGATGCGCCTCCCGCGTGCATATGTAAGCCCGGATGGTACCGTTGCACATCGTGTCGATCATCGTATATGCGCTAGGAGATTGCCTCTTGATGTCCAATCCGAACTCGACGAATATTTCGCCCGGCAGGCCGACTACCGAAAGCTCGCCGATCCGTAAAGCCTGTACTTCCACTTCTCTTGAAGCGGTTGGACATTCTTCCATGATCTTCAGTATTTCACGGGCATAAGTAGCTTCTCGAACATCACTCGTCCCTTTTTGGACAACCATTCCGGCCGCATCCGCTTCTTCCTCCGTCGGGCTCCGCAGTTCCACGGTAAAATAACCGCTAAGCGCTTCTATACGGGCCTCACCGCCGACATCGATTTTTTCCCGGACTTTGACGACCTCCGCTCCCAGGATGCGTCCCATCCAGCGGTAATGGTCGACAGCCTTATTTCGCTTCCCGGATACGTCGATGTGATTGATGTTGCCGCATGCTCCAAGAAGAAACAGGCTGACCGCTTGATCGCCGAGCGCCCTTTTGACGAACCGGCTAAGCTCTCCCGGGTAATCGGCGCAATATTCGGACCCGCCGACGGTGTCCGTATGACAAGCGTAATTCGTAACGATACCGATCGGATTCCCATCCGCATCGTCGATCCGCATGACCAGCACTTCCGGATCGATCGGACCGGCCGCCCGGTCGACGAGCGGATTGCCAATGCCGGGATTCGTGCGGAATGTGCCGTCCTTCATGAAAAATCGCCGGTTGAACGCGATGTCCGCCTCGTGGCCCCGGCCGAAACCGATCCTTGCCGCTTTGCGGGTACGATACGCCAAAATGGCGCTATCGGCCGCCTTTTGCGCGAGCCATTCCAGATAAGCCGGATTTTCAGTACAACCCAAGCCCGTCGATACGGGGCCGCCCGTATGGGTATGCGTGGCGGAAACGAAAATGGCAGCTGGTTCGATATGTACCGCTTCCCCCACAAGCTTGCGGATCGTTTGCACCGTTTCCCTTGGTACGGAGATCGAGTCGAGGGCAATGATGACGGCAATGCAGGTTTCCGTTTCCGTAACCAACGATTTCGCATATAACGGATCTTTCATGCCGCTCCCTAAACGCGGACCGAAATATCCCGGGATCTCACTGCCAAGCGCCGGAGTGATATCCACCTCGGCCATTCCGCAACGGATCATTGGTTCTGTCTCCTCCATTCGATTATCGTCAAAGTTTCGCGATCATCAAATATTGCGTATAAACGGTTTCGAAACCGGCGGCTTCGAGCCATTCGATGACGGCCGGGTCGGATATGGACAAGTTGCTGACGCTCCTTTGGCACGCTTCGTCCGGAGGACCGAAAGCCTCCGCAAGCACTGTGCCGAGCAGTTCCTTCCTGTCGGGACGGGACGGCTCGGCTGCGCATTGGAATAAGGTGGTTCCCAGCAGCTTCCCGTTCTCCCCATACGTCCTGCGAGTCAGCGCATAAGCGACGATAACGCCTTCCCGGTCGAGGACGACGATGCCTTCGGCGTCCTTTAAATGAAACCAGGCCGAAGTCCAGGCCGTTTCGTGCCGGAAGAATGGCAGCTTTGTCATTTCTTGCGGTTTTGCTCGTGCGGTTGAATAGGCTTCTGTCGCGAACGGGTGAACCGATGAAACGCCGTTAAGCGCTCCGATCCGCTTCATGCCTATCAGCTCGTCGCAAACCCGGAAGCCAGCGTTTTCGTAAGCTGCAATGGCACCGGCGTTTTTTTGCACGACTTCCAGGAAGGCGGTTTCCGCCCCGCCTTCTTTCATCGCCGCGATCGCTTCCCGCATCAGAAGCTTTGCCAGGCCCTTTCCCCGATGAGCCGGATGGACGCCAGTCCCTCCGTTCCAAGCGAGGTTGACGCCTTCAACCTCCTTCACGGCAACCAGTACAAAGCCGGCCGGTTCGCTGCCAATGAAAGCGGCGACTGACAATTCCGGACGAATCGATTCGCTTGCCAGCTTTGCTACGAACTGATCCAGCGTTAGCGTCATGTCCGAATAATAACCGGCAAAACCGAGGTTCCATAGCTCCACCGCCTGCCGGAACGTGCAGTCTGCCAAACGCCTGATTTCAACGGATTTCCGTTCCATAGACGGTTTCACTCGCACTCCCCCTCATGCTTCAATCTATACTTCGAATCCGGCCTCTTCCAGCATCTTTGCCAAGTTGGCATGAGCCATTGCAATCCGCCCGTCCAGCTCAGCGGCTTCCATGTTTGCGCCATAGGCGCCATTCGCTCCGTCAAGCCGCTCAACGACGACGGGTCCCGCGAATCCGGACGCGCGAAGCGTAACGAACATCGTTAGGAAATCGATGTCACCCTCCCCCGGAATTGGGAAATTCGACTCCGCGCGGGCACCTCGATGGTCTTTGGCGATAAACGAAGTCGTTTGCGCTGCGATGGCGGGAAAATCGGCAGCAGGCTCAATGCCTTCATAGAATCGCACGTTACCGGGGTCGTAAGACGCCTTTACGTAGGGGGAGTCGATGGTCCTGAGCGTACCCGCCATGACGTTCGCCGCAGCCGTGTTGCCCGTATGCGGCTTGATCGACACGACGAGCCCCCGCTTCCCTGCTTCCGCTCCGATTTGGCGGAATTTGGCCGCGAACGCTTCGTTGATCGGCGCCATCTCTTCTTCGGTGAGCGGCTCATCGGGAAACCTCTTATAGCTGGTCGTCCCGAGGGACAACAGCTCCTCCACGCCGATTGCGCGGGCAAAGTCCATCCGCTGCCTAGCCTGCTCGATCGGTTGGGCCGGGGCTAGTACGTCGGTGCTGACAAGCGTAACCGGCTGCAAGCCGTAACGATTCAGCAGACCGGCGATTCGTTCGGCTTCCCCCTGCGCGCCATCGTCGAACGCCCGTTTCCCTTCGTGCGGCAAGCCGAACGAAACGTAGCGGTAGCCGGCCCGGGCGATGCCTTCCAGCGCCCGTTCGAACGGATGCTTATGGTAGATCCAAGTCATGCAGGCGAGCTTGATACTAGGCTTCATGGTCATACCCCGCCCCCTGTCCGCGATGCGCCCAGCGCCGAGTAGTCAACAGCGACCTCGCGGCGTTCCTTCAAGGAACGGTAAGCCGCCTCGGATACGGCGATGACCCGCAGCCCATCCTCTAGCGAAATGAGCGGCTGTTTGTTTTGGTGAATGCAATCGATGAAATGCCCGTTCAGCCGAAACCACATATCGTTATCGGAGAACGAAGTTTTTCGTTCGGGGCCGTTGTCGTCTTTTATCAGCACCTGTCCGTTGTTGTTCACGACGGTCAACTTCTCCGTCGCGACTCCTGTGATGTCGTACTCTACGCGGGTCACCCAAGGCGTGCTGACTTGACCGATCGCCCCGTTCGCAAATCGAAGCGATACAGTGAACGCATCGGCGACGCTTCCGGGCGGAAGCATATATGTACCGCCGTAAGCGAATACCGATTCGACCTCGCCGCACATCCACATCAGCAGATCGTAGTCGTGCGAGCCGTGGGAAAATATAGGTCCTTTCGCATCGGCCTCGTTAAAGTACCAGCCCGGCGTATCGTAATAATGGTCCCGGTACTTGTCATACACCCGTTGGTTGGGATCCAGAAAATGGGTGCGCATCGACCAGGCTTGTATCGGTTTGCCTGCGTCGCCGTGTGAAACGGCTTCTTTCATCGCCCGATAGGCGGGAGCGAATCGCAGCGGGTAACCCACCATCGCCTTAAGCTCCGGCCGTTTCGCGCCGGTCTCCACGATTTTCGCGCCGTCGGCCACCGAGGTGGCGAGCGCTTTCTCGAGGAACAGATGCTTACCCGATTCAAGCACGGCAATGGATGCGTCCACATGCAAATGATCCGGAGTCGCCACCCATACCGCATCCAAATCTTGTGCCAACAGCGCCTCGTATGAGTCGAATACTGCCGCTCCCACTTCGGCGGCCAGCGCCTCCGCTTTCTCACGGGTACGGTTGTGCACCGCCGCGACTTGCACGCCCAACAAAGCATGCAGCGTACGCGCATGGAGCGAGCCCATCAAACCGCAACCGATAATGCCGACTTTGATCGTCATCGATGATAACCTCCTGTTCGAATCCCTTTTACAAGTCAACGGGAACGCCTTGGCTGGCGTACATCGCCCAAATCGTCCGATGCGATTTCAAGATTTCGTGGCCGTCGGTTTCCGGCCGCTGCCCGGTCGCGATGCTTTCCAGGAAATGCTCGATTTCGAATAATACGTTTTGCCCGGGGCGAACCGGATATTCCTTGGGGCGCTCGTACAATGTTTCGGTCCCGCTCTTGGAGATGGCCTGTACCTTCCACATGCTGTTGTCCAGTTCGAGCATGCCTTCGGTCATATGGATTTGGAACTTCGCCGGCGTCTTCTTGTATTTCATTCCCCAGCTGCTGACGAGGTGCGCCAGAGCCCCGCTCTTGAATTCAATGATGCCGTGCGACGTTCCTTCCCCTTCCATCCACTCGGTTCCGACCCGCGTCCCGAAGTGGGATACCCGGGCCGGCTCGCCGAGCAAATAGAGCAAAATATCGATGTAATGGCAGCCGTGGCTGAACAATACGCCGCCGCCGAGCTTATTCTTGCTTGCGAACCACGTACCCGGAACCGGGGTCAAATACGCCTCAACCCAGCCTTGCGCGCTGATCGGCCTGCCGTATTGGCCACTGTCCACCGCTTCCTTCAGTTTCCGAATCGCCGGCAGGAACCGGACGACGAAGGCGAGCATCAGCGTTACGTTTTTTGCTTCCGCAGCAGAGATGATGCTCAGGCAGTCTTCTTCGGAGTTTGCAAGCGGCTTCTCGAGCAGCACATGCTTTCCGGCGGCGATCGCCTGCAGCGCTTGAGGCGCGTGCAGATGATGCGGCGTACAGAGGCTTACCGCGTCGACGTCGTCGAGAATGTTGGTCCAATCCGTCGTATAGCTGCACCCGAGCTCTTCTGCAACCTTCGCTGCTTTGTTCCCGTCCAGGTCGACGACCCAGCGAAGCTCCGAACGCTCCGCCAGCTTGTAGGCATGCGCATGTTCGAGCCCCATGTTAAGACCGACTACCGCCGTACGAATTTTACTCAAGATCATTCCTCTCCTTCCACAATGTAGAAAACGTTTACTTTTCTGTAATCATAACGGCGCTTTTTCATAAAATCTTTGGCAAAAACGACGTAAAATTTGCACTTTTGTCAAACCCCGTTTGCACTTTATTGACTTCACGCAATATCCAGGAATTTATTGATGTCTTCCTTTATCGAAGTATTATTATGTTACAATGTGTACAAAATCCGGATTAACCCCCTGAGTTTGGACACAAGCTCACTCTTACTCATCTAGGCTTAGTTTTTCAAGTTATACACGTACTTCTTTAATTGGGATCGGTTTAATCCGGTTCTGATGGTAGAATTGG
>NZ_CAJVCE010000025.1 GCF_910594985.1 Paenibacillus allorhizosphaerae
GTGTGGCCGATCACCCTCTCAGGTCGGCTACGCATCGTCGCCTTGGTGGGCCATTACCCCGCCAACTAGCTAATGCGCCGCAGGCCCATCTGTAAGCCACAGCTTGCACCGTGTTTCATAAACGGAACATGCATTCCGCTTAATTATCCGGTCTTAGCTACCGTTTCCGGTAGTTATCCCGATCTTACAGGCAGGTTGCCTACGTGTTACTCACCCGTCCGCCGCTAACCCCGAAGGGTTCGCTCGACTTGCATGTATTAGGCACGCCGCCAGCGTTCGTCCTGAGCCAGGATCAAACTCTCCATTAAAGTATCATTTTCGGACCGAAGACCGAAATTGATACAAATGGCTCCCATCACCCGAAGGCGATGCTCGCTATAATGTAAGCTGATTAAGCTCAAAATTTATCGTTGACAACTGACGCCGGCGAGAATCGCCGTAACAGTTGCAACATGCTGACGAGAATTTTCATTCTCTAATTCACTCACTCGTTGTTCAGTTTTCAAAGGGCAATTCATAACTTGATTTGTCAACCGCTTTAGCAGCGACAAGATCGTAATTTACCATATTCGCTTATGAAAAGCAAGCAAAACTTTTTTCCATATGTCGACGCTTCTTCACGAGCATCAAACGGTTTCTGTTTACTAACAAGCACTCCGGTGATGTCTTTGTGACAGCCGGAATCACAACTTACCACATTTGAAGCTTTCACGCAAGTACAACATGTCTTCCATTCTTGAAGTCAACCTAACAAGATCAGAACTTACAAATCGTCTTGGATTAAGTCCTCCGTGTTGTCCCCTTGGACAGCCGGAATCACAACTTACCACATTTGAAGCTTTCACGCAAGTACAACATGTCTTCCATTCTTGAAGTCAACCTAACAAGATCAGAACTTACAAATCGTCTTGGATCAAGTCCTCCGTATTGTCCCCTTGGACAGCCGGATTCACAACCTTACCACATTTGAATCTTTCACGCAAGTACGATATGTCTTCCATTCTTGAAGTCAACCTAACAAGATCAGAACTTACAAATCGTCTTGGATCAAGTCCTCCGTATTGTCCCCTCGGACAGCCGGATTCACAACTTACCACATTTGATACTTTCACGCAAGTACAATATGTCTTCCATTCTTGAAGTCAGCCTAGCAAGATCAGAACTTACAAATCGTCTTGGGTTCTTGAGTCAAGTTGCTCGATAAGTGTCTCGGACAACCGGACTAACAATGTACCACATTTGAATGCGCCATAGCAAGTATAATGTTTTCCATTAAAGGAAGCCGGGCCACAACGTGTGCAAAAACGGAACTTTCAACAAAAAGACCTTCGCCCCAGAGTTGCGAGCAAAGGTCCCTTCATGGATGTTCGACGTTATTACACGCTCCATCTGACGGCCGTAAGCAGCCGGTGCTTGAGTAAGCACAGGATGAAGTCCACATAATAATCGTGCCGCACGATCCACTGATATTCCTCGCCATGATGCGCATAAAACAAAACGTCCGTCATCACGTCGTTGTCATTAAAATGATCCCGTATCTTTTTGACCGCCTTCTCCACATCAGCATCCGGACGCTTTACCCGCAGCCAAAACTCCATATCCTGCCCGTCCAGCTTTTCTTCAAGTGACAGGAGCTCTTGGTCGTATTCATAGTGCAGCAAGAGTACTCCTCCTTCATAGTGGCTATACATCACATCAAATATCTCACATATACATATACATTTGCAATCGCAACGGACAAGAGCATGAGCGGAAAAGCCACTTTAAAAAACTTCATGAAGGAAATCGGATGTCCCTCTTTGGCCGACATCCCCGCAACGATGAGATTGGCGCTGGCGCCGATCAGCGTTCCATTGCCTCCGAGACATGCGCCGAGCGCAAGACTCCACCATAGCGGCTCCAAATTCGTCACCCCCCTCGTCCCCATCTCCTGAATAAGCGGGATCATCGTAGCCACGAAAGGTATATTATCGAGAAAGGCCGAGGCGATGGCACTGAACCATAAAATCAGCAGCGACGCTTTGGTTACGTCTCCCCCGGTTATGCCGACCGCATATTCGGCCATTCTGGCAATAACTCCGGTTTCGACCAGACCCGCCACCAATACGAACAGCCCGATGAAAAAGAAGATCGTCGTCCATTCAACTCGCTCGAACGCTTTTTCCAAATAGTGCTCTCCGGAAAGCAGCAGCAGGAAGAAAGCGCCGGATAGCGCCACCGTCGCCGATTCCAGATGCACAACCTGATGGACAAAAAAGCCCATGATCGTGAGACCCAAAGCAAGCAAGCTTTTTCGCAGCAGTGCCGGGTTGCGGATTTCCGCCTGCTCGTCCATATCCAAAACCCGCTGCCGAAGCTCCTCAGTGGTTCGGATTTTTTTGCGATATAGCAGCACGAGAATCGGAATCAGTACAATCAAGATAAAACACGAAATGACACTTAAATTTTTGATAAAAGCCATGAAAGTCAATTCTTTCACTGCGCTGCCGATCATGATATTCGGCGGATCGCCGATCAGCGTCGCCGTCCCTCCGATGTTGCAAGCTATAATTTGCGATATAAAGTACGGCACCGGGGTGACCCGAAGCTGCCGCGTGATACTGAACGTGACCGGTACCATTAGCAGCACGGTCGTTACATTGTCGAGAAACGCCGATCCGACCGCCGTCACCAAACAAAGCGCGATCATGATACGGACCGGATGACCTCCCGCTTTTTTGGCAGCCCAGACCGCAATATAATTGAACAAACCCGTTTCCGCGGTAATTCCTACAATGATCATCATACCGACCAACAGCCCGAGCGTATTGAAGTCGATATGGTGCAATGCCGTCTCTTGCGAAGCAATGCCAAGAATTACGACCAAGATGCCGCCGATCATGGCGACGATGGTCCGATGAATCTTTTCCGATACGATAAATGCATAGGCGACCAAAAATAAGATGATCGCTATCCAAGCCTGCTGATCCATAATAGAACGTACCCTCCACTCGTTTCAAAACCCGGGAGTCACTTTTTACGATTCAAAAACGCCGCGTTTTTTCCTCGAAATCGAACGATCCCCTGAGCATAACTTTCCCGAGAATGTTAAAGTAAAAAAAGACAAAAAGGAGCCCTTGGTGACAGGCTCCTCCGATGATACGAATATGAAATTTTTGCGGCCGGCGCAATACCATGTTGTTGTACGCAATAGATGGACAAAAGTTTCACCTAACTGTTCATGATTGTTGAAAGCTTGTTTTATGTCGGACGGCGATGCACGTAATAAGTGAATACATGCTGCAGGATCACCTTCATGACGGCGAAAAACGGCACCGCCAAAATCAAACCGACAATGCCCGCCAGCTCCCCGCCGACCAGCAGAGCGAAAATAATGAACAGCGGATGCATTTTGAGCGAACGTCCGACCACCTGCGGCGAAATGACGTTGCCCTCCAAAATTTGGCACGCCGTGTTCACCAGAATGACGAACAGCACCATTTTTATGGACAACGTCGACGCTACCACTAAAGCCGGTGCTGCTCCAAGAAAGGGACCCAGGTACGGAATGATGTTGAACACGGCCACGATGCAGGCGAGCAGCAGCGCATAAGGCATGCCGATCAGCCAATAACCGACATAGGCCAGCCCACCGATAATGCAGCAAACAAGAAACTGCCCCCGAATGTAGTTGCCGAGTGCGGTGTCGATATCGACGAGCATCGTTACGATTTGTTTGCGACGCGTCTTGGGCACGATAGCGAGCGCTGTATTCTCGATCAGTTGAAAATCTTTGAGCATATAAAAAGCGACGAACGGAATGATGAAGATCAAGAACAACGTATCGACCGTATTCCCGATGTCGCGTATGTATTCCGATACGGCCAGCGTAATCCCGTTCTCCAGCTTGCCTAGCGACTGGTTGATTCCGTTGCGGATGCTGTCGGGCAAAAATTCAACCTGGTTCAAGTCGTCGACGACGCTCTGCGCCTTAAAAGCAAGGTCGGGCATATGCTCGTTCAACTCGCTGAGCTGCCGTACGAGCATCGGAATGACATTCATCAGTACGACCGTAGAAGAAGTAATGAAGACAGCGTAAATCAGCAGCACGGCGGCCGTACGCGGCACTTTTCGCGCCCCCAGCAGCGTGACGACGGGATTGAGCACATAAGAAATGATCAATGCGACTATAAACGGCGTAAGGATTTCGCATAAAAAGTTATAGATCCAGGAGATTAGCGGCCTGATTTGGACCAGTAAAAATAATATGATCAAGCCCAGCAGCGTATAAACCATGCCGATGAACAAATGGTTTTTCGTAAACCGATCCACCGTAAGCCCTCCCCCCTTGAAAATGCGCCCTTTACAGTATATGTACAAGTTGGTTTTTCTAATCCAGTAAGTACAATCTTGGACATAGACCGGCTATGTGTCGAATACAATGTGAGAGAAGGCAAGCTTCTCGAAAACGCAAAAAACACCGCCTCCATCACTTCCGAATAAACGAAAATGTGGAGACGGTGTACGTACGGTCCGATTAATTCGCGTGCACTTGCGGAATCTCTTCTTCAAAAAACAAATCGTCCAGGGAGCTTAGCGTGCCGTCTTCTTCTACTTGATAGACGGACATTTTCTCGCCGTTCACGGTCAGTTCGATGAAGCAGCCCCAGCAGTAAAATTGATGGGAGCCGATCTTGCCGATATCTTTGGAATTGCAATTTGGACAACGTAACATAGTTATCACCCTATTCTTCTAATGGTTCGAAGATTTCCTGCAGCGCTTCGGAAGCGCCGACGGGAACAATAACGGCGTCCTCGCCGATTTTTACCGAATCCGGGAGAGGAAGCCACTTGCGCCCTTCCTTCAAGTCAGAAATGAAGCCCTCCGTTAACTCATAGCCTATTACCTGTTTACCCCATTTAGGCTCCAAATAAACATCCTCAATGACGCCGAGCTGCTGGCCGTTCACCGTAATGATCGGCATTCCCTTCACTTTGTTGTCGCCGCTGAGCAAAGCGGTCAAATCCAACTGCTCCACAAGCGGTTTCACCGCGTCCAGGTTTGGAATCGTAATGGCGTCCTCGCCGATCGCGATGACATCCGCAAGCCAAATAAACTTCGCAGCCGAATACCAGTGTTTGATTTCGAGCAGAATCGCCTCTACCTGCCAGTCGGCATTCAGCAGGAGATCCTTTGCAATACCCGCTTGCTTGCCGGTTTCTACGCAAAGGATCGGCAGCCCGATCACATACCGCGCTCTTTTCAAAAGGGATTCTCTCCTAGCACAAAGATGAATTTCCAATGGAGTGTTCTGCATACGCGGGTTTAAATAAACATTTGCTTAACTTTATTTACGCAAACGGCTCATGATCGTTTCAACGATTTGTGCGACGGCGGTTACTTGCTCCAAGGTGTTGTTCGTACCGAAGCTGAATCGTACGGCAGAATTCGTTATTTCCTCAGGCAGCCGCATGGCTTGAAGGACGTGGGACACTTCGAGGGAACCGGAGGTGCAAGCGGAACCGCTGGCTGCAGCGATCCCTGCCAGGTCGAGGTTCATCAGCATCGTTTCCGTGGATATTCCGGGAAAGCTCACGTTCAATATGTGCGGAAGCCGCTCGGTGGGATGGCCGTTGATGACAAATGCATGCTCTCCCAAACGTATTCGCAGCTCATTCACCATTTCCTGACGTAGTTTTTCCATCTTTTGTTGCAATTCATACCTGTTGCGCTCAAAAATTTGCACGGCCTTGGCAAAACCGGAGATACCTGCCGTATTCTCCGTGCCGGGACGCCTTTTGCGTTCCTGGGAGCCGCCGAACATGAGCGGCGATAAACGAACATGCTTCGCTATATATAACGCGCCTACCCCTTTGGGTCCATTCAACTTATGCGCGGAAAAACTCATCAGATCGACCGGCAGCGTACGTAGATCAATCGGAACATGCGCCAGCGCTTGCACCGCATCGACGTGAAAACAGATGCCTTTGCTCCTCGCCAGCTCGCCAATCTCCACGATTGGCTGAAGCGTACCGACCTCGTTATTACCATACATTACGCTGATCAGGATCGTATCGGGCCGGATAGCCGCTTCCACATCGGCCGGAGCCACTTGCCCGAGGGCGTCGACTGGCAAATAGGTAACGTCATACCCAAGCTGTTCGAGCCGCTCGCATGCGTGAAGAACGGCGTGATGCTCGATCTGCGTCGTAATGATGTGCTTGCCTCGCTCGCGTCCCGCTTCCGCGGCGCCGAACAGCGCGGTATTGTCGCTTTCCGTTCCGCTTCCAGTAAATACGAGTTCCGCCGGACGGCAGCCCACAAAAGCGGCGATGCGGTCTCGCGCGTCGTTAAGCGCATGACGGGCGGCGCGACCGGCTTGATGCGTGCTGGACGCATTCCCGTATATCCCCGTCAAATACGGAAGCATCGCTTCGACAACTTCCGGATGTACCGGCGTCGTAGCGGCATGATCCAAATAAATAAACTCCAATGCATTCACCACAATCGGTTTCGTTAAATGTAGAACATATAGCTGTCCTTGCTGCCTTCGTCTTTATAGCTGATCAAATCGGACAGCGTCGTGGAGTCTAGCACGTTCGCGATGCTGTCGCGAATGCGTATCCATAAATCGCGCTTCGCCGGATCGTCCTCTTCCGTAAAATCGACCGGGCTGATCGGCCCTTCCAGTACGCGGATGACATCGCCCGCAGTTAGTTCCTCAGGCGCTTTGGATAAAATATATCCGCCATAGGCGCCGCGAATGCTTTTGACCAGTCCCGCATTGCGCAAAGGTGCGACCAGCTGCTCCAAATAATGCTCGGACAGCCCGTGCTTTTCCGCGATGCTTTTTAATGAAGTCGGGCCTTCGCCGAATTTGGTAGCCAGCTCCATCATGATGGTCAGGCCGTAGCGACCTTTGGTAGAAATTTTCAATGCAAGCACCTCGTTTACATTTCATACATTTTTGTATCAATACTATGTTATCATAAATCCGTGTATTGTGGGAGAAAAACCTTGACATAATGATGAAAAATTTTATTATTGCGGCAAACCGATGTATAATACAAAACAAGCTACAACAGCTTAAGCGAACAAAGTGAGGTTGAACGTAATGACGAACAAACCGCGCATCGTCCTCGGCATGTCCGGCGGCGTCGATTCTTCCGTTTCGGCGCTGCTGCTCAAAGAGCAAGGATACGAGGTCATCGGCGTTTTTATGAAAAACTGGGACGACACCGACGAGTTCGGCCACTGCACGGCGGAGGAAGACGCCGAAGACGTGCGTCGAGTATGCGATCAAATCGGTATTCCCTATTATACGGTAAATTTTGAGAAACAATACATGGATAAGGTGTTCTCCTACTTCCTGGACGAATACCGCAAAGGGCGTACGCCGAATCCCGACGTCATGTGCAACCGGGAAATCAAGTTCGGCGAATTTTTGCAAAAAGCGCTCGAGCTCGGCGCCGACTACATCGCTACCGGCCATTATGCCCGCGTGGATCAAGTCGACGGGAAGTACCGCCTGCTTCGTGGCGAAGACGCTAACAAGGATCAAACGTATTTCCTTCATGCGCTGAACCAGTATCAGCTGTCAAAAGCGATGTTCCCCATCGGCAATATTCCGAAACCCGAAGTTCGGGCCATCGCTGAAAAAAGCGGCTTGGCAACTGCGAAGAAGAAGGACAGCACCGGCGTATGCTTCATCGGCGAGCGCAACTTCAAAGAGTTTCTAAGCGGCTATTTGCCCGCCCAACCGGGTGACATGCGCACGCTTGAGGGCGAAGTGAAAGGCCGGCATGACGGTCTGATGTACTACACGCTCGGACAACGTCAAGGTCTCGGCATTGGCGGTTCCGGCACCGGAGAGCCTTGGTTTGTCGCCAGCAAAGATTTGGAGAAGAACATTCTTTATGTGGTGCAAGGCGAGAAGCATCCGGCGCTTTACTCGAAGGGCCTCCTTGCCAGTGATTTGAACTGGATCGCTGGGGAGCCGCCGAAGGAAGCGGTACGCTGCACGGCCAAGTTCCGATACCGTCAGCCGGATCAGGGCGTCTCGGTCCAATTCGGTCCGGACGGCCGCTGCGAAGTGACTTTCGACATGCCGCAAAAGGCGATTACGCCGGGGCAATCCGTTGTGTTCTACGACGGGGAAGTATGCCTCGGCGGCGCAGTCATCGACAAGCTGATCAAGTAACGGTTTTGCATAACGAGGGCAGCTGCTTCACTGCGGCTGTTCCGGGCCATATGAAAAGACGCTTTCAAACCACTTCCGAGTGGGATGAAAGCGTCTTTTTTCGCATCAAGCTTTGGATAATACGTCCCCAGCCGGCTGCTGTGCTTTGACCGGACTTAGTTTTTCCTTACTCATCCATAGAACCATACGATGGTGAGTACCGCAGGAACGAGCGCCCAAAGCAACGTATGGGCAATGGAACCGGAGAGCGCTCCCGTAATTTTATCCAGCATCGCGGCGGGTTGCCGCTCCGAGTCTCCGGCGACAACAACTGGCGCGGATCGCTGAAGCTGATTCCCGCTCCGCTCGCGCCGCCTCCGAGAACGGCCCGACGTCACCGGCTAATAAATTGCGCTGGATGATGACGAAGACGGTAATGCCAAAGGTCATGCCAAGCGAACGCACAAAAGCTATGTCGAGTTGGCCGTGCCGCGCTGCCGCATATCGAAGAGATGAATGCGCGCCATCCCGAGCACGGAGAACGAGAGCATTGTTTCGTTGTACTGCCTTCAAGCACACATTGTTACGCTGCTATGTTCCTTCAGCCGCAGTGGTGTCAATATCGGACTGCGGTTCTTCGTCCTGCGGCAGCCGCTTTTTGACAAGTATTCGCGATATGCGCAAATGATCGGTTTCCTCGATGATGAACAGGGTGGAATCTCCGCCACCGATGCGTTGGTTTTTCTTCGGCGGCATTTCCACTTGGGAATAGATCCATCCGCCGATCGTATCGTAATCGTCCGAAGCGATTTGCAAACCGAAAAAGCTGTTCACTTCCTCAATCAGCATCCGGCCGTCGATCGAATATGCCGCATCGTCTGTTTTTTCAATCTGCGGGCGCTCCTCGTCGAATTCATCCTGAATTTCTCCAACGATCTCTTCGATGATGTCCTCGAACGTCACAAGCCCCGATGTGCCTCCGTATTCGTCGATCAATAACGCCATCTGCGTTTTCTTTTTTTGCATCAGCTTAAGCAGCGCGCTAATATGCATCGATTCCGGCACTTTCGTCATCGGACGGATCATCGCCTGCAAACTGTTCGTATCCGCCTCGGTCGTCAGCAGATCTTTAATATGAATAAAGCCGATAATACTATCTTTATCCGGGTCGCAGACAGGGTATCGCGTATGCATTTCGTTGATCGCAAGCGCTTTGTTTTCTTCATACGTATTGTTGGCGTACAGGCAAACCATTTCCGTTCGGGGAATCATGATTTCCCGGGCATGCGTTTCCGTAAACTCGAAAATATTGTCCACAAGCGCAAGCTCGGTGCTGTCGATCAATCCGCTCTGATTGCTTTCTTTCATCAAGACGCGAATTTCCTCTTCCGTGTGAGCTAGCCGCGTCTCTTCCGTCGGCTCAATGCCGGCAAACCGCAGCAGCATGTTCGAAGCCCCGTTCAAAAACCAAATAAACGGATACATCAGGCGGTAAAACCCGATCAAAGGCACGGAGGCAAGCAGCGTTACCTGCTCAGACTTGCGGATCGCGTAAGTTTTCGGAAATTGCTCGCCAAGCGTAATATGCAACACGGTGATCAGGGAAAAAGCAGCTATGAATGAAATGGTATGAATGACGGAGTCGGGCAGCCTAAGCGGATAAAGCAGAGGTTCCAGCACACGGGCTACGACAGGCTCCCCGATCCAGCCTAGACCGAGCGAGGTAAGCGTAATGCCGAGCTGGCAAGCGGATAAGTAGGCATCGAGGTTTCCGACAATCGATTTGGCGAAGCCGGCGCTTCGGTTTCCTTCCTGAACCAGCGTATCGATTCGGCTGGATCTCACTTTGACCATGGCAAATTCGGCAGCCACGAAAAAACCGTTCAAAAACACCAACAGCAGCACAAAAAAGATGTTCAGAAGTAACGGTACAGAGCCATCGCTCAAATGTTTTACCTACCCACCCGCTGAGGCGAACAGGTACACCTCCCTTGGAATACCAAATTGTAAGCCGCTTGGCCGTGTCACAGGAAATGTAAATAGACTGTTAATCAAATTATAAGCGCATAACCTGTTCAAATATGCTTTATTTGCATGAATCGGAACGAACTTTTCGGAGCATTCGCATTTCGAAGGGAGTAAAACGCTCAACGTTTAGGAGGACAAGTTCGAACGTTTGCGGGTGGCGGTGTGACTTGGTGGCGGGATATCAGGATCGGGGTTCCGTTGGACAAGGCAGGTTCATACGCAAGGTAAAATATGGTACAATTAAGCAATCACGATAGAACGGCTTTATAGGCGGTCGGCTAACCTCTCGGAAGGGAGGTGATGCCTGTGGAGGTGTATCAAGCGCTTACTCTGATGTTCATGTTCGGCATGTTCATCTTAGCCTTGCTTACTTACCTTAACAAAAAGAAATAGACCGCCCTCTGCAAAGGTAGACGGTCTATTTCGTCGCAGCACCCTTTGAAGCCAACCGCCCTTAAAAGCGGCTATTGTGCGTCGAAGAGCGGATGTTGACGCATCCTCTCTTCTTTTACTTAGTATATGCATGCAGCCCGAAGGTAAAACACTCATTACTTAATATCTTATACAATGTTATGGGTATTGACAATACCATTTTCATAGAATAATAGTGAATAGGCTCGTATATCGCTTATGACGCGCGTCCCCTCTACTGCACTACAGGAAATATATCCATGTACTTTATGCAAACTTCTTCCGATCCGTGCATATTCGCATGGCAGCTGTCAGGCTCTTTCTTGCTAAAAGAAAAACCTCGTATTCCACGAGGTGTGCCTTTGGCGATATTATTGCCGGCCCGAGGAGCGGCGTCTTTGTTGATTTTGGCTGATCTTATCTTCCATCCCTTGGCGGGATGCCTCGTAAAAATACTCCTGCTTGATCGGATCGGGCAAATATTGCTGATCCACGTAGTGGCCGGGATAGTTATGCGGATACATATAGCCCTTATGTCCGAGCTGTTCCGCTCCTTTGTAATGCGTATCTCTCAGATGCATCGGCACCTCCGCAGAGCGCAGCCGTTCCATCGCCTCCATCGCTTTTCCGATCGCCATGGGAATGGCGTTGGATTTGGGGCTCTCCACTGCAAATAAAATAGCCTGGGCAATGACGTATTTCGATTCAGGCCAGCCGATTTTGTGATAGGCGTCCATCGCGGTAACAGCTTGCACCATCGCTTGCGGATTGGCAAGACCGATGTCCTCGCTGCACATGACGATCAGCCGCCGCAGAAACGTCATCGGATCCATACCCAGCTTTTCGACGGCGTGCAGAAACCAGAACAGCGCCGCGTCGCTAGAGCCGCGCAAGCTTTTGTGAAACGCGGACAGCACGTCGTACTGCGTCGATTCGTCCGCTTTGACGGTCGGGCGCCGAATCGACTCTTCGGCAACCTCGAGCGTTAGGCGCACGGTACCGCTTGCCTCGGGCGGCGTCGTCACCGCCGCAAGCTCGAGCGCATTGAGCGCCCGGCGAATATCGCCGCCGGCCATCCGCGACAGATGCTCGAGCGCGCCGTCCTCAGCCTCGATCGCCATGAAGCCGAGTCCGCGGTCGCGGTCAGCAAGCGCCCGGCGCATGGCGATCAGCGAGTGCTCGTGCGTCAAGGGCTGCAGTTGAAACAGTGTCGAACGCGAGAGCAGCGCGCCGTTGACGTGGTGGAACGGATTTTCCGTCGTCGCTCCGATAAAAATAATGATCCCCTGTTCTACCGCAGGCAGCAGCGCGTCTTGCCTGGACGTATTGAACCGGTGTACCTCGTCAAGGAACAAAATCGTCTTTTTGCCGTACAGCGTCCGATTTTGTTTCGCTTGATCGATTACTTCGCGAACATCCTTGACGCTGGCATCGACCGCATTCAGCTTCACAAATATGCCCGACGTCCGATGGGAAATAATGTTCGCCAACGTCGTCTTGCCGGTGCCGGGAGGACCGTACAGCAAAATCGAGGTCACTTGATCCGCCTCAATGGCGCGACGCAGCAGCTTCCCGGCTCCAACGATGTGCTCCTGCCCGATATATTCATCCAGCGTCACCGGACGCATCCGGTCCGCCAGCAGTTTGCCGCTTGGACTTTGCTCCGCCGCCAGTGTAAATAGATCCATCTCTCACACAACCTTTATTCGTATGAAATAAAAACAGTGCGACTTGTCGGCTGCTATCGCCCCGATCCTGACAACCCGCAGTGAAATTGGCGCGCAAAAAAAGAAACACAGGGCTTCGGTATATGTTCCCCTACCAACCCTATGTTTCTATTATAAAGGACTGCAACGGTTTAATAAACCTCAGCGTCGTTCCCGCTCCCTACGGCAGCAAGCGCTTTGCTACTGAATCCCGTTCTTCGCCAGCAAGTCTCTTACCGCTACACTGACCATAATCAGCCCCGCAACCGGCGGTACGAATGCATTGCTGGCCGGCGGTTGCTGCGCTTTGCGGATTTCCGGCGCATTCTCCGGTACAATGCGCTGGGTCACATCGCCCCGCGGCCTTATCGGCTCTTCCGTGGAGAAGACGACCTTGACGCCCTTCTTAATCCCTTCCTTGCGAAGCTTGTGGCGAATGACTCTGGCCATCGGATCGACGGTCGTCTTTGAAATGTCCGCCACCTGGAATCGGGTCGGGTCCATCTTGTTCGCCGCGCCCATACAGGAAATGATCGGGATTTTGCGCGTCAAGCATTGCTTGATCAAATGAATTTTATAGCTGATCGTGTCCGACGCGTCAAGCACGTAATCGATCGGATATTCGAACAGCCGCTCGTACGTTTCCTCCGTGTAAAACATTTTCAGAGCAACGGCGTCGCATTCCGGATTGATTTGCAAAATGCGGTCGCGCATCAGCTCAGCCTTCGGCTGACCCACGGTCGTGGTGAGCGCATGAATTTGCCGGTTCACGTTCGTAATATCGACGACGTCCTTATCGACCATGACGACGCGGCCGACGCCGGTGCGGGCGAGCGCTTCGGCGGCAATCGATCCGACGCCGCCGATGCCGAGCACCGCCACCGTACTGTTTTTCATGGCTTTTAGACCTTCGGGTCCGATCGCAAGCTCCGTTCGCGAAAATTGATGCAGCATCTGCTTAAGCCCACACTCCTTATTCGATTCTTATTTGGAAGAAGGCTGCTTGAGCGCAACACGGATCGAAAGCTGCTCCAACTGCTTGTCGTCCACCGGTCCCGGCGCATCCGTCAGCAGATCGGTCGCGCTTGCGGTTTTCGGGAACGCGATCGTTTCACGCAAGTTGTTGCGTCCTGTAATCAGCATGACCAGACGGTCAAAGCCGAACGCGATACCCCCGTGCGGCGGCGTGCCGTATTCGAACGCTTCGAGCAGGAAGCCGAATTTCTCTTGCGCCTCTTCCTTGGAAAAGCCAAGTGCGCCGAACATTTTTTCCTGCACTTCGCGCTTGTAAATCCGCATGGAGCCGCCGCCCACTTCATAGCCGTTCAGCACAAGGTCATACGCTTGCGCGCGAATTTGCCCCGGATCGGTATCGAAGAAATGCACATCTTCTTCTTTCGGACGAGTGAACGGATGGTGCTCCGCCACGTAACGTTTTTCTTCTTCATCATAGCTGAGCAGCGGGAAATCAACCACCCAAGCGAATTTGAACTGGCTTTCGTCGATCAGGCCGAGCTCGCGGCCGATTTTGAGACGCAGGTTGCCGAGCACGTCCGCAACCACTTTCTTCTTGTCGGCGGAGAACAGCAGCAGGTCGCCTTCTTCGGCATCCAGACGTTGTTTCAGCAGCTCCAGCTCCTGCTCGTTGAAGAACTTCACTATCGGCCCTTTCAATTCGCCTTCTTTATACGTGATCCAGGCGAGACCCTTGGCGCCGTAACGGGCGGCGAATACGCCGAGATCGTCGATCTCCTTGCGGCTCCAGCTTGCGCAGCCCTTGGCGTTGAGCGCCTTGACTTGACCGCCGTTCTTAATGACGTTCGCGAACACTTGAACGCCGGAATCGGATACGATATCCGACACGTCTTTCAGCTCGAGTCCGAAGCGAAGGTCCGGCTTGTCGGAGCCGTACTTGCCCATGGCATCCGCATAGCTGATTCGCTGGAACGGCGTAGGGATGTCCGCGTTTGCGGTTTCTTTGAACAAACGGACGACGAGCTTCTCCATCAACTCAAGCAGTTGATCCTGCGACAGGAACGACGTCTCGATGTCGACTTGCGTAAATTCCGGCTGGCGGTCGGCGCGCAGGTCTTCGTCGCGGAAGCAGCGGGCGATTTGATAATAGCGCTCCATGCCGCCTACCATCAGCAGCTGCTTGAAAATTTGCGGCGATTGCGGCAGCGCGAAAAACTCGCCCGGGTGCACCCGGCTTGGCACCAAATAATCACGCGCGCCTTCCGGAGTGCTCTTGGTCAAGATCGGCGTTTCGATCTCAATGAAGCCGTTGTCGTCGAGGTAATCGCGGAACACTTTGGCCGCTTTGGAACGAAGCATCAGCGTACGCTGCATTTCCGGACGGCGCAGGTCCAGGTAACGGTATTTCAAGCGAAGCGATTCGTCGATTTCTATGCCGTCTTCGATGAAGAACGGCGGGTTTTTGGCCGCGTTCATAATCTCGATTTCCGTTACGCGAATTTCAATCTCGCCTGTCGGGATATTTGGATTTACGGTTTCCTTGTCGCGCTCTACGACTTGGCCGCGTACGGCAAGCACGTACTCGTTACGGGCGCGGTCGGCAATGGCGAGCGCATCGCCGGAAAACGCCGGGTTAAAGACGATTTGCATAAGGCCGCTGCGGTCGCGCAGATCGATAAACAATACGCCGCCCAAATCGCGCCGGCGCTGTACCCAGCCGTTCAAAACGACGGTTTCCCCGACGTTCGCTTTCGTTAAGGCTCCGCAATGATGTGTTTTTAACAACATTTGATATCTACCTCCAAGTTTGGTTAAGAATGGACTCCCTTATACATGCCGGTTTCGGCTTTGCATCGTTTGCGCGAATGAAGCGAGCGATACGGTTTCCTGCTCGCCTGTCGCCATCGCTTTGACAGTGATTTCACTCCGGGCGAGCTCGTCATCGCCAAGGATGGCTACATAGGCCGCGTTGTAACGGTCGGCCGATTTCATCTGCGCCTTGATTTTACGGCCGAGATAGTCCTTCTCGGCCTTGAGCCCCGCCAGGCGCAGGTCGTGAAGCAGCTTGACGCACGCTTTCTCGGCGGCTTCGCCGAGCGCGACCAGATACACGTCAAGCGGTTTGGGTGCCGGGATGTCGACGCCTTGCGACTGCAGCACAAGCAGGATGCGCTCCATCCCGAGACCAAGCCCGACGCCGGGTTGATCCTGCCCGCCGATTTGGCTGACGAGGCCGTTATAGCGGCCGCCCCCGCCAATCGTATCAATCGCGCCGATCCCGCCGGCTTTATACTCGAACGCCGTATGCGTGTAGTAATCCAGACCGCGGACAAGGCGCGGATTCAAGCGGAACGGAATATCCATCGCTGTCAAGTAATCCTGTACCGCCTGGAAGTGCGTGGAGCATTCTTCATCGAGATGCTCGACGATGGTTGGTGCCCCTTCGCCGTATTTCTGGTCTATTTTACAGTCCAGAATCCGCATCGGGTTGCGGTCAAAGCGCGATTGGCAATCCTTGCAAAGCTTATCCTTCACCGGCGCAAAGAAACGCTGAATGTGTTCGCGGTAAGCCGCGCGCACCGCCGGATTGCCGACGGAGTTGATCTCCACGGTTACTTCCTTCAGCCCAAGCTCCTTGTAGAACGTATACCCGAGCGCGATCACTTCCGCATCGATGGACGGATCCTGCGATCCGAACGCTTCGACCCCGAACTGGTGGAATTGGCGGTAACGTCCGGCCTGCGGCTGTTCATACCGAAACATCGGGCCGATATAGTACAGCTTGTTCACGTCCGGTTCGCCGTACAGCTTGTTTTCCAGATAGGCCCGAACAACGCCGGCCGTCCCTTCCGGGCGGAGCGAGATGCTGCGGTCGGCTTTATCCAGGAACGTGTACATTTCTTTCTCCACGATGTCCGTTGTTTCTCCGACGCCGCGCTGGAACAGCTCGGTATGCTCGAAGACGGGCGTGCGAATTTCTTTGTAGTTGAACCTTGCGCAGAGCTCCCTCGCTTTGGTTTCGATATACTGCCATTTTTCGATTTCACCGGGCAGCAGATCCTGCGTACCTTTTGGCTTTTGAATACTCATCTATGTTCCAGCTCCTTTCTTCCCGGCTCATGCGGGTTCAAAATAAAAAACTCCCGCCCCTGATTGCAGCATTGCAGTCAGGGACGAGAGTTGATGTCGATCAGGCTCCCGCGGTACCACCCACGATTCGAACGAACCGATTCACCGGTTCATTCACACTTTAAGTATGCGGTTAACGCCCGCCTGCGCCGGTCGACTACTGCCCGTAAGGGTTCGCCGCCGGTCCTCCGGGAGGTCTGTTCGTCCGATTCGCATAAGGAAGCTTTCAGCCGGCGGCTTCCCTCTCTGGTTATGCAAGGTTCGAATTACTTTGTCCCATCAACGGATCAACGAATTTCGATTAAGAATTAAGCATTATTCTATACGCGATTTTTACCAAAGTCAAGCAAAAAACGACATATGGGTGTTACCCGGCATGCTGCCGTAAGCCAAATCGCAGCTTTGTCCCCATCATCTGACCGTCTTGCTGCGCCGAAAAACATATGCGCAGAAGTCATTCGCGAAGCTGATGTTATTTTGCCGCTTTCAGCGCGTTATAAACATCCTTGATCAGCATATACGTATCGCCGTTCGTCAACTCCTGCTTATTCACGATCGTGTCAACCGATTCCTTCGTCAGGAAGCCTATACTCTGCAGCGCCGCAACCGCGGTTGTCGGGGTAGCATCCACTTTGAGCAGCAGCGCGATCATATAAGCGGCCTGATCGAGCGTCACCGGCAGCGTCTTCGGATCCGTGCCTTTTGCAATCGCCGCGGATGTACTGCCGACAAGCTTGTCCGGCTTGAACTTGCGCATCCCTTCTAGCTGATTGATCATGCGCTGCTGGTTCGATTTGGCATCGAGCGAAAAATCGTTGTTATATGCCCCGGTGGCAAGCGCGAGCGACATGGCGACTTCCAGTCCTTTGTATGCTTTGTGCCCCATGAACGTCTTCCAGCCTTTGTAGGCGGTGTTGCTGTCCGGCAGGCCCATTGCCTTCACGTCAAACGGCTTCAGTACCATCCCTTGCCGATTCAATTGCTCCTGCAATTTCGCTATCGATTCTTTGGAAGCCGACAGCTGCCGGAACGTCATCTTCTGGTCGATCGCCAGTTTCACCGACGCGCCCGCCGCCTCGCCTGTCGCCATCCCTACCGGAATGACGCGGGCCGAACCGTGCGGCAGCGTATCAAAGCTGGCAGCCCGACCGACGACAAGCAGCCCGTCCACCTTGAGCGGAACAATGCTCCGGTAAGGCACCGCGTACTGAAGAGGCTGCCCGACGACCGCCCCGGTATCCGCAGGCGACAATCTCTGGATATCGATCGGATAAGCGCCGAATGCGATGCGGTCCCATTGATCGCGGTTTTCCATCACGTCGAGAATGTTCAACCGGTATTCGCCTTGAATGTGGCGGGTTTCCCGAACATACAGCTCCGGCGCCGTAGCGTCGAGCTCAATGCCTGCGAACTCCGGATATTTTTCCTTCATGTAATCCACGATGCGGGGCAGCTCTTTCTTCCCGAGCTCGAACGCTTCTTCGCGGGCTTTCGGGTCCGTGCCGTCAATGCCGAAAATTTGCAGCGCGTTGATCAGCATCGTGTTGTTGTTTTGCCTTCCGATGTTCAGACCGCGCATCGCGACCCGTTCTTTATTGAGCGGCGGGTAATCTTTCATTTCCTTATAGCCCCAGACGCTCATCTCATTGGCGCCGGTTCCCTCATCGTTATCGTTCTCCATCCGCTTTTGCATCTGCTTCCAAACTTCAGGCGTGATGTTTTTCAAACGAAATACGAGCGTTACCGCCATTTTCGATTTTTTGTCGCCCAGATCTTCGCGCCCGAACGTATAAGGTACGCCCGACGCTGCGGCAATGTCCGCATCCTGGGTCGCGTCAATGACGGCTTTGGCCTGCACGGTTTTCACTTTGCCGTCGGCTTGCGTTAGTTTGATGCCGGTTATGGTCGACGTATCGCCCGTTTTGGTAAGCACTGGTTCCATCGCTTTCGTCTTCAGCAGCACGTCGATATTTTTTTGTTGCGCGACCAATTCGTTTAACACGTTGGCCGCCGTCACTACATCGAACGAGTCGCCTTCGACTTTGTTATACCACTCGGTGAATATGCCTTTATTCAATATTTCTCGTTTGTACAGCGGTCCCTTGTCCGGCTCGTAGTTCATGTCAAGGCTGTTCAACCATCCCAGCGTCATCAATCCGCCGAGAATTTCACGGTCTCTGCCGTCCACTAGCAGTGTGCTGAGTCCGTTTTTCGCTGCCGAGACGGCGGCAGCCACACCTTCGGGATCGGTTCCGACGACAATTACGTCATAGCTGTCTTTCGGCGATTTGACCGTGTTCACTTCCGTCAATTGTTGCGGCGGGCCCAAACGCCCTTTGCCACTCGTTTTCCAATAATACCAACTGACGCAAGCGGCGGCCAAAAGTACAAGTACGGCAATAGCAATAATAAGATAGCCCCTGTTGCGTTTGCTGCGGGTAGTGCTCGTTTTCGACGACATACAACACCTCTGAATAAAAAATAAGATGAACCGATCACGCTTATCCTGATGATATACGGGGAAATTTACAAAAGGATGCAAATTTACGACAAGTTTCATCATAATGACACATTTGACGATCTTTTCAATCCAGTCCACACCGCTGCTGCACTTACGATTGGCCCGTTGTTACGCGTCCGTACGCTTCGTCCAGCAAGCTAATTTTTTTCACGATATATTCCTTATACGCCTTGTTGTACACCGCAGGCTCCTTTGGATTCGGAAACCTTTCGATCCGCTGCTCATAGCCGTCCTCATGCTCCACCTTCGGGAACAGCACCTTGCTGACCGCGCCGCAGCCGAGCCCGATGATCGTCTGCCGCTCTTCCATCATCAGGATGTTGTACAAACTCTCATACCCTACCAGCGAGTAGCCGACATTTTCCTGGTTGCCGAGTATGTTCTTTTGCCGGTACATGTAATACGGCACGTACCCATGGCGTTCGGTCCACTCGGCCGTCGTGCGGATCATATCGGTTATCTCGTCCCGCTCCGCGACTTCGTAATCGTCTTTGTTCTTCGTCATGCGGGAAGCTCGCTTGAACGACAGCGTATGAACCGTGAGCGACTCCGGCAGCAGTTCGGCCGTCTGATCGAGCGTCCGCTGCAGCTCCGTCATCCCTTCGTTCGGCAAGCCGATAATCAGGTCCATGTTGATGTTGTTCATTCCCATCTCGCGGGACAGCTTGAACTTGTCCAGCGTTTCCGTTACCGTATGATGCCGTCCGATCGTATCGAGCGTCGCCTGCGTGAAGCTTTGCGGGTTAATGCTGATGCGGTCGACCTTCCACTTTTTCATCACGTTGATCTTGTCTTCCGTAATCGTATCCGGCCGTCCCGCCTCCACCGTCAGCTCGCGCACCCCCTCCATCGCCGGGAACGCTTCCTGCATCGTATTGAACAACGCGTCCATCTGATCTGCGGTAATGCTGGTCGGCGTTCCGCCGCCCCAATAGATCGTCGTGATCGTAACATCTGCTTCCCGCATCCATCGTCCCATCTCGCGAATCTCGTAATGCAGCCCTTCGAGAAACGCCTCGACCGATCCGTTATTTCCCCGGATGTCGTAAGCCGGGAACGTGCAGTAGGCGCATTTGGTCGGACAAAAAGGGATGCCGATATAAATGCTTACTTCGCGGTCCAACCGGAACAAATCGGGAATGACCTTCAGCTGCCGCTCGGCGATGCCGCTGAGCAGCTCCACCTTCGGCTCCGTCACCAAATATTCGTCGCGCAGCACCTGCTTGCAGTGTTCCATTCCGTGCTTCATCATCAGGTTATGCATCAGCTTCGTCGGGCGAACGCCGGTCAGCGTCCCCCACGCCTGCTCAATGCCGGTGTACTCCCGCAGCACCTGCAGCAAACCGTAGCCGACCGACCGTTTCACGGCACGCTTATGCCCCTCATCCCGCGCGCCGATCGCCCGCTCGTGACGGCTTTTATGAACTGCGCCCGTGTCGCGGTCCGTCAGCAACACTTCCGCCGTAATCGTTCGCATCGCCTCATCCGCCGTCACCGTCACCTTGATGTGCAGGCGCGCATCGTCCGCAGGTTCGTACACCGCTTCCACATCTTCAAAAAACAGCTTGCCTATATGAAACATCTCCGTTGCTTGTTCGCCGAAGCCAACCCGCTCGAATTGAATTTTCATTTCGTTTTCCCTCCTTGCGCTTCAGGGACATGGATAAGCTTTTTTACACCAAAACTAGCAATAGTGTAGCACATTAACAGTCCAATGAAAACAAAACAGACCGCTTTCGTCATTGCCGACGAAAACGGCCTGTCCTTCAACGGTAAGACTTGCGCGGCGTTTGTTTCATCTGCTCCTGGCCGGAAGTATGCGCGGCGCTAAGCTCCGTATCCGTCATATCCGTGGCGAGCAGCGCCTGCGTATCCTGCAGCGCGCCGGCCAGCAGCTGCTGCTCTGGCATCGCTGCGATTCGTTCCTTGGGGGAACGGTACATGTCTTGTCCACTCCTTACGGTTCGTAAATAGGCAATCGCATTACACCTATTTTTCCCACAAGAGGCCGCATCTATCCATAACGTTTAAACCCAAGAAACTTTTGCGCCCTTACCGGTTACTGCTTGCTTTCGACGATCAGCGTAACAGGCCCGTCATTGACCAGAGAAACGTCCATCATCGCGCCGAAACGTCCCGTCTCGACCTGCAGACCTAGCTCCCGCAGCATCCCGTTAAAACGGTCATACAGCGGCTCGGCATGCTCCGGCCGGGCGGCGGCCATAAAATTCGGTCTCTTCCCCTTGCGGCAATCGCCGTATAACGTAAACTGCGAGATGGAAAGCACCTGTCCGCCCGTTTCAAGCACCGAACGGTTCATCTTCCCGTCCTCGTCTTCAAAAATACGCAAACCCGCCACCTTTTCCGCGACATATTTGGCATCCTGCTCCGTATCTTCATGAGAAACGCCGACCAATAGAACAAGGCCGTGATCAATTCGACCGACCGTTTCCCCTTCCACCGTAACCTGCGCAGCTTTGCTGCGCTGAATGACTACTCTCATCTTCGTACTTTGCTCCTTATTGTCGTCGCATGGAACAATCGTTTCACGTCTGCATAATCCGCTGTACGGAATACACGTCCTTCACCCGCTTGATCTTCTCGACAACGGAATGCAGATGATCGATGTTGCGAATCAAGATCGTCATATGAATGACGACCATCTTGTTTTTATCCGATCGGCCGGAAACGGCGGAAATGGTCGTCTTGCTCTCCGAGACGGCTTTCAGCACCTCATTGAGCAGACCGAGCCTGTCGTGTCCCGTAATTTCGATTTCCACGCTGTAATTCGCTTCGATGTCTTCCACCCATTCGACTTCGATGACGCGATTCCCTTCGTCTTCGCATTCCGGCGAAGGGATGTTCGTACAGTCCAAGCGGTGAACGGATACGCCGCGACCGCGGGTGATGTATCCGATGATGTCGTCGCCCGGGACCGGGTTGCAGCAGCGGGCAAAGCGAACAAGGAGGTTGTCTACCCCTTTGACGCGGACGCCGTTCGTCGGCCGGCTCTTACGCTCCTTGTCCCCCGCCTTAACCTCGCGCACCTCGGAAGTCAGCTGCAGCGCTTGCTGTTGCGCTTCCTCGGCTTCTTTGCGAACCTTTTCGGTGAGCCGGGTCACGATTTGAGCCGCCGTAATGCCGCCGAAGCCGACAGCCGAGAACATATCCTCGACCTCATGGAAGTTAAATTTGCCGGCAACTTCAAGCAATTCTTCTTCTTTCATGAGTGCGGACGGCTCGTAGCCGAGGCGCTTCAGCTCACGCTCGATGGCCTCGCGGCCTTTCACGACATTTTCCTCGCGGCGCTCCTTCTTGAACCATTGGCGAATTTTCGTTCGCGCATGGGACGACTGGGCGATTTTGACCCAATCCTGGCTCGGGCCGTACGAATGCTTCGACGTTAATATTTCAATGATGTCGCCCGTCTTCAGCTTGTGATCGAGCGGCACAATCCGGCCGTTCACCTTCGCTCCGATCGTCCGGTTGCCTACCTCGGTATGAATCCGGTACGCAAAATCAAGCGGTACCGAACCGGCCGGCAGCTCGATAACCTCGCCCTTCGGCGTAAAGACGAATACGAGATCGGCGAAAAAGTCCATTTTGAGCGATTCAACGAACTCTGACGCGTCCTGCGCTTCATTTTGCAGTTCCAAAATTTCGCGGATAAACTGCATCTTGTCTTCGTAGCCGCTGGACGGCAGCGAAGTGCCTTCCTTGTAAGCCCAATGCGCAGCCACCCCGAACTCGGAAGTCCGGTGCATGTCGAAGGTACGGATCTGCACCTCCAGCGGCTCCCCCTTGGGACCGATCACCGTCGTGTGCAGCGATTGGTACATATTCGGCTTCGGCATCGCGATATAATCTTTGAACCGGCCGGGCATCGGCTTCCACAGCGTATGAATAATGCCGAGTGTCGCATAGCAGTCCTTAATATTGTCAACGATAATGCGCAGTGCGAGCAGATCGTAAATTTCGTTAAATTGCTTGGCGCGCGCCGTCATCTTTTTGTAGATGCTGTAAATATGTTTCGGCCGCCCGGAAATATCGCCGTCGATGCCCATTTCCTGAAGCTTTTCCTGCACGGTATGGATGACGTCATTGATGTACTGCTCGCGTTCGGCGCGTTTCTTCTGCATCAAATTGACGATCCGGTAATACTGCTGCGGATTCAAGTAGCGGAGCGCGATATCCTCCATCTCCCACTTGATAGCGGAAATCCCGAGCCGGTGCGCAATCGGACAAAAGATTTCCAGCGTCTCATCGGCAATTCGCCGCTGCGCTTCCTCCGACTGATGCTTCAGCGTACGCATATTATGGAGACGGTCGGCCAGCTTGATCAAAATCACACGAATGTCCTGAGCCATTGCCACGAACATTTTGCGGTAGTTCTCGTTCTGCTGTTCCACCTTGCTCTTGAATTTGATTTTCTCCAGCTTGGTAAGGCCGTCAACGATCATGGCGCACGTCGGTCCGAATTTCTCATGGACGGTTTCGAGCGACACGGTCGTATCCTCAACCACATCATGCAACAGCGCAGCAATGATGGACGTCGTATCCATCTGCATGCCGACGAGTATTTCCGCAACCGCAAGCGGGTGCAATATATAGGGCTCCCCGGACTTGCGTACTTGGCCGTAGTGCGCCCGATCCGCAAATTCGTAGGCTTCCCGGATTTTGTTCAGATCGCTTTCTTTCAAATAGCCGGATGCCTTCTCAAGAAGCTGCTCAATCCCCATCCGCTCATCCATTCCCTTAATTCGATTTTAATCCATTATGCCCCCGATATAGGCATGCCGTCAAGAATTTACGGGACAATCCGACATGTTCCGCATAGAAGAAAAGCAGCCTCGTGCCATTTCCGCCCGGCGCTGCTCGAAAAGTTATAATGTGCGGATCGCTTCGGCGATCTTTTGGCGCCGTTCTTCCACGTAATGGCGTATAAATTTCGGCTCTCCGTCAAAGACGCCGAAGGACCATTTGCGGGCTGAATCGCGGTAGACGTAAGGACGGATGCTGCGATGCATTTCCACGGCCGCCGGAACGATCTTTTGAACGGTAAAATGGGTTTTCAGAATGCGATCAAGTATGGTTTTGTACCGCTTCCGGACCGACGGATAAAGAAGCAAGCGTCGCGTAAGCCGATTATAACCCATTACGCTCACCAGGCTGCTGCCGCACGGCTTTCCGTAACAATTGCGGCCCCAGGTGCCTTCGTAGTCCCATGGGATAATCCTGTATTTTTGCGTACCTTCGTGAAGATACAAAGCGTAGTTTTGATCGAATCCGTCGTAATTGCCTGTAAATACGGCACCGGCCAGCCAATGAAGGTAATTGTCGATATCAAGCCGTCTGTGCAAATAGCGGCGCAACGTTTCGGACCGTGCCGGACCGGTATTGAGCCGCCGGACGAAACCGATCAGCGCCCGACGATCCGCAACGCTTCCTATCATTTGTTGATATCCGGAAAAAAGCGACGCCTTTCTTCGCTTCCTGCCTCCCGACCGAAGGCCAAAATTCGCATTATCGTTGGAAGCGTAAAATAACGCTTTGGCGCCGATCCCTCTTTTGCGAAAAAATCTTCTGTCGACACTCTCGATCTCTAGGTAAACCCCGAGGCTGTGACCGTTCAAATACAGCAAGCAGTGCCTTGTGCTCGGAGCAGGCACGCCGATCCATTCGAAAAAACGAAATGACAGCGCATTGCGGATTAAGGACGGATCATCGTATTCAGCGTTGTAATGGTAAGTCTTTCCTGAAATTGCGATTTCATACGAACGCTTCGGATACTCTCGCGTATGTCCTCCGCGGTAGCGCATGAGAATGGGGGCCTGTTCTCCGTTCCTCGTCATCGCCGCAGGAACGAAACGGTCGCTCCATACATTTCTCTGCAGCCGTTTCAATTGCTCTTCGTGAACCCAAATTTGGCATACGGGAATGTCCGCCGGCATCGAAAGCTCCGCCTTTCGTTCGGAAAGCAAAAAGCCTATCGATGCGGATAGGCTTTTTGTGTTATTACACCGTATGCGATTGTGCACGCAGAAGCCACGGCTTCTGTCCTACAACCAAAAGCCGTTCGGTGCGCTGAACGGTGAAACGGTTTGTTGATTCTCTGTGCCCTGGACCGCATTGCCGTGCGTCCGATGGCCCTTCGTCTTTTGGCCGTGCGTCCGATGGCCCTTCGTCTTTTGGCCGTGCGTCCGATGGCCCTTCGTCTTTTGGCCATGCGTCAAATTGCCCCGGGTTGCATTTTCTTTGCCTGCTACGCCCTGGGTCAAATTGCCGCGCGTCGCATTTTCCAAAGCGCCTTGGCTTACGTTTCCAAGACTCGAGTTCTCTTTTTTCGACTTGTGACGGATCACGTTGCCACGCCCAACCGGTCTGCGCTTTTTACCGCAGCGGCACACGCGTTTTTTGTGTCCTTTACTTTTCGAAGACTTATGTGCGCCCATCTCCTAAACTACCTCCTTTTACGGGATAGTCCAATATATGGCTGCCATCGATTGAAAGACACGGCCATAGCGGTCATCATCGAAAATGGGTTGCCGAAACGGAACGAGCACCCGAACGTTCGTGGCAAATCGCGGCCTTCCCGAAGCCGTGTCGTCAAAAGCGCATACAAAAAAAGCGCCCTGCGTCGGACGCCTTTTCTGCCGCGATCGGCTGTATATTAATATTGTACCAATGATTCGATCTCGATGCCGCCGAGCTTCTCTCTGCCGTTCAATTCGAGCAGTTCGATGAGGAACGCCGCGCCGATAACGTCGCCGCCCAACTGCTTGACCAGGTTAATCGATGTTGCGATCGTACCTCCGGTTGCCAGCAGGTCGTCGGCAATAAGCACTTTTTGTCCGGGCTGAATCGCATCCTTGTGCATCGCGAGCTTGTCTTTGCCGTACTCGAGCGCATAATCGGCCTCGATCGTTTCGCCCGGCAGCTTGCCGCTCTTGCGAATCGGGATAAAGCCGATTCCAAGCGCCACGGCCAGCGGAGCGCCGATGACAAAGCCCCTCGCTTCCGGCCCGGCGATCACGTCGATCTGTTTTCCTTCCAAACGGCGGGCCAACTCGGCAATCACTTCCCGGTATACCTTTCCGTCCTTCAGCAGCGTCGTAATGTCTTTAAAGCTGATGCCGGGCTGCGGAAAATCGTCAATGACGCGAATATAAGGTTTGAAATCCATTAAGCAATTCCCTCCAAAAAGGATATATAGTTTCCTGAGTTTATCGTTCTAGCGCTTCTATGCGCCGCTGCTTTGCATGTAGTCTTCCGAATGTACATGCGCATGCTGCCGGAGAAGCCTGGATAGAAGTTCCTTCGCCGACGTGTACAGCAGCTCCTGCTCCACTTCCGGCCGATGTTGACGGCTCTGGTACAGAGCGGAGGAAGTCAGATCTTTTTTATCCGACGACGGAATCAACCGGCATGTCTTGCCGTCGGATTCCATCAGCCCAAGCTCAGCAAAGACGTCGATAATAAATCGGACCGTGCCTGACGTCAAGCTGCATCGTTTCGAAATTGCTTGAATGTAATCCGTCCGCCCAGCCGTCGACGGATCAGCAGACCGGAGAGCGCCAACCGCGCCGTATACGGATTTAAACATGTCGCGGCTCGGCATCACGGCCGACTGCTTCTCCTCTTCTGTGCCTCCGAAGGCGGCATAATAGCGTTCGGCGGACGCCCCATTCGCCACCGCCGCATCGAGTTGCTCCAACCGGTCGGGCAGTGCGTAGAAAAAAATATCCTGCGCTTCCTCGTACTTTGCCTTCGCTGCTAATTCGTTCAGAGGGTGAAGCCTCCCACGCAGATCGACATGCCAAAGCGTGAACATTGCAGGCAGCTGCATCAGCGCGGCAGGGATGACCGCATCGAACAGCACAACCGCCAGGTTGGCCTCCGCGCTTTGCCCGGAACCGTCCCGCTCAAGCCGGCGGCACAGCTCATCCAGTTTTTTGTCCGGTCTCGGCGTCCCGCGCCAATCGAACAGCTGCGCATGCGGGATGCGCAAATCCTGAATCATGATTTGCGGCCGGCGCACGCCGTTCCACTCGTTAATGTTCAATTCGCCCAACACATCGATGCGCGCCGACGGGGTAATCCAATCCGCAAGCCGCCCCTTGCTGAAGCCCACGGCATCGAGTCCTGACGCAGCCTCATCCGTTGCGCTGCGCAGCGACAGCTTCAAATGCTGCTGCTCTTTGCCCATCGTGCGCAGCTCGCCGAGCCGTAAACCGCTGAACACAAACTTGGGAGAAGGATTGCCCATACCGAACGGTCCGAGCAGTTCCAGCTGTTCTATGTTTTCGATCGCCGCCTCCTCGAAGCTGCATACCATATCGGCCTGCATCAGCGGGACCCAGTCATCCGGCGTAAGCCATTCTTCCGTAAGCCGCGCAAGCCGACGTTCGAGCTCCGGCAGATGCTCTCTCGGCAGCGTCATTCCCGCCGCCATCGGATGTCCGCCGAAATGATCCATCAGATCGTGGCAATGCGTTAACGCCCGGTACATGTCAAAGCCCGCAATCGAACGCGCGGAGCCTTTGGCCATCCCGGTCTCCTTGTCAATCCCAAGAATGATGGTCGGCTTGTAAAAACGGTCGACCAGCTTGGATGCTACGATACCGATGACGCCCACATTCCAATCTTCATGGGCCAGCACGACCGCTTTAGGCAGCTCGCCCGTCTGCCGTGAACGTTCCTCGACCATCGCTACCGCTTGCTTTGTCATCTCGTCGACGATCTTTTGCCGTTCCTTGTTAAGCTGATCAAGCTCGTCCGCCATTCTTCTCGCTTCTTGATCATCCTCCGTCGTCAGGAGCCGGACTGCGGTATCGGCGCTCAGCAGCCTCCCGCTTGCATTGATCCGCGGCGCCAAGGAATAGCCGATGTGCGTTTCGGTCGTCTCACGGATCGCGATACCGGCAACTTCGAGCAGCGCTTTAATGCCGGGACTGCTTGTCTCGCGCATTTGCTGCAGCCCTTGCTTGACAATCACCCGATTTTCACCGGTTAACGGCATCAGGTCCGCCACCGTGCCGATCACCGCGATTTCGAGCAGCTCCTCCGGCCAACGGCCAAGCAGCGCTTGCGCCAACTTCAGAGCAACGCCGACGCCCGCCAGCTGCTTGAAAGGATATGGGCACCCCGGCTTCTTCGGATTGATCAGCGCGTAAGCTTCCGGCAAAATCTCGGGCGGCTCATGGTGATCGGTCACGATTACATCGATGCCGAGCGACCGCGCATGCGCAATCTCCTTCACTGCGCTGATCCCCGTGTCTACGGTGATGATCAAGGTAACGCCTTGGGCATGCGCCGCGTCGATCGCTGCGCAATGAAGTCCGTATCCCTCCTGCACTCGGTGAGGGATATAATAATCGTATGTATGGTGAAGCTGGCGCAGCAGTCGAACCATTAATGTCGTGCTGCTGACGCCGTCGGCATCATAATCGCCGTAGATCCGAATACGCTCGCCGCGTTCGAATGCCAATCGGATTCGCTCGACCGCTTCCTTCATTCCATCCAACAAATACGGATCATGGGTTTGATCCGCCCCCCCGTATAGAAAGCTGGCGGCATGCTCGATGTCTGTTATTCCCCGGATCACGAGCATATTGGCAAGCAGCGGCGATATGTCGAGCGCTTTCGACAAGGCATCCGCCTTTTCCGCATCCCCTTGGCCTATGCTCCACCTAGCCTTTGCTTGAAGCATGCCGGCAGTGCCTCCTTAATGTAGCAATGTCGGATAATCATCCGCTTCCGTTTCCGCGTTCTTGTATGGATATCCCGCATCATACGGGTTGACGTGAATGAACACGTCGGACACATGAATAAACCGTTTCATCAACGTATGTTTTACAATTTTGGCGATGTCATGGCCTTCCTGAACCGTGATTTTCGGGTTGACGCTGATCTTCATGTCCACAATCACATAATGCCCGTGTTCCCGAGGGCGCAGCTCGTCAACGGCGATAACCCCTTTTACACGCTGGACGGTTTCCAGAAGCTCCGCCGTATCTTCCTGATGGAGGATTCGACCTAATGTGTTATGTATGGATTGCTGAATCAGTCGATAGCCTTTGCGAACTACGAGCAAGGAAATGAACAAGCCGGCAGCGGGATCCAAATAATAAAACAAATCATTTCCCAGGGAATGGCCAAGCAGCGCTCCTCCGACGCCGATAAAAGCCGCGATGGACGAGTATACGTCGGAACGATGTTCCCACGCGTTCATCATCAGCGTCTGGCTGGAAAGCTGTTTGCCTAACCGATACTTGTAACGGAACATGACTTCTTTCGCGATAATCGACAGGATGACGACAATGAAAGCGAGTTGGTTCGGCGGCTCGTCAACTCCATAGTAGATCGCTTGCCCGGATGTAATGCCTACCTCAATCCCGATTACAAGCAAAAGCACCGCGACGGTCATTGCTGCTACGGACTCCGTCTTTCCCCTTGCGTAGCGGTGATCATCGAGCGACCGCTTGCCTGACCGGCTCCCGATCAGTATGGCAATAGAGCCTGCAGCCGCTGAAGCCGAATGCAGCGCATCCGCGATAAGCGCTTTGCTGTGCGCAACATAGCCGACCAGTCCTTGGAGCACCAGTAAGGCAATATTGCCGGCAATGCCAATCCATGCAACAAATTCCGTTTTCTTGTAACGTTCCTCTGTCATGGGGTCACCCCTCCATGAGATGATAAAGTAATTGAGCGATTAGAAAGGCCGCCGAAACTCGCGGTTTCGCGCGGCCGGTACTTTTATTTTTTACGCTGCGGCTTTCTTTTTAGAACCGAGCGATTTGTGCTTGAAGTAGTACCAGAGCGGACCGGCAATACATATGGACGAATATGCGCCGCTAGTCAACCCGATAATTTTCGCAAGAGCAAACAGTTTGATCGCCGGGCTGCCGAAAATAAACAAACAAACTGCAGCAATCAATACGGTAAGGACCGTATTAATATTCCGCGACATTGTCTGCCAAATGCTGTCATTCAGCAATTTCGCAACGTCTTCGGACGTTTTGAGCTTGGAGAACCGCAAATTTTCCCGTACGCGGTCAAAAATAACGATTTTATCGTTGATCGAATACCCGATGGTTGTCAGTACGGCCGCCATGAACGGCAAGTTCACCTCGAATCGGAAAATCGAGAAAAATGCAATGACCATAAAGGCGTCGTGTAAAATCGCGATAATGGATGCGATTGCGAACCTCCATTCGAACCGGATCGTTACGTACAGGCAGATGGCCACGCTGGCAACAGCGATGGCGATAATCGCTTTGTTCCTTTGTTCAATCGCCATATCCGGAGTTACGGTGTTCACCTCTTGGGAAACTTTGTCCCCATAGGTGGCGACGAACTCATCCTTTATTTTTTTCACGGTATCTTCCGACAAAATATCGTCGAACCGGACAGAAAGCCTGTCGCCGCTCTCTCCGCCGATCGTGCTGACCGCCGGTTCCACGCCGGCATTTTTAAAGATTTGCTCCGCTTTCGCAGAATCCAAAGCTTGTCCTACCGTAATATCAAGCGATGTACCCGCTTTGAAGTCAACGCCGTAATTCATGCCGCCTACAAGCAGAAAAATCAACCCAAGCACGATGATCGCGAGCGAACTGAAATAAAACTTTTTACGATGCTTTACAAAATCGATATGGTGTTTAAAGGTCACGAATTTCCGCCTCCTTCACTCCGAAATACCCCGGCTTTTTGAACAAATTGCCGCGGATTAACAAGTGAATAAGCAGCCGCGCCAAAAAGATATTCGTTAAAATACTGACAATGATACTCACGATACTTGTGAAAGCGAAGCCCCGAATCGCGCCGTTCCCGATATAGAAAAGGACGGCACTTGCGATAATATTCGTAATGTTCGCATCCATTATCGTCCGGAACGAGTGTTTGGAGCCTGATTTGAGCGAGGAGAGGATGCTTTTACCGCTGCGAATCTCTTCCCGAATCCGTTCGTACGTAATAATGTTCGCG
Source organism: Paenibacillus allorhizosphaerae (assembly GCF_910594985.1). Taxonomy (GTDB): domain Bacteria; phylum Bacillota; class Bacilli; order Paenibacillales; family NBRC-103111; genus Paenibacillus_G; species Paenibacillus_G allorhizosphaerae. Next base: position 30,912 of record NZ_CAJVCE010000025.1, read on the forward strand.
TCCACCGCCATCCCGATACCGAGAATAAAGGCCGCAATCCCCGGCAGCGTAAGCGTTGCGTTCGCAAGTTCAAATATGATGAGCAGCAGCCAAGCGTAAGTAATGATCGTAATCGAGGCCACGACGCCCGGTATCCGGTAAAACACCAGCATGAACAGTAAAATCAAGACGGATCCGATCAATCCTGCCTTCACCGTTTCCTGCAAAGACAATAGCCCCAGGGAAGCCCCAACGCTTTGCGTGTACTTTTCCGTCAGCTTCAACGGCAGTGCCCCTAAGTTGATCGTATCCGCCAGCTTTTTCGCTTCATCGAACGTATAGTTACCGGTAATGCTTGCCGATCCGTCCGTCAGAACTTGCTGCACGATCGGCGCGGAAAGCTCCGTTTCATCCAAATAAATAGCCAGCGGCTTACCTAACAGCTTTTCGGTCACCGCTTTGAACTTCTCTTTATCTTTTACCTGGATCGAGATCATCGGCCGATTGCTTTGGTCGTAACCGAGCTTCGCTCCGCCTTCGACAAAGTCGCTTCCGATCATTTCTTTCGTTCCGTCGGGACCACGGAAAGTGAGTTCCGCCGGTTTCTTAATAATTTTTCTTACTTCTTCTTCGTTGACGACCCCGGCTAATCTTACGCGAATGCGATTCGTGCCTTCCGTCGTAATTTCCGGCTCGGCCACGCCGAGCTCGCTTGCTCTTTTTTCCAAGCTGACCGCCGTCTGCTTGAGCGATTCCGGTGTAACCGGTTTCCCCGCCTCGATCGGCTCCGCTACGTACAAAATTTCAAACCCGCCCTTGAGATCCAGTCCCAGCTTGATGTTCTTCACCAGCGCCGGACTCGTGTACGCAATGGAGGCGAACAAAATCGCGACGATAGCGAAAAAAGAGACAATTCTTTTGATGTCCATAACGATCTCCTTCCATAATCAATATTCCTATTATACCTACCTCCGAAAAACGAGTCAATTTGAAGGATTTTGGCGAATTCGCCGCGGGAGCAACGAAAAAAGACGCCCTTCTCAACGGAAATGGGCATCTTTGTATATGCTCATCGTCATCCAGTTCATGAACTGCGTTACTTTTAACGATAAAATATCGTTAACGATCCGGTGTATCGGCGGAATACCGCTCTTCCCGTATTTATCGCTGACGCATTCCCAAATTTCTCTTCCGGTCACTTGCTCGTAACCCAGCATACGGAATTCCGCCGCCTTGCTGCGGCATATTTCTTCGATGACCTGGTTCAGCTCGTCTGCGTCCATTCCCGGCTCTTCATCCGTATCGTCTGCGTCCATTCCCGACTCTTCCTCAGTATCGTCCGCCGCACGGTCCTGATCCGCCGCATGTTCGGCCTCAACCGGGGTTTCGGCGTCGATCGCTCCCGCAGCCGCAATTTCGTTCGCCACAGCGGGGAGCATGTCCTGCGGCTGCGGCCGCTCGTCTGCTTCCGGTCCGAAAAACTGTTCCATATATGGCACGCCGTCCACGGCTTTCCCTTCTGCGCCGGCATTCGACTCATTCGCAGCAGGCAAATCGTTCTCCTCGACTTCTTCCAGCTTGCCGGAGCCTTCCCGGTTCTGCTTCCATTCGTCTTGCCCCATATATGCTTGACCTCCCGCGCAATCGCTTGTCGAATAATGTATTCGCTGCGTGCATCCGATTTCCTGCCGCCGGGCGCTTCCCGGCCTTTATAAAAATTATTGCATGCATTCGGACAGGTTATGCATATCCATTAATAATCAGGTGGCAGAAAAGAGGTTTATTCCCGTGACAAAACAATCGTTCATCAAGGGCACGCTCATCCTGCTTGCAGCCGGCATTATTAATCGCATTCTCGGCTTCATTCCGCGGATTACGCTTCCGCGCGTAATCGGGGCCGAAGGAATCGGTCTTTACCAGATGGGATACCCGTTTCTTATCGTTATATTGACGATTGTCACGGGGGGAATTCCCATTGCGGTGGCCAAGCTGGTCGCCGCTGCCGAAGCCGAGGGCGATGAAGCAAGAGTCCGCAGCATTTTCCGGATTACGCTGTCGCTCTCATTTATCTTAAGCTCCGTCTTTACCGCCGGCACTTATTTCGGAGCCAGCCGGATTACGGAATATTTATTCACCGACGACAGGGTATATTTAACTTTTCTCTGCATGACGCCGATCATCTTCATCGTAGGAATATCCGCCGTATTCCGCGGCTATTTTCAAGGACGCCACAACATGATCCCGACGGCGCTGTCTCAGGTCATCGAAACGATCGTCCGGATCGTCACCGTCCTCGCGTTCGCCTACCTCATGCTGCCTTACGGCATCGAATATGCGGCGGCCGGAGCAATGGTCGGCGTGCTCGCCGGTGAAGTATGCGCCATGCTTGTTCTTATGCTGTTGTACAGGCAGGGACGCAAAAAAGCGCCTGCGGCTGCCGCGGGTAAAAACGGCAAGGCCGGCGCTCTCTCCCACATCGACAACTTGAAGCAAATCGTCAAGCTCGCTCTTCCGGTAACGGGCAGCAAGCTGGTCGGCTCCTGCTCCTATTTGCTGGAATCGATTTTGATCGTGCAATGTTTGGCTGCCGCAGGCGTCGCCACCAAAGTGGCGACAGCCCAATACGGTGCTCTGCAAGGAATGGTCATGCCTGTGCTGCTGCTTCCAAGCGCGCTGACGTACTCGCTCGCCGTCTCGTTAATTCCGTCTTTATCCGAAGCGTCGGCCCTCGGCGATATGAAGACCATCCACAAACGGCTGCATCAATCGCTGAAGCTCGCCTTGGTCACCGGTGCTCCGTTTGCCGTAATCATGTATGTGCTGGCTGAACCGATATGCTTATATATGTATGGACAGGCCGGGGTGGGTGCCATGCTCAAAATGATGGCCCCTGCTGCGCTGTTCATTTACTTCCAAGCCCCTCTCCAGGCGGCGCTTCAGGCGCTTGAACGTCCCGGCAGTGCGCTCATTAATACGCTTGTCGGATCATCCGTAAAGCTTGTTCTCATATACTTCCTGGCCAGCAATCCGCAATTCGGCATTCTTGGCGCGGTCGTCGCGATCACGGTCAATATTATGCTCGTCACCGTCTTGCATTGGAACAGCATCGCCCGGCTGCTGAAATTTTCCATGAACGCTAGCGACTTCTTCAAAGTGGCATTCAGCATGGCCGCTGCCGGAATGACCTGCCACCTGGTCATGTTTACGCAATGGACCGACAGCGGGATGATCCGTTTCCTTGCTGCATGCTGCGCCGGAATGCTCGTGTATTTAATGATTGCCCTGCTGCTGAGGCTGTTCGACCGGTCTGATTTGTTCCGATTGTTCTGGCTGGGCAAACGGTTTGTAAAGTAGGCGTTTATCGCTTTTTATCAATAAACCACTTGCCGCGGTGATCGACGGAACAGAAAAAAACGTCCTTGAATTCTTTGATCCCTCGGGCCTGAAGCTCCCGCTTCAGCCAGAACCGGGTTTTGCCCAGCTTGGTCAAGCTGTCGTCCTGCACCTTTCCGTCCATAATAAGCGGGAGCGGCAATCCTTCATAGCGGAACAACGGCTTGTCTTTCGAATCACCGGATGGTTCCCCCGGTGTTCTTTCTTTTACCGTTAATTTACCGGAAGGCTCCAGTACCGCAAATTCGACATCCGCGACGTTCAATATTTTATTTTCCCGCAGCTGCAGCAGCAAATCGTCCAGATTATACCGTTCCCGCTTCATCTCCTCACGGTTCAGCTTTCCTTTCACGATGAGTTCCGACGGTTTCCCTTCAAACCATCGCCGCAACTTTTCGTTTTTAAGCGACACATATGCAATGAGCATTTGAATCGCGACCAGTGTGACCATCGGTAATATGCCTTCCAATAGCGGTTTGTTCATGTCCTCGAGCACAAATACCGCGATTTCCGCAATCATAATCGAAATGACCAAGTCGAAGACAGACAGCTTCCCGATTTCTCTTTTGCCCATAATACGCATCGTAAAAAATACGATCACATAAATCAGTATGGTGCGAAAAAGCAGAGTTGACATCTGCATGGATCGATCCGTCCTCCTTGGAAAGGGTGCATGGGTATTTTGACCTTGGGTGAAGGCGAACATGCGGGTGAAATGTTGGTAAGAGGAAAAACGAATTCCGAAGGAGGAACATGTACTATTTCGTAGTACATGCCCATACAATGGGAGTATAGAATGGTTCGTGATGGAGGTTGAAGAATGTGAAAAGTTCTCCTTTGTTTTCCGGTTTAATGTATGCGGGATTGTTTATGCTAGTCGGCACACTGCTTGCTTCACTAATTATGCTCGGAACGAATGTGCCGGAGAGCTCGTGGCTGAGCTCGGCTCTGTTCATTCACGGCGTGGCCATGTTCATCGGCGGAATTTCGTCGGGAAAACGAGGCGGCAGCAAGGGTTGGTATCATGGCGGCCTGCTCGGCATCGTCTACGCGGTCATCGTCTGGATCATCGGCTTTTTGGCGTATGATGCCGGGCTGACGAAAGAGCTGATGTACTTGACCGGTGTCGCTTTTGCAGCGGGAGCGCTCGGAGGGATGATCGGGGTCAATATGAAAAAGTAACGAATGTCCAGACAAAAAAAGCGAGCGCCGACGGATGAATGTACCCTGGCCTCGCTTTTCTTTTGCGGCATTCGCCGCTTTATTTCTTTTCTTCCTTTTTTTCTTCTTTCTTTTCTTCCGCCGCCGAACTGCTCGTTATGGAATTGATGGCCGAACGATCGAAAGTGAGTTTTGTTACATCGTTGACGCGAAGTACGACGGAATCGTCCGTAATCTCGACAATTGTCCCGTGCATACCGCCGATGGTAACGACCTTGTCCCCTTTTTTCAAATTACCCAGCATCATGCTGCGCGTTTTTTGCCGTTTCTGTTGAGGACGAATAAGTAGGAAATACAGAACAACGAACATCAGTACAAGCGGACCGTAAGTGACAAGCATCGATTCAACGCCGGACGGTTGTGCCGCCGGGTCAGCCGCTAACCACATGCAATCTACCCCCTTCTCCATTAACTAAAATCGTTATGTATGCAGCCGAATCGCTCCGAGAGGAACGTTCCGCCGCGATTAAAACCCTTTGCTGTTCTCGTCTATGCCGTACTTTTCAAAGAAGGTTGCGCGGAAATCGAGCAAACGATCTTCGCGGATCGCCTGGCGAACGCCCCGCATCAGCTCCAGCAGAAAGTGCAGGTTATGATATGTAGTCAGACGAATACCGAAGGTCTCGTCCGCTTTAATCAAGTGGCGAATGTAGGCCCGCGAGTAATTGGTGCAGGTGTAGCAGGAACATTCCGGATCAAGCGGCCCGAAATCTTCCGCGTATTTGGCATTGCGCACGACGAGCCTGCCTGAGCTGGTCATAATGGTTCCGTTGCGCGCAATCCGTGTCGGAAGCACGCAATCAAACATATCGATTCCTCGTATGGCACCGTCTACAAGCGCATCCGGCGAACCGACGCCCATCAAATAGCGCGGCTTATTCGCCGGCAATAAAGGAACGGTATAGTCAAGCACCTCATACATAAGATGTTTCGGCTCACCGACGCTCAATCCCCCAATAGCATACCCCGGGAAATCCATGGAAGTCAACTCAACGGCGCTCTGCTTGCGCAGATCTTCATACATGCCTCCCTGCACGATAGCGAACAATCCCTGTTCGTTCGGACGGCTATGCGCTTTGAGGCAGCGTTCTGCCCAGCGGGTCGTCCGCTCCAGTGAATGCTTCGCGTAACTATGCTCGGCCGGATAAGGCGGGCATTCGTCGAACGCCATAATAATATCTGCGCCTAGCGCGTTCTGAATCTCAATCGACTTTTCCGGGGATATAAACAGCTTGTCCCCGTTCAAGTGCGACCTGAACTCTACGCCCTGTTCGCTGATTTTGCGCATTTCGCTCAAGGAAAACACTTGAAAGCCGCCGCTGTCCGTCAAAATCGGGCGATCCCAATTCATGAAGCGGTGCAATCCCCCGGCAGCCTTGACCAGCTCATGTCCGGGCCGGAGAAACAGATGGTACGTATTGCTTAAAATAATGTGCGCATCCATCGCCTTGAGCTCTTCCGGGCTCATCGTTTTCACCGTTGCCTGGGTACCGACTGGCATAAAAGCAGGCGTCTCGATCACGCCATGCGGGGTGTGAACCCGTCCGAGTCTCGCTCCGGATTGTTTGCACGTCTTAATATGTTCGTATGTAATCGTCATTGAATAATCCTTCTCCCTGTCAGTTCACAAACCGCTTCAATGGATAAACATCGCATCGCCAAAGCTGAAGAAACGGTATTCGCGGCGCACCGCTTCGTTGTAGGCCGCCAGCACATGTTCGCGCCCGGCCAGCGCGCTGATCAGCATCAAGAGCGTCGATTGCGGCAAATGAAAATTGGTCAGAAGCGCTTCGACGATACGAAATCGATAGCCCGGATAAATAAAGATACCCGTCCATCCGCGCCCGGCCCGCAGCAGGCCGTTCTCATCGGCAGCCGTCTCCAACGTGCGCGCCGACGTCGTCCCGACAGCGATCACGCGGCCCCCCTGTTGTTTGATACGATTGACCAGCGCCGCGGTTTCATCCGTAACCTCATAAAATTCTTCATGCATCTCATGCGACTCCACCGTCTCCACAGAAACCGGCCGGAATGTGCCAAGACCGACATGAAGCGTAACATAAGCTAATTGTACACCTTTTTGTTCCAATTTATGCAAATATTCCTTGGTGAAATGAAGACCTGCCGTCGGTGCCGCGGCCGACCCTTCATGACGGGCATATACCGTCTGATACCGCTCCCGATCCTCAAGCTGCTCTTTAATATACGGAGGAAGCGGCATGGAGCCGAGCCGATCCAGCACTTCATTAAAAATCCCTTTATAATGGAAGCGCAGTACGCGACCGCCCATTTCCCCTTCCGCTTCCACCGTTGCCGTAAGCGGAGGTTCGCCGGAAATGCCCGAGCCGTTCGATGGTTCCGCCCCTGCTCCAAAATGAAGCACGGCTCCTGTCTTGAGTCGTTTCGCCGGACGAACGAGCACTTCCCAGCGATCCCCCTCCAGCTGCTTGAGCAGCAATACTTCCGCTTTGGCGCCGGTGTCCGCCTTCACGCCAAAAAGCCGGGCTGGAATGACCCGCGTATCGTTCAACACGAGCACATCCCCGGCTTGAATATAATGTTCCAGTTGTTCAAACGTATGATGACCGATTTCGCCCGTACGCTTGTCCAGCGTCATGAGCCGCGAAGCGGTGCGCTCCGCGAGCGGCGTCTGGGCGATTAGCGATTCGGGCAAATGGTAATCGAACAAGTCGACTTGCATAATGTTGGCTTCATCCCTTAACGACCGAGACTCCTACGTAGTAGGTCTGCAGTATTTTTTGGTAATCGTAACCGAGCTCCGCATACCCTCGGGCTCCCCATTGGGACATGCCGAGGCCGTGACCGAGGCCGGTTCCTTTAAATATATATTGCTGGCTTTTGGTAACGATTCGCACGTTGCCGTCGCCGTCCATTACAAACAGCTGCGGCTCATTGCGTTCCATCGTCGCGCCGGAACCCGAAGCTACGTATACGGATGTCGACGATGCCGATGGATTGCGGGTTGCCCCGCCCGTACCCAATATAGTATACCGTCCCGTTTCTTCAATTTCAAACAGTGTGCTCGGCAGTCCGCCCAATAATGTGCGAAGCGCATCCGGATATGCGGCTTTCAGCGGCTGTCCGTTTGCTGTAACTTCGAGCGCCCGGCCGGAAGGTCCGCGTTTCGATATTTCCAACCTGTCGATCGTTGCCGCATTGGCGCCGGCCGGTAGCGCACTCGCCAGCTTGTCTCTCAGCTTCGCGGCATCAATTGGCCCGCGAACCCAGGCGTATGCATTGGATTCGGTTACCTGATCGATCACGACGAACCGGTCTCCGATGTTGACTTTAAAGAGTGCAGGGTTGGCTGCATTGTCTGCGTAAGGCGCTGACCGTACGCTTACATCGGTGCCGGTCGACACATAGAACTCCAGGCCGGCCGGATTCAACTGTCCGGTAGCGCGCGCATAGTCGGAATGTATATATCCGGTGTTGCCGTTCGGCAAAACGATACGATACCATGGCTTTTTCCCGGCACCGGCGCCTTCATCCGGGGAGGTCACGCTCTTCAAATAGTCGACTTTGTTCCCCCAGACTTCGGTCGATTCGGACGTTTTGCCGCCAGCGTTCGAATAAAAGAGCGGGTCAATCAGAGCATTTTTATAAAGCAGCACTTCGCCGTTCGTCGCTTGCACCGCCTGAAGCGCGGCCGGAAATTCCGCGGTCAGTCCTTTATAGGCTTGATCAATCGTCGTATCGGCCACATGCGCAATTTGGTATTTCACTCCCTGCTTGAGCGCGTAAGTGCGGGCGGCGACCGCCTGCGCCTTTAGCGCCTCCAAGGGCCAATCTTTCGTTAATTCGGAGCTGACGACCGAATATAAGTAATCTTCAAGCGGCAGCTCATTGATCACCGCGAGCTTTCCGTTGTGCCGCGTCAGCTCGATCCCGCCGCGGTATGCCCGTCCCCCGCGCTCGCGGACGACAATGCCGGCCGATGCGGAGGCATCGGCCACCGCCGGTGCGGCCCACAGTTTGACCGGTCCGCCGAACACGAAGCCGCGGGCCGCCTCGGCAGCGTCGGCGGTGACCGCCAGCTCGCTGCGCTGCAGGACGTAGCCCTGCTGCGCGGCGTCGACCGGCGTCAACGCCACGCCCGGCAGCGCCGCGGCGAGCTGCGTGCGCTGCGCTTGCAGCGCGGCGGCGTCGGCTGCGCCGCCGACGAGCACGGCATACGCGGGCGCCCCCGCGCTGCCGGCGGTCAGCTGCGCCACGTCGGCGTCGAAGCCGGCCTGCGCGATCGCGGCCGCTTGCGCCTGCGCCTCCGCGGCGCCGCTATAGGAGCCCGCGCTCAGACGCAGCGGGCCGGTCAGCACCGCCCCGGCTTGCGAAGCCGCCGCGGCCGATGCGGCTTCCTTGGTCGGATACGGACCAAGGTATACTTGATAGGCCGGCTGGCCGCGCTTCGTGCGCTGCACGATGCCCGCATCTTTGCCGGCCGCAGCCAGCTTCTGCGCCTGCGCTTTCGCTTGGGCGGCATCCGCCGTATCCGGCAGCTGCGCATAGTAGCCGTCCGCGTATACGCGGACCAGCTCCTTCGCTGCCGCCGTATGGACGGCGCCGCCTGAGTCCCGCAGGCTGAGCGCCAGACCGGCGCCCGAGGACAGCGTGACCGCAGGCGCCGTGTCGCTGTATTTGCCCGTGTCGATGAACAGCGCGACACGGATCTGCTCCAGCTTCGGCACGGCCGCCTCCGCTGTGCCGTAACTCCCGCCGGTCAGCAGCAGACCGGCAATCAGCGCCGCCTTCATTCCGATCCCGGCGGCATATTTCAACGTACGGACGGCTCTTCGTTCCCCGAGGAGCCGCCCTATTCCCCTCATCACTACCGTATTCCCCTCTCCCTGATGACTGTTTCAGCCCGTACCTCCACAGGCAGCCCCCGCTACGATGACCGGCTCGGCATCGGCAAGCCGAGATGCTTGCATGCCGCAGCGGTAATCATTCGACCGCGAGGCGTTCGCTGCAAAAATCCGATTTGCAGCAAGTAAGGCTCGTACACGTCTTCGATCGTCTGGCTTTCCTCCCCGATGGAAGCGGCAATCGTATCCAGTCCGACAGGCCCTCCCTGGAAGCTCAGAATGATGGCGCGCAGCATCTTATGATCGATCTCGTCGAGTCCGAGCGGATCGACCTGAATGCTTACAAGCGCCGCGCGGGCAATGTCCACCGTAATGACGCCGTCGCCCTTCACCTGGGCGAAATCGCGTACCCGCTTCAGCAGCCGGTTAGCGATCCGCGGCGTCCCGCGCGAACGCATACCGATCTCATGAGACGCTTCGCCGACAATCTGTACCTGCAAAATATCGGCCGTCCGGCTGACAATATACGCTAGCTCGTCGACCGTATAATACTCCAGCCGGCTGACGACGCCGAAACGGTCACGAAGCGGCGCCGACAGAAGCCCGGCCCGGGTAGTCGCTCCGACCAGCGTGAACGGCGGCAAATCGAGCCGCACCGAACGTGCGCTCGGCCCTTTGCCGATGATGATGTCAAGCGCATAGTCCTCCATCGCCGGATACAGCACTTCTTCCACCGTCCGATGCAATCGGTGGATTTCATCGATGAACAGCACATCGTTCTCCTGCAAGTTCGTCAAGATCGCCGCCAAATCGCCCGGCCGTTCGATGGCCGGTCCCGATGTCGTGCGTAAATTCACGCCCAGCTCGTTGGCGATAATGTTCGAGAGCGTCGTCTTGCCCAATCCCGGGGGACCGTACAGCAGCACGTGATCGAGCGCTTCATTGCGCATTTTGGCCGCTTCTATGTAGATTTTCAAATTTTCCTTTGCCTGCTTCTGCCCGATGTACTCCGCCAAATAACGGGGACGCAGGCTGAACTCCATCGTCTGATCCTCCATCATCAGATGAGCCGAAATAATGCGGTCTTCCATGCTGTGCCGCAGCTCCTTCCTCTATCTCGCCAAATCCATTGCTTTAGATCCGATTCACGCCTTATTTCATTTGCGCCTCTTGAAACAGCGCCTTCAGCGCAAGCTTTGTTACGGCATCCGTCGTTTCATCGCCTTTGAGCTTGGGCTTTACCGTATGGCCTGCCCGGTCCGCTTCCGCTTCCGTGTAACCGAGCGCCATCAGCGCCGCCTTCGCTTCCGCCCATGCCGTTCCACCGGTCGTCGCGGCAGCCGAAGCCTCCATGCCCGCTCCGAACAAATGGGCCGCATCGTCTGCGGCGGAAAGCGCCCCGAGCTTGTCCTTCAAATCGAGCACCATCCGCTGGGCCGTCTTTTTGCCGATGCCCGGCAGCTTGGTCAAAAAGGTCAAGTTTTCCTGGCGGATCGCCGCAGCGATCACTTCCGGCTTCCCGCCGGCCAATACCCCGATCGCCACTTTCGGGCCGATGCCGTTCACGTCGAGCAGCAAGCGGAACAAGGACTGCTCCTCCCGCGTCGTAAAGCCGAACAGCAGATGGGCGTCTTCCCGGACATGATAATGGATATATAAAGTCACTTCACCGTCTTTCCCGTCCTTCGGGAGCACCGCAAACGGGTTGGCGCAAAATACGCGGTAGCCTACGCCTTTTACATCAAGCACAACGTATTCCGTCTCCCGATGCGCTACAGTTCCTCTTAAAAAGTCGATCATCGCTTGTATACCTCGTTTATTTTTTGTTGAAGGGCGGACGAATGCGCATGGCATATGGCGATCGCAAGCGCGTCGGCCACATCGTCCGGCTTCGGTACGGCGGATAAGTGCAAAAACATCCGCACCATCTCCTGCACCTGTTTTTTCTCCGCTTTGCCGTACCCCACGATGGCCTGCTTGACCTGTAGCGGCGTGTATTCCGCGATCGGCAGTCCTTTTTGCTCGGCCGCCAGCATCAATACGCCTCTAGCTTGACCTACCGTCAGCGCCGTCGTTACATTCCGGTTAAAGAAAAGTTTTTCAATCGCAACCGCATCCGGCTTATACTTATCGATCAATTGCACGATCGCCTCATATACCTGCTTCAGCCGCAAAGCATCCGCCGTGTGCGCCTCGGTCTGAATGGAACCGTACTGCACCGGCACGAGCTTATGACCTTGCTTGTCAATGAAACCGAATCCAACGATCGCGATCCCCGGATCGATACCTAATATCCGCATAACTGCACGCCTTTCTCAATCTTCTTCATCCGTTTGAACCGGTTTCCGTCAAAAAACCGAACATATGTATTCACTGTCATTATAACAGATAATTTATCCCATGACACGGGCAAGTTTGCCTCGCCTGCCTGCGCCTGCGGCCGCAAATAAAAAAAAGCCACCCTCGCGGATGACTGTTTTTTTATAAGCCCCTTCATGGCTGCTGCGTCGTTTGCATTACTTTTTCCGTTTCCTCCACCGCATAGTCGCTTAATGTCGACAACACGCTGTTGTAATCCGCTAAATCCGTTACCCGGATGCCCCGATACAGTTGCTTTACCGTTTCACGGGGCAGGCTGCTTTCCAAATGCTCGATATTGAGCTGGAAAAAAGTCCGGATAACGTTCGTTCCGCTAGCCCCGGGTATGCCTTCGAATAAGGACAAGTTGCCTCCGGCATCCAGCCCGAAATACGCGTTTTCTTTGCAACGCGGCGACAGGTCGTCCACTTTTTCCGTGAAAAACACTTTGCCCCCGTCTTCCAAACTGACCTTGAGCGTCGGATGTTCCTTGTAGTACGCTAATATGTCCCCGGAGCTCATGGAACCGATCAGCTGCAGCTCTTCGCCGCATACATAAGACTTCTTGGAAAATACCTCGCGGTTTCCGTCGATTCCGTTGATCATCGAAATAACATCTTTCTCCGGCTGTGCCGGTTTGGTCATGTTGCGGCCAAAGACGGTCTGCTCCTGCAAATTCCATGCATTCGGCCCCGTATTCCGGTCGCGCGCCAGCCAAATCCATGTCGCAGCCGCACCCGCTATCAGCAGAACGGCAGCGAGATTTAACCACCTGCGCTTCCATCGCAGTTTTTTTTTCAACTGTTTTTTCATCTGATTCCAGAAGCTGAGCAGCATATGACGATCCCCTCTTTTATTTGCATCCTGAATGTAAAGAACATCAAATGGCTCCGGTCCGAGCGGTGCTGCTGCTCTTCGTCGAAGCGCTTCGTCGAAGCGCTTCGTCGAACGTCATGTAATCGATACAGAAACAATAAGGAATCAGCGAGCCTTGCCCATTGATCGACCGGCTGGTTTCTTACTATTTTTCCCATTGGGATCGACGTTTATACCGATTGCATGTATACTAGACTGGTTATGACCGTCTCATTTTCCCGGAAAGGAAGGATCCCTGTGCGATCTATTGTAAAAGAGATCTGGGCATGGATAAGCTCGATTGCCATCGCCTTCGTTTTGACGCTCCTTATTGGCCTGTTCGTCTTCCAACCGACTAAGGTACTCGGCCATTCGATGGATCCGACCCTGCATAACGAGCAGCGAATCTATGTGTCCAAGCTGGTGCATACGTTTGGTTACGAACCGAAGTACGGGGATATCGTCATCATCGACAGCCGTGTGGAACGTCCCCGCTCGTTCAAGGACGACCTGCTCGAGCATCCGCTGTTGGAATTGATGCGCGGCGTTCAGGATGAGAACATGTACGTCAAACGGGTCATCGGCAAGCCCGGCGATGTCATCGAGCTTAAAGAGCAAAAGGTGTATCGCAACGGCGAGCCGCTGGATGAGCCTTATATCAACGAAACGATGCAATTTAGTGCCGAACGCAAATGGACGGTGCCGGAAGGTTCCCTGTTCGTGATGGGGGATAACCGGAATCATAGTAAAGATAGCCGGGATATCGGCTTTGTACCGCTCGATCACGTGCTGGGGATCAAGCTGTAACGCCGGCGCATCCGAAACCAAATCATCGTAACAAAAAACGAGCGTTTCTACCGCGCAAAACTTGCGGCAGAGACGCTCGTTTCTTTTATTTGCTACTAGGTTCCGTATGCTTCCCCTAGCTTACCTGCTGAGCCAAGGCGAAGCTTTGCTCGATCTTGACGAGGAATGCGAGGCACGTCGGTTGCGCTCGATCAGGCTGCTGATCGCCGCGCGCGCCGCGCTTTGCTTGGAATTCCGTTTAGGCGCTTTCTTTTTGGCCGCTGCGGCTTCTTCTTTGACCTGTGTAATCGTTGCCTGCTCACCACGCGATTTGTCTACCCCTGCGGACTTCTCCATGCCCCCGATGTGTTCATTTTCGCTCCACGGCATCTGCATCCCGAATGGAGAAGCGCCATGTCCCGGGTAAAAAGGCTCGCTAGGATAGCCGCTGACCCCGGCAGTCGGATAGTGGGTCGGATAGGCGGTCGGGTAACTGCTCGGGAATGCCGGTTCGGCCATATACGGCATGATCGGCATGTGATGATGGAAATGATCATGCGGCATGGCAAGGAACGGTTCGTTCGGGTGCACCATCTCCGGGAAGAAATCCGGATGGTGGTCGGCGTAAGGAAGCGTCTGGGCTCCACCGCCGCATCCGCAACCGCAGTCTCCACCCTTCATCGGTTGAGGCGTATACATCAGCGGCTCGTAATGAGGCATTTCCGCCGCATGCATCATTGTAGGCATTGTCTGCATTGTCTGCATTGTCTGCATTGTCGGCATTGTCGGCATCGTCGGCATCGTCGGCATTGTCGGCATGATCGGCAGCTCCGGCGGTGCCCATTCGTTCTCCTTGCCTTTGCCGGACGGCTGTTCATGCACCATCGCCTCGACAGCTGGCATCTGGAATTGCTGGAACGGATGCTGAGCCGGCTGCTCAGGGATCGCCCAATTCGGATACGGATTGCTCATATGTTCATTCGGCACATAATGATGAACGCCTTCGAGCCCGGTCGTATGCTCCGTTGCCGGAAACTCAATATTCGGGAATGGATGAATATTGGGCACGTTCGGGAAATGCGAAAGGTTCGGGTTTACCGGAGCTTCCATAACCGGTGCCACATTCGTTGGCATTGGCGCCGGCGCCTCCGGCAGTTCCGAGATCGGCGCCGCTTCGAGCGGCAATATTTGCGAAGTGTCCGCTTTCGGCTGCGGGGTCGGATTGGGATTCGCCGCAGGCTTCAGCTTCGGAATATATACGATATCGCCGGTCATGAGCACATTCGGATTTTTCAGCTGCGGGTTGGCCGCCACCATGTCGGCAAGCGGAACGCCCCAAGCTTTTCCGAGCTTCCAGAGCGAGTCGCCTTGAACTACCGTATGTTTATACAAGTAGTCGGTGGGCGGAGTTACCGGCTTAGCCTCGTTGGGGATTTTCACCTTCATCCCCACGTCGATGACGTTCGGATCGGCGATTTGCGGATTGGCCGCAATCAGCTTATCGAGCTCGATGTGGTACTTCTGCGCGATCTCGTATAAGGATTCGCCCTTTTTTACAATATGGATCTTCACTGCATAAACCTCCTTCAAGTTTTACGAGTCAAACGACCTCAATCGGCCAGCTGGGTCATACGTAAGCAAGCTAACTTGAAATGAGGACCTACCGCTTACGCGCCAGAGCAAAATGACATTACAGTTTATGCAGTAAGTTGGGCATTTGACCATCCGTTCTTTAAAAAAGTTCCTATTTGCGTAACTACCCGCATTTGAGGAACGATTCATTGGAGCAATAAAAGCAATGAAATATTGAAGTACCGCAGGAAAACAATCCATTTTTTATAATATTTGCTAATTTATTGTATTTTCATCGCACTTGCAACAATATTCCATAAAATGGCGTCAAACTAGATAATATTACGGATGCCGTAGATCTCGCCTATATTTACCAAGCGTCGCAATCGAAATTGGCGATCGTTAAGAAAGACGGCACCGTGTGGAAGTGGACTGGCGATGAATGCTTTTTTGCAATGAAAAAAGACGCTACGATCTGGGGCTAGGGGAATAACCTGCATGGACAGCTCGGTTTGAAAGTACAACAAATATACGAAACCCCCGAACTCTTTCCCGGGTTGACCGAATCTACGTTCGCGCTCAAAAAAGATGGAACCGTATGGTCATGGGGTTTTGAGCTTGACAGGACACCGGTGATCGGCACCTCGATTGACCCGGAGCTTAAACGTGTGGAAGGATTAAGCGATGTCAAAAAAATCGCCTGCGGCGGTGCCCATGTCTTAGCGGTATTGAAGGACGGTTCGCTATGGGCATGGGGCTCGAATGTTTACGGCCAATTGGGTGACGGAACGTTCCAGGACAGCGGAAAGCCGATTCCGATTGTTCTCAAATAATCATGTCTATTTACGTAATGCCGCTTCTTACGTTAAAACGGAAAGCAAGAGTGCGGTCGCAATGGACCGTGGCAAAAGGCGACATGATTCCTTATCCGGTTCCAGCTTTCTTACGCAAAAAGAACCTCATCTCCTGCGCGGGATTGAGGTTCTTTTATGTAACGAGACTACCGTTATTCGTACACCTTTACGCCGTCGATTTCGACCAGCTTGCGGAATTCCTTCAGCAGGTGGGTCGTGATGGGGCCGGCTTTGCCTTCACCGATGATGCGGGCATCGACTTCGCGAACCGCGATGACTTCGGCGGCCGTTCCGGTAAAGAACACTTCGTCGGCTACGTATACGTCATGCAGCGTAAACGGCTCTTCCTTGAGCGTGTAGCCCAGCTCGCCGCAGATCTCGATGATCGCCGCGCGGGTAATGCCTTCCAGCGCTCCGACGTAGCATGGCGGAGTGTAGACAACGCCTCTCTTCACGATAAAGATGTTGTCTGACGAGCCTTCCGCTACATACCCTTGCGAATTGAGCATGATAGCTTCGCCTACGCCTGCGAGGTTGGCCTGGATTTTAACCAAAATGTTGTTCAAATAGTTGAGCGATTTGATCTTCGGATTGAGCGCATCCGGCACGTTGCGGCGGGTCGAGACGGATACCGTCTTCAGGCCCCTCAAGTATGCCTCCTCCGGGTAGATCGACAGCTGCTCCACGATGATGATCACGTTCGCTTTCGGCGATCGGCGCGGGTCCAGACCCAAATCCCCCGGTCCGCGGGAGACGACCAAACGAATGTAACCGTCGCGCAGCTCGTTGCGGCGAATCGTCTCGATCAGCACCTGCTGCATTTCATCCTGTTTCAGCGGAATGTCGAGCATAATGGATTTAGCCGAATCATACAGTCGGTCCAAATGCTCCTTGCTTTTAAAAATGTTGCCGTTGTAAATCCGAATGCCCTCGAAGATCCCGTCTCCATACAAAAAGCCATGATCGTATACCGAGATTTTCGCGTCCTCTTTGCTGACGTACTGACCGTTTAAGTAGATGATTTGTGCCATGTCTTCTACACCTCCGAAGTGTCGGGTACGTAATCGTAAGTCGGGTAGCAACCCAATATGCGAACCTGACAGCCGATCGCTTCGATTTCTTGAAGGGCTGCCGGGAGCAAAACGGAATCCATGGAAGCTTCAATATCGATGTAAAAGAAATAAGTGCCTAGCTTTTTCTTCGTCGGACGCGATTCAATCTTGGACAAGTTGATCCGTCTCCAGGAGAAAGCCGACAACACCTGATGCAGCGCGCCCGGATAATCGGACGGCAGCGTAACCAATATCGTCGTCTTCGTCCGGTTCGCCGGCTTCGCGCCTTCGAATTTCTCGCGCCCGATCAGAATGAACCGGGTAAAATTGTCCTCGTGATCGTGAATGCCTTTAGCCAGCGTCTCCAGTCCGTACATCGTACCGGCGGCAAGCGGTGCGAGCGCCGCAACTTGGGTGCGTGCAAGCTCCTTTACCAGACGCGCCGCTTCCCCGTTGCTGCCTACCGCTTCAAGCTCCACATGAGGCAAATACTGCCGCAAAAACTGCTGGCACTGCGCTAGCGTAACCCCGTGCGAATACACTTTGCGGATTCGCTTGCAGCTTTCTTCCATCGTCCCGGACGCTACGCCTTCCTGCGGGAGACGAAGAAGGTTGATGGAAATCGGATACACCCATTCCGCCTGGATCGGCAAATCGACTTCATGCACAAGGGTGTCCACATGCAGGTTTACGGAGCCTTCGAACGTATTCTCGATCGGGATGACGCTGTAATCCGTCATTCCGTCTACCGTCGACTGAAATACGTCGGGGATCAACTTGTAATTCACGTATTCATAAGACGACCTGCCGAGAAAATAATGCGCCGATTCCTCGGTAAAGGTACCCGGCCCTAGAAGAGCTATTTTCTTCATGCACGGACATCTCCTTTGATCATTTCCATTAACGGCGCTTTCGGCTCATCCCCCGCCGTCCAAGCTTCGATCTGCACGCCCTGCCGATCGGGACTCAGCCACATCATCGTGGCTTCAATGCCTTCCTGCCGCAGCGTACCGATCATGAAGTTTTCCAGCTCCGCCTTGCGGGAGCTGGCGCGATCCACGAGCGCAAGCATCGTCGGGCCCGCGCCGCTGAGCGCGACGCCGAGGGCGCCGTGCTCCGTCGCCTCGGCGAGAATGTGGCCGAGGCCTGGCACGAGCGGCGCACGGTAAGGCTGATGCAGCGCGTCCTTCATCGCGCGCGAGATCATGTCGAGCCGCCCGGTGCAGAAGGCGGCGACGAGCAGCGAGGAATGCCCTACGTTGAAGACGGCATTCTCGAGGCTTTGCTGGCGCGGCAGCACCCCGCGCGCCTTCTCCGTCGCCAGCTGGAAGTGCGGGATCGCCACCAGCACTTCCAGCTGCGGGTCGGGCTCTACGCGGATATGCTCCGCCCGCGTCCCGTCCCAGAAGGCGACGACGAGGCCGCCGAACAGTGAAGCCCCGACATTGTCGGGGTGGTGCTCGAGCTCCGTCGCCATCTGGAACAGCGTGTCATCGGACAGCGGACTGCCGATGAGCGCATTGGCGGCTGCGAGGCCGCCTACGATCGCTGACGCGCTGCTGCCGAGCCCGCGCGTCAGCGGGATATCGCTGTACATCGCAATATCCAGTTCGGGCAGGCTGACGCCGGCCCGCTTGAATACCATTTGCGCTACCTCATAGATGAGGTTGCTCTTGTCCGTCGGCACGCCGTTCATTTGATCGCCATGCAGCGTGATCCGCGTTTGGTCGGCAACGCCCATTTCGATCCATGCGTACAAGTCCAGCGCCATGCCTAGCGTATCGAAGCCGGGCCCGAGGTTGGCCGTGCTCGCCGGCACTTTGACGCGAACTTTGCTGATGCGGTTGCGGTTCTCTTCCATCCTGCAATCGCCCCTAACCTTCGAGCTTGCTGATCGCTTCCATGACCGCCGCTTCGGAGTCCTGCACGACCATCGGTTCCGCGTTCACGCTCTTGATCGCGATGTTCGGGTCTTTCAAGCCATGGCCAGTCAATACGCAAACGACCGACTGGCCGTTTTCGAAGTAGCCTTCCTTCTTCAGCTTCATCACGCCTGCGATCGAAGCCGCCGAAGCCGGCTCGGCAAAGATGCCTTCACGGGCTGCAATCGTTTTGTAGGCGTGCAAAATTTGCTCGTCCGTTACAAAATTGATTTGTCCGCCGGAATCTTTCGCCGCCGCTTCCGCGCCTTTCCAGGTGGCCGGATTGCCGATGCGGATCGCCGTCGCGATCGTCTCCGGATTCGGGATCGGCTCGCCGCGTACGATCGCCGCCGCGCCTTCCGCTTCAAAGCCGATCATCTTCGGCAGCGACTTCGATTTGCCGTTCTCATAATATTCTTTGAAGCCTTTCCAGTATGCCGTAATGTTACCGGCGTTGCCTACCGGAATCGCGAGATAGTCCGGCGCTTTGCCCAGCTGGTCGCACACTTCGAAAGCGGCCGTTTTCTGACCTTCGATGCGGTACGGATTCACGGAGTTGACCAGTGTAATCGGATGCTTCGCCGTAATCTCGCGGACGATTTCCAGCGCACGGTCGAAGTTGCCTTCGATGGCGATGACTTTGGCGCCGTAGATGATCGCCTGCGCCAGCTTGCCTAGCGCGATGTTGTTGTTCGGAATGAGCACGATGCAGTTCAGTCCGCCGCGCGCCGCATAAGCTGCCGCTGCGGCGGAGGTGTTACCGGTGGAAGCGCACATGATCGTGCGGCTGCCTTCTTCCATTGCTTTCGCGACCGCCATCACCATGCCGCGGTCCTTGAACGAACCGGTCGGGTTCAGCCCTTCGTATTTGAAATAAATGTCCAGATCGAGTTCATTCGATAAATTTTCCGCGCGTACTAGCGGAGTATTGCCTTCCTGCAGCGTCAGCAGCGGCGTGTTGTCGTTAACCGGCAAATATTTTTTGTACGTTTGCAGCAGTCCCATGTATCTCATGATTGATTAGCCCTCCACTCGGTATACGCTCTTGATCGCATGGACCACGTCCATGGACTCGAATTTGTTTAATACTTTATTCATTGCCGCTTTATTGGCGTCATGGGTAATGATGATGATTTCAGCGAGCGGATTCGTCGCATTCGGATGCTGCAGCACCGACTCGAGGCTCACTTCGTATTCAGCGAACACCTGCGTAATTTGCGCAAGTACGCCCGCTTTGTCTTCCACATGCAAGAGAATGAAATTTTTCGAAGAAATTTGCTCGTCGGTCTTCAGCTTCTTCTCTTTGTAAGGCACAAAACCGCGGCGGCCGTTCACGCCCAGATTCAAGTTGCGAACGACAGCAACAAGGTCGGCGACGACCGAAGTGGCCGTCGGCATTTCGCCGGCGCCGGGCCCGTAGAACATCGTTTCTCCCACCGCTTCGCCGTACACATACACCGCGTTGAAAACTCCATTGACCGCGGCGAGCGGATGCGACGTTCTGACCATCGTCGGCTGCACGCTGATGCTGATATGATCGTCCTGGCGTTCTGCAATGCCAAGCAGCTTGACTTCGTAACCGAGACGCTTGCCGTAGGTTATGTCTTCTTTGCTTACTTTCGAGATGCCCTTCACTTCCACATCGCCGAGCGACACATTCGCATGGAAGCCGAGTGTGCCGAGGATCGTCATTTTGCGGGCGGCGTCAAAACCTTCCACATCGGAGGTCGGGTCACTCTCTGCATAGCCGAGCTGCTGCGCTTCCTTTAGCACATCTCCGTAAGCGGCGCCTTCCTGGCTCATTTTCGTCAAAATATAGTTGGTCGTGCCGTTGACGATCCCCATTATTTTCGTGATCCGGTCGGAAGAAAAGCCTTCGATCAGCGTCCGGATGATCGGAATGCCGCCCGCTACGCTTGCTTCGTAGAATACGTCGCAGCCTTTTTCCGCCGCTTTTTTCAAAATTTCCGGCCCGTGCAGCGCCATTAAATCTTTGTTCGCCGTCACGATATGTTTTCCCTGCTCCAATGCCGCTAGAATCAGTTCTTTCGCGAGATCGATGCCGCCCATCACTTCTACGACGACGTCGATCTCCGGGTTTTGCACAACGTCCCACGGGTTGTCGGTCAGTTTATCGGACGAGACGCTGATGTTGCGGTGTTTATTTTTATCCTGCACCAATATTTTCGAAATCTCAATCGGCGAGCCCGATTGACTAAACAAATCGGCTTGATGCCCCTCCACAATGCGGACGACCCCGGTTCCTACCGTGCCCAGTCCCAATAAGCCTACTTTGATCGGTTTCATGCGCATAACCTCCTAATGTATTTTACCCCTGCCCGACCAAGGTTGCACGGGTGACGCCGTCTTGTCGGCGCAGTTTGTCCAACAGAACAGCGACGCTTTCCTCCATCAACGACGTTTCTACGGAAATGACGACATTCGCCATGCCCTGCAATGGAATCGTCTGGTGAATCGTCAGCACATTGCCTTCCAGTCCCGCTATCATCGCCAGTACTCTCGATAAAATGCCCGAGCGATGCTCCAGGTCCATCGAGATGGTAACGATGCGTTCGCGTTCCAGCTTGCTGAGCGGAAAGATGCCGTCTTTGTACTTATAAAAAGCACTACGGCTCAGTTCTACCTGCTCTACCGCTTCGTGGATCGTTTTGACCTCGCCTCGGGCGAGCAGCTCTTTGGCCTGAATCGTCTTGATCAGCGCTTCCGGCAAAATGTCCTCGCGCACCAAATAGTAACGCTCTAACCCTGCCGGTGTACCCTGCGTTGCGTATTTGTCCGGCACTGTAACAGTCCTCTCCAAAAAGACGATTGTTTTTACCTAGTGGACATTATATCGCAAACCCGATCAACCCTGCAATAGGCTTTGTTATATAAAATGTGATAAAGTAGTTTCATGTACGCATCACGCCGCAAAAAAGGAGAGACCCGCCTTTGATCAGAGCACGCATTATGGCCGCAGCCATGCTGTTTAACGGCAATGATATGCTGATGATGAAACGCTCGCCGCACCGTACGCTGAACCCCGGCATGTGGGCCGCCGTAGGAGGTCATCTGGAGCCGGAAGAGATCGGCGATCCCCAGACGGCCGTGCTTCGGGAAATTCACGAAGAGACCGGGCTGCTGCCGGAGGAGATTACGGATCTGCACCTCCAGTACATCCTTCTGCGGCTCAATCAGCAGGAAGTCCGGCAGCAATTTATTTATACGGCTTATACGACCCGGCGCAACGTCTCGCAGACGGATGAAGGAGAGCTCCACTGGATCGCCCGGGATCAAGTACTGGACCGGAATATTCCGTTCATCTTTCATACGCTGCTCGCCCATTACTTTGACCGCGGTCCATCCCCGCATGTGTGGGTAGGCACCGCAGGCTACGCAGCCAGCGGTCTGCCGTCCGTACACTGGACCGAGCTGATCGATCCGCGGCAGACCTAAAAGGTTTGGTTTTGCCGCCGTTGTCACGCAAGCCTCGTCGCATTCGGACGAGGCGGATGGGACGAGGCTTGCAGATGTGCGGTGCATAGCGGATTTGGGTTCAGAGAATACAATTTTCTTTTGAAAGGTATGATCAACATGTCATCAGACGAATTTGAAAACCGTTTTGTCATTGATATACAAACGGCCACTTACCGGAGAGAAAACAAAACGCTGCTGAACAATGTATCTTGGCAAGTGCGGGAGCAAGAACATTGGGCGATTCTTGGTTTGAACGGCTCGGGAAAAACAACGCTGCTCAATATGATCAACGGTTACATTTGGCCAACAACCGGAACGG
The DNA here is from genome assembly GCF_910594985.1 of Paenibacillus allorhizosphaerae. Taxonomy (GTDB): domain Bacteria; phylum Bacillota; class Bacilli; order Paenibacillales; family NBRC-103111; genus Paenibacillus_G; species Paenibacillus_G allorhizosphaerae. The sequence continues at coordinate 53,523 of NZ_CAJVCE010000025.1, forward strand.
TCAGCGTACTTAGCGAAGCGTTCGGAACGATCGATCTTCGGGAGCTTCGTAAATCGATCGGCTGGGTCAGCTCCTCGCTGCAGGAAAAGCTGTACGGGAGAGACCTCACGCAGGACGTCGTCCTCAGCGGCAAATATGCGACCATCGGGCTATACGACCGCCCGGAGTCGGACGATTATGACAAAGCTTCGGCGCTGATGGAACAGTTAGGCTGCAAGAAGCTTTGGGACCGGCCTTATGTCACATGCTCCCAAGGCGAAAAGCAGAAGGTGCTGATCGCCCGCGCGTTAATGGCCTGGCCGCGATTGTTAATATTGGACGAGCCGTGCAACGGCCTCGACTTGTTTTCGCGCGAAACGCTGCTATCGGGTGTAGACCAACTCGCCGCGGGCAATGATGCGCCTACGATTCTATTTGTCACCCATCACACCGAGGAAATACTTCCGATTTTCCGCCATACGCTGCTTCTGCGAAGAGGAGAGGTTTACGGCGCAGGTGAAACGATGAAGCTGCTTACGCCAGACCTCTTAAGCGGATTTTTCGAAACGCCGGTTGATGTACATTGGCGCAGCAACCGCGCATGGGTAACTGTCTGACCGGGAGTGCAATCTCGGTCATCGGTTTTGGCGGTTGCGCCGCTTCAATGCAGATGTACAGTTCAATGCTTCTGCTGGAACCAAGTCGGACGTTGGCTACCATCCTCATGCTCTTATACAGTTTCGCTGTACTTCGTAACAGCGCAGAGACGCGCCATCCGTCGTATGGCACAGCCGCCACCAGCCCCAAAAAAATAGCAACAACCCCACATGAAAAGGTTGTTGCTATCTTCAATTACCGTAACAAGGTACCTCACCTACGTGCTTATTCCTGCTCTACGAACTCGAACTCGAAGTCGCCGATGCGAATCGTCTGACCGTCCTTGGCGCCGCGCTCACGCAACGCTTTGTCGATGCCTTTCTTTCGCAAAATGCGGGCAAACCGCATAACCGATTCGTGCGTGCTGAAATTGGTACGCTTGATCAGCTTTTCAATACTTGGGCTGTCGACGATAAACACATCATTGTCCCGGCGAATCGTAAATTCGTCTTCTTCCGTTTCGAGCCGGTACACCTTGCGCTCCTCCAGCTCGGTAACCTCTTCCACCTCCGGTGCCTCCGGAATCGCTTCGAGCATATCCATCGCTTTATACATCAATTCCTGAACGCCGGCACGGGATACCGCTGAAATCGGATAAATCGGAATTTCCTTGCCGATCCCCGCCAACCGCGTTTTGAATTGCTCCAATTGCTCCTGCGCCTCAGGAATGTCCATTTTATTCGCCGCGACGATTTGCGGACGCTCTTCCAGCTTCACATTGTACAGCTTCAGCTCTTCATTTATTTTGACCCAATCGTCGAAAGGATCGCGTCCTTCCGTTGCTCCCATATCGATCACGTGAACGATCAGCCGCGTCCGTTCCACATGACGCAAAAATTCGTGCCCGAGTCCTACCCCTTCATGAGCGCCCTCGATTAAGCCCGGCAGATCTGCCATCACGAAGCTGCGGCCATCCCCTACGTCCACCACGCCCAAATTCGGCGTGAGCGTCGTAAAATGATACGCGCCGATTTTCGGCTGCGCGCCGGAAACCACGGACAGCAGCGTCGACTTGCCGACGCTTGGAAAGCCTACGAGCCCCACGTCCGCCATCACCTTCAGCTCAAGCACGATCCAGCGTTCCTGTCCTTCCTCGCCGTTCTCGGCTATGGAAGGCGCCGTATTGCTTGTGGTGGCAAAGCGGGTATTTCCCCGTCCGCCGCGGCCTCCTTTGGCTATAACGACCTCCTGCCCGTGACGCGTCAAATCGGCGATCACTTCCTGCGTATCGTCGTCGACAACGACCGTTCCCGGCGGTACCCGAACGATCATGTCATCCGCGTTTGCGCCGTGCTGGCTCTTGTTTCGCCCTTTTTCCCCGCGCTGCGCCTTAAAGTGCTTCTGATACCGAAAGTCTACCAGTGTTCTCAAGCCTTCGTCGACGCGAAAAATGACATCGCCGCCGTCGCCGCCGTCGCCTCCTGCCGGGCCGCCCTCAGGAACATATTTTTCCCTGCGGAACGCGACCAGACCGTCGCCGCCGTCACCACCTTTTACATAAATCTTTGCTTTATCAATAAACATCATGTCACCTCGTTATGTATCAATGCCGCTATGCCAAATGTACCGTCCAAGTCACCCGGCCATCGCCGTAGATCGTCTTCAGTCCGATGCCGTTTTGATCCAATAAACGGCTTTGCAATTCCATCTCCGCCGCTTGAATGCGCTTTGGCTCGTAGGCCCCCTCGTATTTCGCTGCCAGGCATAATCCGTCCTGTTCTTTTGCAAACTGCAGCGTAATCGTATTTTGCATTTCCGTTGAGTCGACCGCTTCCCGTTTGAAGCTTTCGAGAAGCGATGTAATCCATTGCTCCGCGGCCGCCGCATGCCGGTATTTGTGAAGATGAATCTCTTCTTCAAGCCGGATCAGAAGCTGAAGCTCCTTCACTTCCGCCTGGAACGATAACAAATATACGATCAAAGAAGGGATGCCAAGCTTGGATACGCAGCTTTCCACCCGAACCTTCTCTTTTATTTTTTCCATTAAATCCGATAATTTATCAACCTTTTTCAATTGGATATAACCCATTACCATCTGAATGTCATTCATCCAATCGTGTCTGTAATGGTTAAACAAACGCAGCAAACGAAGATCCGCTTCAGACGTTTCCGACAACCCTGCGCCGGCCCTCGTTTGTTCGTTCTGGTTCCGAGATTTCTTTTCGGTCGTACGACCATTCGTATTCGTCGTCATTCCCTTACCTCTCTCATCCCAGCTTTGCCATTGCATCTATAACAGTATAGCACGCACAGTAGAGAAGTACACATATTTTCCAGAAACGGGCATGAGTCAAGGATCACCGGCTTTGCCGTCCTTTGACGGCATCCGTTTGTCAAGGTCATGCGAAGCGTATAGAACACTGCGGTATGCATTATTGACGCAAAAAAACCCTAGCGATGTGATCTCGCCAGGGTTCTCGGTGACGGTTTATTACAATTCTACCGCGGCAGCTACCGGAGCAGCGGCAGCAGGGTAGACGCTCACTCTTTTGCGGTCACGGCCCAAACGCTCGAATTTCACGACGCCTTCGACCTTTGCAAAAAGTGTATCGTCGGAGCCGATTCCCACGTTATTGCCCGGATGGATTTTCGTACCGCGCTGACGAACCAGGATGCTTCCTGCCGTTACGGTTTGACCGTCGGCACGTTTCACGCCCAGGCGCTTCGCGATACTGTCACGACCGTTCTTCGTGGAGCCTACACCCTTCTTGGATGCGAACAATTGAAGATTCAATTGCAACATATCTGTCTACCTCCTTACTTCTTGTTTGGATCTTGCAGCTTTATATATGCACCATACGATTGTTCAATCGATTGCAGCATGACTGTCATCGCTTCGAGCAGCAGCTGTACTTTCTCTTCCGTCTGCGCATCGGGCATAACCGGAACTTCCACCTGAAGCAATCCATGCTTCATGCGGGTCTTAAGCTCCAAGCCGGTCAATGCTTCGACGGCATTCACGGTGCCTACGGTCACGGCCGAGACGCCGGCGCAAACGATATCTTTGCCCGATTCGTCAAATAACGCATGACCTTCTACGCCAAAGCGCTCAATCCGTCCATCGCTCGTACGTTTAATCGTAGCGCGGATCATGAATTAGCCTTGGATCTTCTCGATCACAACTTTGGTGTAAGGCTGACGATGACCTTGCTTGCGGCGATAGTTTTTCTTCGCTTTGTATTTGAAAACGATGATTTTCTCGCCTTTGCCGTGCTTCTCCACTTTACCGGATACGGAAGCGCCGGAAACGACCGGAGCGCCTACGACCATACCGTTTTCTTTGGAAACGGCCAACACGCGGTCAAACGTAACGGATTCACCTTCACCAGCGTTCAGTTTCTCGATGTAAACGACATCGCCTTCCTGAACTTTGTATTGCTTTCCACCTGTTTCAATAATTGCGAACATTGCTGCACCTCCTCATTTCTCAGACTCGCCTAAAGCCAGGTGGCTTGACCCTAAAGGACAAGCGCTTCCTCTTAACGTTACCCGCTTCGTGCGGTTACAGCATGTGCTTAGCAACACGCGCTAAAACAGTTTATCACAGATGGCCCATGAAAATCAACTGTTTATTGGCCGTTTCCCTTGAGCTGCTGCGTTCGAGAAGCTCGTCCGCCGCTCTAGCGAATAACGAGCCCGCTTCCTCCGCAAGCTGCGCAAGGCTCGGGTACCGTAGACTCGATGCTGTCTCTGACTTTTTTCCGGGTCAACTCGACCAGCCCAAGCTTCGTCCAGCCGACAACGACCGTTTTCGTCCGGTCTTTCCGCGACTCGCGCACAAGCTCATCCAGCACTTGCTGGCGCCCTTCCTCCGTTTCCATATCGATGAAATCGATAATGATCAGTCCGCCGATGTCGCGCAGCCGGAGAAGCCTTGCGATTTCTCTCGCCGCTTCCATATTCGTATCGTAAACGGTCCGCTCCAGATCGACCGAGCCTGTATATTTCCCGGTATTCACATCGAATACGGTGAGCGCCTCCGTCCGGTCCACGATCAAATACGAGCCGTTATCGAGCCATACTTTGCGTTTGAGCCCCATTTCCAGCTGCCGCGGCACGTCGTATGCGTGCATCAGATCCGCTCCGGATTCCAGCTTGAGCCGGCCTGTCATCGGTTGGGCACCGGGGACGGCGATGTACGACTGGATTTCGCTTAGCACTTCTCCGGAGTCGGCGATGAGCTCTTGCACGTCATCCCGGAACAAATCCCGAATCAAGCGGGGCAGCATTTGCAGATCGGAATGAATCTTTCTAGGGACGTCCCCCTCCGCCTCCGCTGCAAGCTCCAATTGCCGCCATCTGGCCCGCAGTTCCTCCAGATCCGCCGCAATCGCCTCTTCGGTTTCGCCCAGCGCAGCTGTCCGTACGATAAATCCTTCCTGATGTTGCAAGTAACGTTCCGCGATCCGTTTCAACCGTTCCCGGTCCGACGCGCTTTCGATTTTGCGGGAAACGCCGACGTAATCGGCATAAGGCATGTACACCCCGAACCTCCCCGGAATGGAATAATGCGTCGTGAGCCGCGCCCCTTTGCTTCCAACGGGCTCTTTGACGACCTGAACCATCAGCTCCTGCCCCACCTTCACCAAATCATGGATCGGCGGTTTCGACTTCGGCTGCTTGTCGAGATGGGCCGGCAGCAGATCGTCAATGTACAGAAATCCATTTTTCTCAAGACCTACATCCACGAAGGCGGACTGCATTCCCTGCAGTACCCGGACCACGCGGCCGATATAAATATTGCCGGCCAGTTGTCCTTGATCGCGGCAGCCTTTGTAGTATTCAACGAGCTTCCCGTTCTCCTGAACGGCAACCTCCGTATGCGCTTCATCGCTCTTTACCAGTATACGCTTCATGATAGCAACACCTCGGGCTATATTGTACCACATTCCCATGAAGAAAATCTTCGGGATCAACCGACGAAAAGATCGGATAACGGACTGCTTCGCTTCGATTCGTTGAAATACAGCTGCAGCAGCGCCCGCTCGGGAACGACATGCCTTATGCTTCCATGATCGTCAAGCACATACACCAGGTGATAACGATCCCGCATAAACAGCCTAACGATATCCCCTACTCGTCTTCGCCCGCCTACCACGATCGGTCTGGCCAGCGTTCCTTCGGTCCACGACCGCTTCAAACCGATTTCCCGGTTGAGCAAAAAGCGCATGAAATGGTACGGAAGCCCGCGAAACTCGTACCAATTGGAAAAAAAGAGAAAAATCCCGATCATCAGCCAGTTGAGCTGAATGCCGCCTTTGTCCGTAAACGCGTGAAGCGCGCTCATTGCAATGAACGCGGCGCTCAAAATCAAACTCGTCAAGGCGGCGATATAGATCGTTTTCTGGTAAGGGAGCCATAAGGAGACGAGCGCGCGCATTACTTTGCCACCATCGAGCGGTAGCACCGGCAGCAGATTGAACAAGGCAATCAACAGATTGGCTTGTATGAAGTAGTGACCCCACTCCACCGGAAGCACGCCGATCGCCGTCAAAACCCATCCGACCGGCATCATCCAAAAGTTTTGCAGCGGGCCGGCCAGGGCTACGGCGATATCCTGCCATACCGACACGCTGCCCATTTCTTCCACGACCGCGACCCCGCCGAAAGGCAGAAGCTGTACCTCTGTGACCCGCCAGCCGAAGCCTTTGGCAGCAGCCACATGCCCCAACTCGTGAATGAGCACTATGCCGAACAACGTTACAATTTCGATGAAGTAGCCTGTCAGCACGGACAGCAGTAGTACGATGGAGAAAAGCGGATGGATTCGGTATTTGACGCCGAACCATACGTTCCAAGCGGCTTTTTTCGGTTTAATCAAAGGTAATCACGTCCGTCGGATTGACGGGCTTGCCGTCTTTCGCCATAGCAAAAAATATCGTGCCCGATGCTTGTCCTTGCGGTTTGGCCACCGTCCCCAGCGTTTCCCCTCCTTTGATCCAATCGTTCAGCTGCACCTTCCCCTGCTCCAAATGTCCATACACCGTTTCGATGCCGTCCGTATGCCTGACGACAACAGTGAATCCGGTATCCTCCTTATTCCCTGCAAAAGCGACCCATCCCGTGTCCACCGCCGATACCGGCGATCCGGGCTTCGCTTCGATCAATACGCCGTTCTGACCGGGAGTGAACGCGGCGATCAGTTTTCCTTGCACCGGTAAGAAATAATGCTTCGTAAGCACGCTTACTTTCGTGGCATCCTGATGTTTGCCGGGATTGATAGCCGGCAAGAACGATGGCGTTCCTCCGAACTTTCGCTCATACCATCCGGCCAGCTTGACGACATCGAGAGATTCGGTCAGCGATGCGGCGACCCACTTTTTTCCATGGTCGGCCAGCGGGTCATCCCATTTGTACATGAGCCATACCGCCGCGAACAAAAAGCCGCTGATGAGAATGCGAGCCCCCATCCGTCCCTTCCAAGAGCCCCGCTCCGGAGGCGGTCCGTTGTAGTCATCCCGATTATATTCTGTATAATCCCGCTTCCATTTACGGTTCCATTCCACCTCAGGGTCCATGCGAAGGTAGGGAGGCGCTTCTTCCCTTTCCGTGACGTCCCGTTTCTCCGGATAACGCTCCCGGCCCGCGGCTTCTCTTTGAATCGTCATATGTGAACCGTGCGTTTCGGCATAAGATCTCCCGGCCGCGCCTTCTTTCAGTCTGCGTATTTTTTCCATTCGCCTGTCGCGAACGTTCTTCTTCGTTTCCATCCCATATCCTCCTTGCCCGCGGGCTTGTATACTCCATCCTATGAGCTTGTACGGGCAAATATACGGAATGATCGGGAGACGGAAATGACAAATACGTCAAGCGGAAACCAGCATCCGACGCCGAACGTAAAAACACCTCTTTTCGCTTACTGCAAAAAGAGGTGTTCCTGTATGAGGAGCAGCGTCATGCCGCCGTGGCATCATTCTATTCTCATTCTTCGTCCAAAAACTTGTCGTCATGCAGCCGTACGCTCATCACGAGCCCCATCGCAATCATATTGATCATTAGCGACGTGCCCCCGTAGCTAATAAAGGGAAGCGTAATTCCGGTTAGCGGCATGATGCCGATCATCATTCCGATATTTTGGAATATTTGAAACACAAGCATAGAGACAACGCCGATAATGATGAACGAACCGGCATAGTTGTTGCAATAAATCGAGATCAGAATCATGCGGTAAATCAACACAAAATAGAGCAAAAGAAGGCAGGATGCGCCGACAAATCCGAATTCCTCGCCCACAACGACGAAGATGGCGTCGGTATAGGCTACCGGTATGAAATGGCTGTGAATGGACGTTCCTTTCAAATACCCTTCTCCCATAAGCAGACCGGAACCGATGGCGCGTATGGAGTTCACGACCTGATATTTTTGATCGTTTGTCGCATCATCCGGATTAATGAACGTATTCACGCGCGCAATCCAGTGTGTTGGGAGATCTTTGGAGTCCAAATATTTTTCTAATGGCACATGATACAGCTGGAAAAAATATAGGAATGCATAAGCGCATCCCGCAATCAGCACAACCCCGCCGATGACGTACATGGCGCGAATGTTGCCGATCCAATACATGCCGATCAGGATCACGCCCAAAATGATCGCATTTCCTAAATCCGGCTGAATGATTACGAGCACAATTGGAATGATCGCAAACAAAGCGATCGGCACGACATCGCGGAAAAACTCCAACGACTCGCCCTTACGTCGCGCCATATAAGCGGCGATCGTAATGATCAACAATATTTTCACTAATTCGACCGGCTGAAAATTGAGGCCGAACGGCAGCTCGAACCAGCCTCTGGCCCCATTGATTTTCGCGCCGAACAAATAAACGCCGACCAATAGCAAAATGCCGACGCCGTATAAATAATACGCTATTTTAACTAGAAATCGGTAATCGAGGGCAGCGGTAATAATAAACACTAAAAAAGAGATCGAATAGATGACAGCCAATTTTTTGGGGTCAAACTTGAGCAGGTTCGAATCCAGGGTAGCACTGTACAACAAAATCGTGCTAATCGCAAGCAATGCGATCAGGATCGCGATGATTAACACATCTATTTTTTTAAACTTGTGCAGCACGACGCGTCATCCGCCTATTCCGAGAAACTTTTTCATTTTGATTAGCACGCCGGTCTTCTGTTCCATTTGCATCAACGGCACAGAGTCCCCCAGCATACGGCGTGCAATATTACGATAGGCGATGGCTGCCCGGGAATTCGGATTCATGACGGTCGGTTCGCCGGAATTCGCCGCTTTGATCACATGCTCGTCGTCAGGCACAATCCCGAGCAGGTCGATCGCCAGCACGGAGCAAATCTCGTCGATATCGAGCATTTCGCCCTTTTTCACCATGCTCGGACGTATCCGGTTGATGACAAGCTTCGGCGAATCGATTTGCGGCTCTCTCTCCAGCAAGCCGATAATCCGGTCCGCATCGCGCACGGCCGCATTCTCGGGCGTCGTGACGACAATCGCTTTGTCCGCTCCGGCGACCGCATTTTTGAACCCTTGCTCGATGCCCGCAGGACAGTCGATAATGACGAACTCAAAGTCGCGCTTGAGATCCAGCACGATTTGCCGAACCGCTTCCGGCGATATCGCATGCTTGTCCTTTGTCTGAGCCGCCGGAAGCATATACAGCTCATCAAAGCGCTTGTCTTTGACAAGCGCCTGCGAAAGACGGCAGCGGCCTTCCGCCACATCGATCAAATCGTAGATGATGCGGTTTTCCAGCCCCATGACGACATCGAGATTCCGCAGACCGATATCCGTGTCGACCATGACTACCTTTTTCCCTTGAAGCGCCAGCGCCGTTCCGATGTTGGCCGACGTCGTCGTTTTGCCGACGCCTCCTTTTCCCGATGTAATGACGATTGCCTCTCCCATAGGTTTCACTCCTTCTCCTTCAAGAGGACAGGTTCAAATCGAACTTGTGCAAATGATGAACTTTATCGATTTCCATAACGCCGTCTTTCACATAAGCGAATTCCATATAAGCTTCGTAAGCTTCGTTCGTTCCCCATTCGTCGGGAGGCCGGCTGATGATGCCCGCAATTCTCAGTTGGGTGGGACGCAAATGCGAGGCGGCGATAACCGCCCGATCGTCTCCATCGACCCCCGCATGCGCCATCCCCCTCAGCGAACCCATAATATATATGCTTCCCGTACTCACGATCGTGCCGCCGGGGTTAACGTCGCCTAAAAATAAAATGTTGCCGTCATGCGATGAGGTTTGCCCGGAGCGGACGATGCCGCGGACAATCGCAACGCTCGAGAAGCCGTGTTCCGATTTCTTTCGCTCCGAATCCTGCGTCTCGACGGACTGAACGAGCAGGTTGCCCTTTTGGCTGATGATCGTGCGAACCTCGTCTTTCTCCTCGTCCGTTACGGCTCTGCTGCCGAGCTTCACATGGACATGAATAATCGGTCCGGTCAATATTTGCTGATGGGTTTTTTCCAGCTTATGCTTTAGCTCCGCCAGCACTTCCGAAAATTCGCAAGTGTCGTCGAGGAGAAACACAAGGCCGTCTTTAACCCCTTTAATCGTGACAAGATGCTTCGCTGTTGCCGTCATAAACGCTTCTACCTCCTAAGCGTAAACAATTCGGCTTGAGACGGCCTATCTCCTGCATGCAAGCGTGAAAAAGTTATTCGTCCTTCTCCGTTTGTAGCTGCGGCAAACTCTCGAACATTTTTCGAAGCGGCACGTAGATCGCCAGCGCAAAGAGCAGATTCACGAGCATGCCGGGCAGCATTTGGTGGAAAAAAAACCATTCTATATCCGAATGCGTCACTTGAAAAAGCCGGTACAGACCGAAAATGATCATTTCATAAAATAAATTGCCAAGTGCAATGACAAGCATGCTGATGACAATGCTCGTATATACCCGCCCATACATAAGCCCCGCCAGGTAACCCGTAAGACCCATCGCAAACGACACCGGTCCGAGCATCGGCGAATAATGAATGAAATCGTAAAGCATTCCGAATATTAATCCGAAAACAAGCGCCGTATGACGGTTCATATATAATCCGATGAAAAGAACGATAACGAGGATAAAGTGCGGATCGACAATAATTTTGGTTTGCCAGGCAACGGGAATGAGCCAAGGTACGATCGAGCTTTCAAGCAAAAACAAAACGATGAGAATCAGCCAAATTTTAACGTGATTCATCCGTTATTCACCTACTCCAGCCAGCTCCGGTACTTGGACGACGAACACTTCGCGAAGATGATTGAAGGAAGCAAACGGCTGGACTGTGGCAATGTAAGTGATCCCGAAATCGCCTTGTCTCTTCTCGATAACTTTGCCCACCTCGATCCCTTTGGGGAATACAAGCCCCTTACCGGATGTAATAATCGTGTCGCCGGGCTGAATCGGGTCCTTCGCTTCGATTTTGGTCATGATGAGCTGCTGCGTTTCCGGATTGAACGATTCGATGAAACCGTACGATTCGCTCTCATGACCTTTGACGGTTACCGCAATCGCTTTGGACTCCAGCGCCAGCTTGTCGGCTGAATCGACGACCGTCTGCATTCCCGTCAGCAGCTGCACGTCGGCGTAAAAAGAAGACACGCGCACGACTCGCCCGATCAGTCCTTCTACGGACATCACGGCCATATTGGGCCGAATTCCGTCCTTCTCACCTAAATTAATGGTGATCATTTTGTTCTGCTGGTTGAACTCCGTCACTTCGGCGATCCGGAACGTATAGTTACTCATTTGCTTCTGACGCTCCGTGAAGCCCAGCGCATCCTGCAGACGTTTGTTTTGCTGCTCCAGATCGTTCAATCTTGCCGTATCCCGGGCATACCGGGTAAGCGTCTGCCGGAGCACCATGTTTTCTTCATGCATCGTACGCATTTTTCTAATATCCTCAAAGAAACCCATAACGTACCCTGTGGGCTTATACAGCAACCCTTGCGTAAAAGAAACCGCATCCTTCAAAAACTTTTCCGGCCATGTCATGTACGATCGTCCGAAGGTCAGACCCATGAGCGCGATGAACAAAATCAGGCCGAACATTAAAATAAGCAGCCTTTTGTTTCCGAGTAATTTCAATGCTTACACCTTCCAAACTGAGAAGCTTAACGAATCAGCGTCTGGATCTGCTTGTCGGACCGGATTTTGTCTTGAACAGATGAATGTTTTCGAGCGCGCGTCCCGTGCCGATCGCCACGCAGTCCAGCGGATTTTCTGCTACAAGCACAGGCATGCCCGTTTCTCGAGAGAGCAGCTTATCCAAATTGCGCAAAAGGCCGCCACCGCCCGTCAGTACGATGCCTCGGTCCATAATATCGGCCGCTAATTCGGGAGGGCACTTCTCAAGCGTCACCTTCACCGCTTCGACGATACTATTGACCGTATCGTACAGCGCGTCCGTAATTTCGTCCGAGGTGACCGCCATCGTCTTCGGCAGTCCGGACACGAGGTCGCGGCCGCGGATTTCCAGTCGGGCCGGCGGGTCCATCGGCAGCGCCGAGCCGATCTCCATCTTGATCTGCTCGGAGGTGCGCTCGCCGATCATCAGGTTGTAGGTGCGCTTGATATATTGGATGATCGCTTCATCCATTTCATCGCCCGCCACCCGGATGGAGCGGCTGGTCACGATGCCGCCCAGCGAAATCACCGCAACTTCCGTCGTGCCGCCGCCGATGTCGACAACCATGCTGCCCGTCGGTTCCCAGACCGGCAGATCCGCGCCGATCGCCGCTGCGAACGGCTCCTCGATCGTATAAGCGTCGCGGGCACCCGCCTGACGCGTCGCATCCTCTACCGCCCGCTTCTCCACCGCGGTAATGCCGGAAGGAACGCACACCATGACGCTCGGGTGGCGTTGGAACAGCAGCCGCTGCTTCTGCGCCTGGCGGATGAAATACTTGATCATCGTCGAGGTCGTTTCAAAATCGGCAATAACGCCGTCCTTCATTGGACGGATGGCGCGGATATTGCCCGGTGTTCTTCCGATCATTTTTTTGGCATCGTTGCCGACGGCTTCGATCGACTTCGTATCCGTACGGATCGCCACAACCGACGGCTCGCGTACGACGATGCCTTTGCCTTTGACGTAAACGAGCGTGTTGGCTGTGCCCAGGTCGATTCCTAAATCTTTTGTAAATCCTCCGAACATGATAGGTGCTCCCTTCCCTATTTGAGGCGTGCAATAAACACGCGAATGGTTGAACTTCGATTTTGAACCTGCGCATGACGCGCTGCTTGCTTCGGAACCGGAAAACCTGGCTCTTGCCCGATCGGAACCTTAGAAACAAGAAATTTTCAGACGCTTATTTGCGGATTATAACGCTAAAGTCCGTTGTCCAAATAAGAGCCTGAAAATCCGTTATTTCCTTGATTCCACCGTTCATCGAATAGACTTCGATTGGAAGCTTTTCTTAAGAGCCAGGAAAGTTCACTCTATAAGCACCCACAGTGCTTATGGAACTTTCCGCTCGCAAGAAAAGCTACCATTAGATCACGAATGTATCTTCATCGAATCGACTTCGATTTGGAAGCTTTTCTTAAGAGCCAGGAAAGTTCACTCTATAAGCACCCACAGTGCTTATGAAACTTTCCGCTCGCAAGAAAAGCTACCATTAGATCACGAATGTATCTTCATCGAATCGACTTCGATTTGGAAGCTTTTCTTATTATATTACATCAGTCCGAGTTCCTTCAAACTGACGAACTTTTGATCTCCGATGACCACATGATCCAGCACCTCGATGCCGATAATGTCCCCCGCTTGGACAAGCCGTTTTGTTATTTGTATGTCTTCCGGGCTCGGCGTCGGGTCTCCGCTCGGATGGTTGTGCGCGCATACGATCGAAGCGCTGCTTCGTTTGATGGCGGCGCGAAATATTTCTCTGGGGTGCACGATGGATGCGTTCAGGCTGCCCATCGACAGCGTTTCTTGACCGACCACATGGTTTTTGGTGTTTAAAAAGAGGCAGACGAAATGCTCCTTCTGCAAATACCTCAGGTCCTCCGACAGCAGCGTCGCAACATCCTGCGGCGATCGGATCGTTACCGTATCGTTTAATGCGCTGCGCGCCATTCTGCGTCCCAGCTCAATGCCGGCTTGAATTTGCAGCGCCTTGGCTTCCCCGATTCCTTTTATCTCGGTAAGCTGCTGCAAGCTCATATCCGCCAAACCGCGAAGGTTGCCAGATAGGTTAAGCAGTCGCTGAGCCAAATAAACGGCCGATTCCTGATATGTGCCTGTCCGCAACAAAATAGCAAGCAATTCCGCGTTGCTTAGTGCCCCTGCCCCATACTGTATCATGCGTTCTCTAGGTCGTTCTTCGTTTGGGACATCGCGCAATGTATAATTGGGCGATTCCATGCATTCCCCTCTTTCTTATCACGTATACGAACTCTCATTATAGCATGACGTTTCATCAAAAGACAGCGATGCTAAAACGCGCAAGCAGATCGCTCAGAAGTGACATCGGCAGCCCGACGACGCTAAAATAATCGCCCTCTATCTCCTCGACAATCGTCGCTCCCAATCCTTGAATGCCGTACGCTCCGGCCTTGTCCATCGGCTCGCCTGTAGCGATGTAGCGCCGGATTTGTTCGTCCGCGAGCGGCTTCATGCGAACATTCGTTTTCCGATGCGAGACATGCTGAACGCCGGTTTGCAAATCGATGACCGCGACACCGCTGTATACTTGATGCCCCCGTCCTTGCAAGGAGCGGAGCATACGAAACGCGTCCTCCGCATCTTTCGGTTTGCCCAGCACTTCGCCGCCCTGCACGACGATCGTATCGGAACCGACAATGACGCTGCCGGTTTCAAATCGTGATTCCGCCTTACAACGTTCGTACACGGCTTGCGCTTTGCGACTGGAAAGCTGTTCCACAATCTCAGCCGGGGATAGCCCTGGATCCGTCGTTTCGTCTACACTACTGACGATGATTTCGTAAGGTCGGTTCAATGAGCGGATAAGCTCCTGCCGTCTCGGCGATGAAGAAGCCAGTATGATTGTTTTTTCGCTAGCAATCGACATAAATCGATCCCTCGTTTCGAATTTTGTACATTAGGGCTTGTCTAAAAGTATGATGCTATAGCTTACGATAAATCCAAAATCCTGCCGCCAGCCCGAGCAAGCTGATCAAATTCAGCCGGATATATAAATTCAGGTCATACCGGATCACCAGCAAATCGGCTTTCGGCAGCCAGGACAGCTCGACCGATCTGGTCAAAAACGATAAGCCCGGCACAGGCGAAAGCAGCTGCCCTACGAGCGTCCCTGCGACCAGGCCGATCAGCAGCATGAGGATAAGGACGAATGTATTCTTTTTCAAAATGTAGCATACCTCTTTCGTTCGAAATGCAACCAAAAAATATGTAGAAATGCCAATCGTTATTATACCATATTTGCTTTGGCGCCATAGTCCATTTGTTCCGTTAACTTGGAGAAACTTGCTTGCTTACAGCATAGAGCACAGCTTGTACAATGAAAATGCGAGAGGAGTGAACCGGATGCGGAAGCGTTGGATGCAGACCGCCCTCATGGCTCTAAGCTTACTGATCATGCCGGGCCCGGCGTCTGCCGCCAAAATTGTCGTCGATGCAGGACACGGCGGTTCCGATCCCGGAGCGATCGGCGTGAATGGACTGCAGGAAAAACAAGTGAATTTGGATATCGCGAAACGCTTGCGCGATCTGTTGGTCAAAGAAGGTTATGAAGTAGCGCTGTCGCGCGACAGCGACCTCTATTTATCGCTGCAGCAGCGGGTTGACTTTATGAACGAGCAGAAGGCGGACTTGTTCGTCTCGATTCATGCCAATTCCTACAGCAGTCCTTCGGCGCGCGGTGCGATGGTGCTGTATTACGACGATCGTTATCCGCAAGCGAGTTACCCGGCAAGCGAAGAGATGAAGGCGCTAACGCCTCAAAGCAAGGAGCTTGCCCAAAAAGTGCTGGACAACCTGGTCGACGCCACAGGCGTCGAAAATCTCGGCCTTGTTCCGAGTGCCGTCTATGTGGTGCGGAACGGTACGATCCCTAGCATCCTCGTGGAAACGGCGTTTTTGTCAAGCCCGGCCGACGCGGCGCTGCTCGCGGACAGCACCATGCGCCAAAAAATGGCGCGAGGCATTGCCGACGGCATTGAAACGTATTTGCCGCCGAACGTGATTTTCCCGGATACGCTCGGTCACTGGGCCCGCGAATCCATCCTTCGCTTGAAGACGAAGGAGATCATCGACGGCATCGGCAACCGGTACGAGCCAAACCGGATGCTGACGCGGGCCGAGTGGATGACGCTGCTCGACCGCGTGTTCGACCTGTCCGCGGCGAAGCCTGCGACTGGCGGCGCTTGCCCGGCCGGCGACGGCACGGCCGGCAAAGGGTTGACCGCCGCCACCTCGGTCAGCGGCGCGGTGTACGGCGGTAGCAGCGCGGAAGGCGGAGACGGGTGCGAACCCGTCCCCGCCGGCGGCGGCGCGAGCGGCTCCGCTGCGGGCAACGCCGCAGCCGGCGGAGCTGACGCGTTCAAGGACATGAACGCGAAGCATTGGGCCTTCACCGCCCTGGACAAGGCGGTGAAGGCGGGCGTGCTGGAGGGCTACCCCGACGGCACGCTGCGGCCCGACCGCCCGGTAACCCGGGCGGAAGTGGCCGCGATGTTCCAGCGGCTGGCCGGGACGCCGTCGCTTCCAGCGGCACGGCAGCCGTTCAAGGACGTAGCGCCCGATTATTGGGCGCTCGGCGCGATCGCGGCCTTGAAGCAAGCGGGATGGATCGACGGCGTCACTAGCGAGCAATTCGCTCCCGACCGCTCGATGACCCGCGCCGAAGCTGCCGCACTGCTGGACCGATATGTAGCAGGGAAAAAATCGAATGACAAGAAATAGTTGCTTCATAGATTCCGGGAAATTGGGATCATTCATGAAGTGCGGAGCATGAAAGCATGCGCACGAATACTCGATTGTGACGCTAATGACGGCCGCTTCGATTTATTTTTATCGGATGAATCGAATTATTTTTTGGCTAATTCGCTTTATTTCTACCAGCTAGCCTAGTAAAAAACGTAAATCATTGCCTAACCCTACTAATCGAAGCGATTCCCCTTCGAATAGTAGGGTTTTACTTACTATTAACCGCATTTTGCAGACTTCGGAGGGAAATTATAGGTTTTGCCGTATTATTAGTAAGCTCTTCGCAATATCGCATTGGGCTCAGTCTCTTTATATACGCCGACTTTCGCTTTAGAACATAAAGAAGCCGACCCCAGATAAGAGCCGGCTTTCCTGTATCCCAAGCATCCTGATTGATCCTACCGTCAACGTTGCAGCGTTCATTGCGGCTTACATAGTCGCAGCCATGGTATTGTCTCGGCTGATTCCATCGGTCTCGACGCAAAAACTGTCACTGCGCGGCTACAGCCTTCAGCAGTTCCTTCTCTGCAACAATGTACTGCATCAGCGAGCTCTGTGCCTGCCACATATACGCGGCGGAAGGATTTTTCTTGTATTCGTCAAGCGAAACGACGGCTTGGTTCAGTGCGCTGTTCATTTTCGGCAGTATGGACTTGCCCGGATCGCCCAGACCGTCGCTAACTGCGGATGCGGATCCGGACCAGCTCTGGTGCGTCGTTTTAATGGTCTGCAGCGCTTTCTCGTCGATCGCCGCCGGCTTGGCGTTGCCGAGGCTCGAAACGGACAGCGACGCAATGAGCGACACGAGTTTATCGCCTTGACCCATATAATTTTGCAGCACATCCGCCTGCTTGCCGTTCCATTTAACCTTTGTTACGGAAGGTATGTCATACGGCTTCAGAAGCACCTCGATCTTTTTTTGTTGAAACTGGGCGCTTAAGCCAAGCGCTTCATCGCGGTTTGTCGCCATGCCTACATAGACGGGGAACTTGTCGCCGGAATCGTATACGCCCGCAAGCCCTTTCTTTTTGAAGTTGGCCGATTCCGTCTCTGCGCTTTGCGCCGAGCTGAAAACGCCTCCCTGCAAAAAGGTATACGATTTGGCAGGCAAATTCACCGCAACGCCCGCCGTCGTCGCCCCCGCTCCCGAAATGGAGCCCGAGACGGCGGTCGCGTCCGCCGGAGCCTTGGTTCCTGCATCAGCCGGTTGATTTCCGGCATCTCCTTGCTTTACGACGCCCTGTACTTGCCGGACTGCGGCATCAGCGCCGCCTGGCTTTATTTTGCTTGCTTCGTCATCCCCCGAGAACATCGACAGCACCAAAAAGCCGAAAGCAACCCCGGTCACTACCGCTCCGGTAACCGAAGTCGTAATTTTTAACCATGAACCGTTATCCGAGCTCCGTTTGATGTAAGACGATTCCTGCGGCGGCGCATACCATCGATGATCCCGCAGCTCCTCCGCCCTTACGGAGTCCTCCTGATCTCCGAAGTCTTGGCTGCCTTTGCGATCCGGGTATTCCTGGCGCTCGTGCCGCTCCCTACGATCCGGGTGTACCTGTTGCCCCTGCCAATCCCGGCGGTTGAGATGCTTCTGTTGATCTTCCCGCTCATAATAACCGCTCTCCGGGTCGACGGCACTGCCGCTGGTTGAACGAATAATTTGCTCCACCCGCTGCGTTTCCGTATCGAAGGAGGTTTGCCAGCCTCCATAATCCGTCGTGTAACTATTTAGCGTTTGCGCATCGATGAGTACCGGCTCAACCGGCTTCGCAGCCGTTGAACGATTGTCGCCTAACGTGAAGATCTCCCGGCTCTCCTCCGCATGCTCCACGCTTTCGCCGACAACCTGATACTCCGCGGAATCGAGCGGGATCACTTGCGGCTCCGGCTTGGTCTCCCGTTTGCTGTACTGGCGGCCGCTATCAAAACGAAACGTCATTTTGGCTTTGTTCATTGCTCCAACTCTCCCTTGTCCCTTTTTCGTATTACTAGACTATGAGACTAGCAATCCAAATAGAACAAGTTCTGACTTTTTCACCGAGCCGAAATGTCGTCATGACAAAAAAAGCCCCTGGAGTAGACGGCGCACATTTTCACCGGAAAATATTGTTCCCGTGTCCTTTGCAGGAATGCGTGTACGTTATTATGCTCCAGAGACTTTCTTTATTTACAGCCGGCTGTGCCGAATGAATGGCTTCGCGCATCCGGTTGCGAACGCAACTGTGAACACCAGCCTTATGCGGTGTGCCAGTCCGAAACCGCTATACCTTTTCAAGCGCTTTCGCGAGTCCGTCCGCAACTTTCCATATGTCGCCGGCCCCCATCGTCAGCACCAGATCGCCCGGGCGAACGGTATCCAGCAAATAACTTTGCACCTGTTCTTTCGTAGCGATGTACTGCACGTTCGGATTGCTGTTCTGCCGAATAAGCTCCACCAGCTTCGCGGAGTTGATTCCCTCGATTTGCTTCTCCCCCACGGGAGAATAAATGTCGGCGATGATGACCTCATCCGCATCCGGAAATGCGCGGCTGAACTGCTCGAACAAGAAATACGTCCTCGTATAGCGCTGCGGTTGAAATACGGCGATGATTCGCTTACCGGTCGCCTTCGCCGCCTGAATCGTCGCTTCGATTTCCGTGGGGTGATGAGCGTAGTCGTCGATGACGAGTATATCGTTGACTTCCCCAAGTACTTGAAACCGCCGTTTGGCGCCCCGGAACTCGGTGATCGCTTCCGCGATTTGCTCGAACGTTAGTCCCGCTTCCATGCATGTAATCAATGTGGCCAGCGCGTTGTACACGTTATGCTTGCCTGGTACGGACAGCCGGATGTTGCCGAGCACCGTACCGCCCTGCACGACTTCGAACGATACTTTCCTGTCGCCAAGCTCGATGCTGCAGGCCATGAAATCGGACTCGTTTTCGATCCCGTACGTGATCACTTCGCTTTTGATGTTCGGAATCATCTCCCGCAAATGAACGTCGTCGTTGCATACGACCGCTTTGCCGTCCTCTTTCACATGGCTTAAATATTGCGCATACGCTTTTTTCAAATTTTCAAAGCTGCTGTCGTAATATTCCAGGTGGTCCGCTTCGATATTGTTCACAAGCGCGATCGCAGGCTGGTACTGAAGGAACGAACCATCGCTTTCATCGGCTTCCGCTACGACCCAGTCGCCCTTTCCGGCTTTCGCGTTGCTGCCCACATTCATGATTTCTCCGCCGATCAGGAAGGTCGGGTCAAGTCCGCAGCTTTCCAGTACGAGCGCAATCATGGAAGACGTCGTCGTTTTTCCATGCGCTCCGGCCACCGCGATCCCTTTCTTGGCGTTCATTAATCTGGCAAGCATTTGGGATCGATGCAAAATCGGAATATTCAGCTCTTCCGCCGCTACCATTTCCACATTATCTTTAGACAATGCGGTAGAGTATACGACGACGTCCGCACCCTTCACGTTTTGCGCTTCATGTCCGATATAAACCTGCGCGCCTTTGGCTGCCAGCTTCTCCGTCAATTCCTGCTGCGCCAAATCGGACCCCGAAACCTGATAGCCCATTTCCAGCATCACCTTGGCAATCGCGCTCATGCCGTACCCGCCGATGCCGATAAAATGGATGTGCTCCGATGTATTCACGCTCGTTTCACCAGCCTTTTTCAGAATCGGATTGATGATTGATCCGGGAACGAACATCCCCTATCAAATATAACGTGCCGGTGACCACGGCCAAGTCTTCCTGTTCCGTCATGCCTTTGACCAGCTCCAATGCCGCTTTCCAATCCGGCTCCACGATGACGTTTACATCTTCGCGGCCGATTTCCCGCAACAGCTTGTTGGCCAGCTCGGCGAGCCCTGCAGCCGGCGCTTTTTTCAACCAATCCGGCTCGGTAAGGATCAATGTATCCACTACCCGCAGTATATGCCTGAAATACTCCGTATGATTCTTATTCGCGAGCATTCCCATCATCAAATGAAGCTTTTTGTACGAATACGTATCTTTAAGCGCGGATGCGAGCATCTGCGCGCCTTCCGGATTGTGCGCTCCGTCGATCAGCAGCCGCGGCTGCTGCATGATCATTTCCAGGCGCCCCGGCCATTGCGCGGCTTTCATCGCCCGCAGCAAATCTTCGTCTTCCACGATGAGAGCATAATATTGGCGCAGCACTTCGATCGTCATCAGCGCCACCGCCGCATTCTTCGGCTGATGCGGGCCGTTCATCGAGATGGTCATTTCCGGCAAGTTGCGGAATACGCCTTCGAAATCGAACACCTGCTCATTTTCCTTGGAAGACTTCATCGTATACCGGAACTCGCGCCCCATCAAATACAGCGTGCTGTTTTTGGACTTCGCCGTTTGTTCGATAACCTCGATGACCCCCGGTTGTTCAACCGCGCTCACTACCGGTACGCCGGCTTTAATGATCGCCGCTTTTTCCGCCGCAACCTTTTCCAGCGTATCGCCCAAAATTTCCATATGATCGTGGCCGATATTGGTGATGACCGAGACGAGCGGCGTCACGACATTCGTGGAATCGAGCCGTCCTCCCATTCCGGTTTCCCACACAACGAAATCCGGGTAAGCGGTACGCGCGAAATACTCAATCGCAATGACGGTGGAAATTTCAAACATCGACGGCTGGCCGTGCTCCGCAGCCACTTCGTCTACGATCGGCTTCACTTTGTTAATAATCCGCAACAAATCGTCATCGGATATGTTTTGCCCGTTCAGACGAATTCGCTCGTTATACTTTTCGATGTAAGGGGACGTAAACGTCCCCACGTCGTAACCGCATTGCCGAATGACTTCCGTTAAATAGGCGCAAACGGAGCCTTTGCCGTTCGTACCGGCGATATGAATGAATTTCAACCGCCGGTGCGGATTGCCGAGCCGCTCCATCAGCTGCTCCATCCGTTCAAGCCCCGGTTTGATGCCGACGAGCGGGATAAACCGGATAACCCAGTCCAGCGCCTCTCGCGCGGTTTTGAACGGTTCAGCGACAATCTGCTGTTCTTCGCTCATGTCTGCTCACCCTTTCAACTCTGCCAAACGGGCAGTCACTTTATCCCGCTTATCCGCATAGTCGGAGAGTTTTGCCTTTTCTTCTTCGATGACTTTTGCCGGCGCTTTGGAGACAAAACCTTCGTTCGACAGTTTTTTCTCAATCCTGTCAACTTCACCATGCAGCGTTTTGAGTTCCTTCTCAAGCCGCGTTATTTCCTGGGCAATGTCGATTAATCCCGACAGCGGCAAATACAATTCCGCACCGGTGACGATTCCTGTCATGGCTTTATCCGGCGGTGTCATATCAAAACTCGGCGCAATGTCTGTCGAATTACAGAAACGCACTACGTACTGGGAGTTGTTCGTAATGATCGAATGCGCCTCTTTTGTCGTTACTTTGATTTGCAGTTCGATTTTTTTGCTCATCGGAACGTTCACTTCCGCACGAATATTGCGCACCGTACGAATGATCTCCATCAACAGCTCCATTTCCTTGACCGCATCCGGCGATTCAAAGCGCGCTTCGTACGTCGGCCATGCCGCGAGTGTAATCGTCTCGCCTTCGTGCGGCAAGTGCTGCCAAATTTCCTCGCTGATGAACGGCATGAACGGATGGATCAAGCGCTGCGTACGATCCAGCACATAGGCAAGCACCGATTTCGTCGTATGCTTAACTTTTTCGTCGGAGCCGTACAGCGACAGCTTGCTGAACTCGATATACCAGTCGCACAGATCATCCCAAATGAAGTTGTAGAGCAAACGGCCGGTTTCGCCGAATTCGTACGTATCGATCAAACGGGTAACGTCGCGAACCGTTTCGTTCAAGCGGTGCAATATCCAACGGTCCGCCGTCCCGAGCTCCCCGCTCAGATCGATATCGGACGCCTTGAAATCGCCGAGATTCATCAAAGCGAAGCGCGAAGCATTCCAAATTTTATTGGCAAAGTTGCGCGCCTGCTCCACTCTTTCCCAGCGGAAGCGGAGGTCTTGCCCCGGCGTCGAGCTAGTGGAAATCATGAAACGCATCGCGTCCGCTCCGTATTTCTCGATCACGTCAAGCGGATCGACGCCGTTGCCGAGCGATTTCGACATTTTGATCCCATCGGCGTCGCGCACCAAACCGTGCATCAGCACATCCTTGAACGGAATTTGGTCGGTAAACTCCAGGCCGCTGAAAATCATCCGCGCCACCCAGAAATAAATGATATCGTATCCCGTAACGAGCAGATCGGTCGGGTAATAGCGCTTCAAGTCATCCGTTTGATCCGGCCAGCCGAGCGTGGAAAACGGCCATAACGCGGAGCTAAACCATGTGTCAAGTACATCTTCATCCTGCTTCAAGTGCGTTCCGCCACAAGCCGGACATACTTTCGCATCTTCGCGGGATACGATTAATTCGCTGCAATCTCCGCAGTACCATGCCGGGACGCGATGCCCCCACCACAGCTGCCGGGAAATGCACCAGTCGCGTACATTTTCGATCCAGTTCAAATATATTTTTTCGAACCGGTCGGGCACATAGTTGACGCCTTGACCCGATTTTTGCGCTTCAATCGCACGTTCCGCCAGAGGCTTCATTTTGACGAACCACTGCGTGGACAAGTAAGGCTCGACAACCGCGCCACTTCGTTCGCTATGGCCGACTTGATGGACATGCTCCTCGATCTTGAGCAGCACCCCTTGCTCCTTCATATCGGCCACGATTTGCTTGCGGCATTCGAAACGGTCGAGGCCCTGGTACTTGCCCGCATTTTCATTCATTTTGCCCGATTCATCCATTACGAGCACTTGCGGCAAGTCGTGGCGCTTGCCCACTTCGAAGTCGTTCGGGTCATGCGCCGGCGTAATTTTGACCGCGCCGGTTCCGAATTCCTTCTCTACGTACTCGTCGCCGACAATCGGAATGTCCCGGCCGATCATCGGCAGGACGAGCGTTTTGCCGATCAGATGCTTATAGCGCTCATCCTCCGGATGTACCGCAACCGCCGTATCGCCGAGCATCGTTTCCGGACGTGTCGTCGCAACGACGATTACCTCTTCGCTGTCCTTCACCGAATATTTCAAATGGTACAGCGCGCCTTGCACTTCCTTGTACTCAACCTCAATGTCGGAAAGCGCCGTACGGGCGGCCGGATCCCAGTTAATAATATATTTGCCGCGGTAAATCAGCCCTTTTTCGTACAAGCGAACGAACACTTCACGAACCGCTTTGGACAAGCCTTCATCTAGGGTGAACCTTTCGCGGGAGTAATCGAGCGAGAAGCCCATTTTCCCCCACTGCTCATGGATCGTGCCGGCATAGTGCTCCTTCCACTCCCATACTTTCTCAAGAAATTTCTCGCGACCCAAATCGTAACGCGACAATCCTTCTTCCCGCAGCTTCTGCTCCACCTTCGACTGCGTTGCAATCCCCGCATGGTCGGAGCCCGGCAGCCAAAGCGCGTCGTAGCCCTGCATCCGTTTCGTGCGGATCATAATATCCTGCAGCGTAAAATCAAGCGCATGCCCGATATGCAGCATACCGGTAACGTTCGGCGGCGGGATGACGATCGTGTAAGGCTTCGCATCCTTGTTTTGCCCTGCTTTAAAGTATTGGCCCTTCAGCCAGTAATCGTACCATTTTCTTTCGGCTTCCTTCGGATCGTACGTCGTCGGCATTGAAGTATCCGGCGCCGCCTGTAATTTCGTTTCTTCCATAATTGCTCCAACCTCCAATGTGCAATGTGCAAGCAATAAACAAAAAAAGCCCCTCGCCGCAAAGGACGAAAGGCTCTCGCTTCCGTGGTACCACCTTTATTCCGTATCCATCCCTTGGCGAAAAATCATAAAGCCGGGTCAAATACGGCACTTGAGCAGATAACGGCTGCAGCCGGCCAAGTCTCCGCTCCTTACGGGGCTTCGATAAGGCAACTCCGGGGCGACTTCGACAGGTACATCCTGCGGGACCTTCCAGCGTCTTGCCGGTTCCGCTCTCTGAAGGGTTCGCTGCCTACTACTCCCTTTCCACGTTTTTCATAAACATCTATGCATCATATGATAAACAACATTCTATGCTGAGTCAATATACACCTTATGTTTCATTATACCCAAAAAAAGATCCGGACAAGCCTGTTTCAGCCTGATCCGGATCATTTTTTTATAAAGCGGTCCTTATTTCGGGATATAAACGACTTGCCCTTCGCTTACTTCACCGTCGCCGAGACGATTGTGCAAGGCGATCTCGCGCGGATGAATCTCATATCGCTTCGCGATCGTTTCGAGTGTCTCTTCCTTTTGTACGATGCACATGCGCAGCCGTTTAAACTCGTATTTCTCATCGCGAGAACTGAGCAAAATGTTTTTCCACTCGACCCGCTCGGCCAGTGCCGCCGCAGCCGCCGCGGCATCCGGTTCTTCCGGAATGCGCGCATCAGGCTTGTTGCCGGACGAATGCTTGAGCAGCGAAGCGAGCCCGTACGATTTCACAATGGGCGCCGCTGCTTCTTCGACGGGCTTTTTGCTGCCGAAAGCGATTTTCATTTCCTGCGATTCCGCAATTGCAGCCTCCTGTACGGCGACTTCTTTTTCCGGTTCCGCAGCTTCCTTGGCCTCTTTCTCTTCTTCCTTCTTATCTTCTTTCTTTTATTCTTTCTTCTCCTCTACCGGCTCTACGACAGGGGGCTCCTCGACTACCGGTTCCACACGAATTGAAGGTTCCGCGAATGCGAAGGCTTGTTCCTTTTCAGAAGCGGCGGCCTGAACGGTAAACTGCGGCTCTTCGGCAGGTTCGACAGGATTCCGGCTCGCCTCATGGACGAACACGACTTCCTCCTCCGCTTCCTTCCAAGACTCGGTTTCCACCGTCTGTACCGTCTCCAGCCCGTTCAACGACAGCACGCCCGTCACGTTCAAGCTGCGGGCTGACAGCAAATCCACGTCGAAATTTTCAATTTCGACAGCGATATCCTCCACCCGGTTCACACGGTTCATCGGCAGCGTAATTTCCACCGGAATCAAATGCTCGAGCGTTTGTCCCGACCGGTTTTGTTCGTCGACATATGTACCGGTGAGCAGCAAATTCCCTCGCAATACCGCCTGGTCTCCATGCGGGAGCACCTGAATATGAGGGGCAAGCTCTACCCCCTCCAGCTCTTTAATTCCGAGCAATCCTTCCAATAAATGAACGCGTTCGTAAATATCAAATCGCAAACCGCTTTGCTGTGCAGTCAATTGAAAATCCTCCCTTCGTATTTCTACCTTTTCACTTCATTGCGAAGTTGAAAAGAAAGATGGTCAGCGCTGTTCTCTTTACAATTTATACGCTGCCAGTGGGAGGAGCATGACTACTATTTTTTCAATCGTTCGCTGAGACCGGCAAAATCGGAAGGCCATGGAGCGCCGACTTCAATCGATTCCTCCGTCAAAGGATGAGGGAACAGCAGTTTCTCGCCGTGCAGCGCCTGTCTTTCCACTCCACGGGCCTCTCCGCCGTAAAGCGTATCGCCGATCAATGGATGACCTAGGTAGCTCATATGCACGCGGATTTGATGGGTGCGCCCGGTCTCCAGCATTAAACGCAGCAATGCGGCGGAACGATATCTTTCGATCACCTGATAGCGTGTAACGGCCGGTTCCCCGGTTCGGGACACCCGTCGCCGCGTCGCATGATGCCGGTCCCGGCCGATCGGGGCGTCGACGATGCCCTCCGCATTGGCCGGACGTCCCTGCACAAGCGCCACATAATGGCGTCCTATTCGCTTGTCCCGCATAAAAGCATCCAGCCGCGTTTGCGACCACTCGTTTTTGGCAAATAGCACCGGTCCCGTCGTATCTTCATCAAGCCGGTGGATATGCCTTGCGCGGCACGTTTGCCCGCTTCCCTCCAAATGCCATTGAACCGCCTGCTGCAGCGTCCCGCGCTCGCCCTCCTGCGTAGGATGCACTTTCATCCCGGACGGCTTATTCGCGACAAGGCAAAAGTCGTCCTCAAACAGCACTTCTACTTCCGCCCAATCGCTCATATAATGTAGCGGCTCCTCAGGAAACAAGCGCAGACGAATGCGGGTACCCTTCCACTCGATGCCGCCGGAACGATGCCATTTGGCGAACCACTTGCCTTTAAAACATTCGGGAAGCAGCGCTTCCGCATCTTTCATATCCGAAGGCTCGCGAGCTGCGGTCAGCTCAAGCCATTCTCCCTTACGCCGCCAATCGATCATGTTGGGCGTCCTTCCCCGCTTTTACGCGCAGCCGAGCGCTTCGCCGTACGGAGCGCTTCTATTATTGCGGCTATGAAAATGACGACAAGCACTGCAAAAAAAACGCCCATCACCGCGATCAACTCCAAGGTAACTCCAAAAAAACTATAATGCTTCAACATGCGATTGTCCTCCAGAAAACTTCAAGTATTGTCATTTTACCAAAACGGTCCGCATTCATCAAAGCGGTTACACTGCCAATTTCGCCTTCAACTTACAGCTTGGGCCCATCTGTTAAAAAAAGTCGGATTATGCTAGAATAGAGTGGATATTTGCTAGAATCGGGATATCTTTCAATCATATTTTTTTGTTACGGGAGAGGACTACTATTGAACAGTGCAATCCAGTCGCTTCGACAATGGAGTTGGCTCAAACGGTCGTTGTTTTGGATCGCTTTGATTACGTTTATCACCTCCAGCTTCTTGTTTCTGACGCCTCCGGGCGGTAAAATCCGAGACTGGCTGGCGCAAACGGTCATCACGACGCAGCACCGAAGCTGGGCGTGGATATTCGTCGGCGCCGAGCGGCGCGATCTGATGGTGCGGGAAATGCAGCAAGCCATCGAGGACGCAGCCGTGGAAAAGCAGGATATGAACATGATTCAAATTCGTCAGGACGCACGCAAAAAGCGTTCGATCGACGAGTTGATCAAAGTTGAAGATATTTCCGGAAAGTTCTGGAAAGGAAAAAAACTTACCGTTTACGACCCGAAGACGATTCGAGTCATGACCCCGCACAAACCGGGCGAAGGTGAACGCATCTCCTCCATGGTCACGCGAACCGGAGCGGTAGCCGGCGTCAACGGCGGCGGATTTACGGATCCTGAAGGGCTCGGCAACGGGTTCGCGGCGATCGGAGCCATCTTCTCCGGAGGCGAAATTATTTTTAACGACCAGGACGGCAGCATTCCGCAGCATATCGTCGGTTTTACGAAAGACGGCACGCTTGTTGTAGGGAAGTACGATTTTTTCCAACTGCGGGACATGGGCATCTCCGACGCCGTATCGTTTTATCCGCGTCTTATCGCCAACGGCAAGCCGCTGATCACAAGCGGCGACGGCGGATGGGGCCGCGGGCCGCGCACGGCGGTCGGCCAAAAAGCGGACGGAACCGTCATATTCCTCATTATCGACGGCCGTCAGGCACACAGCGTCGGCGCAACGCTCAAGGAATTGCAGGATTTATTGCTTGAAGATGGCGTCGTCAATGCGGGCAACCTCGACGGAGGAGCTTCTTCCGAGCTCGTCGTTGACGGTGATTTGTTAACGAAGCCGTCCAGCCGTTACGGCGAGCGCAGGCTGCCTTCCGCATTTCTCGTGTATGACGATCCGTCCACCGTCGTCGCGGACAAAGTGTGGGAGAATATCGATAAGATCGATCCCGGCGGTTCGTACGACCATCCGGATTACTTGCGCGAGCAAGCGGAATTGAAGGCCAAAGGGCAGCTTAAGCCGGCCACGCCGACGCCTCCTCCCGCAAAGACGGAAACGAAGACAGAACCTAAAACGGAACCGAAGACAGAAGTAAAAACGGAGCCGAAAACCGATCCGAAGCAGGATGGGAAAAACGATTCAAAAACCGATCCGAAGAACGATGCCAACACGGACCCGGCAAAACAAGGTGCAGGAACGAACCAATCGTCAGAAGGCACAAAGACGCCCCCGCCGGTCACGCCGCCGAAAGATCAAGCCCCTGCCGGAGCAGGAAGCGGCACGGGCGCGAAGCCTGACACCGGCGGAACACCCGCCGATCCCGGGCATAACCAAGGGCAAGTCGGGACTGGCGGTGCTACGGCGCCAGGAGGAACAGGGTCAACCGGTACGGGCACAGGGAACGGTACCGGTGGCTCCAGCTCCGGCACAGGCGGGGCCGGTTCCGAAGGATCGAATCCGGGGAACCCGGCGCAACCGCCTCCCCCAGCGGGAAGCAGCGGCACCACGCCGGGAACTAGTTCGTCGGGGAATCCCACGACGAACACGGTTCCGGTACCGACGCCGACTCCCGTTCCGGTAACACCGCCGCCTGCGACGGTTACGCCTAGCAGCAGCGGCAACGGAACGACAATTGGTTCAAATCCGCTTACGCTGCCAACCAACAACGACACGGCAGCAGGCCAATCGAACACGCCGCAAGTTCATCTGAACCCCTAAGCAATGCTACATAATAAGAAGAGGACCTGGCCATTTCGGCCGGGTCCTTTTTTGTTTCGGTTGAACCGATATTCACTGCTTGTTGGCTGCAGCTGCATTCATCGTTAACATTATAACTGTTTCAATACCTCATAGTGCGCTTCAATCGTAGCGTCGATATCCGCATCCGTATGCGCCGCCGAGACGAACATCCCTTCAAACTGCGAAGGCGCGATGCTTACGCCGTAATCGAGCAGCAAGCCAAAGTAACGGTTGAATTTCTGGAGGTCGGACAATTTGGCCGTTTCATAGTTAATGACCTTTTCATCCGTAAAAAACGGACAAACCATCGAGCCGACCCGGTTGATCGTCGAAGGTACGCCTAATTCCTTGGCGTTTTTGGTGAAGCCTTCTTCCAACCTTGCGGACTTTCGTTCCAGTTCCTCATACACACCCGGCTGGCCAAGCAGCTTCAGCGTCGTATAACCCGCTGCCATGGCGAGCGGATTGCCCGATAATGTCCCTGCTTGGTAGATCGGTCCAGCTGGAGCAATCTTTTCCATGATTTCCCGCTTGCCGCCATAGGCGCCTACCGGCAAACCGCCGCCAATGACCTTCCCGAGACAGGTCAGGTCCGGTGTAATGCCGTATAGCCCCTGCGCAGAATTCAAACCGACACGGAAACCGGTCATCACCTCATCGAAAATGAGCAAGCTGCCATACTTCCGCGTGACTTCCCGCAGTCCTTCCAGGAAGCCGGGAAGCGGTGGGACGACGCCCATATTGCCCGCGACCGGCTCAACGATCACGGCGGCGATCTGCTCGCCGAATTTCTCGAATACGATACCAATCGCTTCGAGGTCGTTGTAAGGCACGGTGATCGTATTCACTGCAACGCTCTCCGGCACGCCCGGACTGTCCGGCAAACCGAGCGTAGCCACGCCCGAACCTGCTTTGATCAGCAGCGAATCCGCATGTCCGTGATAACAGCCTTCGAATTTGACGATTTTGCTGCGACCGGTATAACCGCGTGCAAGACGCAGCGCACTCATCGTCGCTTCCGTGCCGGAGTTCACCATACGAACCAACTCGATCGATGGCATGCGCTCCGTCACAAGTTTGGCCATACGGGTTTCCAATTCCGTAGGCGCGCCGAAGCTTGTCCCCAGCGCCGCCGTCTTCGTCACAGCCTCAATCACCTCAGGATGAGTGTGACCCATGATCATCGGGCCCCACGAGCCGATGTAATCAATAAATTCGTTGCCGTCGATATCATACACGCGGGAGCCGCTTGCCCGTTCCACGAACAAAGGCGTCAACCCAACGGATTTAAATGCGCGCACCGGGCTGTTCACCCCGCCGGGGATGTAAGCTTTCGCTTCTGCAAATGCTTGCGCAGACCGCGAGTCCGATCGTTTACGATGGTTGCTCATTTCATTCACACCTTTATCAGAGTATCGCTTGAATTGCTTTTTGAAACCGATCAAAAATTTAATGCGAAGCCTCGATCCTCTCAGACGAAGCTGCACAATTGCGGCTACGACGCGGCATGACGACGAAATGCGCCCCGTTTGAACGCCGCCTACGACGAAGCCCGGGAGATCCGGGCTTTTAGCTTAATGTATTTAAGACCGCTTGCTATTCCCCAGCTCTGCGTAAACCACATCGCCGAGCGTCTCGATATAAAGCGGGTCCGTATTAAGGGAACGGGTACGCGCAAGCTGCAGGCCAAGCTCCTTGGCCGTTTTTTGCGCCTCAATATCCAGATCGTACAATATTTCCAGATGATCCGAGACAAAGCCGATCGGACAAATGAGCACCTGCTCCGCCTGCTTCTCCTCGGCGATCGTCTGAAGCACATCGAGAATGTCCGGTCCAAGCCATGGAACACCGGTTTGCCCCGCACTCTGCCATCCGAACTGCCAGTTTGTAATGCCGACTTCAGAGGCAATCGCTTTGGACGTTTCAAGCAATTGCTCCGGGTAAGGATCGTTCATCTCCAATATTTTCTCCGGCAAGCTGTGCGCTGTGAAGATCACTTTCACACGATCTTTGTCGACGCCTTCAAACTTGCCCAGTCCTTCTGCTACGCGCACCGACAAAGCCTCGATCAGCTTCGGATGCAGATGGTAGCTGCGGACGAAGCTCATCTGTACTCCAAGCGCCTCCGCCTTGTCCTTCGCCCGCTTGACATAGCCGCCGACGCTCATCACCGAATAATGCGGCGCCAGCACCACGCCGACCGCTTGCTCGATTCCGTCGCGTGCCATGCTTTCTACGCCGTCCTCGATATACGGCGACGCATGCTTCAATCCTTGATAACAGACGAACGTCGTATCGGGATGCTTCTCGTTGAGCATCGCTTCGAGTGCTTTCACCTGCTTGTCGGTGTTTTCGCGAAGCGGAAATACGCCGCCGACGATCGCCTCGTAGCGACTCGTCAAATCATGCAGCTGTTCGGGCGTAGGCGAGTGTCCACGGCGAATATGCGTATAATAAGCTTCAATTCCTTCGATGCTCTCCGGCGTCCCGTAGGACATAACCAGAACTCCGATTCGTTTCTGCTGCATCATGGTTACACACCACTTTCCTGTGTCAATGCTCCGCGGGCTTTCAACGCCTGGCGGGAGTAATCGTGTACAAACGCCGTAAGCTCCTTCATCTTATCAATCGATGCCTCGGGGAATACCCCATGGCCGAAATTGAACACATAGCCCGGCTGCTGGATGCCTTCGTCGATGATCGCTTTCGCCTGCTGTTGAATAACGTGCATCGGCGCCGTTAGCACGAAGGGGTCCAAATTGCCCTGTAACGCGTACTGCGAGCCTAACCGTTTACGGCCTTCGGCAATCGGAACTTTCCAGTCCAAGCCGATTACATCGGCATGAATGCCGCGCAAATGAGGGAGCAACTCGCCGGAGCTGACGCCGGGGTAATATATTTTCGGCTGCTTTAGATGACTCAGTTCGGCAAAAATGCGCTGAATCGTAGGCAGCACGTAGGTTTGATAATCGGCAGGAGACAACGCGCCGACCCAACTGTCGAATACTTGCACCGCTTTTGCTCCCGCAGCGATGTGAGACTTCAAGTATGTGACGATCATATCGCCGAGCTTATCCATCAGCATGAACCATACGTCCGGTTCACTGTACATCATCGTTTTCGTACGGATATAGTCTTGTTTTTTCGACGGCTTGCCTTCAATCAAGTAGCTGGCGATCGTAAACGGCGCGCCGGCAAACGTGATTAGCGGCACTTCCAATTCTTGTACAAGCAGCTCGATCGTCCGGATAATATGAGGCAAATCCTTATCGACATCGATCGGCTTCAGCTTCTTTACATCATCCGTCGAACGAATCGGATTATGAATGACCGGACCGACGTCCTTGACGATATCGAAATCGATGCCGATCGACGCAACCGGATTCATAATATCGGAATATAAAATAGCCGCGTCGACACCCAGCTTCTTGACCGGCATCATCGTCACTTCGGCTGCAAGCTCCGGCTGCTTGCTGATTTCGAGCAGGCTGTATTTTTCTTTAATTTTACGGTAATCCGGGTCGGTGCGTCCCGCTTGGCGCATAAACCATACCGGCACCATGTCGACCTCTTGCTTTGTACAGGCTCTTAAAAACAAATCGTTATAGCTCATAATTTCGATTCCTCTTTTCCGCATACTCCCATAATCTACTTATCATTATGCCCTATTTGGAAGCGTGTAACAACCGATCAAGGCGTCAGTTTCCGACAAATGTTTGACAGTCATCTCCAGTTGCCGGCTTTAAAAAAACTCCAATCCCGCAGGACTGGAGTTTTCTCTTTTTCATTATCCGAATTTTAATTGTTAAGCCATTTGGCAATGTCTTTGGCAAAGTACGTAATGATCATATCCGCTCCGGCGCGTTTGAAACCGACCATCGTTTCCATAACGATCGCTTTTTCGTCGATCCAGCCTTGAAGCCCAGCCGCCTTGATCATCGAGTATTCCGCGCTGACGTTATAAGCGACGACCGGCAAATCGTATCGATCCCGAAGCGTCCGCATAATATCCATGTACGCCATAGCGGGTTTGACCATCAGCATGTCGGCTCCTTCCGCCACGTCTGCATCCGCTTCGCGAACCGCCTCGCGCGCGTTGGCCGGGTCCATCTGGTACGTCTTCCGGTCGCCGAACTGCGGAGCGGAATGCGCCGCTTCCCGGAAAGGTCCGTAGAAAGCAGAGGCGTATTTCACCGAATACGACATAATCGGCACATGCTCAAAGCCTGCTTCATCCAACCCTTGACGAATCGCGTATACAAATCCGTCCATCATGTTGGACGGCGCAATAATATCGGCTCCCGCTTCCGCCTGAGACACGGCCGTCTTCACCAGCAGTTCAAGCGACGCGTCGTTCAATACGTCCGCACGCTTCTTCGCTTCGTTGTAGTGTACGACGCCGCAGTGTCCGTGATCCGTGAACTGGCAAAGGCAAGTATCCGCTACGACCAGCAAATCCGGAGCCCACTCCTTGATGCGACGAGTCGCTTCCTGCACGACACCGTTCGGATCATAGGCGGAACTGCCTTCGCTGTCCTTCGTCTCCGGAACCCCGAAAAGAAGGATCGCCTGAATGCCGAGCGCGGTCACTTCGCGAATTTCCGCTTCCAGTTGATCCATGGACAAGTGATAAACGCCGGGCATTGAAGCGATTTCCTCTTTCACGCCTGTGCCGTGCGTAACGAAAATCGGATAAATCAAATCATGCAGCGTGACTGCATGTTCCCTGACCAGATTCCGCATCGCTTGCGACGTGCGGAGCCGGCGGTTTCGTATGAGCGGAAAAACCATCGTATTGTCCCCCTGTCGGTTTGTAATAAACTTCAGATCGACGTCCGATCGTAAATGGTTCACTCGTATTTGTAAAAATGAACT
Source organism: Paenibacillus allorhizosphaerae (assembly GCF_910594985.1). GTDB lineage: Bacteria > Bacillota > Bacilli > Paenibacillales > NBRC-103111 > Paenibacillus_G > Paenibacillus_G allorhizosphaerae. Next base: position 87,328 of record NZ_CAJVCE010000025.1, read on the forward strand.
AAATGGAATGATGCCCTTCTCACTCTATCGTTCAGACATGCTCGCAACTAAAGACGCTATGGTCGATTCTGCGGCCAAATAGTCGACCGTAAGACCGGACTCCTCTACCGTTTGTGCCGTAATCGGTCCGATACAGGCAATTTTGCAGCCGGACAACAGCGTTAACGGATCTTCACCGTGCTCCTTTAATGCCGTGAACAGATTCGTTACTGTCGAAGAGCTTGTAAACGTAACGTCATGAATCATTCCCTGTTTCAAAAGCTCGATAATCTCCGGCGCGTCTTCCGCATCGAGCACATTCTCATATACATCGATTTTGGTGACTTCGAGTCCCCTATCCTTCAGTTTCCGCGGCAGTTCCTTGCCGGCGATATCCGCTGTGGCAAGAAGCACGTTTTGACCGGGACGCAGCTCATCGGCCAGCGTATCAAATAGCGAATCGGCCTGAAACTTCGGGGGCAGCGTCTCGACGAGCAATCCGCGCTGTTCGAGTGCTTCGGCCGTTTTGGGCCCGACTGCGGCGATTCTCGCTTGCGCGAGCGAACGGATGTCTACGCGCAGCTCGCGCAGCCTCGCAAAGAACGATTCCACCCCGTTCACGCTTGTGAACAGTATCCAATCGAACGACTGCAGTCGCTTCATCGCTGCATCGCGTGCCGCTTGCGCGTCTGCACCGCTAGGCGGCTGAATGCGGATGACGGGAAACTCGATCGCCTCGCCTCCGAGCTCATCGATTTGGGCGACCAAATCGCTGGCTTGGCTGCGCGCGCGCGTAACGAGAATGCGCCGCCCGAACAGCGGCTTTTTCTCAAACCAGGCGAGCTTATCCCGAAGCTTTACGACCTCGCCGACAATCGTGACGGCAGGCGATTGAAAATTAGCCGCCCGCACCTTTTCCACAATATCCGCCAGCGTGCCCGTCAACGTTTCCTGCTCCATCCAGGTTCCCCAACGAATTAAGGCGACGGGCGTTTCCGGCGATTTGCCGCCTTGCGCTAACTGCGAGCAAATATGTTCCAGGTTGGCCACGCCCATTAAAAAGATGAGCGTACCCGAAGCTTGGGCCAAATTATCCCAATTCACGCTGGAGTACGTTTTATTTTTATATTCGTGACCGGTCACGATGGAGAAGGACGACGTAAAATCTCGATGCGTCACTGGGATGCCCGCATACGCCGGAACCGCGATCGCCGAAGTAATCCCCGGCACGATCTCGAACGGAATATCATTTTCGGCAAGCAATTCCGCCTCTTCACCGACGCGCCCGAATACGCTCGGGTCTCCACCCTTCAGCCGGGTCACGGTCTTGCCTTGAAGCGCAAGATCCACCAGGAGCCGGTTAATTTCTTCCTGCTTCATCATGTGCTTGTCCGGCAGCTTACCGACGAAAATTTTGTCCGCTCCGGGCTTCATATGCTTAAGCAAACGCGGACTGGCGAGACGATCATATACGATCACGTCGGCCCGCTGAATCGCTTCCAGTCCTCTTACCGTAATCAGCTTCGGGTCTCCCGGCCCGGCACCGACAAGATAAACGACACCCTTCTTCATAAGCCGCTCTCCCCTATTCGACGACTAATGCCAAAATTTCTGAAGCTCCTCTGGCAATCAAAGCTTCTGCCACGTGAAGGCCCAACTGCTCCGGATCGGTTCCGGTCATCGTTTCTTTTATCATCTGCTTGCCGTCCGGAGATCCTACCATTCCCGTCAATGTAATTTGCCCGTCTTGCGCCAGCTGAGCGTAAGCCCCGATCGGGACTTGACAGCCTCCGTTCAAACGGCCCAAAAAGCTTCGTTCCGCGGTAACGGTGACGGTCGTCGGTTCATGGCGGTATTTGGCCAGCAATCCAAGCACGAACGCATCGTCGCCGCGGCACTCGATGCACAGCGCCCCTTGTCCGACAGCAGGCAGGCAAAGCTCCGTTGGCAAATAAGCATCGATGCGGTCTTTCCAGCCCATTCGGTGAAGTCCCGCACCCGCGAGCATAATCGCGTCAAGGCCTTCGGTTTCCAGCTTGCGTATCCGTGAATCGATATTGCCCCGCACGGACACGATGTTCAGATCGGGACGTTGTTGCTGCAGTTGACATGCGCGGCGCAGACTGCTCGTCCCGAGTTTTGCGCCTTGAGGCAGCTCGTCGAATCCGCCGCCGTTTTTCGTGATCAGGCAATCGCGCGGATCTTCCCGCTCCGGTATCGCCCCCACGACCAGTCCTTCCGGTAATTGAAAAGGCATGTCCTTCATGCTATGTACGGCAAAATCGATTTCCCCGTCGAACAGCGCCTGTTCAATTTCTTTAACGAACAAACCTTTGCCGCCTACCTTGGACAGCGTCACATCGAGAATACGGTCTCCTTTGGTTACGATTTTTTTCAATTCAAACTCGACCTCGATGCCGTGCTCCATGCACAACGCTTTCAGTTGATCGATGACTTGTCCGGTTTGCGTCAGCGCAAGCGCGCTCTGTCTTGTTCCTACTACGATTTTACGCATCTGGTCCACCCCTTGTCCATAACCTAAGATCCTTAATTATCCATTATAGCCCGTTCTTTGACGATTCTAACCTGAGCCATTCCCCGATATTGCGAATCCCTTCCGTTGTAGGGTCGGATTTGACGCGAAGCAGCAATTCGTCGCGCAATTGTTCCTGCGCGGCAAATTCAGCGCATTGCAGCAGCGGCAGCAGCTCCCAGCCCAGCATCGCGCGGAACAGCTCCTGCCGGACGCCGCTGTCCGGCACTTCCCGCTGCACGGCAAGCCTTAGCTCGTGCAGCAGTTCCAGATACGGCCCATATTCCGGGCCGAACGTCTCTTCCAGCTGCCGCCGCAGCAAGGCGGCAACGGCCGGGCTCGCGCCCGCGGTCGACACCGCGAGCGTCAGTCTGCCGCGGCGCACGGCCGCCGGCACGATAAATCCGCTGGCCTCGGCATCGTCGGCCACGTTCACGAGCTTGCCGAGCGCTTCGGCCTCGGCGCGTACCGCCGCGTTCACCGACGCATCGTCGGTGGCCGCGAATACGAGCCGCGCCGCCGCCAGCGCGGGCAGTCCGGGCTCGTAGCGGCAGCGCAGCGCCGCTACCGTCCCCTGCGCCGCCCACGCTTCCAGCTGCGGCGTAAACCGCGGGCTCAGGGCGGTAACGCGAGCCCCTGCTTCCAGGAGCGCGCCGGTTTTGCGCTCGGCTACTTGCCCGCCGCCGACCACGAGGCACGGCGCGTCGTTCAGTGCAAGCATTACCGGATAATATGTCTTCGGTTTGCCGGTCACCTTGACCCCCCCTTGCAATTAAGCCCACGGGTGAAACGTCGAATACATGCCGCCCATCACGAAGTTGAGCAAGGTAATGAGAAAAGCCGCCAAATTCCAAAGCGCCAGCCGGTTGCCGGGCGCTTTAAGCACCATCCGTTGAAAAACATAAAAGAAATAGGCAAGCAAGACAAACCAGGAATTCAACACTTTCGGATCGAAAAACAAATTGAAATCGCCCTCCAGCGCGATCCATACGATGCCGAGCGATAACGAAAGCAGCAGCAGCGGTACGCCGATGACGGCGGAAAAAAAACCGTATTTGTCGGTTGTATCCAAACTGGGCAGACGCTGCATTTGCTGCGACCAGCGTTTCTCCTTCAGCATCCGGTGCAAAAATAAATACATGCCGGAGAATATCGCTGAGACGACAAACGCCACATAGCTTGCTACGGCGAGCGAGATATGAATAAACAGCAGTTCGTCGTTTATTTTCCAATAGGCCAGCGTCGGAGACATCTGCGGGTTGCTGAAAATGTTCAGCGCCAATATGGCAAACCCGAATACATTGATCAGAAATACGAACAGCTCGATCCGAAAAAAGCGATTAATCACAAGCGACACGGCTACCAGAAGCCAAGATAAAATAAACAACGTCTCGAAGCGAGAGAATGCTATCAATCTCGTATGCGAATACAAGCTGAAAAACAAATAGACGGTTTGCAAAATCCATACAAACGAAAGCAACCCTGTCCCCATCCGTTTTGCGCTTCGATTCGGACCGACAAAGTCCGAGAAGTAAAACAGGAGGCTCAGGGTGTAAATATACAAGATGGCATCATACAACCAGGTTTGAGTGACCATGGTCTCCCTTCCCCGCTTAAGCTTTGGCCAAAGCGTCAGCAGGCGCGGCGCCGGCTCTCACTTTGGCAAGCAGCTCTTCCTTGATCCGGTCTTGCGCGGCTTCGGCCTCGAGCTGCTTCCTCGCGAGCTCCGCCCGCTCTTGCTGCGCAAGCTGCTCTTCCAAAGCGAATATTTTCGTAAACATATCAAGCGCTTCATCCCCGTGACGCTCGGCCGCCATTTCCTTGATGCGGACAATCGGGTCGCGGAGCATTTGGTTGACGATGCTTTTGGTCAGCTTGTGAATGACCTTCAGCTCACGCTCGTTCAGGTCAGGCAGCTTTTTTATCAAGCTGTCCATCGTTTCTTCGTGAATGGCGGACGCTTTGTTTTGCAGCGCCTGAATGACCGGTCGGACGCCGAGGGTTTTGGTCCACTGCTCGAAAGCGGCCATCTCGGAGGCGATCATCTCTTCGATTTTGACCGCCGCTTTGTGCCGTTCTTCAATATGGCTGTTGACAAGCGATTGAAGATTGTCGATGTCATACAGGAACACATTCGGCATATCGCCAAGGCGCGGATCCAGATCCCTTGGAACCGCGATGTCGATCATAAACAACGGGCGCGAACGGCGTTTTTGCAGCACGCCCGACACTTGCTCGGCGGTTAGTACTAGGCCGGATGCGCCTGTTGAGCTGATGACGATATCGGCCTCTTCCAAGTGCGACAGCAACTTGTCCATTGTACTGGGGACGCCGTTAAACTTCTCCGCAAGCTCTTGGGCGCGGCCCAGCGTACGGTTTACGACGATCACCTTGTCTGCGCCGTTTGCATACAAATGTTTCACCGTCAGCTCGCTCATCTTTCCTGCGCCGATAATAAGCACTTTCTTGTGCTCGTATGTGCCGAAAATCCGCTTACCGAGTTCGACGGCCGCATAGCTGACCGAAACCGGATTTTCTCCGATACCCGTCTCGAAATGCGCACGCTTCGCTAACGTTATCGCCTGTTTGAACAGCGTATTGAAAATAATCCCCGTCGTCTTTTCACTTTGCGACAGCAAAAAAGCGTCCCGTACTTGCCCGAGAATTTGCGTTTCGCCGATGACCATCGAGTCAAGGCCGCTTGTCACCCGGAATAAATGCTTAATCGCTTCTTCATTCTCATATACGTAAAGATGCTTATTGAACTGCTCTCTCGGCACATTGAACCACTTCTCGAAAAATCCGCGCAAATAGTGCCCGCACAACTGCTGGCGGTCAACTACAGCATAAAGTTCCGTCCGGTTGCAGGTGCCCACGATGACGCACTCCATCACGCTCGTCGTTTCCTTGAGCTCTTTTAGCGCCAGCGCCAAATCCCCTTCGGCGAATGTAAATTTTTCTCTGATAGATACCGGTGATGTTCGGTAATTCAAGCCGGCCACGACGATTTGCATCTGGTTCACCTGCCTCCTCCTCATAAATTCATTTTATTATATCATGAAAACCGAGCATTCTCGACATAATTTATGAAAGTTTTTTTACAAGGAAGGGTGGGCAAGAGGCTTCCCCTTGGCAACCCCTTCTTGGAT
>NZ_CAJVCE010000026.1 GCF_910594985.1 Paenibacillus allorhizosphaerae
TAGTAGAGAAATAAGTTCACTCGGTGTTTCCAACTCTTCATCAGCATCCATGATGAAAATCCATTCTCCTGTGGCATAAGAAATAGAAATATTCCTCATATCGGAGAAGTTTCCATTCCACTGATGTAAATATACATTTTCTGTATAATCTCTTGCGATATCAACCGTACTATCCGTTGAACCTGTATCGACAATTATCAGTTCTGTATAATCTTGTTCAAGCAAAGACTGTAAGCTGTCTAAACATCTCCGTAGATTCTTTTCCTCGTCTTTAACGATCATACAAATACTTATTTTTTTAATCATTTGTTATACACTCATCCCAGTATGATAATAGTGGCTTTAACTCATGCCTTAAGAGATCGGAAATAAACAAAAGATCTTTTTGCTCCACTTTATCAAGCAACATTTCTGCCTTTTCATTAAACAGTTCAATATCTAAATCAATAATATCATTTTTAATCAAAATCATGACCGTTTCCGTAAAAACTGATAAATCCTCCAACCAAAAGGTTAATCGCTCTATCCCGCTCCCGTATTCTAAATCCAGACATATCGGCTCTATACGAGAAATTAAATTTTGCGTTAAAGTTTTAAATGAAACCTTTAGTTCAATTAAATCGGAAAACATAAAATCTCCCCTTTAAAAAAGGCCGACTAATTGGATTAGCCGGCCTCATTATTTTATTTTACCTGATCTTCAATTAACGAAGTAATTGAAGCACGCCTTGTGGTTGTTGGTTTGCTTGAGCAAGCATCGCTTGTGCAGCTTGGGAAAGAATACCATTTTTTGTCGATTCCATCATTTCTTTCGCCATGTCTACGTCGCGAACGCGGGACTCAGCAGCTGACAAGTTTTCGGACGATGCACCCAAGTTATTGATAGTATGCTCCAAACGGTTCTGGAACGCACCCAGCTTAGAACGTTGTGCAGAGACATCTTCAATAGCCTTGTTAACCGCGGAAATGGCAGCCTCTGCTGCTTGTGAACTACTAATATTGACACCATCCACATGAAGGGCAGCTGCGTCCATTTTCTCAATCGCTACATGCATCGTTTGCGAAGAGTTAGCACCAATTTGATAAGTTAAAGAGTTATCGGAAAGCGATGCTACAGCTTGGCGCGTTGTGAGAGTTGCTTCCGCACCGATGGAACCAGTGCTCAAGGTACCAAGAGTAATAGAAGCATCACCAATAGTGACTGCACCACCGCCACTAGTTGTTACAGTAGCAGTTACGCCCGAAGCGTCAGTGTAAGATAGTGTATAAACGCCACCAGTGGTTGCAGACGTGATCTTCACGTTGTAAGTATTATCTTCAGTAATAGTAGTACCAGCTGAAATAGCACTAAAGATAGCCTTATCTGAAACTTCATTGAATGTCGCAGATTCCGCGATATCGCTTACGCCTTTCAAATCGCCATTCAACAATTTCTTGGTGTTGAACTCAGTAGTATTAGCAATCCGATCGATTTCTTGAACCAACTGATCTACTTCTTTTTGAAGCTCTTTACGATCTGTATCCGTGTTCGTATCGCTTGAAGATTGAACTGCCAGCTCACGCATACGTTGCAGGATGGAGTGAGTTTCGTTCAACGCACCTTCAGCTGTTTGGATCAAAGAGATGCCGTCTTGAGCATTCTTGGAAGCCATGTCCAAACCGCGGATTTGGCCGCGCATTTTTTCGGAGATTGCGAGACCTGCAGCATCATCGCCTGCACGGTTAATACGAAGACCGGAAGACAGCTTCTCCATGGATTTGGATTGTGCGCCAGTTGCACCATTCAATTGGCGGTGTGTGTTCATAGCAGCAATATTGTGGTTAATTCTCATTGTTATTCTTCCTCCTTGAAGGTACATTCCACATCCGTGTGGAATTTAATTTTTTTGGGGTCTCGAGGCCTTAGGTCGGCCGCCCTAGGCCTCTCAACCTCACAATATATATATCGTCGGGCCTTCGGAGAAAGTTAATAGCAATATCGATAAATTTCGATTCTATTTCTTGAACAAATTTTTGAGATCCTCGGGTTTGACAGCGGTTTTGGATGCCTCTTCGTTCGATTGCTTCAGCAGTTCGTATATTTCTTTTCGATAAATTTGCATATGCTTAGGAGCGTTCAACCCCAGACGAACGACGTCCTTCTCTACACTAATCACAACCAGTTCGATCTGATCACCGATCATAATGGATTCACCGGCTTTTCTGGACAGGACCAACATAGGCGCCTCACCCCTTCTCTTTCGTATCGGATGGTTGAATTATTTCGGAAAACAAATGACGGGTCGTATACCCCGACTGATGCAGAATCATCTGTTTGCCCTTACGATGCTTTGAACTAATGATGACGGGAGCCAATAAATTCACAGTTGCCGTCTCTAGAGAATCCCGGATGGTCATAATACACCAAACCTCTACATCCTCTGGACTTTGAATATCGAGTTCCTTCAATGTTTCTTCGTCGATCTGTATATCGTAGCCGGGAAAGACCGCAAAAGGATTGACAATGACGAAGTGGACCAACTCTTCATCGACCGATTGCAAATAAACAAAGGGTAGCTCCGGGTCAATCGACATAAGTGTAAAGCGACGATAATCAGCAAAGCCGGGAATGCCTTCCGGGAAAGTAATAATATGCTCTTCGGAGACTTCAATCTCTCCTAGGCTTGTCGTATTTAGTTTAATCATGCAGAACGCTCCTTATGGGTTAAATAGGGTTATAAAACCAAAAGCTATAGACATTATAATCTATAGCTCCATAGCGGCTGTTATTATATTTTTATATCCAATTGAGGAGGAATAATTTCAACCTTTGGAAACTGTGCTAAATAAATATCGCGTTTACCTAAATGGTATTGAACCTCCGCCCGGTTCATCTGAATATTTTTCTCGACTCGCCCTTCCTCTACCTGGATATCCACCGGCCTCGACTCATAACGAATGTCGATATTGTCGTAGGACGCATTGCCTAAGTACATGAACTGAAAGTTATCGACATCATTCATGCTTTCCTTAGCCAAATCAGCAAAGACATTCGCTCCTGTTTGGATCGCCGCCATACGGTTACCTTCCTGCACTCTCCTGGCAACGCCCTGAATCGCAATTTCTTTGCAGGTCGAGTAAATCCGGCTCATGGATTCCAAATGATGACCCAGTCCAATCGCATCCTGCCATCGACTGTTATCAATAGATAACTGCCCTTCCTCAGAATGAATGTGAAGCTTGGGAGCTACGGTACGTAATTCGAACGTCGCCTTCGGCTGCCTCATCTCCAATTGTCCGAGATCAGTGTCAATGCTTAACTGAGCCTGCTGTTGTCTAATTTGAATTTGGGGAATTTGCATAGTTTCTCCCCTCTACATTATCTCAAAAAGTCTACCAGAGTGGCGCTAATAATTTTCGCACCGACGGAAAGAGAAGATTGATACACGTTCTCATCCATTTTTAAATTCGTGATAACGCCCGCTACATCCGCATCCTCTGTTTTGGACTGCAAGGTTTGGAGGTTCACACCTACGTCCCCCAAGCGTGATTGCGCCAGCTCCATCCGATTCATCTTGGCTCCAACGTCCGCTCTCGCTTCGAGAAATTTATCGTTACATTGGTCCAATCGGCCTATAATGTTGCTAACCTCTGTCGTATCCCCAGCTTCTAAAGCTGCCGATAAATCTTTCATTACTCTGAAAATATTATCATTGGTGCCTGGATTGGCCGGATCATCGGCTTCGCCAAATACGGTATTTCCCGTTTTATTCGCTGCGATCCGTACCCCCACCCCAATATTCGTTAAGAACTCACCGGTATCGACCGGATCGGTAGCAGCTGTTGCCTCCGTATAAGGTGCTTTGTCGGTCTTCTGTCCATTAAAGATATAGCGGCCGTTAAATTGACTGTTGCCAATGCTCACCATTTGAGAGTACAACTGATCTACTTCACTCTTAATGGAATCGAGGGCTTGCCGCGGGTTCGTATCATTAGCTCCGAGAACGGACAACTCTCGTACCCGCTGAATAACCGAGTTGGCTTGTCCCATCATTGTATCGGTATAGTCAAGTAAGGACATGGCCGAATTCAGGTTACTCTCATATTGTTCATTCTCCGACAACTCACTGCGATAGCGAAGGGAAAAAGCCATGCCTACCGGATCATCCGAAGGTCTGTTGATCCTTCGTCCTGTCGATAGTTGTTCCTGATTATTCTGCATCCTTGTTAAGTTCGTATTCACATTACGGAGTAGCTGGCTATTCAGCATCCCTTGCGTGACACGCATCGACATCTGCGACGCCCCCTGTCCTTTCTACTAACTAAATTTACCTTCCGACTACACCCATACTGTTAATTACTTTATCCAGCATTTCATCGAATGTTGTCAAGGAGCGTGCCGCGGCATTGTAAGCATGTTGAAATTTAATCATATTTGCCATCTCTTCGTCCAAAGAAACGCCGCTAACCGCTTGTCTTTGGGATTCGACTTGATCAACAAGTATTTGCTGGTTGGTTGCTTGACGGTTGGCCTCTTGTGCCTGGACGCCTAGCTCACCGACAATGGAACGAAAAAATTCATCAAACGTTCCGTCTGTAAGAACCGGCCGGCCTGTCGAGTCAGGGTCGAAGCTTACCCTCTTATTACGGACGCTTGCCAGAAGAAGTGCCATATCATTGTTACCTTTAACAATCTTCTCCTTACCGTCAGTGTCCAAATAGGTACGCGTTGATGTAGAAATGTTGGCAACATTGCTCACGATATCCGGATTAACAGTCACGCTGGCTGCTGTAAATTCGGTCGACCCCGGTTTGAGGTTAAAAAACGATACGCCGGATTTAATCGGTTCCGAAGAAGAATACCCAAGCTGGTGAAGACCATTAAATCCTTTAACGACCACTTCCGTCCCGCCACCCAACGTACGCTCCGTAATCGTCCCATTAAATCTTTTAACTTGCGTCGTTCCGTCTGCATTAACCAGAGTTAATTCTGTTCCTTCCGGTACCACCATGCCTTCCGGCAACGTCACCTTCATGTCCCCGGTCACCAACGTTTTTAGCATGGAATCGAGCTGATACTGATAGTTCGCCACGTAATGATCTCTGGATTGAATCATGCCATAAATCTCGCCGCTATTCAATGTGCCAGCCTCGGCAGCTGTTTGCATCAGTTCCGAAGTAAGTATCGTTCCAACCGTGTTTCCCGACACCAGTTGGGTAGTGCCCATATTCACCGTATACCCTCGATCATCTTCTGTATAGGTGATATTCATGATCTTTGAAAGATCATCCAGTAAGAGATCGCGTTGATCCCGTAGGTCATTCGCATCGTTACCTAGACCTTCCACTCGGAAAATTTCTTCATTCAGTTTGGCAATTTGCGAGATTTTCAGATTGGCGTCGGTTACTTTGACCCCGATGTTTTCGGTTAAGTCTCCCGATAAATCGGAAAGCTGCCGCGAAGTCTGGTTGAACGCGTCGGTCATGGCGAGCGCCCGTTCTTTGACCAACACACGTGCCGTAGTATTCTCAGGGGATTTGCTAAGCTCTTCCCAAGCATTCCAAAACCCTTCGATCGTTTGCCGAATCCCCGTATCCGATGGTTCGTTAATAATCGCTTCCAGCTTATCGAGCGTATCTTTACGAACCGACCAATCGCCTAAATTTTTATTCTCATTGTGAAACTGGTCATCCAGAAATCTCTCGCGAATTCTCGTGATGGAGTCAAACTCAACGCCTTGCCCCATCTGTCCGGGAATAGTGCTTCGCTGCAAACCCGGATACTCAATTGGCTTGGCTGCCACCATATTGACGACTTGCCGAGAATACCCTTTGGTATTGGCGTTGGCAATGTTATGCCCGGTCGTGGTCAAAGCGGCCGTCTGCGTAAACAAACTGCGCTTCGCGATCTCTATTCCTCCAAAAGTCGAACGCATGTAAGTGATCTCCTCTTCTTCTCCTTTATAGAACCGCCGCACTCGCCGTTGAAATCATGCTCTTGTGTCAAAAAGCCCTTGCCACTTTGTACCATACCCCTGAGACTTCGATTTATGATAAGTTACCTCGTCTTCAGGCGGGCCAACAATTAAATCCAATGAATAATCGATAAACGCTAGCGATTGTTCGATTAGCTGCTGATTCACTGCATTCACTTCTCGCAGCCTTCGAATCGTGGACAGCAACTGCTTCTGCGAATCGATTAACGATTTCTTTTCCTCTATGTTAAAAATGATCTTTGTGAGATCACTAATCGTTACTCTTGGATTAGGCTTATAACCTTTCTCAATCATAAAATCACCGATGACGCCTACCCGCTGTTGCTCAAGATCCGTGACTTGCTTAATCAGCCTATTCTCTTTTTTTAATATTTCCAACAGTTGGTCAACTTGATTTTTAATAAGGATTTGCTTTTTCTGTTGGGCCAACTCCAGCAGGTTCGCATGAATATCGTTCAATGCCGTCATCAGTTGTGTTAAAGCCAAGAATGACATTCATCCTCACCTCCATCTTTATTTCAAAAAAGGAAACAGTTTCTCAGCAATTTTTCGTCCGTCCACACGATACGTTCCATCAGCTACTGATTTTTTTAATGTTTCAATTTTGTCTTGCCTTGTATCATTCGTTCCGTGAGTGCCTAGCAGTTCTTTGGCTTCAGTAGATATTTCTACATGATCTTTCTTGTTCCCCGACTTCTTGGAAACGAGTTGTTGAGAATCATATGCCTTCTTATATTGATTTACCGATCCAACCCGATTCGTCCCATCTATTTTCATTTGAATCACCTCATCTTTATAAAAATAAAAACCCACCGCATAAAAGCTTTACTACTTTTATCGGTGGGTTTACATGAAAAGTTTATATTGTTGATTTAATAATAGCTCATTTTAATCTGTCTTTCAATCGATCCTTTATGTTGTAACTGACGTTGTTTTCATTTTCCTGTTGGACAAGCCGACGCTTTTCGTCTTCCTGGATGTGGCTCGCATCCTTGGCAAGCCGTGCTCTGCAAGGCTCGCAAATCGCCCCCTCGCGAATATTCGTGCCGCAAACCTCGCAGTGGTATACGATGTTCGGATTGTTCCGGATGGATATACGGCCTTCCCGAATAAACTTCGTAATTTGATTTACCGGAACTCCAGTTGCATCGCTCAGCTCCTGTAGGCTGCACTGTTTATTTTCGCGAAGGTATTTCGTGCATTTTTCATACTGTAGCTCCAGATCTTTTATGCAGCTAGGGCACATATTATAGCTGTTCTTCACATGTATTTTTCCGCAGCGGTAACAATTCACTACATTCAGACTCATTCTTGATCCCCCTTATCTCAAGGCTTTGCCGTCAGATACTACGATATACCTATTATATCGGCAAATCGGTGTCGATATAAGATAAATTCATCAGAAACGTATAAGATTTTATGAAAAAAGTCTGACAGTTACCGCGCCCAACTAATACCGTAGACCTCTACGTCAAGCTTTTGTCTTAGCGTTCTGGCGCATTCATTCAGCGTACTGCCTGTCGTATATACGTCGTCGATCAAATATACGCGATGCTTTCCCAGCTTGACGGCCATTGCGTTCATGTATGCCAGTCCGTCCCCGTCCACTTCAAAGACATCCTTCAAGTCATCGAGCCGGGCAGCCCTGGCTTTGAAGCTCTGCTTGTCCGTATGGCGTGTGCGCCGCAGCAATGAGATGACAGGCAAACCCGTTAGCTTGCCGAGCTCTTCTGCAAGCTGCCTCGCCTGGTTAAATCCTCTTTCCTGCAGCCGCTCCTCACTTAACGGCACAAAACTGATCCATTGCACGGTCGCTTCCCGTTCCGTTGAATCAACCGGATTATGGCGATGCAGATGGTAGGCATGCAGCAGCATGGGGCCGAGTACTTGCCGTAATCTTTCTTTGCCGCGGTATTTATGTAGCGCAAGCCATTCTTTCATATTGTCATCGTACCTGACAGCGCTCCGGTTTTGCGTGTAATAGGTGTTCTCGCGCCGGATGCAGTCGGTGCAAACCTCGTATCTGCCGCATCGGCTGCACATCACTTCTCCGATCCATGGTATCGCCGCCCAGCAGTCTGAGCAAACAGGCAAAGGCTTTGAGCGATCATATCCCGCTCCGCACGACAGGCAAATCTGCTTGCTGCTCGACAGAAGCTTCTCCAACTGAACGAACCATTCCGAACAACGGTGCATAATCGAACCTAGCATGATTGCATGATTCCCCTCTCAATGCGTGATACGTGCAATTTAGACTACGTCAGTAGTAGCTGAACGGAAGTGTGCGGATGTCATCCGAAATTATACAACTTCATCGAGCTCCTAAGTCCGAGTCCAAGCAGCTTAGCTTAAAAACTTAATTCGGTATGTTTAATCGATATGCCCTCTTTTTCTGGCTAAAGCGTTCATCTCTTTAATCTGACCTATCGCGTTCACCTGGGAACGATTTTTCTCCCGTGCCGCAAAATACACCATTCCCCGTGGATCCTGCGCCGATCTTCCGGCGCGACCGGCCATTTGCACAAGAGCCGCCGCATCAAACATCGACGAGTCGCTCTCCAAGATGAACACATCGGATTTAGGAATCGTCACCCCACGCTCCAAAATCGTTGTTGTCACGAGCATTCGAATGTCGCTTGCCCGAAAGTCGCTTACTTTTTGCGCTCGATGTTCATCCTTGGAAGATGTCCCTTCGATCCGGATGTCGGGATAATTTTGACGCAGCAATTTTACAAGCGGCTCCACGAGTGCGATTTTAGGGACAAAAACAAAAACTTGCGCTCCCCGATGAACCGATTCCTGAAGCTTCTGAAATAGGCGTGCATGCAGTTTCGATTGCTGAAGCATTTGGGTAATAGAGGGTATAACCATGAGCTGAGGCACCGGCAGAGGATGCCGATGGTACCTTGCGGCCACCCGGGCATGAGGAAGACGGCCGCGCTTCACCGCTCGCTGCTGCGCTTCGGGAGGCGTTGCCGATAGTAAGATGTAGGCGCCGCCCGATTTGCAGACTTGGCTTGCTGTGTATTGCAGGATCGGATTATTGTGATAAGGAAACGCGTCAATTTCATCAATAATGACCAGATCGAACGCATGGCGAAAACGCATCAGTTGGTGGGTCGTGGCGATCGTCAGCTCTCCGCGTTCCCAACGCTGCTCGCTCCCTCCATATAGCGTGACCACCCGTATATCGGGAAATGCTTTCGCAAGACGCGGCTTGAGCTCCAGCACGACATCGCGCCGCGGTGTTGCTACGGCGACGCGCCCGCCATGATTTAAAGAATACTGAATCATCGGGAAAATCATTTCCGTTTTGCCTGCACCCGTTACAGCCCAAATCAGGAATTGGGTTTTGGGTTTTTCTTTTTCATTATTAACCCTTATATGGGTTTCATTTGCTTTCAAGAATTCCAAAACCGAACGGGATGCATCTGTCTGAACGCTACTTAATCCCCAGGGGGCAAGCAACGAATCCATTTCATCAGCGGTGCTTTGGATTCGATTACTTGGTTGCGGATGCTGATACTCAACACCGCTGATCAATAGCGAACAATATCTTGCCCTTCCCATCGTCAGGCAAGCCTCGCAGCATGGACACGGGCCTCCACAGCTCGGGCAATCCGTCCACGAAATCGGCTCGCTTGTAACGGCGGTCCCGCTCTCTTCGCGGCTCTGTTCGTTCCCGCATCGTCTGCAGCGACATACGGTTTGTTTCCGCAGCGGCATTGGCATTTTTCGCACATTCCGGTTTACTTGAACGGCGCTCTCGATCGCAAGCTTTCCTTTAAGCCATGCCAGTTGCAGGAAGTAATTCGGATTGGCTGCAATCTCCTCTTGTCCTTCATGATCCATCAGAGACTTGAATTCGTCGAGCATTAAACTGCGTCCCGCCATCAGCTCGCCGACAGACGATACGAGACGCATCCGACCATCGATCGCCGTAACCATGGAATGGGGTTTCCAGTCCCACAGCTTCCATTGCTCGATTGACATATCCGGTTGTCCAGTAGCCCGGGCTGCATGACGTAAAAGAGACAGCTGTTTCTTCACGGACATTCCTTGATCCCTTTGATTCATGAAATAGACCAGCTCGCAAGCTTGTCCAAACGATAAAGACGGCTCCATCACACGCATCTTGAACGCTTGCCCGTACTGCCGGGCCCAATGGTCCCGATCAGCGCGCATATCCAAGGAGACGTGCCAGGAGCAGCTATTTTGGCTTATTATCGCATAAACCCATGACTTCATATATCACCCGCATCATATAGTTGTCGAACACAATTACAAATATTTGAAAGCGGTTTCCATTTCGTTATGGCTAATCCGGACTGCCACCACCTGCTCCTCTTCATGCTGCCGAATCCATTCATCCCAATCCAGCGAAGCATCCGTGTATATATCGAGGTGGTGCTCGCGGCTTAACCTTTGCGCAATGGCGATCGTATCATCTGTTGATCCTTCGTCCGCAATCGTTATGCGTATCGTTCTTCCTTTGATCCACGAAAAGAATGACAGTGACCTTATATACCATTCCAATTGCAGCTGATTATTGAACGTTCGAAGCACATAATGAACCGTTCGTTTTGATCTTTTTTTCATCCATTGCCAGTGGAGCAAGTGAAGGATCACGACCCCCGCGGTGTAGCAGCCAACAATCCAAACCAAGCCTAACATCATAGCGGCTCCCTCCCTTAAAAACAATATATGCCGCTATGAGTAAGTTGGTTCCTTCATTCGCAGTAGGCTTCTCCCATGACCAGAACCGGAGTTCATCTTTCTTGTCCTTGGTGAAAGGCTCATCCAAACCACGATGATATTTATCATTGGAAGGGCTTCAATCGGAAGTTAAACTTATAATGTAACCCAGCCGTTTTTGATGGCGACAATAACCGCTTGCGTACGATCGTCCACTTCCATTTTTTGCAAAATGCTGCTGACGTGATTTTTGACGGTCTTTTCGCTAATATACAAAAATTCTCCGATCATCTTATTGCTCTTGCCCTCGGCCATCAGCCGCAATACTTCCGCTTCTCTGCGCGTTAACGGACTGTTGTCCATATGCACGTACTTGACGCCGGCTTCTTTGGAGACCGCTCCCGAACCGGCCACGCCTTGTTCGTCAAGATATGTCATGCGGCGCAGTTGATTGATGAGCTTCCCGGTTACTTTCGGGTGAATGTACGCATGTCCTGCAACAACGGAACGTATCGCATTAATAAGCGACTCCGCTTCCATGTCCTTCAGCAGGTACCCCATTGCGCCCTTGCGCAGCGTTTCGAATACGTAGCTCTCATCGTCGTGAATCGATAAAATAATAACCTTGATATCCGGAAAAATATCTTTGAGCTTCTCCGTCGCGACTACGCCGTTCTCAATCGGCATATTAATGTCCATCAGAACAATATCGGGATGGAGCGCATTGCACAGCTCTATGACCTGGATGCCGTCACCGCACTCGCCGACAACCTCCAGATCGCTCTCCATATTCAGTATCCGTTTGACCCCTTCGCGAAAAAGCTGATGATCGTCGGCTAAAACCAATTTGATTGGACGTTTATTGCTGCCTGCAGTCTCCATAATTTACTCCTCCTTCGATTCTGCCTTGATCGGTATGACCATCGATAGTTTCGTTCCGGCGCCTACATTCGATTCAATATCCATTCGGCCCTCGAGCAGATCTACACGTTCCCTCATACCCATTAACCCGTAACGGTTGGCTCTCTCGCTCCGCTTGTCGATATGGTCCACAATGAACCCTACACCGTTGTCGGCCACTACGATTTTCACCATTTGCTGCTGAACGGTTAATTCCAGCGTTACATGCGACGCTTGCGCATGCTTCATTACGTTAGAAAAAGCCTCCTGCACCAAACGATAGACGGCAACCTCCATGCCGGAAGGAAGCCTCATATCTTTGCCGATCAGCTCGAATTTGGTTCTTATTTTCGATTTTTCTTCATAATCCTGCACGAATTTGCGAAGGGTGGGCACAAGGCCCAAATCATCCAATGCCATGGGCCGAAGGTTGAAAATGATTTTGCGAACCTCTTCAATGCCTCCGCGAACTTGCCCTTTCAAATCATACAGCTCTTCTTTTACCGCATTGTAAGCTTGCTTCGCCAACATGCGTTCCATGATTTCCGTGCGTAGCACGACATTCGCCATGGTTTGAGCAAGACCGTCATGAATCTCTCGGGCAATGCGCTTCCGTTCTTCCTCTTGGGCCAAAATAATTTTCAAACCGAGCAGCTGCCGGTTTTTCGCCGACTCCAGAAGCCTTGTTACCTGGTTCAAATCGCCCGCCAAATACTCCAGCACTACATTCAATTGGGATACTAGCGTCTCCGCTCGTTCCAACTGCTTGTCTACGCTTTTCAGCCGCTTCTGCAGGTCATCCCGCCGCAATTTCAAATGAAGCTCTTTCTCGCGATAAATGGCGAGCTGAGCCTGAAGCTGCGTTGCCGCCTCATAGGCCGTGCGGATATCCTCTTCATTGAATCGTTTGAAATCTCTGCTAACTTCGGTTAATCGAACACGGGACCGTCGGTATTCGACTTCAAAACGGTCCACCGTGTCGATTGTTTTTGTCGTTTCGTCAATAACTTGCTGCAATTCGTTATTTAACGCCTCACGCTCTGCCCGTACGCTTTCACAAATCTCGAAAAGCTGGTACTTGCTGTTTTCCATGACATCTATAGCGTTTTTGATGACGCGATCAATTGCATCGACGGACATCCGGACAAAGCTCCTTCGCCAATTTTCTCATCGTACTAGCAATATAGTACCACATTTACATCAGATTGTGAGAGCTTATAGAACTAATTATTGCAGCGTGATCTGTTGCGTCTTCCCATCCCAGGTGACTTTCCAGCCCAGATTTTCCGACAAAATGCGCAGCGGCACCATCGTAAGATCCTTCATAATCGTCGGTGCTACCTCTGCCGTTACCCTTTGCCCGTTCACGATCAAGTCGGGATTATCGACCCACAAATCGATCATTTTATCCCCGCGGATGACGGTCACTTTACGCTCGGCGTCGTCCCATCGAACGGTGCCCCCCAAGGCATCGGTTACAAAACGAATCGGGATTAGCGTATTGTCCTTCACAATGACCGGCGCCTGCTCCAATGTCATCGATTTTCCGTTCACGGTCACTTCTTTTTTATTAACGGTTAGTTTAATCGCGTTATTCGACTGCTGAGGCACGGGGCCGCGATATGTAAACATGATATCGTCGATTCCGATTTTTCCGACAGCCTTCCGCTCGTCTTGTCCGATCTCTTCATTAACAACATAAACGCTTTTTACTCGAATCGGATAAGACATCTTATATTCTGTCAAATCGGCCATCAGCAGCTTCCAGCCTGTCCAGTTAATGCTTCTCGCCAGATCGACATAATGCACTTTGCCGCTGTTATCCAAAATTTCGGCGCGCAGCCAGTTCAAGCTTTCGTCGCCGTTTACTTTCAACTTCATATACTGCGGCTCGCCCTCGATCAAAACGCCAGTATCCAGCGTAGCGTAAGCCCACTTGTTGCCCTTCCCGTTCGTGAAATTGTAGTTCAGCTCCAAATACTTGTTCCCAGTCTCCGAGGGCCGAACATATACGGCTGCCGTAACTTCTTGAGGCTTCGCATCCGATAACGTCATGACCGCTTTGTCATCAAGGTTATACCACATTTTGTCGATGCCAACCGGGATGGTAGTGATCGTGCTGAAACCGTCATATTTTGCAATCAACTGCGCCGCGGAGCTACCTGCCATGCTCTTCACCGTTAAGACGCCGTTCTTCACTTCGCCCTGAATACCGAGAACTTCCCACTGAACAAGCTCTGGCGGAACTTCTCTCGATTTACCGGACTTTGTCGTCGCCACGACCGGCACTTTATACGATTCGCCTTCGGTAAGCGCAAGCTGGTTCGCCGATATTTTCAAACCGCTTAATTGATCCCGTCCCGCTACTTCAATATCCGCTGAAGAGCTGCCTTTTCCCGACACTGCCGTTATTTTAGCCGTACCTGCTTTGGCAGGGGAGAATACATTGTCTTTAAAGGTACCCATGTTATCGGCTACAGTCCATTGCGCGGCTACTTTATCCGCTTCCACCACCGGGTTATAGTATTCGTCGTACGCTTTGAAGCTGAGCGACGCCTGTTCTCCAATGTAAAGAACGCGTGGCGTCTGGATAAATAGGCCTTTCACTTCACCCTTCGGCGCGAGCGAATATACGCCTACTCCGTTTACTACTTTCCGTTGAATGCCGGTTTCCGTCTTGTTGATGAGCACCGGTTTCGTTTCGCCAAGCGGACGGGCTACCATCTGCGTGGAACCGCCGCCATCCAGGTTGAGTCCCTTCCATACGCCGACTTTGATCATGAACTGCTGCAGCTCCGCCATGCTTAGGCCCTTGCTCTCGCCGCTGTAGTCCGCTGTGATGATATAAGCAGTCTTCTCGTCCTTCGAGTAGCCGAGTGCCGTTCTGGAGCGAGTGCAGCACAAACTGGCTACCTCGCGCGAAAATTCCGCCGGCTGCCCATCATCCACAAGAATCGTATGTCCACCAATCATCATTTTGAACGATTTGGCGTCATACGTTTTGCTCGGATCTTGCGGCAGCACTTGGTAGTCCGCGACCAGCGGCTCCCCTACTTTCAAATGCGCTCTGACAAAATCCGCCGCTTTTCCCGATGCCCGCAATATGTAGCCATCTTTTGGCGCAATCATATCGATAATGCCATTATCCGCAATTTTCGTTACGACACCATTCTGCACTAATATTTCCGTCGGTACCGTTACCCCGTCATTGGAACGGTCGACCTGGCCCCATGCACTGGTATACATAAACATGCCGTCGATATGACTGTGCTCCCCGCCCGGTTCAAACCAGTAATAGGTTTTGTTAATTCCCCCTAGAGGATACGTGGCACCGTCTTTTGCAACGATCGATCCTTTAAACGTAAACAGATCCACGATCGGTTTATTGTCCTTATCTATCGCAAACGTATAAAATCCCGGCAAATACGGCGGCGTCGCCATCAGCTGTCCGTTCGAGATTTGGGGGCCCATCGGTACCCCTTCCGCCTGCGTATTGTAAAAGTCGCCATTGACACCTGCCACGGCTTTTGTTTCCGTTGCCATGCCCAGCACCGTCTGTTTCCGAGTAAACTGATTTTCCGTACCGGTCATGACATCGATTTTCACATAAGGATTCGTTAAATCGACTTCAATGACATTCGCGTTTACTTTAATCTCTTTGTTATTCCTCGTTGTGTTCCAAACGTACTTCTTCAGTACCGCGCCCGATGTGAGCGTCTCCTCACTGCTGACAGTTAAAGTGTCACCCGCTGCTTTAACCGTGCTCATACCGGACCATGGGGATACCAGCATCGCCGCGGCCAGCATGATGCACGACATTTTTCGCCATTTTCTGTGCAAAATCACGCTTTTGTTCTCCTCTCTCGATTCCACTCTCCTCTATAATAGACTCTATTAAACTACAAAAAGTTACGATATGAATCTGTGAAAAATATATGAAACCATTCTGATCGGAGTTCTTCTTACATCTAAACCATTTATATAAATTTCTAGAAAAATAAGTATTATCATTTGACTTCATGTTCAGATAAAAGCAAAAAAGACGATCCGATGGATTCGGATCGTCTTTCTTAGACAGATCAAGTGTTTATAAGGAATTAACCCAAAGCGTCTGCTTTCAGGAGCTCCGCTTTGTCTGTACGCTCCCATGGCAAATCGATATCGGTACGACCGAAATGTCCGTAAGCAGCCGTTTGCTTGTAGATCGGACGGCGAAGGTCGAGCATCTTGATAATGCCTGCCGGGCGAAGATCGAAGTTTTTGCGAATAACTTCGACAAGCTTCTCTTCGCTTACTTTGCCTGTACCAAATGTGTCAACCGCAATGGAAACCGGCTTGGCAACACCGATGGCATATGCCAATTGGATTTCACATTTGTCTGCCAGACCAGCGGCTACGATATTTTTTGCAACATAACGGGCTGCATACGCACCGGAACGGTCGACTTTTGTCGGGTCTTTACCGGAGAATGCACCGCCGCCATGACGCGCATAACCCCCATACGTATCAACGATAATTTTACGACCAGTCAAGCCGGCATCCCCTTGCGGTCCGCCAATAACGAAACGGCCAGTAGGGTTGATAAAATATTTTGTATCGGAATCAAGGAACTTCTCAGGCACGACCGGTCTGATGACATGTTCCTTAATATCCGCTTGAATTTGCTCCAAAGAAACTTCTTCTCCGTGCTGCGTCGAAACAACGATCGTATCAATACGTACCGGCTTGTCCCCTTCGTATTCGACGGATACTTGTGTCTTGCCGTCTGGGCGCAAGTATGGCAAAGTGCCGTTTTTGCGAACTTCGGTCAAGCGGCGTGCCAATTGGTGCGAAATGGAGATCGGCAGCGGCATCAATTCCGGTGTTTCGTTCACGGCAAAACCGAACATAAGACCTTGGTCGCCTGCACCGATCGCTTCGATTTGGTCGTCGGTCATTTGACCTTCACGGGCTTCAAGTGCTTTGTTAACGCCTTGCGCAATATCAGGCGATTGCTCATTCAGGGATACAAGTACTGCGCATGTTTGGGAGTCAAAACCGAACTTGGCGCGGGTATAACCAATATCTTTAATAGCTTGACGAGCGATGGATTGAATATCGACATATTCCGATTGGCTTGTAATTTCCCCGATCACAAGAACAAGTCCTGTAGCGACCGATACTTCACATGCTACACGGGCATTAGGGTCATTTTTAAGGAATGCATCTAATACTGCGTCGGAAATTTGGTCACAAATTTTATCCGGATGCCCTTCAGTAACAGACTCCGAAGTAAATAAACGGCGACCGATTGGATTGGACATGTAAACGACCTCCTACTGTTACTAGTATTGATAATCGAATAAGTACCCATACAAAAAATCAACCTTTTCCAATTGGAAAAGGTTTCTTTAACTGTTACCTTCTTTATAGTATGTTACTGGATTTGTCGATGACTGTCAATAATTATATGAGAGCTATAGATTTAACATCATTTCTTCTGCTCTTTTGATCAAACGGGATGTAATTGTGCCGCCTACCGCACCTGCATCGCGTGATGCGATATGGCCCCAGTAGTCTTCTTTCATCGTTTGGGCAGGGATCGAACCAAGCTCCGTTGCAAATTCGACATTCGCTCCCGCTAGTCCTTGTTTCCCAACCGGTAAACCCAGCTCAGCAGCAATCTCATACTTTAAGGCATCGAGTGCTTTACTGCTTTCCGGAACGACTTTTTTATTGTTTTTCGCCATGTCTGACTACCTCCCTAAGTGGAATGTAATCATAGTATTTCCGCGGCCGGTATGGCCACTCGTATTAACTATTGGTTTTATGGGTAAAATTATGGTGTGGCTTTGGAACCGTCTGCATTCACAAGCAAATAATTGCCGCGAACCATCACGAATATTTCTTGATTGTTTTTAGGAGCGGGCTTGATGCCACGACCCTCTCTTGGAACGATCAACAAATGGTTTGTTTCTACAGCAGCACCGGCTGCAATATCTTTACCGATTGTAACATCCGGGATGCCATTTTCATCGGAGCTAAATACAGAGGTTAAGCCTGTGCGAACGATCAGTTCGGTTCCTTCTCCGCCGTAAAGTATTTGCCCGGCTCCCAGTTTGACAATCGTCATATTTGAGTTAGAGCCGGTTGAAGAAGAACTCGAGGGAGGAGTAGTTACGGTAGATCCATTTCCGTTACTGCCACTGCTACTGGCACCAGCCCTGGCTAACTCAGCTGCAACAAGCTGCCTGATTTTTTCTTCATTTACAGTTTGCTTGGCAAGCTCCTCAGCAACTTGCTTCTGAATGTTTTGCTCGAAGTAGCTCTTGGTTATAACAGGGTCATCTACGGAACCAGGCTGTGTAGTTGTTGTAGCTGAATCGGCATAAGCAAAGCTTAAAGCAGATATGGATAGTATCGCAGCGGTTAGTGTTATTTTTTTGACGCGGGAATTCATATCTTCACACTCCGTTGGGTTATGTAAAAAAAGAAGACCCGAAGGTCTTCTTTTTGTGGAGATTTAATGAAACTAAGAGATTACTCTTTAGATGTGACAACTTGCGTTGTTACGGACAGACCACTTGGTGCACTAGCCGTCAAGTCGAAAGCTTTAACGTTAGCACCGATTCTAACTTTACCACGGTCATCGATAGAAACACTGTTATCATCAGCCGTTGGATTTGCCATAGAACCTGTGGAAACATTATTTGCTGTAAACGCTAAGCCGTATACAAAGTTGTAATCAACAACTTCTGTTCCTTCAAAAACTTGACCGTACTGATCAGTTACTTTCAAATCCATCAAACCTTTAGAAACAGTACCAGTATATGCATCAGAAATGTTGTAAGTGTTGCCCGCATTAACCAGTACTTTCGACTTGCCTGCTGTCAAAGAAACTACTTTCATACGCTCGTTTTTAACTGTCACAGGTACAGTTGCAGTCTTATATTCGCCTTTTCTGTTTACATAGTTTACAGTAACAGTCGCAGACCCTGTTTTGTATCCAAGAGCGTAGAATTTACCAGTAGTAGCATCCTTAGCAGTTTGTACCGACACTGTATCAGAAGACGATACGCTCGATACAGCATTTCTCGGTATGGCTACTTTATCTCCAGAGGAGTTCGTTACATTGAGTACAACTTCTTTACTCAACGGGGAGTATACCACATTGTAAATCGCTGAACTCAGGGCTGTACCCGCGCCTCTGCCGCCAGTCGAAACGTTACCGGAAGGTACGTTGTTAGACAAACCGCTATCTCTAGTATTAAACATAGTATCAAGAGGAGCTACACTGTAGTTCAGATCCGCATTGTTAGGTACGATACTGAGACTTTTCTCTGTCTTAGTAAGCACTTGAGTACCCTTACGGATTTCAATACGCAGTGTTGCTTTATCATCAACATTTGCTGCACTACCCGCTACGATTCTGAACCCTTCATTGAAGGTTTTATAGGAATTCGGATCCCATTCATCGTTAGCGTTGAATTGACTTACATTGAGTGCAGTTCCTTCTTGCGAATCATCATCTTTTGTTAATTTGAAGTTGCTGCTGCCCTCAAGAGTCATATATACATCTTGAGTTACGCCAGTCGACTGGTATTTCATTTCTTTGCCATATTGGTCAAGAATGACATACTTGAAGCTCGAAGAAGAACCTTGAATATATTGTTTTGCCGGTGCAACCACTTCTTTGATCTTATCCGGGTAACGAGCATCGCTTACCGTAAACGTTCTTGTAGCGGTGCTTTGCGCATTTGGCGTCGCGATCATTACCGTAACCGAAATTGCACTGTTTTTGCTTACGCCGTCAAGGTTTTTCAAGTGAATTGAACCTTTGTTCGCACCCGAATTCATGATCTTCGGTTCGGCAAAAGAGCTGGTGATTTGGATACGATCGCGGTTCGTATCGCTGGTCAAATCTTCAATGCTCAATTGGTTGCCTTGCGCATCGTACGCAATGACCGGGATGTAAACGTCCTTGTCGCCAACAGCGACCACATCGCTGAAGTCACCGATCTCAATCTTTGTCGCCACTTTCGCCGATTGAACCTTCACTTTACCGGTTGCCGTAGCCGCTTGCGTCGTTACAGTGAAGTTATAATCAGCAGACTTGTCGATATTCTGAGTCAGAGTAAGCTTCATTCTTGGAATATTATTGCCATTGTCTTCGAAGGTCGGCTCGATTACCGTTTTGCCTGTCGAGTCGCCAACGTAGTCATTCCAAATTACATTGACAATATCTTTCCACTCATTTGCATTACTATTGATTTCTGTCAGGCTGGAATCATAACCGAACATGCCGCCGTATTGATCGAAAAGATTCAGTTCGTACGAAGCCGATTCGCCCTTAGAAGTGATTGCTTTTGCTTCCGTGTTGGAGTATTGCGCTTCGCCCAGCTCCAGCTTGGACAGGATCGGAGCCGTACCCAACTTAAAGCTCTTGGACACCGTAAGATATTGATCGTTGTTCACGATCGTAATCGGAATAATCGTCACACCTTGCTGATAGTTACCTTGCTTTGTATTAAGCTTAAGCAACAATGTGTTGTCATCTGCTTTTGTAATTCTTGCGTTATCAACACCATACACGCTGTAACCGCCGGCGGAGAAAGAAGCTTTCTCACCATATTGGTTTTTAGCAGCCAGCTTGAGTACTACGCTATCGGAGTAAGCGATCGTGTCGTTCGCGCTCAGGAAGTCGATACTCTTCAGAACTTCGTTCTCAGCCGTGAATTTCGCAACCGTTTTGTCAAGGTCTTTCGCATCCAAGCCGCCCAGAGTTACAGAATACTCACCGGCAGTGATTTTAGAGTCAGTCAATGTCAACGTTGCAGTGGAGTTGTTGCTGTCCCACTTAACTGTAGTTGCAATATCCGAAGAGCCCTTTTTCAGCGTCAAAGTAGCTTTCTTCGTATCAACGTCTCTATCCAATTTTACTTGAACCGTTTGAACACCAGTTGCTTTTGCTTCGGAAACGGAAGCTTTAACTGGTTTGTTCAGGTTTTTGAATTGAATTTGAGCTTCGTATGCCGAAGTAACAAGCAGGTCGCGAGTTGCTGCGGAAGCACCACCAAATGTGCCGTCAGTACCGCTGCTCAGAAGCTTCAGTTGAATTGCAAGCGCAACATAACCTTTAGCCCAGTCGGATACTGTTTTGTCAGCAACGCCTGGAGTTGCTTGAGCGTCTTTATCTTTTTTCAGACCGCGAATCAAGAAAGTAGCGAGTTGCTCTTTCGTTACTTCGCCAGCTGGGTTGAATTGTCCAGGAGCGTAACCGTCAGTGATACCGGCTGCTTTAACTGCTTCGATGTAAGGAAGCGCGTATCCGTTAGCTGGATCGTCTGCTTTAACATCTGTGAAGCTGGAAGTTTTCAAGGAAGAGTCAACTTTCAGACCGAAGATCAGAGCCGCAACTTTTGCGAATTGTGCGCGGTTCATTTTTTCTTTCAGACCGAACGTGCCTTCTTTAACGCCGTCAAAGATACCAGCGGAAATCATTGCATCGAATTTTGCTTTTGTTGCTGCATCGAGATCTTTCAGATCGCTGAAATTAGCAGATGTTTTTGTTGCATCAGCATTTCCAGCTTCAGTTGTGGTATTGTCACCCTCAGCGGCCAATGCTACGGAAGAAAACATTGAGAACGCCATAGCCAGGGACAAAATAGCAGATAAACTTTTCTTCATAACCTTTTTTTCTCCTCCTCGAATATCTTTCGGTTGTTGAGAGTTCTTTGTAGAATTAAAATTATAGCTCGATTCCCTCATTAGCCGATTCACCCCCTTCCCAGAGTTGAGCGTAATTCATTTAGAATAGTTAAGTCTGCAATGTATAAAATTGCAGAAACTAGTAAACAATAAATACAGGTCAATAGAGACTTGCATGCCATTTAACATTATACACTGACATGCAACCAAGGTAAAGAGCTAATTTTGAGAAAATTACCCAGTATATTCAGCTCTTGATCTTGTTTTGTTTGTGTTTCATAAGATTAAACGCAGAGCTTTTTAAAAAGTTGCGCTCTTTGAAAAAAACTTTTTTTGTTTTTTTCGAGGAGGCTTGTGCTCTGTTTTACCGAGCGTATATCATATCATCTATCGTCTCGATGTATCACTCGCTTACGAAACTTAGTATACAACGATCTATCAGCATCGTCATCAATAAGTATTTTCCAAATCCAATGGTATCAAAAAACCGCCGTATCCGTGGATATGGCGGCTTTGAGTGCTTATTTCGGAAACTTTTTTTGTTTTTTCAATATACGTTCGAGCACTGCTGCAGCTTGCACCCGGGAGAATGGTTCTGTCGGGTCAAATCGGTATGTTTTGTTCTTTTGCCCGCTGAGCAGCACGTTCTCGATTCCTTCAATATATCCTTCCTTCGCAACCGCTTCGACAGAAGCTTTGGCATACGGATCTATACTTCCTGCGTCCGTAAATAATTTGGCAAGGTTCGCGTCTACTTTCTTGGAATCGGTACCGACCTTCAGCTCCGCGGCTCTCGCGATCATTACGGCCGCATCCTGCCTTGTAATCCCGTCATTCGGGCTGAACCTGCCTCCCTGCGTTCCTCTAACAATCCCTACGCGAGCGGCTGTCTCGATATACTTGTAATCGTATAATTTATTCGAGCCAAAACGCTGAACGTCGCTGAACGTTCCTGTCCCGCTGTAGTTGAGTGGAATATCAAATGTTTTCACCAGCAGCGTTGCGAACTCTCCGCGGCTGATGTCTTCATTCGGCATAAAGTAACCGTCAAGCATATTTGTCATATACCCTTTAGCGTACATCGTATCAAGAATATCCCGTCCCCAGGCGTGGGAAGTAATATCCGTGAAGCTGTCGTTCAAGTACATCACTTGAAAATAACCAAAGTGATCGATCGGGACCGTAATCGTATTATTGGTCTTATCTACCACACCGCCGATGTTCTTCCAGGCGATGGTCGTCATGCCGCGGTAATTCTCATAAATATCCATCTGATACACAGTAACATACTTCCAGGCATCCGCACGAATACTCGGATCGTAATTTAATGTAAGTTCTCCGCGTTTGGTCGGAATAACCATGTTCTTTAATTCGGCTTCATTTTGCTTTTGATAAAATTTAACATTGCCGGCCGTCGTTTCAACGTCGTACGGATCGCGGCCCGAACCTGTCAAAGCAACCTGGAGCTTGTCGTTATCCTGGTAATCGTTTTCTCCGATATAACCGCCATTAATCCAATACAGCTTGCTCGCTGGCCTGAATCTATTCTCCGGGTCCTTCAAGAAGAAGGATGCAGTTGCGTCGGAAGCATAATTTTTACTGACCCGCCCGTCCTGAACGTTCGCAATGCCGAATAACAGCTTCCGGTCACTGGTTAGATACTGGTAAGCAGCCGTCGGATCATTTCGCATCAATTTCGTGTCTTTCGGGAATTTTAACTGTAAATCCCCTTCGAAAAGCTTGTAACTGCTCTTCAATGTTTCAAGCCATTGAGCGCCTTCTACTGATGTATTCACATTATTCACGATGAAGCTTCCGCTTGTCTTTTCGGTACCGCGGTACACGGTAAGTTTGATTGTCGTTTTACCTGCCTTTAACCCCTCATACCGGTAGTTAAAATACGGTTTATTATTGGTTTTGTCAATTTCAGGAAATACGGTGTCTTTGCCAAACTGAACCGATGTTGCATTTTCAGCCGACAATCGAATGTCTACGAAGTTTCCGTTAACCGTAGCCATTTCCTCGCCTTTCGCATCCTTAATGGTCGTGGGGTAAATGATCTCATACGGTACCGGCTCGCGGCTGATCGTGATTGTTTTAATTTCGGTTACGCCGCTTTTGTTGGATGCCGCAAATTCGAACACGACGTCGCCGTGATATGGCAGTGTAAAGTCGGCAGTCGTGAAGTTAGCATTCGTTTCGACGATATTGGTTATTCTCAAATAATCGTACTGCCCCTTATCCGAATAGCTTGCCGATGCGTTCCTTGTATCTGTCGTGATTAATGCTTTCCCGTCGCTATCCTTCGCCCGTACGGTCATCTTAATCGTTTCCGTATATACGAAAGCTCCGGTAAACGAAACGGTTTGAGAATGCGTTACGAACTTGTCCGGCGTCTGGGCTTCCGTAAATTTGTCCAGTGGTATCGGGGAGATCTTCGTAAATCCCGGAGTAGGAATCGTAAAATAAAAGATTTCATACTGAACCGACGTCACCGTAGTGTTGTTTAGCTTTAAGTTGAATTTAATCGTATTTCGGCCTTGCTTCAGATGAGTTTC
This sequence comes from Paenibacillus allorhizosphaerae, assembly GCF_910594985.1. Taxonomy (GTDB): domain Bacteria; phylum Bacillota; class Bacilli; order Paenibacillales; family NBRC-103111; genus Paenibacillus_G; species Paenibacillus_G allorhizosphaerae. The sequence goes on from NZ_CAJVCE010000026.1 coordinate 23,816, forward strand.
TTTCGCTGGATCTTGGATCGGCGGACTCCATCGGGCATCGCCCGGATTCAGATCGACCATGAATATAGAAGGATCGGTTCCTTTAAAATCGCTCGTACTTAACAATGTTCTCCGGTCATTTACAATAACCTCAACATCGTCATACTCTGCGGTCGGCAAATTCATAATTTTTGCTTCAATACAAGGGTAAGAGCCCGCAACTGAACACTTGGGAGTCTCGGTTTCCTTTTTAATGATCAGGCCGTTGTAGAAATTGATCGGGATTATGTAAGGCGTACTTGTAATGACGAGCGGAATTTCTAGTTTACCGATGCTTTTTTCTACGGAATTGACTACCGGAACGACTTCAAGCTTCGTGATTCCATCACGAATGCCGTCTACCGTAATGTTCCAAACGCCGTTACCAACATACTGCTTGTTAAGTGTCTTATCTCCAACGGTTGCCTTTATATCGCCACCTTGGGATTGATCCAGGTTTTTTGTGTTAACGATAAGCGTAACTGGAAGTTCGCTGAGCTCATTATTGCCGTTGGGATTCAAAGGAACCTCAATGTTCTGTCCGTTGGAGTCCTGGCCAATCACCCGACTTACCGAAGAAATATAGGGCTGCGAAGCATCAACATATTTAAAATGAAACGTTTGCTTCGGTGGCGCCCCGACTAAACCGCTGTCGGTATAAAAGGTAATGATCAGCGTTTGATCGCGGTTATCCGGCATGCCCAAGTCCGTATCGAGATTGATTGAACCAAGATCAAATACTTTATAGGTATTTGTGCTTTCCCCCGGAATTTCGGTTAACTTTGCTGCATTATCGCGAAAATAAACCCTTTTGGGGATATTTCCGTGAACCAGCTGTATATCGGCATATACATATTTGGTTACGGAGGGAGAGGCTGCAGATATGTCAACTTTTAATTTACCCGTCAAACTGACGTTTTTGCTTGAAAGCTCAAGTGTATTTTGATCCACAACATTGTTTCCGGCGATTTGAGCGTTGAACAAGTAAGGTTGTCCATTGTTAAATACGAACCGGGTTTCCGTCATATTGGTTATCGTATCGTTGCTGGCTACGATTTTAAAATAGTTGTCACCGCCTTGCATGACCAGATCGGTTCGGTTAGGGATAAAAGTAAATGCCCCGTTGCTGTTACGATAAGCGGTTACCGGGTTGGCTTGATCGCCTAAATATCCCTGTACAATTTTCGCATTTGCAGCCATCCCCGTAATCGTATAGGTCGTTTGTGTCGGATCCTTCGGATAGGTGCCTCCGGTAAGCAGCGGCTCTTCATTAAACTCCAAATCTGTTATATTGGAAGTCGGAGTAAATATGATGTATACCGGATCGGACGAAAATTTGGTCAAATCCCCTGATATAACGGTAAGCTTGTTCGTGCCGGAACTGAGCTTAATATTATTGAATACGACTTCGGAAGCGGACGTTTTCACCGCTTTATTGGTTTTTACCTCGACAGGCTCACTACCTAAGGATACGTTTTGTATTTCATAGTAAATCGAACCGATTTCGGTGTCATCAATGTTCTCCGTCGCAACCGTTACATTAATATACTCGCTTGTTACTGCCGATGGTTTCGCAGGGTCCGTGCTGAACCCCTTGATTCTCAGCGCTGAGCTTCCGGCTCCCAACACCGTAACAGGCATCAGCAGCGAAAGCAGCATAGCCATTATTAACAGCCCGCTTATGTATCTGTTGCTTGTTCGTTTCAAGATGCGTTCCTCCTTGTAGGAAATTATGATTTTGCATGCATGATTCTGCGGCTTTCCACCTGAGCTCCGTATTGAATAATGACCTCCCCTGACTCCAGCACTATTTCCTTTGATTCAGAAATCATGCAAAACAAAGTGTACTTATTTTATCGGCTTCATGAGATGAAATATTTAGAAGCGTACGGCAAAAATATAACATGAAAAAGGCCGCCCCTTCAGTCTTATTGACCTCTTGGGACAGCCCCTTATAACAACGAAAAAGTATAATTGCTTATCAAACAACGCCGTTCAGGCTTTCAAAAATCATTTCGACATACGGGAACGTGTACTGAGCTGCGATGTTTTCACACGTACTTTATTAATAAAATGAAGCACCGGCTTTTTTGTTTTGCTAATAATCCCGATCGCTTCCGCGCCGACCACAAGAACCAGAAGCAATACTGCGATCAATATGATCGCTCCCCACAGTGCTTGCTGCTCCGAAATGTACGAGAGTAACACAGCCGAACAACCGAACGCCGCAGCAATGGCATATATGATTAATACGGTCGTTCGATGGCTGAACCCCATACTCAGCAAGCAATGATGAAGGTGGCTTTTGTCCGCGGCCGAAATCGGCAGATTGTTCACCCAGCGCCGCATAATCGCGAAGAATGTATCCGACAGCGGCACGCCTAAAATCATGATCGGAACAAGCAGCGAAACGACGGTCGCTTGTTTAAAGCCTAACACCGACAACGTCGCAAGGCAAAAGCCGAGAAACAATGCGCCCGAGTCGCCCATGAAAATTTTGGCCGGATGGAAGTTGTAAAACAGGAACCCGCCGATACTACCTAGTAGCACGACACACAGCAGTATTACCGTCACGTTGCCCATCATCAAGGCAAGAATTAATATCGTCGTCGTAGCGATGGCGGACACCCCTGCCGAAAGGCCGTCCAGTCCGTCGATCAAATTAATCGCATTCGTTACGCCCACAATCCAGAAAATCGTTAGCGGTACGGCCAGCCATGTAAGCGAAACGACGCCCTCGCCAAAAGGCACATTGACCAAGTCGATAACGACGCCGGAATAGACGACAACGCACGCCGCCAAAATTTGTCCCAGGAGCTTGATTTTGGGCGACAAATCGAATCGGTCATCGAGCGCGCCGATCAGGACGATAATCGCTCCCCCGACCAGCAAGCCAAATACAACATCCATTTTTAATGTATCGATAGCAGGTGACACGATGAAGAAAGCACCGACAAAAGCAATAAAAATAGCTAATCCGCCAAGACGAGGCATAATACGGCTATGTACTTTGCGATGATTCGGCGCATCCACAGCCCCGACCCAGAAAGCAAAGCGCTTCACCAAAGGTGTCATCAGCACCGCAATAAGCAATGCAGCAGCAAAGCCGATTCCGTATAACAAGTTCATGTGTAATTTCACAGCCCCTTTTTTCTATGAAAACCCCCAAACACTACGATTATACTCCGAAGGATGGAGAAATACCATCGTGATTTTTTTGCAATTTGGACGGTTTTCAGGTTGTTTCACAGCTCTTGTCAAGGTTTCTGCACATTTTCTTTTTCACGGATGACTTTCATTGCGAATTTCGGCAAAACAAGCATTCTTTTATAACGCCATGGCTCCTGCAAAAGCCGATAAAACCATTCGAGTCGCAGTTTCTGGAATAAACTCGGCGCGCGTTTCAATTTGCCCGACAATACGTCGAAGCTGCCCCCGATGCCCATGACAACCGGTACGCCGAGCTCTTCTTTATGCTGTGCAATCCATGGCTCTTGAGTTGCAGCTGACCGGCCGACAAGCAAAATATCCGGCTCCGTTTCGCGAATCGCACGAATAACATCGCTGTCTTCTTTTTCACCAAAAAATCCGTCCCTGAAACCGACAAGCTTCAGCTCGGGATACAGCTGATTCAATCGATCCGCCGCCGCTTCAATGACCTCGGAAGACGCGCCGACCAAATAGACACGCCATCCGCGATGCTGGCCGGTTTTCATAAGCTCGTGCAGCAAATCGTACCCGGCCACTCTTTCCTGCACCGGATTGCCGACATACCCTGCAGCCCATACCACGCCTGCGCCATCCGGGACGATCAGCTCCGCCTGTTTCATCATTCGCATGTAGGCCGGATCTTGAAGAGCGGCCATGATCATGATTGGATTGGCCGTAATCACTTGATGCGGCCGTCGCTCTTGGATGACTTTTGTTAAATACTCGAGAGTTTGGCTCATATTCATCTTTGAAATCGGCACGCCGAATATCGTTACAGTTGGAAAGCTCACGATAAATCCCGTCCTTTGGCATAAAATGAAGCGATCAACTCGGCGGGACGATGCGCTTCGTTTTTTAACCGCTCGATCGCGGGATGCTTCTCTTCTTTCCATCTCTTGCTGCCGGACAATAATTCAAGCGATTGCTTGGCAATATCGGCAGCGCTGGCCGATTGGGTCGACGTCGCAGCTTTCATGCCCAGCCGGTTCAAAAATTGATCGATCTTCGGATCATAGGAAACGCCTACCATCGGGACGAATTGACCGGCTGCATAAATGAGCGAGTGCAGCCGCATCCCGATCAACAGGCTGCATTGCGCTACTTCGGCAAGCATATCCTGCGGATGTACGATGCCTTCGGCAAACGAAGCTCGTTGCTTGTAGCTTCCCCCCATCTGTTCAAGCACATACAACGAGGCTTCATGATCGGACGGCAGATGGAACGGGAGAAACCGTATGCGTGCATCCGTCTCGTCCAATATTGTGCTCAACGCCTGGGCAATTGCTTGCAGCTCGGAGCGATCTTCTTTCCAGAAACGTACGGAAACCCCAATCATAGACTTCGTCTCGGCCGCATGGTTTTGCGGCGGTTGGCCGCGCAGCGGCATGCCCATGACCGGATCGGGCACGACTTGAACGCGTTCCGCCGGCAACCCCGTACGCGTCAACAACGCCTTCGATTCCTCATCGCGGACCGTTATAAACACGCAGCGCTGAAATGCGGATCGAATCCACCCGTGAAACATCGGTCTGTGCACGGGGCCGATCCCCTGGGAGTAAATAAAGACCGGCTTCTTCAGCCATTGCGCCAGGCGGATGACTGCCAAATAATATGGGATCGTTTTCCACCCGGTTTCGTCCTGCAGCAAGCTTCCGCCGCCGCTGATCAGACCATCCGCACCGCGCAGCGCAGCCCATACTTCGCCCGGCTTCATTCGGTGAACGGACTCGACGCCATATGTTCGGCTTGTCTCACCGGGATTGACGGACAGAACGACAGGGACGAATGATACGCCCTGTCGTTCCCCTTGCTCTTGCAGCGCCAGCAAAATCGACTGCAGCACCGCTTCGTCGCCGCTATTATTGAAGCCGTAATAGCCCGATATTACGATTCTTTTAGTCGGGGTACCCATCGCTGCCAACTCCTTGAAACAATTTCCCAAACGGCAATCAACACAAGTCCGATCAATGTACCGAACACGAGACCGTACACAATCCGAATCGAAGAAATGACGAGCGGCGTGTGCAGATGCGCAAACGTGTCCACGATGGAAGCTTGTCCGATGACGCCGATCAAAAGCAAAATCATCGCGCTTCGATATTTAAAGGCCAAGTACCCGCCGAGCAGAAACAGCGGATGCGAAATGAGGAATTCCTTCGTTCTTGGGCGAACGCCGAGCGTGTTTTCCAGGAACGAACGGAAATATCGTTCCACCGCCGACGCTTGTCCCTCATTGCCCGTACGCGATAAATAGTAAAATCCTGCAGCCGCAATGACAGCGGCCGCAATAACCCATAACACGCTGATGTGGGACGCCAATAGTTGACGTGCACGGGCTATTCTGTCTCCATATGACATCTTCTCGTTAAAGAGCAACCAGTACACGACCACGATCACGATCGGCGCAAGATGAAGCACGCTGACGCCGCGGAACTGATCGAGCACGTACATGTACTGGATCTGATTCAGCAGGCCGACGATGAACAGAATGCCGACGACGGAAATAAGCGACGTGCGAATCAAAAGCGACAACGCAAAACCGATCCTCGATCCCGTCGGCCGCTCCAATTTTCTTTTCCCTGCGCGCAATGCATACATGATCGCAAGGGTAGGAGCGCAAGTTCCGGCTGCCAGCGCCAAAATTTTGCCGAATAGGCTCGAGTTCAGCACCAGCATACCGGCTGAGCCGATAATGCCCAGCACGAACGCAGCCAGCGTAATCTCCGGGATGAAGTACGATATCGTTAAAGCAATCAACGCGATGGCCCCTAGCCAGAGCAATCCTTTCGCTACACTTTGCCAGCCGGAGTGCACATAATCAAAGTCGTGGGCCGTCCCCAGCACATAGCCCGCTTGCTTTATTCGCGGTATAGCTCCGTCCGGTCCGTCCAGCGAATCGTAAATCGCGTCCAGCGGGTTGAGAATGACGCCCTTGTCGACGTTTTTGACCGCTCTTGCATTCAGGAACACCATCCGGATGTTGCGGTCCTTAACCGCCAGCACGAGACGGTCCGCCACGCCTTGAACCCGTTCGCGCAGCTCTTCTTCCGTCAAGTTCTCCGTCAGCTTCTGTCCGTCCGCTTCCGTGAAGGAGTGCAATCGAACCACATTATAGTGGGTTCGTTTGGCAAGCGTATTGAAACCTTTTTGCTGTACTTTTTGCAGCTCAATATTGGCGAGCCCGATATGATACTTTTCCATCAACTCGGCCATTTCTGCCAGACTGCTTGTATCCTTCTCGCTTGTAAAGCCCGGCACCGTGGCACCGTCAATAATAAATCGCGATACCCCCATGCTGCGCAATTGTCCCAGCAGGGTGTCCATTTGAGAGGCTACAAACGGCCTGCGGTTCGACATACGCACAACGATGTTGAAGCCCTGATCCTTCAGCATCTGCATGCTGATCGGATCCGGATCCATCGTGCGGAGCATCGCCTGATCCATGGCCATCTCAATGATAAGGCCGGGCTGGTTTTTATAGCTCCACGGCCGCGTCTTTACGTTCAATGAATTGAACGTTTGGTTAATGAGCGGCAGCAGCCGCTGCTCCGAATCCTTCTCCGCAAAAATCAGATACGTAAAGTTTTCGTTTGCCGAAATCGGCGTTTGCGTTAGTGCCGTTGCCTCGTGGGAGGAGAACAACTCGATTCTGCGGCTCAGTTTTAGTTCGTTTAACGTCGATTCGTATACGGCTACCGACCCGATACCGTGTTTCTTCATCTGCTGCAGCTGTTCGTTAACAAAACGCCGCGGGTCCGTTTGCGTATCCGAAATCTCGAGCAAATCGCGATAGTCGAACACAAACTCGACTTTGCGGCTGCTCTGCTCCGACAGATGCCGTTCATAGGCAACGGGAATGGCAGCCAGCATTCCCAGAATGACCAGCCACCAAAGTCCCTTCAGCAGCCATTTATTCCACTTGCTATACATGCTCAAAGCTGTCAGCTCCTAAGCTTATTGATGTTGGTCTACGCGGGCCATGACGGTTTCCGCCAGGCGGCTGATGGCATGCGATGCTTCCTGCGAAGAGCTGCCTCGTACCGCAAAGTAAACTTTAATCTTCGGTTCCGTGCCGGATGGTCTGAGGCAGAACCAGGAATCGTCCTCAAGCGTGTATTTCAATACATTTTCCACTGGCAGCCCGTAGAGCCCTTGAGAGAAATCATCGACTTTCGTCACTCGAAGGCCGTTCAATTCGGCCGGAGCGTGATTGCGCCAATCCTGCATAATGCCTTGGATTTGTTCGACGCCGTCCTTGCCTTTTAATGTACGTGACTCAAGCTTCTCCAAAAAGTATCCATGGCGTTCATAAAGCTCTTGCAGCACGTCGTACAGCGTTTTTCCTTGGCTCTTATAATACGCCGCCGCCTCGCAAATCAACATCGATGCGATAACGGCATCTTTATCGCGCGCATAATCGCCGGCCAAGTAACCGTAGCTTTCCTCGTAACCGAACAAAAACCGCGCTTCGCCCGTTTTTTCGAACTGCGTCATTTTTTCCCCTATGTATTTAAAACCGGTTAACGTGTTGAGCACTTTGGCTCCGTAATGTTCCGCAATCACGGCGCCCATTTCGCTGGTTACAATCGTTTTTACGACAACTCCGTTATCCGGAAGTTCGCCCTGCTCCTTCATGCTGCCAAGCAGATAGTCAACCATGATCGCTCCGGACTGGTTGCCCGTCAACACAAAGTACTCTCCGGCATCATCTTTCACGACCGCACCCATCCGATCACAGTCCGGATCCGTTCCGATGATGATATCCGCATTGGTGTTCTTCGCCTGCGCAATCGCCAGCGAGAAGGCTTCCCGTTCTTCCGGGTTCGGAGATTTCACCGTAGAAAATTTGGCATCCGGCAGCTCCTGCGCCGCAACGACATCTACTTGACTAAAACCGATCGCATCCAGCGCGGCCCGAACGGATAAATTGCCCGCTCCATGCAGCGGCGTATAGATGATGCGGAAGTTATCGCTCATTTTACGAACAAGCTTCGGATTGCGGCTTACCGCCGTTACCGCTTCAATATATGCCTCGTCCATTTCCTTGCCGATCCATTGAAGCAGTCCTTTCGTTTCGCTATCAGCCCGTGAACTCCGCTTCACGTCGGAGAACGATTGAACGCTCTGTATTTCGCCAATCACTTGTTCCGCCTGATCCGGCACAAGCTGCCCGCCGTCGCCTCCGTATACTTTATATCCGTTATATTCGGGCGGGTTGTGGCTGGCCGTAATGACAACACCGGCGTCCGCTTTCAAATAACGCACGGCAAACGACAGTTCCGGGGTCGGGCGAAGGGATTCGAACACATAGGCCTTGATCCCGTTGCCGGCAAACACCTTCGCGGTTTCGAGAGCAAACTCGGGGGACTGATTGCGAGAATCATACGCGATGACGGCGGAAAGCGACGGTTTCCCCGAGCGCAGCAAATATTGCGCCAACCCTTGCGTCGCCCGCGCCACGGTATAAGCGTTAATGCGGTTCGTACCCGCTCCAATGACCCCGCGAAGACCCCCTGTCCCAAACTCGAGATCGCGATAAAACCGGTCTTCCACTTCTTTCGGTTGATCGGCTATGCTGCGCAGCTCCTGCTTGGTCGCCTCGTCAATGGCCGGGTCCTGCAGCCATAGATCATACTGTTCCTGTACTCGCGATTGCGTACTCATTTCTCCATCTCCTCGCCCATTTGGTTTTGCTTGTTTGCGTCTTCTCTTTATCGCGGATTATGATCCGCTCTTTTCTCTGTCGCTCAGCGCGAACATCAATTCGCCTTCGGCCACGACTTTGTCCCCTACTTTCGCCGTCGCCTGTCCTTTGCCGATCGGTCCCTTCAAGCGGGTAATTTCAACCGATAGCGTAAGTACATCGCCCGGAGTGACTTGTCCGCGAAATCTGAAATTATCGATTCCCGCAAAAAAACCGAGCTTCCCCCGGTTCGCTTCGACCATCAGCATGGCGACCGAGCCCACTTGGGCAAGTGCTTCTACAATCAATACCCCTGGCATGACCGGATACCCCGGAAAATGGCCTGTAAAAAAAGGCTCGTTCATCGTCACGCATTTGATTCCGGTCGCGCGAACCCCCGGTTCTACTTCCGTAATGCGGTCAATCAGCAAAAACGGGTAGCGGTGCGGAATAATTTCTTGAATTTGTACGGCATCTAACAATATGGATGCTCCTTCCTTGTATGGGAGATGGAATAAAACCTATCGTTCTGACCTACACTAACACTGTCCCTTCATGATCTGCAGTAATGAAGGTTGATATAAGGGAGCTTATGTTCAAGCTTGCTGCAAACAAAGCAAGCCCGAACATTGGCTCTTTTTTATAAGAAAGCTTCTAATCGAAGCCTCTCGATGAAGATACATTCGTGTTTTAACGGAAGCTTTTCTTTAAACATCAGAATGGTTCAGCATGCTGAAAACTTATACATTCTAATATTACGAAAAAATAGCCATTTGCACTACATATGCCGGGAGCTATCCTCTTTGGCGCGTTCGGTCGTCGCGTTATCTCGATTTAGTGAGTTGAACTGTACGATATAAATAATAGAGGTGATAAAGGAAACAACGATAACGAACCATAAGTACGCACCGGCGTAAGGGAGCTGAAACACAATAAGAAGTATCGCTACATAATAGAGAACCGTAGTCAGCTTTCCTAGCACATTCGCCGGCACCGTTATTTTACCGCGAAAGTGAAAAAACGCCGATCCCGCGATCATCCCCGCATCCCGCAAAAACATAGCAGCCGCGGCTTGCCAGGAAATCATCTGGGAAAATACGAGCGAGAGGATCACCGCGATCATCATGGATTTATCTGCAAGCGGGTCCAACATGCTGCCCAGCTGCGTGATAAGCTTTCGCTTCCGCGCAATATAACCGTCCAGCACATCCGTTAATCCGGCGGCCAGTAGAACGAAAAAAGCCACTTTCGTATACCCGGCCCCAAAGATGATCAAGTACACTGGTATGAGCAAAAAGCGGCATAGGGTCAGGATATTGGGCAAATTCCACACATTCGTTCCCCCTTGTAAACGGCCAGCAGACTTCATTCGCCGCTCTCTCTGTAATCCGTTCCCATCCATACATTATACCGTTATCAGGAAAAAAATAAAACTCCCCGACGGGAGCCCCATTGTTAAGTATTGGCAAAAACAAGGTCAAATAGATGACGCCACGTTGCAAGTTCGAACACTTCATCCATGCTCTGCTTTCCGATGTAAACATATCCGACAGACAGTCCGACAAACAAGGCGGCCACGCATGTAATGGGAATCCAGGTCCATTTGACGGTCATTCGAATCGCCTTCACCCACCCTTTGCGGCCAGCCGGCGTCTTCTTTGGTTTTTTGCTCAAAGCCCCAACCTCCTGTTGCAACCGCTACTGAGTAGAGGCACAGAAGCAGCTGTCAACCTCAGCAGCCGCTTCGGCGCTTCAATGCGGCCTTGCTGTCAACACAAACACAGCCGTTATCCCCTCAAATTGTTAGCCAAATTCATCATCGTATCCGATGAACTGATCGCCCTGGAATTGAGCTGGAACGCCCGCTGCACCGTCAACAGCTCCGTCAATTCGTCGGAGAGGGTTACATTGGATTGTTCAATAAACCCTTGCCGTACGGTAATCGGATCGACATTGTTGTTGACCGGCGTAACAATCTGCAGTATGTCCTCCTGCTGCTGCATGGTTAGGTCCGAAGGCAGACCGTACAAATTATCCCCGAGCTGCTGCAGCAATTGGGGACGAACGACGCGTACGAGTTTCAGCTCGCCAACTTGTTCCGGAGGCAAAGTTTTATCCGCTTCATCATAAGACATAATGACGCCGTCCGTGCCGATTTTTACGGAATGGTTTTTCGGAATCCGGATCGGCTCGTTGTCTGTGCCCAGCACATAATGGCCGTCCTTAGTCGTCAAAAACATGCTGTCCGGGTCGGTCAGATCGGCGGAGGGCGATAATTCAAATGATCCGTCCCGCGTCCAGCGGGTTGTCCGTACAGGTTCATTGTTCGTGTCTTGCGTCGTTACGGAAATTTCAAATAAACCGTTGCCTTCCAGTGCCAGATCGAGCGGACTGTCCGTAGCCTTTAGCGATCCTTGCGCCATGTTCAGCTGCGGCTTCGCCATCTTCGCTCCCCACCCTTGATTGTAGCCAAGCGGGGTCAACCGGCCTTCCTTCTGAAATCCGCGAGGCTGGGCCTTGACGCTTGTTAATACGTCCTGAAACGAGGCCTCGCTCCGTTTATATCCGGTCGTATTTACATTAGCGATATTGTTCGCCATCAGATCGATCTTCTGCTGAAGCGCATGCATCGATACGGACGAGTTGATCATCGAATGGTTCACAGGGAAATCCTCCTGGGAAATATCAATTAGATGCGGCCGATTTCGTTGACCGCCTTTTCCATGCTTTTATCGTAATATTGAATCATCTTCTGGTTCGCTTCGTATGCGCGCAATGCCGACATCATATCGACCATCGACTGGCCCGTATCGACATTGGACCGCTCGATATACCCCTGGCGTACTTCAACCTGATCCAGATCGTCAATCGGCCGAATCGTGCCCTGGTCTTCCTCCGTCAGCCGGTACAAGCCGTTGCCTTCCCGAATCAGCAGGTTCGGATCTTCCACCCGGGTGATCAGCAAACTCACCGGTTGTCCTCCCGCTCCCAGCAGCGGCTCTCCGTCAATATTCGTAAATTGACCAGTCCGGCTAATACGGAAATTGGTAATCGGCGTATTCGTTGCCGGATCGACGAGAACGATCGGCTGCTGATTCCGGTCCATCACTTGGCGTCCATCCGAATCGATAAGCTGCCCGTTCGCGTCGACCGAAAACTTACCATTCAACGAATACCGCTGTTCCCCCGCCGCGTTCATGATCGTGAAAAAAGCTTGCGGCTGAATGACGCGGACCCCGTTCTCATCCACATATTTGCCCGAGCTGTCGAACCGGGCTCCCGGTACTTGAATGTTGGAGATGAGTGCAAAGTCGAACGGGTTGTTCGTCTCTCGAATATCCCCCTGCGCGTGCAGCGACACGTTCTCCTCCGCCATTACACCGGTATTGATCCGGCCGACCGATACAGCTCCAGGCTCGTCCTTCCCGTTCCGGACGCGTGAGATCAACACCTCGGGAAAGGAACGGTTAATCCCGGTGCCGCCCTTGAAGCCGGGCGTATTCAAATTGGCAACATTGTTCGTTACGATATCGTGTTTGCGCTGCTGGGCAATCATGCCGGAAGCGGCGGTATACAGACCTCTTAACATCGGAGCTGCGCCTCCTTAAAATTTGCGCTTCGAAACTTTGTCTAAATTGTCGAGCATGATCCCGGTGCCCTTCACGACGCAGTGCATCGGATCTTCCGCAATCAGGACAGGCACCTTCAGCTCGTCCGCCAGCAATTGGTCGATGCCATGCAGCATCGCGCCCCCACCGGTAAGGATAACGCCTCGGTCGATAATGTCCGCCGACAGCTCCGGCGGCGTCCGTTCCAGCACGCTCTTGGCTGCCGCTACGATGGAGGATACGGACTCCCACAACGCTTCCTGAATTTCTTGCGAATCGATGGTAATCGTCAGCGGCAATCCGCTCACCATATCTCTGCCGCGTATATCCATCGTTTCCCGCTTCAGCTCCGGGTGCACTGTACCGATGCGCACCTTAATATCCTCGCTTGTCCGTTCCCCGATCAGCAGCTTGTATTTACTCTTAATATATTTCATGATGGAGGCGTCGAACTTGTCCCCGGCGATTTTAATAGAAGAGGAGGTGACAATGTCGCCCATGGACAATACGGCAACATCCGTCGTCCCTCCGCCGATATCGACTACCATATTCCCGCTCGGCTGGAAAATATCCATGCCTGCGCCGATCGCAGCCGCCTTGGGCTCCTCTTCCAAAAACACCTCGCGGGCTCCGCTGCGTTCTGCAGCTTCTCGAATCGCCTTCTGCTCTACGGAAGTAATGTTCGTGGGCGCACAAATGAGGATGCGCGGATGACTATACCACTTCCGGCCTCCGACTTTATTGATGAAATATTTCAGCATCATTTCAGTAATTTCAAAATCCGCAATCACGCCGTCCTTCAGCGGGCGGGTGGCAATAATGTTACCTGGCGTCCGACCAACCATCCGGCGAGCTTCCTCGCCGACGGCGAGTACCCGCTTCGTATCGCTCTCAAGCGCAACGACAGATGGCTCATCCAGAACGACGCCTCTGCCTTTCACATGAATAAGGACGTTCGCTGTCCCCAGATCTATGCCGATATCCTTGCTTAACATCTAACGAATCCTCCCTAAACCAACCGTCCAGCCTCAAAAATGAAGCGGCATTACTATTATATACGTTATTTACATGATTTCGCCATAAAATCGGAAAATCCTCTTTTTTTGCGCTTGTATTTCGACAATTACCGCATGGTTTCGAGCCGTTCGGAAGGAATAAGGAACGTACCGTCAGCGTACGCCGCCATAGAACAGACGCGTTGCCCACGGTACGACCGGCAATCCGATGCTTATTTAATGGTGACGAGCTTCTCCTGCGTTTTCGGGCTACGGGTCTTGCGGTATTTAATCTTGGTAGCTTCGCCTCCGCGCAGGTGACGAATTGACTTATGATATTCCAGTATGTGCTTTACCTGATTCGCCAGCTCCGGATTGATTTCCGGCAGCCGTTCCGTTAGATCCTTGTGCACCGTGCTCTTCGAAACACCGAATTCTTTAGCAATGGTGCGAACCGTGTGCTTGGTTTCCACCAGGCAGCGGCCGATCTTAATGGTTCGCTCTTTGATGTAATCGTGCACTCCCCTCGCCTCCCTACTCGAGTTAGTTTGGTACATTATATGAGGGGTGTGGACTTATATTCTTTGTTTCGCCTTGCTGACAAGCCCGGAAAGCCATTTATTTTCGAGGACAAGTTGCGCTTCCTGCGTCTTTTCCCATTGGGGAAGCGGCGGACAAGCGCTTGCGACAAACAAAAAAAGCAGGGATGCCCTCCCTGCTTTCAGCTGATTTTATTCGATTATTGATCTCCGAGATATTGTTCCGGATTCACCGCTTGACCGCCTTGGCCCTGGCGAAGCTCGAAGTGCAGGTGTACGCCTTGATCTTTCTCAAGCTCGTTGCGACCCGCTTTCGCGATGACGTCGCCCTTCTTCACTTCGGCATCCTTGGTGACTTTCAGTTCGGCCAAGCTTTGGTAAACGGAGACAAGTCCGTTCGAATGTGTAATTTCCACCAAATTGCCGACGACCGGGTTTTTCTCCACGGCCGTTACTTTACCGCTCATAACGGCTTGCACGTCAAACGATTGATTGTCGGGTCTTGCAAAGTCCATCCCCATATGAGGCGTGAACGTGTCGCCGTATTCTACCATCGCGGCTTGTCTTACTTCATTGGAAGCTTTGCTGTCGAAATACGGTAAAATCACATCAAACTCGCTGTGCTCCTTGACGGGCCATTGCATGGTTTCTTGCTTTGCATTCGTTGCGACGGCATCAGGTCCGGAAACGTTGCCTGTGACCGTACCGGATTTGCTAGAATCGACGCTGACATTTGTGTCAAGCTTCGATGTACCCGCACCCTGATACACCCACATTAACGTTAGAATGATTGCCGCTGCTGCCATGTACGTTGCCGGAAAAACCCACTTTTTGGCAAGCAATCTCTTCCAGGATGACGAACTGTTTTGCGCTCCTTCGGTCGATTTAGGAGCCTCTTGATCAGGCAAATCTCTTTTTTGTTCATTCATATTATATCACCTCGCTAACCAGTGTTGCCAGGTTAACGAGATTTATACGCGGGAAAACCTACTTTTAGAAACTTTTCCCTTTCAATAGATTCGACGCTTTGTCAATTTGGATGCCGGTGTAAAAATAGGTTACGATTTGTTCCGCTGTGCGGCCTTCTTTGGCCATTCCATTTGCGCCCCACTGGCTCATGCCGACCCCGTGCCCGTACCCAAACGTAGTTATTTTCCATTCCCCGTCTTTGAATGCCCATTGGAACTGGCTCGAGTTGAGCCCCAGTTTCTCTCTCACTTCCCGGCCGGAAAACATTTTGCCGCCGACCGACAGCTTCTTGATCCGCTGTCCCTTGCTCTTCTCGATAATTTTGAATCCGTTTGCTCCTCCTGACGATACCGGAACCGCACTGGATAAACCAAGCTTACGCTGCAGCTCCTGCGGTTTGAACGAAACCGTTTCTTTGTACTTCGGCGAGATCGATGCATCCCAAGGGCTGGCTACGCTGCGCAAGTAGGGAATGGACTGACTCCAGTAGTCTTCTGAATTTTCCGTATACCCGTTGCTGGTAGAGAAGAAACTCGCTTCAATCGGCACGCCTTGATACGTTAATATGAGATCCTTCGTTTCCTCTACCGCTTGGTTCAGCTTGTCCATATTGGTCCGATACACATCGCTGCCCCAACGCGATTTCAATTCCTCATCGGAGACGAAAACCTGATGAACGATCGTATCGGTAACGAGCGCTTCCGATGACTGCGGTACGTTGGTTTTGTCCCCGTCCAGCAGGCGGCGAACGATATACGTGCGGGCGGCCATTGCTTGTGCCTTTAGCGCCTCAAGCTCAAACTCAATCGGCATTTCGGCTGCGACGACACCTCTGACATACGACTCCAAGCCGAGACGGACGGTCTTCTTCTCCTTGTCCAAATATACCGGCACCGTCGCGATGTCGCCGGTATCGCGAGCAGCCGCGGTATCCGCAGAACGGGTACGGTTCGGGGGCGACTCCTGACCGGGCGGCGTACGGACAAGCAGCCCCGGTACCACAATGACGACGGCCATAAAACTAGCGAACCAAACGGCGATCCAGCGAATCCAAGCTTTTTGCTTCGGATTCCATTTGCGAGACAAATTTATGTGCAGCCTGTGCTTCATCGCCATTTCGCTCCTCCATCTTCACCCAAGTATCATCATCATATGAAGCGGAAAGATAGAATAGAACAAAAAGAAAGAGAACCGCTCTTTTCGAATGAAAGAGTAGGTTCTCTTAGAAATGGCTGTGGTTACGCCAGGCTCGGCTGCACGGCGAACAGCGGCAGTGCGTCATCTTCTTCTTCGAGCTCGATGACCTCGAGCGGTACCCGCTGAATATCGGCCCCCAGCAGCGCCAGCTTTTCGGTAATGTTCACATATCCGCGATCGATGTGTTGGAGGCCTGTAATTTCGGTATCCCCATCGGCCGCAAGTGCAGCCAAAATCAAAGCAGCTCCTGCGCGCAAGTCGGAAGCGCACACTTTGGCGCCTTTCAGGCGATTGCCGCCGCTGACTACCGCGGTGCGGCCTTCGACCTTGATTTGCGCGTTCATGTTGGCCATCTGTTCGACATGCATGAAACGGTTCTCAAACACCGTCTCCGTGACAATACCGGTCCCTTCTGCAACAAGCAAAAGGGCCATCATCTGCGATTGCATATCAGTCGGGAAGCCGGGGTACGGCAGCGTCTTCACATCAACGGAACGTAGCGGACGGTCGGCATAGACGCGCAGTCCGTTCTCGTCTTCGTTGATTTGTACGCCCATCTCCTGCATCTTGGAAATAACGGGCCGCAGATGATCGGCAATTGCGCCTTCAATGTACAGATCGCTGCGCGTAATTGCCGCGGCAATCATATATGTACCTGCTTCGATTCGGTCGGGAATGACCGTATGTACTGCGCCTTTCAGCCGCTCTACGCCGTCGATGCGGATAAGCCCGGTGCCGGCACCGCGAATTTTGGCGCCCATGGCGTTCAAATAGTTGGCCAAATCAACGATTTCGGGCTCTTTGGCTGCGTTTTCGATCAGCGTCGTGCCTTCGGCGAGCGTGGCTGCCATCATAATATTTTCCGTCGCGCCTACGCTGGCGACGTCCAAATAAATTTTGGCACCCTTTAGTTTGCCGTTTATTCTCGCTTCAATATATCCTTGACCGAGTTCGATATTCGCTCCCATCGCCTCGAAACCTTTTAAATGCTGGTCGATCGGGCGCGTACCGATGGCACAGCCGCCTGGCAGCGATATTCGCGCATGTCCCATGCGGGTCAGCAATGGTCCCATGACAAGAAAAGAGGCCCGCATTTTCCGCACCAATTCGTATGACGCTTCACAGGTCTGGATACGTCTAGCATTGACGCGAATCGATTCGTCCTTATACTCAACTTCGATTCCCAGGCTTTCAAGCACTTTATTGATGACGTTGACATCGTCCAGTGGAGGCGCGTCGTGAATGACGCTTTCTCCTTCCGATCCTAATATAGAGGCTGCGATAATCGGCAGTACGGCGTTCTTGGCGCCGTGAATTCGTACCCTGCCGGATAACTTTTTGCCGCCGCGGACGATTATTTTGCTCATCATGATCCCCCTCCGCGTGTTTCCTTTTTTGCCTTTACCAGTGTAGCATCGAACCGGCCGGCCGACAATATGACATTGCCTGGTATGTACGATTCGCCCGGTCATGATATCATTCGTAGCGTTATCGGTTTTTACAACGGTTGTACTATCCATTGTTGACAACATTCTCCTTAGTTATTCGAAAAACGATTAAAACATTCCCTTGAGCCACGTCGACCACGATAAGTAATCAATCACGAATCGCGCCAATTGATACCCGAGCGCCACCGAAAGAAAAACTTGCAGCAGTTTCGCTTGTGCGCTCCGCGGACGTTTGAATAAGGCATCGAGTTTCAGCTCCTGCAGCACCCACCATGAAAACCCGATGAACACGAGCACTACGACAATATTCAGCAATCCGCTCATCCCCATGGAGGCGTTCACTTTATCTATGTAATCCAATTGTCTGATCCTCGCTTTCGGCTATGCCGCTGCAGCAAGGACAATCCGATTGAGCATCACGGCATGTTGGCGCGGCTCCGCGCTACTATCGCTTCTTACCCGCATCCCGCCAGTATCAATCAAGACCGCCTCACCGAACAAGCATATTTTTTTTCCAAATCATTTTAGCAAATGCGACAAAATCGTGACAAACTCTCCCCGCGTTGCCTGCTGATCCGGTCGAAACGTTCCGTCCTCATAGCCGGAGATCCAACCTTCCGCCTTCACCTGCTTCAGCAGTCCGATCCCCCAATAACTTTCGTTCACGTCCGTAAACGGAACCGCTCCTCTGTGTTTCCCCGTCATATTCATGCTGCGTGCGAGCATCGCGGTCATCTCCATCCGGCTAACCGGCTGATCCGGTGCGAACGTGCGGTCCGGGTAGCCATCGATCACCCCCGCTTGCGAAGCCCTGGCAATATGGCTGTACGCCCAATGCTCTTCATCCAAGTCGGTGTAAACGACCGACTTCTGTTTACTCCAATGGAATGCACGGTCCAGCACGGCCGTCGCTTCCGCTCGCGTGATGGGCCGGTCGGGCTGGAATGTGTAGTCTTCATAACCGTTGATGACTTGTTTCGAAGTAAGGCCCAATATCGCATCTTGCGCCCAATGCCCTCGTATATCGGTATAACCTCCGGTTAAAGGCTTGGCCATAATATTCAATTGATACATATGATGATCGAAGGTCTTGTTGGTGTCCAGCTTCAAATAATAGGTTCCCGGCTGAAAACGCCCGGATAATTGCTGTGTGTCGGAAGAAGCGTCATTCATCGAACTTGCAATCGGTTTGACCGAGCTGTCATGCAGATTCATATAGACCGTTGCCGGGGAAGGGATGTCGGATAAGCGCATCTGCACCAAACTCTCCTCTTCCAGCCGGAACTGAAACCAATCCACATCCTCCGGCTTATCCAGAAGCCCATAGTACGGCGTATCGAACGATACCGCCGTCGCCTGATACCAGCGATTGTTCGGTTCATTCGGATCGATCAACTTCGCACCGTAATCGATGGTAAGCGTGTATTCGCCGACCACCGGATTCTGGTAATCTTTCACATTGTTCACCCGAATATAATAGCTTCCGGGAAACACTTCAGGCAGGTAAACCGTTTCCGGCAAACCATCATCCGCTTTATCGACGGTGATTGACTTTTCCCCTTGCTTCTGCACGAGCAGAACCGGGTCGATTCGAGCCGTATCCGTCGCTACCGTAATCGTTAATGAGCCGGTTTGCGGTACCGGGAACTCAAACCAGTCGACGTCGTTATACTGGTGGAACGTCCCTTTCAGACTAACGCTCTGCGGAGGAAGCACGAAAGCTTTATACTGCTTGTCATTGTCCTCGTACAAGTCGCGATATATTTCAAAGGCGGTCGTCAGCTTATACCTTACTTCCTCCCGCTGGGTGCGGTCGGCCGATTGAAGCACAAGGTAGCTCCGGCCTTTGGTCACCTTGAGCGGGATCGTTTGCCCGCTATGAACCGTCTTGCTCGTCAGCACACCGGTCGCATCCGTATGCTGAACGAAAACAGAAAGATTGCGGCTCATGTCAAGTGTAACTTGAATCGTCCCGTCATACGGAGCATCGATGTAGTACCAATCCATATCCGCCCCGTCGGAGAAAGAAGCGGCAATGGATTTGCTCGGAGAAATCGCTTTGGCCTGGTTCTTGCGATTATTGGGTTCGTACATATCGGACATGTACGGCTCTTTCATGAGCCGATCAACACGAAGCATCCCGTATCCCGTTTTCGGGTTCCAGCCCGGCATTTCGGTGTTTTGAGCCGTTTGCCGAAGCCATTGGCGCATCTCATAGGCCTTGAGACTTGGGTTTCGAGTCCACGCTAATGCGGCTGCAGCCGCCACCTGGGGAGCTGCCATCGATGTACCTTCCATATATTCATACGAACCGCCGATAGCGGTCGTAAATACGTCCCATGGAGCTGCAATGTCCAGCTCCAGGCCGGTATTCGAACGCTCTTCCGGTTCATTGTTCGGCGTGACTCCGCCTACGGCCAGAACCGTCGGATACGCAGCCGGATATTTCACCCGGTTCGCCTCGTTCCCGGTTGCGGCCACAAGCAGTACGTCCCGTTCTTCCGCATACCGGACGATGTCGCTCATATATTCGGAATATTTGTTGAGACCCAGCGATAAGACGACGATTTTTGCCCCATGATCCACGGCATAACGGATGCCCTCGCCCAGACGCTGCTCTCCGCCCGAACCATCCGCCTCAAGCGCTTTGATAGGCATTATCCGCGCACGCCACATGACGCCCGTCACACCCTTGTCATTGTTGCCGACAGCCGCAATCACGCCCGCTACGTTCGTGCCGTGTCCGTTGTTGTCTTCAGGAGGCTGATCCGGGGAGATCAGGTTCACGCCGGGAACCAGGTTCGGTTGCAGGTCAGGATGAGTTAAATCAACGCCCGTATCCACGACGGCAATTGTAATATTTGTATTTCCTTGCGCCACGTCCCACGCTTCATTTACATGAATTTGCTGCAAATACGGCTGTTTGGAACCTAACGGATCATCCGCTTCGGCGCCGTACGCCGTCTGGCAGCAAATCAGGAAAAAGACGAAACAGACAGCCGCAGAAAAAACGTTATGTACCCTTCCCTTTTCACTCATGGCTTTCGTTTCCTTTATCTCTTGATCTAGTAGCCTTACCCCATTCTAAGCCTTACGAGTACTCCCTGCAACTGGAATTGAAAACCTTCTTACACTATTCACTTTTTAATGTAAAATGGCATATTTACAAACGAAAAAAGCAAAGAATCTAAGCGTTTTCAATTCAGTCGGGCTATTGGTCAATCGATTTTCTTGGTGCCGGATGCCACTGCCGACTGTATCGGTTCGCCCGAATCCAGACGTTTCCAGACGACAAAAAAGCCCATGCGCCTCGGAGAACGCTGGGCTTTTTGCATTATTGTTGAAGCCGTTCAGGGATGAAGCCTTACGGTTTCATGTCAGGAAAAAAAGAACAAATCTTGCGTTAGCGAGAAAATACGCTCGATGTAACCGAGCACCCATTGCGGAACGAGACCGAGCAGTGCACTGACGCCGGCGCATAGCCACATGGTGATTCCGAGCGGGAGCGGCACTTTCACCGCATGTCCTTCGTCTTCGCTGCGCATGAACATTTGGCGAATAAAACCAAAGTAGTAATAGAACGAAACGACGCTCGTTAAGATCATGACAGCCGCCAGCCAGTAATGCTGCGTTTGCATGGCGCCGAGCATGATATATACTTTTCCGAAAAATCCGCCTGATATCGGCAAGCCGGCGAGCGAGAGCAAGAGAAGCAGCGTGGCAATCGCCGTGCCAGGGGCCCGGTAATAGAGACCGGCCATTCCTTTGATCGCCTCATCGCCTGTCGAACGTTCGATGATCATTAGTACCGCAAACATCCCGATGTTCATAAACAAATAGGCGATCAAATAAAACGCAAATTCCGAGAAGTTGGAGTAATGCGTCATTGAAAACTGCACGGCGATCGGTACGAGCAAATATCCTGTATTCGCTATACCGGAGTATGCCAGCAAACGCTTCATATGCGTTTGGCGCAGCGCAATGAAATTACCGATGATCATCGCAGCAGCCGCTACGACCATAAGCGTCGTCAATACATCCTGATGTATCGGTAGACTCATCATATCGCCTACGGCATATATGCCATACATCAAACGGAAGAGGACGGCGAAAGCAGCCGCCTTGGACACTACGGCAAGGAACGCAGTTACCGGCGTCGGCGCACCTTGATACACATCCGGCGCCCACATATGGAACGGCGCGACAGCTACCTTAAAACCAAATCCCGCAAGCAGCAGGAAAAAGCTCAGGTAGATCATCGGCAGCAAGCTTTGTCCCGATTGACCAAGGGCCGAATTAATATCGTTAATGGCCGTGGATCCCGTCATCCCGTACAGGAAGGACATGCCGTACAATATTATTGCCGAGGAAATACCGCCTAGCACGATATATTTGAATGCCGCTTCATTCGTAAAGGCATTCTTTTTCCGCATCGCCACCAAGATGTAAGACGTTATGCTGAGCAGTTCCAAGCCCACGAACAACGTAATCAGATCGCCGGAAGACGCCATGATCATCCCGCCTAACGTAGCCGGCAGCAATAAGTAATAATATTCGCCGACGTGCGGAATGTCCTCTTCCTTCACCGATCCGATGCTCATGAACGTAATAAGTCCCGCGCCCGAAAGCAAAATCAGCTTCATGATGTTGGCAAAATCGTCAATGCGATAGCTATAGTTCAGCAGTTGCTTCGGCTCCGCCGGATCCAAATACAAAACGACGAATAATGCGGAAATGATAATGCTGACGAGCGACAACCAGCCGAGCATGGTTCGGCTTGCCTGCCGCGGCAGCAGCAAATCAAGCAAAGACAACACCACAGCAGCAGCGACTAATGTCAGCTCCGGGGCCAGCAGTCCCAGGTCGCTAAGTTGAAGACGTATCGGTTCCACCGGTCTAACCCCCCATCTTCACTACGCTATGAATAAATTGGTCGAAGCTGTTAACCGTTTGATGCAAAGGCTCGCTTAGGATGCCGGGGTAAATCCCGAGCACCACGATAAAGGCAACTAGCGCAATCATCGGGATCGCTTCTATGAGCCTGGCGTCTCGCATTTCCGGAAGGCTTGGTTTTTGCGGCCCGAATGTGATGGCGAGCACCCCGCGGAGCACGTAAACGGCGGTCAAAATAATGCCCAGCGCCCCAATCGCCGTCAAAATTTTATATGTTTCAAACAAGCCCAGGAACGATAAAAACTCACTGATAAAGCCGGACAAGCCCGGTAATCCTAGAGACGCCATACCGGACACAAGCAAAATACCGGAAATGAACGGAACCGATTTGGCAAGCCCGCCCAGTTCATCAATTTGTGTCGATTGCGTCCGCTCGTAAATGCTGCCGACCAGCAGGAACATGAGCGCCGAGATCAACCCGTGCGACACGAGTTGGAATACCGCGCCTTGGAAACCGATCGTATTAAAAGCGGCGATCCCCAGCAGCACGATTCCCATGTGGCTTATACTGGAATAAGCCAGCACTAGCTTGAACTCTTTTTGTACAAACGCCAGAACGGCACCGTACAAAATATTAATAACACCGAGAATCGCGAGCACCGAGGCCAACCCAACCGCCTGCTGCGGAAACAGCATAATCCCGAAACGAATGAAACCGTAAGCGCCCATTTTCAGCAAAACGCCGGAGTGAATCATGACGATCGAAGGCGGCGCTTCCGTATGGACTTTCAGCATCCACGTATGGAATGGGAAAATGGGAAGTTTGATTCCGAAAGCAACTAGCAGCATAATGAACAGCGTCCATTTCATTGCTTCGCTTAGGAAGAACGGGTTTCCTTCCAAGTCGCCTTGCTTCACGTAGGAATCGGCGTTCTGGAACAAATGCTCCGTGATGACATTCAAATCGCCGGAATAATGGATCGAAACGCCGTTTTCCCCCGCCGTTTGTCCGAATCCCGCCGTCGCTACAAGGATTAAAAACGCAATGAGCATGATCGCAGAACCGATCCCGTTATAAATGAGAAATTTGTTCGCCGCTTTTTCCCGGTCCATATAGCCCCAAATTCCAATGAGGAAAAACATCGGAATGAGCGTAATTTCGAAGAACACGAAGAACAGGAACAAGTCTTGCGCCATGAAAACGCCGAACATCCCCGTTTCCAACAGCAAAAACCAGATGAAATACGATTTCCATCGCTTCTTGATGTACACGGAAGCCAGTGCCGCCATCGTTGCGACAAGCGCTGTTAAAAATACAAGCGGAAGCGACAAGCCGTCCACAGCCATAACGTATTTGAACTCGAAGAAGAAAGACGTCAGTTGGCTAAGCCCCTGCACTTCTTTATTTAAAGGAACAAGGATCCACGGAACCTCTTCTTTAAACTGCATGCCTTCCAGATTGGAGTTAAACTGCGCGTACAGCCAGCCTGACAGGATCAGCGGGATCAAAGTAACGATAATCGCCGTCGTTTTGATCCATTGTCCTTGCGTCTTCGGCATAAAGAGCAGGATCAGCACACCGATGAGCGGCGTAAAGGCAATCAACGACAGTATAGGCATATTATCCTGCATTGATGAACCTCCTTCCCGCAATGGCCAGCATCAAAATAAGCAGCCCGAGCAGTGTAGCGAGGCCATACGTTTGCACTTGTCCGTTCTGAAGACGAGAGCCCAATCGACCGATGCCGATCACCGTATAGCTGGACAGGCGAACGAGTCCGTCCACGACATAAATATCAAACCATTGCAGTAAACGGCCAAGGCCTTGAAGAGAATTTACGATCACGGCCTGGTAAAGCTCGTCGATGTAATATTTACGGTTCAGCAGTTTGTATAACCACGGAGCACGTGTCGCGATCACGTCTGCAGGAATCGTACGTTTCAAGAAAACGAGGTAGCCAAGACCGATCCCGAGCAATCCCGCCAAAGTGGACATGATCATGACGAACCACTGCGCATGCTCTTCCTCCGCATGTCCGGTCAACCACGAACCGAGCCACGGGCTGAACGGCGTAAACACGAAGCCGGCTAGTACAGCGAGCACCGCCAGCACGATCAGCGGGAACGTCATGGATGCCGGTGATTCATGAACATGCGCCTGATGCCGCGGCTTGCCCATGAATACGAGGAAAAACAGGCGAGACATGTAAAACGCGGTAAAAAAGGCCGCGATCAAACCGACCCAGAATAATCCCGTATGCCCTGTGTTCCATGCTTCCGCGAGGATGGCATCCTTCGACCAGAAGCCCGACAGCGGCACAATACCGCTCAGCGCAAGCGCGCCGATCGCGAACGTCCAGGCGGTCACTTTCATTTTGCTGCCGACGCCGCCCATCTCGTGGATGTCCTGCGTATGTACCGCGTGGATGACACTGCCGGCGCCTAGAAACAGCAGAGCTTTGAAGAACGCATGGGTGAACAAGTGAAATATGCCCGCCGTATACGCAATGCTGGTCCCGATCCCGAGCGCCATCATCATATACCCGAGCTGACTTACGGTCGAATAGGCGAGAATTCGTTTGATATCGTTCTGCGCCGTGCCGATCGTTGCCGCGAATATCGCCGTGAATGCCCCGATAACCGCAACCACGGTCAATGCGACCGGTGAAGCCGTGAAAATATCGAACGTTCGCGCGACCAAGTACACGCCCGCTGCGACCATCGTCGCCGCATGGATCAGTGCACTGATCGGGGTCGGACCTTCCATAGCGTCCGGCAGCCATGTATGCAGCGGAAATTGACCAGACTTGCCCATCGCGCCGATGAAGATCAGAATCGCGATCCACGTTGCCATGTCGCCTGATACTTTACCGGTCGTAAACGCATTGTGAATTGAGCTGAAATCCATTGCGTGGTTCGGCATGACCCAGAACAATAGCAAAATGCCGATGAAAAGACCGACATCGCCGACACGCGTAACGATGAACGCTTTTTTGGCCGCCGCCCGCGCTTCGGGCTTGAAATACCAAAACCCGACGAGCAGGAACGAGCAAACGCCCACCAGCTCCCAGAAAATAAACAGCTGTACCAGGTTCTCCGAGATGACAAGCCCCAGCATGGAGAACGTAAACAGCGCTATGTATGCAAAAAATACGTTGATTCGCTCGTCGTCATGCATATACCCTCTCGAGTAAATATTGACGAGCAGGCTCACCAATGTGACGATCACGAGCATCAGCGCGTTCAAATTCGTCACTTCAAAGCCCATTGAAAGCGAGCCGTTGCCGAGCTTGATCCAATCCAGCTTGTTCCACGTGAAATCTTCAACCTGTCCGCCGATCCGCTCCCAAAAGATGAGCACGGATAAGACAAACGAAGCGAACACGGCCACAATGCTGATATACGAGCCCGCGTCCCGAAGTTGGCGCCCTACCGCCGTCAATATTAAAAACGACAGCAGAGGAAAAACCGGGATCAGCCAGGCGTATTGCGAGTAAGCCGATACCATGAGCTTAAGTCCTCCTTCTAGCTTGAATGTTGACAGTCGGAGCCGCATCCCGATATCTCCGCCGCAACGCTTGGCAAGCTAATCCGTAAGCATGTTGTTCAGCAAACGGGCCTCTTCGGCGAAATATCCACACGGAAGCAATGATTATCGCTTCATCGAGTCCATCTCGTTAACATCCGTGGTTCCTTTGTTGCGATAGAACGCGATCAATATCGCTATACCGACGGCAGCCTCGGCTGCGGCAACGGTAATATTGAACAGCGAGAAAATTTGTCCGGTCAAACCAGGGTGTACGCCCAGCTTGGAGAAAGCGACCAGATTCAGGTTGACGGCATTGAGCATCAGCTCAATCGACAGCAGCACGATGACGGCATTTTTCTTAGACAATGCGCCGTACAGTCCGATACAGAAAAGAATCGCAGCAAGCGTCAAGTAAGGCGTCGCGAGTCCGGCTGCAGCAGGTCCCATACGTCAGTCCTCCTCTCTCTTCGCAACGATGATCGCGCCTATAAAAGCGACCGTCAGCAGCACCGACATGAGCTCGAACGGAATCACGTGCGCGCTGAAGAGCAGTTTACCGATCTCGAGCGTGTTATCTTCAGCTGATGTGAACGTACCGGAAGGAAGCTCCGTCTTCTGGATCGCGTAGAAGATAATCCCGAACAGCGCTGCCGCTCCGACAAAAAGCAAGCCGCTGTGCCAAGGGCGTTTCGGCTCCTGCTCTTCCCCTTGGTGTTTCGTCATCATAATCCCGAAGATCATCAGTATCGAGATGGCGCCGGCATAGATTAATATTTGCACAACGGCAACGAACTCTGCCTCGAGCACCACATACAAGCCGGCCAGGCTGATGAATGTCAGCGCTAGGGCTGTCAGCATATGAACGACCTTCGTAAAGCTGAGCATAAAAATCGCTCCGCCGATCGCAAGCAGGGCGCAAATAAAGAAAGCTACATTTTGACCGCTTGATAGGAAGCTTGCAATATTGCCCAGCATTACTTAGCCCCACCTTTCGGAAGCGCCGAATTGTTTTCCTTACGCACATTCACATTATTTTCATTGAGCCACTGCAAATTTTTAAACAAATCGTCGCGGCTGTAAGCGCTCAGTTCAAAGTTGTTCGTCATGACGATCGCTTCCGTCGGACATACCTCGGTACACAAGTCGCAAAGAATGCAAATCTCGAAGTTGATGTCGTAGGTGTCGATGACTTTGCCCTTTTTCTCCGGATCCGGATTCGCCTTGCCGGTCAAGTTGATGCATTCTGTCGGACAAATGCGCGCGCACTGGTTGCATACAATACATTTTTCAGGGTCGAAATGCTGAATTCCGCGAAACCGATCCGGCATTTCGAGCGGTACGTCGGGATAGGCGTAAGTGATCTTTTTTTGCGTCATGCTCTTGAAGGTAACGCCTAAGCCCTTGATAATGCCCTTCATTGGTTCTCACCCTTTCTGTTGGCAACTGACAAACGGCGTGATGCGCTTGTAGCAGTTGCAACGCTGTTGACAACTGACAATCGATGGACCTGTTTTGTAACAGTTGCAACGTTGTTGACAACTGACAACTGATGGACCTGTTTGTAGCAGTTGCAACGTTGTTGACAACTGACAATCGGCTTCGATCGCTTTGACAACCGACATATCTTTTATTGCGGCAGCTTGTGCGACAAACGAACATTTACATCGCAATCGCCATATAGATTGCCGTTACAAAAATATTCACCAGCGACAGCGGCAGCAGCACTTTCCACCCCAGTCCCATCAATTGGTCGACACGCACCCGCGGTAACGTGGCACGCAGCCAGAAAAGGAAGAAGACGATGGACGAAAATTTGAGCAGGAACCAGATGATTCCCGGAATAAAATCAAGGAAAGGAAACGGTGCATGCCACCCGCCTAAAAACAACGTAGTCGTTAAGCCCGCAATGGCAAATACATACACATATTCCGCAAGCATGAAGAAGGCGAAACGAAAGCCGCTGTATTCGACGTGGTAACCGGCTACAAGTTCGGATTCCGCTTCCGGCAAATCGAACGGCGTTCGGTTCAACTCTGAAACCGCAGCGATCACGAAGACGCAAAAGCCGATAATTTGCGGCAGGAAGTTCCAATGCCAGAAGCCTCCGGCCTGAAAATCGGCAATCGTCCGCAAATTCATGCTCCCCGTCATCATAACGGTTCCTACAACGGAAATAACGAGCGGAATTTCGTAGCTGATCATTTGCGCCGCGGAACGCATGCCGCCTAGCAGCGCATACTTATTATTCGAAGCCCAGCCCCCGAGCACGATACCGATCGTCGATATGCCGGACAGCGCGACGTAGAACAGCACGCCGATGTTCAAATCGCTGCTGATCAGCCGGTCCGTAAACGGAATCGCGGCGATGACGGTGAACGCGGGAATAAACGTGATGACCGGTGCCAAAATGAACAGCTCGCGTTCCGCTTTGCGCGGGATCGTATCTTCTTTAATCAACAGCTTGAATACGTCAGCAACCGATTGCAGCAATCCTAGCGGTCCTACTCGGTTCGGACCGATCCGCATCTGCATCCATCCAATGACTTTTCGTTCAAAGTATATCGCATACGTCACGAAGCCCAGCACGACTAGCAGCAGAACGACGCCCCACGCGAAGAAAATAGCAAAGTTCACCCAAGTGAGCTGTTGCTGTAATAATTCCGGCATTAGCAGTCCACCTCCCCGACGACGATATCCACGCCTCCGAGAATTGTAATTAAATTCGTCATCGATTCGCCAACAAGCAGCTTCGGCAATATTTGCAAATTCACAAAAGACGGCCGGCGGAATTTCAGGCGATACGGCTTATCTTTGCCCTTGGACACGATATAGCAGCCGATCTCACCTCGCGGTGATTCAATTGCCGCATAAACTTCCCCTTCCGGCGGACGAATGACTCTGGGCGCTTTCCCCATAATCTCGCCCTCCGCAGGAAACTGCTCGACGGCTTGCTCCAGTATTCGCAGCGATTGCCGAATTTCCTCCAGACGAAGCAAGTAACGATCGTAACAGTCACCGCCGGTTCGCACCGGCACATCGAATTCAAACCGGTTGTACAAGCTGTAGGGCTGCGTTTTCCGCAGATCCCAGTCGACCCCGGTACATCGCAGATTGGCGCCGCTAAGTCCGTAAGCGATTGCCGTTTCCGCATCATATTTACCGATGCCCTTGATCCGCGCCAAAAATATTTCGTTGCCGCTGACAAGGTCGTTGTACTCTTCCAATTTATCGCGCATATACGGGATGAAATCGCGTACTTTTTGAATCCAGCCTTCCGGGGCATCCCATTTGACGCCGCCGACGCGCATATAATTGTACGTCAGGCGCGCACCGCACAGCTCGTTGAATAAATTAATAATAATCTCCCGATCGCGGAACGCATACAAAAAGGGGCTCATCGCTCCGATATCGAGCAAATACGTTCCCCACCATACCATATGGCTTGCTATGCGCTGCAACTCCATGACGATCAGCCGCAAAAACTCCGCTCTTTCGGGAATTTCCAACTGCATCAGCTTCTCTACAGCATGCACCAGCACATAGTTATTGGTCATCGCGGAGACGTAGTCCATCCGGTCCGTATAAGGAATAATCTGAGTATACGTCAAGTCTTCCGCCAGCTTTTCCGTTCCCCGATGCAAGTAGCCCATCACCGGATCCGCTTGCGTAATGATCTCGCCGTCCAGCTTCACGACGATGCGGAATACCCCGTGCGTACTTGGATGCTGTGGGCCTACGTTCAATAGCAGTTCTTCCGTTCTTATGGACACGCTTATTTACACCTCCGGGTCGAGCGGCTCGTAGTCTTTGCGCAGCGGGTGACCGATCCAATCGTCAGCCATCATAATGCGGCGCAGGTCGGGATGCCCCGGAAAATCGATACCGAACAAATCATAAATTTCCCTTTCGTTCCAGTTTGCCGTCGGCCATAAGCCTGTAACGGATGGAACCGAAGGTGCCTCACGGTTCGTTCTTACCTTGACGACATAATCGCGTTTCATTTCAAGGGAGATCAGATGATAGGCAACCTCCATATGCGTTTCCATGTCGATACCGGAAACGTTGCGGAGGTAATCCAGCTTGAGCTCCGAATGATGTTTCAACACTTCCGCGGCAGACAGCCAGTTGTCGCCTTTGACTACGACATACGGCACATGACCGCCTTTTTCATTAACGAACGCATCCTCGACACAGTCGGGGTTACTCTCCTTCAGAATGGCCACAAGCCGATCCAACAGCGGCTGACTGGGCGAAGGCTCCTTCGGCCCTTCCGGCTCCGCCGTCTTCGCGGCTCGAGCGCTCGCGCGCGCGGCTCTCGCTTCTGCCGCCGCCTTTGCCTTCGCCTCTTTCTCGGCGTCGGTCGGCGCGGCCGCTTCCGCTGCGGGCGCATCGCCCTGCTCGGCTCCTGCCTGCGCAGCGCGTGCTGCGGCTCGGGCCGCTCTTGCATCCGCCGCCGCCTTCAGCTTCGCCTCACGCTCCGCATCCACCGGCGCGGCCGCTTCCGCTGCAGGCGGCGCGGCTTCGCCGTCGGCCTCCGGCTTCGCCTGCGCTTCCTTGTAGCCGCCCGGCGGTTCCCCGGCGCCGCCGGCTTTCGTGATGTCTGCGCCAGGCGCAGCTGACGGCTCGCCGCTCATCGGGGCCGCTTTTGCTTCGCCCTCTACCGGCGTGGCGGTTGGCGCTTCGCTCCCTGCTTGGCCGCCTCCGCCCTCGGAAGGGGGCTCGCTTTGCGGCTTCTTCGTTACATCGTCCGATGCTCCCGCGGTTTCGGGCTTATCACGCTTTTGCTCGTCGCTCATACATTCGTCACCTGCTTACCGGTTTTCGCTTCGTAGCGGATTTTTTCCTGCAGCTTGTTAATGCCGTAGATCAGAGCGGCAGGATTGGGCGGGCAACCCGGAATATATACATCGACGGGAACGACTTGGTCCACGCCTTTTACAACAGCATATGATTTCACATAAGGACCGCCCGCCGTAGCACAGGAACCCATGGCAATGACCCATTTGGGCTCGGGCATCTGATCGTACAATCGGCGCAGCAGCGGAGCCATCTTTTTCGTTACCGTCCCAGCTACGATCATAACGTCGGACTGCCGAGGCGAAGTGCGGAAGATGACGCCGAACCGGTCCAAATCATAGTGCGATGCGCCTGTGCCCATCATTTCAATGGCACAGCAGGCAAGACCGAACGTAAGCGGCCACAGCGAATTGCTGCGCGCCCACGCTTTAATTTGTTCCAATGTTGTCATGAAAACGTTGCGTTCCAACTCTCGCCGTTCCTCCGGCGAAATCGACTCTAAATTGAAGTCCATTGCAGCACCTTCTTTTTCCAAGCATAAAGTAAGCCTATGACGAGCAAGGCCACGAATATGCACATCTCTACAAGCGCAAACAAGCCTAATTGCTTATATGCAACGGCCCAAGGATACAGAAATACGGTTTCCACATCAAAAATGACAAACATCAGCGCAAAAAGGTAATAGCGGATATTGAAACGCACTTGACCGCCGCCTACAGGCTCGTTACCGCTTTCATAAGTCGTATACTTGCTTTCCGTCGGTTTGTAAGGCCGCAGCCATCTGCCGATTGTAAGCGCTGCAATTGGAAGCAATACGGCTAAGAACAGAAATATCGTTACGACCACGTAGTTATTGCTATACATCGCGAACGAACCGCCTCCCTGTATGTTCTTTTCGGTTGTACCCGCTATAACGAATCAACGAACGGCTGCAACCTTGAACCAAGCAATAGCATAAAGAAGCCCTTTACAGCCAATCGTCCCCGAATTTGAACGCGAGCTTTTATCAGAACTTCCCATCCCTTGCACAGATTCCTTTTTAGATGCCTTACCAATTATATCAAATGACTATGGGGGTGTCTAACATTTCCTTACATATATGAAAAAGGCGAAGGAGCTCCCCCCGCCTTTTCATGCTTTATTTTTTTCCGGATACGTCAATCCGATTCATCGCTCTTTGCAATGCCAGTTCGGCGCGTTTGAAATCGATGTCGTCCTGCTTCGAAGCGGACAATCGTTTTTGAGCGCGTTCCTTGGCCGATTGAGCCCGTTCGATATCGATTTGTTCCGGCAGCTCGGCGCTTTCCGCCAGTATAACCACCTTATCCTTGCGCACTTCCATAAAACCGCCGTTCACCGCGATAAGCTCGTCTTTAGCCCCTTGCTTCTTCACGGTAATCGGAGCGATCTTCAGTGGAGTGACCAGCGGAATGTGATTTGGCAGAATTCCAAGCTCTCCGTCGACGCCCTTCGCAATAATCATGTTCACCTGCTCGGCGTACGCTTTACGCTCCGGAGTTACGACTTCCAACAGGAATGTGCTCACTTACTTCGCCTCCTAGGATACTCGATTACAGCGTCTTCGCCTTTTCAACGGCATCCTCGATTGTACCCACGTTGTGGAATGCCGGCTCCGGAAGGTTGTCGTGCTTGCCGTCCAAAATTTCTTTGAAGCTGCGTACCGTATCTTTAACCGGTACGTAGATGCCCGGAATCCCGTTGAACGCTTCCGCCACGTGAAGCGGCTGCGAAAGGAACAATTGTACGCGTCTTGCGCGGAGTACAACCAATTTGTCCTCGTCGGACAACTCATCCATACCCAAAATCGCGATAATATCGAGAAGCTCCTTGTAGCGCTGAAGAAGCTTCTTCACGCCTTGAGCTACATTGTAATGCTCTTCGCCCAATACTTCCGGCGTCAAAATCCGGGAAGAGGAAGCGAGCGGATCGACCGCAGGGAAAATACCCATCGCCGCAATGTTACGCTCCAAGTTCGTCGTTGCGTCCAAATGTGCAAACGCCGTAGCCGGAGCCGGGTCGGTATAGTCGTCCGCAGGAACGTAGATCGCCTGGATCGACGTAACGGAACCGTTCTTCGTCGATGTGATCCGCTCTTGCAGCTGACCCATCTCGGTAGCCAGCGTCGGCTGGTAACCTACCGCGGAAGGCATACGGCCGAGCAACGCGGAAACCTCGGAACCCGCTTGGGTGAAACGGAAAATGTTATCGACCAGCAGAAGCACGTCACGGCCTTCTTGATCGCGGAAATATTCAGCCATGGTCAAGCCGGTCAAAGCTACGCGAAGACGGGCACCCGGCGGCTCGTTCATTTGTCCGAAAACCATCGCGGTTTTCGAAATAACGCCGGAGTCGCTCATTTCATGGTACAAGTCATTACCTTCGCGCGTTCTTTCGCCTACGCCGGCGAATACGGAAATACCGCCCAGCTCGGAAGCGATGTTGTGGATCAATTCTTGCAGCGTTACTGTTTTACCAACGCCGGCGCCGCCGAACAGGCCGATTTTACCGCCTTTAACATAAGGCGCCATCAAATCGATAACCTTGATCCCGGTTTCCAGAATTTCGACTTGCGTCGACAAATCATCGAACGCAGGAGCCGGTTTATGAATCGGGCTCGTCAGTGTACGATCCACTTCTCCCGTACCGTCAATCGGTTCACCCAAAACGTTAAATACGCGGCCAAGCGTTGCCGCACCGACCGGTACGGAAATCGGAGCACCCGTATCGATGGCTTCCATACCGCGAACCAACCCGTCAGTAGTTGACATGGCAATACAACGAACCATGTTATCGCCCAGGTGAACCGCTGTTTCAACCGTCAGGCTAATGTCGCGTTCGCCTTCGATTTGCGCTTTTTTTTCAATTCTGATCGCATTCAAAATTTCCGGGAGGTGTCCACCCTCGAACTCGACGTCGACAACCGGCCCCGTTACGTTAATAACGCGCCCTTTGCTCACTGTTTTCCCTCCTAGTTAAGCTTTGCTCTGGCAAAACTGCTTCGAAAGCATTTGCCGGGCGGAAGCCCGGCTTTATATAATCACTGTGCGGCGTTCGCACCCGCAACGATCTCGGAAATTTCCTGCGTAATGGATGCCTGACGCGCACGGTTGTACGCAAGCGTGTACGTGCTGATCATCTTCGTCGCATTCTTCGTAGCGTTGTTCATCGCCGTCATTCTCGCGCCGAATTCACTCGCTTTTCCGTCCAATACGGCACTGTATATTAACGTTTCGGCATATTTCGGCAGCAGCACTTCCAGCACGCCTTCTGGTGAAGGCTCGTACTCATAGTTCGAACCCGCCGAACCGCTCATATCGTCAAGCGGCAACAACCGCTTAATTACAGGAATCTGGGAAATAGCGTTTTTAAATTCGTTGTACACCAGGTACAGTTCATCGTACGAACCATTCTCAAAATTCCGCACCGCCGAAGCGGCGATGCCTTTAATATCGGAAAATGCGGGTGAATCGGAAAGACCCGTCACTTCCTCCACAATCGGCATATTGCGCTTGCGGAAAAAGTCTCTGCCTTTTCGGCCGATGACAAAAATCGCATACTCACTCGGGGAGCTGTGCTTTTCTTTGATTTCCGCTGCCACTTTACGCAGCACGTTGGCATTGTACCCGCCGGCCAAACCGCGATCGGACGTAATGACGAGATATCCCGTCTTCTTGATCTCGCGGCTCTGCAACATCGGATGCTTCACACCCCGCGTCCCGGCTGCAATGCTGCCGACAACTTCCTTCAGCTTATCCGCATAGGGACGTGCCGACTCAGCCGCCTGCTGCGCTCTTCTCAGCTTCGCTGCAGCGACCATTTCCATTGCTTTGGTGATCTGCTTCGTATTTTGTGTCGACTTGATTTGGCGTTTAATCTCGCGCATACCTTTTGCCATGTCAGTGCTCACCTCTCTCTCGAAGCTTTCCGTAGCCGGAAAGCCATACTTCGAAAGCTTGTTAACTTGCTTTACATGCAGCGCCGAGCTCCCCGCCTCAGGTCGAGAAGCTCACGATGCACAGCGGCTTTACCCATCAGCCGCAATGTGAAACGTCATTTATGCCGAAGGAGCGAACCCTTTTTTGAACTGTTGGATCGCATCCACCAATGCTTTTTCATTATCCGCCGTCAAATCGTTCGTATCGCGGATGTTCGCAAGAATTTCCGGACGGTTGGAGTCGAGGAATGTCAGGAACCCGGCTTCAAAACGGCGAACGTCCTGGACCGGAAGATCGTCGATATGACCTCTAACGACTACATAGATCGCGGCAACCTGCTTCTCAACCGGCAGCGGTTGATTGATGCCCTGCTTCAAGAGCTCGAGCGTACGAATACCGCGGTTCAAACGGGTTTGCGTCGCACGGTCCAAATCGGAACCGAACGCTGCGAACGCAGCAAGCTCACGATATTGGGCAAGGTCGGTCTTGAGCGTACCGGCAACCTTCTTCATCGCTTTGATTTGTGCCGAGCTACCTACCCGGGATACGGAGATACCGACGTTAACCGCCGGACGCTGGCCGGAATAGAACAGGTCGGACTCCAGGAAGATCTGACCGTCCGTGATCGAGATCACGTTCGTCGGGATATAGGCGGATACGTCGCCGGCTTGCGTTTCGATGAACGGCAACGCCGTGAGCGATCCTGCGCCGAGCTCGTCGCTCAGCTTCGCTGCGCGCTCAAGCAGACGGGAGTGCAGATAGAATACGTCGCCCGGGTAAGCTTCCCGACCCGGAGGTCGGCGGAGCAGCAAGGAGAGCTCGCGGTAAGCGGCAGCTTGCTTGGACAAGTCGTCATAGATGATCAGCACGTGCTCGCCTTTGTACATGAAGTACTCGCCCATAGCGCAGCCTGCAAACGGAGCAAGCCACAGCATTGGCGAAGGCTCGGACGCACTCGCCGTAACGACGATGGTGTAATCCATCGCGCCCGCCCTGCGGAGCGTTTCCACCACGTTAACGACGGTGGATTGCTTTTGGCCGATCGCAACGTAAATACATTTGATTCCGTTGCCTTTTTGGTTGATGATCGTATCGATGGCGATCGCGGTTTTACCCGTTTGACGGTCGCCGATAATCAGCTCGCGCTGGCCGCGGCCGATCGGGATCATCGCGTCGATCGCTTTGATACCGGTTTGCATCGGCTCGTGAACCGATTTACGGGCCATTACGCCCGGAGCCGGAGACTCGATTGGACGGAACTGCGTCGTGTTGATGGGACCTTTGCCGTCGACCGGTTGTCCGAGCGGATTGACGACGCGGCCGATCATTTCTTCGCCGACCGGAACTTCCATAATGCGGCCGGTACGCTTCACTTGGTCGCCTTCGCGGATGTCCGTGTAAGGCCCCAAAATAACGATACCTACGTTGCTTTCCTCCAGGTTCAAAGCGTAGCCCAGAACCCCGTTCGGAAACTCGAGCAGCTCGCCCGCCATGACATTTTCCAAGCCGTGCGCACGGGCAACACCGTCACCAACATAAATGACCGTTCCCACGTCAACGACTTGAATTTCAGATTTATATTGTTCAATCTGCTGTTTAATCAGCGTGCTGATTTCTTCCGGTTTGATACTCAACTTTCCTCACCCCTATCTACAGTGCTTGAGATTGATTCAACGTTTTTTGCAAACGCTGGAGCTTGCCGGACAAGCTTCCGTCATACAGACGGTCGCCGATGCGCACTTGAATGCCGCCGATCAAGCTTTTATCGAGAACCGATTCCACTCGGATTTGTTTGCCTGTAATTTGGCTGAACGTTGCGGCGATCTGACTTAGCTCCGCATCGTTAAGAGCTATCGGCGAATACACAGTGGCATTAGCCTGACCGAGTGCTTCGCTAGCAATACCCATGTAATACGTAATCAACGCTTCCAACAATTCTTCTCTTCCCTTTTGAATGAGAAGGAGCAGGGTGTTCATCGTCGTCTCCGAAATTTGACCTTCGAACACGGATTTGATAAGCCCTGCTTTTACGGAAGCATCTAACCCCGGACTCACGATCAGCTTGCGGAAATCAACATTTTGCTTCAGCGCGGTTTCAATCCCGCGCAGCTCGGCTTCCACTTCCGCGACCCGATTTTGTTCCTTCGCCAGTTCGAATAAAGCTTTGGCATATCTCTTCGCTACGATCGTGTCCTGGCTCATTGGTTGCCTCCTACCTCTTTCAGGTAATGCTCAACCAGTTGCTCCTGGGACTTCTCGTCGATTTGCTTCTCGATAATTTTGGAAGCAATCAGAACGGACATGGCGCTGACTTGGCTTTTGAGCGAAGCCAGAGCTTTGTTCTTCTCGTTCTCGATGTCGCGAATGGCTTCCTCTTTCAGACGGCCGGCTTCCGCCTTAGCTTGCTGGATGATCTCATCCGCTTGCTTGGAGCTGGTTACCTTCGCCTGCTCAATCATATCGTACGCTTCTTTGCGGGATTCCTGGAGCACTTGCTTTTGCTCCTCTAACAGTTGTTCCGCTTGTTTGCGGTTGTTTTCCGCCGTAACGATTTGTTCCTGAACAAGTTGTCTACGCTTCTCCATAATGCCAAACAACGGACCGAAGGCATATTTTTGAAGGAGAAGATAAAGAATCAAGAAAGCTGCAATTTGTATAAAAAACGTTGACCATTGGATATGCAAGTAACGTCACTCCTTTCTGATAACGTAGGCAAAACGAAGGCGTGGAGGCTTAAGGCCGTCCGCGCCAAAAGTTTCTAGGCATTGCCCAAGAAAATGAACGCAAGAACCAGGGAAACGACCGGCAGGGCCTCAACGAAACCGATACCGAGGAACATCGTCGTTTGCAACGTACCGCGAAGCTCAGGCTGACGGGAAATCCCTTCGATTGCGCGACCTACGATCAAACCGTTACCGATACCTGCACCCAATGCTCCCAAACCAAAAACGATACCTGCTGCTACTAATGCTAAAGCTCCCATTGTGAAAATCCTCCCTTAATTTTGGAAAAGTTTTTTTGTTTTTTGCCTTGCGGCCTAGCGTTAATGGCCTTCTTCTTCGTGAACCATCGCCTGCGAAATATACACCATCGTCAACATAGTAAAGATAAACGCTTGGATCGCGCCGACAAACACACTAAAGCCTTGCCATACGAATAGCGGGATAATCCCGAAATATCCGGCGCCAATGATGACGCTGATCATAACCTCACCGGCGTAAATGTTACCGTATAGACGCAAAGCGAGCGTAAGCGGCTTCGAGACTACTTCAACGAGATGAAGCGGAAACATCAATGGATTGGGCTCAAAATAGTGCTTGAAATAATGCTTCGTGTTGCGCGTGATGCCGAGATAGTGACTTAAGAAAATAACGAGCAGCGCAAGAGCGCCGGTCACCGCCACATCAGCCGTAGGTGATTTCCACCAAGACACTCCAACCTCGTGATGCCCTTTCTTGGCAGCTTCTTCGAAAACTTCATTGCTGATGAATTGCTGCCCGGCTATGGTAGCCGAAGCTGCATCCTTGTGCTCAGTGACGAACGAGAACGGAAGTCCCAGCATGTTCCCGATAAAAATAAACATGATGAGCGTAAGGCCAAGCGTCAAAAAAGGTTTGCCATGCTTAGAACCAAAGGTGCTCCCCAATATGCCCTGCACGAATTCAATGACCCATTCCATAAAATTTTGGATTTTAGAGGGATTGTTTACAGAGGCATTTCGGGATCCCGATATCGCGAGAATCAAAACAACAACGCTCGTGACCACAATCATGATCAACGCTGCCAAATCAATTTGGAGGCCAAAAAGCTGAATAATCGGCGATACGTGTTCTGCCATTTTTCATTTTCACCCCTTTCAACAAAGAAATCCTACTATTTTTGTTTCTTGATGGAAATGAAGCCCAATACGAGTGTTGCCAATTGAATGAAAAAGTATCCCGCTATAACGGTGTGAAGCGAAAAGTGCTGCTTGTATTTCAATGCAAGGACCGCTGCCAAGGTGGCAAGCGCTGCTCTTGTCAAGAAACCCATGTTCATCTTTCGCTTACTCGTTGTTTCCGGCAGCGTATCGGTCAGTTTATGGATTTTCCATGCAAGGTACTTCGCATTGACGAGGCTAACGAAGGCCCCCAGCATCAGACCCGCAAAATAAGGTCTGTAATCCACAAGCATGGCCCAGCATACCAAACATAACGACAGGAAAAAGTAAAATACATTTTGAACCGTTTTCAGATGGGCCTTAAAATCATCCATTACAGCCCTCCGTAGTACTTAATCATGAAGTAAATGCTCCCGATGGCCGAACCAAGCCCCAGCAAAAAACCGCCGAGAATCCACATTACTCCGCCGCCCATCAGTTGACTGAAATAATCGCCAACATAATAACCGGCGCCCAAGCATACGGCCAAGTCAATGCCGATTGCGCTGGTCAAGGCAACCGCACGCCATGGATTATCACTTGAATTTGGTTTTTTCATAAGCATTCCTTATCGGTTCAGCGAGACGCAGCAACCGCAACGCCTACACAATCCTAGTTTATTTTATCGGAGTAAAGTCAAGTTTGTCAATCGCGCGACTAGGTAATTTTTCTGTAACAAAAATCACGAAACCCTTGATACATCAACATTTTTCCGATTCTTAAACCAAACAGTACAACTGTATGCTGTATCGTTTGTCATCAGATTGTCACGGTTGAAAAGGATCCGGCCTTTTATCGGCATGTCCAAAATGGTAAAGGATGGCTTGTACAATGCGTTTCGCCGCTTTTCCATCGCCATAAGGATTCGCCGATCGGCTCATTTTTTCGTACGCGGATGGATCGGTCAGCAGCAAGCTGGCCTGTTCGAATATTTCGTCCTCGTCGGTCCCGACAAGCTTCAGCGTCCCGGCGTCAATGCCTTCCGGACGTTCTGTCGTATCGCGCAGCACGAGCACCGGCACGCCGAACGTCGGCGCTTCTTCCTGCAATCCGCCCGAATCCGTCAGGATGAGGTGCGTATGCGGAAAGAAGTTGTGGAGTTCGAACACGTCCACCGGATCGATCAGTTTGATCCGGTCGTGCCCGCTCAGCATTTCGTAAGCCGGACCTTTGACGGCCGGACTCATATGCACCGGGTAGGCAATCGCGATATCGTCGAATTGATCGGCCAGGCGTCGAACGGCGCGGAATACGCGGCGATGTGGCTCGCCTTGCGACTCTCGGCGGTGCGCCGTCATCAGCACGAGACGCTTGCCCTTCGCCCAATCCAGAATCGGATGCGAGAACTCCTTCTGCACCGTATATTGGAACACGTCAATTGCCGTATTTCCCGTAATGAAAATACGATCTTCCGGTTTATTTTCCTTCCTCAAGTTATCCGCGGACAACCCGGTCGGAGCAAAATGAAGATCCGATAAAACGCCGGTCAGCTGGCGGTTCATTTCTTCCGGATACGGCGAGAGTTTGTTCCACGTCCGAAGCCCCGCTTCCACATGACCTACCTGAATTTGATTCAAAAATGCCGCATAACTGCCCAAGAACGTCGTGGAGGTATCACCATGCACCAGGATCAAATCCGGCTGCGCTTCCTTCAACACCGGATCCAATCCTTGCAGCACGCGAATCGTCAGCTCATTGATCGTCTGGCCTGCTTGCATGACGTCAAGATCGTAGTCAGGTTTAATTTTGAAAATTTCGAGCACTTGATCGAGCATCTCTCGGTGCTGCGCCGTAACGCAAACGAGCGATTCGATATGCTCCGGATGTCTTTCCAGCTCTTTCACAAGCGGAGCCATCTTGACCGCCTCCGGGCGGGTTCCGAAAATCGTAATGACTTTAATTTTTTTCATGCGACACGGTTTCCCCTTTCCGCTTTCACGCTATGTACTGCGATTACATTTTATTTCGTTCCGAACAAGCGGTCGCCCGCATCCCCGAGCCCCGGCACGATATATCCGTGATCGTTCAAATGATCGTCGATGGCCGCCACATACAAATCCACGTCCGGATGGACTTTCTGCACGGCTTGTACGCCTTCCGGCGCTGCAATCAGACACATGAGCTTGATCTGGGAGCAGCCGCGGTTTTTCAGCGCGGTAATCGCCGCATTGGCCGAGCCACCCGTCGCCAGCATAGGGTCGATCACGATCAGTTCCCGCTCCTGCACATCGGTCGGCAGCTTTGCGTAGTATTCCACCGGCTCCAGCGTATCGGGATCGCGATATAAGCCGATATGGCCAACTTTCGCCGCCGGCACCAGCTTTAGAATGCCGTCCACCATGCCGAGCCCCGCGCGGAGAATAGGGATCAGGCCAAGCATACGTCCCGAAATAACGCGGCACTCCGCCGTCGTAACGGGCGTTTTAACCTGCACCTTTTGGAGCGGAATATTTCTTGTAATTTCATAAGCCATCAATGTGGCTACTTCATCCACCAGCTCGCGAAAATCTTTGGTGGTTGTACTTTCATCCCGAATGAATGTCAGCTTGTGCTGAATCAGCGGATGGTCGCAAACAAAAACTTTTCCCATACCGTGCTCCCCCTAGTAAACGCGCGTTATGAATGGCCCAGAACGCAGCCCAAATCAGCTCCGTCAAGCACGCTTTGAACATGGAGCCCCGCATAACGCCAAATCTTGTCTATTATACCACAACTGCCTTAACTTATCCTGATTTGTTCAAAAAATATACATAATTGTGCCACGTGGAACAATTTTTCTCCTTCCCAACGTTTCACGTGCTTCGATTTACCTTTTTCGTTCCATTGTACTTCTTACAAAGGTCACTTCAAAAAAGGTAAATCTTCGCGGCATCAAGACCAACAAAACGAGCAATGGACAAAGGTAAGGACCTGCCTTTGCAAGCATCGGCAAGCCCTTCCGTCTCCTTATTCGGGGAAAACGCCTCTCCCCTTTTTATCCAAAATAATTAATTCCCATGGCCTCCCGCACCTCGGTCATTGTGTCCTTGGCCACACGGCGCGCCTTGCGGGTACCCTCGATCATCATTTCGTCGATTTCTTTCGGCCTCCCGCTGTAGGTCGAACGCTCTTCGCGGATCGGTTCAAGCAGCTCGTTCATCGCGCGGACCACCAGTCCTTTGCAATCCGAACAGCCGATCTTTCCCGCCTTGCAGTTTTGCCGAATTTCCCCGCAGCCCTCCGGACGGAACGCGCTGTGGTAATCATAAATCGGGCATATGTCCGGGTTGCCCGGATCCATTTTATGAATCCGGTTCGGATCGGTTTTGGCCCGTTTGATTTGCGCGGCGACTTCATCGCTGCTCGAATCGAGAAAAATCGCGTTGCCCATGCTCTTGCTCATTTTGCTGCTGCCGTCGAGCCCCTCCAGCCGCTCGCCTACGATCGCTTCCGGCTCCACCAGCACCGGGGCGTACAGGTCGTTGAACCGCCGTACAATTTTTCTTGTTTGTTCAATATGCGGGATCTGATCGTCCCCTACGGGAACTAACGTCGCCTTGCAGAATGTAATGTCGGCCGCCTGGCTCACGGGATACCCCAGGAAGCCGTAATACATGTCCTTGTAGCCCCGGGCTTTTGCTTCCGTCTTGATCGTCGGATTATGCCGCAGCGCGTTCACGGTGACGAACATCGAGTAATATACGGTCAATTCCGCGATTTCCGGAATCATCGATTGTACAAACATCGTCGACTTCTCCGGATGCAGCCCTACGGACAAGTAATCGAGCGCCACGTTCCGCAAGTTTTCACTTATTACTTTCGGGTTTTCAAAATGGGTCGTTAACGCCTGTACATCGGCGAGTAATATAAACGTTTCGTACTGATCCTGCAGCAGCAAGCGGTTTTTGAGGCTTCCGACGTAATGGCCCAGGTGAAGTTTCCCGGTAATCCGGTCGCCGGTGAGTACACGTTCTTGTTTGGACATAGAAAATCCCTCCGCAATATGATTGTTCAATCGCTTTACAAGCCAATAGCCGCCACCACCAGCCATCATCCATGGCCATCACCCCCTTCAAAATATAATGCTCTGCTGCCCGCCTCTTGCTGGCCGTAAGCAGCCCGTTTCCCCCACGCCCGCGAGTAGCCTGGCTGCCTTATGCACGGGCACGAGGAAGCCCGCGATTGCGCTTGGCATGAGAAATTGAGCCTATGGAGCTTG
This sequence comes from Paenibacillus allorhizosphaerae, assembly GCF_910594985.1. Lineage (GTDB taxonomy): Bacteria > Bacillota > Bacilli > Paenibacillales > NBRC-103111 > Paenibacillus_G > Paenibacillus_G allorhizosphaerae. The sequence continues at coordinate 66,775 of NZ_CAJVCE010000026.1, forward strand.
CGCGGCTTTACGGCGTCAACATGCCCCGTTGCTGAACCGCTGTCCGCGTGAACGCAAAAAAACTTCGTCCCCGGTAAAGGACGAAGTTGGATTCGCGGTGCCACCTTTGTTAGCCTGAGGTTACGGGCGGCAAAATACACCCAAAAGCAGCAGGCAACTTAAACAGGTACGGTAAGAGTCTCCCTCACGCTTGACGCTTACGATACCCTGTCTCTTGTATCGGTGAGACGTTCCGCCTTTCCTACTGAACATAAGACGAGCTCAAGCTCCTGTTCGGATCGGCACTCCGAAGCCCATTCGCACGTTGACCCGACGCTGATTCACACCATCCATCAGCTCTCTGAAGTCTTTGCAACGCCTACTCTTCTTCATCATCGTGTGCATTTGCTTTGATCCCATCATAGCACCGAAAGCCGGCCTCCGCAATAGAGACCGGCTTTCTCCAAATTAATACGACAATCCCGGATACAGTTGGAATTGACCTGTCAAATCTTTTACCATGCCGCGAACTTTCTCGTGCACCGCCGCGTCCGACGGATTTTTGAGCGTCAGCGCGATGATCTTCGCGATCGTCTTCATCGCTTCCTGATCCATGCCGCGAGAGGTTGCAGCCGGTGTGCCGATACGAACGCCGCTTGTAACGAACGGGCTGGTCGGATCGAACGGAATCGCGTTCTTGTTCACGGTTACGCCGATTTCGTCAAGCAAATGCTCGGCGTCTTTCCCTGTAATATTCAGGCTGCGAAGGTCGATAAGGATCAAATGGTTATCCGTACCGCCGGATACAAGATCAATGCCTTCGGCTTTCAGTCCTTCTTCGAGCGCCTTCGCGTTGTTCACTACGTTCTGGGCGTACGTCTTGAATTCCGGCTGTAGCGCTTCGCCGAACGATACGGCTTTGGCCGCGATGATATGCATCAACGGACCGCCTTGGGAACCCGGGAATACCGCTTTGTCGATCGCGGCAGCCCACGGCTTGCGGCACAAAATCATCCCGCCGCGCGGACCGCGAAGCGTCTTGTGCGTCGTCGTCGTTACGAAGTGCGCGTGCGGCACCGGATTCGGGTGCAGACCGGCAGCAACAAGGCCCGCGATATGCGCCATATCCACCATGAACAGCGCGCCTACGTCGCTTGCGATTTGGCCGAGTGCTTCGAAGTCGATGATCCGCGGATAGGCGCTGGCGCCGGCTACGATCAAACGAGGCTTATGCTTGAACGCCGCTTTGCGAACGTCCTCGTAATCGATGCGGGAATCTTTCTCGCTAACGCCGTATGCTACGAAGTTGTACAAAATACCGGATGCATTGACCGGACTGCCGTGCGTCAAATGACCGCCGTGCGCCAGGTTCATGCCAAGCACCGTATCTCCCGGCTGCAGCGCCGCAAGGTAGACGGCCATGTTCGCTTGCGCACCGGAATGCGGCTGCACGTTGGCATGGTCGGCGCCGAACAATTGCTTCGCGCGGTCGCGGGCGATGTCTTCCACGATGTCCACATACTCACAGCCGCCGTAATAACGCTTATTCGGGTAGCCTTCCGCATATTTGTTCGTCAGTACCGTCCCCATCGCCTGGAGCACCGCTTGGCTGACGAAGTTTTCAGATGCGATCAACTCGATTTTGTCGCGTTGACGGCCGAGCTCGAGGTTCATCGCCTCGACGATTTTCGGATCTTGGTTACGCAAATGTTCCATGATGTTTCAATTTCCTCCCCATAATGAATGATCTATGTGTTATTCGCAAGCACCGCTGGATTCCGGAGCCTGCTGCTCATACACTGCTCTTGCGCCGCCGATCAGCTTCGGCCGGGTGAAGGCTGCGGCGACGGCCGCTTGTCCAATGGTTCGAACCCGAGGTCGGAACGGAACCGCCACCCGTTTCAAATGCATGCCGATCAGCGTGCCGCCAATGTCGATGCCGGCGTGCGCCTGCACCGTCTCTACGACGACCGCATGGCTCAAATGCTTATATGCGTAAGCGGCCATGGAACCTCCGGCTTTCGGCACCGGAATGACGCTGACTTGCTCCAATCCGTACCGCTGCATCGCTTCCCGCTCCATGACGAGCGCCCGGTTCAAATGCTCGCAGCATTGATATACCGGATAAAACCCGCATTCCGCTCGAACGGCTTCCACCGCGTCATAAATATGCTGTGCAACCGTCTCGCTTCCGGACGTGCCGATATGCTGCCCGAGCACCTCGCTGGTGCTTGTCCCGATGACCACCAGTTGGCCCCGCTCCAAGCGTCCTGCCTGCACAAGCTCGCGAACGATCTGCTCCACTTGCGTGCGAATGTCCGTCATCGCGTTCTGCTCCCTGTACAAGTAACGTTACGATTGGACTGCATATTTGTCTTCCAGCGCCTTCACTTTCCCTACGCGGTTTTTGTGGCGTTCGCCACCTGAAAAACCGGTCTCCAGCCAAATTTTGACGATCTCCTCCGCTACGCCGGGGCCGATGACGCGCTCGCCAAGCGATAGCACGTTGGAGTCGTTATGTTCGCGGGTCGCTTTCGCCGAAAACAAATCGTGAACCAAAGCGCAGCGAATGCCCGGCACTTTGTTGGCGGCAATCGTCATGCCGATGCCCGTTCCGCAAATCAAAATCCCTTTGTCCGCCTCGCCGGATGTGACCTTCTCGCATACGATCGCCGCATAGTCGGGATAGTCGACCGACTCGCTGCCCATCGCTCCGTAATCCTGCACTTCATGTCCGAGCGATTCGATGAACGGCTTGAGCACATCCTTTAAGCGGTAACCCGCATGATCCGCACCCATTGCAATTTTCATATTGTTTTCGCCTCCCAGCTATATGCAACTGCACACCGACGCTGCGGCGGTTGCAATTGTCCAATCATTTGCAACTGCGGCTCCGTGACAATGGCAGTTGACGATCCATACCACTCTCATTATAACCGAAACCGGGCATTTTAGGGCAATAACGCAAAAAGAGCATGACACATGCGGAGATCCGCATTGCGATGCTCTTTGCCCAGGCGACCGGCCGTATGTTCCGATGCTCCACTGTGGTTGCTTCCACTCGTCGCCAGTTACATCGGACCCTGAATTGTTATACGCTTATCATAGCCGATTCGGCGTTCGCTGTAAAGCCTATCTTCCCGTAGCGAACGAGGAGCGGCGAATGTCAGTCCAATGCTTTGAGCTTTGCCGTCAGCTTGATAAGGCAAGCCTCGATTTCTTCCGCACACTTGCGGTAGGCGTGCAGCGGCCCCCCGAACGGATCGGCAATATCCGGCGACGGAAGCTCTCCCCCTAAAGTTCGCAGCTTCGCCTGCTCCGCTTCCGAGATCGGTTGCGCCAACGCTTGTTTCAGCTGCAGCTCGGTCACGAAGCTTTCCAGCTCCGCCAGTTTGGCCGTTTCTGCCGGATCGTCGTGCACATATTCTTTCAGCGTGAAGATTTTGTCTACCGCCGCCGGGTACAGCTGAATCGTGTGCCTTTTATGCGAAGAAGTCATGGTCAAGACGAGATCCGCCCATTCGATCAACGGCTGAGACAAAAAAGTCGAATGCCTGGGCCCCTCGGCTCCACGCTCCTTCAGTACGGAAGCCGCATGATCGGACGTCGGCGTTCCGTCGTAAGCCGCCACTCCCGCAGAACGCACCTCGTATCCGGTTAAATTTCCTTCCGCCAGCAGCTTTCGCAAAATGCCTTCCGCCATCGGGCTTCGGCAAGTATTCCCGGTACATACGAACAAGATCCGGTTCATCGGTTTCTCCCACCTTTCTTACGGATTGCATCTTGCTTTCCCTGTATAACAATCCTGTAGCCCTCCTCGTGATCCGAGAAGCTTTGTGTCCATGGCAAGAAGCTGCCGCGCACCGAAACGTTATTTTCGAAGAGCCCCGAATTCGGGCGCTCTTCTTATTTTACCCTAAAATGGCCCATTTATGGGCCAGTCTTTCGCGGGGTTACAATAAAAATTTAATGCCGAAGGCGAGCAAAATAACGCCGCCCAGCGCCTCGCCATATTCTCCGATCCATTGCCCTACGCGCCGCCCGAGCATCAGTCCGATCACGGACATGAGGCCGCCCATCGCTCCGAACATCAGCACAGTCAGCACGGTATCTCCCGCGAACATGCCGAGGGAAAGGCCGACGGAGAAGGAGTCGATGCTGACGCTAAGCGAAAACAAAATGAGTCCCCAAAAGCTGCGGTGATCCACGGAACGAAACTCATCCGAGCGGAGCGAGCTGTACAACATATGGGCACCGAGCAGGACGAGCAGGATGCCGCCGCAAAGCGTCGCAACTTGTCCAAGCAGCGCGCTGATATAGCCGCCCATCAGGATGCCGCCGAGCGGCAGGATCATATGAAAAAGAGCGATCACTGCGCTAATTTTCAATACATCGAGCTTGCGTACCCCTCTCATGCCGATGCCGAGTCCCAGTGACAGCGCATCCAGACCAAGGGCCGCGGCCATGAGCCAAATGGTCACGAATTGCCCCCATACCAGCGGCGATGTCCAATCCATGCTTCCCCTACCCCCTGTCCTGTTCCTAACCAACATATGCGGACAAGGGGCAAAACATGCTTGCATCGCGGAGCGCCTAAGGGCCTATATGCGAACGATCCGGCCGCCGGCCGCTTTGCGCAGCCGGTTCATGACGGCGGCGCCGATGCCCTGCTCGGGGCACGCCTCCGCGGCGATGAAGCTGACGCCGGCTTCATCGAATTCGCGCAGCGCGGCGTAGAGCCCGCGCGCGACGGTGTCCAGGTCGCCGAGCGTGCCGCAGGCGACTTCATGATCCGCGCGGAGACGGCCGGCGTGTTCACGGTACGTGAAGACGCCGGTGCGCTCGCCGCGCGAGCGCGCTTCATCGAGCTCGCGCTGCATGCGAGCGAGCACCGGTTCAGCGGCGCCGCCCTGAACGAGCACCATCGCGCCGCGCGGAGCGTAGTGCGCGTATTTCATCCCGGGCGCGCGCGGCGCCTCGGGCTCCTGCTTGTGTTCGTCTGCCGAAGGCTCGAGCACGGTGACGTCCGGCAGCGCGGCGCGAAGCTGCGCTGCGATGATCCCGCCGGGCCGCAGGATGTGGAGGGCGCCGTCCGCGCCGAATTCGACGACGGTCGATTCGAGCCCGACGCCCGTCGGCCCGCCATCCACGACGCCGGCGATGCGGCCGTCGAGATCCTCCAGCACGTGTGCCGCATGCGTCGGGCTGGGCCGTCCCGAACGGTTCGCGCTAGGGGCGGCGACGGGACATCCGCTAGCTGCGATCAGCTGCAGCGCGACCGGATGGTCGGGCATGCGAAGCCCGACCGTCGGCAGCCCCGCGGTGACCAGCGGGGACAGCACGCCGGGAAGCACCGGCAGCACCACGGTGAGTGGGCCCGGCCAGAAGACGTCGAGCAAACGCGAAACGGCCTCATCCGGCGGGGCGGTGAGCTCCGCAAGCTGAGACCTTTCGGCGATGTGAACGATTAGCGGGTTGTCGGACGGTCTGCCTTTCGCCGCGAAGATCGCCGAAACCGCCTCCGTATTGGCGGCGTCGGCCCCAAGGCCGTATACCGTTTCCGTAGGAAAAGCGACGAGCTTCCCTTCTCGGAGACTTTCCGCCGCTTCCCTCAGTCCATCGGCGTTGCCGCCGCTTGCCGACAAATCAATCTTCCAAACCTTTGTCATACCTATCCACCCTTTTCTTTCGTCACGCAAACAGGGAGCCGACCTTCTTCAGCAAATCCCACAGGAAGAAGCGGATTTCCGGCTTCGGCGCCGATGCGGATGCCAGTTGTTCCTCAGCCTGTCCCGCAGCATCAAGCGCCTTGCCTGCACCTTTGGAAGCGCCCGCTTCCTGAACCGTTTTCCCGTTAGTCGCCGATTTTCCCGCATCCGCCGTTTTGCCTGCGGCGGTTTTTGCGTCTTTTGCAGGCTTGCCTGCTTTCGTATCTTGACTTGCTTTATTGTCATCGGCCTCATCCGCGGCTGCGGCATGCGCCGTATTTTTCTTTACCATCATCTCCGAGTCGACGAAGCAGAGCGGAGGAAACAGCACGCACCACCAGTTCTGTCCTTCCGCAGCACCGATCGAGACGCGCAGCGCCTCGTAATCGCCGGCCGGATATACTTGGTTGCCGTACATTTTCGTCGGGAACGGCACGACGCCAAGCTCCACTTTATAGTCGTAGTCAAATCCGTTGCTGCGCAGCGTCTTGCCGACAAGCTCATGCAGCTCCGGCAAATGCTCACGCACCACGGCGCGCGCCGCTTCGATGCCTTGCGGCTCCGTCACCCAGCCGTTCATCTGCTCGATAATCGCATCCCGCACTTCCCGCTTTACCCACTGGTCGGCAGGTGCATCGGAATTAGCCAAAATACGCAAACGGATCGACTCCTGCGGGATGATATCGCTTGCCGTCTCCGCTTGTTCAGCCGATGCATACAGCATGGCGTTTGAGCGATTGGATTCCCAGCAAGTCATCATCACCATCAGAGCAAAAGCGATATAAGCATATCGTTTCCAACCGAACCGTTTGACCATCATCAGCAGCCCCTCTCGAACTCTTGCAACTCTAGTTGTCAGTATGTCCGAATTGAGAGAGTTTATACGTATGAGCCTAGTAATCTATTAAAATATTATGCTAGTGACGGCTTCCGGTAGGCGATCACATGCCGCTCGATGCCCGCCAAATCGGGGATAACCCGGACTTCGTCCCAGTCCGCCGCCTGCTCCAGCAGACGTCTTACCTCGCCGGCTTGCCCCTGCCCGACCTCGAAGCCCACGAGCGACGGTAGCGCGGGCAGCTCCGCCAGCTGCGATGTCAGCCTGCGGTACAGCACGAGGCCGTCGACGCCGCCGTACAGCGCCGTTCGCGGCTCGTACAGCCGCACCTCCGGCTGCAGTCCCGCTTCATCCTCCTCCGGGATGTACGGCGGATTCGACACCACGGCATCGAGTTTTATGCCGCGTTCAATGTACGGGACGAGCAAGTCGCCTTCCATGAAGGCGATTCGCTCCTGCATCCCGTTTCGCGCTGCATTGGCCTCAGCCACTTTCAACGCGTCGGGCGAGATGTCGGAAGCCAGTACGCGCCATTCAGGGCGCTGCACGGCGAGGCTCACAGCGATCGCACCGCTGCCGGTGCCGACGTCGCACACGACGGGACTCTCGCTCTTCCGTGCCCCGGTTTCCCACAGCCGCCGTCCTAGCGTTACGACCGCTTCGACGAGCAGCTCCGTCTCCGGCCGCGGTATGAGCACCGCCGGCGTAACGGCAAAGGGGAGCCCGTAAAACTCCTGCTCCCCGATCATATATTGCACCGGCTCGCCGCTCGCCTTGCGCTCCAGCAGCCGCTGCCAATCGGCTTCCCGCTCCTGCGGGAACGGCTCCGGCCAGCGGAGCAGCAGACCGCTGCGGTCTTCGCCAAGCAGGTGCTCCAGGAGCCGCTGCGCGTTTGCTTCCGGTTCCCGCACCCCGCGCTGCCGCAAAAAAGAAGAAGCCTCCGCATAGGCTTCACGTATCGTTAACCGCCGCGTATCAGACACCGGCGTATTCTCCTTTATCCATCAGCTCGGTTTGCGAAGCGATCGTCAGCGCCGATATGATCTCGTCCATATCGCCGTTCAGCACCGAATCAAGCCGATGCAGCGTTAAACCGATCCGATGATCCGTCACGCGGCTTTGCGGGAAGTTGTAGGTCCGGATGCGCTCCGAACGGTCGCCCGTCCCGACTTTGCTTTTCCGCTCCGCCCCGTACTTCTCCATCTCTTCCTGCTGCATCTTGTCAAAAATCCGGGCGCGCAGCACTTGCAGCGCCTTCTCTTTGTTGGAGTTTTGCGATTTGCCGTCCTGGCACGTCGCCACGATGCCCGTCGGAATGTGCGTCACGCGCACCGCCGATTTCGTCGTGTTGACGGACTGGCCGCCCGCACCGCTCGAACAAAACGTATCGACGCGAATATCCGCGTCGTGAATTTCAATATCGAAATCTTCCATCTCTGGCATGACGCCGACGGTCGATGTTGACGTATGAATCCGCCCGCCCGATTCGGTCGTCGGAATGCGCTGTACCCGGTGCGCCCCGCTCTCGAATTTCAGCTTGCTGTACGCCCCTTTGCCGTTCACCATGAAGATGATTTCCTTGAAGCCGCCAAGATCGTTCATGTTCGCATCGAGCACCTCGGTGCGCCAGCCTTGAGAATCGGCAAACTTCGTGTACATCCGGTACAAATCGGCCGCGAACAGCGCCGCCTCATCCCCTCCGGCCGCGCCGCGGATTTCCACGATCACGTTCTTGTCGTCGTTTGGATCTTTCGGCATCATCAGCACTTTGATGCGTTCCTCGAGCTGCGCTTTCCGTTCCGTCAGCTCGTCGAGCTCCATTTTGACGAGTTCCTTCATTTCGTCGTCGAGCTTTTCGTTTTGCATTGCCCGCGCCGCTTCATACTGTTCCACTACGCTTTTATATTCCGTGTAAGCTTCGTACGTTTCCTGCAGATCGGATTGCTCCTTGGAATACTCCCGCAGTTTTTTCGCATCGCCAGCCACATCAGGGTCGCACAGCAGCTCGCTCAATTTCTCATAGCGGTCCGCCAGCGCTTGAAGTCGATCCAACATCGTCATACACCTCTTCTTTCTTCCATTTTCGTCGTTTTTCCTGCTGCTTATTCCTCATCGTCGTCCGGGTGGCGGTCCGTTTCAACCGGGTCCACATTTCCCAAAGCCGCCGCCGACCGTAACAACTTTCTTCGGATCGTAAGCTTCGTGGCTAAACGTTGAAACGGAAATGCATGACGTCGCCGTCCTGAACGACATATTCCTTACCTTCCAGACGAAGCAGCCCTTTCTCTTTGGCCGCGTTCATCGATCCCGTATTAGACAAATCTTCATAACCGACCACTTCCGCACGAATGAATCCGCGCTCAAAGTCTGTATGGATGACGCCGGCTGCTTGAGGGGCTTTCATCCCTTTGCGGATGGTCCACGCGCGAACCTCCTGCACGCCCGCCGTGAAGTACGTATACAATCCTAGCAGCTTATACGCAGCCTTGATCAAGCGGTTCAAGCCGGATTCCTGCAGCCCGAGCTCTTCCAGGAACATTTGCTTGTCCTCGCCCTCCAGCTCCGCGATCTCCGATTCGACTTTCGCACTGATCGGCACCACTTCCGCACCTTCCTGCGCAGCGTATTCGCGTACGCGCAGTACGAACGGGTTGTCTTCGGCATCCGCCACTTCCGCCTCGCTCACGTTGGCTGCGTACAGCACCGGCTTCATCGTCAGCAGATGCAGGTCGCGAATCAGCAGCTTTTCCTCGTCGCTAAGATCAACGCTGCGCGCCGGTTTGTCATTATAAAGCGCCTCTTTTACCCGTTCGAGGCATTCCACTTCTTGAGCGTACTTTTTATCGCCGCTCTTCATATTTTTGCGGGAACGGTCAATTCGCTTATCTACCGAATCCACATCGGCCAAAATCAGCTCGAGGTTGATCGTCTCGATATCGCTGATCGGATCGACCGTACCCGAGACGTGCGTAATGTTCTCATCCTGGAAGCAGCGTACGACATGCACGATCGCATCCACTTCGCGGATGTGGGCCAAAAATTTGTTGCCGAGGCCCTCTCCTTTGCTTGCGCCTTTCACGAGCCCGGCAATATCGACAAATTCAAATGCCGTCGGCACAATGCGGTTCGGCGTCACAATCTCGGCTAAGCGATCCAGGCGCTCATCCGGCACCTCCACCACACCGACGTTTGGATCTATAGTACAGAATGGATAGTTCGCCGATTCCGCTCCCGCCTGCGTAATAGCGTTAAATAACGTAGACTTGCCGACGTTCGGCAGCCCGACGATCCCAGCTTTCAATGCCATTCCAAGGACAACTCCTTAATGTTATGTCTAGGGAAATTCCTAACTTAAGATTATACTACAAAAAGAAGCGTCATGTCACCTTACGCCCCTATGCAAAAAATACCGTCTGCTTCCCAGTCGTCAAAAACGGTATGTTCGGTCGGCTCTCTCGGATCGGTTGCAGTACTCTAGGCAAATCAAAGAAGTCCACTTTTCGCGTGGTATGGATAGTACGAATTGGCATATCGATCCATCCCATAATATGTTAGTTCATCCATTTTCGTTTGTGGCGAGAGCTGCCATATCGGCCGAAAAAGGCGTATTCACACTTTCAACAACGCTGTGGACAATCCGTTGTGCATAACGCGAAATTGCGCTTCATCCCCATTTTTTCTACAATGATATGTGAATATCGATAACTTATCCACAATTTTATCCACAGCATGTTAACAACGAATATTTGTTCGTTTGCTTTATACACAAGTTTGAATGAGGTGCGGCGATTGTCTTCTCTTGAATATTCTCATGAATTTTTTATGCGGGCAGCTATTGAAGAAGCCGGTAAAGCCGAGTCGATCCGGGAAGTTCCGATCGGCGCTGTCATTGTCCGCGGTAACGAAATCATCGGCCGCGGCCATAACGTGCGGGAAACCACCCGCGACCCGCTCGCTCACGCGGAGCTCATTGCCATTAAACAAGCCAGCGAGTATCTGGACGCCTGGCGGCTGCTGGACTGCCGGCTTTACGTCACGCTGGAACCCTGCCCGATGTGTGCCGGGGCTATTGTCCAAGCCCGCGTTCCTACCGTAATCTTTGGTACGCCTGATCCGAAGGCGGGCTGCGCGGGAACGCTGATGAATCTGCTGCAGGAGGAACGGTTTAATCATCGGGTGGAAGTCATCAGCGGCGTGCTGCAGGAGGAATGCAGTGCGATGTTGACGTTATTTTTCCGAAAACTTCGAGGGAAAATATGACGCAGCCCGCTTGATCGTAATGCGAAAAATTCCGTTTACCGACACGGTTCACAGGTTCTTTACATCTATTTTTTCCTATGATATTATATAAAGACTTCGTCCTTAAACGAAGATCGAGACGTGGCTCAGCTTGGTAGAGCGCTTGGTTCGGGACCAAGAGGTCGCAGGTTCAAATCCTGTCGTCTCGACCACCATACATATAAGATTGCGGCGATCGGGCCGCAATTTTTTTTTTGCCCAAAACGAAAATGCACCAATGGGCACTAGCACTGATCCCAATAGTAGCTCGAATTACGTTCCGATGCTCCTTTTGTGAGTCAACCTCCATCGAACTTCCTTATAACCACTTCTTTTTCGCGCACCTTCAAATTTGAATTTTCTTACATATATTCCCTTTCAATTCCTTGAGAGATCAAGGTTTTTTGTTTTTTAGGAACCGATGTCCCCGCATTTTGCTGTGCACCCTTTAGAGTCAGCTCTTTCGTCGATTCTGTAATAAGAACTCTCCCGCTTTCGGAAGATTTACCCTCTTGAAATGCGAATGTTCGTTCGCTATTCTTCGTATACTAATGTCAAGAACAAATGTTCTTTTCTTTAGGAGGCGGTATCCAATCTGCTCCGTTTCAACTATCCTGAAGCGCCGTTAGGATACGATTGGCATTTGGTCCGCTCCCCGTACCTCCACCTGCAATTCTTGCGGAAGCACAACCGTCACCCTCATATACGGGTAGTAGGAACGAAGGCCCCGATGCGCCGGCTGCTGCTTAATTTGCACATACATCGTATCGCCTACCGTCTTGAACGCGTATGGATTCGGCTTGTCTGCTTCGGTCCCCGCTTCTTTCAGCACCCGCTCGCGGTAGCTTCCGAATACATGAACCGTGCGTTCGGTCGACTGATCCACCTTCACCTGGGAACCGGACGTTTGTACGATAATCCGCTTAATGTTTGCGCCTACCGGCTCCTGTGCATCGGGAAGCTCCACCGTTCGCTCCACCTCGGATACGGCCTGCCGGATTTCCCCGATGACCCCGATGCTTGTCAGCATGGCAAAACCAAGACAGCAGGCGTAAAGCACTGAGACAAAAAATACGCTTATAAAATCATAATGAATTACGCTGTTTTCTTTTCGCGAAAACCATATGTACAGTATAATTTCAAGGCCAAGCAGCACGAACAAGATCGGCCACCAGGCGATGAAGGCGTCAAACGCCTTCATCCCGTTCATTTGCGATACAAAAAGGATGCTGCCCAGGAAAACAAGGGTTAACCCCATCGACAACGTGCCTACGCGCCATCGCGTCATAACGGCCTCCCTCCCTTCGTTTTTTTGCTGCCGAGCAGGAGACGAATCCCCCCGCCGATCAGCAGCACGCAGACGATCGTCGTTTGAAAGTACCGGTCAAACCAGTAGGTGAACCTTTGCATCTCTTCCGCGGTTAACCACAGATCCAGGGCGTTAATTAGTACCTGGTCGAACAAGTAATATACACCCAGTGCGAGAATGGCAATACCGATCCAGCGCTGATGGTGCATCAGCCAATCCACGATCGGCACATCGCGCAGCTCCTCGCGACCGACTTTCGATATATGCTGAAGCGCATCGAAAAAGCTGTAAAACCAAAGGATCGGGATCAGGAACAAAAACAGCGATAGACGCAGCGTATCCATAATGTAAATGCTGAATAAAAAGGCAGCCATGAACTGCAGTCCCCGCTTTTGCAGGCCCAAGTACATGTGCCCCGCGCCTGGGAACATAGCGAGCAGTGTCGCCATCGTTTTATTTTTTTTGCCGGAGTCTCGGCCCTCCTGAAAATCCTCGAATATGGTCCGATCCAGCAGCGGCTCGCCGCGCTCTTTGCGATTGAGCTGCTGTACGATGTCGAACAAGCCATACAGCCAAATGATCGGCAAAATGCCGAGGAAAACGAAAAATCCATCTCTGTGCGTCAGCGCAGCAACAAAAAGGATCATGACCGTTAAGCCGAAGAAAGTGACCAGAAAAGCAAGCCCTCGCTGCATAAGCCCCAGTTGAAAGTGGCCGAGCCCCGGAATAAACGACAATAGAATCGTGTGGAAGCGCTCGTTGTTTTGCGACAGCGGCGGCAGCGACGTCCTGCCGTCGACCGATTCGTAGCCTCCTGCGCGCGCAGTGACGTTCCACGCAGATTCCGGTTGTTTGATCAGCAGTGTCCGAAGCATATCGATCATATTGATGCCCCAAAAAAGCACCGCCACAAACAGCATGAAAAAATACGGAAATTCGTTTCCACCGATCACTCGATGAAACCGGGTCGCCACCATAAAGGCAAGCAGTAGCAGCGAACCGAAACATCCGGCGCCGTATAACATTCCTTTTAACGTTCGGCCTAAGTAAAGATGACCGAGTCCGGGGATAAACGACAGCAAAAATGCGGTCATTGGACTTTTATTTGAATTCATGGCGTACTCCCTCTTTCACGTTTCGGTTGAATGGAATCCAGCATGCCAAGCGTATGATTCATTATGATTTTGGAGAATGGTTCATCTGCCGGTTCTGCTGCATTCGCCGAATCCGGTTCGATGTGGGCGATCTGCTGGGTGATCGTCTGGAACACGCCGGATCCCATCAAAATCAACGTGATGACCGCAGCTACGGCATAATGAAAGAACGGATGATGGAGCAGCGGGAGACGAGCGTCGCGCCTTGCAGCCGGAAGCACCGTGAGGGCGGCATTCCGCTCCTGCGATGTACACAGCTCATCGAACCTGTTCATGGCGGCAGCCGCAAAGGCGGCTTCATCGTCGGGCAGCGGCAATCCTTCCGACTGCTCCAGACACTGCATGTACTGCTCCAAACAAAGGTCGCACACGATTAAATGCGCTTCGCATCGTTCCCGCTCCACTGGCTCCAGCTCATCTTCTACATACTTTTTCCACTGCTCTACCGGAATATGGTTCACTTCCACTCCTCCTCCTTCCAATGCTTGCGCATATACTGCTTGGCCCGATATAACTTCGATTCTACCGTTTTTAAAGCCATCTTCTGTTCATCGGCAATTTGTTGGTAGCTTTTCTCTTCAAAGTAAAAGGCAATAACGACATCGCGATAGTTCTCCGGCAGCCGTTCCAACTGATCGCGGACTTGTTCTCTTCGTTCACGGCTAATGACGTTTGCTTCCAACGAATTGTCCTGCACGTTGTCTTGATGCTGGAGCGACTCCCATTGATCGGTAAGCTGCTCCTTTTTGCGATCTCTCGCCCGTCTGAAATCAATCGCCTTGTTCACGGCGATACGGGTAATCCACGTCTTAAATCCTTGATATTGATACTGAGGGAGAGACGAGCATATCTTCAGCAGCACTTCTTGCGTGACGTCTTCGGCATCCTTCGTTGAACGAAGCACCGCAAAGACCGATTGGAACAAATACCGACCGTACTTGTCCACAAGCTCGCGGAATGCATCCCGGTCCCCGGCAGCCATTCGCGCAATCCAAGCTTCTTCCGTAATCGTCTCCCCCTCCTCTCTGCTGTAATAGACGATCCTTATAGGGAAACTACTGCACCTTGCACAAAAATTATACGCCCATTTATTCCCGCTTTGCCCTTTATTCCTTACGGTCCATATGATATAATAATGAATGGTTTTATGTCCCCGTAGCTCAACAGGATAGAGCAGTCCTCTCCTAAAGGACAGATAGTGGTTCGAGTCCTCTCGGGGACGCTCTTTTACCGAAACGATAACGAGCCTGATCACGCAAATCGACGTGGTCAGGCTCTTTTTCATCGTTAACCTCAATCCCTACGAAAGAGGTTATTCAGCTATGCTCCGCTAAAGTACCCCTTGTTAACGAGTCAATACGAGCGGTCCGCTTTTCGTAATGGCAACGGTGTGTTCGAACTGCGCCGACAAACTTCCATCCATCGTGCGGGCCGTCCAGCCGTCAAAATCGATAAACATTTCAAATTTTCCCGCGTTAATCATCGGTTCAATCGTAATCACCATGCCTTCCTTCAAAAGAAACCCTTTGCCCGGTTTGCCGACATGTGCAAAGGACGGTTCTTCATGCATCGATCTTCCAATGCCGTGCCCTTCCAAATCTCGGACGACGGAAAACCCGGCCTTTTCCGCATGCTTTTGCACGACGTGCATTACGTCGCCGATCCGGCTGCCCACGATCGCTTTGGAGATGCCGAGATCAAGACATTCCTGGGCTACGCGGATTAAACGCTGCGCCTCCTCCGATATTAACCCTACCGCATACGTGCGGCACGAATCGGCCACCCAACCATCGTATTTGCATACGATATCCATCTTTACAATATCGCCATTCATCAGCGGCTCTTGATTCGGAAAGCCGTGGGCGATGACGTCGTTCACCGAAGCGCAGGTGGCAAACGGAAAGCCGCGATACCCTTTGGTCACGGTTTCCGCTCCGTGTTCCTTCAAGAATCGTTCGGCAAAATCGTTAATCTCAAGCGTCGTAACTCCCGGACGTATCCTCCTTTCAATTTCTTCATGGCATCTGGCCAATATATACCCTGCTTTGCGTATTTGCTCGATTTGATCAGGAGTTTTCAAAATAACCATCGGACTTCCTCCCCAAGCTCTCAGACCTGTTCATTATACATATAGTACGCATTTGCATCAAAATGTTCCCCCTCATGCCTGAGCCGCACAAATCTTTAAACTTCGACAATTTATCACGGTTCGGCAAACCGTTCATCAACATTTGAAAACTGATTCGTAACACACAAATCATTCCTTACAGGGCTGCTTTTGAGGTCGCGGCGACAACGGAATCATAGGAAGCAGACCGCTTAAAAACGATTCTCTTTTCTCCCACTTCATGGTAGAATTAGGGGGAATCTATGAAGGGGTGTAGACGCAATGCCGCCAACCAATCGATATTACATCATTTACGACGAATATTCGATTTCCATTTGTACTATGTTCGACGACATATGCGATGCTTTGGCAAACGGATCGGTGTTATTCGGCTATACGGATAACGAAGATATGGCTCATTCGATGATGGGCGAATGTTTTCTTGCATTAGAAAAAAGGAATTCATAGCGATATGTAATATAAAACCAACAGCCCCTTACTTATTGTAAGAGGCTGTTGGTTTTATATTATAAGGTCGGAACACTTTTATCCTTCGCCGTTGTTATGACGGCTATGATTTTGATTTTTTACCTTTTTCGAACCGGATAAAGGTTCATTGGGCTGACGGCGTTCCGTTTGATTTTGTCGTCCGCTTGGCGGGTTTACCGGCTCCGGAATGTCTTTTGGCATTGAATATCCCCCTTTGCTGCAATTTAATTTTCTTTATCCGTAAGCATCGAAATCCCTGATTCATCCTGATGATTTAATGCGTCCTGGTGCCTGCGGTCGTTGGTTTGCTGCTGCAACTGCTGTGCTTGGTGGCTATTTACGATATTTTTATCCAAGTCTTTTACGACATTTTGCAGGTTTTTGTCTGCGCCGCTTTTATTTTTGGTCATGCGGATTCGGGCCCCTTCCTATGTGCTGGTCGTCAGCGAATGCAGCTGCTGCGCGCATTCATGAATATGTCTTACATAGTCGTCCACCATCGTCTGGATGATATCCGTCCGTTCGTCTACGCTGACGCCATCGCGCTCCACATCAACCAGTTCTACCTTGACTTCCCTTGCATCCATGTAGGTGCATTTATAGTCAAAGCTGTAATTGCTGTGTCCTGCGGTAGCAATATGAACCCGCAATACGTTCGGCTCTGCTTCGTCTTTTTTCACTTCGGCGCGGTCCGATTCACTCAGAACGGTCGGCAGCGTATTTGCCCAAGCATCCGCCAGCCGCTGTGCGTCAACTTGCAGAGTATCGTGTTTGCTCATGATTTAACACCTCCACATCCTTAAAATGCGAATCTCGCGACCGCTTTATACCAAGGCTTGGGAAGCAAAAAAAACCATGCGGTTCGCCAAATGATCGCGGCCCATACAAAAAAAAGTTCTGCGAGCCCAATGTCTCGCAGAACTTTCATTGCGAATCCTTTTACCTGTTACACATGTGCTGGAGTAGGCGTTGTGCCGGTACCTGTTGTATGGCCGGCGTCTTTGTTGTGGTTAAACCATTTGCGCAAGTAAGGCATCAAGTAAAAGTCGACGCCGAATCTGCCTGCGTTAACCCCGGCCATAAATACGATGACTCCGATCAGCGCCATCCACGGGTTCGTGCTTACCGTGCCGGCGAACATAAACATAAAGTTCATGAGGAGTGCGAAGAACGCCGCCGCGGTAGTTAAACATCCCAGTATTAAACCGAGACCTACCAAAAACTCGCCCAACGGAATCATAATGTTGATCAGCTCCGCGTTCGGTAAAGCAAAGTTGTTAATGAATGCAGTGAATGTCGGATACACAAGCTCATTGGTTGCTTTGTCTACAATCGGCTTGGTTGCTGCATTTTTCAGGAAGCCAGTTGCGTCAAACCCGCCTGTTAGCTTATGCCAGCCTGCTGTAATCCACTCGTAACCAAGGTACAGGCGAACAAACAACAGAATCATTGCAGCGTATTTATTTTCTCTAAGCCATTTTACCATCATGATAATCAGCTCCCATATTTTTATAGGTGACTTTTTTCACATACATTATTAAAAATAAAATCCGTCTATTGTAGCCGAGATCGTCTAGTAGTTTGTTGTAAAAGTTTCATGGTCCGTCTTCCTTTCCGATTGCTTTATTGTTTCTTCCTTGCTACACCTTTAATTTACTACGAATACTAAGTATTGTATGTGATTTTAATCACAATCAGAAATTTTATTCTCCTGTTCACATCCCACCTGCTTGCTCCTCATACAAAAAAACGACCCTCGCGGGTCGCTGCTTTTATGTATGGCGGAGAGGGTGGGATGCGGCCCCTGCGGGCCGACTGCGATGCTTATGCTTCCGACGTCTATGCTCCGACGAACCTCCGGTTCTCCTCCCACCTGCTTGCTCCTCATACAAAAAAACGACCCTCGCGGGTCGCTGCTTTTATGTATGGCGGAGAGGGTGGGATTCGAACCCACGGTAGCCTCACGACTACGGCGGTTTTCAAGACCGCTGCCTTAAACCACTCGACCACCTCTCCGGGTGACAAGAAGCATTGTATCACAAAACAAAAATTAAATTCAAGCGTTAATTTTTACTGATCCTGCTGACCCCGCCCATATAAGGCTGCAGCACTTCCGGCACCAGGACGCTTCCGTCCTCTTGCTGGTAATTCTCCAAGATCGCCGCGACGGTACGACCAAGCGCCAAGCCCGATCCATTAAGCGTATGCACGAATTCCGGCTTTGCCTTGCTGTCTCTTCGAAATCGAATATTCGCCCGACGTGCCTGGAAGTCCTCGAAATTACTGCAGGACGAAATCTCGCGGTACATGTTGCTGTTTGGCAACCATACCTCAATATCGTACGTCTTGGCCGACGAGAAGCCCATATCGCCCGTACAAAGCGCCATCACGCGGTAGGGAAGCTTCAGCAACTGCAGCACCTTCTCGGCGTTGCTCGTGAGCTTCTCCAGCTCTTCGTTCGAGCTCTCCGGCGCCGTCAGCTTCACCAGCTCAATTTTGTTGAATTGATGCTGGCGAATGAGTCCACGGGTATCGCGACCCGCCGACCCGGCTTCCGAACGGAAACACGCGCTGAATGCGACGAAATATTTGGGCAAATCCTCGATCGTCAATATATCGTCACGGTGATAGTTCGTTACCGGCACTTCCGCGGTAGGAATGAGAAAATATTCTGTACCTTCCACCTTAAATACATCTTCCTCGAATTTCGGCAGCTGTCCCGTTCCGGTTAAACTGTCCCGATTCACGATATACGGCGGCAGCATTTCCTCATACCCGTGCTGATCCGAATGAAGATCCATCATAAAGTTAATGAGAGCCCGTTCAAGACGAGCGCCCAAACCTTTATAAAATACAAAACGGGATCCCGTCACCTTCGCCGCGGCTTCAAAGTCAAGAATACCGAGCTGCTGGGCGATTTCCCAGTGCGGCCTCACTTCGAAAGCGAAGGATGGAATCTCACCTTCACGGCGAATTTCGATATTGTCTTCCTCGGAAGCACCTACAGGAACTTGCTCCTGCGGTAAGTTAGGAATAGCGAGGAGAATCGTATCGAGTTCCGTCTCCAGCCCGCGGATTTCTTCATCCAGCGTTTTGATGCGGTCGCCGACGACCTTCATTTCCTCGATCAAATGGTCTGCGTTTTCCTTCGCTTTTTTCAGCTGCGCGACTTCTTGTGAAACGACATTGCGGCGGTTTTTCAACTGCTCTACTTCTTGCAGAAGCTCCCTGCGTTTCGTATCCAACTCGGTAAAACGGTCCAATTCCGCGATATTTTTACCGCCCCGGTTTGTCATCGCCTGCTTGACTTTATTCATATCACTGCGGAGCAGTTTTACATCCAACAAGGAGATCCCTCCTACCTCGATTCACGTACCATGTCCAGAAAATAGGCATGCAGCCGCTCATCATCGGTCAATTCCGGATGAAACGAGGCAGCCAATAAGTGCCCTTGGCGGGCGGCAACGATCTGATCGCGATAAGTCGCCAAAACGTCTACGCCGCTGCCCACCTGCTCGATCAGAGGCGCTCGAATAAATACGGCGCGAACGTCCTTGTCGACGCCTTTAATGTCCAAATCGGCTTCGAAGCTCTCCCTTTGCCGTCCGAAAGCATTTCTGGCGACGCGAATATCCATCAAACCGAGATGCGCCTCTTCTTGTCCGGATATTTCCTTGGCCAGTACAATCAAACCTGCACAAGTGCCGAAAAGCGGCTTGCCCTGCAGCGAAAACTCGCGCAAGGCATCGATAAAGCCGTACGTACGCATCAGCTTCCCGATGGTCGTGCTTTCTCCACCGGGAATAATGATTCCGTCAATGCCCGGCAGCTGATCCGTTCTTTTCACAACTATGCCATCGCCGCCGGCCTTCTCTATCATATGGATATGCTCCGCAACCGCCCCCTGCAGGGAAAGCACTCCAATTTTCATGCCGTTCTACCTTCTTCCTGAATTACCAGCCGCGATCCTGCATCCGCTCGGATACGTTCAGCTTGGAAATTTCTATCCCTTTCATCGGTGTGCCAAGGTTTTTCGAAACTTTGGCGATCAGCTCATAATCCGTGTAATGCGTAGTCGCTTCGACAATCGCTTTGGCGAACTTTTCAGGGTTGTCCGATTTGAAAATACCGGAGCCGACGAATACGCCGTCCGATCCCAAATGCATCATCAGTGCAGCATCCGAAGGCGTCGCTACGCCGCCGGCAGCAAAGTTAACAACCGGCAACCGGCCTGTTTCATGCACTTGCAGAAGCAGCTCGTACGGAGCGCCTAAATTTTTTGCTTCCGCCATCAGTTCGTCCTTCGACAAACTTTGGATTTTGCGGATTTGGCCGGTAATCATACGCATATGACGAACCGCTTCGACGATATTGCCCGTTCCCGGCTCGCCTTTCGTACGGATCATCGACGCGCCTTCCCCGATCCGGCGCAGTGCTTCCCCAAGGTCTCTGGCACCGCAAACGAATGGAACCGTAAACTCTTTCTTGTTAATGTGGAACACTTCATCCGCCGGCGTCAATACTTCGCTCTCATCAATGTAGTCTACGCCCATCGACTCAAGTACTTTGGCCTCTACAAAATGGCCGATACGCGCCTTAGCCATGACCGGGATGGAAACCACCTTCATGACCTCTTCCATGATGGTAGGATCAGCCATACGGGCTACGCCACCTGCTGCTCGAATATCTGAAGGCACTCTTTCCAAAGCCATAACAGCCGATGCCCCTGCCGCTTCAGCAATACGGGCTTGTTCGGCATTCATAACGTCCATAATGACGCCACCTTTTTGCATTTCGGCCATACCTTTTTTCACTCGGGATGTTCCAGTTTCCATATCCGACTCCTCCTAAACGACGCTCCGTTATATTCACGATACGCAAAATGCGACAAACTAACTAAGCAATTATTTTACATGAACCATTCTAAATATACAACCCGTAGGACCGGGAATTTACGCCTACTTCGATCCGCTGATCATATCGACAAAAAAGTTTTTGATCGCCCGGAAAAACAACCGGAACCAGCTGCCTTTTTCTTCGTCGTTCGCCGCTACCATCTTGACCGTATACGGTTTATTTTCATACGTGACCGTCAGCGTGCCGACTTCGTCGCCTTTTTTGATCGGTGCTACCAAATCCGGCTTCCCTTGCGCCGTTTTCACAAATGCGCTATCTGACGTTCCTTTTTTGACAAGCAGCGAAAGTCCTTCGCCTGTAACAGCTGCCGCTTGCGTATTCACGCCTTTTTTCATCGGTACGGCCGGAAGCGCGTCGACTGTGGCTCCGGCTTGTACAATTTCTTTCTTTTCAAAATTCGTAAAACCGTAGTCGAGTATTTTTTTCGTGTCAAAGAAACTGTTATCTCTCGTACTGGAGTTCATCACAACGGAAATGAGCCTTGTATCGTTCCGGACCGCCGTCCCCGTAAAGCAATAGCCGGCCTTATCCGTATGTCCGGTTTTAAGCCCGTCCAATCCTTGATACACATATTTCTTAAAATTAATATTGTCTTTATTGCCCTCGAGCATCCAGTCATAATTAATCATCGGATTGGCATCCGTCGGCCTGAACTTTTTCGAAGGGATGCTAGAATACTTCACGATGTCGGGATGATCCTTCAGGAGGTGGTATGCGATCAAGGCTGCATCGCGTGCGGTGAAGATCGTCTCCCCGGGCAGCGAGCTTGGCGCATACTTTCCCAGGTCGACCCGATCCAAACCGGATGTGCCAATGAAATACGCATCCTTCGATAGCCCCAGCTTGGCCGCCGTTTCATTCATGAGCTGTACAAATTTTTCTTCCGTTCCGGAAATTTTCTCCGCCAAAGCCACAGCGGCTCCGTTATCCGAATAAATCGTTACCGCATAAAACAAATCTTCTACTGAGTACGTGTCTCCCATCGCTTTAGGAATGCCGGATAACGCTTTATTATTCGATAAAAATGCGGAGTATTCGCTAATTTGAACCGTATCGGTCCAGCTGATCTTCTTGTTGGCAATGCTTTCGAATATCAAGTATTCCGTCATCATCTTGGCCATACTGGCCGGGGGCATAGGCACATCTTCGTTTTGCGCAAACAAGACTTGTCCCGTGGCCGCCTCCATCAATATCGCCGATTTGGCTGTTATTCCTAAGTTCGGTGCTTCCGTTTCTGCCGCCCGCGCTGTACCCGTATATATGGAGGAAACCGCAATTTGTGCCAATAATGTAATCCCTAACGCTAGCTTTCCCCATTTCCAAAACCGTTTCACTTCTTCACTCTCCCATTATTTATTGTTCTTTTATTGTAGCATACCGGCCCGTCCAAAAAAAAGGAGACAAAGGACTGGGCCTTTGCCTCCAGTATATATAGATTCGTTACAGTTACATCGAATAGTTCGGTGCTTCTTTGGTAATTTGTACATCATGTGGATGGCTTTCCCGCAAGCCGGCACCCGTAATGCGAATAAAGCTTGTTTCATTGATCAATGCCTGAATGTTCTTCGCACCGCAATACCCCATGCCAGAGCGCAGTCCGCCGATCAATTGGTACAACGTGTCGGCCAGTGGCCCTTTATAAGGAACGCGTCCCTCAATGCCTTCCGGAACCAGTTTGCTTTCGTTTTCCTGGAAGTAACGGTCCTTGCTGCCTTCCTTCATCGCGCCCAGCGAACCCATGCCGCGGTACACTTTAAAACGGCGCCCTTGGAAAATTTCCGATTCTCCCGGACTTTCTTCCGTTCCTGCAAACAGGCTCCCGATCATAACCCCGCTAGCGCCCGCCGCAATTGCTTTGGTCACATCGCCCGAGTACTTGATGCCCCCGTCAGCAATAATCGGTACATTATACTTTCTTGCTACAGAGGCGCAGTCGTAAATCGCTGTAATTTGCGGAACTCCGATACCGGCGATTACGCGCGTCGTACAGATCGATCCAGGCCCGATTCCCACTTTCACGATGCTTGCTCCGGCTTCGATCAAGTCTCTTGTTCCGTCACCTGTAGCAACGTTACCGGCGCATATCGGTAAATCCGGATATTGCTGACGAATGCTTCTCACCGTATTCAGGATATTGATGTGATGGCCGTGCGCCGAGTCCACGACGATCAGATCGACGCCTGCTTCTACGAGCGCGGCAGTCCGTTCCATGACGTCCTTCGAAACGCCAACAGCGGCACCCGCCAACAAACGCCCATGCTTGTCTTTAGCCGAGTTCGGGAATTGGATGGCCTTCTCGATATCTTTGATCGTGATAAGTCCCTTCAGCACATTCTGCTCGTCAACGAGCGGCAGCTTCTCGATCTTGTGCTTCTGGAGGATTCCTTCCGCTTGCTGCAGCGTCGTACCTACCGGCGCTGTCACGAGCTGCTCCCGAGTCATAACCTCTTTAATTTTGATCGAATAATCATGTACGAAGCGCAAATCACGATTTGTCAAAATCCCTACCAATTTTTTGTTCTCGTCGCAAATCGGTACACCCGAAATCCGATACTTCGCCATTAATTCTTCAGCATCGTACACATGATGTTCGGGGGTCAAATAAAACGGGTTCGTAATCACGCCGCTTTCGGAACGTTTTACGCGGTCTACTTCCTCTGCCTGCTGTGCAATCGACATGTTTTTATGGATGATGCCGATGCCGCCTTCTCTGGCCATCGCGATCGCCAATGCCGACTCCGTTACCGTGTCCATCGCTGAACTG
Organism: Paenibacillus allorhizosphaerae; assembly: GCF_910594985.1. GTDB lineage: Bacteria > Bacillota > Bacilli > Paenibacillales > NBRC-103111 > Paenibacillus_G > Paenibacillus_G allorhizosphaerae. The sequence goes on from NZ_CAJVCE010000026.1 coordinate 90,318, forward strand.
AGGAAAGGTACGTTTAGTTTGATCTGATTCGTCAGCTCCGTCGAAATATCAATTTCTTTCCCAAACACTTCCGATTTTCGCGGAACGAGCAATACATCGTCAAACGTCAGCCCTTCTTTTTCAAACTTAGATTCCCACACGTAAATGTTGCCCCCTTTAATTTTGTCCTTGCCGAAAATATATTAATTGCAATCTTATCAAAAGCCCTTTTTGAGTGTCAAGCATAAAGTCATGAAGATTTGACCGGGCTTCCATAGTATTCCAATCCCGCAAAATCTAAAAAGAGCCTCTTTGGATTATGTCCAAAGAGGCTCTTTTTATCTGCTTGGCGACGTTCTACTCTCCCAGGACCCTGCGGTCCAAGTACCATCGACGCTGGAAGGCTTAACGTTCGTGTTCGGGATGGGTACGCGTGGTTCCCTTCCGCCATCATCACCAAACG
>NZ_CAJVCE010000027.1 GCF_910594985.1 Paenibacillus allorhizosphaerae
TATATATATTTTTGTATGGTCAAATAAATTTTTTTTAATGTATGTCCGATTGTCAGGGATAAAATGTAAAATTTGGATTGACGTAAATCAAAAATGATGAGCTCAATACCCGGGTCTTCCAACCGGTATGCACATATTTTTGGTAAATCGAACGTGTTGGACAAAGCCCGGTTTCCTTCTAAGAATAAACTGGTGGTTGGAACATATTTATTGGATCAACTCCTAAATTGCTGGCTTTTTGAACGTTTAGCGACGGACGGTAGATTAGCGTGCGAAAAGGTAGCTTCCAGCACGAATGATTTAGAAAACCGAATATAACTCAAAGGAGTGACGGTAACGAATGGAGCATTTGGTATTTGAAAAGCACAGGGTCTGGGAAGCTGAGGGTACGGTAACCGATATAGCCGGCCGGGAGTACAGCCTGTTGACGAGAGACGTGGTCGGCAGCAGCGGCCGCATCCACGACCCATTCCTCGGCTGCGTGTGCAGCGATGGGAGGGATAGCGATGCCGGATAAAGTCCGCGTGGCGGTGATGGGACTTGGCCGTGCCGGTAACCGGCATGCGGCTCATTTGGCTGCGGGCATTCCCGGAGCGGAGCTGGCGGGTGTGTTCGATCCGAACGGTGCTTTAGTGGAGAAGGCTGCTCTGGAATGGGGCGTGCGCGGCTCGGCTCGCAGCGCGGACGACTGGATGGAAGACCCGGCGATTCATGCGGTCGTCATCGCGGCCCCGACGCCTCTGCACGGGGCGTTGATTAAGCAAGCGGCTGCCAGCGGCAAGCATGTATTCGTGGAGAAGCCGCTTACCGGCCGGCTGGATGAGGCGGATGAGATCATCGAGGCAGTGGAGCGCAGCTCGATCGTTTGCCAGGTCGGATTCATGCGCCGGTTTGACCCGGCTTACGCCGAAGCGAAACGCAGAATCGCTGCCGGCGACATCGGCAAGCCGATTTATTTCAAAGCGGTTTCCAGAGATCCGGGTTCGCCTCCGGCGGAATTCATTAAGCACAGCGGCGGCATCTTTCTCGATATGGCGATACACGAATACGATATGGCCAGGTTTTTAATGAATTCGGAAGTGAGCTCGGTGACGGCGCATGGCCAAGTTTTGGTCCACGATTTCATGAAGCCGCTCGGCGATATCGACCAATCGCTCACTTATATGACGTTCAATTCGGGAGCGGCAGGCGATGCGGAAGTCGGCAGAAACGCTTTTTACGGCTACGACATCAGGGGGGAAGTGATCGGCACCGAGGGGAGCATCGCCATCGGTTCGCTCAAGCATCACGATATCCGGATCCAAACCCGAAGCGGCTCGTTGCATGACATCGTCCCGTCTTTTCCGCAACGGTTTCAAGAGGCGTTTCGGATGGAGCTGGTTCACTTTATCGAATGCGTCAGAACGAACCAAAAACCGTCCGTGACGGAACGGGACGGCAAAGCGGCGCTGGCTATCGCTTTGGCGGCGCAGCAATCGTACGAGACCGGGGCGACGGTGAACATCGGGCGGGCATGAGCCAAGTCCGACGATAACGGAATCCGTTATGGTCCTTCACGCACATTTCGCTTGAGCGGCTTCACCGAAAATTGATACAATGATCGCAGGAAGATGCTTTTCCAATCCGATTCGTAATGGAGGAAGCTATGGGATCATCTGACGTTCGTATCAAGGCGACGACGCCGATTTTGCGCATGTTTGACACGGACAAGGCCAAGCAATTTTACATGGAGTTTCTCGAGTTTCAGCTCGATTGGGAGCACCGGTTCGAAGCGGAACTGCCGCTGTATATGCAAATTTCAAACGGCGAGTGCATCCTTCATCTGTCCGAGCATCACGGCGATTGCAGTCCGGGGGCTGCGATCCGCATCGAAGTGAAGGGCATCGAAGCGCTGCATGCGAAGCTGCTGGCGAAAGCCTACAAGTATGCGAGGCCGGGCTTGGAACAAATGCCGTGGGGAACGAAAGAAATTAGCGTAACGGACCCGTTCGGCAACCGATTGTCATTTTACGAAGCGATTTCATCCGAATAAGCCGCTTCACGCGGCAGCGTGCAAGGAGTCCCGTTCCGGCGGAGGCTCCTTTTTCATGCCATCACATAATTTCCCACAATCATCCGATAATTTGTCCGCATTGTTTTGTTACTTTAATAACGCGGGGGAGACGTCCCACCGACAAGAACCCATTCGTGAAGGAGTGCTAATCAAATGAAAAAGTTAAAAACGTTAACCGCCGGGTCGGTATTGTTGACGATGGTTCTCGGGGCGAGCGGCGCGGCGCTGGCCGAAACGGCAAAGCCCGTCGAGGTAAAGACGGAGGCTCAGGAAGCGGTGCCTGCGGTGAAAGCCGGAGCGGTTCTCGTACGATCCGCGGGAATGCTGTTTAACCCGGTGCATGAACGCAAATACATGCAGCTGCTTGTTCAGTCTTACGCTCCGGATAGCGCGGCACAGTGGAATGCGGCGCTGGAGGAACGCAAGCAGGTCGAGAGCGACATGTCGAAAACGTTGGAAAAGCAAGTTATACTTAAGACAGACCCTGCGACTCCGGTCGAAGCCATAAAAATCCAAAAGCTCGACGACGCTTCGGCAGGTGCTGACGGCACCGACAACATCCGGTTCGAGATCAAGCAGGGCAAAGAGCTGCATGTGTCGGCTACCAAGGCGATCGCCGCCGGTGGTACAATGAAGAAGGAATGGACGGAGAGCATGAAGCTTCAGGACGATTTCGCGAAGGCGGTGGAATCCGGCGACGGATCGGCCATTCGGGCACTGCTGCCGAAGCTGCTCGACGATTACACCAAACAGACGGCGGAAATGAAAGAAGCCACGGAGAAGATGAAGACACAGCAAACGGAACAGCAGTAGGATCCATTGCATGCCATTTATGCTGCGGCTGTACGTATTCCAAGGGGCGTTGGCTTTTACGCAGCGCCCTTTTTTCTTAAAACACAACGGGAGGGAAGACGGATGTATCGGATATTTCTGGTAGAGGATCAGGCCGATTTGGCCGAAGTGCTCACCGTCTATTTGCAAAACGAGGGCTGGCAGGTGCGTTCGTTCCTTGATGGCGAGTCGGCGCGTGCTGCGATTTCGGAGCGGCCGGACCTGTGGATCCTCGATATTATGCTGCCCGGCGTCGACGGCTACCAGCTGATCCGGGAGATCAAAGCGGATCAGCCGAGGCTGCCGGTTATTTTCATCTCGGCGAGAGACGCCGATATCGACCGGATCGTCGGACTCGAGCTCGGCAGCGACGATTATATGGCCAAGCCGTTTCTTCCCCGCGAGCTTGTGATTCGAACGCGCAAGCTGCTGGAGCGGGTGTACGACTCCGAAACGTATCCGGGCGTGCATCAGTGCAGGCCGTATACGCTGGATGAACGGTCGAGGCAGGTCAAAGACGAGAGCGGGCAGCCGATCGAGCTGACGAGCAAGGAGTTCGAGCTGCTGCTGTATTTTACGCTGCGCGCAGGCCAGTCGTTGGAGCGTGAGCAGGTGCTGTCGGCCGTATGGGGCAGCGATTACTTCGGTTCCGACCGTGTGGTCGACGATCTGGTGCGGCGGCTGCGCCGCAAGCTGCCGCTGCTGCGGCTAGAGACCGTATACGGATTCGGATACAGGATGGTGAAAGCATGAAAAACTGGCCGGTTGCCGTGAAAATATGGGGTGTGTTCGCTTCGATTACGCTGAGCATCTTTATTATGCTGGCCCTCTTTTTGCCGTGGACGCTGAAGGGCTTTTTTACCGATCAAATTTACGATCTATTGATGGATTCGCAAGCTTCCGTACGGTTTGAAGCCCAAAATACGGCAGGGTTTTCCGTTTCAGCCAAAGAAGCGACGTCGGTTTCCGCGACCGTGGACTTTGCCAAGCCGGTGATGATCCTGCCGATCGCTCCGGTCGAGAAGACAAAAGACTCGATGGAACCGCAGGACGCGGCGGCACAGAAAGAGGTTTCTTCGGTGAAGGAACTGCGAATCGGGAAGCAGGACGCGCGAGTGGATCCGCTGGAAATGAGGATCAAGTCCAATGAAATCATGTTGGACCGGCAAACGATCAGCATGAGTAAAATCGAGGCGCAGCCGGCGAGGCCGTTTGCTGTCGGGATTGCCGGTTCGCTGCAGCCTCCCGAAGCACCGGTTGTCCAGCATATGCTGATCATGGGATCGGCGGAAATCAGCCGCTCCGAAGCGGCGCTTCCGCAAACGTATGTGGAAGCGATCGAGCAGGACGCGCATCTGCAGCAAAGTGAGGTACAGAAATATTCGCGGAACATCGACAACAAAACGATCTTTTATGTCATCCGCAAAGAGGAGCTGTCCGGGAAACCGGGCTATGTCGTGTCTTATTCGTGGGGCAACTACCGCAATGATCTCGTATATACGATGTTCGGGCGGTTGATGCTTCTGATGGTCGCGCTCATTTTGTGCAGTTGGCTGCCGTGTCTTGCGCTCGCCAAATATTTGACGCGCCCGCTCGTGCAGATGGAGCGCCACGTCGGGCGCATGTCCGAACGCGACTGGCATGAGCCGCTTGCGACGACCCGATCGGACGAAATCGGCCGTCTGGCGCGCGCGATCGAAACGATGCGGCTGCGTCTGGTTCGGCAAGATAAAGCGCAGCAGTTTTTCCTGCAAAATATTTCTCATGAGCTGAAAACGCCGGTGATGGTGATCCGCAGCTACGCTCAGTCGATTATGGACGGCTTGTTTCCGAAAGGCAGCTTGAAGGAGAGCGTCGAAGTCATAATGAAAGAATCGGACCGGCTGGAGAAGCGGGTTCGCGACCTGCTGTATTTGAATAAACTGAACTATGTTTCCTCACGCGAAAAATCGTTACAGCCGTTCGATCTGAAAACCGTGATCGAGGACGTGGTGGAGCGGCTGCGCTACCGGAGGACCGATATTGAATGGGCGGTGGAGGCGGACAGCGATACGATGGTGTGCGGCGACCGGGAGCAATGGGGTGTCGCGCTGGAAAACTTGCTGGATAATCAGCTGCGTTATGCCAAGGGACGCATTACGATCGAAGTGCAGCATCCGGCGGAGAGCGCCGGGGCGGACGCCGGTCAGCCGGCCCAGCCGACGGTCCGCATATGGAACGACGGCCCGATGCTGGACGAAGCGGCTGCCGCCGAGCTGTTCGAACCGTTCCGAACCGGAACGAACGGCCAATTCGGCCTGGGCCTGACCATCGTCCGGCAAATTGCCGAGTACCACCGCATGACCGCCCGGGCGGTCAACGAGCGCGGCGGTGCGGCGTTCTACCTGGAGCCGTCGAATTAAGGGCGAAGCTCATGAAATGGCCGCCGCATGCGATGCGGCCATTTTCAATTTTTATGAAGATAATGTGCGCTGTTGGTGTTATACTATTACCCGTTGGCGAGTAAAGACAAGTCGTATATAGGAAGAGCTTGTCCAATCGCTTGCCTCAAAAACAACGGTAATGCCGCCGCGCTTTTGTATGCCGGTTATTGGGGCGCAGGGCGGCATTGGAAATGGTTAAGGAGGTTTTTTACACGATGTGGAAAGAGTTTAAAGCATTCGCGTTAAAGGGAAACGTTCTCGATCTGGCAATCGGGGTTATCATCGGAGCGGCATTTGGGAAAATCGTATCCTCGCTAGTCAACGACGTGCTTATGCCGCTGCTTGGCCTTTTGCTTGGCGGGCTGAACTTGTCGGGGCTTCACTTACCGCTTGGCGGCGCCATTCTGAAGTATGGAGTGTTTTTGCAAACGGTTCTGGACTTTTTCATTGTCGCATTCTCGATTTTCCTGTTCATCAAGGCGCTAAGCAAATTTAAGCGGAAAGAAGAGGACAAGCCTTCGGAGCCGCCGAAGCCGTCCAAAGAAGAAGAGCTGCTTGCGGAAATTCGCGATTTGTTGAAACAGCAGCAAGGGTTGCGGTAAGAGAACGCGTTTCTCTGCCGCTTCTTTTTTTTGTCCGGACGTTTCGCGGCGGAATGGATGTTGCCGGAAAGAAGCAGCCTCTCGGATCAGCCAAAGGATTCCGTACTTCAAGTATGTTATAATCTGCGTAACGTGAACGGATTGTATATTGGATGAAGGGCGGTTATTCGCGATGAACGAACGGTTAAGTCAATTGTATTCCCTACTGGAGACGGAAGCTTTGGATGCTGCGTTCGTTACGCTGCCGAAGCTTATTTATTATTTTACCGGTTTTTATACGGAACCGCATGAGCGGTTTATGGCGCTCGTCTGCCCGCGCAACGAACCGCCGTTTCTCCTCGTGCCGCTGCTCGACTATGAGAAGGCGGTGCAAAGCTCGAGCGTAAGCCGCATCGTTCCGCTAGAAGACACGGATAATCCGTATGAAGTGCTGAAGCGCCATATGAAGGGTGCGATCAAGCGGATCGGCATCCAGGAAGACCATTTGAACGTGAAGCGGTATCACGGTTTGATGGAAGCGACAGGAGCGGAGGAAGCGGTGCATATAGATCAGCAGCTGGCTCAGCTTCGTGTCGTGAAAAGCGATGCGGAGGTTGCTGCTATCCGGAGAGCGATCCGCTGCATCGAGGAAGTGCTGCATCAAGCGCTGCCGCTCGTAAAGCCCGGCGTAACGGAGCTGGATCTCGTAGCCGAAATGGAGCACAGGATGAAGAAGCTCGGAGCGGACGGTCCCTCGTTCGATACGATGGTGTTATCGGGCGCCAAAACCGGGCTGCCGCATGGCGTACCGGGTATGGAACCGATTCAGGAAGGCGAGCTGCTGCTGTTCGATGCAGGCGTATTTATCGACGGATACGCTTCGGACCTGACAAGAACGTTCGCCGTAGGCGACGTCGGCGACAAGTGCCGGGAAATATATGACGCCGTATTGCAGGCGAACATGCAAATGATTCAGGCGGTGCACCCGGGAGCTTCCTTCGCCAGCCTCGATCTTGCGGCGCGAAGCTGCATTGAACGAAAAGGATACGGCGAATACTTCATTACCCGGGCGGGGCACGGGTTCGGCCTGGAAATTCATGAATATCCGTCCATCCATGCGAACAATGCCGATCTCATGCGCGAAGGGATGGTATTTACGGCGGAACCGGGCATTTATATCCCGGGCTTGGGCGGCGTGCGGATTGAAGACAACGTCTTGGTCACGAAGGAAGGCGTTCAGGTTCTGACCTCGTTTCCGAAGGAACTAACGGTCGTCGAAGTGTAGTCACCGGAATGGAGGTTGGGGCAGACGATGAATAAGACCGACCGGATGCTGGCCATTGTGCTGGAGCTGCAGCGCAAAGGGACGCTGCGGGCGGAAGATTTGGCCGTGACGTTCGAGACGAGCGTACGTACGATTTACCGCGACGTTCAGGCGCTCAGCGAAGCCGGGGTGCCTGTCATCGGCGCACCCGGTCAAGGCTACTCGCTCATGGACGGCTATTTTTTGCCGCCGGTCAGCTTCCTGCCGGAAGAAGCGGTAACGCTGCTGCTCGGTGCAGATATGGTGGAGCAGCAATTCGACGAGGACTACCGCTCCAAGGCGAAAGCGGCCCGCGCGAAGCTGGAGTCGGTGCTGCCGGGAACCGTCCTGCAGGAGGCGGCGCGAGTCCGGAGCGGACTCAGGATGCTAAATCCGGGCAGAAACGTAACCGACCCGGAGAAGCGGAAGCTGACGCTGCTGCGACTTGCCGTCCTCGAAGAGCGTCAGGTACGCTTTCGCTATGTCAAAGGATCGGCAGCGCCGGAGGAAGGCGGGGGCATAACGCGGATTGCCTCGCCGTACGGGCTCGTGCTTGTAAGCGGCGTTTGGCACATCATCGCTTTTTGCGAGCTTCGGCAAGATTTGCGCCATTTTCGGTTGAGCCGCATGAGCGGGCTCGAGCTGTTGGATTCGCGCTTTGCGCGTCCCGACGATTTTAACCTGGAGCAGTACGCACCGCCGGACGATCGAAACTGCATCATACGTGTCCGGTTTCCGGCCGGTTTCGCTGCGAAAATCGAGGAAAATCGCTCCTACTATATCCATATGATCGAAACGACCGATGAAGCCTGTTATGTCACGCTCCGCGTCCGTCAGTTGACGGATGTTTTGCCTTGGGTGCTCGGATGGGGGAGTCATGCGGTCGTGCTCGAACCGGAAGCGATGCGCACACGGATCAGGCAAGAAATTGAAAGGATGCTGTTAAGCTACTGACATACTGCTGTCAGTAGCTTTTTGGTATCGTATAGACAGATTCCATATCAAAGGAGCTGTTCTAGTAAATGAACACGAAAGAGACATTGAACCGTTTTGAAAACTTGGTCCGGCAATATATTCGCGGATTGGAGCCGCTGACGATAGAGCAGCTTACGAGAAAACCATCCGACGACGAATGGTCGTTAGGTCAAATGTACCTTCATTTGATTCAGGGGACGCTATATTTGCATTTGCGAAATATCGAGGCTTGCCGGGAGCAGGCTGCGGAAACCGGTGGTACGGAAAGAAAAACGGAGGCAGGCCGCCTGGTGTTTGCGCAAGGCAGCTTTCCTGGGATCCGCATTCAAGTGCCGGCCACGCCGGAATATACGCCCGCGCAGCCGGAAAGCAAGGAACAGCTGGTTGCGGGACTGAACGATGTGGTGCGGCGCATGCAGGAAGTGGAGCCCGCGCTTGCGGATATGCAGGAGAGCGGCACGAAGGCTCATCCGAGATTCGGCGACCTGAACGCGGTCGAGTGGTTTCAGTTGGTCGAGATGCACTACCGGCACCATCTGCTTCAAAAGGCGCGGTTGGAGCAATTTGTTGGTTTAAGCAGCCTGCCAGGCGAATCATCCAAGTGATATGTCGATTGGAAATATTTTTTATTTCTTCCGACTCAGGTCCAAATATAAAATGTAGTTGTACTTCGTAGCGTGTTTGATTTCGTCGGTTATAATCTCGAATACCATGTCACGGTAATAGCGGTTGGGCAGACCTGCGCGGATATCGCGATATTTCTCGACTGCGGCCAGCTCGCCGAACAGCGCTTTTTTCACGCCGTCAATGTATGAAGCCGGTTTCTCGAATGAAGTGCTTTCGAGTGCCGTAATCGTTTGGCCGGTCAAGTTTTGATAAATGGTTCTAAACATGTTGTTATGCTTCCGCTCGTCGTCCCGTATGCTTTCGATGATTTTCTTTTCTTCCTGCGTAGGAGCGATGGAAATCAGATAGTCATAAAATAATTCGTCTTCCCGTTCGCCCTGGACCGATTGTTTGATTAAGGCAAGCGCTTCTTGCAAAGATTTGTACGATTCAGGTTGAGCCTCGTTCCGGTATCCATAGTAATCCATGTCCGAAAACATAGCTCCGGTACTTGCAGGGGGGTAGGCATAAGGCACCCAAGGTTGATAAAAAGGATATTGAAGCACGCTATTCCCTCCGAACGATAGTAAATGATGAACGCAAATCCGTGATAATATATGAGAGTTTCGTTGGAAGGGCAACATGTCTAGAAAATAAAAGCCCAAAAAAGAGGGGACCGCCCCTCTTTTTGCTTTTTTTTTAAAGCGGCTTCGGGTACGGAGCGGGAACGCCATTCGATCCCAAATAAATTTGCTTTAAATCAAAAGCCGGAACTGTTTGGATTTCATCGCGTATGCGATAATCAAAAAAACGGATGGAGCGTGAATAACGATTGGAGATTGTAAAAGGCGCAAATTTGTTATTACGGTTTGTTTTGGAGTTATGCGCGCTGACTGCGCTCGGGTATTGGGGCTTTCGAACCGGAAACGGCTGGATTTTGAAAATCGCTCTAGGCATAGGAGCCCCGCTGCTTGCTGCGATCATATGGGGGCTGTTCGTATCTCCCAAAGCGACATATGATGTGGGCAACCTGGGGCGTTTGGTATTTGAGATCTTGGTTTTTGGATCGGCCGCCATTTCATTGTACTATTTCGGACAAGCCCGGCTATCGGTTATTTTTGTCATTACGGCTGTAAACAGCCGGGTGCTGATCGTCGTGTTCAAGCAATAGCCGGCGAGGCGTCTGCTTTTCTTGTAGACGAGCGTAAGCCGTCATGATAAGATAATGAAGTCATTTTCATAGTTTTAAAAAAGAGAACGGGTGGCGAGCTTGGAAGCTCGTCATAATAGGGAAACCGGTGAAAATCCGGTACGGTCGCGCCACTGTAAGCGAGGAGCCCCCGCAAGAGCCACTGTTTCGCAAGAAATGGGAAGGAAGCGGGCCAGCGTCGATGCGCAAGTCAGGAGACCTGCCTGTTCGTTAACACCCCAGGAACCTACGCGATATAGGGAGGTGTGAGATCGGCGGCTGTACCGGCTATGCTCTGGCTGCAGAAACATCGTTTTCTGCATCGGCGGCTTCGGTTTTTCGTTTCGGCATCCTATCCATACGATCGCAGGCATCTTCCATTCGGGGAGGTGCCTTTTTTGGCTTGTTCCCGGCTTAAGCAACGGTTCTATGAAAATGGGCAGTTCAGAGAGAAGAGAGGGAGAAGCGAGAACAATGGGCAAAATTAGTGCATGGAAACGTCCGTTTTATCTGCTGGTCATCGGCCTGCTGCTGTTTGCGCAGCTCGTTAGCGGCATCGGCGGCTTCGCCGGTGTTGCAGCTGCGAACGCGCTCCAGACCGATACGGGATCCGGCGAGGAGACCCGGATAATAACGGTTTCGCAAGCAATTGAGGAAGCGTCCGCGTGGGTTGCGAATCATTGGGACGTGAATAATACAGAACTGAGAGACTGGTATGTTTATACGCTTCATGCGGCAGGCAAGACGGTGCCGTCAACGGATGAGTATTTGAGTGAAGCCAAGAAGCAAGCAGCGAGGCTCGAGGTTCAAGCGAAAGTAACCGACTACGTCACATTGGCGCTAGGTGTCAAGGCGGCGGGAGGGGATCCCGTTTCTTTCGGAGGGATCAATCTCATCGAGCGGATTTACAATCATCCGCAGCTCGAAATGCAGGGAATTAACGGGGTGATTTATGCCCTTCTTGCATTGAATAACGGATCGTACCAGGTTCCGGTGAACGCAACCTGGACGCAGGATAAGCTGGTCAGCCGACTGTTGAGCAGTCAAATTCCGGATCAGGGCTGGGCACTGGACAATAGCAAGTCCGATCTGGATTTGACCGGTGCGGCGCTATGGGCGCTTGCTCCATACAAGGATCGTTCTGACGTGAAAGCGTCTGTATCGAAAGCAACGGCTTGGATCGCATCGATACAGTCGGGGAACGGCGACTTAAATTCGGAAAGCGGCATTGCCAACAGCAATACATTGGCTTATGTAATTTTAGGACTTTCCGCGCAGCAAATCGACGGAAGAACGGGAAGTTTTGATAAAATTTACGGGAATCTGCTGACCGCATTGTTCCGTAATTTTAACGCGGACGGCGGGTTTGCAGTTACAAACGGAACGTCGTCTGACAAATCTGCGACGTATCAGGGGCTGCTTGCCCTGCTTGCTTTCAATACGCTAACCGGCGGGCAAGGCGGGGAGTATGAAGTTCCCCTGCCTTCGGAAGGCAATCCGCAGCCGAAAGCATCGGTATATGTCCATATTGAACATAAGGACACGACGCTTGCGGAAGGGGATCTATCGGCCGAAACACCGCTCGAAGCGCTGCAGCTGCTGGCTGCTCAGAACAATCTCCCTGTCGAGACTTCAGACGGTTTCTTCTTCGACGTAACGAAGATCGGAACCGTATCGAAGTACGTATACGGCAGTTCATATGATTATTGGGCTTTCAATATTAAACGGGACGGAAAATGGACCAACGATTATCTTTGGAAGGACGTTAAGCTGCAAGACGGTGACGAGCTTGCCATCTTCTACGGGCCTTACGATGCTTTCAAAATGCTCGCAGACATTTCATTGGCACCCGAGGAACCTGTTGCAGGCGAACCGTTCCGCGTAAAAGTAACGCAGATCGAAAATTTATACAGTTCCCCGGCGGTCTCCGTCGCTGCTGCAGTGTATGTGCAGGTCGGAGAGCAGAAAGTATGGACGGGCGCGCAGGGCATCGCCGAATTCCCGAACGGGTATACGGCGGCGGACCAGCGGATTGTCGTTACCGGACCGCTCGTTAACGGCTATCCTACCGTGCTTCGCGGGGTCAAACGCTTAACTGCGAACGATAATCCGGGACCCGTTCCGGGAGGACCGGTGCCCCCGTCAAGAACGATTACGATCAGCGTGGCGGGCGATGATAAGCTTGGAACGATCTTGTCTTCACAGTCGCTTGACTGGCAGAGCGGAGATACGGCATTTTCCGTCCTCATTCGCGCCTTGGGGGCGGGTCGGGTACAATCGAAGGGCAGCGGCTCCAGCGCCTACGTAAGCGGAATCGACGGTTTGCGCGAATTCGATAAAGGATCGAAGAGCGGCTGGATGTACGCGGTCAATTGCTCGTTCCCGACGACAAGCGCCGGCGGCTACAAAATCAATATCGGGGACCGCGTCGACTGGCGTTATACGAAGAACGGCGGCGATGACGTGAAAGCGGCGCTGACCGAATCGTGCACGCCTCCTCCGGGTGCGGGCAATATTCAGACGAGCCCGAATGCCGCGAGCGAGCTTGAGAGCAACCTGGCTCTGATTCCGATCGGTTACGCCAACACGAGTCCGGTAGATCCGAAGGTTCAAACGGTACGTGTGCTGAACGGCAATCAAAAAATGACGGACGCAGAGAAACAAAAATTAAGGCAAACGCTGGCAGCCAACAAGGTGGCGTTGGAACGGTCCGCTTCTGCGCGGGACGCCGTCGATCTCACCGATGAGAAAGAAGAAGTAAGGCTGCGCATTCCGGAAAAAGCTTTGCAGGAAGACAAACAGCTGTCGATTCAGGAGCTGGATAACGCCGGTGGGCGCGAGGAACTGATCTCTTCGATCTACGAGCTCGGTCCAACCGGAACAACATTCGATTACCCTGTCTATATATCGATCCGAACGTCGCTGGACGCGGATGATCTTACGCAGCTGGCGATGGTGTGGCTGAACGAGCAGACGTCGCAGTGGATTCCGATTCCGGCCGTGATCGATTCCAAGACCGGCGTTATCACAGGTACAGTCGATCATTTTACGAAATTCGCCGTTATCGATAAAAGCATGCTTGTGCAGCAACAACCCGCCGACGATGTGAGCAAGGCGATCGAGAAAGCGGTCAAGTATGTGCAAAGCCATACGGAGCTATCCGATTGGGAAGCGTACGCGCTGGCGACGGCAGGGGTTCAAGTCCCGCCCGCTTACATTGCTTCTGCAGAAAGCATGTTGGAAGAGAAAAAAGGCATTGTACGGAACGTGACCGATTACGAACGGCTGGCCATCGGGGTCAAAGCGGCCGGCGGCGATCCGGAACGCATTGCAGGCTATAACCTGATCGAGGCGATTGCAAATAACCAACGCATGACGGCGCAAGGAACGAACGGTCCGATATTTGCGCTTACGGTATTAGGTTCGGGCCAATACCGCGTATCGGCAGATGCGCTTTGGAACGAGGACAAATTGATCCGCTGGCTGCTGCAAGCGCAAAATAGCGACGGCGGCTGGCCTTTGGACCGCGGGGACGCGTCGAACCTCGACTTGACGGGAATGGCGCTTGCGGCGCTCGCGCCTTATCGGGACAACGCCGAAGTCAAGTCCGCTATCGGCAAAGCGCTCGCCTGGCTGTCCAGCGAGCAGCAGGCAAACGGCGGTTTCCGTCTCGGCGGGCAAGAAAACAGCGAAAGCGCGGCGCAAGTGCTGCTGGCGCTCGTCCGTCTCGGCATTCATGCGGATGATCCGCGATTTGTAAAATCGGGTCGTACGGTCGTGACGGAGCTGCTCAGCTATCAGCAGGAAGACGGCGGCTTTGCCCATACGAAGGGCGAACCGTCGGGCAGCATCGCGACGGAACAGGCGCTGCTCAGCTTGGCGGCTTACCAAGCAGCCAAACCGGCTGCTGCGCGTTCGGTTTCCGAACCCGTATTCGCGGATGCGGCCGACATCTCTCCTTGGGCTGCCGAATATGCGAAGAAGGCCGTCCGCTACGGACTGATGGAAGGGGTCAGCGACAAGGAACTGCGGTTTGCTCCGCAGGAGAAGCTGACGCGCGCCCAGTTCGTTGCCATGACGCTGAGACTGATGGGCACCGCTCCAACCGCCGATGTGAAGACTGCGTTCAAAGACGTGGAGCCGGGCAGTTGGTATGCCGGCTATGTGGCGAAAGCGGCGGAGCTCGGCATTGCCAGCGGCATCTCCGAAGAAGCGTTCGATCCGAACCGGAGCATGACGCGGCAAGATATGGCGCTCGTGCTGTCCAGAGCGTTCCGGATGCCCGAGACGGCGGCCGGAAAGTCCGATCCTTTCACTGATCTCAACGAGGCGTACGAAATGGCGGTTCCGGCGATCCGCAGCGTGTTCGAGAGCGGCTACATGGAAGGTGACGACCAGGGCCGGTTCCAGCCTGCGGCGACGGTGACCCGGGAGATGGCGGCGGCGGTCATGGTTCGCGTGTATGAGAAAAGACTTAAATGATCTGTTTTTTGCGGAGGGCACCGAAGGTGCTCTTCGCTCCATTTCATCAATATAATAGGTTTGTTCAAAAGGGTTCATTGGCAAAACAACAATGGTATCGTTAACTGTCAGCTAATGGGCTTAGGCCATCATTTTCGAAGGAGGGATTCCTTTGCGTCGAACGCTGTACGGCAAAACTTGGCTTCCAGGAGCTTTGATCGTGTTGATGGTTTCCCTGAGTGCATGTACTACCGGCGGCTCTACTGACCCGTTGGAGCAGCGGGGGATATCGGCCCATGCGATGACAGGGGCATCCTCCGGAACCGGACAGGCGGTTAGCGAGAACAACAGCGTAATGAGCCCGGGGGTGTCGCCCGTACGCCAGGGGATAACGGGCGCACCGGACAGTGCAGCTGAAACGGTCAACGCTTCGAAGCCGGGCGAATTGCAGGCTTCCCAGGCGCAGCCGACGGCGCCGTCGTCGCCCCTGCAGAACGGCGTCGCTAAGCACGAAGTAGGGACGGTGTCGGGCACGCCGTCGACAGACTCGTCCACTCCGCCGGCTTCGGCTTCCGGTGCATCGCGGACCGATGCGCAGGGGGCATCGTCTTCCAGCTCAGCGACGACACCGGCGCAAGCGGCATCGAGCTCAGCGTCGACCGGCACAGCGCAACCGGAAGCCCCGGATGCAAGCGTATCGCCGCCGGCTTCCGCATCACAGGCCGGCACCGCCTCGTCGCCTGCCGCTTCGGCAACGGAGCCCGCAACGACGAGCCCAGGCGCTGCCGAAGCGCCGCAGTCGCCGCCGGCTCAGAACGCGCCCGCACCTGCTTCCGGACAAGACGCCAAATCGACTGCCGTATCCGTTCGCATCGTTGGCGATAAGGAGAAAGGGACGATTCTGGATACGGTGCAGGTCGAGCTTCGGGACGGGGATACCGTCGTCGACGTGCTGAAACGGATCACCAAAGAAAAGAAAATTCAGCTGGAAACACGGGGATCAGGCAAGAGCAGCTATATAGAGGGGATCGCCAATTTGTACGAGTTTGACAAAGGCGCCAAGAGCGGCTGGCTCTACCGGGTGAACGGCAAATTTCCAAGTGTAAGCGCCGGCGCTTACACGTTAAGCAAAGGGGACAGCGTGGAATGGCTGTATACGTTGAATCTGGGCAAAGACGTCGGCAAAGAAGCGGATAAATAACGAAGGAGGAACCGACGAGTGAATACCGGCTTTCGTTCGCTGCACCCGCTGCCCTGTTTCCTGTACTTCGCCGGTGTCATGCTGCTGTCGATGCTGCTGCTGCACCCGCTCTTTCTCTCCACATCTCTGCTGCTGCTTATCGGACTGGGGTTTATCTACGACACGCGAGCAAGGATGGTACGGACGATTGTAGCTGCGGTAGTGGCCGGGCTCGTGCTGCTAGTGGTGAACCCGCTGTTTTCCCATCGCGGCGAACATATCCTGTTCTATATGGGGGAACAGCCGATCACGCTGGAAGCGGTCATGTACGGTGCGATCGTATCGCTGTCAACAGTCTCGTTGTTGCTCGTGTTTGTTTCTTATCAACGTGTAATTACGAGCGATAAGTTTCTTTATTTGTTTTCGTTCCTCTGGCCGAAGGGAACGCTGGTTACGATGATGGCGATGCGCTTTGTTCCGCTGCTGCGCAGACGGCTGCACAGCATTACCCAGGTGCAGCGAACGAAAGGCGTCAGCGTGCTTCACGGATCGATGAGGAAACGGGCACGAGACGGCATGCTGCTGCTGCAAGTGCTGCTCACGTGGTCGCTGGAGGAGGCATTGCAAACCGCCGATTCAATGAAAGCGAGAGGCTATGGACTCGGCCCGCGCAGCGCATACACGCGCTACTGCATGCGGGGACGCGATTTGACTGCGGTGTGTTGGGTCGTGCTGAGCGGCGCGATATGTGCGGCAGGCCGGATTTACGGTTACGGCCACCTCACGATTTATCCGACGCTCGAGCCGGTTGGACTGTCCGCCGTCGAATGGCTGGATTATGGCCTGTTCGTGCTGTTTCTCGGTACGCCTGTATGGTTTGAAGGAAAGGAGTGGCTCCGGTGGCATTACTGGAAATAGCCGATTTGCATTTTACATACCCCGAAGATACGGAGCAGACACTTGCCGGAATCCGGCTCGCTGTCCGGCAAGGGGAGTTCGTCGTGCTGTGCGGCCCGTCGGGCTGCGGCAAAACGACACTGCTTCGCAGTATGAAGAGTGAGCTTGCGCCGGTAGGACGCAGAGAAGGCGAGCTTCGGTATATGGGCAAGGCGCTCCACGAACACGATCCGTACTTTTTGGCCAAGCAGATCGGCATCGTTCAGCAAGACCCGGATAACCAGATTGTCATGGAGCAAGTTATTCGGGAGCTCGCTTTCGGACTTGAAAATATCGGCGTTTCCACGGAATCGATGCGCCGGAGAATTGCCGAGATGGTGCATTTTTTCGGAATGGAAGACTGGCTGTACCGCAACACGAGCGAGCTGTCCGGCGGACAAAAGCAGCTCGTCACCCTCGCCTCCGTGCTGCTGCTCCAGCCCCGCGTGCTGCTGCTCGACGAGCCGACGGCGCAGCTCGACCCTGTGGCTGCCAAAGAGTTTTTGCAGCTGCTGCGGCGGTTGAATGAGGAATTCGGGCTGACCGTTATCATGACGGAGCACCGGCTCGAGGAGCTGCTCCCGATGGCGGATCGTGTTGTCGTAATGGGAAGCGAAGGCCGAATTCGCTATGACGGTACTCCTCGCGGACTTGCGGGCAAGCTGGAGGACGGAGAAATGGGCGAGTATTTCGATTATATGCCCTCGCTTGTCAAGCTTGCCGTCTCGTTGAAGGACAAAGGGTGGATTCCCATCGATCCTGAAGACGCCTGTTTATCGCAAGCGACGGCAATTCCGCTTTCGGTGAAGGAAGGGCGTGCGTGGCTGGAGCGTTACCCGTTCGCGGCCACCGCTGACCGTGTAGCGGGTTCGCAAGCGAAGAAAACACGCGTGCCACGGAGCCTCACTGCGAACGACAGCGCATCCCGCGCTATGAAGACGCTGCTGGAATGCCGGGGGGTCCATTTCCGCTACGACAAAAGCAGTCCGTTCATCGTCAAACAGCTTGATTTTTCCATACGCGCGGGCGATTTTACGGCCATTGTAGGCGGCAACGGGGCCGGTAAATCGACGCTGCTGCAGCTGCTTTCGGGACTTTTTCGTCCTCAGCTAGGCACCGTGAAGTTTGCGGGCAAACATGTGGACTCGGTGAAGGAACGCGAGCTGCGGGAGCGCATCGGCTATTTATCGCAAAATCCGCTGGCTTATTTCCTTCACGATACGGTCGAGGAGGAGCTGCAGCGGGCTGTGCATCGTTCGCGTCATCCGAACCCCTCGCAGCGGATGCAGACGCTGATCGAACGGTTCGGGCTTGAGGACGTGTTGGCCAAGCATCCGCACGATATTAGCGGCGGCGAACGGCAGCGGGCCGCGCTCGCCTGCGTGCTGCTGGCCGGGCCGGAGGTGCTGCTGCTCGACGAGCCGACCAAAGGGCTCGATCCGCTGATGAAGCAAACGTGGGGAGAGCTGCTGCAGGAGCTGCACCATGAAGGGCTGACGATCGTGCTCGTGACGCACGATATTGAATTTGCCGCGCAATATGCGAAGTGCTGCGCCATGCTGTTTGACGGAGCGATTACCGCCGAAGGGCCGCCGGCTACCTTTTTTAGCGAAAACTACTTTTACACGACGACGATCAACCGGATCGTCCGGGAACGGTTCCCGGAAGCATTAACGTATAAGGATGTGCTCGATCAGTGGCTCGTACCCGTCTCGCTTTCGTAATAACAGCGGTATTGTTTTTAGCCGCCATGGGCTTTACGTCGGCCGTTTCCGACGATCAGTATCTTTTGATCAGCATAGCGCTTGTCATTGCGTCGATGCTGCCTTTCTTCATCCGCTTCGAAGTGAAGAAGATGCAAGCCCGTGAAATCGTGCTGATCGCGGTTATGGCGGCAATCGCCGCGGTCGGCCGGGTACCGTTCGCGCCGCTGCCGAGCGTTCAGCCGACGAGCTTCGTCATCATCGTTTCGGCGCTCGTCTTTGGAGCGGAGAGCGGCTTCATGATCGGGGCGTTTGCCGCGCTCGTGTCCAATATGTTTCTCGGGCAGGGGCCTTGGACGCCATGGCAAATGTTTGCGTGGGGGATGATGGGCTGGACGGCCGGACTGTTGAACCGAACCGGCGTATTAAGCTCAAGCCGCTGGCTGCTCTTGCTGTTCGGCGCTGTATGGGGCATGCTGTTCGGTTGGATTATGAACTTCTGGCTCGCTTCCGGCTTGCTATCCCAGCATGACTGGGGGGCTATCGCCGCACTTTATGCGTCTAGTCTTTATTTTGACCTCGCACACGCCGGATCCAACGTTTTTTTCCTGATGCTGTTCGCCGCGTCCTGGATCAAAATATTGCAGCGGTTCAAACGGAAGTACGGCCTGCTGCAGCCAAACGAAACCCTCTGAACGGTTATGCGCTCAGAGGGTTTTATGCATTGTTGAACCGATTCGGCTTTAATGATCAAATGGAAGATATACGCTTTGTCGTGAGGCTGCGGCTGCTATTTTTTCATAGAGTCGATCATTTTGTTCGCTTCCTCTTCTGCCTTTCGCAGTGCCGTATTGACGTCTACGTTTTCCGTGAGCATCCGTTTGAACGCATCGAACAATGGCGGTTTGACTATGGTATCGTACGGCGTCGGCTTCGGATTCGGGTTATACTGCTGCTTGAAGACCGCTTGCACGTTTTTCCCTTTCAGCGACTGGAAGTCTTTGCCGAACAGCTCATTCGTCTTGTTGTTCTTGAGCGACGACCGCTGCGCCTTGCTGGATACGATCGTTTGCACTTCCTCGCTCGTCAAATAATTCATCACCTTCAGGGCGGCCTCTTTAATCTCTTTAATTGTTTACCGAACCGCTATTAGTGCGATAAAATTCGACGATATCGTTCACGATCGTTTGGTTATATTCGTGCCCGGTATTGGCATAGGTTGCGAATCGAGCCGGCGCATTGAGCTCACGAAATATGGTTTGGGCCTTATTCCAGCGGTCCGGCATCATGTTTCGGCCGAAGTACTCATTGACCAGAGCCGTATCCTCCGGATCGAAGCCGTCTCGATATTGGTAAGCGTCGTTTTTGTCCAATTCGCCCATATAGATGAACTGAGCGATTTGATTATAAGCTTCACGGTCAAAGGAATGGCCCGTCAGCTTCTTTAGATCTGCCGTCCCCAGCGGATATTGCAGCTGGATGCCTTTCCACTTGTCTGCCGGGATGGCAGGCAGTCCGCCGACTCCACCGGTCGTTGTCGCTCTCACTTTTTCCGGGTGAAGCAGGACAAAGCGATTCACGAATTTGGCTGACGAGGAAAAACCGTTCATAAACACCTTATCTTCGATCCGAACGTTTTTTTCGGCTAGCGCCTGCCGCGCATCGTCGAGCATGGCGAGTAGTTGTAAATCGATTCGCTTTAAATCACCTGAGGTTACCAACAGCGTATCCCGATCGAGCGCATGGGTAAACATGTCCGATTGTGATTCAGGACGGGGAAAGATAGGAACAAGCAGAGGGATCCTAAGCCTTTCGGCAATGGATCTTGTTGGCCCGCTATCGACGATTTTTTTCGCATATTGCTCGTGGTAGCTTATATTATCGCTAACGCCCTGGCCATTGTTCGGTTCAACCAGCAGATGAACGGGATCTTTCCGATTCTCTACGGAACTCGGAATGAACAATAAATAGTCCCAGTAAAAACCTTTGCTTGGATCGGCTTTCACGGTCAGCACCGTATCCTCCGGGATAGACCTTATTGGAGAGGGATCGGCCGAAGCAGAAACTCTGACGCTTCTTGGCTTCAGTTCCTTGTCCAGTCCTTGTTCCGCCAGTTTTTTCAGGAATTGTACCGCTTCCGCACGTGTGAGCGAGCCTTCGGCGTCGAAGCCGTACAAAGTTTTATCTGATTTTCCCTCCGATAGCCCTTTCTCGAACATAAAAATAATCGCTTCGCTCAATTGCGCTTTGATTCCTGTAGTTCCGATAATCATCCGGGCTACGAGTCCACGGTTCACCGGCTCAAAACGGGATTTTCGCTCCGTCATGCCGTTTGTTGGAATATCGTATTCAGAGCTGAGTTTGTAGTAGGGGTCGGACCAATCCTCCCTACTAGAAGCCGCAGTCCTGATCAGCTCCGAATAATGTTCTCGGCTGTTCGGGAAGAAACGGATCAGCATCGCCAGAAATTCCGCTTCGGTTACGATGCGGTCTGGTTGAAATGTGCCGTCTCCGTAACCATCCGCAATGCTGCGGTCCATCGCCCATCGGATGGTCGTTTCGGCCCAGTGGCCTTCATAATCCGTATCGTTTGCTTTCACCGTAGACATGAAGGGATGAATCAATAAGGAGGCTGCAATAAAAGTTGCAAGCAGCCTCTTGCTCCGTTTAAGCATGAATTTACTTATCTCCGTTCCATGAGAAACCGATCGCGTTCAAGAACGCTTTGGCCAGCGTCATATGGCCTGTCATACTCGGGTGTACCCGGTCCCAAGCGAGCGTTGCCGGATAAATATGCTCCAGCACCTGAGCGAACGCTTTTTGCGTATCGACGAATACGGCCTGATGCTCGGCAGCGACTTTTCTCACGACTTCGCCGTATTTGTCCATGGCAGCGCGCATCAAGTCGTCGGCATTCGGTTCGATATAGAACGGCGTCATCAAGATGAGTCCTTTCAGCGACGGCTTTGTCCGCTCGACCAGTTCCCGCAGGGTCCGTTCGTATTCCTCTATATATACGTGCTTTTCCACGACTTGCGGCAAGTCGTATTGGCGCCATACGTCGTTAATGCCGATCATGATCGATAGCCAGTCCGGTTTTTGGTCGATGACGTCGGTCTGCCATCTGGCATTCAAATCGCGAACCGTATTGCCGCTGATTCCCATATTGACAACGCGTATCCCAAGCTCGGGATAGAACGATTGCAGAAATGAATTGACGAGCGACACATATCCGTTGCCAAGCGCGTCAGTCCGCCCTTCGCCTTCCGGTTTTTTTCTGCCGCAATCGGTGATGGAGTCGCCGATCATGACGAGCTTATCTTTTTGTTGTAACAGCATTGCCTTTCATCCTCTCGAAGAAGTGTATTGTTCGACATAATTATTTCTCCTTTCATCGGCCGATTCCTTTCTGCTTCGCAAGAAATGTTGCAGCTTAGGAAACACGCTCAAGTGATGAGAATGGGAGACAGGCTGTTAAGGGTGAGAAATGGAGAGGACAGGAGGATCAGAGATCCCGTTCCTCGCAGCATCTTACTCATGCTCAATTGAAAAGAATCGCTTTAACAATTTAGCTTGTTTCGGATAAAATATGGATCTTGTTGACATCCATTTTGTGTATGATGGACCTAACGGCCATTTGTGCCGAGTGAGGGATCTAGCAGAAAGAAGGGCGAAGGATGATCATCCACTATATTTCCGATACGGAATATACGGTCTCGGGGCTTCATATCGAGAACGTGCTTGCACGGCGCTATTGCATATTTGATTTCGAGGCGACCGGGCCAAACCAAGAGGAAGACCATATCACACAGATCGGCGCGAAGATCATTGAACCGGGTGGCGTCGAGTCCGGCCGCACCTTCACGACGCTTGTCCGGTCTCCGAAACGAATTCCGGAAGCCATCGAACGGCTGACGGGGGTCACCAATCATATTATGGAAACCGCTCCGACGTTCTCCGAGGTGTATCGTGAATTCGCAGATTTCACGAAAGGAACAGTGCTGGTCACGCAGGCAGGGTATGAGTTTGACTGGCCGCTTCTTTATCTGGAATGTCAACGAAATGGGCTGCCGCCTTTCACAAATCCGATCATCGATACGAAAGCATTGTTTACGTATTTATACCCGGAAGTGCGGGACATCGTATCGACCAATTTTTTGATCCAATGGTTCGATATCGACGATAAGGATATAAAGAGGCATGATGCGCTCGGCGATAGTGTTTTAATCGGGAGAATTTTCGTCAAACTGTTGGAAGAAGTTCGGCGCAGACAGTGGAACGAAATTCAATTCAACGAGCCGCTCCAAGTAAAGAGAATGAAATTAACGCCTTTATTATAGACACGGTTCATCTGGGCAGGGGGCGGATCAACTGAAATACATCGAATTCGGCGTTGGCAACACTTGGCTCGTCCGCACCGAAATCGAGCTGGAGGACGGGAGCGAGACGGAGGCGAGAGGCATCGTAGGGCCTATCCTCTATCATTCTCTTTACTTTCGGATTTGGATCGGCAAAACCGTCTTTATCCTGAGTTCAAAGGAAGGCCTTAAGAAAACGGCGAAGACGAGACGTGCGTTCAAACTGATCTTCGGCGTTGTAAGTTATCCCGGTTAGCGAGGATTAAGATCATTATACGAATTTACAATAGACTGCGCTGACGTAAGAACTTCGCGTTTACGCCGCAGTCCGCAAGATACGTCAAAATTACGGGGACGAATTTGAGAATCGATCCATACGGGGTTTACCGAATGTATGTTACCAATATGGAAGTGTTATAAAAAAAGTAGCAGGGGACATGGATGCATTCCAGGCTATTTTTTCTTAACGTTAAGGATGTGGTTTTGCAGAGGTCTGGTTACATAATAGGCGAACAATTGTTCTTGAAAGACGTGGTGACCTGTGCTAATATTTGGATAAAATGGGTTGGAGGGAGGAGGGCATTCGATTGGAACGCCACCCGAGCAATACGATGAAAGCCCTGTTCGTGCAAGCGCTGGAATCGTTCGTGGATAAGCTGAAGAAGGACGATCAAGTCATCGCCGCAATTCTGATGGGCAGCCTCTCCTATGACGAGGTGTGGGAGAAGTCGGACATCGATTTGAAGTTGATCGTACACGAGCAGAAGCTGGTTAAGCGATACATGTGTTTCATGGAGAACGGGATCCCGATTAACGCGAGCATCGATTCCCGCAACGATTTCAAACGGTGGGTGGAGAAGTCGATTCAAGGCTCCGTCAGCCACTCGATGCTCGTACGCAGCACGCTGCTGTTCGCCAAGGAAGAAAGCATCGAGGAGTACTTCGCCGATATCCGTTATGTCGGTGAACGCGACCGGCAGCTTCAGCTTCTGCAGCTAGGCTGTTTCTTGCTTGGCAATTTAGCCAAAGCGGAAAAATGGCTGTACGTCAAACGAGACTTCACCTACAGCGCGTTTTGGATGATCAAGATGATCGATGTGCTTGCCAGAATCGAAGTCATTGTGAATAAGGAAGTGCCGATGCGGGAGGCCGTGCAGCAGGCGGCCGTGTACAACCCGGTATTTTTTGGGCGGGTGTATACCGATCTGGTAAACGGAGCAGTGCACGAGGAGAAGGCAGAGACGTCGCTACGGCATATTCGCGATTATATCGAGCTGCATACGGAAAAGCTGTTCAAACCGATCCTCGATTATTTGAAGCAGGAAGCGGACGTTCGTTCTTTAACGGAAATGACCGACAAGCTTGGGGCGGTGATCCATCTGGACGGCGGGATGCTGTTCACGGCGTGCGATTGGCTGGCAGAGCGAGGATTCATTATGAAAATACCGGTTTCCGTCGGCGCGACACCGAAAAGCCGTGTTGCACTTGAAGAGCCGGCCTATATGTATGAAGACGACGAGATGGAATAAAAGCGGAGAGCCTTGAGCTAACTCAAAGATCTAATAAGCAGAGAGACTTTGAGCTCAGCTCAAAGATCCTTATATTAGGAGTGAAGCGGAAGACGTGAAACATTATATTGAAGTCAGAGGGGCAAGACAGAACAATTTGCGCAACATTGACGTGAATATCCCCCGGGACAAACTTACTGTTATTACTGGTGTAAGCGGTTCCGGAAAATCATCGCTCGCCTTTGAGGTGATTTACGGGGAAGGGCAGCGCCGCTTTCTCGAATCGTTATCCACTTTTGCCAAAAGCCGGATGAATCAGCTCAAGAAGCCGGACGTTGATTTCGTGTTCGGCTTGTCTCCGGTTATCGCGATAGAACAGAAGAAAGGGATCGTGAACCCGCGCTCGACCGTCGGCACGATGACGGATCTGTACGATTTCATGCGGCTGCTGTTCGCGTCGGCCGGTGACGCATGCTGCCCGTTCTGCAGCCATCCGATTCCGACCAAGACGGTTAATCAGATGATCGATCGTCTGCAATCGCTGCCGGAAGGGACGGAGATAGAAGTGCTGGCGCCCGTATTCAAGCTGTACGGGGAAGAATACGAAACGCTGTTCGATGAGATCCGGGCCAAAGGGTTTCGAACCATCAAGCTCGACGGACAAGTGCACAGTCTGAGTGACAACCTGGAGCTTGAAGAGGAAGCGGATTACGAGATTGAAGTTGTGGTCGACAAAATCGTCGTCAAGCCCGGCTTGTCCAAGATGATGCTGAAAACGATCGAGAACAGCTTAAGTTTGGTGGGCGACGGCTTTATCCGGTTTGTTATCGGCGGGGATGCGGACGGCACCGTCGCACAGTCGTTTTACCGCGGTTTCGGCTGTCCGGCGCATCAGATTACGATGGGCGAGCTGCAGGCTAACTACTTCTCGTTCAACGATCCGAACAGCGCTTGCCGGACATGTGGAGGTCTGGGCACGTTTATGCGCACGGAACCGCGTTTTCTTGTGAAAAACCCGGAGAAAAGCATTACCAAGGGCGCGCTGGACACGATGCTGCTTAGCTCGAACTCGACGTGGACACACCGTAAAATCATGTTTCACAGCATGTCGCTGCACTTCGGCTTCAGCCTCGACACGCCGTTTCGCGAGCTTCCGGAGAACGTTCGGAATATGCTCATCTTCGGAACAAAGGGACAGAAGTTCCCGATCGTGCACCCGGAGGAGGCGACGAACGTCCGCAGCCGGTTTAACGGCAGGCTGGTCGGTTACGGCGGAATGGTCAATGACGTGAACCGTTGGTACAAAAATTTCGTGAAGAAAAAAGTGTCCGGGGGCGCACAGGAGGAATTTTTCAAGCGTGTGATGGTTGAGCATGCGTGTCCCGACTGCGAGGGCAAGAAGCTCAAACAGCAGCGGTTCTGCGTGACCGTCGGCGGCAAAGACATTCACGAGCTGTGTACGATGCCGCTTCAGGAGCTGAGAGGCTTTTTGAAGGAAGTCTCGTTCTCGGAAGCGAAGGAGCAGGTCGGCCGGCAAATCGTCCACGAAATTGCAAGCAGGCTGACGCTCCTCATTGATATCGGGCTGGAATACCTCAGCCTCGGACGCCGCTCCGATACGATCTCGGGCGGCGAAGCACAAAGAATCCGGCTGTCCACGCAGATCAGCTCCGGTTTGATGGGCATGCTGTACGTGCTCGACGAGCCGAGTATCGGCTTGCATGCCCGCGACAGCGTGCGCATCGTCGATACGCTGAAGAAGCTGCGCGATACCGGCAACACGATCATCGTCGTAGAGCATGACATCGACACGATCAAAAATGCCGATCACATCATTGAGATCGGTCCGGGACCCGGCGTGCGCGGCGGTCAATTAATTGCGCAGGGGACGGCCCAGGAGCTGAGAGACAACATGAACTCGCTCACAGGTTCGTTTATGGCCGGATACCGACGGATCGATCTGCCGCTCAGACGAAGGCAGTCGAACGGTTCCGCCCTTGTGATCAAAGGCGCGAGAGCCAACAATTTACGCAATGTCGATGTTGCCATCCCGCTCGGCATCATGGTCTGCGTGACCGGCGTATCCGGCTCCGGCAAGAGCACGCTGATCAATGAAGTCATGTACAAGCAGCTGTGCGCCGTCTTCCAGGATGCGCGGGTCGTGCCCGGCGAGCATGATGCGCTGGAAGGTCACGAATCGATCTCCAGCATAATCAATATCGACCAATCGCCGATAGGTCGCAGCAGCCGGTCGAATCCGGCGACGTATGTCGGATTTTTTGACCGGATCCGCGAATTGTTCGCCGAGTCGCCGGCGGCGGCCGAGAAAGGACTCGGCAAGAACGATTTCAGCTTTAACCATAAGAACGGCGGCCGCTGCGAGCATTGCCAAGGCGAAGGAATCGTGACGACGCAGCTGCAGTTCATGCCGGATATCGAAGCGGTTTGTCCGGCCTGCAAAGGCGCGCGCTTTAACAGCGACGTGCTGGAAGTGCAGATCAAAGGCAAGACCATTGCCGATGTACTCGAGATGAGTATAGAGGAGGCGATCGTGTTCTTCGAAGACCAGTCGTACATCCTCCATAAGCTGAATGTGCTGAATCAGCTCGGCCTCGGTTATTTGCGGCTCGGCCAGTCGTCGACGACGTTGTCGGGCGGGGAAGCGCAGCGGATCAAGCTGGCGACCGAGCTTGGCAAAATCAAGCGCGGCGCGCACAACTTGTATATACTGGACGAACCGACGACCGGGCTGCATTTGCAGGACATTCAGAAGCTGATTGACTGCATAAACCAACTGGTCGAAGCCGGGCATACCGTACTCGTTATCGAGCACCATCTGGATATTATCAAAGTCGCGGATCATATTATCGACATGGGGCCCGAAGGCGGCAAAGGCGGCGGCACGGTCGTCGCGCAAGGTACACCGGAAGAAGTGGCCAAGGTCGACGGTTCGTACACGGGGAGATTTCTCCGGGACGTTCTTGAATCGGATAATCGGTACTGGTAGTTGCAAAACGAAGGCATGCATTTCTCGACCTATCGTTACCGATAGAGAAGCGAATACGGCAATAACCCACATCGTTGCATCGGTGTGGGTTATTTTGTTCCAAAATTAGTAATTCCGTTCCCATAGTAATAAGACCCTTGTTAGTCAAAGCGCTAGAATGGAGCCATAGAACATAGAAAACCATCTTTTTATTAGGGAAGGGAGCTATTCAATCATGGCAACGATTCAGCTTGGCATTATTATGAACGGCGTAACGGGAAGAATGGGGACAAATCAGCATTTGATCCGCTCTATCGTCGCTATCCGGAAGCAAGGCGGGGTGCAGCTGTCGAATGGGGACGTCATTATGCCGGACCCGATTCTGGTTGGTCGCCAAGAGCATAAGCTTCGCGCATTGGCGGAGACGCACGGACTCGAACGCTGGAGCACGAATCTCGACGAATGTTTGGCCGATCCGCACTACCGGATTTATTTTGATTCGCAGACGACGGTCATGAGAGCGGAAAGCATAAAGAAAGCGATTGCAGCAGGCAAACACATCTATACGGAGAAACCGACCGCCGAGAGCTTGAGTGATGCGCTTGAACTGGTCAAGCTTGCACGCGAAGCGGGCGTGAAGAACGGTGTCGTGCAGGACAAATTGTTCCTGCCCGGTTTGATTAAACTGAAGCGGCTGATCGATTCCGGCTTTTTCGGACGCATTTTGTCGGTGCGCATGGAATTCGGCTATTGGGTATTTGAAGGCGATTGGCAGCCGGGGCAGCGGCCTTCATGGAACTACCGCAAAGAAGACGGCGGCGGCATCATCGTCGATATGTTCGCTCATTGGCGCTACGTTCTAGATAATTTGTTCGGTGCGGTGAAATCGGTGTCTTGCCTTGGAGTAACGCACATCCCCGAACGCATTGACGAGCAGGGCAAACGCTATGATTGCACGGCGGATGATGCCGCTTACGCCACATTCCTGCTTGACGGAGACATCGTGGCGCAAGTCAACTCTTCCTGGGCGGTACGCGTCGACCGCGAAGATTTGCTGACGATTCAGGTTGACGGTACGGAAGGCAGCGCCGTCGCGGGCTTGCGCAACTGCCGAAGCCAGCATCGGGTCAATACGCCGAAACCGGTTTGGAATCCGGACATCCCCAATCCATTCGAATTCAGGGAACAGTGGGAGCAAGTGCCGGACAACCAGCTGTTCGACAACGGGTTTAAAATTCAGTGGGAGCTGTTCCTGAAGCACGTCGTGACCGATTCCCCGTTCCCGTGGGATTTGCTGGAAGGGGCGAAAGGAACGCAGTTGTCCGAGATCGGCCTTGCTTCCTGGCGGGACCGACGCTGGATCGATATCCCCGAACTGACCGTATAAGGAGGGAAACATACGATGGCACTCCGAATCAAGCTTCCGCGTACTGACTGGTCTTCTTATATATATGAATTCGGCAATACCGAGCCGCTGCGCAACGCCAAAGGCGCGTTTCGCAGCCGCACCGCCTTTTCCGCCGCACATGTGGTGTGCGATCCATGGTCGGACAACGATCCGTTGTCGAGTGCCAAGATCGACTATAAAGCGACGATGGCTTACCGGCACCATCTGTGGTCGCTCGGATTTGCCGTCGCCGAAGCAATGGATACCGCACAGCGGGGAATGGGGCTTGACTGGCAAAGATCGAAGGAATTGATCGCGCATTCCATCACCGAGGCGCGTTCCGTCGGCGGACATGTCGCTTGCGGAGCGGGCACGGACCAGCTTGCGGTCAGCCCGAATCTTACGCTGGAGCAGGTGGAAGCCGCCTACGAAGAGCAATGCGCGTACATCGAGGGCTTGGGCGGCCATATTATATTGATGGCCAGCCGAGCACTGGCCGCCGTGGCCAAAGGGCCGGAGGATTACGAACGGGTATACGGGAAAATTCTTGGGCAAGTATCGAGACCGGTCATCTTGCATTGGCTCGGCGACATGTTCGATCCGGCGCTTGCCGGCTATTGGGGCCATAAGGACATTGACTCGGCGATGGACGTATGCCTGCGCATCATTCGCAGCCATGCCGACAAAATCGATGGCATCAAAATCTCGCTGCTGGATGCGAACAAGGAAATCGTCATGCGCCGTCAACTGCCGGAACACGTACGTATGTATACCGGCGACGACTTCAACTACCCCGAACTGATCAAAGGGGACGAAGCCGGATACAGCCACGCGCTGCTTGGCATATTCGACGCCATTGCGCCGGTTGCATCGGCAGCTCTGCAGGCGCTGGACGCAGGCCAAACGGACCGGTACCACGAGCTGATGGACCGTACGCTGCCGCTCTCGCGGCATATTTTCCAAAAGCCGACTTACGCTTACAAAACGGGAATCGTGTTCATGGCGTATTTGAACGGACACCAATCGCATTTCCGGATGCTCGGCGGGGCCGAGGGTGCGCGCAGCGCAATCCATCTGGCGGATCTGTTCGTTCTTGCGGAACAGGCCGGGTTGATTGCAGACCCCGAGCTTGCGGCCAAACGGATGGAGCTTATGCTGACCATGTCCGGTATGGACTAAACGAACAGGTAAAGGAGACAGCCCATGACAAAGCTTGATTCCATAGATCGGTTAAGTTTGAATCAAATCACGACGGACCGTTGGACGTTGAAGGAAGCGGCGGAAGGCTGCGTGCGGGCCGGCATCGGCTGGATCGCGCCGTGGCGGCACAAGGTTGCCGAAGCGGGGCTTGCCGAAAGCAAACGGATCATCAAAGACACGGGGCTGCAGGTATCCAGCTTGTGCCGGGGCGGAATGTTCCCGGCGGAAACCGCGGCCGAACGTCAGGCGAAGCTGGACGACAACCGCCGGGCGGTCGAGGAAGCGGCGGAGCTCGGCACCGATGTGCTGGTGCTTGTCTGCGGGCCTTCCTCGAATAAGGACATTGCCCTAGCAAGGCAATATGTACAAGAAGGAATCGAGAAGCTGATTCCGTTTGCGAGAGAACACGGCGTGCGTCTGGCGATCGAGCCGCTGCATCCGATGTATGCGGCGGAACGATCCGTCATCGTCACGCTGGATCAAGCGAATACGCTTGCGGAGCGGTTCTCGCCCGAAGATGTGGGCGTCGTCGTCGACGTGTTCCATGTTTGGTGGGACCCGAACTTATACCGTGAGATTGAACGCGCAGGAAGCCGCATTCTCGGATTTCATGTATCCGATTGGATTGTCCCGACGCCGGACTTGTTGATGGGACGAGGGATGATGGGGGACGGCGTCATCGAAATCCGCAAAATCCGCGGCGCCGTGGAAGCAGCCGGCTACCGGGGACCGATCGAGGTGGAGATTTTCAACCGGCAAATCTGGGATATGCAGGGCGATGAGGCGCTGGCATTGACGAAAAGCCGTTATCTGGAGCACGTGTAATAACTCGATGAACGGAAAAGGGAAGGGGCGAGCCTCTTGCTAGAGACGGAATTCATTTGCTACTACTTTTGGCCGGAAGAAGAAGGAGAAGAGGAAGCAAGCGTAAACCCGTCTCGGAAGCAAGGGGAGCCGGGAGTGCGGGGATATTCCGAAACGCAGGGACATTCGGGAAAGCCGGATGGGTCGGGAGAGCAGGATTTGCCGGGGAAATAGGGAGCAGCCGGGAAACCTCGAGAACCTAGGGAATCTGGAATTATGGATATCATGGATTCATCGGTGCCTGCCGGCTCCCACGCTGACCTTATCACGAGGTTTTGCGCTGCCGAGCGTCGCCGACGCTCCCCCGGCGTTCCCTCGTTTCCGTTCCTTTTCGTCATACGAAAACATAATCAGTCTTGCGCGGAATTCCAAGCGGAGTAAAATGGTAGTATCACCGTCTTACTCATTGGGGGAATTGCCGCTTGGAGATCAAGATGCTTACACTGCCGGATAACGGAATTCTTTTATATGAAAGCAAGCATACGGACGGCAACATCGTGAAAGAACACCGCCATCAGATTCATCAAATACTATACGTTCTCGACGGCAGCGGGACGATCAAGCTGGACGGCGATTATTCGGAGTTGTGCCCCGACCGGCTCGTGCTGATCGTGCCGCATTCTGATCATTCCATTATTGCCGAGGCGAAGCTTACGCTGCTCGTTCTCGCTTTTGAAGCCCGATCCATGGAAACGATCGTCGAGCATGAAATATTACGCAAACGCTTTCCCCGCTCTGCCATTGTCAGCATGAATCCGTTCATGGCGACGGAAGTCAGACAGCTGCTGCGCAAAATGATGTTCGAGCAGGGCAACGCCGATCAGCTGAATGATTGGGCGCTGCGGATTTATTTGCAGGAAATATTGCTGCTGCTCGCCCGTTCCGGTCAACAAGCCGTCATTACCGATTCCAACGGGCTGCGGGCCGACAAGATCCGCAGATACATCGACGAGCATTATTTTGAATCGATCACCGCCGGAGAAATTGCCTCCATCATGAACATCAGCGCGAGGTACGTCAACAATATATTCAAGGAATGCTTCGGCATAACGCCGACGCAATATTTGACTCAGGTGCGGATCAGCGTGGCGAAGAAGCTGCTCTCCGAGACGGACAAAGATATCGTCACCGTTTGCTTTGAAGTCGGCTTCGAGAACGTTCCGACCTTTTACCGCGCGTTTAAAAATAGTGTCAAGCTGTCTCCGAACAAATACCGCAGGCAAAATGCCGCAGGAGACGAGTTGAATAACGGGTAAGCAAGGAGGAATTAACGGTGAATCGTACAAAAGCGAAAGTTGCGCTCATCGGCATCGGCGGATTCGGCAAAGTGCATACGAAGACCATTATGCAGCTCGCGGAGGAGGGCTTGCTCGAATGCGCCGCTTATGCGGAAACGAATCCTGAAGCGCATGCCGAATCCGCCGCCATGTGGGACGCTGCGGGTGCCGCACATTACCGGGATTACGAAGAAATGCTGCGTAACCATCCGGACATCGATCTGGTGGCGATCGCGACGCCGATTCCTTTGCACAAGCCGATGAGCATTCACGTGATGGAACAAGGGTTTCATGTGATCCTGGAGAAACCGCCGGCCGTAACAATTCAAGATCATGAGGAAATGGCGGCCGTGGCGCAGCGGACAGGACGGTTATGCCAAGTTAATTTTCAAAACACGTCAGGCCAAGCGTTTCGTTCCTGCTTGCAGAAGATGCAGGAAGGGGCGATCGGGACGATTAAGCGCGTGACAGGCATCGGCGTATGGAAAAGAACGCAAGCGTATTACGATAGAACGCCGTGGGCCGGCAAGCTCATTCATAACGGCCAGTATGTGCTCGACGGCACGCTGTTCAACCCGTTCTCGCACTTGCTGAATAATTGCCTGATTGCCGCAGGCAGCGGCGATGCGCGCCTTGCGGAGCCGGCTTCCGTTCAAGCGGAGCTATATCGGGCCAACGGCATCGAAGGCGAAGATACCGCCTCCGTCCGTATTCGTACGGTGCATGGCGTTGAGGTGCTGCTCTATACGACCTTGTGTGCCGATCAGACGGTAAGTCCTTATATTGACATCGAAGGCAGCGAAGGAAGCATCTGCTGGCATTCCAATAATACGATGACGATTCGCACAAGCGAAGGGGAAGAACGCTTCGATTACGGTCCGGAGCCGCTGATGAACAAGATGTACATCAATTTGCTGGAAGCGATTCGGGACAGGGCCCCGCTGTACAGTCCACTGCAAGCATGCCGCAGCTTCGTTTTGGCGGCGAACGGCGCTTTCGAATCGTCGCGAGCCATGCATCAGGTTCCCGAGAAGTATGTAACGATCGAGCCGTCGGGAGAAACGACAGGGAAGGTCATTGGCAATGTAAAACAGATCATCATGAGCTCTGCACGGGCCGGCCAACTGTTTTCCGAATCGGAAGTGGAGTGGGCGGTACGGACAGAGCCTTTTGCGCTGAACAATTACGAGGCGTTCCGAATGTTCCGTTGACGGCATTACGGGAGTTGCGAAATAAAATCGGAAACGGCGGTTACGGGATCGCCGTTTTTTCGATATTCCTGGGGCGTCGTTCCAGTCCGCTGCCGGAAAAGAGCATGAAAATGTTTCATGTCCTGATAGCCGACGGCGCCGGCGATTTGCTGCACCGTCATGCCTGTCGCTTTCAGCAGCTCGCAGCTTTTGTGAATCCGCAAATTTTGCAAGTAGGAAATAAACGTCGTCCCCGTCGCCTGGCGGAATAACCGCTGCAGATGGCTTTCGCTCAAAAAAGAATACTCCGCTACCTGTTTGAGCGTAATCGGCTCATGGCAGTGCCGGGTGATGAAGCGGATCGCCTCTTCGATTTTGCCACTGCCTTTCGTACCACTGGGCTCGGTTATGAGCGTACTGCGGTGAAGCTTGGCGATGAGCTGAATGAACAAGGCATGAACGACAGGCTCGTACCCGGGCTGCCTTTGGCGGTATTCGGCCAGCATCGTCTGAAACAGCTCGGTGAAAGCGCTGTCTGTATCGTAGTGGTGAAACCACGGCTGCGGCATTTGCTCCGGTGTGAACAAGGCGCGGTGGAGCAAGGAGTCGGGCGGAGGGAATGAGCCTGCCGCTTCGAGCGCCTGGGGGCGAAACACGCAATTGATGATGCCGAGCGTTCTGCTCTTTTCCGGCGAGGGGGGGCGGTATACGTGGGACGTCCCGATCGGGAGCAAATAAATGTCCCCTCGTTTGACCCGGACTACGGTGTCTCCGTTAATGTACTGGTAACCGCTTCCCTCAACGACAAAGCTGATTTCGATCGCGTCATGCGAATGCAGCGGTATGCTGAACGCTTCGTAAGCCCGGTTGACGAAGACGTGCATCCCGGGACGAAACCGCTGCTCCGACGAAAATACTGGCTTCATGTAATGCCACCCCATCCATCCGAATGCAATCGCTTCAATTCCATTATACAAGCGGCATCGCACCGAAAAAAGAGCGTTTTGCCCTATATATATGAGGGAAATCCCCCATATGCGAAAACGCGCAGTTGATATAATGGAATCAATGACAGCGGTTTCAAAATAGCACGGATGCATGCAGCATCGATGCAATGGTATCGGATCGAATGACGGAGAGGGGCGTTCCAACATGAACAAAAGGTTGATCGTGCTTTCGGCTTTGATAGGCATCGGAGGGGTGTCCGGCTGTTCGGGTCCGGCGCAGCCGTCCGCGGAGACGGGCGGAACGGGGAAGGAGCCGGCTCAGGCCGTGCGCAGCGCGCCGACCGAGCCGGTCGAGCTATCGATTTATTCCGCGGGGGGAACGCAAAACGAGGAGTTTGAAAAAAATTACGCCGAGTTGATTAAGAAAAAATTCCCCCATGTGACCATCAAGTACATTAACCCGAGAGACGGAGAGGGCAGCAAGTTCGAAAACCTGATTTTGGCCGGCGTCAATATCGATTTGTATTACGAATCGATCGGCACGTTCTTTTCGACGATGTCAAGAAACAAGGCGCAGTACGATTTATCCCCACTTATCAAGGAACGGGGGCTGGACTTGAACCGGTTCGAGCCGACGCTGATTGACGCGGTTCGAAAGAATAGCAAGGGTGAGATTTGGGGACTTCCAGTCACGACGAACGGCATGTCGCTGTACTACAACAAAGAGCTGTTTAACAAATTCGGCGTTCCTTACTTGAAAGACGGGATGACTTGGGATGAACTGTACGAGACGGCCAATCGGCTGAACCGGACGGACGGGGACAAGAAGATCGCGGGACTGGCGATTTCACCAAGCCACAGCATGAGGATGAACGTTTATTCCTTGCCGTTCGTGGATCCGCAGACGATGCAGGCGACGTTCGGAAACGAGCGGTGGAAGCAAGTGCTTGATCCGATTTTGGCTCCCGCGAAAGAGTCTGCGTATCGGGCGAAAATGGATGAGCTGGAAGGTAAGCTTCCGTATTCCGGCGAATGGCTGAAGAAGCAGGAGTTGGCGATCTTCGGCGTCTTCTCCGACTGGCAGGTCGTCAGCCCGACGCCGGTTCCTTTCGATTGGGATATCGCCGCCTACCCGACGTCCAAAGATTTGCCCGGGATCGGCAGCCAGCAATACCCGGTCTATTGGTCGATTCCGGCATTCGCGAAGCATAAAGAACAGGCGTTTGAAGTGCTTAGCTATCTAGTGTCCGACGAGTACCAGTTGGCGCTATCCAAACGGGGCGGAATGACGGTATTGAACAATCCTTCCATCCAGAAGGCATTCGGTCAAGACAGTCCGAATAAGGACAAAAATTTGAACGCGGCTTATTATAACAAATTTGCTCCGATTTCGCCGAAGACCGATTTTGAGAAAACGGCGGAGACGGCCATCACGAATAAGCTGGTCGATCTCGCATACGGGCGAACTGATCTCAATACCGCTTTGCGCCAGGCGGCGGAAGAGGCGAACAAGGAAATTCAATCGGCCGGCAAATAACGGGATCCGCAAAAAAGGAGAATGCTGCAAATGAGCGAAGCCTTCATCCCTATGGGATGCTGCCTGCCCTCGGGAACTTTTATGCCTCAAGGGAATCATCGTCCGGAAACAGGGCGGCAGCATGATCCCGTGGACGCGTTGATTCGCGGAGTGACCGATATATTGCAGGAAGGTTATGATTTTGCCGAGCTTACGGTAGGCTCGGTTGCTTCTTTGACCGAAGTGGATTATGAGCGTCTGGCCGGCCGCATGAACGCGGAAGGACTGCAAGTTCCCGTGTTCAACAGCTTCATTCCGCCGAGGCTGAAGCTTACCGGACTGGAAGTCGACGAGGAGGCCGTTCGCGCTTATGTGGAGGCAGCCGTATCCAGAACCGCCGCACTCGGTGCCGAAATCATCGTGTTCGGAAGCGGCGGGGCCAGATCGCTCCCAGAAGGTTTCTCCGCCGAACACGGGCGAGAGCAAATAAGGCGCTTTTTGCAGCTGTGCGATACATCGGCTGCGGCGCATGGAGTAACGATAGCGATCGAGCCGCTGAACCGCAAGGAGTGCAATGTGATCAATACGGTCGCCGAGGCGTTGGTGCTGGCAAAATCGATGAACCTGCCGCAAATCCGCGTGCTGGCCGACGCGTATCATATGCGGCTTGAGAACGAGCCGATGGATATCATTCGGCAGGCGGCGGCAGACGGTATGCTGGCGCATGTGCATTACGCGGAAGCGGATCGCAGCTTTCCGTGCGGTGCCGCCAAGGATGGGATTGATCTGGAAAGCTGTTTCCGGCAGCTCGCGGGGAGCGGGTACGAAGGACGGATTTCCGCTGAATGCTTTACAAGCAGCGGGCTGAAGGACTGCGGCGTGTCGCTGGAATATGTCAAAAAAATATGGAATCTATCCGTTCAGCAGAGGTGACCTTGATGAAAACTTTGTTTAAGCTTGTAGTAAATGCCGGAAATCATAACCGCACGCATTGCCCGGTATCTTACTGGATTTCCTCCGAATCACCGCTTTTACAAGGCAGCGGTATCGAGCTTCTGCGGCTAACGACCGCGGCTGGAGAAGTGGTTCCATTGCAGTGTGAGGAGAGTGAAGGGAACGTCACGCTCCACTGGATCGTGCAAAAGCTGGATGCCGGCGAATCGGCCGTCTTTGTTGTGGAAGCAGGCGACAAGCGCCAGGAAGCGGTCGAAGGGCTAACGCTGATCGAGAAAGAGAATCGGATGGATGTCCATATCGGCGGAACGTATTTTACGTCCTACGTATACGATGCGGAGCTGGCCAAACCTTATCTTGGCCCGGTAATCGGTCCTTACGGCGAAAGCTTTACGCGGCTCGATTTTGAGACGAAGGAGCACCCGCATCACCGCTCGGTATGGCTGGCGGTCGGCGACGTCAACGGCGTCGATCTGTGGAACGAGCCCAAGGACCGGCACGGCATCCAGACGTTTGATGGATTCAAGGAACGTGTGTCAGGACCGGTATTCGCCAGATTGACCGCGAGCCAGCAGTGGTGCAATAACGGCAAAAGGCCGCAGATGGCGGAAAAGCGGACGATGACCTTTTATAACACTCCCGCGGGAGAGCGGTTCATCGATCTGGATACGGAGCTTCGGGCGCTGGGGCGGATCGAGTTCGGGGCGACGAAGGAAGCGGGACCGCTCGGTATCCGGGTCGCCGAGTCCATGAAGGCGGAGAACGGCGGAACGATCGTCAATGCGTTCGGTTCGGTCGGCGAGGCGGAATGCTGGGGACAGCGCGCGCCATGGTGCGATTATTACGGCAATGTTGGGGGCCAGACGCTAGGCATCGCGGCTTTCGACCATCCGGACAATATGGACTTTCCAACCTTCTGGCATGTGCGGGACTACGGGCTTCTGGCGGCTAATAACTTATATTTCTTGGGCGGCAAGCTGTTTCAAAAAGGCGAGACGATCCGATACAGACATCGCATTTATTTTCATGAGGGCGACACGCTGGCGGCCGGCGTAGCGGGTAAGTACCACGATTATATTCACCCGCCGGTTGTAAAGCTGGAAGAGCAGTCGTGATGCTACGAGGTATGGACGGAATACATATTAAATAAGAAGAAACGATATGCTCAAAAAGAAATCTATCATTACGACGAACTGCAGTCCGATTGTTAGACAAAGCTAACAATCGGAGATGCAGTTTTTCTTATTTGTTACTGGACCCCCTTACCTCGCAAACGCTGCCGATTTCCGAGCCGATATCTTTCTACCCTTCACCTGATGATTCTCCCCTTACTCGATTGGGCTGCGGGGTATAGAATGAACTCAGAAACAACAGGGGAGGTTAATAAAATGAAAAAAATATACACAATTGGATTATCGATGGCGGTTGCCGCTTCCGTACTGGCGGGCTGCGGCGCGCAAACGGACGATCAAGGTTCCGCTGCCGCCGGCGGCTCTAAAGATAAAGTAAAGCTTTCCGTATGGCACAACTGGACGGGCCAGGACGCGAAAGCGATTGCGATGCGAAAAATTTTGGACGACTTCCAGGCACAGCATCCGGAAGTACAGCTTGAAGTGGAAGGCCTTCCTACGGACGGTTTGAAAACGCGCTTGCGTACGGTTGCCGCAGCCGACGAAATGCCGGATTTGTTCGTCATGTGGCCGGACGCGATGACCAAAGAATTCGTAAACGGCGGTTTGCTGCAGCCGGTCGACGAATTTTTGAACAGCAAGCCGGAGTGGAAAAACAACTTCATTCCGAATGCGCTTGACGGCTTCACGGTCGACGGCAAAACGTACACGGTGCCGATGAACCTTGCGCCAAGCTCGTTCATTTACTACAACCAGGCGATTTTCGATAAATACGGCGTGAAAGTGCCGAAAACGTGGGACGATTTGAAGTCGGCAATCGACACATTCAACAAGAACAATGTCATTCCGGTCGCACTTGGCAATAAAGCGAACTGGGTAGCGCAATCGACCATCTTCAGTACGATCGCCGACCGCATTACGGGGACCGACTGGTTCCTCAAAGCGGCAAGCCAGAACGGCGCCAAGTTCACCGATCCGGAATTTGTAAAAGCACTTACCGTGATGCAGGATCTTGGAAAGTCGAAAGCGTTCCAGGATGGCTTTAACAGCATCGACGAAAACCAAATGATGCAGCTGTATTTCCAAGGAAAATCGGCGATGTTCATCGACGGCGGTTGGGCGCTGGCGAACCTGGTCAATAACGCTCCGAAAGAAGTGCTCGATACGACACATATTTCCATTCTTCCGGCGATCGATGGAGGCAAAGGCAATGCGCAATCGACTGCAGGCGTTGTCGGGACAGGAATGGGCGTAAGCAAAAAAGTAACCGGTGCGCGGAAGGATGCGGCTATGCAATTGCTGTACGCATTGTCCGGTCCGGAAGGCCAAAAAGCGACGCTGGGCAGCAGCACGCTCGTCAGCTACAAAATCGATGTAGATAAGAGCAAAGCGCACCCGCTCTTCGTTGAGCTGAACGAACTGATGAAAAATACGAAAATCAGCCCGGTGTACGATTCCAAATTAAGCTCCGCTGCGGTTGAAGTGATCAATAACGGTCTTCAGGAGCTGCTCATGGGCGGTAATCCGGAAACGATCGCCAAAAAAATTCAGGACGCTCAGGCGGGCGCTTTAGGCAAGTAATTCGAACAACCGCCTCACTCGCAGCCCTCCCTAGCGGAGGGCTGACGATTTGGTAAAGGAAGTGAGTATGAGAATGAACAACACGCTGCGTGTAAGGCGCTTTATGGTTTTCGGCCTGCTGCCCGCCATTGTCGTTTACGCTTTGTTCGTGTTCGTGCCTGTCATTTGGTCCGCCTATTACGGGTTCTTCGATTGGAAGGGCATCGGCGAGGCCAAATTTATCGGCCTCAAAAACTACGTTGAAATTCTTCACGACCCGGTCTTCTGGCGGGCGCTGAAAAACAACATTATATTCGTGCTGGCTTCCGTTTTCGGGCAAGTGCCGCTTGCACTCGTGCTTGCCATCGTCCTTCATAAAAGCAATGCGCTTCAGCGGTTCCTGCGTTCCGCCATTTTTATGCCGATGGTTTTGTCGTCGGTCATTATCGGGATGATCTGGCAATATATATACCACCCGCAAATCGGCATTCTTAACTTTTTGCTCGATAAATTGGGTCTAAGCAGTTGGAAGCTGCAATGGCTTTCCGACGCGAAAATCGCCATTTTCTCGATGACGCCTCCGCTTATCTGGAGCTTCGTCGGGTTGTACTTGATTATTTTTATCTCCGCATTTCAAAATATTCCGGGGGATATTCACGATGCCGCACTTATTGACGGAGCCAGCGGCGCACGCAAGCTGTTCTCCATTACGCTTCCGATGATTTGGAGCACGGTGCAGGTGGCGCTCATTCTTTGTATCTCCGGCAGTTTGAAATCGTTCGACCTGGTGTATGTGATGACGAAGGGCGGTCCGGCGCACTCTACCGAGCTTCTTGCGACCTATATGTATAATTCGACGTTTTCATCATACCGGTACGGGTTCGGGAGCGCGATCTCGACTTCGATCGTCCTGATCAGTCTGCTCATTATCGGTACAAGCCAATGGT
Organism: Paenibacillus allorhizosphaerae; assembly: GCF_910594985.1. GTDB lineage: Bacteria > Bacillota > Bacilli > Paenibacillales > NBRC-103111 > Paenibacillus_G > Paenibacillus_G allorhizosphaerae. Next base: position 40,066 of record NZ_CAJVCE010000027.1, read on the forward strand.
TGACCAGCAGAAAACAAAAGCATGCGGAAGGGAGGGCACACTAATGAATACGACGGTTCCGGTGCAGACGTCTTCACATAAATTCGGTTTTTCGGTGAAAAAATGGAGACGAGGCATCTTTTGGACGCTGATGGCCGTTTACGGTCTGATTACGTTATATCCATTATTGTGGCTGTTCATCAGCGCCTTCAAGTCGAATGCCGAATTCATTAACCGGCCCTTCAGTTTCCCGGAAGTATGGCAGGTGGACAATTTCGTCAAGGCGTGGAAAAGCTCCAAGATGGGCATAGCTTTTTTCAACTCCCTTATCGTATCCGTGGTTTCTTTGGCGATCACCTTGTTCATCTCGGCGCTCGCTTCCTTCGTGCTTGCCCGTTTCCGCTTTAAGATGAAAGGCTGGATCATGGGTTTCTTCGTCGTAGGGATGCTGATCCCGATTCACAGCACGCTCGTTCCGTTATTTATATTAATGAAGCAAATGTCGCTGCTGAACACCTACTGGGCACTTATTCTACCTTACACGGCGTTTGCGCTGCCGACCGCGATTTTTGTGCTTACGGCTTATTTGTCCTCCATCCCTAAGGAGATCGAGGAAGCCGCATTCATCGACGGGACCGGACTTTGGGGTGTATTTCTGAGGGTCATGCTGCCGATCTCGCTGCCTGCGCTGTCGACGGTTACGATTTTGAGCTTCCTTCATTTCTGGAACGATTTCTCCTTCGCACTTGTATTTATAAGCAAGTCCAGTCTTAAAACGCTGCCGCTGGCGATTGCAACGTTCGCGGACGGGTACCAGACGGATTACGGGTTAACGCTTGCTGCGATGACGATCGCCGTCATTCCGACGATCATTGTCTACCTTTTGTTCCAGGAGCAAGTGATGAAAGGGATGACCGCCGGCGCGGTAAAAGGATAATACGGCCTGATTCGATTCGGATCATATGAATGGCGCAGGGGATGGGACAACAATGTGGAGATGGATCGCTTTTTCACTACAACGGAAGCTGTCAGTCATCATGCTGGTGTCGACCCTTGTGCCTTTATTGCTTTTGGGCGGTTTTGCGTATGCGGTCTCGTTCAAAACAACGGAGCAAAAAACACGGCAGTCGGGCATCGATACGATGCGGCAGATCCAGGGGACGCTGGAGTTTATTTTGCAGGACGTCGAGAACATGTCCGTGTTTTTGATCGGACAGCAGGACATTCAAAGCTATTTGTCCAGTCCCGTCGAAGATATGGACGTGCGCTCGCGGATTACGGGCTTTACGGCCAATTTGGTTACGTCCAAGCCTTATATTTCGAACATTACGATTTTTCCGGCGAATGCGTTCGAGCCGTTGTCGACGATGACGATTTATGAATCGGAGCTGGAACAGCAAGTGAACATACGCGAGGTCAGCGCCAAACTATGGACGGGCGTGTACACGATACGGAACTATGCGGGATATAAAAATGTGATTACTTTTATTCGCCCGCTGCGCGGCGTTGGAACGTACCGGAATTTGGGCTGGTTGTCGATCAGTTTGGACGAGTTGACGCTATCGCGTTACTTGTCCGAGCGGAATCCGGGCGCCGGATTAGGCAAGCTGTTGCTGCTGAACGATAAGGAGAGAATCATTTCCTCTACGGAAAAACGCTGGCTTCGGGAGCCCGTCGAAGCGGCGCTGCCGGGGATTACCGGCGCTTTGGAGGGAAATCCGTACGGCTCCGGGACGTACGGACAAGGCGAGGACAAGCAGATGGTGCTGTATTACCGCGAGCCGCTCGTCGACTGGATGCTTTTAGGGACGATTCCTTACCGCGTATACAGCGAGCAGAACCGTTACTTGATTATGCTGACAGCCGGGGCGGTGACGTTATCCATCCTCATCAGCGCCGGTCTTATTTTGTTTATCGTGCGGCAGGTGACGAATCCGCTTCGTCTGCTGACGAAACTGCTGACGCGAATCGACCCGAATGAACCTTTGCCGGTGTATCCGGTGGGCTCAAAAGATGAGATCGGCCGGCTTGCGGAGAGCTACAACTTGCTCGGCCAGCATATCGAGACGCTCAAGCGGCAGCTGATCCGCAACGAGACGCGCAAGAAGGAAGCCGATTTGCGTGCGCTGCAGGCGCAGATCAATCCGCATTTTTTGTACAATACGTTGTCCTCCATTCACTGGATCGCGCTCATGCGGGAGGAGAAGCGGATCGCCGATATGGTGGAGGCGCTTAGCGATTTTTTGCGGTTCAGCCTGAACAAAGGGAAAGATTTTTGCCCAGTCCATCAGGAGATTGCCCATATTAAAAACTACGCCCAAGTGCAGTCGATCCGGTTTCCGGACAAGTTCGACCTCGAGTTTGTCGTCAGTCCCGAGCTGCAGGATAAGCTTATGCTGAAGCTGCTGCTCCAGCCTTTGGTGGAAAACGCGATGATTCACGGGATCCAGAAAAAAGAAGGAAGGGGGACGATTCATGTGTATGTAGAGAAGAACGGCGATCGGATGAACTTTCTCGTTCTTGACGACGGCGTAGGTATGCCGGAGGAACGGCTGCAGTCGATCCGGGCCAATCTGGAGTCGCCGGAAGAGCATGTATATCCCGGGAACAGCTACGGCTTGCGAAATGTGAATGAGCGGCTGCTGCTGCATTACGGACAGGATGCGCAGCTGCACATCGAAAGCCGACTGCACGCGGGCACGCGTGTGTCGTTCTCCATCCCGATCAGGGAGGCGCAGCATGAGAATCATGATCGTCGATGACGAAGTCATTATTCGAACCGGCCTCGCCCAAGTTATCCAATGGGAGGCGCTTGGCTTCGAGCTGCTTGAACCAGCCGCTTCGGCGGAGGAAGCGCTGGGGCGCATGCCGAGGGAGCGGCCGAATATTGTTCTGACCGACATCCGGATGACCGGGAAGACCGGGCTGCAGCTTGCGGAAGAAGCGAAACGGATCGTGCCGGAAGCGGAAGTTATTATTTTATCGGGTTACGATGACTTTGAATATATGCAACAGGCGATTCGCCAAGATGTGAGCGATTATTTGCTGAAAACGAGCCGGCCGGAAGAAATTATCAAGACGGTGCTGCGGGCGAAGCGGCGCATTGAGGAGCGGTGGGCGGTACATAGCCGGGATCTGTTCAAGAACAAGGAAGCGCGGAATCGGCTGTTCGAGCGATGGGTCATCGCGGGAGATATGGCTGGGATGGACCAAGAGCTGCAGGCGGGTCTTTTATCCCGCTTACTCGCGGACCGCGAAAATGGGGAAGACGGACTGTTGCAAATTGTGCTGGTCGCAGCCGAAGGTTGGGACGACGCGCCGGCCTCCGAATCGCTGCTGCTCTTCGCCGTGGAAAACATGCTCGGCGATTTGCTCGTGTATTGCGAGACGCTCGTTCAGGACAAGCGGATCGTTGCCGCCATTCGCTGCAAAAGCGGGATCGGATGCGATTCTCATCATTTTCGCGCGGTGATGGACAAAATCGAACGAATGCTGAAGTGCAGCCTGTTTGTTGCGGCCGGCATGCCTGTGGAAAAGCCGGAGCAGCTGCCCGAATCTTATGCCGCGGCGGATTATGCGTTCGGCTATCGGGCATTGCTGAAGGAAAAAATGGTCGAGTACACGGCGGTCCGGCAGCGCATAGGCGGCAAAACGGTGTGCACGCATGAGGAGGAGCTGGAGCTGTCCTCCATCCTGCTCGACAATGACGCCATCGCTTTGAAAGAATGGGTCGGCCGATACATTCAGTCGCAGCTTGACGATCCGCAGATGACGCTGGAATCGCTGGAAGCGTCCGTTCGATCGGTGGCCGTATCGGCCCATCGGTGGTTGGAGCGGGTCATGTCCGCGACCGGACGCGGCGGAGCGCTGGAAGCGAAACCGACCCATCTGCAGCTGGGTCGGGGGATGGCGCCGCGGGATGCGCTGTTTCCGCATTTGTACTCGGTGATGACACTGTACCACCACCGCTACGCCGACGGGAAGACGACGCATGCCCAAAAAGCGATGGCCTATATCGAGGAGCATTTGGGCGGCGATGTCGGGCTGGCGCAGGTGGCGAAGCACGTGCATCTGCACCCGAGCCATCTGAGCGAAGTGTTTAAGAAGGAAACCGGCATGACGTTCGGCGACTATGTAACGAAACAGCGGATGCGCCGCGCGATGGAAATTTTGTCGGTGTCCCCTGCAAAGGTCAGCGAAGTGGCGGCGGAGGTCGGTTACGAGGACGTCAAATATTTCGGGCAAATTTTTAAAAAATATACGGGCAAAACCCCGAGCGAATATCGGGATAAGGCAGGTTCGCCGACGAACGGGGAATAGTCGGCAGGCGCAGGTCATTTCGTGATAAGGGAGAGGGTACGCATGGAACTGAAAAGCGTATGGAGAATTCAACATTTTGACGTCGGGCAAGCTAGACCGCTCGAAGTTGCTTCACCGGGGCTCGACGACCGTTTCTGGATTACCGCCAGAGTGCCTGGGGATGTGCATTCGGCACTGATCGAAAGGAATATTATCGAGAATCCGTATTTCGGGCATAACGATGCGAAAAGCCGCTGGATCGAGCAAAAGGAATGGTGGTACCGCACCCAATTCGATTATGCGAAGGAAGAAGGCGGCGAAGAGAAGCATGAGCTGACCTTCGAAGGATTGGACACATTCGCTACGGTATACGTAAACGGACTGGAGATCGGAACGACCGACAATATGCTGATGGCACATACGTTCGACGTTTCACGCGTGCTCGTGAATGGGAGAAACACGATTGCCGTCAAGTTCGACCCGCTCTATTTGCATAATCGGGATAAGCAGCAGTTTCAATGGTCTTCCTATACGAAAGAGCGGCCCTGGCTCCGCAAGGCGGCCATGAATTTCGGTTGGGACTGGGGGCCGCGGATGGTGACCGTCGGCATCTGGGGCAAAGTCTGTATCGAGCGCAAACGTTGGGCAAGGCTTAACAGCGTGTTCGCCCGAACGGTTCAAGCCAGCGAGAACAACGCCATCGTCCGGGTGGACTTCGACGTAACGGCTTATCGCCGCGATCACAGCCGCGAATGCGAGATTCGGCTGCGGGACGCCGAAGGGAAGACCGTCGCTTCCTCCAAGGTACCTGTACCCGGAACGAAGGGAATCGTCGACCTTGCCGTCGAACAGCCGCAGCTTTGGTGGACGCATGACCTCGGTACGCCTTATTTGTACGAGCTCGAAGTCGCGCTGCTGTCGAACGGGGAGACGGTCGACGAATACCGGACCGCGCTCGGCATTCGCACCATCGAACTGAAGCTGAAGGATGAACAAGGCCGCAACGCCTTCGTGTTCCTGCTCAACGGCGTCAAGCTGTTCGCCAAAGGCGCGAACTGGATTCCGGCGGACCACTTCATCGGCGCGATCCCGGATGAACGTTACCGCGATCTGATTTCGCTTTCGGTGGACGGCAACATGAATATGCTCCGCGTATGGGCCGGGGGCATTTACGAGAAAGACGTGTTTTACGACGAATGCGACCGCCGCGGCGTGCTCGTATGGCAGGATTTCGCTTTTGCCAACGCGTTGTTCCCGGATTTCAACCGCAATTTCATGGACAACGTGCGCAAGGAAGTCGAGTACGCGGTGAAACGGCTGCGCAATCGCACTTCGCTGGCCATCTGGTGCGGCAACAACGAAATCGATTGGCTGTACGACATGAAGACGTCCGGCGGCGATTTGACTTGCCCATTCTATGGCGAGCGCATATATCACGAGCTGATTCCGGATGTGCTCGAAGAGCTGGACAACAGCCGCGCGTACTGGCCTTCTTCGCCTTTCGGCGGCAATGACGCCAACGATCCGGACGAAGGCGACCGCCACAACTGGCAAGTATGGCACGGCTCCGTCTATCCGCGCAAAAGCGGCGAGGCGCCGCTGCTCGATTACAGCATTCAAGGCGTGACGTTCAAAAACTACAAGAAAGACTTCACCCTCTTCAGCAGCGAATTCGGGATGCACGCTTCGGCAAACCGCTACACGCTGGAGAAAAATATACCCGAAGGCCAGTTCTACTGGGGCAGCGTCGAGATGGCGTACCGCAACAAGGATACGAACCATCAGAAAGGCATCTTGCTGATGGAAGGCTATACCGGGATTCCGGGCAACATCGAGGAATATATGAATTTCTCGATGCTGACGCAGGCGGAAGGACTCAAGTACGGCATCGAGCATTACCGCCGCAACAAGCACCGCACGAGCGGATCGCTCATATGGCAGCTCAACGACAGCTGGCCGGGCACGAGCTGGTCGCTTATCGATTACGAGCTGCTGCCGAAAGCTTCCTTCTACTATGCGAAAAAGTTTTACGACCCGATGCTGCTGTCGCTCGACCACGAACCGGGACAAGATCTGCAGGTGTGGGTCGTCAGCGACCGGTTGGAAGCTTGCAAAGGAAAAGTGACGCTCTCCGTCTATGACTTTGGCGGAGCGCTGGTATCGACTCATTCCTTCGACGCCTCCGTTCCCGTCAATCAGGCGGTACGGATCGGCAGCTTGACCGAAGCGGAGGCGCTGAACGACCATGCGCCCGAGGAGGTCGTCGTGAAGCTGACGGCTGAAGGCTTTGCGGCGCCGGCGAACGTATTTTACCTCCGCGATCCGAAAGATTTGCGGATGCCCGCGGCCGATCTCCGCATGGAGGCCAGCGAAGCGGAGCAGACTGTTACCGTGACTGCAGGCCGAACGATCGCCAGAATGGTGAAGATCGACTTGCCGCAGGGCAACATCCGCTTTAGCGACAATTACTTCGATCTGCTGCCGGGCGAGCAGGCGACGGTTCGGATCAGTCACCCGGATGGAACGAAGGTGCCGTTCGAAGGGCTGCGCGTCAGCGCTCTGAACTCGAACTGACAATAGCAGCAGGAAATGAAATAAGAGCAGGTGCGCTTATCCAAGCGACTGCTCTTATTTATTTTGGAATACGGTTCCTATCCGACCCCTTAACGTTTTACTTGCGCGACTGCTCTAGCGCTTGAATCGCCCTATCTATCGTTTCGCTTAAATGACGGTAATAGGTGGCTCGGCTAACAAACAGTCTGGAGGCGGCGGCATCCGAGCTAAGAGAAGGATGGCTTCGCAGGAGGCGGAGTATGCTTTGGTTCCTTGCACTCAGCGGCGGAGGCGGCGGGTCCGCATTCAGCAGTCTCATGAACAGCCGCTGCGTCTCGTGACCGCTCAAAAGTAACCGGCGCGCCAAAGCAGTCTGCCCCAGCGCAGCCGGATCGTCGAGAACTGCGAGCGCAGCCCTGATGTCATCCGGATTCATTTGCTCGACTGGCGGATGATTCGCGATCGCGCTGTGAATGAACGAAGTAACCCATTGCCCGAAGTCCCGTGTACGCAAATCCAGCTCCAGGACGGTGCCTCCGTGGGCAGGATGGCCTGGAGGGAGAAGGTGCAGCGGCCGCGTCTGAAATCCTAACATTTGTAATCTCGTCATCAATTCGTCCGATTTGGTCGTTAGCGTGAAGCGTATGCCCCTGCTAATAATTCGCGAAAAACCGTCTGTAAACATCAGTTCGAATAACTGTTGGGGTATATATTTTGCATCGCTGCCGGCGACGCCGCCCAAAAAGTGGTAATATGTATCCGCTTCTTCATGACGCAGCCGGGACATGCGCTGCGCTTCGGAAGGAAAACAGGCTTCCGGCACTCTCGGAATATAGGTTTGCAAAAATGTAAACGTATCGCGGTAGAGCAGCAGACCGGCATGGAACATGACTGGAATACCCTGGTCCGAGCGGAACACTCGGACGCTTTCGGGGAAATGCTGCGTCAAGTTGTCGAGCAGCTCATGCGCTTTTGCCTCCGATTCCAACGACAAGGCTAGCTGCGGCCTCTCTTCTACCAAAAGCCGGTGTAAGTGGGGAAGATCTCCTTCGCGAAACTGATCGAAAGCGGACGGAGCCGTTTTTCTGTAAAAAAAACCTTGGGGCAAGGCGTCCCTGCAGATGGAGAGCAGCGTCGCGGCAATTCCGTTTTTTTCATGCGGCTTGGCGGCTCTCAGCGCGATGCAGGCATCGTCGACAATACGGCGGCGCAAGGATTGAAATCGTGCCGTTTCACGGTTTCGGAAGTCCTCCAGCAAATGCTCGCGAGCGACATCATGCAGTGCAAAGCCGCCCATGGCCGGCCGGATAAACGAGAGCCGGCTCAGTTGATGGAGCTGATTGACATTCAGCGGGGATGAGAGCAGACGGTTTAAAGATTCCTGATTCGCATGCGGCAAAATGCATAACAGGTCTAATATTTCATGAAAGTCGGGAGAGACGACTTCCCGCAGCAGCTGCGCGCTGACCAAGCGTGAAACCGGCCACGATGCGCTCTTGATCTCCCGTTCCTCCCGATGTACAGTGTCTGCGGCGAGTGCCATGGCGAGCGGATGACCGTGCGTATCCTGTATGAGCGTTTCGATTGCGTCCGAATCATCCAAACCAAGATTCCCGTAATAGGTCCGCACGTCGGCATAAGATAGCGGTTCCAAAGGCATCATTCGCAATCGGCCGCGCCAGGCCAGGTCGTTTTGCCATTCCGACGAAAGCTGCTGCCTCCCGGCGAGCACAACGAGCACTTCCCGAGCCGGAAGCTCGGGGAGAAACATTTCCCGCAGCCAGCCTTCAATCAGGTGCAAGGAGTCATAGTTATCGATACAGAGCACCGTCCGATGACCGGCGACGGTTTCCAGTATGTCGGTCATCGGCGCTTGGAAGGGGGCTGCCGTCCCGGCCGTCTGTTTGATCAGGGAATGAATGGCTTCAAGGAATCCGGCGGGGGAGTCGTTGCAAATACGGCTGTCCAGCCACAGGCAAAGCGCTTTCGCCCGTTGCGCCATGTCCAGAAATTTCAGCAGCAGGGCGGACTTGCCGATTCCCCCCATGCCCGAGACGAACACAACTTCCGTCGCCGCATGCGCCGCACTCAACCACTCGTCCACGTATGCAATTTCCGCTTGCCTGCCAACGAAGAGACGTCTTCTCTCCATGAGGATGGCTTCTTTCAAATTTTCCAAAACGACTCCCTCCAATGGTGAGCGATTAATGACAAGAAATTCGACAGTAAATATTGGGATTCCTTTCAGCTTTTGAGACATTTGCCGCATTTGCGAGAAAATATTGAGACGCAAGTTGAGACATGCGGTTACGGTCGCGTGGTTTATAATACAATAGACCTATATTTCTTCCTTATTCAAAGGAGACGAGAGTGTGAAACGCAAAATTTTGAGTATTGAAGAGATTTGTATCCAATTATGCATCAGTCTGACTCAATGGAAAGCCTGGGAGAAACAACTTGCCTTGCAAAATATAAAATCGGAAAATGCCAGCTAAACGCGGCGGTCATCGGACCGCCGCTTTTTCTTATGAAATTCACGTTCTACATGCACCTTATCCTTTTTTTATATCCTTATCATTATTTTGGAGAACGCTGTCCCGGTAAAGGAACGAAGAAAATGTCAATAGGCAGCCAGCGGGCATTGCACTAAGATAGGTTTGCATTGAAAAATCATTCATTTTTGTTGGAGGGGTTCAAGTACGATGAAGAGAAAAAAAGCATTGCCGCTGCTTCTCAGCATGTCCATTCTCGGGGCGTTTGCGCTCGCGGGCTGCGGCGGTAAAGAAGCGGCCACAGGAGCGACAGGAGATAAGGCGGACGCAGTCAATCCGGATGCGTATAATAACGAGCCGGTGACGCTCACGTTCTACTCTCACAACGCGTCGGTTTTGAACAACGCCGAGCTGGATGCGCTCGTAACGAATGCGATCAAGACAAAGTATCCAAACATTACGCCGCAGCTGATCACCGGCACGAACTTGGATAAGTTGATCGCCGCGGGCGAAGTACCCGACGTCATCTTGACGAGTAACTACTACTTTCACGATCTGATTCAGTGGGGACTTACTTCCGATCTGAACAATTTCATCAAGCAGGAGAAAATCGATTTCGGCAAATTCGAGCCGGAATCGATTAAGGTGATGAGAAGCTTCAGCGACAAAGGGGAACTTCTTGGCGTTCCTTATGCTTTGAGCCAAGGGATGATGCTGTACAATAAGGATATTTTCGATAAATTCGGGGTTCCGTATCCGAAAGACGGTATGACTTGGACGGAAACGATCGAGCTGGCGCGCAAAGTGACGAGAATGGATGCAGGCACCCAGTATATCGGCCTGGATATGGGCCAACCGACGACACTGTCCCGCCAATACGGACTGCCGGTCATCGATGAAAAAGGAGAAAAAGCGGTTCTTCAAACGGACGCCTATAAGAAGATTTACGGCTTGTATGAGAAATTATACAGCATTCCGGGCATCGTCGAACCGAAGAAAAAATATACGTACGGCATCGATTTCTTCCTGAAAGACCAGAAGCTTGCGATGTTCCCTTACTGGCTGACGCCGACGACGGCGCGTCTGCCACAGCTTAAAGAAACGGGCAAAGACTTCAACTGGGATGTCGTTTCGCTGCCGACCTTCGAAGACAAGCCGGGCATCGGCCGCGAGGTTGATTTCCATCTCGCCGTGGTCACGCCGACCAGCAAGAACAAGAAGGCGGCTTACGCCGTGATCAAAACGATGGTCGGCGAAGAAGCGCAAAGAGCGATGAACAGAGGAACCAGGCTGACGATCCTGAACGATCCGGCGCTCAAGAAAGAAACGGCGATGGATACGAAGCTGTACGAAGGCAAAAACCTGCAAGGCATCTTTAAAGTAAAACCGGGTCCGCTGCCGAAATCCAACAAGTACGACCTGAAAATTTATCCGTTCCTGAACGAAGCCGCCAAAAACATGGCTTACGACGGAAAGGATGTCAATACAGTGCTGCGTGAAGCGGAAGAAAAAGCGAATAAATGGCTGCAAGAAAATAAATAAGCAAATTTTTGGAAGAGCGCGCCTTGAGGCGGCTCTTCTTTTTTTATGAATCCTAAAAATATTACAAAACATCCTAAAACGAGTGGCATTATCATGGGGCGGCGATTTTTTTAAAATAATGAAGTACCGACTGAAGGTCGCGATATTCGATGAAAGGGTTTGCAAAGGAAAGGATGACATCATGTGAGGACATTGAAACGCATCGCTCTAGGGATCGACAGCTTCGTTGAAGCGTTTGCGCAAATCGCACTGCTGGCCATGATCCTGATCGTTACATTGCAGGTCATGACGCGCAAGCTGTTTCATTTCGTATTGTTCTGGTCGGAGGAAGTGACGCTGCTGCTGCTCGTATGGTTTGCTTTTCTGGGGATCGCCATCGGGTTCCGGGAGAAGCTTCATTTGGCTATCGATTCATTCACCGCCAAGCTTCCGGCCAGCTTTAATTGGGTGCTGGACAAAATCATTTATGCAAGCACTTTCGGCTTCGGTTTGTATTTGATCGTCTCGGGATCGGAATTCACTGTCCTGATGAACGAAAGTACGCTAGCAGCAACCAAGCTGCCGAACAGCGTGATATACGTCGTCATGCCGATTACGGGCGTTATGATCTGTATGTATACGCTATTGCAGTTCATCGGTATCGATACGAGAAGACACCAAGGCGTAGAGGAAGGAGGACACTAGAATGGAAGACACCACGATCGCGATCCTGATTCTTTGCATCAGTTTTGTCGTATTGATGCTGCTGCGGTTTCCTATCTCACTTACGTTAGCGCTTTCAACGCTGCTGACGATCATGTATTTGGAAATCCCTCTGGCCGTCGTAGGACAGCGGATGATTCAGGGTATGAGCTCTTATTCGCTGCTGACGATCCCGTTCTTTATATTGGCCGGCCATATTATGAGCGAAGGAAAGCTGGCTCTGCGTATTGTCAATTTGGCCCAGCTTATCGTAGGGGGCATCCGCGGCGGGCTCGCGTTGGTCAATACGGTCGCGTGTATGTTTTTCGGCAACATTTCGGGTTCCGCGGTAGCGGACGTTAGCTCCATCGGCTCCGTCATGATTCCTATGATGAAAAAGAAAGGCTATGATACCGACTATGCGGTAGGGGTTACCGTATCGTCCGCCATTCAAGGCGTCGTCGTTCCGCCAAGCCATAACCTGGTGCTTTACTCGCTTGCCGCGGGAGGCGGCATCTCGATCGCCAGCTTATTCCTAGCGGGTATCGTTCCGGGCATTATTCTTTGTCTTTCTTTGATGGCGACAAGCTATGTAATCGCAATCAAACGCGGCTATACGAAGGGGGATCCGGTACAGCGAAAAGACATTCCGAAAATTTTGCGCGACGGCTTCCTGTCGATTTTGACCGCAGTCATTATTCTCGGAGGTATCTTTACCGGCTGGTTCACGGCGACGGAATCCGGCGCGCTCGCTTGTCTGTACGCTTTTATTCTTACGTTTATCGTTTACCGCGATATTCCGGTCAGCCGCATGTGGGTCATTTTGAAGAAAACGTTCCGTACCGTATCGATGGTCATGTTCCTGATCGCGGCTTCGGATGCATTCAGCTGGCTTCTCGCCTTCCTCAAAATACCGTCGATGGTCACCGATGCTATGCTCAGCATCTCCGACAGTCCGTTCGTGATCATGTTGATCATTAACATCCTTCTGTTGGTGCTCGGAGCGCCGATGGATATGGCTCCGCTCATCATGATCATGACGCCGATTCTGCTGCCGGTCGTGACGCAGCTTGGCATGGATCCGGTTCACTTCGGGATCATCATGATGCTCAACCTAGGGATCGGCCTTCTGACCCCGCCTGTCGGAACAGTGTTGTTCGTCGGCTGCGCCATAGGGAAAATATCGATCAGCGAAGGCACGAAAGCGATGATGCCGTTCTTCTATGTCATGTGCGTGGTGCTGCTCATACTGACGTATGTGCCGGATCTCGTCATGTGGCTTCCCAATATGATGAAAAATTAAAAGCAGGATATACTACAACTACATGAAAAGGGGATTCCATCCAATGAAAACGTTAAAAAAGACGGTCATGATCTTATCGTGCATGGCGATTGCCGGCGGGCTGCTTGCAGGCTGCGGGAAGAAAGATACGGCTCAAGGGACAGCCAATGGTGCGAAGACCGAAGGCAAGAAGTACACGTTCCGCCTCGCCGATACGCATCCGGCCGACTATCCGACGGTCATCGGGGATAAGAAATTTGCAGAGCTTGTAAACGAACGCACGAACGGACGTATCAAAATCGATGTGTTCCCGGCTTCCCAGCTTGGTGAAGAAAAATCGGTCATCGAGCAGGTGCAGCTCGGAGCGATCGAATTTACCCGCGTAAATTCGTCGCCGCTCGCGGAATTCAATAAGCAGTTCGGCGTATTCAGTCTTCCATACATTTTCGATACCGACCAGCATCTGTGGAAGTTCCTTCAAAGCGACGCGGGCAACAAATTGCTCGATACGCTGGAAACGTCCAAAATGAAAGGTCTTGCATACTACAGCTCTGGTTCGCGTCATTTTTATTCCCGTAAGCCGCTGACGAGTTTGGCGGATCTGAAAGGACAAAAAATCCGCGTTCAGCAAAGCAAAATCAATATGGACTTGATCTCGGCGCTTGGTGCCAATCCGACGCCGATGCCTTACGGCGAAGTGTTCAGCTCGCTGCAAACCGGCGTTATCGACGCGGCGGAGAATAACTTCCCGAGCTATGACTCCTCCAATCATTACGAGGTCGCGAAGCATATGATTTTGGACAATCACCAGCGCGCGCCGGAAGTGCTGCTGATCAGTCAGTCGACATGGAAGAAGCTGTCCGAGGAAGACCAGAAAATTATTAAGCAGGCGGCCCTGGATTCCGTACAGACGCAGCGCGAAGCTTGGGACAAGTATGAGAAGCAATCGGAAGCGAAAATCCGCGCGGCCGGCGTAACGATCACGGAAGTGAAAGATTTGAAGCCTTGGCAGGATGCCGTCAAGCCGATGATCGACAAATACCGCGGCGAGTATAAAGACGTGCTCGATCAGATTGATTCCGCTAGAAAATAAATAATTGGTTTTTGCGTGCCCTCTGACTTCGGGAAGGGGCGCGCTTCTTTTGCTATCCGAGCTACAATGGAGATTCGGAGATTCAGGCTGCGGAAAAGGGGAATAGGGTGCAAACAAGATGGATTCGACTATCGGAATGGATTCAGACGTTTTTTTTGATGCGCCATTTGCCGCTCACCGTCAAGCTGTTCCTTTTCTCCGCCTTCATTGTCGCCGTACCGCTCGGGCTTGTGGGGCTTATTTCTTATGAACGCTCCGCGGACGTGCTGCAAAGCGAAGCCAATGAGTCGAGCCTGCAAATTCTGGAGCAGGTAAAAAGCCATGTGGAATATTACGTGACCGATTTTGAGATCAGCACGCTTCGCCTCCTGAATCATCCGGATGTGGTGCGTCTGTTGAAAATGCGCACACTCGAGGAGGTCCAGCAAAGCGGCATTCGAAAGCAGGTTGAGCAGGTGCTGAAGAATACGACGTATTCACGCTCTGATATTTCCAACATTACGCTGATGCTCGATCATCTGCAGACGATCGATACGGCAGGCTTTCTAAGCACGGTTCCGGCGGAAGAGCTGAAGAAGGAGTACTGGTATCCGGGCATACCTGAGAGCGGTGCACCTAAGCTGATCAGCCGTGTCATCCGCTATCAAGACGGACGCCAGGAACAGGTCATCTCGATCGTACGCAGGGTAATGAGCCCGTATACGCTGCAGCCGACCGGGGTTATGATTGTGGACATCAACTTTAAGCGGATTCAAGAAATTTCGGAAAAGGTCAGCATCGGCCGTACCGGCTTTATGTTTATCCTCGATTCGCAAAATCACTACGTATATCACCCTGACTTGCAGCTAGTCGGCACACCGGGGCCCGAGAACGAGTTTCCGGAGATGATAAAGAACGATCACGGGTCGTTCATTTCGGCCGACAGCCCGCGCAGCTTCCTTACCTACAGCCGTTCCCCGTACTTGGGGTGGTGGCTTGTGACGGCAATCCCTTACCGGGAGCTGACGGACGGCATCACTTATATCGGTCACACGATCGTATGGACGATAGTTATTACGCTTGCAGCCGCTTACTTACTCGGGATTGGCTTTGCGGCCAGTCTCGTAAGACCCATCAAGCGACTGCGCAAATATATGCGGAAAGTGGAGGTCGGCGACTTTTCGGCGGGGAAGCTGAAAGTAACCTCCAGGGATGAAATCGGCCAGCTCACCCACGGGTTCAACGAGATGGTCAAACGGCTGGAAAGCTTGCTGGAGGAAATTTATTTTACGAGATTGCGAGAAACGGAAGCTTCGCTGCGGCAAAAGGAAACCGAGCTGAAGGCGCTGCAATCGCAAATAAATCCGCATTTCATATACAATTCGCTTGAAACGATTCGCGGCATGGCGTTCGAGCATGGAATGGACGATATTGCGGGCATGTCAGCTTCGCTTGCCAAGCTGCTGCGATATAACCTGAAGAATGACAAGCCGACCGTTCGGCTCCGGGAGGAGCTGTCGTTTTGCGAAATGTATTTGCGCATTCAGCGGTACCGTTTTGAGGAACGGATGACGTATGAGCTGGACGTAGCGGAATGGGCGATGGAGCAGCCGATCGTCAAATTCGCGCTCCAGCCGATCGTCGAGAACAGCATGAATCACGGCATCGAGCCGGGCATCGGCCGGATGCAGGTGCAGATCGGCGCTTACCGTGACGGCAACGCTTATGTCGTATCCGTGAAGGATACCGGGGTGGGAATGAAGCCGGAGGTATTGGAACGCATTCGGGAGGATCTGGAGTGCAGAGACGTGCTAGCAGGCGGAGAGCATATCGGAATCTCCAATGTGCACCGCCGCATCGTCTATTTATACGGCCCGCTTTACGGCGTTTCAGTGCAGAGCGCCGAAGGGACCGGGACGGTCGTGTGTATCCGCCTGCCGTTTGAGCAATAACAGCTGGAGTAGCGGGCTAACGGACTGCGAAGGAATGTTCCAACGAACGTATTGAAAGGAGGTCCCTTTATGTATCGCGTGCTGCTGGTGGATGACGAGAAATGGGTGCGCACTTCGCTGAAGAAAGTGCTCGAGCGGACGGAGATGCCCTTCGAAGTGGTCAAAGAAGCGGCGAACGGGCTGGAAGCGCTGGACTGGCTGAAATCGCAGGCGGAGCCGGTCGACCTTGTGCTGACCGATGTCCGCATGCCGGTGATGTGCGGTTTGACGTTCGCCGACCAGCTCAAGGAATCCGGCAAAGCGTCGTCGGTGATCGTGATCAGCGGGTTTGACGATTTCGCTTACGCGCAGCAGGCGCTGCGCGCGGGCGTGACCGATTACCTTCTGAAACCGGTGGAAGTGCCGGAATTGAAAGAATGCCTCGATAAATGGATGCAGCGGAGGCAAAACGAGGAGCAAGAAGCGCGGGCCCTTCGCTCTGTCGGCGGCCCTGCCTCCGGACCAAGGGCGTCGCAAGAGGGGGCGGAGCTTTCCGCCGTCGAGCAGGTGGTCGCCTACATTCATAACCAATTGTCCGGAGACATTACGCTGACCGAAGCGGCTGCCCGAGTGCATTTGAACGCAAGCTATTTAAGCCAGCTGTTCAAGCAGCAGCTCGGCCGAACGTTCGTCGATTACCTGGTCGAAGCGCGCGTCACGGAAGCGAAGCGGCTGCTGACGACGACTTCGCTGCGTATCAGCGAAATCGCCGATCGGGTAGGATATGCGGACGTTGCCTATTTTAGCAACACGTTCAAGAAATGGGCCGGCGCCACGCCATCGGAATTCCGCAGGCTGCATGCCCGGCCGGATAAAGGCGCGCAGCGGCCGATCTAGCGAAGCATTCGTGCCTATTATTTTTTTCCAATGTAGCGCTCGTAAGCGCTCTTGTATACCTTCATGTATTCGGCAAGGCCCATCTTTTGCACCGTGTCCGCATATTTGTCCCACTCGCTCATCGGCTCGACGCCGGTAATGAATTTGACTTCCATGTCGGAAATATAGGAATGGATCATCGACCCGACCGAGGACATGAACTCGTTCTCCTCTTCGGTGAAGTTGAAGTTATACCACAGTTCCTGGATCAAGTGCGGCTTCGCTTTTTCCGCCGCGGCCGCCGATTGCGGCAGCGACTCCGACCCCCGGAAATATTTTTCCTGCACGTAGCCGGGGTAGCTTCCGCCGAGCCATGTAACGTATTTCGAAAGCGCTTGATCCTGCGTCAAGCCGTCCGGATTTTTTGTGATTTGGTCGATATATTCGAGCTTCCCGTTATCCGTTTCGACGTACGTTTCGCCTTTCATCCCCATGAAGAAGAACGTGGCGCCTTCCTCGCCGTAAAAATAATCGATCCATCGCACCGTTGCTTCCGGGTACTTGTTCTTGTTCGTAATGACAAAGGCGCCCGGCCATACGAGCGGCACTTTCACCTGCGAATACAATTGGTCGCCATGCGGGCCTTTCAACGCACCGAGTCCGATATATCCGTTCTGGCTCATCTGCGTGACCGGATTCGGATTGATGGTCGCCCCGAAAATGCCTTGCTGTCCTTTCGCGTACAGCGCGCCGGTTTTGATCGTGAAAATCTCCTTGTCGATCAGCCCTTCGGCGTACAATCTCCGCATATAATCGATCACTTCCTTGTACTTCGGATCGATGCGGAAAAAGCGCAGCTCCCCCGGCTTATCCGGGTCCATATCGACGTATTTGTGGCCGACGCCCCGATTGCCGAATCCCCACGCGCCGCGAATCTGCTCGATCAGCGGATTGATGCCGTTGCCTGCATACGGAATTTCATCCGGGATGCCGTTTCCATTCGGGTCCTGCTCCTTGACCGCCTTCAAATAACGGTAAAACTCCTCGGTGGTGGCCGGTTCCTTCATGCCCAGCTTGTCCAGCCATTCCTGCTTGACCCAAAGCGGCACGCCGATCAGCATGGACAAAAAACTCGGGTCGTAAAAAGAAGGAAACGAGTAGATGCCGCCGTCCGGCATCGTAAGCCCTTTGCGGAGGTCGGGGTATTTGTCGAGCAGCTTTTTGAAATTCGGAGCGTAGCTATCGATGAAGTCGTTGAGCTTCACGAATATGCCGAGCGAACCGTATCGCAGCAGGTCGGCCGTGCCGATGCGTGCCGAATAGAAAGCGTCCGGGTAATCCCCGCCGGCGAGCGACAAGTTGCGCAGTGCGGTCAAGTTCTCGAAGGGCACCAGTTGGAAGTTAACGTTGATGTTGCTTTTTTGCCGGTATTGCTGCCATACGAGCGTTTCGGCGAAATTATTGCCGTTGTTGCCCGATTTTCCGGTGAAAAACGTCAGCGTAACCGGTTCTTTGACAATCGGCATGCCGGTCAAATTCATGTTTGAACCGCCCTTGGCCGGTTCCGCGACAGGATCTGTTTTGCTTTCCGATGTTCCCGCGTCCGTGCATGCGGCGAGCACAACTACCGATAATGCAACGGAGAACGCGGCTGCGCCCCATTTGTTTTTCCTTATCACAGAGCAACCTCCTTGCCGCCCAAAAAAGAGTTACAATGCGGCATCGCTTCATGTAATATAATAAGGGATAGCCCGGCGAATCACCAGACTTTTGGGAAAAGGAGCGTGGATTTCTTGAACTGGCACCGGATGAAAAGACAATCGTTGTTCATGAAAATTTTCCTCAGCTTCTTGTCTATCATATTGCTGTTTGTATCGTTTCACATGATTTCGTTTCGCTTTTTTACGAGCGGCATTCAAACCGAGATCATCCAATACAACCGGCTTATTCTAAAAAATTCGGCCGAGCGGTATCAGACCCATTTTTCCCGGCTCAAAACGCTGCTGTTCGGTATATACAACGATGAGAAGCTGGTCGCGTTCAACAGGCAAATGGTTATGCGGCCCGATCACGACGTCAATTTTTGGCAAGCCGGCGACATTTTGAAAATGCTGCGTTCCCACGCCTACAATCCGGTGTACTATTTGGACAATCTGCTCATTTATTTCGATAAACCATCTTTTGTCATCGAAAAAGAAGGAACCAGCGAGTCGGCGATGTTTTTTACCAATTTTTATAAAAATGCACATTATTCCGATGCGTACTGGGAAGCACAGTTTGAACGCGGCATAGGCTACAAGATGCATTCCGCGGAAAAGTTTGCGATCAAGACGCTCAATTCGGAAACGGACCGGCAGCTTATTCCGATCTCGTTCCGGGTGCCGCCGGGCAACTACCAAATGATCGCGCTGCTCGACGCTTCCAGCATGATGCAAGCCTTTTACGGCGGGAATGAGGAGAATAACCAGCGGTTCATGATCCTGAACGAGGACGGCTCCGTGCTGTATCGGTCTTCAGACGAGATTACGGTCGGCGAGCTGCCTGCCTTCGAGTCCGGCCAAGACTATAAGCTGGCGGGGGACTTTTATTATTTTATCGATAAAGACAATGAATCCAAGCTTACTTATGTGACGGCGGTACCGTATGCGGACATTGCTTCCCAGGTATCGAAGCTGAATTATACGATGTATGCCATTTTGGCGGTTTCGATTTTGATCGGCGTAGCGGCGTCTTTGTTTTTCAGCAGAGGGATTCATCGGCCGTTCAAGCAAGTCGTCGCTTCCATCCTCCACCGCAAGCCGGAAATGGTACCGAGCAAAATTCAGGAATTCGATCTGATCCATAAGGAGCTTTACGGGCTGATCAAGGAAAAGGAAGAAATACATAACGACCTGCTGAATAAAAAATCGCTTCTGACTAGTTACGGCTACATCACCAAACTGAAATCGATCAATTCGGACATTAACGAATGGAAAGACATTATGGTGAAAGAAGAGCCCTATGTCATCGTCATGTACCAGCTTCACTTTCGGATGCTCGCAGGTTCGGAACAGCCGATGGATCCGGACCGGGCTGCGTACTATATCCGGGAATATATTCAAGTGCTGATGACGGAAAATTTTCCTTCGTCGCATACGTTTCAGATGGAGAATAATCAGATCTTATCGTTTGTGACGGTCGGCGAAGACAACGCAGGCAGCCTGCATGAAGCGCTGCATCTGCTCAAACGCATATTGGACCGCGATAAGGAGCTGCTGCTCGTCGCGATTGCGGTCAGCCCGGTATACCGGCATTCATCGCAGTTCAACGAAGCGTACCGGCAAGTGCTGGACATGGTGCAGCAGGCGAAGCCGGGGGATGAAACCCAGATCATTACCGAGCATGCGCCGGCAACCGCTCATTTTGCGTTTACGCCGCTGCAGGAGCAGGAGCTGTACGCGGGCCTGCAGGCAGGCAACGTCGCGGCGTGCGGTCTACTGATCGACCGGATGCTGGATCAGATGGCCAAGAAGGAAGCAAGCCTCCTTCAATACCGCCGTTTCGCGGAAGGCATCGCGGAGCGCAGCTATCAGATGGTCGAGACGAGCGGGGCAGGCGCCGTCGAGACGCAGCAGCGCGAGTTTGAGATGCTGAAGCAGTGCTATACGCGGGAAGAGTTCAAGCAATTTTACGATCTGCTGTTTGCAGCATGCGCCGAGTTGATCCGCAGCCAGAAGACGGAGAAGGATCACACGATCGAATTCGTCATGAAGTGCGTGGAAACCCGTTACGCCGAAGATATTTCGCTCGATATGCTGGCCGACAAGTTGAACTTGTCCGCAGCGTATTTGTCCGTCTATATTAAAGAAAAAACCGGCATGAACTTCAGCGATCACATTAATACCATTCGGATCCGCAAAGCGAAGCAGCTGCTGTCGCAAACAAACCTGATCATTCACGACATCAGTCTGCAGATCGGCTACCGGAACGTTACGTCGTTCAACCGGATGTTCAAAAAATTGACGGGAATGTCCCCCGGCGAATTCCGCAAAAATCAGGCGGCCCACAGCATGATGGATGAACTGTCGGGTTGAAGCCGGAGCTGCCCGCAAGCCAAACCGTACGATTCAGAAGGAAATCCCTTCGGTTCATGCGGTTTTTCCTTTTTGATCGGTTGCAGCATCGGCTGGCAACAAGTCAGTATTGGACAAATGGAAGTTTGTTTTCATCATGGCTCCCGGCTTGGAACACGCTTACAATAAGTTAAGCGAACAATATGCTGTTTGGGGGATGAATAAATGCCGACAACGGATTCAATGATGCAGGAAACGAAGTTATTTTACCGCAAGCCGGCCAAACGCTGGCTCCAGGCGCTTCCGCTCGGAAATGGGCGAATCGGAGCGATGGTTCACGGGCAAGTCAATCGCGAAGTCATTCAGCTCAATGAAGATACGGTGTGGACCCGGGGGCCGGAAAACCGAAATAACCCGGACGCGCTGAGCGCAATCGGCGACATTCGCCAGTTGCTCGCGGAAGGCCGCCTCGAAGAAGCCCACGATATGGCTGATATGGCTTTGATGGGCGTTTCCCGGCGGCAGCCGCCCTATCAGACGCTGGGCGAAATGAGTTTTTATTTCCCGGGACATGGAGACGGGGCTGCGGCAGACTATTACAGGGAGTTGGACCTCGCAACGGGTATTGCCAAAGTCGTCTACCGGATCGGCGATACCGTGTATACGAGAGAAATGTTTACGACGGCGGCTGATCAGGCGCTTATCGTAAGGTTGACGGCCGACAAGCCGAACCGACTCCGCTTCGGCGTCAATTTGTTTCGCAAATTCGACGCGCTTACGGAAACGGCCGGCCCGGATACGGTCAGCCTGGACGGCCAGTGCGGCGCCTGGGGAACGAAATTTCACGTGCGGCTGAAGGCGATTGTCGAAGGCGGAGGCCGTTCAAGGACGCTTGGCGATCATATTTATGTAGAGGGCGCGGACGCCGTTACGCTGGTCATGACGGTATCGACCGATTTCCGGCATGCGTTGTATCGCCAGCGGTGTGCGGAAGAGCTGGAACAGGCTAGCGGCAAGCCATACGAGACGCTCCGTGAAAGGCACATCGCCGAGTACCGTTCGTGGTTCGACCGGATGTCGCTGTCGCTCGCCGCAGAAGGGCAGGCGGAGTTCTCTCAAATCCCGACGGATGCACGTCTGGCCCGGGTGAAGGAAGGCTGCGAAGACGTCGGGCTAATGGCGCTGTATTTCCACTATGGCCGCTATTTGCTGATCAGCAGCAGCCGGCCTGGCACGATTCCGGCCAACCTGCAGGGCATATGGAACGACAGCTACGTCCCTTCCTGGGACTCCAAATATACGATCAATATTAACATTCAGATGAACTATTGGCCGACCGAGGTGTGCAACTTGTCGGACCTGCATTTCCCATTGTTCGATCATTTGGAGCGAATGCTGCCGAGCGGCCAGGAGACGGCACGCGTGCATTACGGCGCCCGCGGCTTCATGTGCCACCACAACACCGATCTGTGGGGCGATACGGCGCCGACCGATTTCGCCCGGGCGGGCTTATGGCAGATGGGGGCGGCGTGGCTGTGCTTCCATTTGTGGGAGCATTACACGTATACGCTGGATCAGCGGTTTTTGGCAGAGCGGGCGTATCCGTTAATGAAGGAAGCGGCGCTGTTCATTCTCGACTTCATGTTCGAGGACGAGCAAGGGAAATGGCATATCGGACCGACGGTGTCCCCGGAGAACATATATCGTCTCCCCGATGGTCAGACCGGCCGCATTTGCATGGATCCGGCGATGGATATCCAGATCGCGAGAGGGCTGTTTGAGCGCTGCATTCAGGCGGCCGAGCTGCTGCAAACGGATGAAGCGCTGCGCGGTGAATGGCGCGCCGCTTGCGACAAACTGCCGGAGCCGAAGATCGGTAAATACGGCCAGCTGCAGGAATGGGACGAAGATTACGAGGAAGTCGATCCGGGCCACCGCCATCTGTCCCATCTCTTCGGCGTATTCCCGGACGATCAGCTGTTTCGCAGCGAAAGCTGGTCGCGCGCGGCAAGAGTCGCCCTCGAACGCCGTTTGCAGTACGGAGGCGGGGGTACCGGCTGGAGTTTGGCGTGGATTGTCAGCCTGTGGGCGCGGTTTAAGGAAGGCGATCTCGCAAACGAGATGATCGCCAAGCTGCTGCGGACAAGTACGGCGGACAACATGCTCGATCTGCATCCGCCGCAAATATTCCAAATCGACGGGAATCTGGGCGCAACGGCAGGCATCGCCGAGATGCTGCTTCAATCACATGAAGGCGCGATCCGGCTGCTTCCGGCGCTCCCTTCCTCGTGGAAGCACGGCGCGGTGGCGGGTCTTCGCGCCAGAGGCGGGTTCGAAATATCGTTGGAGTGGAAGGACGGTGCGCTAGCAGCGGGGCAAATCCGCTCTTGCGCTGGGGGCCGCTGCAAGCTGCAGGCACCGATTCGGGTGGAAATCGTACATGGTGGGAACGTCGTCGCGGGCAGCGAGACGTCTTCCGATACGGTCGAATTTGCGACCGTCACTGGCGAAACGTACGAAATTCGGGTCCGCCCGTAAGCCGGGTATTCGTATCTGCATAGCTCGGCGCGAATCGGACACTGTTTTAATAGAGCCCACCCACCCTCGGGAACAAGGGTGGGTGTTTTTTTGTTTTTCGCATGAGTAGGAGAGAAAGCGTGCTGGAAGCGCATTCAACGAAGTCGACGCTCTTGCTTGCGGAAGGAAGTGGGGGACGCGCCGTACCGTTTCTTGAATACGCGGTGGAAATAGGTGTAGCTTCCGAAGCCGCAGCTGTCGGCGATTTGCTCCAGCGTCATGGACGTATGCTTCATCCGTTCGACCGCGCCGGACAGCCGAACCTCGAGCGCGTACTGCATGATCGTTTTGCGGTAGCTTTCCTTGAAAAAATGCGAAGCGCGGGATACGCTGAGACGGACGTGGCGCGCGACATCCTCTATTTTAAACGGTGACTGCGCATGCTCCTCGATAAACTGCTTCATCCGCAGCGCCGTATACAGCCGATGACCGGAAGTGCGCGTATCCTCAACGGCCCGGTCGAGCGACAAGCAGAGCGCTCTCAACAAATATTCGGACATCTCCACATTTTCTTCGTCCAGCCGGCGGTTTTCCTTAATGATCTGCCTCCATAGGGACAATACCGTTTCGTTGAGCTCGATTCGAATTTTAACGGGCTTTTCGGAACGGCCCCACCATTCGTCAATCCATGCGCCTTGGCAAAATAGGTAAAAATCGCCGCTTGCGATTTTCGGGCCGCTTCCGCCGATTCGCAGCTCGTAGGAGCTGCCCGGCTTCAGCATAATCAAGTCGCCGGGCTCGACTTCGATTTCCTCGCCTTCAAGCCATACGGTGCACGTTCCTTCCGTCTGCAAGCGGAACAAGTAGCTGGGGAGGGCCGAATTTTTATTTCCCCGGACGCCGCGTTGGAGATGGAACGAATAACCGCAGAGCAATATGCTTTTCTTTACAATATCACCATGAAAGTTAGCAGAATAGTTCATGTTTTGATTATATTGCATATTCCAAAAAACGACAACATGATTTAGTATGATATTGTCGAATTCACTAGTGTGATTTGGGGGGGCAAAGAATGAGTAATATTTTTAAAAAGCAGGCATGGATCGGATTGTCCGCACTTGTATTGTTGGCCGGCTGCGGAAGCGGCGGAGCGGGGGATACGAAGAACGGGGCTGCGCCGAAAGAAGATCTTTATAACAACGAGCCTGTGACGTTGACCTTTTATAACCATAATGCGGGGATTTTGGGACAAGCCGACTTGGATTCGCTCGTTGGCGCTCCGGTAAAAGCGAAGTTTCCCAACATCACGGTTCAACTCGTAACCGGTACGAATCTGGACAAGATGATCGCGGCAGGGGAATTGCCCGACGTCATTCTCACAAGCAACTATTACTTGTTCGATCTGATGCAAAAGGATCTGGGCACCGACCTGAACGATTTGATCCGCCAGTATAAAGTCGATATGGGCAAGTTCGAGCCGGAAGCGGTCAATTTGCTGAAGAAGTTCGGGAAAAAGGGAGAAATCTTCGGCATTCCTTATGCGATGAACTACGGCGTCACGGCGTATAACAAAGATATTTTCGACAAGTTCGCCGTTCCGTATCCGAAGGACAACATGACCTGGAACGAAATGATCAACCTGGCGAAGAACGTAACGCGCATGGAGCAAGGCACGCAGTACGTCGGTCTCGATATGGGCGATCCGCAAGTATTAAGCCGCGCTTATTCGCTTCCTGTCGTGAACGACAAGCAGGATAAAGCGGTTCTTGCGAACGAAGCATACAAAAAGGTGTTCGGGCTTTACGAGCAGTTGTACCGCATTCCGGGCATCGTCGATCCGAAGAACAAATACACCTACGGCATCGACTACTTCCTGAAAGACCAGAAGCTGGCAATTTATCCTTACTGGATCGCCAACCTGACTACCCGCCTGCCGCAGCTGAAAGAAGCCGGCAAAGATTTCAACTGGGATGTCGTTTCCTTCCCGTCATTCGACGACAAGCCTGGCTATGGCCGGGAAATCGACTTCCATCTGGCGATGGTGACGCCGACAAGCAAGAACAAGAAAGCTGCGTACGCCGCCATCCAATCGATGGTTACCGATGAAGCGCAAAAAACGATGAACAAAGGCATCCGTCTGACGATCTTGAAAGATCAGGAACTGAAAAAGCAGCATGCGAGCGATACCAAATTGTATGACGGTAAAAACCTGGCGGGCATCTTCAAGGCAAAGCCTGCGCCGCTGCCGGAGCCGACGCAGTTCGATATCAAAATTTATCCGTTCCTGAAGGAAGCGGCCAAAGGAATGGCCGCCGACAAAAAGGACGTCAATACCGTGCTTCGCGAAGCCGAAGAAAAGGCCGACAAATTTATTAAAGAAGAAGGCCTCAAGTAAAACCGATGCGAACGGATGCGCGCCAACGTATAGAAACCTTAGAGGAAACCTGCTATAATGTGGGGAAATCGAGGTGAACGCTATGGTGAAGAAAAAGAAACCGGTCGTGCCGCAGCCGGCTGCCTCCCAAGAGAAACAGGCTACGCTGAAGGATTTGCTGAATCCCGATATCGTTTCCAAGCTGAAAGCGCAAGGAGATGCGTGGAAAGCGGAGGAAGAGGCGAAGCGGGAAGAAGTGAAGAAGCGGGCGCAAGAGGCGCAAAAGGCGGAAAAGAAGCGGCTCGAGAACGATTTTGAGTATTTGCTTAACAATAGCAGCGCGGATTGGCGCAAACATAAGTAGCGCGGAACGACAGAGAGTCCGTTTCAGGGGAAGCCTGAGACGGACTCTTTGGTTTATTTCGCCAGTCTTTTTCTTAGCCCGAACAATCCGAGCAGCCCCAGCAGGCCGAGCCAGCTCCAGCCGGAGCGCTTGGCCGCCGCTGCTTGATATACAGCCGGCTCGTCCCCCGTCGCTCCCCAGCGGCCTCCCGTTATACCTGTCGGATCGGCAAGCGGAGCTGTCCCGCTTTGATTCGAAAGAAGCGATCTTTCGAATGGATGCGACATGATCGTTTTGGAAAAGCTGACTTGATCGGCGTTTGTCGGATTCGTAGCTGTTGGGTCGACCGTGCTTTCGGCATGAGCGGACGGCATGGCGCCCATACCGAAGACCAGTGCAAGAAGCAGCGTTAAGCAAGCTTTCATTGACCATGCCTCCATGCGAGAAAATAAGCAATTTCTCTTATGATTTCACAGCGCTGCGTGCAATATGCTCCCGGCTCAAGTCAAAGCATCGTCCGGCTCGGTTTGGAACTTGCCGATTTCTGCGAACAAGCTTCGGGCAAGCTCCAGCATATCCTCCGTCTGCGCAGCGATCTGTTGAACGGCGGAATTTTGCTGCATCGATGAGGAATGCACCTCCTCAACGCCGGCCGCCGTTTCCTGGGTGATCGCGGCGACATGCGCTATCGTCTCCACCAGCATGTCGTGGTTTTGTTCCGTTTGTCCGATCAGCAGATGGACCTCGCCGATCCTCTCCGACAGCTCGTCCATTGATATGCGTATATCGCGGAAGGAACCGAGGCTTGCTTCGACTTTCCGGTTTTGCTCCGCAAACGATCGTTGCGCCGCGTGCAGCGACGCGTCAAGCTGCTGCATATGCTTATGAAGCGAAGCGACGATGCCGCCGATCCGCTTGGCCGATTCGCCGGTTTGCAGCGAAAGCAGCCGGATCTCCTCGGCTACAACGGCGAAGCCGCGCCCGTGCACCCCGGCTCTGGCCGCTTCAATGGAAGCGTTCAAAGCAAGCACGTTGGTTTGGGCGGAAATGTCCGAGATGGCGCCGACCATATGGCTGATTGGGACCGAGCTTTCCGATAGTGTCGTCATCGAGAGGCTTACCCGCTGAAGAACGGCATCGGAATCGGCCGCAGCCGATTGCAAAGCTTCCATCGCTTGCGAGCCGGAACGGGTGTGAGCGACAGCCTGCATGCTTTTTTCCAGCATCGTATCCGTATGGCCGGAAATTTGCCGCAGCTCTTGCGCGGCACCTGCAATCAGTTCGCGTATGAAACGTAAAAGGAATCGACGTATGTAAAAATGTGCTCCATCAGCTTTTGCGATTCGTTATATAAGTATTCCATGTTTTTGTCCAGATCCGTTCGGCTGATTTGTTGGTCCTGAATCAGGCGTGCGGCCACATCGAACGTGCTCGTAAACTCCCCCGTCAGCAGGATCAGTTTGCTTCGCCAGACGACCTTTTCCTCCGTATCGGCCGTTGCGCCGATGCGCGCCACCAGGCTTTCGAACAGCTTTCTTTTTTCGTTATAAACCGGAATGAAGTCCAAGTTTTTGGAAATCTCAAGCCCGGATGCGATAATGTTGAGCTCCTGGACCATCTCCTTCAGCTCGAGCGCCGTCAGCTTAAGCTCCACCTTGCGGTTCTGCCGCTCCAACTCCGACTTGATTTGTTTGACCTGCCATACGTTAAACAAAGCCGCCGCCAGAAACAGCGTTACAATGCTGCATAACGCTGCGATTAACTTCCCGCGCATGGTCACCGCTTGTGCGAATCGCTTCATTCTTGTGTCCCCCAGACCCGATAATATAAATGGCATTGTCCTATTTACAACTCTAAGTCTAGGTCTGCAGTATTAACTGGTTCTCACGATTGTATTAATGAAATGTAAAATATGGACGGCTGAAAAGTTTTACATTCGCTTAACGTTTGGAGTGTTTCTCCTTTACATTCGCTTGTTACGATAGGCAAGTAAAGAAAACACGAGAAAAAAGGGAGGACATGCTGAAATGTTGAAGCAGCTGTCGAAGAAAGGTTTTAGTATGGCCATGGTTATGGTTCTTTCCGTGGGGGTTATGGCTGCGTGCGGCAAAACGGAAGCACCGGCTCAAAGCGCAAGCGGAGATAATAAAACGGGCGGGTCGACACCGGCTCCCGCAACAGCGACGATTGAAGGAACGGTCACGGCTTCCGGTTCCAGCGCACTGCTTCCTTTAGTTAAAGCGGCGGCTGACGAATTCATGAAGAAAAACTCGAAAGTGACGATCAACCCGACGGCCGGCGGTTCCGGTACAGGCTTGAAAAACGTGGCAGACGGCACGTCGGATATCGGAAACTCCGATATCGAAGCGGGTCCTGAATATAAAGATAAAAATTTGAAAGAACATGTAGTGGCCGTTGCGCCTTTCGCATTGATCGTAAATAAAAACGTGAAAGTCGATAACTTGACGAAAAAGCAAGCAGCCGATATTTTCCAAGGTAAGATTACGGATTGGAAAGACGTAGGAGGCGAGCCGGGTAAAATCGTCGTTATTCACCGTCCGGACAGCTCCGGTTCCCGCGCGCTCGTAAAGCAAATCGTTTTGGATAATCAAGAGTTCACGAAAGACGGTGTAACGCAGGAGTCCAGCGGCGCGGTAGCGACGAGCGTCGGTCAAACGGCGAACAGCATCGGTTATGTGGATACGCCTTACCTCAACGACACGATTAAGGCATTGAAATTCGAAGGTGTAGCGTTCAGCAAAGATTCGATCAAATCCGGGAAATACCCGCTGTACGGCACAGAGCGCATGTACACGAAGGGTGAGCCGAAAGGCGCGACCAAAGCGTTCCTCGACTACATCATGAGCCCGGAATTCCAGGACAAAAAAGTCGAAGAGCTGAAATTTTTGCCGGCCAATCTGTTGAAGAAATAAAGGCATAACAAGGCAATAACGAAGGAGCTGTGACCATCGGTCACGGCTCTTTTTGCCGTTCTCTGGAGGAGTGCGCTCATAAAAAATAGCAATATAGGAAATATATAATAGATCGGTGCGAAGGAGGTGTTCGATTATGGAAGCTTCATCGCCAAAGCAGCAGCTGCTTGCGGAATTAACGAAAAACCTGCAGACGATAAAAAGTGCCTTGGGAAACAGCACCGATATTATTATCAAAGAAATACCGATCGGATCGGATGGCAGCATTCCGGCAGGCATTATTTATACGGACGGTTTGGCCGACGCGGCCAGCATATTGGAAGCTTTGATGCTCGAAGTCCGGGAAGCCGGACTCGAGCCCGGCGCGGCAGCCGGGAAGTCGCCGCTAGGCGTGCTCAAAGATTTCATTCTCGCGGTTGGCGACGTTCGGGAGATCGCCGATTATGAAACGCTCTATACCGCAGTATTGTCCGGCGATACCGTCATTTTGCTGGATGGCTGCGCGCAAGGGCTGGCGGCCAGCAAACGGCAGTGGAAAGACCGCGGCGTCACCGAGCCTTCGGCGCAGACGGTTGTCCGCGGGCCGAAGGAAGGCTTCTCGGAGTCGCTGCGCACGAATACCGCCTTGGTTCGAAGGCGGATCAAAGACCCGCATCTGTGGCTGGAGACGATGCCTATCGGGCGGGTGACGAAAACCGATGTCGCCGTCATGTACATCAAAGGGATTGCCAATGAAGACGTGCTGCGGGAAGTCAAGTCGAGACTGAACCGCATCGATATCGACGGCATTCTGGAAAGCGGCTATGTCGAGGAATTGATCCAGGATGTGACGTTTACTCCCTTTCCGACGATTTTCAATACGGAGCGTCCCGATGCCGTAGCGGCCGATCTGCTCGAAGGCAAAATCGCGATTCTTGTCGACGGCACCCCGTTTGCGATGACGGTGCCGGCACTGTTCATCCAATTTTTTCAAGCGAGTGAGGATTATTATCAACGTTGGGACTTCGCGACGCTGCTAAGGATACTGCGATTTCTTTCTTTATTTATCGCGCTGCTGGCGCCGTCGCTCTACATCGCCATTACGACATTTCATCAGGAGCTGCTGCCTACGCCGCTGCTGATTGGGCTCGCGGCCCAGCGCGAAGGCATTCCGTTCCCCGCGTTTATCGAAGCCGTCATGATGGAGCTTACATTCGAAATATTGCGGGAGGCCGGCGTAAGGATGCCGAGGGCCATCGGGCAATCCGTATCGATCGTAGGAACGCTGGTCATAGGCCAAGCAGCGGTCGAAGCGGGGCTTGTATCGCCTGCGATGGTCATCGTTGTCGCCATTACGGCGATTTCGAATTTCGTCATTCCCGCTTTTAACATGGGCATCTCCATTCGAATCATCCGCTTCGGGCTGATGGGGCTTGCCGCGACCTTCGGGTTATTCGGCATTACCGTCGGGCTCGTCGCGCTCGTCTTGCACTTGTGCAGTTTGCGTTCTTTCGGTATTCCGTACATGGCGCCGTTCGCTCCTTTTATCGTGCAGGATCAGAAGGATTCGATACTCCGTCTGCCCCAGTGGGCACTCTTCTCCCGGCCGCGGCTGATCAGCCAAAACAATATGATTCGGGAGCGGAACAATGCGCCGGCCAAATCGGAATCGAAGGCAGGCCCGTAATATGACGTAGAGAAAGGATCGGTACCGATGAGACGAATGATCGGAACGCTGCTGGCGCTTGTTCTCTTGGGTGCGGTAACGACCGGTTGCTGGAACCGGCGGGAGCTGAACGATCTGGCGATTACGGTCGCGCTGGGCATCGACAAAATCGGAAATGAATTTCGGGTATCGGCCCAATTGGTGAATCCGAGCGAAATTGCCGCGAGAAAGGGAAGCACCAGCAAAGGCGCGCCGGTCGTGACTTATTCGGAGACGGGGGGCACTGTATTCGAGGCGCTGCGCAAAATGACGACCCAATCGCCGAGGAAGCTGTATTTATCGCATCTGCGGATGCTTGTCGTCAGCGAGCCGCTGGCCAGAGAGGGGATCGCGAAATTGCTCGACGTATTGTCGAGGGCCCATGAGCTGCGCACCGATTTTTTTATCGTGGTCGCCCGAAGCGCAAGCGCCAAAGAAATGCTTGATACGTATACCGTGCCACAGGAAATCATTCCCGCCAACCATATGTTCAAGACGATCGATATATCAAGCGCATTATGGGCCGCCTCAGGCAAAAAAACGATCGATGAACTCATCTCGGATATGATCAGCAAAGGCAAGGAGCCGGTGCTTACGGGAATTGGAATTTTCGGGGATACCGACAGGGATAAGACGGGAACCGAAGAAAACGTGCGCCATATCGTTCCTCTGTCCACGCTGCATATTGTGGGGTTGGCGGTATTTAAAAACGATAAATTGATCGGGTGGTTAAACGATGAGGAGAGCCAAGCCTATAACTATGTACTTGACAAAGTAAAAGGCACAGCGGGGCAGTTGGCTTGTCCCAAGGGCGGCAAATTAACGCTGGAAATCATACGCACCAAATCGGAAATCAAAGGGAAGCTCACGGACGGTCAACCTGCGGTAGACGTGAAACTTCGACTGGAAAACGATGTCACGGACGTCGAATGCGATATCGATCTGAACGATGTCGAAACGATTGCCGAATTGGAGCGAATCGCCGAAAAGAAAGTAAAGCAGTTCATCGTTCATACGATCCGCAAAGCGCAAACCAAGTGGCATGCGGATATATTCGGTTTCGGCGAAGCGATTCATCGAGCTGAGCCGAAAGCATGGAAAAAAATCGAGAACCGATGGGATTCGGTTTTTGCCGAGCTGCCGGTCAACGTAAATGTCGATGTGAAAATTAGACGCCTCGGTACCGTTTCGGATCCGTTTATGAAATTGATGAAGGAGTAGAGAACGTATGTGGGCGATTATCGGCGTATTGCTGGCTGCAGCGGTCATCGGTTTGATCGAAATTCCTTCCCTCGTGAGAAGAAAGTTGAAAAAAGAGCTGGTTTGCTTTTCGCTATTATTGCTGCTGGCAACTGGCTTTAGCATAGCCAAAAGCATGCAGCTGCAAATACCGAATCCGCTGGACTGGATTACTGTCGTATATCAGCCGATGAGCGACGCCATAACTTCATGGTTAGGCTGACGGATCTGTTGAAAAGGCGGACGTGAAATATAGGGTACAGGCGATGGGGGTGCAGTGCTCATGCGTGAAAACAAAATTTCGGTTCGGCAATTTAGCGTGCTGATCGCCTTTTTTACGATCGGCACCACCATCCTGATCATTCCGGCGGGGCTAGCGATTGAGGCCAAGCAGGATGCATGGATTGCGTCGATTGTCGGCGTCGTCGCAATGCTCCTGGTCGTACTGCTCTACAATTCGCTCGGGAAGCGCATCCCGAACGTGAGTCTGGTGCAGTACAACGACATACTGTTTGGCAGGTGGGCCGGGAAAATCGTATCGCTTCTCCTTGTCTTTTTCGCATTTATCGGATCGTCGACGCTGCTGTTTTACGTCGGCAATTTTATGACGACGCAGGTGATGCCGGATACGCCGATCCAATTCATCAACATGCTGTTCATTTCCATCGTTGTGATGGGGCTGCGGCTCGGACTTGAGACGCTCGCGCGCGCCGCGGAAATCTTTTTCCCGTGGTTCGTCATGCTGTTCTTGGTATTGTTTTTATTTCTGGTCCCGGAAATCGAACTGCCCAAAATGCAGCCCGTCTTCGAGAGCGGCGCAAAGCCGATTCTAAAAGCCGCTTTGTCCCTTGTGGCCACCGCTTCGTTTACGCAAATCGTCATGCTGATGATTATTCCCGTTCATGTGACGAATCCGGACAAAGCAAGAAAAGCGTATTACGTCTCCACCCTGATCGGCGGTGCCTTCATTATCCTGGTCACATTCCTTTGCATATCGGTGCTCGGTGTGGACACAACCTCGAGAAACGTATATCCAAGCTATGCCTTAACCAAAAAAATAAGTATCGGCCATTTTGTTGAGCGGATCGAATCGTTGATGGCCGGTTTATGGTTTATGTCGATTTATTTTAAAATGACGCTGTACTTTTACGCCTGCACCATAGGCATTGCTCAAATGCTGAAACTAAAAGACTATCGACCGCTTTGTCTGCCGCTCGGGATGATCGTGGTCGTATTTTCGCTCGTCGTTTACCCGAACGTCACCTATATGGCGCATTGGGATTCCACGGTATATATCCCGTATGCGACGTCGATCGGACTTCTGTTGCCTCTGCTGATGCTCGTTATCTCCTTCTTTAAAGAAAAGAAGCGGGGGCAGGCGAAATTTCCGCGATAACTTTTACATTCCCTTAACATTTCTCGTTCTTTGTCCTAACACTCGTAAATTAAGATGAGAACAGGGTAAGGTTAAGGTGAATTTATTGCAGGGGGTATCGCCACATGAATTCGTTCGCCGATCAAATAACGGAACGCGTGAAGGCAGAACACAACGATAACAATGCGAATCGGTGGACGCAGGCGCAGAACGTCAGCGACCGGCTTATGCGATGGGTATTTGCCGGCAGCGCCGTGCTCGTATCGATCATTATATTTTCCATCATCGCTTTTGTCGGTTGGAAAGGCGTCAGAACGTTTGCGGACGTCTCGCCTCTCGAATTTTTCTTCTCGACCGACTGGACGCCGTCGCAAAATAAATTCGGCGCTTTTCCGTTTTTGTACAGCACCATCCTGTTGACGCTGCTCTCCGTGCTCATGTCGCTGCCGCTTGCACTGTCGGGCGCCGTGTTCATGGCGAAGATTGCGCCGGCGTGGATGCGGGAAATATTGCGTCCGGCGACGGATCTGTTCGTCGGCATTCCATCCGTCGTTTACGGATTAGTCGGCTTGACCGTGATCGTGCCGTTTCTGGCCAAGTTTAACGAAGGGCTCGGGTACGGGATACTGCCGGCTGCCATCATTCTTGCCATTATGATTTTACCGACGATATTGTCGATTTCGGAGGATGCGATCCGCGCGCTTCCGGGACGGCTGGAAGAAGCTTCGCTTGCACTGGGAGCCACCCGCTGGCAGACGATCTGGAAAGTATTGCTTCCGGCGGCTCGGCCGGGCATTTTGACCGGGGTCATTCTCGGCATGGGCCGGGCGATCGGGGAGACGATGGCGGTGTTCATGGTGATCGGGAATTCGCCGCAAATGCCGAAATCGCTGCTCGATTCAACGACGGTGCTGACGACGGCGATCGTCAAAGATATGGGGAACACGCACTACGGCAGTACGTGGAACAACGCGCTCTTTTTGATGGCGCTGATGCTGCTGCTCATTTCGCTGTTCCTGATCGTGGTCATCCGAATCGTAGCGAAGAGGAGCGAACTGAAATGACTAGCAAACATACAGACCGTTTGGCGACGATCTACTTTTGGGCGACCGGGTGCATCATCATCGTGCTGCTCGGTTGGTTTCTCGTCCGGATACTGGGCGACGGCCTTCCGATGCTTTCATGGAAATTCATTACCGGCAAACCGTCGGAAATTATGGCGGGCGGCGGCGTAGGTCCGCAGCTGTTCAACTCGTTCTATATCTTGTTTCTATCGCTGCTGTTCTCGCTGCCCATCGGCGTCGGCGCAGGCGTGTATCTGGCGATCTACGCGAAGAAAAATCGTTTCACCGAAATCATTCGCGTTTCCGTCGAGGCGCTCTCTTCCGTGCCTTCCATTGTGTTCGGTTTGTTCGGTTTTTTGCTCTTCGTCAACTGGATGGGGCTCAAATTCTCGATCATCGGCGGTGCGGCGACGTTATCGCTGCTCAATTTGCCGGTGCTCGTCCGGGTGACGGAAGAGGCGATACGTGCCGTTCCCGACTCGTACTGGGAAGCTTCGCTTGCGCTCGGCTCCACCCGCTGGCAGGCGATTCGCAAGGTAATGCTTCCCGCGGCGCTGCCGAGTCTGATTACCGGCATTACGCTGGTGGCCGGCCGGGCGCTTGGGGAATCGGCCATTCTTATTTACACGGCGGGGCTGTCGGTATCCCGGTTCTTCCCGGATTTCAACCCGCTCAGCATGGGGGAAACGCTGTCCGTTCATTTGTGGTATGTGCAGTCCGAAGCGATCGTGCCGGACGCCCGGGATATCGCCAAAGGCAGCGCCGCACTGCTTCTCATTGTAGTGCTGCTGTTTAACCTGCTCATTGCCATACCAAGCCGCCTGCTTCAGAAAAAACTGTCGGGAGGGAAATAACGATGACCTTGATGACTGCCGAAAATCAAACCGCCGAGCGGACGAAAATCAAAGTGAATCAATTGAACTTGTATTATGGCGATAACCATGCGCTTCATAATATCGATCTGGAGATCGAGCAGAACGCCATTGCCGCCTTGATCGGCCCGTCGGGCTGCGGCAAATCGACTTTCCTTCGCACGCTCAACCGAATGAACGATCTTATCGATAGTGTGCGCGTCAGTGGAAATATTTATGTGGACGGGCAAAATATATACGATTCAAGCACGGACGTCGTATCGCTGCGCAAAAAAGTCGGTATGGTGTTCCAGCGGCCGAATCCGTTCCCGATGAGCATATACGATAATATCGCTTATGGGCCGCGCATCCATGGAACGCGCAAAAAAGCGGTGCTCGATGAAATTGTCGAGCGCAGCTTGCAGCAGGCAGCTTTATGGGACGAAGTAAAAGACCGGCTGAACAAGTCCGCGCTCGGGTTGTCCGGAGGCCAGCAGCAGCGTCTGTGCATCGCGCGGCTTCTCGCCGTCGAACCGGACGTCCTGCTCATGGATGAGCCGACTTCGGCGCTCGATCCGATCTCTACGCTGAAGGTGGAAGAGCTGACGCAAGTGCTGAAAGACAAGTATACGATTATTATCGTTACGCATAACATGCAGCAGGCTGCCCGGATATCGGATACGACCGCATTTTTCCTGAACGGGGTGCTCGTGGAGACGGACAAGACCGATAAAATTTTTACGACGCCGTCGGATCAAAGAACGGAAGATTACATTACCGGACGTTTCGGATAACGTACCTTACATTGTTAAAAAGGTGGATGGTTCATGGATAACCGGCTTCTGTTTCACCAATCGTTAAATCAACTGCAGCATTCGTTGCTCGATATGGGGAGCCGGGTCGAACAGCTTATTCATCAGGCCGTCGACGCGCTGGCCCGCATGGATGAGCCGCTCGCCAAACAGACGATCGAGCAGGATGACGAAATCGACGAGATGATGATCCGCATCGAAGAAGACGCCCTGCGGCTTATCGCGCTGCAGCAGCCGATGGGCAGCGATTTGCGCATTCTCAGCACGGCGATCAAAATCGCCACCGATCTCGAACGGATCGCCGATCATGCCGTCGATATCGCCAAAATTTGCGTTCGTCTGAACGGCGAACAGCTGGTCAAGCCGCTCGTCGACATTCCGAAGATGGCGGAGCTTGCCAAGGCGATGCTGCGGGAGAGCTTGCTCTCCTACACGGAGCGGGACGTTCACCGGGCTTCCGCCCTGGCCGGTAAAGACGATGAGGTGGATAAGCTGTACAGCACCGTAGTCCTCGACGTCAACGCTCTCATGGGGAACGATTTCGCGAAAAACCGGCAGCTGTCGCAATTGATGCTGGCGGCGCATTTCCTCGAACGGGTGGCCGACCATACGACGAACATCGGCGAAGGCGTCATCTATATGGTGACAGGCAAACGCAAAGATTTGAATCAATAACCGGCAGCGGGGCTGCGCCGTTCCGGCGCAGCCTATTCGGACTGGAGAAGATGCGCTATATCGGCATCCGGACCGACTTGCGACCGAATTGTAAAAAGTCCGAGAGAAGTAGGGATCAATATGGCACACGACCGCAGCTTGCTTCCGGAAACGGGCGAACGGCACACCATTCGCGAAGAATTGCAGCGTATTTTGCGCGACGGCAGCGTTCGCTCCTTCTATCAACCGATTCTCTCTTTGGCCGACGGAACGGTCCTCGGCTACGAGGCGCTGTCCCGCGGGCCGGAAGGAAGCCCGCTGCATGCGCCGCTGAAGCTGTTCGAGGCGGCCGAGGCGGAAGGGCTGCTGTACCCGCTTGACCGGCTTGCGCGCGAAAAGGCGATTCAGAGCGCCTGTGTCCGTCCGCAAGAACAATTGCTGTTCCTCAATTTATCCGCTAACATATTGCAGGACCCGAAGTTCGCTCCGGGCAAAACGCTCGAGCTTCTGAGGGCCAAAGGACTGCGCCCCGGCAACGTCGTCTTTGAAATTACGGAGCGCAGCTCGATTGAAGATTTCGGCGCGGTCAAACGCATCCTCGACCATTACCGCCAGCAAGGCTACCGGATCGCGATCGACGACGCCGGGGCCGGCTATTCCTCGCTTCAAGCCATCGCCGAACTGCACCCGGATTTTATCAAAATGGACCGTTCGCTCATTCGGGATGTGCATTTGTCCAAAACGAAGGAATACATCCTCGAAACGATGGTCTCCTTTGCGCGAAAGCTGCAAATTTTCATTATCGCGGAAGGCATCGAAACGATGGATGAGCTGTTCAAGCTAACGCGCGTGGGCATTCATTACGGGCAGGGCTATTTGCTCGGACGCCCCGATCCGGAGGAAGCGCGCATCCGTCCCGAATTGACGGAGCATATCGTCCGAAACAGCATTAGCGAAAAAATGACCGGAGGCCTGTGGGAGATCGGAGATCTGGCTTTTGCGTGCCAGTGCTTTGAGAAGGGAACCCCGATCTCCGTCGTCGCCGGCTATTTTCACGGCAACGAGAATGCGCCCGGTGCCGTCATCGTAGCGGACGGGGTACCGGTCGGCCTGATGATGCGCGAGCGGCTGTTTCAGCAGCTGGCCGGCCAGTACGGCTACTCGCTGTTCTGGAACCGTTCCATCGAGCATGTCATGGACGATAAGCCGCTTGTCGTGGACGAGCATATGCCGGTGGAGGATGTATCGCAGCTGGCGACCTCCCGCGACATTCACAACTTGTACGACCACGTGATCATCACGTCGCAAGGCCTCTTCCGCGGAGCTGCATCGATCCGGTCGATTCTGGAGTGCATCACGAACATTCGCATGGAAAGCGCCAAGGTGGCGAGCCCGCTGACGGGGCTCCCCGGCAATATTCAAATTCACCGCGAGCTGAACAAACGGCTGTCCGAAAGGAAACGGTTCTCGGTCATCTATGCCGATCTCGATTATTTCAAGTGGTACAATGACAGGTACGGCTTTCAAAAAGGCGATCAGCTGATCCAGTATACGGCCGATTGCATTCAGCAAGCGATCGTGACGACGGGACATCCTCACGATTTCGTGGGGCATATCGGCGGGGACGATTTCATCGCGATGACGTCCGTCGGCGAGCCGGAGAAAGTGTGTGCGGAAATGATCCGGCGATATGATCAGGGGATCGGGCTGTTCTATGAGGATGGGGAGCGGATCGTGGAAGACCGCAGCGGCCGCCGGATTGAGGGGGGCGGGGTCACCTTGTCGTTATCGCTGCTTGTATGCGAAAGCGATGCCGCCGTAACGCCGGAGCAAATCTCGCAAGCGGCCGCAGCGCTAAAAAAACAGGCGAAAGCATGCCGCGGCAGCGTATGCTGCCGCGGCACCGTCGGCGCGCCCCATGAAGCTACGGCAGCAGCTCGCGAAGCTGATCGAGGCGTTTGATCAAATACACATACCTTCGTCCCAGCCGCTGGCGGGATATTTTTTTGTCCGTCGCCGCGGAAGAGGACTGCTGCAGCCACACGGCATCCATTCCGGCCTTAACGGCGCCGCATACATCATGTTTCCAGGAATTTCCCACCATAATGACCTGCCTCGGCGCGACCTGAAGCGTATGCATTGCGGCTTGGAACAAATGCGGAGACGGTTTTTTGTCCCCGTGCCTTTGCGTAGTAAACACATGCTCCGCGGGAAAAAAGGAATCGAGCCCGAAACGCCCGAGCATATGCAGCACTTCGGTTTGGGAGCTGTTGCTGATGATCGCCAGGCGATACGCCTTCGACAGCAGCTCCAGCGTTTCGTACGCCTGCGGCGATACCGTCTTCGCGCTCGTCTGCATCCAGCGCACCTCCTGAATGAAGCTCTCCGCCATGCTGCCGGAGACAGGCAAGTCCAAGGCGTGAAACGCATCCCGCAAGCATTGCTGCTGCAGCTCGTCAAGCTGCCGAAAGCCCGTTTTTCCTTTGCGCCGCTGCTGCCACCGGGTCATATATTGCTCCCATAGCTGTTCCGCCCGCACGTCATCGTCGTGCACCCATCGTCCGGCATACGTTTCCCATACGCTGCGGAAGCACGTTTCGAAGCTCAACTCTTGCTGTACCAGCGTTTGATTGACATCGAAGCAGATGGCGCGTTTGCCGTGCGCCCGTACCGTTTCATTCATGGCCTTCCTCCGATCTCCTTCCCGTACGCTCATGGTGGTCCTGAAGGATCGAGTTAGTTTCATTTTATGCGGCAAAATCGGCCGTCACCCCTTTTTCCGGCAAGGAGACAAAGCTTTTTTTCTGGTGTCCCGCATGCTATCATGTATAGTGAGCAAGCAGGTTATGGAATGAGGTGTAGCATTTGTCCAAGCTGATATTGATCGACGGTAACAGCATTGCGTACCGGGCGTTTTTTGCGCTTCCGCTGCTGAGCAATTCGAAAGGATTGCATACGAATGCGGTATTCGGTTTCACCACAATGCTGTTAAAACTGCTGGAAGAACAGAAGCCGACGCATTTCCTTGTGGCGTTCGACGCCGGGAAAGCGACGTTCAGACATAAAGGATATACCGAATACAAAGGCGGAAGGGAAAAGACGCCTTCGGAGCTGTCGGAACAGTTTCCCGTTCTGCGAGAGCTGCTCGAGTCATTCGGCATTCGCCACTTCGAGCTCGACGGCTACGAGGCCGATGACATTATCGGGACGCTTACGCGCATTGCCGATGAGAAGGGCGGTATCGACGTCACCGTCGTAACCGGCGATAAAGATATGCTTCAGCTTGCCTCGGACCGGGTAAGCATCGCGCTCACGCGCAAAGGGATCAGCGAAATCGAGCTGTTCGATCCCGCGTACATTCATGAGAAATACGGGATTAACCCGCAGCAGATCATCGACCTGAAAGGTCTTATGGGCGACCAGTCCGATAATATACCCGGTATTCCCGGGGTAGGCGAGAAGACGGCGCTTAAGCTGCTGCACGAGTACGGCTCGGTCGAGCGGGTGCTCGAGAACGCTTCCCAGATCAAAGGGAAGATGGGCGAGAAGGTTGCAGCCCATGCGGACGACGCCCGGATGAGCAAGGAACTGGCGACGATATACCGCGAGGTGCCGATGGATCTTACTTGGGACGAGCTGTCGTATCAGGGATACGAGGACCAGACGCTCGGCGATATGTTCCGCAGGCTGGAGTTCAAATCGCTGATCGAACGGCTGAATTTATCGGCTCCCGGCTCGTCTGCGGGTGCGGCTGAAATCGCGGAAGACGAGGCGCTGGACTTGATCGAAGTAACGGCGGACAACCTGGACAAGCTGATTCAGGCGCTGCCGCTTGTGAAAGCTTTGCATGTCGAGGTGATCGGGGACAATCCGCACAATTCGGAAGTACTCGGCGTCGCATTTTGCGCGCCGGGAGAGGCGGACGGCAATACGGCATGCTATTACGCCCCGTTTCGGGTGCTGCAGGGAGAGGCGGCCGCCGATGTACGGGCATGGTTTGCTTCGGACAACAAGTCGGTTTCGTTGTACGACCTTCACCGGTCGGTCGTTGCGCTCGCATGGCAGGGCATTGAGCTTCGCGGCGTGGCGTTTGACGTGCTGCTCGCGGGTTATTTGCTCGACCCGACGGAATCGGCCTTGACGCTGAACGGGTTAACCGCGCGCTACGGCCTGCCCGCGCTGCAGGCGGACGAGGATGTGTTCGGCAAAGGCGCAAAGTTCCAAGTTCCTGCGGCGGACGTGCTGGCTAGTTTCATGGGCCGCAAAGCCGCGGCTACGTTCAAGCTGGCGGCAAAGCTGACGGAGGCGCTCGAAGAAAGCGATATGCATACGCTGTTCTACGAGCTGGAGCAGCCGCTCGCGCATGTGCTTGCCGCAATGGAACGGCAAGGCATCAAGGTGGATGCGGAGGAGCTCAAAGCGTACGGCGCGGAGCTCGGCAAGCAGCTCGACGTGATCATGCAGTCGATCTACGATGCGGTCGGCATGGAATTCAACATCAACTCGCCGAAGCAGCTCGGAGACATCTTGTTCGAGAAGCTTCAGCTGCCCGTCGTGAAGAAGACGAAAACCGGATACTCCACGGATGCCGAAGTGCTTGAAAAGCTCGAGCCTTACCATCCGATGGTCGGCCATATATTGAATTACCGGACGCTTGCCAAGCTCCAATCGACTTATGTCGAAGGATTGCTGAAGGAAGTGCGTCCGACTACGGGCAAGGTTCATACGTATTACAAGCAGACGATCGCCGCGACCGGACGGCTCAGCAGTCAATATCCGAATTTGCAGAACATCCCGATCCGGCTCGAGGAAGGACGCAAAATCCGCAAAGTATTCGTTCCGTCCGAGCCGGGCTGGCGCATTTTGACTGCGGACTATTCGCAGATCGAGCTGCGGGTGCTCGCACATATTTCGCAGGACGCGAAGCTGATCGAAGCGTTTCAAAACAATATGGACATTCATACGAAAACGGCGATGGACGTGTTCGGCGTGTCCGAGGATGGCGTCGATGCGAATATGCGCCGGCAGGCAAAAGCCGTGAACTTCGGCATCGTATACGGCATCAGCGATTACGGTTTATCCCAGAACTTGAACATTACCCGAAAGGAAGCGGCGAGTTTTATCGAACAATATTTTGCCGTCTTCCAGGGGGTACGCGGATATATGGACGATATCGTGAAAAAAGCGCGGCAGGACGGCTACGTGACGACGCTGCTGCAGCGCCGCCGTTATTTGCCGGAAATTACCGCGTCGAACTTTAACTTGCGTTCCTTCGCGGAACGGACGGCGATGAATACGCCGATTCAAGGAACGGCCGCGGATATTATTAAGCTGGCCATGGTGCAGATGGATGAGCGGATGCGCCGCGAAGGCGTCCGCAGCCGCATGCTGCTGCAGGTGCATGACGAATTGGTGTTCGAGGTGCCGGAAGACGAGCTGGAACGCATGAAGGCGATCGTCGCCGAAGTGATGGAAGGCGCGCTGAAGCTCGATGTTCCGCTGAAGGTGGACGTCGATGCGGGTGCGAACTGGTACGAGGCGAAGTAATTTACATCAGGGAGGGACAGGCCATGCCGGAATTGCCGGAGGTCGAGACGGTACGCCGTACGTTGGAGCAACTGGTGATCGGCAAGACGGTGGAACGCGTATCGGTGCTGCTGAAACGGATCATTCAGCTTCCCGACGACGCGGAAGCGTTCGCGCTGCTGCTGCAGGGTGAGACGATCCGCTCCGTTCAGCGGCGCGGAAAGTTCCTCCGCTTCCTATTCGATCATTATACGATGGTTTCCCATCTCCGTATGGAGGGGCGATACGGCGTATACGGCGCAGACGAGCCGATGGAGCCGCATACGCATGTCGTATTTCATTTTACCGACGGGACCGAACTGCGCTATAAGGACGTGCGGCAGTTCGGAACGATGCATATTTTTCCGTTAAACCAAGATTTGTCGGAGCTCCCGCTGAAAAAACTGGGGCTTGAGCCGCTGGACGATTCGTTTACGCTCGAAGCGTTCCGGGAAAAGCTGGGGAAGCGCACGACCAAAATCAAGCCGTTGCTGCTCAATCAGGAATATATTGTAGGCATCGGGAATATTTATGTGGATGAGTCCTTGTTTCAGGCGGGAATCCACCCGGAGCGAGAGGCGAACACGTTGAGCAAAGAAGAACAGGCCAAGCTGTACGAGGCGATTATTGCGACGCTGAACGAGGCGGTGGCTGCCGGAGGTTCTTCCGTCAAATCGTACGTCAACGGCCAGGGCGAGATCGGGATGTTCCAGCATCAGCTCAAAATGTACGGGCGTAATGCGGAGCCGTGCATTAACTGCGGACACGTGATCGAGAAAACGGTTGTTGCGGGTCGCGGCACCCACTACTGCCCGCAATGCCAGCCGCTGAAACGACCTAGAACGAAACGAAGCCGTTCGTAAGAACGCAGGCACACCCCGCCCATTCCTCCCATATAGTGAAAAGTGAGGTTTATCGAGGGAGGGAATAGGCATGCTGTCTGTCGTCTCGTTGTTGCTGCTAGCGCTGGCTGTCAGTCTTGACGGTTTTGGCGTCGGGGTCATGTACGGTTTGCGAAAAATCCGTATTCCGCTGCCGTCCGTCGCCATCATCTCGTTATGTTCGGGCATTATCATTTATTTGTCGATGCAAATCGGCGTATGGATCAGCCGGTTTGTCGACCCGTCGTTCGCGAAAACGATCGGCGCTGTCATCTTGATGGGGATCGGATTGTGGGCCATCTACCAGATGCTTACCGAGAAGCACGAAAGTGCGGAGCAGGAAGCGGGGAAGCCGCCGGTCGATACTGCTGCGGAGGCAACCGAAGGCCATCCCGTCGGCGCAGTTGCCGTTACGGCCAAAGAGATCGTGTATATCGAGTTGAAGCGGCTCGGTCTCGTCATTCAAATTCTTCGCACGCCGTCGATTGCGGACA
This sequence comes from Paenibacillus allorhizosphaerae, assembly GCF_910594985.1. Lineage (GTDB taxonomy): Bacteria > Bacillota > Bacilli > Paenibacillales > NBRC-103111 > Paenibacillus_G > Paenibacillus_G allorhizosphaerae. The sequence goes on from NZ_CAJVCE010000027.1 coordinate 83,611, forward strand.
TGGACCGGTCCGGCAACATTTCGTCTTCCGAAGCGATGCTGCTCGGCACGGCTCTATCGCTTGACGCCTTCGGTGCCGGATTCGGCGCGGCGCTGCTCGGATTTACGCCTTGGCTGACCGCGGCGGTCATTGCCCTAGCCAGCGGAACGTTTTTGAGTGCGGGACTGTCTTTCGGCTTCCGGTTCGCGAATCTGAAATGGGTTCGCAAGCTATCGATATTGCCTGGATTTGTTTTGATTATCATGGGCATCATGAAATTGTTTTAACACTTCACTTAGAGACCGGGGGATGACCATGAATATCGGATTGACCGGGGGGATTGCCTGCGGTAAAAGCACGGTATCGTCCATGCTCGTCCGCCGCGGCGCGCTGCTGGTAGATGCGGACCAAATCGCCAGAGAAGTTGTGGAGCCGGGCACCCCTGTTTTGGCCAGTGTAATCGAGCGATTCGGAGTAGATCTTCTGCTTCCGGATGGCTCCTTGCACCGCAAGAAGCTTGGCGAGCGCATTTTCGGCGATAAAGAGGCGCGTACGGCGCTAGAGCAGCTTCTTCACCCTTCCATTCGCGCGACCATGAAAGCTCGGATGGAGGCTTACGCAGCGGACTACCCGGACAAGCTGGTCGTCGTCGACGTGCCGCTTTTGTATGAGTCAAAGCTGGAATGGATGTTTGAACAGGTAATGGTTGTTTACGTGCCCCGCGATATTCAAATCCTGCGCCTGATGGAACGGGACAAGCTTATGCGAGAACAAGCGGAGAAGCGTCTGGCCTCGCAGATGCCGATCGAGGACAAGCGGGCGCTTGCCGATTACGTCATCGACAATTCGGGGTCACTGGAGGAAACGGAACGCCAAATCGATACGTTTTGGACGGAGAGGGGGCTGCTATGAGATTTTGGCGGAAAAAGCGGGTATTTGCCCTGCTGCTGCTAACTTTTCTCCTCTTTTTATTTTTGAGCAGCTCTATGATCGGGCGCATGCTGTATCCGATTCAATATGAGAATGAAATCCGCACAAGCGCACAAAAATACGGGCTCGATCCGTTCCTGATCGCAGCGATCATGCGAGTGGAATCGAATTTCAAAACCGGCGTGGAGTCCAAAAAAGGCGCCTACGGCTTAATGCAGCTGATGCCGGACACATCGGATTGGATCATCGACAAAGGGAATTTCTCGAGTAACTACCGCTCACAGCTGGACAACCCTGCCGTAAGCATTGAGCTCGGTTCCTGGTATTTGAACTGGATGCATAAGCAGTTTAACGGGAATATGATCGCCGTTATCGCCGGCTATAACGCGGGGCACGGCAAAGTAAGCCGCTGGCTGCAGGAGCAGGAGTGGGACGGGACGCTCAAAAATACCGATATGATACCCTATGGCGAGACGAGACATTACGTTCAGCGCGTCGTGTATTATTATAATAAATACGATCAATTATACAAGGATGCGTGGAAAGAGGGCAAATAAAAAGCAAAGAAGCATTGGACATGCTCCTTATGCTTGATGCAGCAAGGGCAAACGTCCAATACTTCTTGCGTATTCTTTAAAACGTGTTATTATTTGAATTGACCGGCAAGCGATTGCTCGGCGATTTGCACCAAGCGGCGTGTGATATGACCCCCGATTGCACCTGCATCACGAGTAGCCATATTACCCATGTAACCATCTTGAGGAATGGCGATACCCAATTCCTGAGCTACTTCGTATTTCATTTGATCCAATGCAGCGTTTGCTTGAGGAACGACCAGTACGTTACTGCTGCGGGATTGTCCTGCACCCATGTCTGTTCACCTCCTTGTCGTTGGTAATCCTATTATGCGCGTTTGCGCGCTCTTCATTACAGGGATTCGCTGGCAATATGAAAGGATGTACGTGCGAAAATGAAATGCCCATACTGCGACTATCCGGGCACCAAAGTGCTCGATTCGCGTTCCGCCAATGAGAATAAATCGATTCGCCGCCGCAGAGAATGCGAGAAATGTCAAAAGCGGTTCACCACCTTCGAGATGGTGGAGGAAACGCCGCTGATCGTCATCAAGAAAGACGGCAGCCGTGAAGAATTCAGCCGGGAGAAGATGCTCCGCGGCCTGATTCGCGCTTGCGAGAAGCGGCCGGTCTCCGTGGAACAGCTGGAGAAAATCGTTTCCGAGGTCGAGAAGCAAGTTCGCAATACGGCGCAAGCCGAAGTGGATAGCCGGGAAATCGGCGAAATCGTAATGACTCAGTTGTATCCCGTCGATGAAGTGGCGTATATCCGTTTCGCTTCCGTATACCGTCAGTTCAAGGATATCAATATGTTCATGAAGGAACTGAACGAGTTGTTATCGAAGCATCATGTAGTCGGCGACGGCGGCAAATTGTAGTTCATCATTTTTTTGCGAAAAAAGTTGACAAGCTTTTTGCCGCTGTGATATATTACTTTTTGTCGCCGCTCGGATTGCGGAATAACAAAATAACGCGGGGCCTTAGCTCAGCTGGGAGAGCGCATCGCTGGCAGCGATGAGGTCAGGGGTTCGATCCCCCTAGGCTCCATAAAAAATCGCCACTACGTTAATCGTAGTGGCGATTTTTTTGCAATGGGGAGCGAACCCCTGAAAGGGGGGCGTCCCGCGCGCAGGGAACGGAGTGTACGAGCACGGCGTTTGAATCAACCGCTGCGATCTGCATCTGCGAGATCACTTCCGTCAGCAAGTGAAATGGAGATTCATACATCCCCCTAGGCTCCATAAAAAATCGCCACTACGTTAATCGTAGTGGCGACAGATTGTTGACAAAGCCCCGAATTTTTTCGGGGTTTTGTTTTTAAGGGTACATTTCAATGAATTTTAGCTGATGTGGATTGCAAAATAAGAAAGATCGCCTGCTATCCGGCCCTCTTGCC
>NZ_CAJVCE010000028.1 GCF_910594985.1 Paenibacillus allorhizosphaerae
CTGAGCCAGGATCAAACTCTCCATTAAAGTATCATTTTCGGACCGAAGACCGAAATTGATACAAATTGCTCCCATCACCCGAAGGCGATGTTCGCTATAATGTAAGCTGATTAGCTCAAAAAATTCAATAACGCTTAGCATTCGAATTCATTTGTTCAGTTTTCAAAGAGCTTTCGTCTAGCAGCAAATCATTTTGCCGTGACAAGAAATTATCTTATCATTATTCGACATGTTTTGCAACTAACTTTTTTTCCTACCGCTTGTCCGGCTTTACATTCAAACCGTCGTTCTTGGCGGCAAGCAATAATGTATCATAAATCGGGGGGCAATTGCAACTGTATTTTTTCGGCATGCTATAAACCATTTATTTCCACAATTTATCATTCGCAATTATATGAATGAGCAAGTCCAAATCGTCGATTTCAGCCCAAGAGCACCCTGTGATTAACAAAAGAAAACCGCCGATCGCAAAGCGATAACGGCGGTCACATTCCATACTAGAGTCTTACGCTTCTCCAAGCAGCTGCAAAAGTTCCTCTTCATTGTCGATAATCCAGATGCCGAGCTCCTGCGCCTTGGTCAGCTTGCTCCCCGCGCTTTCGCCCGCAATCACGATGTCCGTCTTCTTGGATACGCTCCCTGTCACTTTCGCTCCGAGACGTTCCAGTTTTTTGGCGCACTCATCTCTGCCCATAATGGAGAGTGTTCCGGTCAAAACCACAGTCTTGCCGTAAAACGGACCGGCTTCGTTAGTCGCCGTCTGCTTTTCCTCCGCCTGAGGCTGCACACCCGCGGCAAGAAGACGCTCAATGCTTCGCTGCATCGCAGGATCACGGAAAAACCCGGCAATGCTCTCGGCCACGATGCCGCCGATATCGTGAAGCGCCACAAGTTCCTCCGGCTCGGCTTGCATCAGCTTATCCAAATTTCCGAAATGGTCGGCCAACACCTTCGTCGTCGTCTTTCCCGTATTCGGTATGCCTAAAGCAAATAGGAAAGAAGCCAAATCGCATACTTTGCTATTTTCAAAAGCGGCCAGCAGCTTTTCTGCCTTTTTCGTTCCAAATCGATCGAGCTTGATCAGGTCGTCAAACGTCAGGCTGTATAAATCCGCAGGGTCTTTAACAGCCAACTCGTCGTATAACTGTTCCGCCGTCTTTTCGCTGAACGTATCGATATCCATCGCATCGCGAGAGGCGAAATGCGTAATTCGACCGACCAACTGCGGTCTGCAATCAAACCGGTTCGTGCAGAACAGGTGCGCCCCCTTCAGCTCCAACGCGCTGCCGCAAGCCGGACACGTTGTGGGAGGAACGATCTCCTCTCCGTCCGACTCTTCGGTCACTTTGCCGAGAATTTCCGGAATGACGTCGTTGGAACGACGAATATACACGAGACTGCCCAAAGCATGCTTCAAGTTTTTGCGCTCGATATCGTCCATATTGTTGAGCGTGCAGTTTTGTACCGTCACGCCGGCAATGTCTACGGCCTCTACGCGCGCCGTCGGCGTCACTTTCCCGGTGCGCCCCACGTTCCAGTTCACGCCAAGCAGCGTGGTCACCGCTTCCTCGGCTTCGAATTTATAGGCGACCGCCCAGCGCGGGAACTTGTCGGTGTATCCCAACACTTCGCGGGTGCGCATATCGGTTATTTTCACAACGAGACCGTCGATTAAAAAATCAAACGTATTCCGCATGGAAACGACGTTTTGAAGCTCTTCTTCCACCGCTTCGATGTTATCGAAAAACTTGAGGTACGGGCTTACCTTGAATTTGTTGTCACGCAAAAACACGGACATTTGCTGATGGTTCTCAAATTGCACCGAATCAGAATAACCTATGTTGTAAAAATATGCGTTCAGCTTCCGTTCCGACGTCACCTTCGGGTTCAAGTTACGGAGGGCGCCGGCGGCAGCGTTGCGTGCATTTTTCAGCGGTTCCACGGCCGTCTCGTTGTATGCGCCCAGCACGGACAAATTCATAATTCCTTCGCCCTGCACTTCGATAATTCCTTCGTTGTATGGAATTTTCAAAGGAATGGACTTGATCGTCTTCACCTGGGCCAAGATGCCTTCACCGACAACCCCGCTCCCCCTCGTGGCAGCCTGCACCAGTTCGCCATGATCATAAGTCAGGTTTAGCGTTAGACCGTCGAATTTCAGCTCAAGCACGAAGGAAAGCGGTGGCAGCGGATTACCCGGATTTTGCGCATTGTAGTCGTTTACGAGCTTTTGGGCGCGGGTATGCCACGCCATCAGATCGTCGTGGTTTTGAGCCTTGTCGAGGCTCCAGAGCCGCGCCAAATGCCGATGCTCCTCAAAGCCTTTCAGCAGTTCACCGCCCACCCTGGCGGTTGGCGAATGCGGCAATACGACGCCGGTCTCGGCTTCGAGCTGCAAAAGCTTGGCGTACAGCGCATCCCACTCGGCATCGCTGATCGTCGGCTCATCCAGCGTATAATAATGATAGTTATGTTTGCTGATCTCTTCGATGAGGGCTTCCATCGTTTCGAAAGCGTCCGGCATCCGGGTTCCATCCTCTCGCGTTGCAACGGCGGCATCGGGTGGCCCGATATCGTTGCAAACCATATTGGCTACAGCAATTTATGTTAGAAGTCGATGATGCACATAAGATTGCAGTCTAGCTCTGCTTCGTAATCGGCGCAAATTTGGCAAGCAGCCGTTTCACGCCGACGGGAGCCGGGAAAGCGATCTGCAGCTCGGTATCGTCCCCCGAGCCTTTGATGGCGACGATGACGCCGGTTCCCCACTTGCCGTGCTGGACTTTATCGCCCATGGCGAAGTCCTGCACGGGCGTCTTCGGTGCCGCGGCGGCCGCCGGCGCAGCTCCGGTGCCGCTGCGGAAGCTCACGGGCGCGCGGCTCGCTCCAGCGGCGGCGGGTGCGCCCGCCGGGCTGCCGAAGCCGCCAGTGCTGCCAAAGCGGCGCTCCCCGCCGCCCCAAGCACTCGAGCCGCCGCTGCGGCCAAACCCTCCGCCGGCGCGCACGGACTCGACGAGCTCATGCGGGAGCTCAGTCAAAAATCGTGACGGCGCATTAGCCGTCGTACGGCCGAACAGCGTGCGCATCCGCGCGCATGTGAGGAACAGCTCTTCTTCGGCGCGCGTGATGCCTACGTATGCAAGGCGTCGCTCCTCCTCAAGCTCTTCATTGTCCATCAAAGCCCGGCTATGAGGGAATACGCCTTCCTCCAGACCCATAATAAAGACGACGGGAAACTCGAGTCCCTTGGCGCTATGCATCGTCATGAGCACGACGCCGCTTTTTCCCGCTTCGGGGTCCTCGTTCATCGAATCGATATCCGCAATCAAGGCAAGATCCGTCAAAAACGAAACAAGCGATTTATCGTCGTTGCGCTTCTCGAAATCCATCGTCACGGACAAAAGCTCATCGATGTTTTCAAGCCGCGCCTGCGATTCGATTGTATTTTCGCGTTTCAGCTCTTCCCGGTAGCCGGACATTTCCAGCACTTTCTCGGTGAGCTCGGTAACGGACAAATACTCGGTCATCCGGTACAGATTCTCAATCATATCGCGGAAATCGGACAGGGCATTTCGCGCACGTGCACCGATCTCGAGCATCTCCGCATTTTCCAACATGGCGAACATCGATACCCCATAGCGTCCGGCGAGTTCCCCAAGCTTATCGACGGTCGCATCCCCGATGCCACGTTTCGGCACGTTAACGACCCTGGCAAACGAAATGTCGTCATCCGGATTGGAAACGAGCCGCAAGTAGGCCAAAATATCTTTAATTTCTTTGCGGTCATAGAACTTGACGCCGCCGACAATTTGGTACGGGATGTCGGACTTGATCAATATTTCCTCCATGACCCGTGATTGGGCGTTGGTCCGGTACAGAATGGCATGGTCGTTGAACCGCCTGCCTCCGTCGACGTTTTTACGGATTTCACCGGTGATGAAGTACCCTTCCTCATGCTCCGAGTCCGCTTGGTACAGCTTGATCTTATTGCCTTCGCCCTTATCGGTCCACAGATTCTTTGCCTTACGGCCCATATTGTTCGCGATGACCTTGTTCGCGGCGTTCAATATATTGGAGGTGGAACGGTAGTTTTGCTCCAGCAAAATGGTGGTCGCTTTCGGATAGTCTTTCTCAAAATCAAGAATATTGCTTATATCCGCACCGCGCCAACGGTAAATCGACTGATCGCTGTCGCCGACGACGCATATGCGTTTATATTTATCCGCCAGCATTCGGCACAGCATATATTGTGCACGGTTCGTATCCTGATACTCGTCGACATGGAGATATTGGAACTTGTTTTGGTAAAATTCCAGCACTTCGGGCACTTCCTGAAACAATTGAATCGTCGTCATGATCAGGTCGTCGAAGTCTAGCGAATTGTTGCTTCTCAGCTTTTTCTGGTACAACTTGTATACTTTCGCCACAATGCCGTCAAAATAATCGCCGATCTTGCTCTCCAACTTTTCAGGCGTCAGCAATTCGTTTTTCGCATTGCCCATGGCCGCCTGAACCGCTTTCGGCTCGAACTTCTTCGTATCGATGTTAAGCTCCTTCATGCAGTTCTTGATGACGGATAGCTGGTCGCCCGAATCCAGGATCGTAAAATTGGAAGTGAAGCCGATTCGGCTTACATCCCTGCGCAAAATCCGGACGCACATCGAGTGAAACGTCGATACCCAAATATCTTGTCCCTGCGGGCCGACGAGCGCGCCTACCCGCTCCTGCATCTCACGCGCCGCTTTGTTCGTAAAGGTAATGGCCAGTATGCTCCATGGCGCGGCTTTACGCGTGGCGATGAGGTACGCAATCCGATGCGTCAGCACTCGGGTCTTGCCACTCCCCGCTCCAGCCATGATCAGCAGCGGCCCGTCCACCGTTTCGACGGCGCGCCGCTGCTGCGGATTCAATTTTTGCACAGCTTTCATTATATCAACAGGTTCATTCATCATTGTTCTATGAATTTCCTTTCTTTCCTTATTCACGGACTGCTTTTACGGTCGCGAGCGCCTGTTCCAGATCATTGTAGACCGCATTGCCTACAACGATGGTGTGCGCCGCTTGGGCCGCTTCCCGCGCTTTATCCGGCCCATCGATCCCGCCGCCGTAAAACAGCCTTGATTCGCTAAGCAGCCCGCGGATTCGACGGACCCACTCCATGTCACCGAATATGCCGCTGTATTCGAGGTAGACGACCGGGCACCGGAACAAATGTTCCGCCAAACGTGCGTAAGCCTCGACATCCTTCAGCGATAGCTTCACGTCCGCTTCGGTGACATTCGCCACAGCCGAGTTCCCGTTCATTATAATGTAGCCCTCGGTCATCATTTGTTTCCAATCTAGGATCGCTCCGTATTCCTTGATCGCCCCGTGCTGCTGTCCTACGATCCAATCGGTGTTCTTGGCGTTCAATACGATTGGAATCATGAATAAATCGAACCCCGGCACGATCGCTTCACGGTTCGATACTTCGAGAACGCACGGAACCTCATATCGGCGAATGCGGGCCAGCAAATCGACCGTATTGTCGAACGTAACGCCTGTCGAACCGCCAACCATGACCGCATCGGTACCCGATAGGCAAATCTTCTCAAGCGCATCGTCGGACAAATCCCGGTCAGGATCGAGTTTAAATGCATGCTTCCATTGGTCCATTCGCAAATGCACAGGTAATCCTCCTGTCGGTCTATACAAAGCAAGCTTTCGCAGCATCCGAAGGATACTATCGAGCGTTTCAGCTTGTCTAAAAATAGTCTATGCTACCCCATAGTCGGTGTCAATCTACGATCCTGCCGCTCATCTATTATACCATAATAATAGAATGTTTGTTCGTATACAAATCAAAAAAATAAAGCAGTAAAGCGTCCACAAGATAGCGCGAACTTTACTGCTTCGATTACGAAGCCGATCCATAGCTTTTGAAGGATTGTTACGCCTTTGTTTTAAATTCCATAATAATGAGACGATTATCTTTGACTTGATATACGGATTCATGATGCATCATCGACCGGGCGTGATCAAAGTCCGTTGCGCCCTGCAGCGATATTTTATACTGATCTTGAGCCGGCTGCGTCTTTTTCACTTCATATCGCCCCCACTCGCTGCGGAGATTGAGCATCGCGCGTGTGCTGTTCGCCTTATACGTCGTGGACGACGGGTCGTAGCGATAAAAACCGGCGATGAGCTTCTCCGCCATCTCCAAGCTATATATTTGCATCAGATGCGTCCTCATCTCTCTCATGGCGTATGTGTCCATTTCACCCGTTACAGGGGAGGACAGCACCCGATATGTCCAATCGTCCACTTGCTTGATCCATGTAATCAACAGATCGTCCGGCTGGTCCATCATTTCTTTGCCCATTGGAGGCGGCGTAATTTGGCTAAACGTATGAAGCAGCCGATCGCGGCCCACGGTTTTCTGCAGTGTTTGCATTTTCATGTCGTCCTGCACATTTCTTTGCTGCTGACAACCACCAAGCAGCATGGCAGCCGCTACCAAAGCAATCCATATCGTTCTCATGAAAAAGAACCCTCCCATACTTAACGTTGTTTTGTGCATTTTTTCGTATTATGGTTAAAAAACGAAAAACTATACGACACGTGAAGGTTCTGTACGGGTTTCTCTTATTCGATACTGGGCTCTCGTTGTGAAGTGAAGATTCAGGGGGAAGGATCATACAAGGGGGCTTTTTACATGGTACTGATGTTTCCTGCAGACGTAATAAAGCCCCGCTCCTGATTACCAGGCTGCGGGGCTTGCTCACGCTACATCATATACTTGCCGTTGCGGGACGAGCCGACGCTATACTGCTGTTTATTACTGGATGCGCCGGCAGCATTCGAGGCAGAACCGCTCATCGACGTACCTGCGTTTTGGTTTACCGCGCCGATGCTGTAGCTGCCGCTTTGTCGCGCCGAAGTCGCACTGCCGGATGCGCTGTACGTTTGCTCCGATTGATTTTTCAAACCGTACGATTCCGGCGTGCTGCCGCTTGAATATTGATTGCTCGCATAATCCTGCGCCGATCTTGCAGAGTAATACTCCTGTTGATCGGTACCGGAAACGGACGATTTCAACGAAGCGTCTTCCTGCGACAAGGATCCTGCATATCCATGCGCTGCGCCAGTAGAAGGGGTATAGCTCGGGCTCCCGATTTGACCATAGCCCTGCTCGGAATAAGACCCGCCGCTATAGCCGGGTGTGCTGCCGGACGACGCCGTTCCTTGACTGCCGTAACCCCCAACTGCACCGCTGCCGGAAGATATTGCACCTTGGCTCGCGTACCCTGCAGATCCGCTTCCATAGCCGGAGGGGTAGGATTGAGCTTGTGCAAAAGCTTCATTTTGCACACCGTACGACTGCTGCGTTTGCTGGGCTTGCTGCTGCGTTTGTTGTTGTTGGTACAAACCGGCCGCAGAAAAATTGCTGTGCTGCAGCGCTTGGTGAACCAATGATTGCAGCTGTTCCGCTTTGCGGATTTGCTGCTGCAGCTCCTGCTGCACCTCTTGCTGGGAAGCCATTTTTACCGAGCCGTAGCCTTGCATTTGGGACAAGGCGTTGAACAGCTCCGCTTGATCCTGGAGCGATTTTTGCGTCAAGCTGGCAAACGTTTGGCGAATCGCCGGATGTGTGGACTCCAGCGCAGCCGTTGTATATTCACGCGCGGCGCGCTTCAATTCGGAAAGCACCAAATTGCCCGCATCCTGCTCCTGCAAATGAAAATGCTGCGTTTGTCCCGACTGCTGCTGCCCAAAAAAGTTTTGCTGTTGATACATACCCTCTAGCACCTCCTTCTATATTAGTGAGTCATTTGTGTGTACTGCTGTAACGTACGCAGCAATTGATCCGTATTTTGCAGACGGTCCTGCGCGATTTGCGACAATTTTTGCTTCAGTTGCGGTGTCGTGCTCTCCGCCGCGCCTTGAACGGCGAGTTTGGCAAGCAGCTCCTCATTTTTCAAACAATCCGTTATGTACGCCAATTCCTTGGAGCTTACCGTGTTCATCCCTTGCTGTTGCTGCTGTTGTTGTCCTTGATACATCACGTGTTCCTCCTTTCGTAAATGACAAATTTTAGGTTGCCCGTTTTGTGGGAAAATATGTATGTCTGGCGACGGTATTTTTAAAAAAATTTCCAACAAAACAAAAACACCTTTTGATCCCTGTTAGGTGGATCAAAAGGCGCATTGCTTACGCTTCGTTATTTTTGAGCAGCTGCAAGCACATCCTTGGCTTTATCGGCCAGCTCCTGCACGGTCGCCGCCGGGATGGTGTATGCCCAATCCCCGCCCTGCTTGGCGATCCATACGTTGTCTCCGTCGACTTTGCCGACATAGACCGTCGTCGTCTCCTTGTTGTCTTTGTCGACATCTTTCATTTCTACTCTTAGCTCCGGTGCATCCAGCTTTACCTCAGCCACTCGTTTTACCATCTCATTCGATGAGATAAACGCGGTTTTATCGAGGATTCCAGACGCATCCGAGCCCTTGATCTCTTTGTCGCCAAGCTTCCAATTCGAATCATACGACGCCTTGGACGGATCGCTTTTGGTCAGCGTCCATTTCAGGCCTTTCCAATCTACCGTCAACGAACGAATTTCCTCGTAATGGACGGTGAACGGACTCTTTTCCATAAAGTCGATCGGTTCCTTCGCCAGCGACTTGACTTTTTCATCGCTGATCTGGAATACCTCCGGCGAACTGTCGAACTTCGCGTAAGAGAAACCCGGCACCGGCAGAGGGTTGCCGATCGATAGCTTATGTGTGGTTCCGTTCGTCAGCGTTACCGTAAATTCCTGCTTCGGCTGGTCAAGCCCGAATTGGGCAAGGTCGGACGGATTCGCGTTCACCGTCTTTTCCTTCGTCGCCCCATTCAACGAATCGACCCAACCGGCAGGAGAATAACCGTTTAGCGGCAGCGGCGCCGGCTTGGTCATGGACCATTTGCCGTCTTTTTGCTGCATTTCAATTACACCGTTTTCTTTCTTAATCGTGTAGCTTGCCACTTCTTCCTTTTTCACAGCAACCACTGCGGCAGGCTCCGGCTTTTTCTCTTTAAAAAAGTCTTTGCTGGATGCATACCAGAAGCCCCCGATGCACACGACGAGCAAAACAATGGTCGGAATGAGCCGTTTCATCCTTTTCTCCTCCTCCACCAAATCGTCCCGCCGACGACAAGGAAGAGTAACGGGAATACAAGCACCGTACCGTAGAAAATCATCTTCGCCTGACTGCCGGTGAGCAGCGCCTGTTGAAGCGCATCGCCTTCACGCGGACGGATCGTCACTTGATCTTTTTGCTCGTGCAGCCAGCCCACGCTGTTCAGCGCGAAATCGCGGTTGCCCTGCTGCTGGATAACGCGATCTACAAGGAACGTAGAGCCGCCGAGCACGACCGCCTTCGGCTTCTTGTCTTTGCTCTCGACGACATAGCCCAGATTGAGCGGCCCCTTCACGTCTTTATCGTCCAGCGCGCTGCGGCTGCTGTCGGCCAGAAGCTTCAGATCGGTTTCGCCGTAAGCTTTGTCGGTCGTCTTCAAGATGGCCGTAGCCGGGAAATCCGCTACAGGCTCGTTGCCGAGCGATACCGCTAGCGTCATCATCGTCAGCAGGTTGTACTGCTGAAGCTTCGTTGTAATGTCATGGAAACCGTACTCCGGAATGATCGTGAGCGGATCGTAAAGTACGCTTTGCTTCGGCTCAATGGCAATCGCATGCTGATCTTTGATGCCGTAAGTCGCCATCAGGCCGTCGATATTTTTCCAGCCGGACACCATGTCTTTATTAAAGCCCAGGGCCATATACAGCTTGCCCTTGCCGTTCATGTAATTTTTGATCAATTCGGTTTCTTTGTCGCTGATGTCCGTCTCCGGGCCGATGATGAACAAAATGTCGGCATCGTCCGGAATTTTGCCTTCGCGCAGCAGGTTCAGCTCTTTCACTTCATAGTTCGAGCTTTCGAGCCCGCTTCTCCACGTGTTCATCTGGTTGAGCGGGATTTCGTTATGGCCGGACATGAAGTAGACTTTGCTCTTCTCCTTCGCGCTCAAATTGACGATCGCCTGGGTCAGCTTCTCCTCCCCGCTGAACCGGTACTCGCCCTGCTGCTGCCCGGGAATAAACATATCATAATAGTAGATCGTCTTTTTCTGCGTACCGCTCTCCACTACCAAAACGCCGGATGGATCGACATCGTACTGTTTGGCAATCGCCGGATTTTGCACCATATCGTATTCGTCGAACGTAATTTTGCTATTGCGCTTCTTGTATTCCTGCGCCAATTCCACGACTTGCCGTTTAATAAACGGTTCGGTCTGATCGCTCGTCAGCGACAGGATGCGTACGTCTTTGTCAAGCGACTTAAGCGCTTGGGTCGTCTGTTCCGACAACGTAAACTTTTTATTTTGCGTCAAATCGACCTGCAAATTTTTCATTGAGTTCAAAAAGATCGAGACGACGATAAATATGCCGATAACGGCCAGCGACAATACCGCTGCGTTCGTTCCGCGAATCCACTTGTTCACTTGCCTTTCCCCCTTCTGCTTCACGCCTGCCCGGCGTGAAAGCGGTTGTCGATTATCTCCAACGTTTTCTTTCGAGCACTTGAATGCTGAGCACGATAAACACCGCGATGAATGTCACATAAAAAATGACATCGGCAAAATCGAGCACGCCCTTTTGTAAATCGCCGGCTCGTCCTACGATGGAGAAGATGCCGAGGTAGTCTTTAATTTTACCGCCTACGGAATCGCCCAGCCATTCGATCGTCCAAAATAACAGCAGTATCGCAAAGCCCGCAATACCGGACACCATTTGGTGGGCCGACAGTGAGGAAGCAAACAGTCCGACCGCCATCATAGCGGCTCCCATCAGGAACATGGCCAGAAAGGACATCCACATAACCGGCAGGTCCAAATCGCCGTAGATGCTCAGGATCAGGGGATAAATCAAGCTGCCTGCCACAAGCAGCAGCTGCACTACGATAGCTGCGATATATTTCCCCATAATAATTTCCGTGATGCTGGCCGGTGAGGTCAGCAGCAGTTCATCCGTTCCCTGACGCAATTCATCGGAAACAAGCCGCATCGTGAGCAGCGGAATAATGAACAGGAACACGAACGTGATGGTTCCGAATACCGGGCGCACGTCTATGATATATGGAGGGTACAGGAAGTTCGCGCTGAAAAAGTACCCCGCAATTACAAAAAAGAAAGCAAACGCCGCGTAAGCGATCGGCGAGTAAAAATAGAGCTGCAGCTCTTTCCTTGCCATGGCAAGCGTTCTACGCATTCGAGGTCACCTCCTTATCGGAAGCGTCTTCCGTTTGCGCTGCCTCAAGCGATTCGTTTGTGGTCAGCTTGAGGAAAATGTCTTCCAGGCTGAGTGATTCTTTCTTCATGGAAAGAATCGGCAAACGCCGTTCTGCGAGACGATAGAACAAAGCTTCGCGTACATCCACGCGATCCGCCGCGGACACAACGACCTTTACTGTACCGCTCGAAGAAGCTGTTGTTTCAGCCGTACTGGACGCCGTCGATGGTTGACCGGCTTCCTCGGTATCCACTTCCGTCTCCGTTTGAGCAAAAGCTGTGCTTTCCGCAGCCGTATCCTCCTGCGTCAGTTCCTGTACTGCGGTGACGCCCGGCACGTTGCGCAGCTCGGACAGCACCGTTTCCCGCGGGCCTTTCACTTCCAGCGATACCTCGAACGTCTCACCCATCGAGTTCGCCAGTCGGTCCGGCTGTCCGTCGAGAACGATGCGCCCTTGATTGATAATGAGCACACGGTTGCAGAGCGTGTTGATTTCGGGCAAAATGTGCGTGCTGAGCAGCACGGTGTGGTTCTCGCCCAGCTCTCGAATGAGCTGGCGAATTTCAATGATCTGCTTCGGATCGAGGCCCGATGTAGGCTCGTCCAGAACAAGCAGATCCGGGCTGTGCAAAATCGCCTGCGCCAAGCCGATCCGCTGCTTGTAGCCTTTGGAAAGGCTGCGAATGATTTGCTTCTCGCGCCCCTGCAGCCCAAGTCGCTCAACGACCTCGCCGATGCGGCGCTTCTGCTCCTTGACCGGGATGCCCCTTAGATCGGCGATAAATTGCAAATACGCCGTCACCGACATCTCCGGATAAAGCGGCGGCGTCTCCGGCAAATACCCGATCTTTTGCCGCGCCTTCTTCGGGTGATCCGCCATGGACAGCCCGTCAATCGTAATCGAGCCGTGCGTCGGATTCAAATAGCCGGTGATCATCCGCATTGTCGTCGTTTTGCCGGCGCCGTTCGGCCCGAGAAAACCGACGATTTCTCCACGACTCATCGAAAAATCGATGCTTTGGACCCCTCTCTGGTTTTCGTACAATTTGCTGACCTGTTTGACCTCAAGCACGTCAAAACCTCCCATCGTCGCCACGTTTTCCATATTCAAGTCATTTCCATCTTTTATGCGGGTTAACCAACAACAGCATACCGACGGAACCATAACCCAACCTTAACCGAACCTGAAAATTAGATTAAAATTTTGTGTCTAAATTGTGAACAAGCAGTGTGGTAATGATACAAAAATAGCCGGAGCAATCCCCGGCAAAACTTTATTTTGTTTTCTCGAGATCATTTATGATCTTTTGAATCTCTTCCTTGCCCTTACTGTCGGCCGGCGATTTATTTATGTATTCCTTTAAATAGACCAGTGCTTCCTCGGTACGGTTTTGCTTCAGTAATGATAGGCCAAGAAACCGGGCTGCTTCAACGTATTGCAGGTCACCTAATAAAGATTTTAGTACCGTTTCCGCTTGAACATAATCGCCTTTTATATACAGAATTTGGCCCTTTTTAAACTGCAAATCCTTAAAATCCGGCTGCTGCTTCAATCCGCTTTCGATGACAGTCAAAGCTTCGTCTAACTTATTATCCACCATTTTTAGGGCTGCCATATTGTTGTAGGCTTCTACTAATTGTGGCGTTTTGGCTGCTGCTGCTTCATATAGCTTGTACGCTTCGTCCGCATGATTTTGCTTTCTGGCAATGTTGCCGAGCTGGAAATCGTATTTGCCTTCCTGGGGTTTGTCCGCTATACCTGATTCGAGCAGTATTTTCGCTTCATCCAGCCGGTTTTGCTGAATGAAGGCGAGCGCCTGGTTATACCGGGAGTCAGCATCCGGCTGTACCTCCGTCGGCGTCGTGAACCAATAGATGAGAAAGCCGGCTATGAGCACAAGAGGAAGGAGCAGCAGCGCGAGTTTGTTTTCTTTCATGGTCGGTCCTCCGCGAGTAAATGAAAAAGAGTCAAGTCCGGAAGGACTTGACTCGGGGATAAAAATATGAAAAGTTCTAGTCTCTACTAGGACTACTCTAAAACTTTTACCGTTACCGGATCAACAGAATATGTTTGTGAACTTACGGTTTTCGTAATTCCAATAATGCTTAAATTTGTCGTCGTTAATGCCGGGAAGCCAGTTGGCGAATAAACCACCAAGTAAACGCTATTGTATACGGAAGTCGACACTCCTGCGAGCCCGGAAACCGTTGCCCCGCTAAAGTTTAATGTTCCGTTCACTTGATCTGTTGCCAAGGAATCGCTGAACTGCACAACAAGGTAGTTGTTATCTGGATAAGCGGAGTTATCGTATACTCCACTTCCGTCAGCACTCAGAGCATAAACGTTAGATGTAACCGTTCCGTTACCCGAGGAGTACACTCCGTATACCGTCATCGTCACGGATTGAGGAGCAACAGGGCTCAACGTAGAAGCAGCAAACGTTGCGCTTGGACTCGAAACGATACCTGCAGCGTTCAACGCGTAAATAATGAAGTTATAAGTTTGACCTGCGCTCAGGTTTTCTACTGTATATGTTGTATTCGTAACCGTACCCAGTTTCGTATCCAACATATAAACTGCGTAGGATACCGCGTTATCAGCAGGTAACCAGCTCAATATGATACTGTTTGTAGTAGAAGTGTAAGTAATGCCCGTCACAGTACCCGGAAGTTGAGGATCAACAACATCCGTTTTCGCTTTAACAGTTACTTTGAAGGTTCTCTTTGCTTCCAAAGTGCCTACTTTGACCGTTGCCGTCAAAGTTACGGCTGCGTCTGGCTGTCCAACTGCAGGACGGGTAACCTCACCGTTAGATGCGTTCACCGCTGCATTATCGGAACTCCATGTTACCGATGCGTCTCCATTCAAAGCACTCGTCGGAAGTGTCAGATTGCTTTTTACGCCATCAGCGTTTTCGTCATCAGCATATCCGATTTGCAGAGTAGCAATCGCAAAAGAAAGTTTTACGGCATCCAAAATGGTTTCAGCGCCGTCAACAAATTCGGATACATCTTTTCCTTCAGGTACGACGATCGGAATGTTTTTAATGACTTCAACATCGCCCTGCAAAGTGATTTTTACGTTCAGCGTAAGCTTCTGAATCTTTACATTGCCGTCGGCAATGTTCAACACTGCTCCAGCAACCGCAGCAATGATGTTTTGGATAATGCCCGAACCGCTAATAGAAACGTTGGCTTTAGCAGAATTCAATTGGATGGTGCCGATGTTGGAGTCGGCCAACGCATTCAACGTAAGAGCCTCTTCCGCCGTAATCGTACCAACCGTGCCGTAAACATTCAACGTGACAGCGCCGGTAATTTTAATCGCGCTGCTGATATTACCCTTCAAGTCAACTTGTTGATTGGAGGCAGTAGGTTTAATCGTGATCGCACCGAAAGCCGCACCGTTTGTTGTACCGTTTTCAACGATAGCTTTGGAAGTAACTTCCGTTGCCGCTACAGTCGTGGTGCCTTCCGCAACGATACGAACAGAAACCGTTTGAGTCGAAGCATTAACTGTCAGCTTAACTTTGATTTTAATGTTAATCAGATGGATGGAATTGCTGTCACCGGAAGCTACGACAATATTGTCCGCTTCGATGTTCTTCAAAGTAACGGTACCTGTAGCGCCTGGATCAAGAGTCAACGTACCGGCAATCTTAGCCGTTTTTCCATCTTCCGGCCCGAAAGTTCCCGCCCCTAATGTGACGTTACCAGTAAGCGTTTCTCCAGCTTTCAGACGATCAGCGATTGAAGCGTTGTTGGATCCGCCGCCGGAATAGCCGCCGCCCCCACCGTAGCTACCGCCGCCGCCAGTGCTGCCAGTACCGGTCGAACCACCAGTAGATGGTTTTTCTTCCGCTTTAGCAATAGCCTGCGCCTTCTCTACGAACTTGGCTTTGTTTGTCTTAAACTCATACGCCAAACGCGCGAGTGCTTGACGTTCTGCATTCGCTTTTGGGTTAAAGCTGAGCGTGCCGTCGTTGTTCTCGATTCCTTGTACAAAGCCCATCTTGAACGCAAGGGACACATGAGCCTTAGCCCAGCTTGAAACTTGAGCCAAGTCGCTAAGCTTAGCATCCGCCGCAACCTTCTTAGCCGTTTCTTCCAGGCCCATAGCCCGTACGAAGAATACGACAAGCTCTTCTCTCGTTACTTTAGCATCTGGGGAAAAAGTCGTAGCGGATGTACCATCGGTAATGCCCGATTCCACAAGAGCTCCGACATACCCACGGTACCAGCTGTTCTTATCTACGTCTGCAAAAGACGCCGCTTTGTCCGGGTTCTCCTTTTTTCCTAATGCCAATACGATGATTTTAGCCAGCTCGGCACGAGTCATCGCCTTAGTTGGTTGAAAGCTGCCGTCTTCGTAACCGGATACGATCCCTGCGTCGACAAGGGCTTGAATCTCGGTCTTCGCATAAGAATCAGTGATGTCCTTGAGTTTGACTGCTTCCGCACCGAACGCCATTGCAGGCGCAAGCATACCGAAGAGCAAGGCAGACACAAGAACGGAACTGATCTTCTTACGCAGTTCCTTGTAAGACATGTGTTTCTCCTCCTGTATATGTAATTTTCAAAGATCGTTGCAGAACGAACTGGACCACCCCTCTCCAAGTCGGAGGAGAATAGTCCCCGTCTGCGGCATTGACCTTCTGGACAATGTAGATCTATTGTATTAGATTTCTATTAAAATTTCATTACAATATTTCCAGAAATGCTCCATTAAATTTTCTTTATAATTCATAGTTCCTATTGACTTTTGCTAGATTATAAAAAAATCGGGAAATTTATTTATATTTCTAAGGCCTTTCCAATAGCAGATCTATTAAATACAAATCATCAATTTCTATGAAAACTGCCTTCTGGCCCGCATAAAAAAACTCCCTCCGTCTCGCTAAAGACAGGAGGGAAGTCCCACTGCAAAATCACTTCACCAATTGACCACGCGTAACACCCAACTGATTCGTCGCCTTCAACGATTTCCACACATGGGTGCCGTTGATCTCGCCTTTCAAGGCGCGCTCATACAAAGAGAGCACCTCTCGCACTTTATCCGGCGTTTCCTCGAGAAACTCGACGCGATATGTCGATACGCCAAGCTCCATGAAATTGGCCAAATACTCGGCGCCGGATTGGTCGATCGCGTTGTACACCGTGTTGCGGCAGCCCTCATCCACCCGAACCGGGTGTGAGAAGCCGATACGGTCCTGCAGCGAAGCGCTGTGCTCCTCGCACGGGCGGCCGCAGTTCGTATAGTCCGTTCCTTCACTAAGGAACGTACAGTAGACGCAGTGCTCGGTGTGGAACATCGGCATATGCTGATGGATCACGACCTCGAGCTTCGCGGCGTCTGAACGGCGCAGCAGATCGACCATCTGCTGGATGTTTAAATCATACGACGGCGTTACGCGGGTAAGACCCGCTTCCAGAAACAGTGCCGCCGTCTTATGGTTGGCGACATTCAGCGAAAAGTCGCCGATCAGTTCCGGCCGAGCCGCCTCTGGGTGCTCGGCAAGATAGCGCATGAACCAGTAGACGGCGCCGGTGTTGCGAAGCAAGACGGCGTCCGGCCCCAGGTTCAGGATGTTTCGGAAATAGCCCGTTTCGCCGGGCATATGAATGCGCGGCGTCGCCAGCGCGATCCGCTTGCCCGCTGCATGGGCGGCCTCGACGGCGGCGGGGAACTGCTTGATGAACTCGAAGTCGGCGTAGACGAGTTCGACGTTCATCGAGCAGGCCGCCTGTACTTGCTCCAAGCTGCGGCATAGCGCCGTCAGCCGCGAGCGAGCCTGTCCGCCTGCCGGAGCGGCAGGCTCAGCCGCACGCGCCGGCGTGTCGCCGTACACGTCAACGCTGCGCTTCACGTAGGCGCGCGGCCGTTCCCGGTTCGCCGCGAGCAGTTCCGCCGCGGTCCGGCGCATTTGGTTCAGCTCGCGCATCGGCACAATCAGGTCGCCGTTCAAATGAACGTCGACCGAGGCCAGTTCAAAAATCGTCCCGCCAAGCCGGCCGAACTGTTCTTCGAACAGCGCGGCGTCCATCGGGCGCTTCTCTGCAGGCACCAAAGACAACTCCGACTCCACCGTCACGGAGTGTTCCGCTTCCACATCCGTCCAAACGCTTTTCAGCGGTTGGCCAACGGTTCCGGTTACCTTCACTTGAACCGGAAAAACGCGGTACGGCTTATCGGTTTCGAACGTTTGCCGCAGCCGCTTGTCCAAATGCGGGTCGTTCGTCTTCCATATCCGGTCCCCTACATGAACGCGTCCCAGATTCACGTCCTGACGTCCTGGCACAATTTCCACCAGTCCGCCCGGTGCCTCGCCCTCCAGCTTCGCACCTTTCCGGCGCAAATCGTAAACGCGGCCTCCTTCCTCTTTTTTCGTCGGATCGCCGGCATCGAATACAATCCCGTCGCCCCGCTTGAGCGGAGCTTCCAGCTCGCAGAGCACCGCGTCCCGCAGCACTTGCTTGACGCGCCCGAGATAAACGCCGCGGCTCTTTGGAAAGGTGCCGTCAACCAACTGCTTGTTGTTCGTCCCTTTCAAGAAACCGTAAGAAAAACCGCGCGAAAAGCTTTGCTCCAGCTCCCGCAGTTCTTCCTTGGTCGGCCTCACGTCCTGCCCATCAAAGTAACGGTCGATGGCGCTGCGGTATTTGCCCACGACATTGGCGACATATTCCGGGCTTTTGAGCCGTCCTTCGATTTTAAAGGAAGTCACGCCCGCCTCAATCAGCTCCGGCACCAGTTCCAGCGCCGCAAGATCTTTGGGCGACAGCAAATACGCCACATCTCCCATCGGCTTCTGTTCTCCGTCCACCATCAAATCGTACGGCAAACGGCATGCCTGCGCACACTCCCCGCGGTTCGCCGAACGGCCTCCCCACATTTCCGAAGTCAAGCATTGACCGGAATATGAAACGCAGAGCGCGCCATGCACGAAAACTTCCATCGGAAGCTTCGCTTGGTCGCCGATTTGTTTGATTTGTTTGAGATTATTTTCACGGCCGAGCACGACCCGCTCAATATCGAACGGCTTCGTAAACTCCACCGCCTCCGGAGAGGTGATCGTCATTTGCGTGGAGCCGTGAATCGGAAAGTCCGGCGATATTTCGCGAATCAGCTTCACGAGCCCAAGATCCTGGACGATGACCGCATCCACACCGGCGTCGATACAAGCATCGATCAAAATGCGCGCTTCTTCCAGTTCCTCTTCAAACACTAAAATATTGAATGTTAAAAACCCTTTTACTCCATATCGATGCAAGAAGGACATAATATCCGGCAGCTCGTCCATCTGAAAATTGTTCGCACGGGCGCGCGCATTGAATTTTTCCACGCCAAAAAAGATCGCGTCCGCCCCATTGGCGACCGCCGCCCGCATACAGTCCCAATCGCCCGCCGGAGCAAGCAGCTCTATATCCGATTTGCGAATGTTGTTTTCGCGCATAGTATTATCGTTCCTCCACAATGGCTAAGTTTCATAGGATACCCGGAAAGAGGGCTTAAAAACAGTACATCTTTCATAGTGTACCAGAAATGAGACTTGTAAACCATGCAGCCCAGAAGGCAGAGAGGCGGTAAGATTTTGAAAAAATCGCCATAGTACTCCGGGTATTTTTACGATGTGTTTGCTCCTTTTATAGCAAATTTGGTAAAAGCTCTTCTAAATCGCGTAAAAGGCATCAAGCATTGAACAATTAAGCAACTATAGATATAGAAGAAACCGGCCGATGTTAGTCAGGGGAAGACTCATTGATCATCGCATCACCGCACAATCCGAGCCGGCTCGACACAAGTTAACAAAGCCCGCCATCCGTGATATAATGGCAAAGTAGTGTAACCATGCGGCAATTGAGGGAATTTTTGAATGAAAAAAATGAAAAGCAAGGCCGTTCTAACGGTGCTTTGCGTGCTTGCCGCGGCTCTTGCGGTTTTTCTGTTTACAGCAAAAAAAGAGCTGACGGTCCGCATGCTGTACGCTACGGATGGCGATGCTTACGATCCTGCAGCATTCGGCCATCTCAGCCAGTCACTTGTCGCGAACCTTGATCTGGAGCGTGCGAGCTTGAACAGCATAAGCGGGCGAAAGCTGCAATCGTACGACACGGTTTATTTGGACCCGTCCCTGCATGAAAGCATGACCGATGCGCAGCGAAAGCTGCTGCAGGATTATGTCGCCAAGGGCGGACATTTGTTCCTTGAAAATCGTTTCGCCGATACGTTTCCTCCCGACTTTCTCGGGGCCAAGCAAGTCGTCGACGTACTACCTCCGACGCGGAATTTGAAACCCGGCGGCGAACTGGACGATACCGGCCCGATGCTGTACCCGGAAGTGGATTATAACCTGCAAGGGCTGCAGAAGCTGCTGAAGCAGTTTGCCGACACGTATTTCCGGCACGATACGGACAATACGCTCGCCCAGTTTTCCTGGGGCAAAGGAATCGTTCCTTCCACAGCCACGACGATCGCTTCCATGAACGGCGTTTCGCTGTATACGCTCAATCGGATCGGCGAAGGCACCGTATTTTTCAGCGGTACGCTGCTGCCCAACCGGTACTACTTGACCGGTTACGATTTGGCCAGCGGGATGGACCCGAAACTTGGCTTTGAAAAACTGGCGGCGGAACTCAATACGGCGACCGAGCCGGTTCCCGGCGCACTGTATTTTGACCGGAATCAATTGCCGGTCCAGCCTTACTTCCATTTTACGTTCGCAGCGGGCAGCGCTTTGTTCCGCTCCGAATATGCCGCCTTCGTCGCAAAAGAAACGTTCGGCTACAGCGTAAAAAAAGTGCTCGGTCCATACGGCCGTCCGGCCATGGCGCACCAAAATCATTTTGAGGCGCTCGAGGCGATTCGCGACGGCGAAGGCATCCAGTGGGCTGAGCTGCTGAAAAAGCACAAGCAAATCCCTTCATTCTCGCTCGTCCGCTCGTCATTCACGTGGGGACGATGGCAGGAATCGGTGGCCGTGCATTTGAACACGGGCACGAATGCGAAACCGGCGTTCGCCGGGGAAACGCCGAATTCGTTTTACTCCAGCGGCACGCGGCTTATGAGCGAGGATGGGCCGATTCGTCTGGCGAATTACCCCGAGTACAAGTCGCTCGGCGAACCGATCACGGTGCCGTATCGGGCTTATCCGGCGCTGGCCGATCTGGACGGCGACGGCAAGCCCGATCTGATCGTCGGCTCGGGCGACGGACAGATCTATGTGTACCGCGGCGCTGGCGGCGCGGCCGCGTCGGCCTATGCCGGGCAGCAGCTTCCGGCGGGCGTGCCTGCTCCCGCAGCCTTCGGCAAGCGGGAGCCTGTGCGGCTCTCGAGCGGGGCTACGCTCGCACCAGGCCCGTACGCCAGCGTAGCGGCGTACGATCTGAATGCCGACGGCCGGCCCGATCTGATCGTTGGCCGGCCGGACGGCACGCTCGCCGTCGCCTACGGCGAAGCCGGCGGCACGTTCACGGCGCCCGTCCAGCTGCTCGCGGACGGGCAGCCGATTCGCGGCGCTGCGCCAATCGCTGCGGCGGTAGGCGACGTCACCGGGGTCGGCATTCCCGACCTCGTGGTCGGGGATGCCGCCGGCAAGGTGACGGTGTACCATGGCGAGCGGAGCGCCTCCGGCGCGCTCGCCTTCGGCAAAGGCGCGGCGGCCGCGCAGCTGCCCGCGAAGTTTGCGGCGCCGTCCATCCGCGATATGGACGGCGATGGCAAGGCCGACCTTGTCGTCGGCAGCCAGGAAGGCGATCTGCGCATATACTTGCAGCAAGCCGGTGCAAACAGCGGAATCACTTGGCGAGACGCCGGATTGATCGAAGCCGCGAGCGTCAACCAGCTGGGAAGCCATGCGCTTGTCGGCGGGCATAATGCGGTCCCGTTATGGGCCGACCTGAACGGCGACGGCAAAGACGATCTGATCGTCGGACAGCTGGAATTCGGCATTCCGACGACCGTCGACGATCCTGGTTTTCCATATAAAAGTCAGCTGACCGAATTTATCGAATATACGAAAGCCCATAAGCTGGAACTGTACCCGCATTTGTTCGTTCATAACTTTACGAGCGATGCCCAGGAAAAACAGGAGATCGCTCTGCACCGCAAGGCGTTCGATACGCTCGGCATCCCTTGGCTCATGCCAGGCACAAATCAGCATACGTGGCGCATCAATAACCCGGACCGTGCCCAGACGCTGCGCAATGAAAGGGAAGCCGACATATGGTTCAATTTCGGCTTCAAGCCGGCCGACATTCGGCACGAGCCCCGTCTTGGCATCGAGTACAACTGGGGATTGCCTTTCCTGATGACGGACGGCTCCGGGCTTCCGGACATGAAACGTCCGATGCTCCTGTCTACGCCCGCGCCGGTGCTTCGTACCGATCCGCGTTATTCGACGGAAGATTTGTTCGAAGCTTATGTAGCCCAAGATATGCCAATCGATTATTTCGAGCATATCGAATATCATTTTCCGGCGAATACGCAGCCGCTTCTTGAATTTGTTCGGTACTTGGACAAGCTGCGCAATGAGTACAGCTATAACTTCATAACTGAGCCGCAAATGGCTAGAAGCTACATGAACACGCTAACGACTCGCGTCGATCTGTATCGTCCTTGGTACGAAGCCGTCGCTGACCGTCTGAAGAAAGCCGTCGGACTGACGGTAGAACCCAGCTTTCATGTGAAGCCGAACACATCGGGCGTTCCCGCTCAAGCTGCGGAATATAAAGGAACGATCGGGCTTGTCGTAGAGCCGGGTCAGCCTTATGCGGACAAACAACCGGTGACTGCCGCCGAGGTGCGCGACATCCGCGAAAACCGGCTGTACTTCGGAGCACAGGGCGAAACATCCGTCCGGTTCGCAAGCCCGGACCGTGCCGCGGCTGCCGAAGCAAAGCTTCACATTACACGTTCCAACGTGCCGTATGTGCTGCAAAAGTCCGGAGCGCAGTGGACTTTGACGTTAGACGCGCCAGGCATGCAGCAAATACAACTGAAGAGCGAGCAGTCGCTCTCCATTGAAGGCGAAGCGCTGACCGTTGATCGTGACGAAGCGAAACAAACTTATACCGTAACGCATTTTGGCGAGCCGGTGACCGTCACGGTCCGCATCTCGCCTTAAGGCTTCCGCTAGCTTAAAGTAGGTCGGTTAAACATAACTACATGGATCAACGCGCGGACGGTTCCGCCAGGCTTTTTGCAGCCCGGCGCCCGTCCCGCTCCCATGTTTCGGCATATCTCATTTTTTTCAAAATCAAGGAGGCTTACTTATGCAAGAGCTGCTGGAAGAGCTGGAAGCTCACATTAAGAACCGGTACGAAATCGAGGAAGACGATGATGAATTTACGCCGGATGTTCACTTATTCGATTACGGATATGTTGATTCAATCGGCGCTACTGCTTTGATCGCACACATTGAGAAAACATACGGCATTCAAGTGACCAATCAAGATTTGATGCTGTATCCGCTCAACACCGTCCGCGAAATCGCGCAATTCATTCACAATAAGAAGGCGAGGTAGTACCATGGAATGCATCGTATCATTGGAGGGCCTCGCCCCGAGCCAGCATGGCCAGCTTAAATATGCGGCCGCATTTATCGACGAAACGATTCAGGACATCACGCTGGAATCGAACCAAATCCGTATCGTGCACCAGTCTTCGAAGGGAAACGAGGTGATTGAGGACCGCGTGCGCCGTTTGATCGAGCGGTTCTCCCAAGGCGATTTCGGTTTTAAGGAAAATATTTTATTCGAACATCGTGTGGACACGCCGTACGAAGGCGACATTATTGCCGAACTGACGGAACGTAAGATCATTAAGGTGCTGGAACCCGGTCTGTTTATTTTCCGTGAGCCGTTCTCAAGCTTAATGCGTTTTCTCGATTACAGTTTCGTCACCAAAGTAGCAGGCCGTTTCGCCGGTGTGACGGAAGAGCATTACCCGGCGGTCATTCATGCCGATACGCTGAATAAAACGAATCATTTTACTTCGTTTCCGGAACATATTCACTTTTTGACGCACTTGCGCGAGGATCTCGACATCATTGAATCTTTCTCCCAATCGATTCGCGATGCCGGTGGCTGGAAAGAGGAAGGCCAGCCGCTCGATTTGAACCGGACCATGCCAAAGCCGAAGTTCACGATGAACCCTTCGACTTGTTATCACTGCTACGAAGGGCTGCAAAATGAAACGCTGGAAGGCGAAGGCCGCATCGTGACGGCGATTTCGAAGTGCCATCGCTTTGAATCGCGCAATCACACGGACTTCGGTCGACTGCTTGATTTCAGCATGCGAGAAATCATATTTGTCGGTAAGCCCGATTTTGTAAAAGAGCATCGCCTGCAAGCCATCGAATATTTGAAAGAGCTCGCCGTGGAGTGGAACGTGGACAGCATGCTGGAAATCGCCAACGATCCGTTTTTCACCAACGACTTCCAGGTAAAAGCTTCATTCCAGCGCAATCAGGAGATGAAGTACGAGCTTCGCTTGACGATTCCGCGAATCAACAAGTCGATCGCCTGCAGCTCCGTCAACTTCCACAGCAATACGTTCGGCAATGCATTCAACATCAAAATGGGCAAACGAAATGCCGTTACGGGCTGCGTTGGCTTTGGAATCGAACGTTGGGCTTTCGCCTTTCTGTCGCAGTACGGACTGGATGAAGCAGCGTGGCCTGCCGCCTTCCGCGAGCAGTATCATGCCTGGCAGCAAAAATCGCTGTAGACGTTCGACACCTTGATGGAAACCGACCTATAGCGCTAGACTGGCCTTTCGTGGCCAGCCTCTAATTTATCCATAAAGTGTGGTTTACAAACTTATGATTGCTTTTATAAGGAAAAACGGCTTTGTCCTGCTTCTGCTTGCCGCCTTCCTGCTGTCGGATTGGATCATCGGTTACTGGGATCCGATGGTTACGTCGCGGCGTTTTTATAAAAACGACTTCACCAAAACGTTGTTCCATCATCAGTGGCTGGATCACGGACCGGTCTTTTTCGGCAATTCCGCGGTCACCGGCGCTTATATCGAAGAGCAATCGAAATCGAAGCTGATCGAGATGGGTTTGTCGTACGGGAAGCTGACGGACTTGAAGGCAATCCTGGAGCAGGCGCGATTTCAGGTGGAAAGGCAGCTTGTCGTCGGCATTGACGTGCATACGATGATCGACAGCCTTGAAACGGACCCGACTTATCAGTGGTTCAAGCCGTGGTATCAGCCTTATGTATACACTTATCGGGACTATTTCCGCGATTCGGGTACGGAACTCGTAAAGCAGCTCTATAAAGGTACGGTTGAAATGAATCCGTCCGAGCTGATTGCCTATCAGCCGCGTTGGATCGATAAAGAATTGTACTTCGGCCAAAAGCCGGATGACGAGCTTCGTAAAAAGTGGGCCGACTATGACCAACGATTCGGCTGGATGTCGCAGCCGGATTACAAGGATAATCTCAACGCGTTGTCTTGGATCATCGATTACTGCAAAGCACATCAGCTTCAGCTGCGGGTAATTTGGATGCCATGGAACCGCGGTTATCAGCTGCCTCCTTACATGCCAGGTCTGCGAGAAGAAGTGAACCGCAGGCTTGCAACGGCTGGCGTTCCCATACTTGATCTGCTCTCGTCGTACGACCCAAAATATTTTCACGATCTCGTTCATTTGAGCCGACAAGAAGGTGCTCCCGTGTTTACGAAGGAGGTGGACGCATGGCTTGCTTCGCTCGCAAAGCCTTCGAAGTAATCGTTTATCTCGCCATGCTCATCATGGTGCTCATTTATTTTACCGGCAAAGGTTTGTTTATATATGAAGGCTTTTAATGGCTGGAGGCCTGCCTGTGCCGCATCAAGCACTTCCGTTGCACGATTGCGGCCGGCGTCGATGGGTCTTGGCATTGTCCGGTTCCGGCTTGGAGGTAGTCACGCATGTGGTATTTAAACATGAACGCGGTGATGGCGATATCCGGCATGGCCATTGTGCTGGCATGCACCCGCTGGTGGCCTGCAAATAAGCGCGTTTTGCTGCTCGCGTTCAACCTGTGCTTCCTGCTGTTGTTCAGCAAGAAGCTGTTCGCTTTCTATTTGGCCTATACGGCTCTCAATTATTTGGCCTTCCTGCTGCTGTGCTATTCGAAACGTTTCCGTAAAAGCTGGTTTATCGGGCTGATCTTTCTTAATGTCGCGGGAGTGTCGACGCTTCGCCTTTTCGGCATGGAGGTGTTCACTCACCCGCTGTTTGACGCCGTTATGGTGCTCGGTCTCATTTACAACGTGCTGAAAGTGATCGATGCACTGTATTTTGCATACTTTTTCGGCAAAGACGCCCGTGCACCCGTTCTCGATTATTTTAACTATATTTTGTTCATTCCGACGTTTACTTCCGGCCCGATCTTGAAATTTCGCGATTTTATGGCCGATACGAAGCAGCCTTATCGCATCGACGCGGCTCAAACGGAACAAAGCATCAAACGCATCATTCTCGGCATGTTTAAAAAAATCGTGCTCGTCACCTGGATGACCGACGTATTCAACCATTTTACTCAAGGCGAGCTGCATACGCACGAATCTTTATTTTTAATGATCTGGTTTTATGCACTCATCTTTTTTGATTTCTCGGGTTATTCGGATATCGCCGTCGGTTTCGGGCGGCTGATGGGCTACAATATTCCGGAAAACTTTAAAAAGCCGTTCATGTCACCAACGCTCACTCAATACTGGCGGAATTGGCATGCCACGCTTGGGGATTGGTTTCGCGACCATATCTTCATCTTCTTCTCCCGTCAAACGCCGACGAAGTGGACCGCCGCAGGCTTGTCCGTCCTCATTATGGTGCTGATCGGCTTGTGGCACGGGTTCTCTTGGCTTTATGTGCTGTGGGGCGTTTATCACGGAGTTTTGCTTGCGTTGGAAAACTTGCTGGGACGCACGACGGTGAACAAGAAGAAAGTATCCCGCTCGTATTTTTACGGTCGCTGCCTTTTGACGCAGCTATTCGTTACAGCGGCGGTCATTGTGTACGGCGGCAGCGAGGATACGGTCGTGAAGATATACAAAGGGCTTGTCCATTGGCCTTTTTAATGAATTAGGAAAAGCAGCATTCCCGTACTCAAGCGGGCTGCTGCTTTTTGCTTTTTTACGAGGCGTCCGACTGTTTGACCATCTGCTGTTCAACTTCGTCTTTTGCCATCGATTGTGCGATCGAACAATGTATATCGATCCCGGTCGTTGAGATGAATAGCTCCCCTATGTTTTGGTAAATGTTATTGCTGTCCTTCTTGTGTACCTGCACATTGCCCGACTTGGCATTGATGTTGAGCATCAACTGACCTGGCAGCTCAACGAGGCAATGAAACTTTTTAAAGCTGTTTGGGAAGCGAAGCCAGCTGCCTGATACGGTTTCAACGATTTGGGTGTCTTTAACGATCATCCGATCCGCCCTCTCTTTAAAAAGTTTGTTGTCCTTCCAATCTCATTGTATCGGATGCGCTCTGCAAAGAAACAGGAACACTGTCGATGCCGCTTGTCGAAGACAATTTTTTTAATTGACCTTTGTCTTGTTCCGCTCGAGCTGTCGAGAGTTGTCCGAAACTCACACTTTGAGATGCATGGAACTTAATGTTATAATTTGGGTTGGTATTGTGGATTGAACACGCGTACATCCTTTCTATTACTAATGGAGGTGCTTTACATGAAGTTAGGCGTATTTACCGTATTGTTTGGGCAAAAGTCTTTGGAAGAAGCTCTCGACTTTATCGCATCCAAAGGTTTGGAAGCCGTAGAAATCGGTACCGGCGGTTACCCGGGCAATGCGCATTGCAATCCGGATGTACTCCTTGGCGATGAAAGCAAACTGAAAGCATTCAAACAGGCCGTCCAATCCCGCGGTTTGACGATTAGCGCTTTAAGCTGCCATGCCAACCCGCTTCACCCGCAAAAAACGATCTCACAAGCGGATCAAAGCCTTATCCTGAAAACGATCGATCTTGCGCAAAAGCTGGAAGTACCTGTAATCAATACGTTTTCCGGTTGTCCCGGAGACTCCGACGATGCGAAGTACCCGAACTGGCCTGTCGCTCCTTGGCCGCCAGACTTCCAGGAAATACTCGACTGGCAATGGACGAATAAAGTGATTCCGTATTGGACGGAGACCGGTAAATATGCTTCCGACCGCGGCATCAAAATCGGGCTTGAGCTCCATGGCGGTTTCTCCGTTCATACGCCTGCAACGCTCTTGCGTCTTCGTGAAGCTGCCGGAGAGGCTATCGGGGCCAATCTCGATCCGAGCCATATGTGGTGGCAAGGCATCGATCCCGTGCAGGCGGTACAAATTCTCGGCCGTGCAGGCGCGATTCATCACTTCCACGCCAAAGACACGACAATCGATCCGATCAACGTCAACCGTTACGGGGTTACGGATATGCAGCCGTACACCAACATGTTGGATCGTGCCTGGCAGTTCCGTACCGTCGGCTACGGCCATGATCTGAAGACTTGGGCCGATATTATTAGCGCCCTTCGTTTGGTCGGATACGACTACGTCGTCAGCATCGAGCACGAAGACGGTTTGATGTCCGTAGAAGAAGGCTTCACGAAAGCCGTTCAAAACTTGCAGCAGATTCTAATTAAAGAACCGCTTGGAGAAATGTGGTGGGTGTAGCAGCACCTTATCGCAAGTTAGACCGCTAGGCTTTCTCCAGGGATCTCTGCCTAAAGATCAGACACCATGAGGCTGATTTAAAATGAAATAAGCACCTCTCGTATACTTGGAGAAAGTATAGTAAGAGGTGCTTTGTTTTTTTATGTATACCGGCTTGTACCATTTATCGTTCTTTACTCTTAAAAAAAGCCCCGGACAAGCGTGTGCGCATTTGCCCGGGACCTTCATTTTGGTTATTCTCTTAATCGAACTTAATGTGTACTACAGTCTTCCCATCCAGCCAAGCACCATAACAACGTCCATGGTCAAGAATACTGCCAAACTAACCAATCCAAAGCCGATCGCAAATGGGTTTTTCTTCGGTACGGCAAGCAGTCGAACGACACCGATCACGAGCACGATGGTGAACAAAATGACGAACGGATCAAATCCGGAGAACGTACTGGCCGTTGTTGCTGCCCCTTCAGCCAAAAACATGGAGAGACCTCCTTCTGTATACAGAAATGCTTAATTTCTATCTTAGCTTGACTGGCCTGGAAGTGCAAGCGGTTTGCCTTAGCTGTAACAACTTTGTCAACTTTATGTCGTCGGGTATGGAACCCAAACTCATCTTATACCATGTCCATTTCTTCTAATATTTATAACTTCGCCGTGACCATCCGTCTCCCGGCATGCCAAAGCGCCCTCGGCCTTACCCGACAGGCGCTCCTGCAAATTCGATCACTACACTACAGCTTCGTTCATGTCCTTCAATCTTCGGTTGTAATCCTCGGATCGGGCGCGATCCCGCTCCAAGACCGGTTTTAAATACTTGCCCGTATAGGAACCCTCTACCTTTATCACGTCCTCCGGCGTTCCGGTAGCAACGATCGTACCGCCCCGGTTGCCGCCCTCCGGCCCTAAGTCGATAATGTAGTCGGCCGTTTTGATCACGTCCAGGTTATGTTCAATGACGAGGACGGTATCGCCGTTCTCTACAAGTCGGTGCAATATTTTGAGCAGCCGGTCGATATCGTCGATGTGCAGTCCGGTCGTCGGTTCATCGAGAATATAGATGGTTTTGCCCGTACTTCTTCGGTAAAGTTCTGCTGCCAGCTTTACACGCTGCGCTTCGCCGCCGGATAGCGTCGTAGCAGGCTGTCCGAGATTCATATAGCCTAAGCCTACGTCAAGCAGCGTCTGCAGTTTACGATGAATTCTAGGGACATTTTTGAAAAATTCGCATGCATCCTCGATCGTCATTTCCAGCAAATCGGCGATGCTCTTTCCTTTATATTTGACCTCCAGCGTTTCCCGGTTATACCGCTTCCCTTTGCAAACTTCGCAAGGAACGTATACATCCGGAAGGAAGTGCATCTCGATCTTAATAATACCATCGCCACGGCACGCTTCGCATCGCCCGCCCTTGACGTTAAAGCTGAAGCGTCCCTTCTTGTATCCGCGCACTTTCGCTTCGTTCGTGGCCGAGTACACATCGCGAATATCATCGAATACGCCGGTATACGTTGCCGGATTGGAGCGTGGCGTTCTTCCGATCGGCGACTGATCGATATCGATCACCTTATCGACATGTTCCAGCCCTTTAAATTCCTTGTACTCGCCCGGGCGTACTTTCGCTCCATTCAATTCTTTCGCCAACGTCTTAAACAGAATTTCGTTGATCAGCGTACTTTTCCCTGAGCCCGATACTCCCGTCACGCTGCTAAATACGCCCAGCGGAATTTTAACGTTGACCCCTTTTAGATTATTTTCTTTGGCCCCTTTGATCTCCAGCCATTTGCCGTTCGGCTTCCGGCGTTCGGCCGCAATCGGAATAAACCGCTTGCCGCTTAAGTACAAGCCGGTCAACGAATTATCATTCTGCATAATTTGCTCCGGCGTTCCTTGGGCTACGACTTGCCCGCCGTGAATCCCGGCCCCCGGCCCGATATCGATAATATAATCGGCAGCCATCATCGTATCTTCATCATGCTCTACGACAATCAACGTATTCCCGAGATCGCGCATATGCTCGAGCGTCTTGATCAAACGATCGTTATCGCGCTGGTGCAGCCCGATGCTCGGCTCATCCAAGATGTAGAGCACTCCCATCAAGCTCGATCCAATTTGCGTGGCGAGTCTGATCCGCTGCGCTTCGCCGCCGGATAATGTACCTGCCGCGCGATGAAGCGTCAAATAATCCAGGCCGACGTTGACCAGAAAGCCAAGCCGCGCCTTGATTTCTTTAAGAATGAGTTGGGCGATTTGCAATTCTCGATCGGTCAAAGCGAGCGCTTCGGACCATGCCTGGGCCTCACCGATTGAGAGGGATGTCACATGCGCAATATTTGTGGCGTTGATCGTGACGGCGAGCGTTTCCGGCTTCAAGCGTTGCCCTTTACATTTGGAGCAAGGTTTGGCGCTCATATAAGTTTGGATGTGCTCCCGAATCCCTTCGGAGAACGTATCGCGATAACGGCGCTCCAAGTTGTTCACGATGCCCTCGAAGGCGACCATTGCTTCCTTCCGATGCCCAAAATCGTTCTCATATTTGAATCGGACCTTCTCCCCGCCCGTGCCGTAAAGCAGCTTCTGCATCTGATCTTTCGTCAGCTCGGATACCGGCTTGTTTTGCGGGATCCCATAATGCTCGCACACGGCGGCCAGAAATTGCGGATAATAATTCGATGTGCTTCCAGCCCAAGCTTCGAACGCTCCCTCATCAATCGAGAGCTTCGAATTCGGTACCAACAGCTCCGGATCGACGATCATTTTCAATCCCAAGCCGTCGCAATCCGGACAAGCGCCGAACGGACTGTTAAAAGAAAACATCCGTGGCGCCAGTTCCTCCATGCTGAAGCCGCATTCGGGACAAGCCAGATTTTGGCTGAACAGCAGTTCTTCCTTCTCCATTACATCGACGATTACACGACCGTCCGCCATCTTAAGGGCGGTTTCCAGTGAATCGGCAAGCCGGGTTTGCACGTCAGATTTCACTACGATCCGGTCGACGACGACTTCGATGCTGTGCTTCTTGTTCTTATCCAACTCGATCGGCTCCGACAGCTCACGGATCTCTCCGTTAATGCGAACGCGCACAAAGCCTTGCTTTTGGATGTCGGCGAACAGCTTGGTATGTTCGCCTTTCCGGCCGGAAACAATCGGTGCCAATATTTGCAGACGCGTTCGCTCCGGATACTCCATGATCCGGTCGACCATTTGTTCAACCGTTTGCGAAGTAATTTCGATTTTATGCTCAGGACAGTGCGGCCGTCCGATTCTCGCAAATAGCAGACGCAAGTAATCGTATATTTCCGTAACCGTACCGACGGTAGAACGCGGGTTGCGGCTTGTCGTTTTTTGATCGATGGAAATCGCCGGCGAGAGCCCGTCGATCGAGTCGACATCCGGCTTGTCCATTTGACCGAGAAATTGCCGCGCATACGCGGACAATGACTCGACGTATCTTCTTTGCCCCTCGGCATAAATCGTATCGAACGCGAGCGACGATTTGCCTGAGCCGCTGAGCCCCGTCAATACGACGAACTTGTCGCGCGGGATGGTAACGTCAATATTTTTTAAATTATGCGCCCGCGCGCCTTTAATTACGATGTTATCCCTGGTCACTTTCCACCCAACCTTCCCTTCGTTACAGCTCGGCCTTCAGCTCCATAACCGCATCGCGAAGCTCAGCGGCGCGTTCAAACTGCAGGTTTTTGGCTGCTTCCTTCATTTCCTGCTCCAACCGTTCGATCAGCGACATGCGGTCCTTCTTGGACATCTTCGCTTGTTTTACTTCGGTTAAATAGTCCGCCTTCGATTCGGCAACCTTCGTCGCCTCAATGACGTCTCTTACTTTCTTCTGTATGGTCTGCGGCGTTATGCCATGCTTTTCATTATAGGCCATCTGAATCGCACGGCGCCGGTACGTCTCCTGAATCGCTTTGGCCATGGAATCGGTCTCTTTGTCCGCATACATAATGACGCGGCCGTTAGCGTTCCGCGCCGCACGTCCGATCGTTTGAATCAGCGAACGCTCCGCGCGAAGGAAACCTTCCTTATCTGCGTCCAATATCGCGACAAGCGATACCTCCGGCAAGTCCAAGCCTTCGCGCAGCAGGTTGATGCCGACAAGCACATGGAATACGCCGAGGCGCAAGTCACGCAATATTTGCATCCGTTCGAGCGTCTTAATGTCCGAATGCAAATAGCGCACCTTAATGCCGATTTCTTTGAAATAATCGGTCAAGTCTTCGGACATTTTCTTCGTCAGTGTCGTTACGAGCACGCGCTCGTCTTTCTTGATCCGGTCCTGTATTTCCCCCAGCAGATCGTCGATCTGCCCTTTGGTCGGCCGAACCTCGATCTCCGGATCGATCAATCCGGTAGGTCGAATGATCTGCTCGACCATTTCAGGGCAATGCTCGATTTCGTAAGGTCCCGGCGTTGCGGAAATATAAACGATTTGCTTGACTTTCTGCTCAAACTCCTCGAAACGCAGCGGACGGTTATCAAGCGCCGACGGCAGCCGGAAGCCGTGTTCTACGAGCACTTCCTTGCGCGCCCGGTCTCCGTTGTACATCGCTCTAATTTGCGGCAGCGAAACGTGCGACTCATCCACAAGGATAAGCATATCGTCCGGGAAATAATCCATCAGTGTATAAGGTGTCGCTCCGCGTTCGCGGAAGGTGAGCGGTCCCGAGTAGTTCTCGATGCCTGAGCAAAAGCCCATCTCCTGCATCATCTCGATGTCGTATCTCGTCCGCTGCTCCAACCGCTGTGCTTCGAGCAGCTTGCCTTGTTCCTTCATCTCGGCGAGCCGTTCTTCGAGCTCCCTCTCGATATTAACAAGTGCGCGCTTCATCGTGTCTTCGTGCGTAACGAAGTGGGAAGCCGGAAATATCGCGATATGATCCCTCTCCCCGACGATTTCACCGGTTAGAACATCGATCTCGGTAATTCGTTCGATTTCGTCTCCGAACAGCTCGACGCGAACCGCATGCTCCCCCCGCGAAGCGGGGAAAATCTCAACGACGTCGCCTCTGACGCGGAACGTGCCGCGGACAAAATTCATATCGTTGCGTTGATACTGGATATCGATCAGATTATGCAATATGTCATTGCGCGAACGTTCCATGCCTACCCGCAGCGATAACACCAAGTCCCGGTATTCCATCGGGGAACCGAGGCCGTAGATGCAAGAGACGCTGGCGACGATAATGACGTCTCTGCGTTCGAACAAAGAGCTTGTCGCGGAGTGGCGAAGCTTGTCGATCTCCTCATTGATGCTGGAATCCTTCTCAATATACGTATCCGAAGACGGGATATACGCCTCCGGCTGATAATAATCGTAATAACTGACGAAATACGACACCGCATTGTTCGGAAAAAATTCTTTAAGCTCGCTGCAAAGCTGTGCCGCGAGCGTCTTGTTGTGGGCGATCAACAGCGTCGGTCTGTTCAGCTGGGCAATCACATGGGCCGCCGTGAACGTCTTGCCCGTTCCTGTCGCTCCGAGGAGCGTCTGATGTCGTTTCCCCGAACGTACGCCTTCCACAAGCCTGGAAATCGCCGCCGGCTGATCCCCCTGGGGGGTGTAGTCGGAGATTAGCTCAAACTTGCGGTCGCTGTAAATCACTTCATTTCTATTGCTCATTTCATCACCCATCCGCTATAAGAGTGTTTTCTTTTCTATCTAAACTTTTGTGTGCGCTTTTCCGATAAATAGTTATGGTTATTTGTGCAGCGTTCGACTTCGTTCGACGAAAGTTCTGCGGCAGCAAAGCAACCGGATTGTCGATAAACGTATTTTCTTAATAGGTTGAAGCTTTCAACTGATCTTAAAATAAGAAAAGCCCTTTATCACAGCCTCTTCGATGCAAACCATTGCGCGGGCTAATAATGAAGCTTTTCTCGAAAGATTAGAAACATGAACCTGTGGTTCAAACGAATGCTTTCCGACCTCATAAGAATATTTGTTCCCATATATTATACCTTTTTTCTCACTCTGTTGCAAACGAATCCCATTTCCTGTTTTTCCTTGCATTGCGGATTGGGGCGAACGTACCAACAGAAGCGACAGCATTTCATTATAGTGAATCTAGGGGTGGAAGCGAAAGTGGATTTAACTACGGTATTAGGTCTTGTATTAGGTCTCGGCGCCTTAATTGGAGGCTATATTTGGGATGGCGGCCATATGAGCGCACTGCTCATTCCCAGCGCTGCGTTAATCGTATTCGGCGGTACGTTCGGGGCGGTTATCGTCAGCTTCCCTATGTCGCGATTAAAAGAGCTCCCGAAAGCGCTCGCCATGGCATTTAAAGAAACGAAAAGAGATCCTGCGGCCATCATCGAAGAAATCGTCGATATGGCCACGATTGCGCGCAGAGAAGGCGTACTCGCTCTCGAGCAGCGCGCGCAAGAGCACCCGAATCAGTTTTTGCGAGACGGCTTGATGATGGTCGTCGACGGCACTGACCCGGAGCTCACGCGTCAAATTTTGGAACTTGAAATGGATGCGCAAGAAAACCACCATGATGGATGGGCTAAAATATTCGAGGCCGGCGGCGGCTACGCGCCAACGATGGGTATTATCGGTACGGTTATGGGCTTGATCCACGTGCTGGGCAATCTATCCGATCCCGGCAGTCTCGGTCCGGCCATTGCCGTTGCGTTCTCCGCAACGCTATACGGCGTCGCTTCCGCCAACGTTATTTATTTGCCGATTGCAAACAAAATCAAAATTCGAAGCAAAGAACAAATTTCCGAGATGGAGCTTATGCTGGAAGGCATACTCGCGCTGCAAGCAGGTGAAAACCCGCAGCTGATTAAGAAAAAACTGAATTCCTTCTTCCATCAAGAGCAGAAAAATGTCGAAGAAGGTGAAGGCGATGGCGAGGAATAGAAAGCGTAAGGAATCACACGAAAATCATGAGCGCTGGCTAATTACATACTCCGACTTAATTACGCTGCTATTGATTTTTTTCATTATCATGTACGCCATGAGCAAGGTGGACGTATCCAAATATGAGATATTGGCGCAGTCGCTTGCATTCGAGTTCAAAAAAGCGGACACGATGATGCCAAACGGTCTTGGCGTGATGGGGGCCAACAACCCGGCCAAGGGCGGCGATACCGACCAAAATGTGCAGCAGGCCATGAACGAAGCGAAAGAAAGAGAAGAATGGGAGAAGCGCGAGAAACAGCTGGAAGATTTGCTGCAAAAAATTCAAACGTACATCGAGCAAAATAATCTTCAGGCGCAAGTATCGGCTGCGAATACGCCCCGCGGCGTAGCCGTTACGCTGAACGACCTCTTTCTGTTCGATCTCGGAAAGGCGGACTTAAAAGCAGGCGCTTATCCGATCCTTAACCAGTTCGCCGCCTTGATCCCAACGCTGAATGCGACGATCAGCATCGAAGGCCATACCGATGACCTTCCGCTGTCTACCGGATCCGCCTACAAAGACAACTGGGGATTATCCCAAGCTCGCTCGCTGTCCGTTCTGCGCTACCTTATATATAATGCGCAGCTCGATCCAAAGAAGTTTATTTCGACCTCCTATGCCGACACCAGGCCGGTAGTTGAAAACAACAGCGCGGAAAACCGGGCAAAAAACCGCCGCGTCGAAATCGTTGTTCTGCGGGAAGCCGCTCCGAATTCAGCAAAAAAGTAAAGGCTGACGATGATCAACACCGAGTAACAGCTAGTCAAAATCTCTCCAAAAAGCTCGTAATTGTGCAACCTGTTACAAGCGTTCGCTAACATGACAAGAAAGCCGCCGGCGCACAGCGCCGGCGGCTTCTAATTTACATCGATTTCGACGAAGGTTTCTTTCCCGGAACTCCTTGCACACGCGAGCGAAGATAGGCAAAGATCGAGGGCTGGGCCGCCTTTGCATAATAGAGCGCCTCTTGATCGGGTGCTAATATAATGCCAAGCTGGTGGTGTTCACCTGAAAACATCGCCCGTTTTACGAATTTGCTCTCCCCCGCCAAATTGATAATTTCCAATTTGCAAAATGCCGAGTTCGATTGCATGGCTTGATGAAGCTCCTGCTTCGACCTCACTGGAACACCGTTCACCTTATGAACGGTCTCGCCAACAAGCAGCCCCAGTTCTTCCGCGGCACTGCCAGGCAAAATGCCTAATATTTTCAACCCTTTGCTGCCATGAACAAAGAAAGGGATTCGCGCCGTTTCATCCCAGCGGCTGTACCAGATGATCGCTTCGTGCAGCAAAATGCACAGCACGCAAGCGGGAACAATGAAGATTGGCCATAAGGCCGCCAGCCACGCCATCGCCAACAGGGCAACCGCATATAACAATAGCAGGTTGGAGCTGATCCTCACCTTGTCCCTTGGCAATCGCGACATCGTCATCTCCGCAAAACCGATCATCACCGGGAAGCCGATGATGGTCCAGCCGCTTTGCCACAGATCGCCTCCTAGCAGCGGCGTCCACGGCAGCGCATTGCCCGCCCCCTGCAGCGGAACTAACAAAAATAAGGTCACCGGCCAAAACCCTTGCAGATGATAG
Source organism: Paenibacillus allorhizosphaerae (assembly GCF_910594985.1). Lineage (GTDB taxonomy): Bacteria > Bacillota > Bacilli > Paenibacillales > NBRC-103111 > Paenibacillus_G > Paenibacillus_G allorhizosphaerae. The sequence continues at coordinate 36,479 of NZ_CAJVCE010000028.1, forward strand.
CCCCCGACAATCTTTCCACGCTTGCTTTCATAAAACATCGGTGTTCCAAACCGGGTCCCTTGCCTACGGACGTAAATCGCTTCGACCAAATGCAGCACCGCCACCAAAGCAAGCAGCGCAGGCATGCTGATATGCCGCAGGGCGTCCGCAATCCATGAAAGCGCTGCATGATTGCCGAGCGGTGCTAAGCCTAGGGTTACCGCCTGTAAAATTCCGATCGCTCCGACCGCATAAGCCCAACATAAAAACCGTACCTTGATCAAAAGCAGCACCATGGAAATGAGCCACAGAACCAGGATCGCATTCGGCTCCAACGTGGCGCCAACTGCAGCCATGACGACCGATGCGAACACGCCACCAATGAGACCCCAGAGCACGGTTCTCCACGTCTCGGAGAGCAGCGAATGAAGACGGGTTGAGAACAGTTTCCGTTCCAGCGCAATTTGCCTGCGATACTGCAGCACGATAAACAAGATGCCTACATAGTAAAAAGGATGCAATAACAGCTGCAGTAAGGCATGCAGCCCTCGATTCCCCACTTCCATCACTGCGTCCATGGCTTGCTCCTTTGCGCGACAAAATGAAAAGAAGGTCAAGCTTCAACAGCGGAAGCCTGCCTTCTTTAATCATTTCGACGTGATGGACGCTTTTCCTGCTATAGCCCTCAAAATCCCAAATTCAAGAGTGCTAACGGTTATTTTTTGACACCGATGGCGGCTTCGACTTGCTGGACGGCCGATTTCAACTGCACATCGTTTTTCGGATCGCGAATCGCCGCGAGGACGGCTTTCTCCAGCTTATTCGCCGTTTCCGTATCGACTTCTCCGGTAACCGGCAAGCTGTTCATGCGTTGGAACGCTTTGACGGCTGTCGCCGTTTTGTCGCTGAAATAGCCGTCCGCACGATCGGGACTAAACCCGAGTCCCTGCAGCATCGTCTGCAGATTTTTGACGTCTTCGCTGTTCATATCCGGTTTGAGCACCGATTTTTTCGAGAGCGGCGCCACTTTAAAAAATGCCGGCTGCTCGACCGGTACATCCGGGGATATGCCCTTTTTATGAATCCAAGTGCCGTTTGGCGTAAGCCACTTGTACACGGTCATCTTAATGTTGCTGCCGTCGCCCATTTCTTTCTCGAAGGTGACTTGTACGGTCCCTTTACCGAACGTCGTTTCCCCGACGAGCTTGCTTCCCGCCGAGTCGCGCAGAGCGCCTGCCAATATTTCCGAAGCGCTGGCGCTTCCTTTGTTGATCAGCACCGTTACCGGATACGGCTTGCCGGTTCCTTGAGAAGGCGTTTCTTCCTTCTCGCCTTTGCGATTCTCGATCTGCACGATCGCTTTGCCTTTCGGCACGAACGGCTCCACGATTTCGACCACTGCGGACAACAAACCGCCGGGATCGTTGCGAACATCGATGATGAGGCCTTTCATTCCGTTGCCTTCGAGGGTTTTCAGCTCCTCTTTAAACCGCTGGGCCGTATTGCTCGCAAACTGTCGAATCTCAATCTTGCCGATATTGTTCGGCAGCATTTCGCCAAATACCGTCTCGACGTCGATATCGTCGCGCACAACGATGATGGAGATCGGTTCCGGCGTTCCGGGTCGGACGATCTCGATTTTCGCCTGAGTTCCTTTCGGACCGCGTATTTTCATAATCGCCTGATTGAGCGACAAGCCTTCCAGCTTCTCGCCGTTGACCGAGATGAGCACGTCGTTGGCATGAAGTCCGGCTTTCTCCGCAGGCGAACCCTTGATCGGGGAAACAATCGTGATTTTCCCGTCTTCGGATGTCACCTCCGCTCCAATCCCCTGGAACGATGAAGCGATATTTTCGTCAAACTGCTGCGCTTCTTTCTGATCCATGTATACGGTAAACGGATCATCCAGCGTGGCGAGCATGCCGTTGATGGCGCCGTTCACAATTTTTTCGTGATCGACCTCATTCAGAAACTTGTTCTCGATCAATTGATAAGTCGTAGCCAGCTTGGCATAGTCTTTGCCGGACAAACCGGACTTGACCGCGCCTCCAGCCACGCCGTCCTTGCCGCCCGCAGCGAAAATCGACGGGTTCACGATCGTCAGCGTCATGATGCTGCTGGCGAACATCGACAGCAAGATAAATGCCAGTACCGTACGTCCTTTAAACGTCATTTCTCTCTCCACACCGCCTTTGCTGTTGCCTTCCCGCCCGCAGCGGTTCCAAACAACTTGTCTTTATAGTTTATGACAAGCTTTGGAAATTTATGAGCGGTCTACGTTTATTTCATGCCCAAATACGGTTTCGGATCGACCGGTTCTTCATTAACTCTCACTTCAAAATGCAGGTGATTGCCCGTAGCGCGTCCCGTCGCTCCGACTTCGGCAATTTTTTGCCCGCGCTTGACGGTATCGCCTTTATTCACTACAATGCCATCGTTGCGGATGTGTCCGTACAACGTCCATACGCCCTTGCCGTGATCGATGATAACGCAGTTCCCGAAGCCGCTCCACCAGGAAGCGAGAATGACAACGCCGTCTTCCGCTGCGAAAATGCTCGTGCCGTTCGGCGAAGGCAAGTCGAGTCCGGTATGTCCCGCCGGCTTACCAGTGAACGGATCTTTCCTTACGCCGTAGTCCGAAGACATCGAAACGACTTTCGGCAGCGGATAACCGAATTTCCCTCCGCTATACGTATAAGCCGGTGTGGTCGGCTTTCCGTTTTTCGCCGATTCCGCCTGCTTCGCTTGCTGCAGCGCCCTTTGTTTGGCCGCTTCCTGGCTGGCTGCCTTCATCAGCTCTTTATCCGCTTCCTCGCTGATTTCCTCAAGCTCCTTCTCCTTTTTGGAGAGGCTCGCAATCCGCACTTCTTTTTCCTTCTCTTTCACGACGAGATCCGCTTTGATGGCGGAAGCTTCGGCATATAAGTTTTTTACCTCGGTCAGCTGCTGCTCAATCACGACCCTTTTATCGGCGATGACGCCCCGGTCGCGCTTGTTCGCATCCAATATTTCTTTATCCTGATTGACGATCGATTTCAACGCGTTCAGCCGATCCAGAAAGTCGCCGAAGCTTGTCGAGCTGAGCAGCACATCCGCATACGACACGACGCCGTTCATATACATGAGCCGGATGCGCGACCTGAGCATTTGATCGCGGGACGTAATCCGCGCTTCGGCCTCCTCCAGCTGTTTGGCGTTCTCGCTTAGCGAATCGGTCACCGTCTCGACTTGATCGTTTAGCTTGACCAGCTTTTGATTCGTCTCGTCGATTTGGTCCAAAATCGAATTGATGTCACTCGACACCTGCTGTTTTTCCTGCTGGACTTTGCCTATTTCTTTTTCCGCATTGGCGGCTTTTTGCTGAGCGGCCGCTTTCGTTTTCTTGAGCTGGTTGAGCTCCTGCTGAATCCGCTCGGACTCCGAAATCGCGAAACCGTACTGAGGCACAAGCAAAGCGCCCATCAAACTCGCGGTTATCACGAGAGGTAGATATGATTTTTTCAACACCGTTCCTCCTCGTTTTGGCTTCAAACCCGACTACACCCGCAAAAATTTACGTACCGATAGCGTACTGCCCCAAATGCCGATCAGCACACCGATACCGAGCAGCAGTCCCCCCACCTTGATGTCGATTGCATCAAACGGCAGCAGTTGAATCAGCAGCAGGTTCAGATCGAGCTGAATCGACTGCATTAACTGCCAATACCCGTAGAGCAGCACAATGACGGGAATGACCGAACCGATAATGCCGAGCAGCGCCCCCTCAATAAAAAAAGGCCAGCGAATAAAAGAGTTCGTCGCACCGACAAGCTTCATAATCGAAATTTCGCGGCGCCGGGCAACAATCGTAATCTTGATCGTATTGGAGATAAGAAACATCGCCGTCAGCGCGAGTCCGGCCACGAGCACAAGACCGATATTCCGGACAATGGCAGTGATTTTAAACATCGTCTCCACGGTTCCTTGTCCGTAGCTGACGCGATAGATCGGCTTGGTCGACTTGCTGTTGTTCAGGCTGCTGATTTGCTGCGCAACCGCCGCCACTCCGCGGGGTTCCGTCACTTCAACGGTAAACGAATCGTTAAGCGGGTTGTTCTCCCCATCGAAGCCTTCAAGCAACTGCTTGCCGCTTTCTCCAAGCTTTTCGCGCAAAAACTTCAGACCTTCTTCTTTCGAAACGAAAAGAACCTTGTCCACTTGCGGTATGGCGCTTATTTCTGTTTGCAGCTGCGTAATTTGCTCCTGCGGCGTATTGACTTCAAGGTATACGCGTATCTCCACTTGCTGTTCAATTTGCTTCGCAAGGAAGTTTACGTTCAAGGTTAATATCAAGAAAACGCCTAGTATAAAAAGCGATATCGAAATCGAGCTGATCGAAGCGAAAGACATCCAGCCGTTTCGGACAACGTTCTTCGTTCCCTCGCGGAGATGCCTTACGACCGTACTAATCCTCATAGCCGTATTCACCTCTTGCTTCATCCCGGACAATTTTGCCTGATTCGACGGCGAGTACCCGTTTGCGCATCGTATTGACGATCTCCTTGTTGTGTGTGGCCATTACAATGGTCGTTCCCCGAAAATTGATCTCTTCCATCAGCTTCATAATGTCCCATGACGTATCGGGATCCAGGTTGCCTGTCGGTTCGTCGGCGACGATAACGGAAGGGTTGTTGACAATCGCCCGTGCGATCGCGACGCGCTGCTGCTCTCCCCCCGAAAGCTGCGTAGGCAAGGAATGAATCTTGTCCTTCAGCTTCACTAGATCGAGCACTTCCAGCGTTCGTTTGCGAATGATTTTTTTCGGCGCTTCGATGACTTCCATAGCGAACGCGACGTTCTCAAATACCGTAAGCTTGGGCAGCAGCCGGTAATCTTGAAAGATAACGCCGATATTGCGCCGGACGTACGGGATTTTGCGCTGTTTGAGCTTTTCCAGGTTAAATCCGTTTACAAAAATGGTGCCCTTGGTCGGACGTTCTTCCCTATAGATCAGTTTCATGAATGTCGATTTACCGGCGCCCGACGGGCCGACGACGTAGACGAATTCGTTGCGGTCCACTTTCACGTTGATGCCTTTGAGAGCATGGCTTCCGTCCGGATACGTTTTCCATACGTCTTGCATTTCTATCACGGTATCACATCCTGATTGAATTACGGGCTTTCCTGCCGGAAACAGCCAAACTTCGTAAGCCCAGCATCTCCTTTAGGTCCGTTCCAAATGTCAACGCCGCTTAGGGCCAACATTTATCGAATCCTAGCCTTTATAAGTTCGACATAAAAACGCAAATTCCTTTATGTCTCATTGAATTTCTACACTTTGTCTCGGGAGCTTCCGTGCGGAATGCAGCCTGTTCGAGGGAAGGCGCCTGCAATCGACGGCATGTTTTTCATGCAGCATCAACGTGCGGCTGCGAGAAGACATGCTGTGGAAAGTTTTGCAAGATGCCGGCATATAGATGAACAAAGCACGGTGTACGAGCTTTACTTCATCGAAAAAGGAGCGGCTGTCATGGCAAGTTTTAGCCCTCGCATGCTCTGGGCGCTGATCGGATCGCTGGTGATGACCCTTTCGGCCGCAGCGACGATTGCGGTGTATGGCTCGTTGTCTTATATCCCCTCGCGAGTAACCGTCGGGGATTGGATCGTCGGCGGATTGCCCACGGCCGAGCTGGAGCGGCAAATGCACGAAAAAGTATTGAGATTGATGGATCAAACCGTAAAGTTGTCCATAAAATCCGGAGGAAACGGGGAGCCTGGAGCGACGGCGGAATTCACCTTGGAGCAGCTCGGGCTGGAAGTGAACGAGCAGAGAATCATCGAGCGGCTTCGCCCAATCAACGAAGGGTCGCCATTTCGCAAAGCGGTCTATAAATGGAGCGTTCGGGGACAAAGCTGGAAGCTGGAGCGCGGATTTTCCGAAGAAAAGCTGAAAGCGACGTTGCAAAAAGCGTTCCCGCAAGTCTATTCCCGCCAGCCCGCCAATGCGCAGCGGGTCATTCACCCGGACGAGACCATCGGCTACGTGCCGGAAGTTCGGGTTGAGCGCCTGGACGAAGCAGCCTTGAAAAGCGAGCTGGAAACCATTCTCCCGAGCTGGGGCTCGTCTCGATGGGCCGGGGACGACTTGTGCGGGCCGGCAGCTGGGGAAGGCGCCGGTACAGGTGCAGGTTCAGCGACTCCAGGAACTAAGACGCCGTCTCTGCAAGCACCCATGAAAGTCGTGGAACCGCAGCAGACGGTTCAAATGCTGCAAGTGCAAGGCGTCATACGCAAAATCAGCGACTTCTCCACCTTTTACCCGCCAAGCCCGTCTTCCGCCCTAAGCAGCGAAGGTCGGGTACACAACGTGCGTTCCACCGCCGCGTCCATCCAGGACGTGCTGCTCAAGCCGGGCGATGTGTTCGACTATGCGCCCTACGTAGAGCAGACGGAGAAAACGTGCGGCTATAAGGAAGCGCCGGTCATCATAAACGGCAAGCTCGTTCCCGGAGTCGGCGGCGGCATTTGTCAAGTATCGTCCACCCTGTACAATGCGGTTCTGCGCGCTGGGCTGGAGATTGTCGAGCGGCGCAACCATTCGCTTCCCGTCAGTTACGTTCCGCTCGGTCAAGATGCAACGTTTGCCAGCGGTTATATTAATTTCAAGTTCCGTAATAATACGGAGCATTATTTGCTCATTCGCACGGCGACCGACGATCGCGGCATGTCCGTCAAGCTGTTCGGCCAGACGCCTCCCGATATTACATACGAAGTGGAATCCAAAACCGTCGAAACGCTGCAGCCACCGGCAAAATACGTACTGAATCCTTCCTTACCTAACGGCAAGAAGGAGGTGCTCAGCAAAGGAAAGCCGGGCTATATCGTCGAAACGTACCGCATCAAAAAGCAGAACGGCGCCGTCATATCAACGGAAAAAATATCGCGAGACACGTATTCCGCTCAGCCCACCATCATCGCTTCCAACAACAATGCTAACGGGATCGACCGCACACCGCCGAGCCCCGGCCATACGGCACCGCTCATCGAAGACGGCATACGCGGGCCGAACTTCCGGTGATTGAGCGGCATTATGGCTGTCCCTTCGCACGAAGGCGGCTCCTTGTCGCCATGGTCCTCGCTGCCTCTTGTGCAGGGCTGCTCACGCCAAAAAGCCCGCACCTTTTTTCCGCTTATGAACTGCCTCCATTTGTTAGACACAACTAACTTTGGAGATGCAGCTCTCACAAGCGAAGGTGCGGGCTTTATTCCTTTTAAACGCCTGTGGATCGGTCACAAATCCCCTATTCGAGGATAACCGCCCATTCAGGCTAAAGGCATTACCTGCTTTTGTCGTAATATTGATCGAACCATGCGGTCGATTGGGACAATACCTCTTCGGCCCGCACAATGGCCTCGCTCACTTGATTGCTTGCCGTACCTCCGTACACGTTGCGTGCGTTCACGACACGCTCCGGCTGCAGCACATCATAAATATCGGCGTCGAAGAGCTTGGAAAACTGGTGGTATTCCTCCAACTTCAGGTCAAGCAAAAATTTCTGCTGTTGGATGCAGTAAAGCACCGTTTTGCCGATGACTTCATGCGCCTGACGGAACGGCATCCCTTTGTTCACCAAATAGTCCGCGATATCGGTCGCGTTGGAGAAGTCCTGATTCACCGCTTGACGCATCCGGTCTTTGTTCACTTTCATCGTGCTGATCATAGGAGCAAACAACTGCAGTGCCCCTTGCAGCGTACGGACCGTATCGAACATGCCTTCCTTATCTTCCTGCATGTCTTTGTTGTACGCGAGCGGCAGAGATTTCAGGACAGTCAGAAGGCCGAACAGGTTGCCGTAGACGCGGCCGGTTTTGCCGCGAACAAGCTCCGCCACGTCCGGGTTTTTCTTTTGCGGCATAATGCTGCTGCCCGTGCAGAACGCGTCGTCGAGCTCGATGAAGCGAAACTCCGTGCTGGACCACAACACGAACTCCTCGCACAGGCGGGACAAGTGCATCATGATCATCGCAGCGTTGGACAGAAACTCGACAATGAAATCGCGGTCGCTGACCGCATCGAGCGAGTTCTCGTACACGCCGTCGAAGCCCAGCTGCTGCGCAACGAAGTGACGGTCGATCGGGAACGTTGTCCCCGCCAACGCACCGGCGCCCAAAGGCAGCACGTTTACACGCTTGTAGCTGTCCTGCAGCCGCTCGATATCGCGCTGGAACATCGATACGTACGCCATCATATGATGGGCGAACAAAATCGGCTGCGCCCGCTGCAAGTGCGTGTATCCCGGCACGATCGTCTCAAGATTGTTTTTCGCCTGCCCGATCAGTGCTTCCTGCACTTTGTTAAGCAAGCCTACGAATTCGACTACGCGCTTGCGCAGCCACAAATGCATATCGGTCGCGACCTGATCGTTCCGGCTGCGTCCGGTATGCAGCTTGCCGCCGACCGGTCCGACTTCATCGATCAGCGTCTTCTCGATATTCATGTGAATATCTTCGTCGCTGACGGAGAACTCCAGTTCGCCTCGGCGGATCATGCCCTGCACTTTATGCAGACCATCCTTGATCTTCTCTACGTCGTCGAGCGGCAAAATGCCGCATTTGCCAAGCATCGTCACATGCGCCAGGCTGCCTTGAATATCTTCTTCGGCCAATTCTTTATCGAACAGAATGGAAGCCGTATATTCCTCCACCAGCTGGTCCGTTTTTTTCGTAAATCGTCCACCCCAAAGCTTTGACACGTTGGTTGCTCCCTTCACCGAACATGGTCTTCTATACGTTAAACACAGGCTTAGGGCTTCCTTGTGAAGGAAACCCTAAGCTCCTGAATACTGCATTCAAATTCGCTGTTTCTCATACTTCTGTGCAAGCCAAGCGAATGATCCGCTTAGTTCCCTGCGTTCTGGTTCACGCCGGCGGCTACGCGCAAACGCAATGCATTCAGACGGATGAAGCCTGTCGCATCGCCTTGATCGTACGCTTTCGTCGGGTCGGCCTCCATCGTAGCGATGTTCGGATTGTACAGGCTGACCGGGCTTTTTACACCGGCGGCAGTCACATTGCCTTTGTACAGCTTCAGACGAACCGTACCGGAAACGTTCTTCTGGCTTTCCGTTACAAGAGCTTGTACCGCCAGACGCTCTGGAGCGAACCAGAAGCCGTTATATACGAGCGAAGCATATTTCGAGATGAGCGAGTCGCGCAAGTGCATGACTTCGCGGTCCATCGTCAGCGATTCCATTTTGCGGTGCGCCGTGAACAGAATGGATCCGCCCGGCGTTTCGTACACGCCCCGGCTCTTCATGCCGACGAACCGGTTCTCCACCATATCGACGCGCCCTACGCCGTGCTTGCCACCGAGCTCGTTCAATTTTTCCATAATGTGCAGCGGAATCATGCGCTCGCCGTTCACGGCAACGCAATTCCCTTGTTCGAACTCCAGTTCGATGTACTCGGCCTGATCCGGAGCATCCTCGGGATCGGCGCTGAGCAGGAACATATCTTTGTTCGACGGTGCGCTTGCGTCAAACCACGGATCTTCCAGCACACCGCTTTCATAGCTGATATGCAGCAGGTTGCGGTCCATCGAATACGGTTTGGAAGCCGATGCCGTGACTGGAATGCCGTGCTTCTCCGCGTAAGCGATCATTTCCGCACGTCCCGGGAACTGTTCGCGGAACTGTTCAAGACGCCACGGCGCGATCACTTCGATATCCGGCGTCAAAGCAGCCGCCGTCAGCTCGAAGCGCACCTGATCGTTCCCTTTGCCCGTTGCGCCGTGCGCAATCGCCGTTGCGCCTTCCGCGCGGGCGATCTCGACCATACGCTTGGCGATCAGCGGCCGCGCGATGCTCGTGCCGAGCAGGTACTGTCCTTCGTACAATGCTCCCGCTTGGAACATAGGATAGATGAAGTCGCGGGCGAACTCTTCCCGCAGGTCATCGATGTATACTTTCGACGCGCCGGTGTTCAGCGCTTTTTCCTCCAGGCCGTCGAGCTCTTCCTTTTGCCCGATATCGGCCGTGAAAGCAATAATTTCCGCATCGTACGTTTCTTTCAGCCATTTCAAAATAATCGACGTATCCAAACCGCCGGAATACGCCAATACGATTTTTTGCTTTGCCATCGTGTTTCCGCTCTCCTTTGATATCAACATGTCTCGCTTCAGCAACTCCGGTGTTACCGGGCAGCACAATACCGTGCGGGTGCCGTGCTCTCCTCTTCCTCCGGTTAGCCTGGCACCGCCACCCACGGATCAACGACTAGCCCGGTTCCGCCCCATTCGGTTACATAATCGCCGCCATAACCGCTTTTTGCGCATGCAGCCGGTTTTCCGCCTGATCGAAAATAACGGAATTTCTGCCGTCGATTACGCTCTCCGATACTTCCTCTCCGCGGTGCGCCGGCAGGCAGTGCATAAACAGGTAGTCTTTCTTCGCATATTTCACGAGCTCGTCGTTGACCTGATAGTTTTTAAAGGCAATTTCCCGCTCTTTTTGCTCCGCTTCAAAGCCCATCGACGCCCAAACATCGGTATAAACAACGTCCGCATCCGCAATCGCTTCTTTCGCATCGGTTCCGACGTACAAGCTTCCTCCGGTTTGCGCTGCAGATTCTTTGGAAAGCTGCAGTACTTCGCTGTCCGGCTCATAGCCTTCCGGAGTCGCGACGGCAAAATGAATGCCAAGCTTCGCCGCGCCCATCATAAGCGAGTGTACCATATTATTTCCATCGCCGATATAGGCCACTTTGAGCCCTTGCAGACGGCCCTTTTTCTCCTGCACCGTCTGATAGTCGGCCAGCGCCTGGCACGGATGGGACAAATCGGTAAGCCCGTTGATGACCGGGATCGTGGCGGCCCGGGCCAGATCAATGACCGTCCGGTGCGCATACGTCCGGATCATGATGCCATCCAAGTAACGCGACATCGTCTGTGCGGTGTCGTATATCGTCTCCCCGCGGCCAAGCTGCAGGTCGTTCTTGCTCAAGAAAAGGGCATGCCCCCCGAGCTGATACATCCCAACTTCGAAGGAAACGCGCGTGCGCGTGGATGATTTTTCAAAAATCATCCCCAGCGTCTTCCCCTTCAGCGGTTGGTACAGTTCCCCCGCCTTTTGCTTTTGCTTCAGTTCAATCGCCAAATCGATCAAATATTGAATCTCTTCGGGTGCATAATCGACCAAGCCGATAAAATCGCGCCCTCTGAGCTGCATTGCCAAGTCCTGCTCTACGGTTCCTGCCATTGAAGCTTCTCCTTTCTTCTGTTAACCTCTTGCGGTTCATTATTCGATATGTTCCCATGCGTTCGAGCGCGTCCTATTGAAGCTTCGCCTTCCCGAACCGCCTGTACCCTCGCCACATTTCCCGTTAGTCCAATCCTTAAACCGTCGCCGCCGCGTGTTTCGCCAGAACGGTACAAATCGTCTCCAGCCCGCGGTCGAGCTCTTCCTTGGAGATCAGCAAGCTCGGCGCCAATCGAATGACGTTCGGTCCTGCGGAAACGACAAGCACGCCCTGCTCATGGATCGCGGCGATCAAATCGGCCGATGGTCCGCCGAGCTGAATCCCGATCAGCATGCCAAGTCCGCGTACGTGCTGCACGAGCGGATTGCCCGCCAGCTTGCGGGACAGCTCGCTGACGATATATTCGCCAAGTTCGGCTGCGCGCTGCGGCAGCTTCTCTGCAAGCATCGTCTCCAGCGTAGCGATGCCCGCCGCCGTAGACAAGTAGTTGCCGCCGAATGTCGAGCCGTGGCTGCCGGCAGAGAACGCTTCGCGCAGCTTCTCCTTGCCGAGCAGCGCGCCGATCGGAATGCCATTGCCAAGCCCTTTAGCCAAGGTGAACACATCCGGTTCGATGCCGTAGTGCTCGTAGGCGAAAAGCTTGCCCGTCCGCCCCATGCCGGTCTGTATTTCATCGATGATGAGCAGCAATCCATGCTGCTTGCACAGCTCCGCGATCCGCTTCACGAATGCCGGATCGGCCGGATTGACGCCGCCCTCGCCCTGCACCATCTCGATCATAATCGCGCACGTTTTATCGCTGATCAGCTTCTCCGTGCCCTCCGCATCGTTGAAAGGCGCATACACGAACCCTTCCGGCAGCGGCGCAAAGCCGTCTTTTACTTTATCCTGCCCGGTCGCCGTCAGCGTCGCGAGCGTCCGTCCATGGAACGACATGTGGAAGGTGACGATCTCGTAGCGTTCGGGCTGCCCTACCACCTTCTGATAATAGCGCCGCGCCAGCTTAATTGCAGCCTCATTCGCTTCCGCCCCGCTGTTGCAGAAGAACACCGCATCGGCGCAGCTGTTATCGACCAGAAGCTGCGCCAGCTTCTCCTGCCCCGGAATGTGGAACAGGTTGCTCGTATGCCAGAGCGTATCTACTTGCTGCTTCAACCGCTCCGTGACCTGCTTGGGAGCATGCCCCAAATTCGTGACGGCTAGACCGCACATCAGGTCCAAATACTCTTTGCCGTTCTCATCCCACAGCCTGCTGCCTTCCCCCTTCACAAACGTAAAAGGATACCGTGCGTAATTCGGAAACAATGCGCTTTGAGCCTCTCCCATGTCGTTCACTCCTTTTTGTGAAAAATGTTTTTCAGTTTTCGCTTCGCCTGTGATTAGCGTTCTATAATAAATGCATTATGCGCGTACGATCCGCGTGCCGATGCCGCCTTCTTTCAGCGCCTTGCTGAGTACATAAGGCACCGATCCGTCCACGATCACTACTTCGCGAACATCCCCTTGGATGCACTGTACGGCTGCGCGCACCTTCGGAATCATGCCGCCGTAAATGTCTCCGCTCGCGATCATATCGTCGATTTCCTGCACCGTTACCGATGGAAGCACGCGCTTTTCTCCGTCAACCGTCTTCATAATGCCCGGAACATCAGTCACGACGATCATCCGCTCGACGCCGAGGTGGGAAGCTACCGCACCCGCCGCCGTATCGGCGTTAATGTTGTAGCGCTGACCGCCGTCCGTCCCGATGCCGACCGGCGCAATAACCGGCATGTAGCCCATCGCCACTACGCCCTGAATCAGCTCCGCGTTCACGTTCGTCACGTCGCCGACAAGACCGACTTGGTCGCTATTAGGGACCGGCTTCGCTTGAATCAAGTTGCCGTCGACGCCCGACAGCCCGAGCGCTTTTGCGCCGGACCGCTGAATTTTGCGGACGATTTCTTTGTTAATCTGCCCCGCAAGCACCATCTCGACCACATCCAGCACCGCTTCATTCGTCTTGCGCAGCCCGTTCACGAACTCTGTCTCGATCCCCAGCTTGCCGAGCGTTTCCGATATCGCCGGTCCGCCGCCGTGAACGATCACCGGGATTACGTCTTCCAGCTGCAACTGCCGCAAATCTTCGAAAAACAAATCGGGCAGCGCAGCAAGCGTACTGCCGCCGCACTTCATTACAAAACAGCTGTTCATCCGTACGTTTCCCCTTTAATATAAATCAATCTATACCCGTCTGTTTCTTTCATTACATTGTTCAAATCCGGAATCCCGTCGCGAACAGCGGATAACCGACATGTTCGGGCAGGAGGCGAATGGAATCAAGTCCGATACGCCGCATTGATTCGCACGTAGTCGTACGTCAAATCGCAACCCCATCCGGTCGCTATCGCATCGCCCATGTTCAAGTCCACGTGAATTTGCACGAGCTCGCCCTTCAAATACTCCGCCGCGCGATCTTCGTCAAACTTGACCGGACGCGACTGCTCCAGCACGGAGATATCGCCGAGGCGGATATCCACCGTCTCCGTGTTGACCGGCTGGCCGGCGCGCCCGACGGCGGCGATGATGCGGCCCCAGTTGGCGTCCGCTCCGAAGCAAGCCGATTTCACCAAGCTAGAGCCGATGACCGTTTTCGCGATGGCACGCGCCGCATCGCGCGAAGCCGCCCCTGCGACCGTCACTTCGATCAGCTTCGTCGCGCCTTCGCCGTCCCGCGCTATCGCCTTGGCCAAGTATTCGCCGACATGCGTGAATGCCGCTGCGAACGCCGCCCAGTCCGGGTGCTCCGGCGTCAAACTGTCGTTCCCCGAAAGCCCGCTTGCCATGACAACAACCATATCGTTCGTGCTCGTATCACCGTCTACGGTAATCATATTGAACGTCGAATCCGTCACTTCGTTCAACAGCTTTTGCAGCATCGCGCTGTCGATGTTCGCATCCGTTGTCATGAAGCCGAGCATCGTCGCCATGTTCGGGTGAATCATGCCCGAGCCTTTTGCCGCGCCGGCAATATGTACCGTGCGGCCGCCCACCGTCAGGCGAACGCAAATTTCCTTCTTCACCAGGTCTGTCGTTAGTATCGCCTGGCAAAAATCGTCTCCGCCGTCCGCTCGCGTCTCTGCCGGCAGTTTCTCAATGCCGCTGAGCACCTTCGGCATCGGCAGCAGTTCGCCGATCACGCCTGTGGACGTAACGCCGACCAAATGGTCCGTGACTCCGAACGCTTTGGCTGCCGCCGAACGCATGGCGCGTGCGTCGTCCTCGCCCTGTTTGCCGGTGCATGCATTGGCGTTGCCGCTGTTCACCAGCATCACCTGCAGCTTGCCGCCGGCCGCGATGCTCTCCTGCGTCACTTTCAGCGGTGCCGCCTGGAACTGGTTGAGCGTGTATACGCCCGCCGCCTGAGCCGGCACCTCGCATACAATGACGCCGAGGTCATGGCGCTGCGTCTTCTTCAGGCCGCAATGCAGCCCGCCTGCACGAAAGCCGTTCGGCGTCGTAACCGAACCTTCCGGCAATACTACATAATCGTTCACCGTCATCGTTCCCTTCTCCCTCGTTCGCACAATGCCTTTATGGATATACCGGGGTGAACGCAAGTCCTGTCGCTTCATCCCAGCCCATCATCAAATTCAAGTTTTGCACCGCTTGCCCGGCTGCGCCCTTCACCACGTTGTCAATGACCGAGATGATCGTGAGCCGACCCGTGCGCGGGTCAAGCGACAGCCCGATATCGCAGTAGTTGGAGCCCCATACTTCCTTCGTCGCCGGATATTTCCCTTTATCCCGAATGCGGACGAACGGCCGCCCTTCATAATAGCTGCGATATAGCTCGCGAATTTCGTCCTCGCTCCGCGTTTCTTTCAAATTCACATAGATCGTCGATAAAATGCCGCGCGTCATCGGCACCAGATGAGTCGTGAACGTCATGATCACTTCTTCCCCGGCGAGCCGGCTTAGCACCTGTTCGATTTCCGGCGTATGCTGGTGTTTGTTCACCTTATAAGCAAGGAAATTTTCGTTGATCTCGGAGTAGTGCACGAGCAGGCTGAGTCCGCGTCCGGCGCCGGAAACGCCCGATTTGGCGTCGGCAATGATCGATTTCAGATCGATCCAGCCGTTTGCCGCAAGCGGTGCAAGCCCAAGCAGCGTCGCCGTCGGGTAGCAGCCCGGATTCGATATGAAGCTCGCGCCCTTGACTTCTTCGCCGAACACCTCGGCAAGCCCGTATACCGCTTTTTCCACATACGCGGCATCGGCAGGCTTATGTTTATACCATGTTTCATAGACTTCACCGGACGTAAGCCGGAAGTCGCCCGATATATCGATCACCTTCAGCCCTGCGTCGTACAGCCTCGGAGCAAGCTCCGAAGCGACCCCGTGAGGCGTAGCCAGAAATACGACATCCGCCTTCTCGCGGATCAATTCCACGTCCACGGCATCCAGCTTGTCGGTCAATATTTGATTTAAATGCGGAAAGCCGTCCGCAATGGGAGCCCCCGCGCTGGAAGAAGATATAACCGATGTGATCGCCACATTCGGATGCGTAAGCAAAAGCCGAATGAGCTCGACCCCGCCGTATCCTGTCGACCCGATAATGGCCGCTCTCAATTTCGTAGACATTTCCGTTCCCTCCACATGAAAACTATGTATTATTATACATCCGAAGGTATAATAATACAACGTATTTTTTGCCTGCAGCCGCCCGCTTTTCCTCTTATCCCAGCTCGAAAAACCGCCTTAAGGCTCGAGTTGCTGTCGCTCCAGCCTCGCTTCCACCCGCTCCGGATCCCAAAGTAGCCTGTACTCGAGCAGCTTGGCGGCATCCTCCAGCCCGATCAACGCAAAGTTGTTGAGCACGTGCACCGGCACTTGCGCCGAATGCTCCGTCTGGGGCGCTTCTTTATATGCATAACGAATTTGCTTCGTATCCACATCGTATCGCACTTGGACAGCTCCAAGCAAGTGAAAAGTCTCGAGCAGCGGCGCCCACGGCTGCCCTTCGATCACGAGCGGCTTCAATCCTCCGGTGTAACGGAGAGCGGTTCCGCCGACATGGACTTTCATGAAAGGCAAATGCTTCGCCACCACATTACCGCCGAGCAGCGTCAGCTTTCCCGCGTTAAGCTCCTCCTTCTCCTGCTCGTTCAGATGCGCAATTTTGTTTTTTGCTTCCTTCGGCGCGATCCGGATTCGGTACTTTTTGTCCATGTAGCCATGAAAGTCAGCCATTTCCCGCTCCGTCACGCTCGTGAGGCTTCGCCCGTTCATTCGGCCCATCAGCACGCCGATCGATTCCGCAGCAAGCACTCCGTTCGCCTGAATGCGCGTGCTGCCGTAAGCGACAACGGACGAGCCTACAAGCTTGCCGGCCATAACGACGTTATTGTAACCTTTCGCAAGGTAGCTGCGAAGCGGCATGCCGTATTGATCCGGTTTGCCGACGGCTAGTCCTTCCCGATTGGACGGCGATCCCTGAATATCCATAAAATACCCGCCGATGCTCACATTGTCCCAAAACATTCGACCGCTCATCAGATCGGTAGCTTGAAGCACATAAGCCGCCGGGTAATGATAAAACTCCCGGATGTACAGCTCTTGAGCTTCCCCGTTCAGCTCCGCACGCTCAAAGCCGGTCAAATGCTGTCGCAGGTGCTCCAGAATGCCCGGCATTTCGTCCCGCGCCGCCTGCTTCCCGCGCTCTATCGTCTCCGGTTTACTTGGGTCGACCCCATATACTTGAAGCGCGTTGATCAAAACCTCTCCGTCCCCTTGATTGACGATATTCAGCCCTCGCAAGTTAAGCATTTGCGGGTTGCTCAAACGGTACCGGCCTACGATAGGCGGAAATCCGTACGCAATGTTCCCATCTACATAGGTGTCCGGCCCGTACAAGCTTGCCCGCTCCATTTTATCCAGTTTCCAGAAATGGCTGTACAGTCGCTGCCAATCGACATTTTTGAACCGCATCATATACGTCGCGCTCATGAATTCAGGCTGTGGTGCCGCTGCAGCGGAGTCTCCTACCTTGCGCTCCCCACGGTATAACGCCCCCAATCCTGGAAGCGGTTCCAAAAATAGTTTGCGTAAAAGCGCCGCATCGTCCGAATTGTCTACAACGTAGGTCGGGTGTACTTCATGACTTTTCCCGTCCTTCGTATACCGAATGGATCTAACGGTTCCGTCCGTCTCGGCGACACCATCGAGCGCGATCCCTTTCTCGATTGGGATTCCGTGAATGAGCCTGTGAAAATAGGAGGCGAATTGGGTTTTTTTTCGGATATTCCCCGCTTCATATTGCTCGAACAACTCCTTCATCCCGCCTTGTACGATCGACTCCCCTTTTTCGTTGTAAACCCCGTCCAGATATTGCATTTCCCCCTGGATCAATTGACCCCCAAGCCGCTGTTTCGGCTCCAGAATCAGCACACCAAGTCCTTCTTGCTTGGCTCTTCGGGCAAGGTGCATCCCCTCCAGCTCGGTGCCGATAATTACTACGTCCACGTTCCGGTTCAACGGGTTGCGCAGCAGGAAGCTCCCGTCGCTGTCCCGCGCCGTCATGCCGTATACGGTCCCCAAACTGCTTAACCCCACGGCCGCCAAGCCGGCGATAAGCATCATCCACCATCGGTTCTTCATCCCGTTTCGTCTCCCCAGCAAGCAATGTCCGCCTGACTGAAATCGTATCGAATTTAGTAAGAGAATTCAATCCCCGGCGGACCGCTTTTGCACTGAAATTTTTGCCATATCGCTACACTATATGCTAAGGAGTCAAGCCCGATCCCGATTTATTAAACCCTTCGCCCAGCACTTCATTCGTGTCGCTCAAAATGACAAAAGCTTTCGGGTCGATTCGCCGCACGAGTTCCTTCAACCGGCTGACCTCCGTCTGCCCCACTACGACCATCAGCACGGTCCGTTCTTCCCCCGTATAGCCGCCGATCGCCTGCAGCTTCGTCAGCCCGCGATCCAGCTCAAACAAGATGGCCTCGCGAATCGGTTCGGGCTCCCTTGAGATGATGAAAGCCACCTTCGAAAAGCTGAAACCGATCTGCACGACGTTAATTGTTTTGCTTGTGACGAATAGCCCGATTAAGGCGTACAGCGCTTTCTCCGGGGACAATACGAAACCGGCCGTTACGATAACGGCACCGTCCAGCATCGCCACGCAGAGTCCGAGAGCTATTCCTGTATACCGATGAATGATTTGCGCAGCCAAATCGAGCCCCCCCGTGGAGCCTCTCCCGCGAAAAACAAGTCCCAAGCCGAGACCGACCAGCATGCCGCCATAAATACTCGCCAGCAGGATGTTGTCCGTCAAAGCGGGGACCCCCCGTGTCAGCAAGATCATCAACGGCAATATGAGGGAGCCGATCGCGGTCTTCACGCCAAATTGCCCTCCCAGCAGCCAAGCGCCGACGATAAATAGCGGGATATTCAGCGCCCATTGCGTAAGGGCGGGCTCGATCCCGGTTAATGCGTTCACAATAATGCTGATCCCGGTAACGCCGCCGGAAGCCACCTGATTCGGACTCAGAAACAAGTTGAAGCTGAGCGCGATGATCAGAGAACCGCTCATAAGCAGCAAGTATTCCCATAACCTGCGTCCCCACAGACTTTCCCGCGTCGTTCGGCCCTTCCGTCTTCGTCCGCGTAAGCTGTCCGCGGCAATTGTATCGGTTTTTTTCCGGCTCCGCGGCGCCAAACCGCTCTCCCCCGGAGCTACTTTGCCTTCGTCCTCTCTATCTTCTGCCGAATTCAATTTCCCACCCTCCCCTGAACGCAAAAAATCCTACACCCGGCCCCTTCCTCAGAGGCTTCTATCTTAAGTGTAGGATGAACTGGTGCTTATTGTTTTATGTCCGGTTACGCTTCTTTTTCCGGTTTATTGATTTGCTGGCGCAAGTAGGCGTCGATGAACGCATCCAAGTCGCCGTCCATGACCGCGCCGATATTTCCGGTTTCCTCGGACGTTCGATGATCCTTGACCATGCTGTACGGATGGAATACGTAGGAGCGAATTTGGCTGCCCCAGGCAATATCCGATACTTCGCCGCGAATTTCGGCCAAATGCTTTTGCTGCTCCTCGATTTTTTTCTCGTACAGCTTGGAACGAAGCATTTTCATGGCGCGCTCGCGGTTTTTGATCTGCGAACGCTCCGTCTGGCAGCTCACGACAACCCCGGACGGCATATGGGTAATCCGCACCGCCGAATCCGTCGTATTGATGTGCTGTCCGCCCGCGCCGCTGGACCGGTATGTGTCGACCTTCAGATCTTCGGTACGGATATCGATCTCCACGTCATCGTCGATCTCCGGCATTACATCGCATGATACGAACGACGTATGCCGCCTTCCCGAAGCGTCGAACGGCGAAATGCGCACAAGCCGGTGAACGCCTTTCTCCGCCTTCAAATACCCGTATGCGTTATAGCCTTTGATCAGCAGCGTCACGCTCTTCACGCCGGCCTCGTCGCCCGGTAAATAATCGAGCACTTCGACCTTGAAATCCCGCTTCTCCGCCCAGCGGCGGTACATCCGGAGCAGCATCTCCGCCCAGTCCTGCGACTCGGTGCCGCCGGCGCCCGGATGCAGCTCGAGAATCGCATTCAGCCGGTCATACGGCTGGCTGAGCAGCAGTTGCAGCTCGAAGTCCTCGAGCTTTTTGATAATGGCCGTTATGCCTGCCGTAATATCGGCGGACATACTATCGTCCTGCTCCTCTTGCGCAAGCTCGGCAAGCACCGCAAGATCTTCATACTCCGCGGCAAGCGCCTGAAATTGATCGACGCTGCCTTTAATCCCGTTCATCTCGGCAATCAGCTTCTGCGCTTTCTCATTATCGTCCCAAAAATCCGGAGCCGACATCTTCTCCTCGTAATCGGCGATTTTCTCCAGCTTCAGATCTAAGTCAAAGAGACCCCCTGAGCTCAGCCAATCGCTTGGCCGTTTCTTGCAAATCCCGCTTTACCTCTGGTTCTAACATGACGCAACACCTCTACCCGAAAGTTTTTTCGTTATTTTTCTTAAAAAAGGAGACCGGAGTATAGACCCCGACCTCCCGCTTTCTCTAGCTTATACTCCGTGGCACTGCTTATATTTTTTGCCGCTGCCGCAAGGGCATAAGTCGTTCCGTCCGATGACATCGTTATTGACGACAGGCCGTTTTGGCGCCGGCTCTCCGTTTGTAGCCATCTCGTGCTCTTCCACTACGGCTTCGCGGACGAGGTTCGTTTCCACATGGGCTTTCATGATGTATGTGGCCACTTCCTCCTGGATGCTTTGCACCATCTCCTGGAACATTTCGTAGCCCTCGAACTGGTATTCTCGAAGCGGATCGGTTCCGCCGTAGGCGCGAAGATGGATACCCGAACGCAATTGATCCATCGCGTCAATATGATCCATCCATTTGCTGTCTACCGCGCGCAGCACAACCACTTTCTCGAATTCACGCATGAATTCTTCCCCGATTTGCTGCTCCCGTTCTTCGTAAATGCGTCTCATGAGGTCTTTAATATATTCGATGATCTCGTCTTTTTCCTTGCCCCAGAGCTCATCTTTGTTCAGCTGCCCTTCATGAAGGAACGTGCCGTTCGCGTAGTCTACGATCGCCTGCAAATCCCACTCCTCGGGAACCAGATCCGCCGGACAATGCGCTTCCACCATGCGGTCTACGACAGGCATAATCATGCCGAGCACAATATCGCGAATGTTCTCGGATTCTATCACCTCGCGGCGCTGCTTGTAAATAATTTCACGCTGCTGGTTCATCACGTCGTCGTATTGCAATACGATCTTCCGCACGTCGAAGTTGTTCCCTTCCACTCGTTTCTGAGCGGACTCGATCGCCTTCGTGATCAACTTGCTCTCGATCGGCTGGTCTTCTTCAAATCCAAGCCGGTCCATCATGCCCATGATGTTCTCGGCACCGAAACGACGCATCAGTTCATCCTCAAGCGACAAATAAAATTGCGACGATCCCGGGTCGCCCTGACGTCCGGCGCGCCCGCGGAGCTGGTTGTCGATCCGGCGGCTCTCATGCCGCTCCGTACCTATAATATGCAAGCCGCCGACTTCGGCGACACCCGTACCCAGCATAATGTCCGTACCGCGGCCGGCCATGTTGGTCGCAATCGTGACCGTACCCGGCTGCCCAGCGCGCGATACGATTTCCGCTTCCTCCGCATGGTACTTCGCATTCAGCACCTGGTGCTTGACGCCTTTTTTCTTCAGCATCTCGGACAGCCGCTCCGAGTTTTCGATCGAAATCGTACCAACCAGCACAGGCTGGTTGTTCTTGTGGCGTTCCACAATTTCGTCCACAACGGCCCGGAACTTGCTTCCGATCGACTTATAGACGACGTCCGGCATATCTTTACGAACCATCGGTCTGTTCGTCGGAACGACGATAACCTCAAGTCCGTAAATTTTCTTCAACTCTTCCTCTTCCGTCTTCGCCGTACCGGTCATCCCCGACAGCTTGCGGTACATCCGGAAGTAGTTTTGCAGCGTGATCGTCGCCAAAGTCATCGATTCGTTCTGAACTTTGATTTTCTCTTTCGCCTCGATCGCCTGATGCAAACCTTCGCTGTAGCGGCGGCCCGTCATTAACCGGCCGGTGAATTCGTCGACGATCACGATCTCTTCTTCCTGAACGACGTAATCCACATCGCGGCGCATGATGACATGCGCTTTGAGCGCCTGTTGGACGTGATGGTTCAATGTCACATGCTCGTGATCGAACAAGTTCTCGATGCCGAACGCTTTCTCGGCTTTCTCCACGCCCACTTCGGTCAGAGCGACCGAGCGGAGCTTTACATCGATCGTATAGTCTTCTTCTTCTTTCAAATTGCTCACAAAATGATCAGCCATATAGTACAAATCCGTAGATTTGGCAGCTTGTCCGGAAATAATGAGCGGCGTCCGCGCCTCGTCGACCAGAATGGAATCGACTTCGTCAATGACCGCGTAATAAAGCGGCCGCTGTACCATTTGCTCCTTATATACAACCATATTGTCACGCAAATAATCGAAGCCGAACTCGTTGTTCGTCCCATACGTTATGTCACAGGTGTAAGCGTGCTGCTTCTCCTCATGCGCCATATTCGGCAGGTTCACTCCGACCGTCATGCCAAGGAAGTCATAGATCTTTCCCATTTCGCCGCTATCGCGTTGCGCCAAGTAATCGTTGACCGTAACGACATGCACGCCTTTGCCCAGCAGCGCATTCAAATAAACCGGCAGGGTGCCGACGAGCGTCTTCCCTTCACCTGTACGCATTTCCGCGATCCGGCCTTCATGCAGCACCATACCGCCGATCAGCTGCACGTCGTAATGACGCTTGCCGAGCACGCGCTTGGACGCCTCCCGCACGACGGCAAAAGCTTCCGGCAGCAGGTCATCCAAATCCTCGCCCTTCTCCAGACGCTCGCGGAACTCGACCGTTTTATTGCGAAGCTCGTCGTCGGAAAGCGCCTCGATCGAAGGCTCCAACGAATTGATATATTCTACTGCTTTCCACATGCGCTTTAATTCGCGCTCATTCGAGTCGCCAAATATTTTTTTCACGAGTCCTAGCATGCTGCTAATCCCCTTCCTTTATCGAACAGTAATCCATAGCCTAAATTGTAGCAGTTTGCGACACGCACCGCAACAAACCACTGCAATTCCCTTATATACTAAAAAGAGCCTGCCCGACCCCCGGCAAGCGGACATCGCCCGTCTCCATCGAGACTTACGACGCAACCCCGCTGCCAGTTCCGGACAAGCTCGTTGTCATTCCACTAAGATTCCTTTCGAAGCCTTTGAATTAACGGGCCGGTTCGATCAATCCATACTTCCCGTCGTTGCGCTTATAGACCACATTCACTTGCGATGTATCGGAATTAGCAAAAACAAAGAAATTATGTCCAACCATATTCATCTGTAAGATCGCTTCGTCTACATCCATCGGCTTCAGCGTAAATTGCTTCGTCCGCACCAATTCATAGTCTTCCTCTTCATCCTGGATGTAGCTCATGCCCGATTCTACCCGGAACAAATCTTTGATGCCGCCTTCTTGGCGAATTTTCCGGTTGGCTTTCGTCTTGGCTTTGCGAATTTGTCTTTCCAACTTGTCCACCACGAGGTCGACGGAAGCATACATGTCCGTATGCCGTTCTTCCGCCCTGAGCATGAAACCTGGGAGCGGAATGGTCACCTCGATCGTTTGAAAACCTTTGGCAACACTTAAAGTAACGCTAACTTCAGATAGAGGGGGAGCTTCAAAGTACCTTTCGAGCTTACTCAGCTTTTTCTCAACATGGTCTCTCAACGCCTCAGTTACTTCGATGTTTTCACCGCGAATGTTGAATTTCATGTATAACTCCTCCTTTCATACCTACATTATACTATATTCTCCCTCCGCCTTCAAAAAAACTTTACATTGCCGCGTAAATTATTGACAAGTTGAAGCACAAAAAAAACACCCTGGATTGCTCCAGAGTGTTGTTTGTCGCCGCTGCTAAGCTTCAAACCGTTAACCATCTATAATTCGGCCGACAGGCCGGATGATTACAACTTGATTACGTTAGCTGCTTGTGGTCCGCGTGCGCCCTCTACGATATCGAACTCAACAGATTGTCCTTCTTCAAGGGTTTTGAAACCGTCTGTCTGGATTGCGGAGAAGTGTACGAATACGTCGCCCCCGTCTTCGCGCTCGATGAAACCGTAACCTTTTTCTGCGTTAAACCATTTTACTTTACCTTGCATGTAAAACATTCCCTTCGTTATCAAATAACTGCAAGCTCTTGCTCACAAATTGACTATATCACTGTCCGAACGCCCATGTCAATCAATACCAACGCTGTTAGCAAAATATTTCGAAAATTCGCGTATTAACATCCGGTGAACAATTCATTCACAGCCAAAAAGCCCGTCATATCGCGGTTTTCCGACATTTTCCGCAAAGTTATCAACAGAGTTATGCACATTGTCCACAGGCTTGTAAATAACAAATAGACCCCTGTTCGAAACAAGAGTCTAATTCTGCAGGTTACTTTTTTCGGTCGAAAAATACGCTGTCGGGGGTATAATCTATTTCGTAAGCCCCTCTTTGCACCTTACCTAAGCTCATTTTTTTTAGCCCGTCTTGAGCTTCCTCTTTTAGTTTATTCATTCTGCCTACGATCAGGTCATCCCATCGAAGTGTCACTTCCACCCGATCTTTGAAGGAGGCTCTTTCCTCAGGCGTTCGGCGCACCGATACAATTTGCTCGATCAAGGCATCCCGCTGCAAAACAAATTCCTCGACATCCTCCATTGCCGCCACGGACAACCGCTCCATAATTTCCCCTGTAAGGAACTCCAAGCGGCTGATGAGATCATCCAAGCTTTGCATTTCCGCTTTGTCCTGCCTTCACCGCTTGCATCCAAGTCTCCTTCAATTCAATCAGGTAGCCTAATACTTCCTCGGCCGACTCTGCTTTCTTTTGGATATTGGCTTCAATTAAGCGGAAATTAAAGTACTCGTACAGTCTCAATAAAGATTCGGCGATGGATGAATTTCTATCCAGTGTAATAACGAATTCGGAGATGATGTCCTGTGTCTTTGTTAAATTGATATGAGCTTCCTCATAATTGTTTTGCTTGATCGCAGCGATGGCTTGTTTACAAAAACGAATCGCCCCATCGTAAAGCATAATCAAAAGTTGGGCTGGAGTAGCGGTTTGAACGGAATTCTCCAAGTATTTGTTACGCTGCAGTTGTTGCATACCCTATTCCTCCAATGGATCGTTTTCTATACGTACTTAACTGAAATATCCCGCCAGGCTCGTCGACTGTTGGTTATATTGCTGGATCGCCTTCTCCATGGCCGAAAACTGTTTATAGTAACGGGTTTCCAGATCAGATAAACGGCTGGTGCCTGCCGTAATCTGCTTCGATAAAAGCTGCATTTGTTTGCCCAGAACCGTTTCGTCCAAAAGAATGGAGGAGTATCCGGTCTTTTTCTTGATTTGATCCATCGCTTTTTGCGCATCCGCGTATATTCGCTCTGCAATGCCCATATCCGACCGATCGGTTTTTCCAGTTCCGTTGGCTGTGAACAAGTCAAGAACCGCTTGCGGATCTTCCTCTAATGCTTTTTTTAATTTTTTTTCGTCCGACACATTCAATTTTCCGTTATCATAATAACTCGAGCTTGTAATGCCTATTGCCGAAAGCGTATTATACTTTGAGCCGTTATCCACTTTTGAGGTGACAGCCAGTCTCATATCGCTTATTAACGTTGATAAGACCGAATCGTTTTTGAGCAAGCCGCTCATGGCCTTCTCTTCCCACTGCTCGATCTCCTTCTCTTTCATCGCTTCTTTCTGCTCAGAAGTCAAAGGCGCGAAATCCCGATAACGGCTTTCATCCGCTTTATCCTGAAGCGTTTTGAGCATATCGTTATAGTCCGTTATGAAGCTCTTGATAGACTCCATAATCTTGTCTGTATCTCGGGAGATGGTAATAGTCGATGCAGTATAGACACTGGGATTATCCGGGCGTGCAGGATCAGTAGACGGACTAACTGTTTTTAAAGTAATATCCACTCCGTTAATCCTGAAAGAATTACTTTGTTGGGAAGTAAGCAAGTCATTAATATAAACTTCGGCATTGGCTGCCGCTTTAAAACTAGTCCCATCCAGCTTTAATTCCGTTGCCAAGGTACCGCTTTCTACAACAATCTTATCCCCAGTTCCTGTTCCATTAACAAGTCCCGTTTGTTTGGACATGAGGGATAGCTTCTTCCCATCAAAGAAAGCAGTTACGTTCGTTTCTTTATTAATCTTACTTATGACTGTATTTAATGAATCCTTCGTGGGGTCAAAAGTAACTTCTTTTCCGTTAATCTTAATGGAACCTGTGGTAGCCGATCCAAAGCTACTAAATTGGGAAGCTAATGACTTCGTTGGATCAACCGTTACATCACTTGAACTATTCATGCTCGCTGCAGTCGCCAGACTTTTCACCTTCACAACCAAGTTCCCCGCTACGGCATCCCCCGTCGCTTTAGCGCTAACGGCATCCTGATTTCCCGAGATCCCTACTTTCGAAGCGGCAAGCGTGCCTTCAAGCTTAAAATTATAAACCTTGTTATTGCGGAAATCATTAATCTTCGTATTCATATCCAGGTATGCTTGGCGCTGCCATTCTACCGTTTGCTTTTTTTGCGTTAATTTGTCTACTTTTGACTGCTGTCCTGTGAGCATCGCTTTGACTAGACTATCAATATCCATGCCTGAAGCCATACCTGTTATCCGTTGAACCAAACATAATACCCCCTGTCTATTTGCGGTATAAACTACCTTTTCTCATCGACAAATATGCCGGCCTGCTTCCAAATGCTTGCGATAAAATCTAACGTTTTCTCCGGAGGCACCTCACGAATCAATTTCCCCGTATCCTTTTCCAACACCTTGACCATAATTTGCTTCGTTGGTTTGTGGAAAGAGAATTCCAGTTGGGTCGCCGGTCCTTGCACAGCCTTAACGGCTTTTTCAATGGCTTTAATCAGCTGCTCTTCACTAATGCCAATCTTCTCTCCTTGCAGTTGTAGCTGTTTGATTTGGTCCGCCGATTGAACCGATTGGAGAATGGAACTATTATTGAATCCCGGGTCTATAGCTTGATCTCCTTGGGCTTTTCTTACGGACTCGTCGCTTCCTTGGCGCTCATATGAAGAAAACGGGTTGGCTCCTATCGAAGAAAAATCCATTCAAGAAATCCTCCATCACGATTTGTTACCCTATATATCGGAATTTCCAGGCTGTTCTGTTAGGAATATTTAATGGAATTCCAATATTTTCATCGGTAACCAATTAAAAAGAAGAGACTCCAGCCACTGCCGGAATCCCATTCTTTCATCTAAAATTATACAAAATACTCTTGAATTGCCTTAACGACCTCTGCTTGAACCTTTTCCGGCATCAATGGCCACATGGGAAGACTGAGCACTTCCTCTGCTGCTTTCTCAGCAAATTCAAAGGTCCAGTTTGAACCTTGATAAACAGGCAGTTTATGCAGCGGAACCGGATAATAAACCATAGATCCGATTCCTTTGTCTGCTAAGTACTGCTTTAACGAATCACGTTTACCCTCTAATACACGGATCGTATATTGATGAAAAACGTGTGAGGTTCCATCTTGTTCACTCGGCAAACTAATTCCATTGATCCCCGCAAATTCTGTATGATACCGCGCAGCAATGTCCCTTCTTTTTTGGTTCCAGTCATCCACCTTAGGCAATTTCACTCGTAATATAGAAGCATGCAGTTCATCCAAGCGTGAATTGTAACCAAACATTTCATTGTGGTATTTTTTCTCCGAACCATGCGCTCGCAGCATCCGTATAAGTCTAGCTGTTTCTTCGTCATTGGTTGTAATTAATCCACCATCGCCATATGCACCGAGATTCTTCGTCGGGAAGAAAGAAAAACAGCCCACATCGCCGATACTTCCTAATTTTTTTCCTTTATATTCTCCTCCAAAGCCTTGAGCTACATCCTCGATGATTTTAAGGTTATGCTTTTGGGCGAGTACCAGCAATGGATCCATATCGCACGCTTGACCAAACAAATGAACGGGCAGAATGGCCTTCGTATCCGGAGTAATCACTTCTTCAAGCTTGTTAACGTCCATATTAAACGTCTTCGGATCAATATCGACAAAGATAGGCTCCGCCCCTACCTGATGAATAGCTTCAGACGTAGCGAAAAACGTGAACGGCGTCGTAATGACTTTGTCTCCGCTGCCGATTCCTGCTGCACGCAGCCCAATGACAAGCGCGTCCGTACCGGAATTGACGCCATATGCATACTTTACCCCTAAATAAGCGGCCAACTCTTGTTCCAACTTGTTCACGTTCGGACCTAAGATGAATTGACCGGAAAATAATACATCCTTTATCGATTCCAGTACTTCTTCATGAATGCTTACTACTTCTGCCGAAGCATCAAAGATCGGAATGTTAATCATGTCTGACTGACTCCTTTTCCAACTCGCTCTTGTAGATGTCCGTTCTGCAAATCATACTGGCGATCACACCGAGGGCAGCTGGAGTGAGCTTCAGCGATCTTTAATACTTCACCGCAAGCACAAACCCAGCCCATCTGCTTTGCCGGTACTCCGGCAAACAACGCATAGGCGGGGACATCTTTTGTAACGACGGCGCCCGCGGCAACCATGGCACACTCCCCAATCGTTACGCCGCAGACAATCGTCGCGTTTGCTCCAATGGACGCCCCTTTTTTTACCCTTGTTATGTTATAATCGTCACTTGTATTTCTAGGAAAAGCCGAACGAGGGGTTTTCACATTCGTAAATACCATGCTTGGACCGCAAAACACATCGTCTTCCAGCACAACGCCTTCATACACAGACACGTTGTTCTGGATTTTTACATTATTTCCGATAACCACACCATTCGCAATAAATACGTTTTGCCCAAGATTGCAGCGCTCCCCAATTTTTGCTCCGGGCATGACGTGAGAAAAATGCCAAATTTTCGTTCCCTTTCCGATCTGCGAGCCTTCATCTATATAGGATGATTCATGTATATATATGTCGGACATGTTATACTCCCTCTTTATTAGACGCACGCTCTAAAATTTTCAAAACCGCCACACCATTTGCCCCATCGGACATAGGCGTTGTTCTGGTCTCCATGCAGTGAAGGAAATGCTCACACTCTATTTTCAAAGGTTGATTTTCCCCTTGAAAGATAATTTCGCTTCCATCACCCCAGATAGACAGATCCTTACGGACACCTTTCTTGTGAAGCGCAACCGACTGGGCTAGCTCATCATAGACAAGCATGCCTTCCGTACCGATAATGGTCAGCTTGCGTACCACCTCCGGATATAACCAGGAAGTATGCAAATGCGCCTTTACGCCATTCGGAAACGTCAAATGCAAGTAAACGTCATCTTCGATAGAAGGTTGTATAATATTTTGCCCCGTACAATTCATATCGACAGGCTCTTCGCCAACGAGATATAAGAAAACGGCCAGATCATGAACACCGAAGCTCCATAATACATTCTCGACGGAACGAACGATCCCCAGCTTCAACCGTTGTTGATGCAACGTGACAACTCGTCCGATTCCTCCGGCATCTATGACTCGTTTCATCTCCTGAATGGCCGGTTGATACATAAGAAGGTGACCCACCATTAAAATCCGTTGATTTTCTCGAGCCGTGTTTACGAGCTCCTCTCCGTCTTTACCGGAAAGCGTCATCGGTTTTTCGATAAAAACATCTTTGCCCGAAAGTAAGCACTGTTTAGCAAGGTCATAATGCGTGAAAGCAGGCGTTGCGATCACGATACCGTCAATGGAATGACTCTCTTTAACGACGTCAACCGAGTCAAACACAGGGACATTCGGATACTGCTGCTTTACGATCTCCCGAAGCGTCTCACTTGCCTCTACTACTGCGCCGAGAGCTCCTAATTCATAAAAGGTTCGAACTAAGTTTTTCCCCCAATGTCCGGCTCCGACAACCGCTACTTTTTTCATAATACACCTTCTATAATCGATAGAGTTTGTTGCTCACAGGTACATCTTTCATTGCATTTCTTGTGTCAAAGATAAGCTTGGCATTTTGCCCGATCATTTCGTAATCAAAACTTGAATGATCCGTCGTAATCACGACAATGTCCGCCGCGGATATCGCTTCATCCGTTAAGGATATCCCTTCAAACCTTTTGCCGCGGTACGAAAAGCCCGGGATATGTGGATCGCTGAATCGGACACAGGCGCCTTTTCTCTCCAGAATCTCCATAATGTCCAATATCGGCGATTCGCGGTAATCGTCAATATCCTTTTTGTAAGCGACGCCGAGCAGCAGTACCTTGGAATGTTTAATCGGCTTGGCTTCTTCATTCAACATATGCCCAATTCTCTCTACAACGAATTCCGGCATACTGTTATTGATTTCACCTGCAATTTCGATGAGTCTAGTATGGTAGTTATATTCCCTAGCCTTCCACGTCAAATACCACGGATCCACAGGTATACAGTGCCCGCCCAACCCGGGCCCCGGATAAAAGGCCATAAATCCATAGGGCTTCGTTTTCGCCGCGTCAATGACTTCCCATACATCGATCCCCATACGGTCACATAAAATCGCCATTTCATTAGCAAGCGCGATATTGATATTACGAAACGTATTTTCAAGTATTTTTTCCATCTCGGCCACAGCAGGGCTAGACACTGTATGGACTTTCCCTTCCAACACCTGCTCGTATAACGCAGCTGCAACTTCAGTACAACCCGCTGTAATGCCTCCGACTACCTTCGGCGTATTTTTCGTATTAAAGTGCTTATTTCCCGGGTCCACACGCTCAGGAGAATACGCCAGATGAAAGTCTTGGCCGCATACAAGGCCAGTGCTTTCCAAGATCGGCTTAACAACTTCCTCCGTCGTCCCCGGATAGGTTGTACTCTCGAGCACTACCAACATCCCTGGACGTAATTGTAGCGCAATCGATTCGGCGGATGTCTTGACATAGCTTATATCCGGCTGTTGGTAATCGTCTAGGGGCGTCGGCACGCATATAGCAACCACGTCCACATCTGCCATCAAGCTATAATCTGTTGTAGCCTGAATCCGCTTCTCTTGTACAAGCGTTCGCAGTTCATCTTCTACCACGTCGCCGATATAATTAATCCCCTGGTTCACGAGATCAACACGTTTTTGCTGAATATCAAAACCGATAACATGAAACCCTACCTTAGCTTTCTCTACCGCTAAAGGCAGCCCGACATAACCGAGCCCGATGACACCGATTTTAGCATGTTTAGATTGAATTTTGTCAATTAAGCTCATGTTATCAGATCGCTTTCTTTGGATGATTTATATCATTAGTATCGGTTAATGAGTGATTATAGTTTAGAGTTATATGAAAGGAACCACCTACTTGTACATTGGAATAAGAATTAGATTGTTAATTTTTTACGGGGATAATTCTACTACCTTTGTCTACAAAAAAACATGGAATTTGCCGATATACTATACTAAGTAACCAATAATTAACTTGATGGTACTCCTAAGGGAAAGGTTGTTCATAATGAAGCATATTGCAGATAACATAACTAATGAAACCATTTTTATTACAGGTGGAGCAGGTTTCATAGGATCGACACTGGCAGGATTATTAGTAAACAACAATAAAGTAATCATTTATGATAATTTTTCCCGTAACTCTATCAAGGATAAGCCTTTTTATAATCATCGTAATCTTATACTTATTGAAGGAAACATATTGGATTTGCCTCATTTGAAAGAAAGTATACGGGGTGCAACCTATGTCATTCATTGTGCCGGCATAGCAGGAATTGACACCGTGGTCAAAAGCCCCATTACAACTATGCAAGTGAATATGGTCGGATCAGCTAATTTATTAGAGGCTGCCAGTGAATTATATAATTGCAAACGCGTGGTTTGCTTCAGCACAAGCGAAGTATTTGGGCAAATCGCTTTTCAGTCCAACGAAACGAGCCCAGCAGTATTAGGGGCTGTCGGCGAAGCTAGATGGACCTATGCTGTTAGTAAGCTAGCTGAAGAACATTTAGCGTATGCTTACTTTAAAGAAAAGGGATTGCCCACGGTGACCGTACGTCCATTCAATGTTTATGGTCCAGGTCAAATTGGGGAGGGTGCTTTAAAGACATTTATTATACAAGCATTAAAAAATGAGGACATTACCATCCATGGTGACGGAACACAAATCAGAGCATGGTGTTATGTGAATGATATGGTAGACGGAGTGATTCATTGTCTAGCTTCACCTAACGCTGTGGGGGAATCATTCAATATAGGTAATTCAAGAACGGTTACAACGATATATGGATTAGCCAACACTGTTATTCGTGTATTGAACTCCAGATCGAAAATTAAGTTTATACCAAAGCTTTCTGCTGATATAGAATTAAGAATTCCAAGTACTGCAAAGGCACTAGAATTGTTAGGGTTCGAGGCAAAAGTAGATTTAGAGGAGGGGATATTAAAAACAGCAGACTTCTTTGGCACTTCGCCATTTACAGTGAAAATGGCAAAGTAGTGCTAGATGCAGAAGCTGTTACTGTTACGGTCACCTAGAATTTATTTCTGCTAAATCGTATGTTTTGAAGCCGTGGGAGCAGGGCCTTGCAGAGTTGTCACACGGCGCTCTTCAAAAGCTGTCTTTGGGTGTTTGCTTAAGTTTCTCTTCTAATTGCTTTACTGGGACTCCAGTTTCTCACTGGTGCTACTGAGTTGGTCCATGGTATCTTGAGTGTACAAAAGAAACCCTCCTTTTTTAATGGTTGCTCGACTCCCATTTACCAAGGATTGGTTTCTTTTTGTTTTACAGAAACAAGAACAAGGGCTAATCCCTTTGCCTTTATTCATGGCTTTTGGGACAGCCCCTTTAGTTTTAATTAAGTTACTCAAAAGAAACTTGTATAAAGTCTAGTTCGAGTAATTTATTTACATTACATTCAAACGCTTCGGTTTGACACTGTTTTTATGAGCGCTTCATCAAACGGTGTACTAAACAGCATATTATTGACACTTAGGGTTTTATCAATGGATCCCACTAGTGCCATATCTTCTTGATTTGAAAAAAAGATTCGAGGATTTCTATTTAATAGATTAGAGAGTTTTTCCACTAACTCAATTAAAGATATTTCCTCTCTACCCGCTATGTTATAAGTCCCTTTATTACCAGCCATTATTAATCGGTAAACCGCTTCTGTTGCATCGTTAATATAAACCGGATTAAATCTAAGCCCAGATCGCTCCCCGTTTATCTCTATCTCGTCATTAACCAATATTTTATTTATTATGTTGGGGAATAATCTAGGTCTCTTCTGACCTTCACCAAACGGAAAAAAATAGCGAAGTATTAGGTGATTATTCGGCCACAAGTTAATTATTAGTTTTTCAATATCTCTTTTATACTTCGAGTAGATCTCTGAAGGATTAACAGAGCTTTCTTCGCAATTGCTTCTCAATGAAAAACCATATACTCCACCAGTAGAAGCGTATACTATATCTGTAATACCACTATCATAGCACTTTTCTAGAAATCTCTTTTCATTCTCCATGAAAAGAGTATACTCTTGATTGTTGTTATTCGGCAAAAGCGCTGAATAATGAATCAAGATATTCTCCCCTTCCATACTTGGAATGGAAGGTAACTCCTGCATAAAGTCTAAATGTATCCATCTATTATAGGTACCAATACAATTTCTACCCATTAGAGTAATTTTGTTATTGATACTCTGCTTTAGCATCAAGTATTTTAGGATATCCTGGCCTAAAAAGCCCGAATAACCAGTAAAAAAGATATTATCAAACTTATCCATATCAATCTCTTTTCTTAATAACCTTAGCAGGAACCCCCACAGCTGTGACGTTATCCGGAATGGACCTATTAACAACTGCATTAGCTCCAATCTTAACATTTTCCCCCACCCGTACACCTGGCAAAATTACTGCCCCTATACCAATATTGCACCCATCACTTATAATTATTTCCTTGAATTCTAAGGGGCTAAACAATATAGTTTCGGTACTTTCTATATGGGAAGCAGCATGTATTTTTACACCTGGCCCGATTCCGACATTTTTCCCTATCTTTACCCCGCCAGCACCATGAATAAAGCACATTTGCCCGATCCATGTATTATCTTCAATAATAAGGTCGTGTTTGTAATAACCTTTTAAAATGGTATCGTGCCCTATGTATACATTGTTACCTATAGACACTCTTTCAGGATGAAATATTCTAACCCCATCCTCAATAATAACATTTTCTCCGCAACTCTTTAGTTTATTTTCAAAATCTCGTCCTGTTCCTTCACTTTGCCAATACTTCATAATGTTTGTCCCCGTAAATTTTAATTAGAAAACTAAGTGTGTTAAGAATTGATCATAAATAGTGCCGATAATTATTGTTTAATGTAAGTATACTTCTATATTTTCTAATAAACGCTTACTGTTCTCATAATAAGGATTTTGGGGATCTAACGATTGTTTTATAT
>NZ_CAJVCE010000029.1:0-62500 GCF_910594985.1 Paenibacillus allorhizosphaerae
CCACGCGTACCCATCCCGAACACGAACGTTAAGCCTTCCAGCGTCGATGGTACTTGGACCGCAGGGTCCTGGGAGAGTAGAACGTCGCCAAGCAACAAGAAGAGCCTCATTGGAGAAATCCAGTGAGGCTTTTTTGTGACTGTGGAACGGAGAACGTCCCGCTATTGCTCATAGCAGGACGTTTCTTTTTTATTCAATCGAATGTAGCCTTCCGATATGTATTGGCGCATGCGATAAAATATGACAAACCGCGGTACCATGATCCACAGATGAACAAAAATGATGTGCGATAATACATTAGAAGAGGTCCAGGGATAAAAGCAGCACATAATAACCAGTGTCATCCAAAACAATTGCAGATGTATGCTGAAAAGTTTGGAGAACGAGATGTAGCTTCCCGGTATAACTCCGAGCCATGGTTGGTCCAAAGACCAAAGCCAGTCTCGCGGTGCCCGGCCTTCCTTCATTTTATAGAGCAAACGAATAAACAAGGAGTGAACGATCGGTAATGCCGCCATGCCGAGCAGAAGCGGCAGCACCGAGTAGCCCAGCAGCAGATCGAGAATGAGCAAGCAACCCGGTAACGCCCAAATGATCCAAACGATGACCGGATTATGATATACTCTTTTAAGCAGGCGATAGTTGTAAATGGTAGAATTTTTGGAAAGAGATTTGTCATTCAACGGTTTCAAGCGATCTAACCTCACCTTTTCGTTCCAAAGTGACTTGCAGTACAATACATATATCGGACAAGGCCGAAAAAAACATAAGCGTCAATGCACCGGATAAGCCCTATTTACATAAAAATAGTTTAGGACGTTTATAGCAGAGCATATACGGACATACTGGTAGAAAAGAAGAATAGAGGTGAATCGACATGGGCGATGCGCTGCAAAACGATTTAGCTCCAGCTCCTTCCTGTATCATTTGCGGTCAAGCAAAAGAACAAGGCATCATGATTATATCGGAATTCATATGTGAGGATTGCGAGACGGAAATGATAAGAACGGACGTCAGCGATGTAAAGTATCCTTTTTTTATACACCAAATGAAGCAGATTTTATATAAAAAAAATGCATAGATGTATGAGATAAGAAGCCCCTTTTATCCAACAGGATGGAAGCGGGCCGTTTTGTTTGATACAATAAAGCAAATTATCGAAAAAGGGTGAAATTTCATAATGAGAAGTACGAAAGCCCCCTTGTTCGAGCGGCTAAAAGCACATCATGATGCGGATGTCGTCAGCTTTCACGTACCGGGGCATAAATCGGGATCGAAAGGCTACGGGGAGGCCGAGCGGTATTATCACCATCTGTTGAAAATAGATTTGACTGAAATTCCGGGGCTAGACGATCTGCATCATCCGGAAGAGGCGATAGACGAGGCGCAGAAGTTGGCAGCCGAGTGCTTTGGGGCGGAACAAACGTGGTTTCTTGTTGGCGGCAGCACATCGGGTAATTTGGCGATGATCATGGCGGTTTGCCGGCGGGGGGATGTGCTGCTGGTCCAACGGGACGCGCACAAGTCGGTGCTGCACGGATTGATGCTGGCAGGAGCGAGGGCCGTATTTGTCACGCCAAGGATTTGCGAGCAAACGGGACTGCGGCTCGGCGTTCATCCGGAAGAGCTTATAGAGGCGTTGAGACGATATCCCGAAGCGAAAGGACTGTTCGTTACAAGTCCAAGCTACTATGGGACGGCGGCAGATTTGAAAGCACTGGCACAGCTGCTTCACGCTCATGACAAGGTGCTGCTGGTAGATGAAGCGCACGGCGCGCATTTCGGATTTCATCCGGCGCTGCCCGAACGTGCTATGACGGCTGGAGCCGATGCGGCGGTACAATCCACGCATAAAATGTTGTCGGCAATGACCATGGGAGCCATGCTGCACGTGCAGGGAGAACGGGTTCAGCGCAGTGCCATCGGGAAGTCGCTTGCGATGATTCAGAGCTCCAGCCCGTCCTACCCGATTATGGCGAGCCTGGATATCAGCCGGAGAATGATGCAGGAGCAGGGCGCAGCGCTAATGGAACAGGGGCTTCTGACGGTAAAGGAAAGCATAAACCGAATCAGGCAGCAAGACCGTTTTCGTGTTGTTGAGAGAAAAGGGGAGCTAACGTTCGATCCGTTCAAAGTGTTGATATATGATTCCGCTGGACTTATGGATGGCTATGCGCTAAAGGAAGCATTGGAACAACGAGGCTGTTTCCCTGAAATGGCAGATCCGGATTATGTGCTGTTGGTGTTTAGTTTGTCCAGTAAGCCGGAGGATGCCCACCGGTTAAGCGAGGCGTTGGCAGACATCGCCCGCACTTGCGATGCGCCAGGGCGAGCGAATCAAGTGGCGATCGTCCGTCCCCGCGGACAAAGCTACTGGGAGGAATCAATCTCGCATCCGGTTGCATTTGATTTGAGTGCACTGGCGAATGAGGAAGGCGATATCGCATACATGCAGATTGCTGAATGCGCCGGCCATACGGCTGCGGAAATGATCGTTCCCTACCCGCCGGGCATTCCTGTTCTGCATCGGGGTGAGCTTATCAGCCCTTCGATGGCAGCTTATCTGAAGCGGCTCGCCGAAGGGGGTTCCAGGTTTCACGGACACGATCTTGCGGCGCAACGAACCGTTCCGGTATTCCCGGATCGGATTGCTCCGGCGTGATATGCAATTTTGTGGTATAGTGGTATTGTAAACGTTTAAGCAGAACAGGAGTCTAGAAAACGTGCGAAACGGTCTTTTTATTACGGTGGAAGGCGGAGAAGGTGCGGGAAAAACTTCCGCGATCCGCGTCATCATAGAACAAGTAACGAAAAACGGATATGAAGCGGTATCCACACGCGAACCCGGAGGCATTCCGATCGCGGAACAAATCCGCTCCGTCATTTTGGACAAAAGCAACACCGCCATGGATGGACGCACGGAGGCTCTATTGTATGCTGCCGCCCGAAGGCAGCACCTGGCGGAGAAGGTCATTCCGGCTTTGCAGGCGGGGAAGGTCGTCGTATGCGACCGCTTTATCGACAGCAGCTTGGCCTATCAAGGATATGCGCGTGGACTCGGAATGAATGAAGTATGGGCTGTGAACCGTTTTGCGATCGGAGACTGGATGCCTGATCTAACGATTTATATGGACGTTCGCCCCGAAACCGGACTGGCTCGCATCCGGGCCGATCAAAGCCGGGAAGTGAATCGGCTCGATCTGGAATCGCTCGATTTTCACGAAAAAGTAAGAGAAGGCTATGCGAAGGTGATAGCGATGTTCCCGGAGAGGGTCATTCGCGTCGACGCCGAACAACGACTGGAGACGGTGCTGGAACAAATTAAAGAAATTTTGAACCAAAGCCTACTCAGACGAGTATAATAATTTTACCTATATTATTGAAGGAATTTTTCGACTTTTTGTCTAATTAGTACACGTGGCAACCGTAGGAAAAGGTAGTTAATCCTTTAGAAACGAGGAGGCTGGGCTATGAAGCTGGTTATTGCCGTTGTGCAGGATAAGGACAGCAACCGCTTGTCGAATGCGCTGATTAAAGAGGGCTTTCGGGCGACCAAATTAGCAAGTACTGGCGGCTTTTTGCGGGCGGGAAACACGACGTTTCTGATCGGTACGGAAGATGACCGGGTGAATGAAGTGCTTACGGTCATTAAGTCGAACTGTAAAATCAGAGAGCAAATGGTCACACCCGTTTCTCCTATGGGAGGAACAACGGACTCCTATATTCCATTCCCGGTTGAGGTGCAGGTCGGTGGTGCCGCGGTGTTCGTGCTTCCGGTGGAACGGTTCGAACACTTCTAGAAGAGAGGACTGTCGTCTGTGAAAATAAACCCCGGTTGGCGCCCTCTCGGAAAAGAACTGATCCGAAACGAGAGCTTGTCATCCCAGCAGCTTGGGCAAAAATCGTTCTCCGACATGATGCTGAGCCAGCATGAGAGGGCAACCCGGGAAGAGCTGCAGCAAAGCCTGCTTCAAATCGACCAGCAGGGGCAGCGGCTTGCCAAATCGATGACGGTTCGCGAGCTGCGGCAGTATAAGCTGCTCGTAAAGCGGTTTTTGGAGGAAACCGTCCGCCGCGGGGTACAGCTGAGGGAAACGCGCGGTTGGGATCGCCGCGGGCGGACGAAGCGGTATAAGCTGCTCGAGGAGATTGATCTTGAACTGCTCGGCATGGCCGACGAGATGCTGGAATCGGAGCAGGGACGAATTGACCTGCTGCAAAAGATCGGCGAGGTTCGCGGCATGCTGATCAATTTGTTCTTCTAGCTAGCCGGTTAACGGACCGCGCGGGCAGCAGAAAGGAACGCAATCATGTCTTTTCAATCGATAGCCGGTCAAGACCGAGTCAAACGTATATTGCAAAACAGCTTGAGGTCGGACAAAGTATCGCATGCCTATATATTTACCGGACCTTCCGGAACCGGGCGAAGAGCGATGGCAAAAGAGTTTGCCAAGGCCATTTACTGTCAGGTGCTGGAGGATGATGCTTGCGGGGAATGCTTGAACTGCCGCAAGGTGGAGCACGGCAATCATCCGGATTTGCATTGGGTCGTACCCGACGGGGCGTCGATCAAGATTGAGCAAATCCGCGAGCTGCAGCAGCAGTTCGCCTACCGTGCTTCCGCGTCGGGTACGAAGATGTATGTGCTGGAGAAGGCGGAGACGATGACAGTGCAGGCTGCCAACAGCCTGCTCAAATTTTTGGAGGAGCCGGCATCCCAAGTCGTGGCGATCCTCATTACCGAGAACGGACAAGCTTTGCTGCCTACCATTCGCTCTCGTTCTCAATGGATTCCTTTTGTGCCGATGGCGCGGAGTGCCATGACGGAAGCGCTGCTGAAAGAAGGGCATCCGTCCGCTTTAGTGCAAATTTCCGTGCAGTTGGCGGCCGGAGTCGACGCTGCTCGCGCGTTAATGCAAGGAAATGGGTTTGCAGAACTCCGAAACCTAGTGATACAATTAACGAAGGAGAGTCTCAGCCGGTTGCCTTCAGCGCTGCTCACCGCACAGCAGAAGCTGACGAAGGGGGAGCTCTCGGAGCATCTTGTAACATTTTTGGACATGCTTATCTTATGGCTCAAGGATATGGTACAGCTTAGCGTTGGAAACCGAGAGTCACTTATATATAAGGATCAAACGGACTGGATGGCCCAGCAGGCAATGCTGTATCCGACGCATCATTGGATTGCATGCATGGAACAAGCGATAGAGACGCAGAAACGACTGCGTTTTCATACGAATCCCCAGCTAGCGCTGGAAAAACTACTAATGCGGCTCAAGGGGGTGTAGGGTTGTTCTCTGTTGTAGGGGTCCGCTTCAAGAAGGCGGGGAAAATTTATTACTTCGACCCGAGCGATTTACCGGTAGACAAAGACAGCAGCGTCATTGTGGAAACCGCGCGCGGCGTCGAATACGGGAAAGTCGTGATTGGCCGCCGAACGGTAGGCGAAGCCGATGTCGTGCTTCCGCTCAAAAAAGTTATTCGCATAGCGGATACGCAGGATGCGCAGCTAGTCGAAGATAATAAGCAGGCGGCGAAAAACGCGTTTGCCATATGTCAGGAGAAAATCAGGGATCATCAGCTGCGAATGAAGCTGGTTGATGTTGAATATACATTTGACCGGAACAAAATTATTTTTTATTTCACCGCGGAAGGACGAGTCGATTTTCGCGAATTGGTGAAAGATTTGGCCAGCATATTCCGGACCCGGATCGAATTGCGCCAAATCGGCGTCAGGGATGAAGCCAAGATGCTCGGAGGCATTGGTCCTTGCGGACGCATTCTTTGCTGCTCCTCGTTCCTCGGCGATTTTGAGCCCGTGTCCATCAAGATGGCCAAGGATCAAAATTTGTCGCTCAATCCGACAAAAATTTCCGGTTTATGCGGGCGGCTGATGTGCTGTCTCAAATACGAGCACGACAATTATGAAAGCGCGAAAGACGATTTGCCACGCGTAGGCTGCGAAGTGATTACATCGTTCGGTAACGGACGGCTGATTTCGCTCAATGTGAACGAACGTACGGCGAAAGTGCAAGTATTCGAATTGAAGAAAGTAATGGATCTTCCATTGGATGACGTGGTAGAGCAGCATTAAGGAGGCAATCGATACGGACAAGCTGCTTACACTTTGGGGTGAGAGCGTGGATAAAAGAGATATATTCGTACAAATTGATCAGATGGAAGAGCAGATGGGCGCTTTATATACCGAGCTTGGCGAAATTAAACGGCAAATTATCGAATTGCTTGAGGAAAACAAGCGGCTCAGTATAGAAAACGGTCAACTGCGTAAGCTGTTAAAGAAAGATTCCGCACCGGCTGCTCCTTTATTGCAAGCGGCTTCGGGCGGTGCAGCCGTTTCAACGGCTCAAGGCAGAGAACCTACAGGGGAAGGCTACGACAATCTTGCGCGTATTTATCAAGAAGGCTTTCACATCTGTAATGTTAATTACGGCCATCTGCGGATGGAAGGCGATTGCTTGTTCTGTATGTCATTTTTAAATAAATAACAACCGGCCGTAGGGAAGCGAACCTTCTCTACGGTTTTTTTCAGAGCAATAGGTTGGATTCGAAATGCATCTAATGAAGTTTTGTGAATCAGAAAGAGGCGAAAGCTTGGAAACGATACCTTTACATGCATCTGAGCGGGTTGACGACCTGCTCACGCAGCAATTGAAAATCATTCAAAGCGAGGAAGTATTCAGCTTTTCCTTGGATGCCGTACTGCTGGCGCGGTTCTGCCAACTGCCGCCTCGCGGCAGGATTGCCGACTTGTGCACCGGCAACGGCGTCATTCCGCTGCTGTTGACAACGCGCACGAAAGCGCATATTACATGTGTAGAAATTCAGGAACGGCTCGCGGATATGGCCCATCGCAATGTAAGGCTGAACGGATTGGAAGAGCGGATCACGGTCGTACACGGCGATCTTCGCGATGCAGTCAGGGACCTGGGAAACGGCGTATTCGATGTGGTCACCATCAACCCGCCGTATTTGCCAGTACCGAGCGGCGAACAAAATGAAAATTTGCATGTGGCTGCAGCAAGACATGAAGTATTCTGTACGCTGGACGATGTCGTTCGCGTCAGCAGCAGGCTCGTCCGCAGCGGCGGACGGGTGGCCATGGTTCATCGGCCGAGCCGGCTTGTCGAAATCTTCGCTGCGATGCGGGAGCATCGGCTGGAGCCGAAGCGAATCCGCTTTGTTCATCCCCGCGCCGATAGCGAAGCCAATATGGTGCTGATCGAGGCGCTGCGCGACGGGAAACCGGAAGTGCGGCTGCTCCCGCCGCTGATCGTTTACAAGAACGGGACCGAATATAGCGACGAACTCATCGAGATTTATTACGGCAAACGTGAAGCTCTTATAGATGAAGAAATGGCACGACGCGATTGATCATGATTACATAGTAAAGGAAACGATGCATATTGATTATTCAAAAAAGCTATGTTGAGCCTTCGGGGGGAGCCACGGCTCTCGGCAAGCTGTATTTGGTCGGAACCCCCATCGGCAATTTGGAAGATATGACGTATCGTGCGGTTCGAGTGCTGCGGGAAGTGCAATGGATCGCCGCGGAGGATACGCGTCAAACGCGCAAGCTGCTGACGCACTTCGACATTGGGACGCGACTCGTGAGCTATCACGAGCATAACAAGAACGCCAGTGGACCGGAACTCATCCGGCTGCTTCAGGCAGGCGACTCCATCGCGCTGGTCAGCGATGCGGGGCTGCCCGCGATCTGCGATCCTGGAGAGGATCTCGTACGGATGGCGGTGGACGCCGGCATCGCCGTCGTGCCGATTCCGGGGGCGAATGCGGCGCTGTCCGCATTGATCATCTCCGGCTTGCCGACAGACCGGTTCGCCTTCGTCGGCTTCCTGCCCCGCGACAAAAAGCCGCTTGAGCGCGAGCTCGGTACGCTGAAGCGCGAGAGTGGCACTTGGATCTGCTACGAGTCGCCACACCGGCTTGTGAAAATGCTGTCGGTGATGGCCGAAGTGTTGGGCGAAGACCGGGACATTTGCCTTGTGCGGGAATTGACCAAAAAGTACGAGGAAGCCGTTCGCGGCACGATCGCAGAGTGTCTCGAGCATTTGGATGAACATCCGCCGCAGGGCGAATATTGTGTCGTAGTGCGCGGCGGCCTGGCTTCGGAGGATC
The DNA here is from genome assembly GCF_910594985.1 of Paenibacillus allorhizosphaerae. Classification (GTDB taxonomy): domain Bacteria; phylum Bacillota; class Bacilli; order Paenibacillales; family NBRC-103111; genus Paenibacillus_G; species Paenibacillus_G allorhizosphaerae. The sequence continues at coordinate 8,158 of NZ_CAJVCE010000029.1, forward strand.
AAGCGGAAGCCGCCTGGTGGATGGGCCTGACGCCGGAGCAGCATGTGGCGAAGTACGAGAGCGAAGGCGTGGACCACAAGGAAGCGCTGCGGAAAGCCGCTCACGATCGGGGAGTTCCGAAGCGGGAGCTGTATAATTTGCTGCATCGCGAATAAACGCGGATGTTCCGGATCCGGCCGTATACCCACCGGCTTCAGAGGGCATACTCCGACGGAAAGGAAAGCGGATTGGATAAAGCAGGGCGCCGAACGTTACAAAAAAAATCCCTGACTCATGTCGAGTCAGGGAATAGAGGAGATATGAAAAAGGTTAGAATTACCTTAGTTAAAATTGCTATCTTTATTATAACCTATTTTTTTTATTTTGTCACAGGTATTGGCATTTCCGTTAGGCATTCATGGCAAACAATTTTTCCTTTGAAGTACGAAACGTTTTCTGCGTTGCCGCAGAAGATACATGCAGGCTCATATTTCTTCAGCATGATGCGTTCGCCGTCTACGTAAATTTCCAAAGCGTCTTTTTCTCCGATGCCCAGCGTTCTGCGCAGTTCGATAGGAATAACGACACGTCCCAACTCGTCGACCTTTCTAACAATACCAGTAGATTTCATCATAATGATATTCCCCTCTCATGAAGTTATGCGGAGCAGCGAATCGCTACGAAAAAATTAATCGTCATTATTCGACATAATTCTTTATACATATGATACCAACCATTCCCAAAATAGTCAACCATATTTTCATAGATTTATTTCATGACGTTCACCAAGAAAAACGAAAGTGTCATGCAATAGCGCGCCAGAACACGAATTTCCCCCGTTTCTTCGCGATTTTTCCGATTGAAAATATACTACATGGATCGATTTCTTGGTAAAATATAACGAAAGATGGTATTTTATTAAGGCTAAAAGTACGACATTATTCGACAAGTATGTGAACGTTCCATGACTTTCTTTGTCGAAAAACAACGGAATGAAACAAATCGGGTTTCGGAGGAAGATGCAGATGACAACCCCCTTGCACGAAGAAAAAGTTTTCAAAGATCCGGTACACAAATATATTTACGTGCAGGATCAAACGATTTGGGATTTGATTAATACAAAAGAATTTCAACGATTGCGGCGCATTCGCCAGTTAGGCACATGCTTTCTGACTTTCCATGGCGCGGAACACAGTCGTTTTTCCCATTCGCTTGGGGTATATGAAATCACCCGCAAAATCATCTCGCAATTTGAACGCAACGCGTATGTAGACTGGCCGAAGGAAGAACGATTGCTGTGCCTTTGTGCCGCGCTTCTGCACGATGTCGGACACGGGCCGTTCTCCCATTCCATCGAAAAAACGTTCGGTACGCATCATGAAGAATGGTCGTGTCGAATTGTGCTGGGCGACACGGAAGTCAATCAAGTTCTGCGGCAAGCTTCGCCTACCTTTCCCCAGCAGGTTGCCGGTATTATTGCCAAGACATACACCCACGAAATCGTCGTCAGCCTTGTATCCAGCCAGTTGGATGCGGACCGGATGGATTACTTGCTGCGCGATGCTTATTTTACAGGCGTCAATTATGGCACTTTTGATTTGGAGCGCATTCTTCGCGTCATGCGTCCTTATCAAGGTCATATTGTCGTGAAAGAAAGCGGCATGCATGCTGTGGAAGATTACTTAATGTCGCGCTATCAAATGTATTGGCAGGTCTACTTTCATCCTGTCACCCGAAGTGCTGAAGTCATTTTGCACAAAATTTTTCAGAGAGCGAAGCACTTGTATGAAAGCAGCTACTCGTTCCGCTTCATGCTTCCGCCTCTACTCAACCTGTTTAATCAAGCATTGACGGTGGATGATTATTACTTGCTGGACGAAGCCTTGATGCAAACAGCTTTGATGCAATGGTCCATGGAAGAGGATCGGACTTTGGCCGACTTATGCTCCCGTTTTTTGCAGCGGCGATTGTTCCAATATATAACGCTGGAGCGGATCGACGACGGGCAAATGGAGCGGCTCCGAGCCCAATTAGAACGGTTCGGCATCGATCCGGCATATTATCTGGAAATTGATTTTCCGTCCGATCTTTCCTATGATGTATATCGACCCGGTGTGCACGATGAAAAATTGCCCATCCTGCTGCTCGATTCCAAAGATCGTCTTACTGAAATTTCCAGAAAATCCGAGATCGTAAGATCGATCAGCGGCATCCACATGGGAAAATACCATCTGTATTACCCACAGGAGTTCATTACGAAACATCTTTCTCAATTTGACCCGGATTTGCAAAAACTGCTCTCAACTTAAATGATTTTCCTTCCTTTCCAAGATGATTATCAAATAGAAGACAAAAGGAGTCGCTTTATGCTCATAGATACGCATGCACACTTGAATGCGCCTCAGTTCGATGAAGATCGACAACAGGTCATCGAACGCGCGCAGCAGAACGGAATTCGTCGAATTATCAATGTCGGTTTTAACCGGGAAACGATACCGAGCTCCATTGCGCTGGCCGAGCAGTACGATTTCATCTATTCTACGGTTGGCTGGCATCCGACGGATGCCAAAGATATGCTGCCTGAAGATCTGGAATGGCTCGAGTCGCTTTGCCGGCATGAGAAAGTGGTGGCGATCGGCGAGATCGGCCTCGATTATTATTGGGACACGTCCCCCAAAGACGTGCAGGATCGGGTATTCCGGGAGCAAATCCGGCTGGCCCGCAAAGTCGGAATGCCGATTGTCATCCATAACCGGGACGCCCATCACGATGTGGTGCAAACGCTCCGAGAAGAAAAGGCGGCGGAGGTCGGCGGCGTCATGCATTGCTATTCCGGAAGCTGGGAGACGGCGAAGCTGTGTCTGGATATGAATTTTTACATTTCATTCGGCGGACCGGTTACGTTCAAAAATGCCAGGCAGCCCAAAGAAGTGCTTCAACACGTGCCGCTCGACCGCTTATTGATTGAGACGGACGCGCCTTATTTGGCCCCGCACCCTTACCGCGGCAAGCGAAACGAGTCTTCCTACGTCCGTCTTGTTGCCGAGACTGCGGCGGAAATTAAGGGAATTTCGGTAGAGGAGCTGGCGGAGATCACAACCCGAAATGCGATGGCTTTTTTTCGCTTAAAGTGAAAAAAGGTGCCGATGGGGACGGCCTGTTTTTTGTTCGACTGAAGATAAATGAAGAAAAACGATGAAAAATAGATGTGCGGAAAAGAAATATAAGGTTTTTATTCGGAAAAACAATGAATAATGGTGATTTCGGCCAAAATTCACTCTAATTTTTCGAGTTTGTATACTTTACAACTTCTACCTTCCCATCGTAAACTCAATAATAACTTCATAACGATTACCATATTTCCAACTTCGCTGAGTTTCCAAATGGGAAACGGGGGAACCGCATTGCATGCTGTTTGGCTTCGGCCGGCGGCAGCGGTGTAAAATAGGGGTGAATCCCAAGTGCATGCAGATGCACTGGTTGACAACGAATACCGGTATTCCGGCTATTCATTGCAACATGGGTAGGGCGACTCTCAAGTCCGAATCCGTCAGCTAACCTCGTAAGCGTTAAGAGAGAGGTAAATTGTCGTGTGCTTCTATTTTCATTTGAACAAATGAGAAAAGTCACGGGAAGAGCCCTCTTCTCCGCTGACTTTTTTTTGTGTTTCCCCGTTAGATGGGATAAAGGTCCGAGCCGGTTCATAAACATGTGTCCCAAGGAGGTGGGGCTGCAGGCAAGTCGCAGTTCTGATGACACCGGACGGAGGTTGCTGCAAACTGTAACGCAGCGATGCGCTACTCGGAAGCAGCGTTGGTGTGGAGCCAAACTAAATTACCATAGTCGCGTCAGATCTACTCATGCAAAACACTCGGGTGGCGAGGCTTTGAAGGAGGACCGAACTAGTGGGCGTTGTGTCAACGGAACAAACCCATGTAAGACGATCATCCAGCATGTCCTTCGCATTGCGATGGAAGCATGAAAACTTGCGTATGATATCGATTATTGCACTCATTTCATTCGCGATGGCTTTCATGTTTTTAATGATGTTGTATGGTACGGCCATTAAGCGCGTATCGGTAGTTGTAGACGGCCAGGAGAAAACATTTCAAACCCGGCACGGGAATCTGCAACGAATACTGGATGAACAAGGCATTGCTGTCGGCGAGCACGATCATCTGTCTCACTCCCTGGCGAGCGCGATCAAATCGGGAGAGCGGATTATGATTGAACGGGCGAAGCCGGTAGAGCTTACCGCCGATGGAGAAACCAAAACGGTATACACGATCGGTAAAACGGTGGGAAGTGCGCTGCAGGAACTAAGCATTTCTTTGGGCGAGCTTGATAAAATAACCCCTGCGATCGATGCGCCTTTGCCGGAAAATGATAAAATTCAAATTGTACGGGTGAAGAAAGAGACGGAAGAAGTAACGGAACCGATTGCATTTGAAGTTGTCAAACGCAACGAACCGCAGCTCTTGAAAGGTAAAGAACAAGTAGTTCAGGAAGGGCAAGAAGGCGTCTTGCTCAAAACGAAGGAAAAAGTGTTTGAAGACGGCGAATTGGTGTCTGAACAGGTAGTTGACGAGAAAGTCCAATCGGAAAGTATAAAAAAGATTGTTGCGATCGGCACGAAAAACCCGGTAACGGTGTTGTCGGCCTCGTCGCCCACTGTGGATGAAATATCGAAAAATGGAGTGACCTTTGCTTACAAGCAGGTCATCAATAATGTCACGCTTACCGCTTATACCGCTGGTTCCACAGGAAAAGGAACCTCGCATCCGGGATTCGGTAAGACGGCTACAGGTACGACAGTAACGGAAGGTCGCACGATTGCAGTAGATCCAAAGGTCGTTCCTTTGGGTTGGTGGGTTTATATCGATGGTATCGGATTCCGCAGAGCGGAGGATACGGGTAGCGCTATCAAAGGAAACGTCATGGACGTTTATTTCGAGAGCAATACGTATGCGAACCGGTTCGGATTGAAGCGCGGGTATACCGTGTATGTCATCGGACCGAAGAAGCCGACAACCGATTAATGACTTGCAATTAGGGCAGACTCATAATATAGACGAGAAGGAAAGAAGAGGTGCGACACGTTCCTCTTCTTTTCTGCTGTTAGCGAAAGAAGGTAAGTATGGTATGATTAAGGAAATCATTGTCGTTGAAGGAAAAGACGATACAACGGCCGTGAAACGGGCTGTCGAAGCCGAGACGATCGAAACCGGCGGGTCGGCGATCAACAAAGATGTGTTGAAACGGATCCGATTGGCGCAAGAGCGCAGAGGCGTCATCGTCTTCACCGACCCGGACCACGCGGGGGAACGGATCCGCAAAATCATTTCGAAAGAAGTGCCCGGCTGCAAGCATGCTTTTTTGACCCAGGAAGCGGCGACGAGCCGCGGAGATATCGGCGTGGAGAACGCATCCGTAGAAGCGATTCGCGAGGCGCTTGAGAATGTGCGCACCGATTATCAGTCGGCGGAAGCCCAAATTTCATGGGAAGACCTGATGGAAGCTGGACTCATCGTCCATCCCGAGGCGGCCGCCCGAAGAATGATGGTCGGCAAATATTTAGGAATCGGCTATTGTAACGGAAAACAATTTTATAACCGCTGCCGCATGTTTCAGATTTCGCAGGAAGAGTTTCTGGAAGCGTGCCGTCCGCTAGCGGAAAATGAGGGTACAAATCATGACTAGAGATCACATCCATGGACAGACGGAACGGGCGGTGCTGGAAGATATCGCGACGCCCAAACGAACCAATGACCTGCTTAAAAGGCACGGATTCGTGCTGAAAAAAAGCCTCGGACAAAATTTTCTGATTGATCCGAACATCTTAAACAAAATTGTATCGGCCGCAAATCTGGATGCAGCAAAAGGCGCCCTTGAGATCGGTCCGGGCATCGGGGCGCTGACCCAGCAGCTCGCGAAAGTCGCTAAGCGCGTCGTAGCCGTTGAAATCGACCAAAGGCTGCTTCCGCTGCTGCAGGAGACGCTGGAAGGCTATCCTCACGCTGCGGTTATTCACGGCGATGTGCTGAAGATCGATTTGAAGAAGCTGTTTGACGAGCATTTTCACGAAGTTGCCCGCGTGAGCGTTGTAGCCAATTTGCCGTATTACATTACGACTCCGATCATTATGATGCTTTTGGAACAAAAGCTGCCTTTGGAGAACATCGTCGTGATGATCCAGAAAGAAGTGGCCGAGCGCATGGCGGCAAAGCCCGGCGGCAAAGAATACGGCAGCCTCAGCATTGCGGTTCAATATTATTGCGAGCCGGAGATCGTAACGGTTGTGCCGCGTACCGTCTTTATTCCTCAGCCTAACGTGGATTCGGCCGTCATCAAGCTGAAAGTGCGCGAACGCCCACCGGTTGACGTCGAGGACGAATCGTTTTTCTTTGATGTCGTGCACGCGAGCTTCGTTCAACGAAGAAAAACCATCTATAATAATCTCGCCTCCAAATTTTTCAGCAAGGAGACGAAGAGTGAGCTGGAGCATATTTTGCACGCTGCAGGGATCGAGCCCTCCCGCCGCGGCGAAACGCTGTCAATTGAAGAATATGCCGTTCTAAGCCGGCATCTGAGCCAGGCTTTGAGAGGAAACGGCTAGCCAAAACAAGTGTTCCTTGCACCATTTGCCCATCGTCGCCATACGATAGACGAGGAGGCGATGCAGCTATGAAGCAAGGAGACTTGGTCACTCGCAGATCGTATGGCGGTGACATTGTTTTCAAGATTCAAGAGATAAGACAGCAATATGCGGTGCTCCGCGGTGTGGAGCTTCGGCTGCTCGCGGACGCTCCGCTCTTGGACCTGGATGCCTTACCGCAGCGGGACCCTTTCCAATATGTGGCGGCGGCCAGCCCGCAATGGCTGGATTCGCTCAAGCGTTCTGCGGTTGTTCCGCCGATGCCCGCCGTTCCTGCAAATCTGCAGCCCGACATGGGCGAGAAAATAAAGATCAGGCCGGTTTATTTTGATCTCCCCGGAAAAGTGCTTCATTTGGACGGCGACCCGTTTTACTTGCGCAAATGCATGAATCTGTACAGCGAACTGCGAGTCCCGGCCGAAGGATATTACGTAACCGAAGCGAGTATGGCCGACGCCCTGTATCGCTTGCTTCCGCAAACCCAACCGGATATCGTTGTGATTACGGGGCATGACGGCATTCTGAAGCATCGAAACGCCGGCGATATTTCACAGCTGAGCAGCTATAAAAACTCACATAACTTTGTAAATGCAGTCCGCATTGCCAGACAATATGAGAAAAACCGCGATGTACTGACCGTGATTGCGGGAGCCTGCCAATCCCACTTTGAAGCGCTCCTGCACGCAGGAGCGAATTTCGCCAGTTCTCCGGCCCGCGTGCTCATTCATGCGCTCGACCCGCTCTGCATTGCGGCGAAAGTGGCCTATACACCGATTAAAGAGACGGTAAACATCGTCGATGTCATCGGCTTGACACATAGCGGATTGGAAGGGCTAGGCGGTGTCGAATCACTAGGAAGCTACCGTCGCGGCGTACCCAAAATGCAATATTCGACCCTCACTTAAGCGCCGAAAGGTGCTTTTTTCTTTTTCCAAATGTTACCAATGTGAAGAAATGGTGAACGAAACCTTACTTTACTCCCCCCCTTTCTACATAATATGAGGAAATATCCCGTTGACAATGGGTTTGTACGGCTGATATAATATTTCGCTTAAATTGACATACTACCTACATTGGGGTATAATCTTATAGGAAAGAGGTGGTAGTGGTCAATGGCTAAAAATACGCTATTGGAGATCAAACGTAGTTTGGAACCTCATGTCGGACAAAAGATTATGTTAAGAGCGAATGGTGGTCGCCGAAAGACAATCGAACGATCCGGTGTTTTGGAGGAAACCTACCCTTCCGTTTTTATCGTAAAGCTGGATCAAGAGCAGAACGCTTTCAAGCGCGTTTCCTACAGCTATGCGGATATACTGACGGAATCCGTTGAAGTGACGGTTCAAAGCAACGACGGTGAATTTCGCATAACCATACATCAATAAATACATGTTACATAACGGCTTGCCGACAGGCGGGCCGTTTTTGATTTTTACAGAAAGTTTAAGTTCAGTTTCAGTGAAGCGATAAAGCGAACGAAAATTTTCTGTACCAAGACAAACTACCTCTAAAGACGGTCTGGCTACTTGAAGGACTTCGATCAGGAGTTTTTCTTATTTTTACGGCAACTTTTCCTTATGCCTATTTGACGGACGATACGTCGGTAAGGTTGCATTCATGCATGAACTTTTTGCTGTGAGGAATAATACTTCATAACTTGATCAATTGAGCAAGTGAGGGAGGATGAGTAAATAATGGGACGCAGAAGCCGCAGAGGCATCATGTCGGAAGAATTCAAATATGAGCTGGCCAAAGATCTCGGCTTTTATGAGACGGTACAGCGTGAAGGCTGGGCGGGAATCCGGACGAAGGATGCCGGGAATATGGTGAAACGGGCCATTCAAATCGCGGAGCAGACCCTCGCGCAGCAACAACAGCAGCAAAGATCGCCGCAAAACGCCGCATCGTACGGGCAGCCGGCTTATGCACAGCCGCTTCCGAGTTCTATGGCGGCTCGGCCGCAATACGCAGCTGCTCCCGCATATATCCCTGTAACGGCCCAGCCTTACATGCAGCCGTCCGGCGCCGGGATGCAGCAGCCGTACGGCTCGCAATATCAAACTCCGCAATGACGGTTTGCAGCAGGGAAGAGCCATAAAAGAAAGCTAAAGCGCGCAAGAGACGGCTTTAGCTTTTTTTTGTTATCATTTTGGTATAGTATTAGATATAAATGGCACGAGCCCCCAAATTCGGGCTTTAGACAGGTTAAAGAAGGTGTCGTAATGAAAGTATTCGAGAAAGCGCCGGCTAAAATCAATTTATCGCTAGATGTTTTACATAAACGGCAGGATGGATATCATGAGGTTGAGATGGTCATGACGATGGTTGATCTTGCGGACCGCATCGAGATGCAGGAACTGCCCCGCGACACGATCATTATTTCAAGTCAAGCCGGATACATACCGTTGGATGAGAAAAACTTGGCTTTTCAGGCTGCGCGGCTGATTAAAGACCGGTATGACGTGCGTCAAGGCGTCTATATTCATTTGGACAAAAAAATTCCGGTAGCGGCCGGACTTGCAGGCGGCAGCAGCGACGCGGCGGCGACGTTGCGCGGACTCAATCGGCTGTGGAGGCTGAACATCGGTTCGGAGGAGCTGCAGCGGCTCGGGGCAGAGCTTGGCTCAGACGTTCCCTTTTGCGTGACGGGAGGAACGGCTATCGCCCGAGGGCGCGGCGAAAAGCTGGAGCCGATCGAATCGCCGCCACAGTGCTGGGTTGTATTGGCCAAGCCCCCGATCAACGTGTCGACTCATGAAATATACGGAAAGCTGGATGCGAAGGCGATCCGTAAGCACCCGTCGACGTCCGGAATGCTGAGGGCGATTCGGGAGAAACGATTCGATATGGTGTGCTCAGAGCTCGGAAATGTACTGGAGGAGGTCACCTTTGACCTGTATCCGGAGGTGCGGCAGCTGAGAGAGGTCATGCAGCGTCTCGGGGCGGACGGCGTGCTGATGTCGGGAAGCGGGCCTACCGTATTCGGTCTGGTCTCGAAAGAATCAAAGGTCGCGCGCATCTATAATGGACTTAGAGGATTTTGCAAAGAAGTGTACGCAGTGAGGCTGCTGACTTAGTCAGCCGCCTTGTGTTATGTTTGTGTAAGGAAAATTTTCATGAACTAACTTGAATAAATACGTATAAAAATGGTATATTTGCTTATAATATTCGGATTTTAACTACATTATTTATTGTTCTGGGGGGACACGTGATGAAAAAACTTAAAAGAAGCGCAAGATTGGTCGAGATGACGCAATACTTGCTTTTTCGCCCCCATACGCTTATTCCTTTGACGACGTTCGCGGATCGTTATCATTCTGCCAAATCTTCGATCAGTGAAGACTTGGCTATCATAAAAGAAGTGTTTGAAGAGGAAGGCCTTGGGGAGTTGACGACGCTGGCCGGAGCGGCAGGAGGCGTCAAATTCATTCCGAAAGTATCGAAAGCGAATTCACTGCGGATCGTCGAACAACTGTGCCGACAACTGGAGCAGCCGGAGCGGGTTTTGCCGGGCGGATATTTGTATATGTCCGATATTATGGGCCAGCCGATGATTTTGAACGAGGTGGGCAAAATGTTCGCCTCCGTTTTTGCCGCAAGCGATATCGATGTCGTTATGACGGTAGAAACGAAGGGGATCCCGTTAGCTTACGCAACGGCCACCTACTTGAACTTGCCGGTCGTCATTGTGCGCCGGGACAACAAGGTAACGGAAGGCTCGGCGGTCAGCATCAACTATGTATCCGGTTCGAATAAACGGATTCAGACGATGTCGTTGTCGCGTCGTGCGCTCAAGGAAGAATCGAAGGTGCTCATTATCGACGACTTCATGCGCGTCGGTGGCACGATCCACGGCATGATGGATTTGCTGCAGGAATTTAAAGCGACGGTCAAGGGGGTCGGCGTATTCGTCGAGTCGGGCGAAGTGGAGGAACATTTGATCGACGAATACGTATCGCTCGCCAAGCTATCCGCCGTAGACCCGAAGACCAAACAAATTACCGTGGAACCGGGCAATTATTTTAAACATAACGAATTCATATAGGAGTGATAAACGATGACATTGAAAAAAGTGTCGACGACAGAGGCACCGGCAGCGATCGGACCGTATTCACAAGCCGTGCAATTCGGCAATTTGCTGTTCACTTCCGGGCAAATCCCGCTTGGTCTGGACGGCCAAGTCGTGGCCGGCGGCGTGGAGGAACAAACGCATCAAGTATTCCGTAATTTACAGGCGGTGCTGGCAGGCGCAGGAACCGATTTCCAGCAAGTGATTAAAGCAACCGTTTTCATCAAAGACATGAATCAGTTTGGAACCATCAATGAAATTTACGCTTCGTACTTCGGCGATCACAAACCGGCACGTTCGACCGTCGAAGTCGCCCGTCTGCCGAAGGATGTTCTTGTCGAAATCGAGCTGATTGCGGCGGTTAATGTCGAATAATTTCTAATTTATAAATTATTTATAAAATTCAATAAAAAACTTCTTTTGCAAGAAGGAATCAGGCGCAAAATGTGGAATTTATAGCACAAGTCCTTTGAAATGGAAAAAGGTGGTGAAACTTAAGTGCAAATTACAGATGTCAGGCTTCGCCGGGTTAACTCCGAAGGCAGAATGAAAGCCATTGCTTCCATTACCATCGATAACGAATTCGTGGTTCATGATATTCGTGTGATTGACGGTAACAACGGAATGTTCGTGGCTATGCCTAGCAAACGGACTCCGGATGGTGAGTTTCGGGATATCGCTCACCCGATCTCGTCTTCTACTCGTGAGAAGATTCAAGCCGCTGTGCTAGCAGAGTACGAGCGTGCCGCAACGGAAGAAGAAGTCATTGAAGAAGGCGCGTAACGTTTGATTTGCAAGAGGGCCCCGACCGGGCTCTCTTTTCTTTTTTTGGGAAGTAAGCTATATTGGAAATAGGTTCGCCTGCGCCTAATCGCCCGTTTGGGGTGATTTGGCTTTATTTTTTGAATTGCGGCTGCTCGACCTGGAATGGCCTTTGTAGAGGGTTTTCTTATTGTGGACTCATTTATTTTTTAAAAGGAGTTGGAACGCGCTTGAACATCATGGGAATCGTCTTGGCTGCGGGTCAAGGCAAGCGGATGAAATCGAAACTGTACAAGGTGCTGCATAAAGTATGCGGGAAACCGATGGTCGGACACGTCGTTACGACGCTTGAAAATATAAACGTTACCCGTTCCGTCGTTATCGTTGGACACGGCGCGGATGCGGTGCAATCGTATTTGGGTGACCGGGTGGAATATGCGCTGCAAGAACAACAGCTAGGCACAGGGCACGCCGTTCTGCAGGCGAAAGCGCTTCTCGGTTCGGAAGAAGGGCTGACGATCGTCATATGCGGGGATACGCCGCTTGTCTCGGAGGAGACGCTGCAGGGACTAATTCAACTGCATCAGCAGAAAGGCGCGGCCGGAACGATTTTGACGGCGGATATCGATAACCCTCGCGGGTACGGCCGAATCATTCGCGATACGAACGGTACCGTGAAGCGGATCGTCGAAGAGAAAGATTGCAACGACACGGAGCGACTCGTTCGCGAAATCAATACCGGAACGTACTGTTTTGACAACAAAAAATTGTTCGAGGCGCTATCGCAGGTGAAAAACGATAACGCGCAGAACGAATATTATATTACGGATGTCATCGGCATTTTGACAAGCCAAAATGAAATAGTCGAAGGCTACGTGATGCAGGATGCGGCCGAGTCGATCGGCGTCAATGACCGCCTTGCGCTATCGGAAGCGGAGCGGCTGATGCGGGAGCGGATTAACCGCAAACATATGCTGGACGGTGTGACCATTATCGACCCGGCGGCGACATATATCGAGGCGGATGTGAAAATAGGGGCGGACACGGTCATTTTGCCTGGAACGCTCATTAAAGGACGTACTACGATCGGGGAAGACTGCGTCATTGGTCCGCAAACCGATATAACCGACAGCACGATTGCAAGCGGTGTAACCGTGAAACAGTCCGTAGTGCAGGAAGCTTCCGTCGGAAACGGCACATCCATCGGTCCGTTTGCCTATCTTCGTCCGGGTGCGGATCTTGGGGAAAATGTCAAGATCGGCGACTTTGTCGAAATCAAAAATGCAAAGCTCGGCGATGAAGCGAAGGTGTCCCACCTCAGTTACATCGGCGATGCGGTGATCGGACGCAATGTCAATTTCGGCTGCGGTGCGATTACCGTCAATTACGACGGCTTTAACAAACAGCTGACCGAGGTCGAGGACGACGCCTTTGTCGGGAGCAACGTCAATCTGATTGCCCCGGTGAAAATCGGCAAGGGTGCCTATGTGGTCGCCGGATCGACCATAACGAGCAACGTGGATGCGAATGATATGGCCATTGCCCGTGAACGCCAAGTGAACAAGGCGGGTTATGCAGAAAAGCTGCGGAACAAATTTGCCGCGAAAAAGCGGGCTTCGAAGCAAAACCGGGAGTAACAGCGGACGGTTGGCCTTAAAAATTTCAAAAACATGTTTTGAACCTCCTTCAATTGGGTAAAGTAGTAGAAGCTTGGATTGAAGGAGGTTTTTTACTATGTCCACAACAATGAAAGCAGAAGCGCGTACAGGCTCAACCAAAGGAGATCGTAAGCAGCTTCGCGCCCAGGGCAAAATCCCGGGTGTCGTGTATGGTAAAAAAGTACCGCAAACCGCTATTAGCATCGATCAGAAAGAGCTGCTTGCCGTGCTGAAGTCGAATCCGCACGCGATTATCGATATGGATGTGCCGCAAATCGGCAAACAACCGGTCATGATTAATGAAGTACAGCGCGATCCGCTCAGCCGCCAGCTGCTGCACGTCGATTTTCATCAAATCAACATGGACGAGCCGGTCAATACAACGGTCCGTCTCGAATTCGTCGGAGACCCGGCAGGCGTGCAAGCCGGCGGAATCCTGCAGCTTCAGCGCCACGAAGTGGATATCCGCTGCTTGCCGAATCAAATCCCTTCCGCGATTCAAGTCGATGTAAGCGGGCTTGAAATCGGCGATAACATGCTGGTTTCACAGCTGGCGCTCGCGGACAACATTGAAGTGAAATCCGATCCGAACGACGTTCTTGCGACCATTTTGCTGCCGCAGAAAGAAGCGGAGCCGGAGGCGACGGAGGAAGAACCGGCTGCGAAGACGGACAAGACCGAAGCGGCTGAGCCTGCGGAAGAAACGGTGTAACTGCTGTGAGAGAGCGCCTGAAGGAAGGGCGCTCTTTTTCATATGTGAAGGTCGGCCGAAGCTGGTCCGGTAAAGCAGGAGGTAAATGCCCGGTCTCGCAATCATGATGGTTTATGTCGCATCGCAAACGACTTTTGTCGGATTGGCGCACGAAACCTTTTTGCGATATGATGTTATAAACGGTTCTAATTTGGCTGTGGTCAGCATGGATTGTGAAAGGGGCAAGATGGGGTTGAAATGGTTTGTTGGTCTCGGCAATCCGGGACGGCAATATGAAACGACGCGTCATAATATCGGCTTCATGGCGATTGACCGGTTTGCTGAGCAGCACGGGATCAAAATCGCGCAAAGTAAATGCAAAGGGCTGCTCGGCGAAGGACATGTGGCCGGGCAAAAAGTATATTTGCTGAAGCCGCAAACGTATATGAACTTATCCGGGGAATCCATACGTGCATTTATGGATTTCTACAAAGCTTCAATAGAGGATTTGGTCGTCATTTACGACGATTTGGATACGCCGTTCGGCAATATTCGGCTTCGCTATCAGGGAAGCGCAGGAGGACATAACGGGATCAAGTCGACGATCCAGCATCTCGGCACGCAGTCGTTTAACCGGATTCGTATGGGGATCTCCCGTCCGGCACCGGGAAGAGAAGTGGTAGACTATGTTCTCGGTTCATTCACGAAGGAGGAGGCGCAAACGATGCCGAGCGTCCTAGATAAGACGGCCGAAGCGATGGAACATTTGCTGACGAATTCTTTCGAGAAAACGATGGGCAAATACAATGCATAGCGGTACATAGACAGAGGCTAAGATTCTCCCGATCTGGACATAATGTTTAAAAATGTGTTTTGCCGGAGTCGTTCGGTAAAGACGGGAGGAGTTCTACCTATGGCTATTAAATATACTTGTCGTCATTGTCAAACCTCGATCGGGGAAATTCATCAAAACGGGGTTAGCGAATACCAGCTGGGCTTCCATTTCTTGACCCCCGAGGAACGTAGAGATATAATATCATATGACCCAAGTGGGGACGTCACCGTGAAGGTAGTATGCGATTACTGCCGTGAAGCGCTTGAAGCCCATCCGGAGCTTTCGCTGCTGGGGAGTCCTCTGCAATAAGGGTTTTTTTCGTATTTCGGCTATCCGGATGTTTTTTACTTAGTGGACCGGCCTAAAGCGTGAACCGCTCTAGGCTTTTTTATAACATCAGAATTATTAGGTTTCAATATAGCTGAACAATTTTGATGTTTCAAGAAATGCTTCCGCTAAAACACGAATGTATCTTCCTCGAAAGGGCTTCGGTCAGAAGCTTTTCTTTACGACGTGTAAGCATTTCTTTGCTGATTGTTCATTGTCTTGGTTAAACGTCTGCCGCCACCCGGGCGGCATTAGACGTTTATCCTTGTGTTTACGTGGCTCGAGAGGAGTGTCCAGCTTTGCAGGCTTTAATCCAGACGTTTTCTACGGATTCGGATTTTCAAAGCATTGTAACCGGCATTCGTTCCGGAATGAGGGAACAGCTCATCGCCGGATTGACCGGTTCATCACGACAAGTTATGCTGGCTGCCCTCTATGAGGAGCTGAAGCAGCCGCTCTTTATTGTAACGCACAACATGTTTTCCGCCCAAAAAATGTTCGAGGATCTGGCCGAGCTCGTGCCTTCGGGCCAAGTGGTACTGTTCCCCGCGCAGGAGCTGCTCGCGGCGGAGGCGGCGATCGCAAGCCCGGAAATGCTGGCGCAGCGCATCGATGCTTTATCGAAGCTTAACGCAGGATTCCGCGGCATTGTTGTCGTTCCTTACGCGGGCATGCGTCGCATACTGCCGAGCCAGGAATCGATCGCGGCCGCGCAGTTCTCGATTAAAGTCGGGCAAACCATCGCGATGGATGATTTGGTCACACGGATGGTCGAGCTGGGTTACGAACGCGTGGAGCGGGTCGAGAACAAGGGAGAGCTTAGCGTTCGCGGCGGCATCATCGACTTTTTTCCGTTAGCATCTCCGCACCCTTACCGTGTGGAATTGTTCGATGTGGAAATCGACTCCATCCGCTCGTTCGACGCGAGCGATCAGCGCTCCATCGATAAGATTGAGGAACTGCGGGTCACGCCGTGCCGTGAGATCGTAACGGACCGAAACCGTTTACAATCGGCCGCGCAGCACGCTTTTGAGCTGCTGCAGGAGCAGATTGGCAAAATGACCGACCGCCAGGCGAAAGACAGGCTGCTCGAAGGTATCGGCCACGAAATTGAAATGCTTCGGGAAGGCCAATTTTTTCCCGGCTTATTCAAATATGTATCGCTGCTGTTTCCCGAGAAGCAAACGCTGCTTGATTATTTGCCGAAGGATACGATTTTACTGGTCGACGAACCTTCCCGGCTGCTCGAAACAGCAAAGCAGCTCGAGAAGGACGAAGCGGAATGGATAACCATGTCGCTGCAGGAGGGCAAAAGCCTTCCTTCGTTTGTGCTGTCTAAACCTTATGAAACGCTGCTGCACCGCAGACCGTATCCTACGTTGTACATGTCGCTGTTTTTGCGCCAGGTTCCGCAGACGACGCCGCAAAATATCGTCAACTTCATGTGCCGCGTCATGCAAACCTTTCACGGTCAGATGAACTTGCTCAAGAGCGAAATGGAACGCTGGAAAAAAGCGGGCGCCAAAGTCATCATGCTGGCGAGCGGTGCGGATCGGGTGGAGCGGATGAAGCGGGTACTCGCCGATTACCATATCGAGGAGCCGCAAATCCTCGATGGCAATCTGCAAACCGGCTTCGAACTGCCGGGCATTCATCTGGTGGTAATTACGGAAGGCGAGATGTTTACCCGCAAGCAGCGCAAAGCGCGCAAAGTGGACACGAAGATCGACAACGCCGAGCGTATTAAGAGCTATCAGGAGCTCAAGGTCGGTGACTATGTCGTGCACGTAAATCACGGCATCGGGAAATTTGTCGGCATCGGAACGCTCGAAGTAGGCGGCATTCATAAAGATTATCTTCACATTATGTACGCCGGCGGCGATAAGCTGTCGGTGCCGATCGAGCAAATCGACCATATTCAGAAATACGTCGGGGCCGAAGAAGGCAAGGAGCCGAAAATTTATAAGCTCGGCGGCACCGATTGGAACCGAGTCAAAAGCAAGGCGCGCGCATCCGTACAGGATATTGCGGACGACCTAATCAAGCTGTATGCGGAACGGCAGGCGACCAAAGGCTACGCGTTCAATCCGGACAGCGCGTATCAGCAGGAATTCGAAGGCATGTTCCCTTACGACGAAACAACGGATCAATTGCGCGCCATCACCGAAATCAAGAAAGACATGGAGAAGCCGCGGCCAATGGACCGGCTGCTTTGCGGCGACGTAGGCTACGGCAAAACGGAAGTGGCCATTCGTGCGGCATTCAAAGCGGCGATCGACGGCAAACAAGTGGCGGTTCTCGTGCCGACAACGATTTTGGCGCAGCAGCATTACGAAACGTTCCGCGAGCGGTTTTCCGGGTTTCCGTTCAACATTCAGGTGCTCAGCCGGTTCCGTTCCAAAAAGGAACAAACCGAGACCATGAAAGGCGTCAAGAACGGTACCGTTGACGTCGTCATAGGGACACATCGCCTTTTGTCCAAAGATGTGGTCTTTAAGGAGCTTGGACTGCTGATTGTGGACGAGGAGCAGCGCTTCGGCGTATCGCATAAAGAGAAGCTGAAACGGCTAAAAACGAACGTGGACGTGCTGACGTTGACGGCTACGCCGATTCCTCGCACGCTGCACATGTCCATGCTCGGCGTACGCGATTTGTCCGTTATCGAAACACCGCCGGAAAACCGCTTTCCGGTTCAAACCTACGTGGTCGAGCATAACGCGTCGCTCGTTCGCGAAGCGATCGAGCGGGAGCTTGCGCGGGAAGGGCAAGTATACTACTTGTTCAACCGCGTGCAAGGGATTACGCAAATGGCGGAGCAAATTTCCATGCTCGTACCGGACGCCCGCGTAACGGTTGCGCACGGGCAAATGTCCGAGCAGGAGCTGGAAAAGGCGATTCTGGACTTTCTTGACGGGGAATACGACGTTCTGGTCAGTACGAGCATTATTGAAACCGGGGTCGATATACCGAACGTCAATACGCTGATCGTGCATGACGCCGATAAAATGGGCTTATCCCAGCTGTACCAGCTGAGAGGACGGGTCGGCCGATCGAACCGAATCGCCTACGCATATTTCACCTATCAGCGCGATAAAGTACTGACCGAAGTGGCGGAGAAGCGTCTGCAAGCCATAAAAGAGTTTACAGAGCTTGGGTCAGGGTTTAAAATTGCAATGAGAGATTTGTCCATACGCGGCGCCGGCAATTTGCTAGGTGCGGAGCAGCATGGATTCATTGCATCGGTCGGTTTTGATTTGTATTCGCAAATGCTCGCGGAAGAAATTCAGAAGCGGAAGAAGGAGATCGGCGGCGAAACCGTCCAAGAAATCAAGATTTGGTCGACGCAGCTCGATATTTCCCTCGACGCTTACATTCCCGGCGATTACATTTACGACAGCGTGCAAAAAATCGAAATCTACAAAAAAGTGGCAGGGGCCCAAACGCTCGAAGAAGTTGCGGAGCTGCATGACGAGCTGGTGGACCGCTTCGGCGATCTTCCGCAAGCCGTGCACAATTTGCTGCTCGCCGCCAAGCTTAAAGTATACGGCTCGATGTATGCGATCGAGACGATCTCGCAAAAAGGCGCCGACTACGAGCTGAAGATCCATGCAGGGCAAAACGGCAATCTGGATGGACAAAAGCTTTTTCAAGTCGCATCCGAGTTCGACAATCGCGTAAAGCTGATCAGCGGCCCTCAAATCCATATCGAACTGAAAGGCAAAGGACTCAAGCCAGAAGAATCCATCGATTTGCTCGAAAGGTTTCTGGTACAATATAAGCGTGTGCTCAAATCGAAGGGAGAGCTGCAACATGTGGCGAAATAACAGGAGATCGATACAAAAAGGGCTGACCGCTCTTTTGGCCATTATACTCGTATTTACAGTAGCGACAGGATGCGGCAAGAAGACCGAAGCTCCGAATGCGGCAGCGACGGGCAAACCGGGCGAAGTGCTTGTTACGTACAAGGACGGGGGAAATGTGACCCGCGAAGAGTTCGATAAGTTTTTGAACGTCAATATGTTTTTCTATAAGCAGTACGCCCAGTTCAAAGACGACCCTGCCTTTCAGCAAGATATGATGAAACAGCTCGTCACTTTCAAAATATTATCGGCCCGCGCGGACGATAAAGCGAAGACGGAAGCGGACAAGCAGTCGAAAGAACAGCTGGAACAGATCAAGACGTTCCTGAACGCGCAGGAAGGGGGGATGGACAAGCTGCTGAAAGATGCGAACCTCACCGCAAAGGATGTGGAGGATTTCGTTCATCGCAGCGTGCTTGCCATCGTATCCGAGGAAAGCAAAGTTACCGATAAAGACATTAAAGATGTTTACGACGGTAAGCTTGCCCAAGATAAAAACGCCTACGATTTTGCAACCGTCAGCCATATTTTGATCGGCACGACCGATCCGACGACCGGTAAAGAATCCCGAACCAAAGAAGATGCCCTAAAGCGTGCGAAAGAAGTGCAGGACAAGCTGAATAAAGGCGGAGATTTTGTCGCTCTGGCGAAGGAGTACTCGGAGGATCCGGGCTCCAAGGACAATGGCGGCAAATACGAGAACGTCAATATTTCGCAATGGGTACCGGAGTTTAAGAAAGCGGCATTGGAGCTGCCGGTCGGCAAAATCAGCGATCCGGTGGAAACGAGCTACGGTTATCACGTGATGAAAGTAGAATCGCGCAAAACGAAAACGTTCGATGAAGTGAAAGAGGAATTAAAAGCGGAAGCGGCCGAGACGAAAGTATATGATTTCGTCGATAAGGAGCTGCCGACGTTGATCGAGAAAAATAATTTGCCGCAGCCGAAAGCGCCGGAACAGGCACCGGCGGAAGCGCCGAAAGCCGATGCGCCGAAAACAGAAACCAAGTAATATTTTACCAAGGCCTCCGCAAGGGGGCCTTGGTTTGTTTTCTTTTTTTTGGACATAATGAAAACAGCGGCGGCAAGCTTGGTACATAGTGGAGAGGCGACCCGCGTAACAAAGCAGTGCATGCATAAGCTTCTGGGAATCGAAGAATACTATGGTTAGTCGAATTCCCTCCATACGTATACAAGAATCAATCCAGTCTGTATCCAATTTCTTCATGGAAAGCGAGGCATCTAGACTTATGAAAGCAACTGGAATCGTTCGCCGCATTGACGACCTTGGAAGGGTCGTAATCCCCAAAGAAATACGCCGCACCTTACGCATTCGGGAAGGAGATCCGCTGGAAATTTTCGTCGATCGAGACGGAGAGGTAATCTTAAAAAAATACTCTCCGATTGGTGAGCTCGGAGATTTCGCCAAGGAATATGCCGAATCGCTTTTTGAAAGCACGAATCATATTACGATGATTTCTGACCGCGATACACTGATCGCCGTAGCCGGCGGTTCGAAGAAAGACTACCTGGAGAAACCAATCGGTCCGATGGTCGAACAATGTATGGATAACCGCAAGGCGACGATCGAAAGCAACGCAGGGACCTACGAAATTTGCAAAGACATGCCCGAAAACTACAGCTCCTATGTTGTGGCTCCAATTGTAGCGGGCGGCGACCCGATCGGCTCCGTAATCCTGGTCAACAAAGACGAGAGCGTGAAGATGGGCCAAATGGAGCTGAAAATGGCGGAAACGGCGGCCGGCTTCCTTGCGAAGCAAATGGAGCAGTAATCCGACGTTGGCATCCGGTATTACATTGCAATTAAATCGCTTTAGTGACGGATAAGCTTCCTGTTCACTCCCTTTGCGGGATGGGCAGGGAGCTTTTTTCGCGGGCGGCGCTTTGGAAATGCACGGCAAATACGATATAATGTTGGCGGTGGCAGAGGAAAAGAGGGACCGGGATGGAGAAAGGTAACGAGCGGGACCGATCAGGTCACGGACAGGCGGACAAACCGGGCGCCGGCTCCGCGCTGCTGAAGGGGGCCGCTGTTCTCGGGCTGGCTGCCGTCATCTCGAAGCTCATCGGCACCCTGCAAAAAATACCGCTGCAAAACATGGCCGGAGATGCGGTATTCGGCATTTATAATGCGGTATATCCGCTATACATTTTAATTTTATTTTTGGCAACCGCGGGCTTTCCGCTGGTCGTATCGAAATTTGTATCGGAATTTGCGGCACAGGGGCGGCCGGAGGAAGCGCGCCGGGTCGTGCGGGTCGCATCCGCCGCTCTGACGTTTACCGGCGCGTTGTGCTGCGGGCTGCTGTATTTCGGCAGCGACCGCATCGCCGTATGGATGGGCGTCGCCCAAACCGGGCCGGCGATTCGAAGCGTATCGTTCGCGCTGCTGCTCGTGCCGCTCATGTCGGCCCTCCGCGGATATTTTCAAGGGTTTCAGCAGATGGCGCCGACCGCATGGTCGCAAGTGGTCGAACAAGCCGTACGGGTAGCGACGATGTTCACGCTGCTGCTTATATTGATGCATGCCGGGCTCGGGCCCAGCGCGATAGCAGCGGGCGCGACCTTCGGTTCCGTGACCGGTGCGGCCGCAGGACTTGGCGTGATGCTGTATTTCTGGCGGCATGCAGAGCGTGAAAAACATGCGCCTGCACCGGCGAACCGCGAGGCGCGCGAAAAGAAGTCTTTCCGTAACGACTGGGCGCTTCTGAAACGGATGGCAGTGTATGCCATCCCGCTCTGTCTCGGCACGATCGCCACCCCGGTGCTGACGCTGGTCGATTCGTTTACCGTTCCCCGGCTGCTCAAAGGAACCGGTCTTGCAGAAACGGCTGCGCTGTATCAATTCGGATTGTATAATCATGGACTTCCGTTGGTGCAGCTCGTGGCGATGATCGCCTCGTCGATGTCGGCCGCGATTGTTCCGGCTATTGCCGAGGCGCGCCAGCGCGGCGACCGGGCGGCCGTACAGATGCGCGCCGGGATGTCGCTCCGTTCTACTTGGCTCCTCGCTCTTCCGGCATCGGTCGGGCTGGCGATGCTGGCGGAGCCCGTCAACGGGATGTTGTTCAAAACCGCCGAAGGCACAACGGCGATGGCGGTCCTTTCGTTCACCGCCTTGTTCTCGGCGGTCAATATCGTCGCAAGCAGCGTACTGCAGGGCTTCGGCGCCGTTCGGGCGCCGGCGCTGTACCTGCTGCTCGCTGCAGGCGTGAAGGCGGCGGCCAACGCGGTGCTCGTGCCGCGCCTGGGGATCGACGGCGCGGCCTGGGCCGCCGTCGCCGCCTACGCGCTCGCGGGCGGGCTCGCGCTCGCGCACGCGAAGCGCGTGTGCGGCGTCACAGCCCCGGGCGGCCGTGCGCTCATGCGGCAGATCGCGGCGATCTGCTGCATGGCGTTAGGCCTGCTGGCCGTGACGCACGGCGCTGCACCGCTTGCACGGCTGGCCGTGGCGATGCCCCCGCGGGGCTTTGCCACGGTCGTCGCGCTCGGCGGCGTCGCCGCGGGCGCGCTCGTGTACGCGCTCGCGGTGCTGCGCCTCGGCGTCGTGACCGCGGCCGAGCTTGCGCTCGTCCCGCAGCTCGCGGGCAAGCCGACGGCGCTGCTTCGCAAACTACGGCTGCTCCGCTCGTAACACGGGCAGCCCCAATGATAAAGGAGAGTGGCGGGCCATGCCAACGCAACCGCAAATTACCGTCGTCGGCCTCGGGACCGGCGACGAAAATCAATTGACGCTCGGCGTCTGGAGAAAGCTGCAGGCCGCCGGCAAAGGCGACGGTTCGCTGTACTTGCGAACCAAAGAGCATCCGATGGTCTCGATGCTCGACCATCATGGGCTGCGCTACCAATCGTTCGACGCCGTATACGAAGCGAACGATGCGTTCGAGAACGTGTACGAGCAGATCGCCGCGGAACTGATGCGGCTGGCCAAGTCGGACACCGCGGAAGTATTGTACGCGGTTCCGGGGCACCCGATGGTCGCGGAGCGGACGGTTCAACTGCTGCGCGAGCGCTGCTCCGCGGAAAACATCGTACTTGCACTGATGGGGGGCGAGAGCTTCCTGGACCAGGCGTTTCTTCGTCTCAGCTTTGACCCGATCGAAGGCTTTCAGCTGCTGGACGGCACGTCGCTTGCCGCGAGCGCCCTTAATCCGCTCATGCATACGCTGATCGGCCAAGTATACGATGCGTATACCGCCTCCGACGTGAAGCTGACGCTGATGGAGCTGTATCCTGACGATTACCGCGTTGTCGTAGGGCATGCGCTGGGCGTGGCCGGAGAAGAGCGCGTAAAGGAAGTGCCGCTCTATGAGCTGGACCGCGTCGAGGGGTTCGGCAATTTGTCGCTCGTCTGGGTGCCGAAAGGAACCGGTGACGAGATTCGCAACCGGACCTTCACCCGGCTGCATGAAATCGTCGATATTCTGCGCAGCCCGGAAGGCTGTCCGTGGGATCGGGAGCAGACGCATGCGTCGCTGCGCAAAAATCTGATCGAAGAAGCTTACGAAGTACTGGAGACGATCGACGAAGACGACCCGGATCATATGTGCGAGGAGCTCGGTGACCTCATGCTGCAGATCATGCTGCATTCGCAAATCGAGGCCGAAGCGGGCACGTTTACCATATATGACGTCATTCAGGGGCTCAACGAGAAACTGATTCGCCGCCATCCGCATGTGTTCGGCACGATGAAAGCGGACGATGCGGAGGAAGCGCTCGGCAACTGGCAGCAGATCAAAGCGGAGGAGAAGCGCAGCAAAGGCATCGATCCCGACGCGCTGCCGCTGCTGTCCGGAATTCCCCGGGAGCTTCCGGGGCTGATGAAAGCGTACAAGCTGCAAAAAAAAGCGGCAAGCGTCGGATTCGATTGGAGCACGCTGGAACAAGTGATGCCCATTGTCGAATCCGAGCTGGCGGAGCTGAAAGAAGCAATTGAACAGTTTGGCAAAGCGGAGCAGCAGGAGGAACTTGGAGATTTGCTGTTTGCGGCCGTCAACTTGGCGCGTTTTCTCAAGGTGGACCCCGAAGAAGCGATGGCGGACGCCAACCGCAAATTTTTCGAGCGATTCGGTTACATCGAGTCGCAGCTGCGTTTAAAGGGCAAACATTTTGACCAAACTGATTTGCTAGAGATGGAATCTTTGTGGCAGGAAGCAAAAAAAGTTCTAAAAAACAAACGAGGCTAGCAGGAATTTCCTGATCAGCAAAGAATACATTAGCTTAGCTTTATTTAAAGAGGAGGATTATTGACTCATGAACAAAACTGACTTGATCAACAACATTGCAGAAAAAAGCGGCCTGACGAAAAAAGACGTTGAGTCCGTATTGAACAGCTTTCTTGGCGAAGTAACCGAGGCTTTGTCGTCCGGCGATAAAGTACAGCTGATCGGCTTTGGTACATTTGAAACTCGCAAACGCTCCGGCCGCACTGGCCGTAACCCGCAAACGGGCAAAGAAATCGAGATTCCGGAATCGAAAGTTCCTGCGTTCAAAGCAGGCAACAAGCTTAAAGAAGCGGTGAAGTAATGCGGCTTGACAAGTTTCTTAAGCTCTCCCGTTTGATCAAGCGGCGTACCGTCGCCAAGGACGTGTCCGAACAGGGACGCGTCTGGATCAACGGCCGGGAAGCGAAACCGAGCAGCGCGGTGAAGGTAGGCGATGAACTGACGGTTCAGTTCGGCCAGAAGCTGGTCACCGTTCGCGTGGAGCTTTTGTCGGAGTCTACCCGCAAGGAAGACGCGGCTCAAATGTACACGCTGCTGAAGGAAGAAATGAATAAGAGCGAGAACGGGTTCCTGTAAGCGGACCCGTGAGAAGAGGCCGGGCGATGCCCGGTCTTTTCATTTTGCATTCGCGGCACGACCGGAACGCAGAAACTGATTGTTCTAAACCTCGGACGACCCCCATACGTTTATAGTAGACAAGTGGCCTTGATAACTGACTCCGCTCTCTTTAGCGGAGTAACAGTTGCAAGTTTGGATGCAGGCAAACCGTCAAGGAGGGGATCGATACCTATGGTCGAACAACCGGGTAAAGTAAAGCGCCAGGAAATTCGAATGCTCAATCGCAAGCTTCTGGAAGTATCGGGCGTGATGAATGTCGAAAGCTTCGACAGCGAGGAATTTTTACTTGAAACCGAGTGCGGCTTTCTGATGATTAAAGGACAAAACCTACACATCAAAAACCTCAGCCTGGATCAAGGCTTGGTGTCCATCGAAGGCTATGTGAACGAGCTGGCGTACGTCGACACAAACTCCCAAGGCAAAGCCAAGGGATTTTTCGGCAAGCTGTTTAAGTGACGCTGCAAATTCAATTCGTGACGATGGGCATGATGTATGCGGGGGGACTAGCGCTAGGAGGACTGTTCGATGTGTACCGGGTGCTTTCAGGCCAGCTCAGAGTGCCCTTATGGTTGAAGGCGGTTCTCGACCTGCTGTACTGGTTTGTCGGCACGATCATCGTGTTTAAATTGCTCTACGAGAGCAACTGGGGCGAAGTGCGATTTTATATATTCGTAGGGCTGATCGCGGGCATTCTTTTTTATTTTTGGCTGTTTAGCCGGCCCGTCATCCGGGTAATACAGTTTATGATCCGCATGGTGCTTGCGACCATTCGCATCGGGAAGCGGATGATCGAGCTGTTTATCATCAAGCCTGTGATCATGCTGTACCGCCTGATCGTGATCATTTTAGGATTTTTATGCGCTACCGCTATATTCCTGTACAAAATTATGTTACAATTATGCTACCCTGTGTGGAAATTGCTATTATGGATGGTACGGCCGTTAGGTCGCTATATTCGTATTCCGGTTCCCGATTGGGTGAAGAAGTTGGGTCGGAGCATCGCGGCGTGGATTCGCAGGCTCTTTTAATGATTCTGCGAAATGGGAATGATTGCTATGTTTACCGAAAGGGGCTTCGAGCCGAAGCGTTTCTTGGCGGGATCCGGGCGTATCGCATAACATCAGATTCGTCTTTCCGATCTTGCAAGAAAGCTGCATCAAAAAAACGGTCTGGCTACTGGAAGAACTCTGGGTCGGAGTTTTTCTTATCGGACGTAGGAGGATAACCAGTTCATGCAGGCAGTGTCTAAAGCAAACCAGACGCAACCGATAAACAAGGGTTCGTTCCGCAGACGTCGATTGGTGTTTCTTGTGCTTGCCGGTTTTATGAGCTGGGCTGGAATTACGTTATGGAACCAAGAAGGCAAACTGGCTGAGCGCCAGGAGAAGGTAAGCGCTCTGGAGCAAAAGCAGTTGGAAGCCGAGCAAATCAACAGCAATACCCGGCGGGAAATTGATCGTTTGAATGACCCCGAGTATGTGGAGCAAAAAATTCGCAAGGACCTTCATTACGTGAGACCGGGAGAAACGCTCTTTTTTACCCCGAAACCTCAGAAGTAATAAAAAGTGAAGCGTGCGCTATAAAGTCCTGTTGACCGTATATTGTTCGTACGATATAATCGGCATAGCTCCGATTTTTCCACGTCTTTTTTTAACTATTTAAGGGAGGAACATTTTACTTTATGTCAATCGAAGTGGGCAGCAAGCTGCAAGGAAAAGTGACAGGGATTACTCACTTTGGCGCGTTCGTTGAGCTTTCCGAGGGCGTGACCGGTTTGGTTCATATCTCGGAGATTGCAGACAACTATGTCAAGGATGTAAACGATCATCTGAAGCTGAACGATACCGTCACCGTGAAAGTGATTAATGTCGACAAAGACGGCAAAATCGGGTTATCGATCAAACAAGCGGTAGATAAACCGGTGGACGCGCCCCCAACAAGGCCCGCTCGTTTTGAACGCCAGGGCGGCGGCGGAGACCGCGGCGGATTTGGCCGAGGCGACCGTGGTGGCCGTGGCGGTGGAAGACCTCCCCAACCAAACCGTCTTACGTTCGAAGACAAGATGGCACGTTTCTTGAAAGACAGCGAAGACCGCATTTCTTCCTTGAAGAAGAACACCGAAGGCAAGAGAGGCGGACGCGGCGCTCGTCGTGACTAATATATTCATCGGCAACCGTATGGCCTTGCGGCTTATACGGTTTTAATTTTGCTGCGGACTGCTTCAAAAGCGAACGGTTGGGCTGCTTGTTGACAACGGCCCGGCGACTGTTATATACTCATGCTTATCGCGGCGGCATAGCTCAGCTGGCTAGAGCGTACGGTTCATACCCGTAAGGTCGGGGGTTCGATCCCCTCTGCCGCTATAAGCACACCCATCCGACCCTGCGGCTCGAATTGAAGCTGCCAGGGTCATTTTATTGTTGGCGGAGCAAGTTGACGGACAGGCGCATTGTCATTATATAAGCAAAAGGAAGAGCGACGATGAGTTCGGTAAAAGAAGTAGCGAAACGAGCGGGGGTTTCCTCCGCTACCGTGTCGAGAGTGTTGAACAAAGATCCCGCGGTCAAGCCGGAAACAAGGAACAAAGTGCTGCAAATCATTCGCGAGCTGAACTACAAGCCTAACCTGATGGCCAAAAACTTGCGGAAGCAGTCCAGCAAGACGATCGTTATGGTGCTTCCTACGATGGCCAATCCGTTTTTTGCCGGAATAGCCAGAGGAGCGCAGGCGGCGATTTCGCAAAGCGGTTATAACGTGATCATCGGGACAACGGAGTTCGATAAGCTGCAGTTGAGCACGTACGTGAATTTGCTCAATACGAATTTGGCGGACGGCCTAATCCTTGTCTCTTCGAACATGCCGAAAGAGGCGCTGCGGCAATTGGCGAAGCAGCATCCCGTCGTACTGTGCAACGAATACTACGACGATCTGGATATTCAGAGCGTCAGCATCAATAACCGTCAAGCCGGATACGACGCAACGTGTGAATTGCTTGGAAGGGGATACCGGAGTATTGGCTACATTACGGGGACAAGAGAATCGAGCTCGCTGCTCGGCCGAATGAGCGGGTATCGGGAAGCGCTGCAGGAAGCGGGCATTGCGTTCAATGCCAACCTTGTCGCCAAAGCGAAGAGCAACTATGAGCAAGTCATTGAGGTCGTAAACAGCATCGCCGACAAAGAGAAGTCCATCGAAGGAATCATCGCGAATTCGGACATGCTGGCCTCATACATATTGAAAGGAATCAAGGAAGGGGAAATTCGTCTACCCGGCCATGTAGGCTTAATCAGTTTTGACGGGACGTTCCTTTCCGAGGTGATGAATCCGGCGTTGTCGACCGTGGCGCAGCCGATGTACGACCTTGGTTTTTCATCGGTGGGACTGCTGCTCCAGAAGCTGCGGAACAAACCGGAGACAGCGGACAAGCGTCTCTTTTTGCCGCATCGGCTTATTGTTCGGGAAACATGAAAGAGTAAATCATCCATCATCCGTGCATTCTCACGGGTGATTTTTTTTGTGTGCATCGCGAAAGCGCTGCGGAATGCAACCATATGGATTAAGAGACAAGCTCCGTTGAAACTACAAAAACATCTTCTTAGAAAGATCC
The DNA here is from genome assembly GCF_910594985.1 of Paenibacillus allorhizosphaerae. Lineage (GTDB taxonomy): Bacteria > Bacillota > Bacilli > Paenibacillales > NBRC-103111 > Paenibacillus_G > Paenibacillus_G allorhizosphaerae. The sequence continues at coordinate 36,465 of NZ_CAJVCE010000029.1, forward strand.
AATAGAATATTTTATTGACATAATCAATAAATAATATATAATAAAAAATTGATCATAAAATGTAATCGATTCCATGAAAGGGTGAGGTTTCATGAAGGGGTATCAAGAAAAAAACAGACGCCTCATGCCAAGCGGCATGTTAAGGACAGGGGCGGCAGCCATGGCGCTGATCGCACTGCTTGGCGGATGCAGCAAAGGCAAAGACAATGCGGCGGTTCAGTCCGTCGATGAAAAGCACGAGCCGGTGAACATTACGGTAGGCATTAAATCGACCGGCTATTTAAGTGAGGAGGAATTCGACAAATATATTGCTAAGCCGGTAAAGGCCAAGTATCCATGGATTACGGCGGAACGAGTCGTATACACGAATAATTCCATCAACGAGCTAGTCGTATCGGGACAAACGCCGGATATTATCATTACGAACAATGTGAACGGGATGCCGCAGCTTCGCGATCTGGATTTGCTGGATTCCTTACAAGGTTTGATGCAAAAGCAAGGGTTCGATCTTTCGCGCATTGAGCCGGAAGCGCTCGCAGCGGTCAAAGCGGCGACGAACCGTGAGGATCTCGTGGCGCTGCCGTATACCCGCAATTTTGCCGTACTTTATTATAACAAAGACATTTTTGACCGTTTCGCCGTTCCCTACCCGAAGGACGATATGACGTGGGAGCAAGTAACGGAGCTGGCCAAGAAGGTTACGCGCAGCGACGGCGGGGTGCAGTATCGGGGGCTGGAGCCGAATGTGCCGGAACGATTAGGATCTCAGTTGTCGCTTTCTTTTGTCGATAAGAACAACCGTGCAGCGGTCAATACGGATGCTTGGAAGAAAGTACTCGGCCAACTGGCGTCTATCTATGAGATCCCGGGCAACAAGGATATCAAGTATAAGAGCAAGGCGGACGATCAATTCGCAAAGGACAGGACGCTGGCGATGCTGGCCGAAATCAATATATTGTTTGACGCCAAATTAAACGAGCTCCCCGATTTGCAGTGGGATATGGTCTCTTTCCCGGTGTGGCCTGAGGCGCCTGGCGTCGGTCCGGGACCCGACGAGCATTTGATGGTGCTCAGCAAAGTAAGCAAACATAAAGAAGATGCGTTCCGGCTCATGTCGACCGTGCTCTCTGATGAAGTTCAACTTGAGATGGCAAGACAAGGCAGAATCAGCATTTTGAAAGACGGCAAGTTTCAAAAAGTATATGGAGAAGGGATGGCTTTCATGAAAGGGCGCAATGTTGGAGCCATCTTCAAAACCAAGCTTGCTAACCCTTACATACCTTCGATTTACGATTCTGCGGCGATGACGGCACTACAGAACGAATTGAAAAACGTCGTGACGAAGGGGAAAGACTTGAACTCCTCCCTGAGAGATGCCGAGGAAACGATCAACAAAAATATCGAAACGCAAATGAAAAAATAGCGATATTACCCGATCCTACACAATGGTTGTTGTAGATTGAAGGAGGAAATATTTCATCATGATCGCCATCACCAATCGGAAAGTGGCTGGCCTTACGCCCGTATGGGCGCCTTTTCACGGTTTTTCCTTGCTGTTCGATAATCCGGGGCAAAGCGTAGCGGCAGCAGATACGGAAGGAAAGCTGGAAGCAATGGCTTGCTCCCCGGATGAACCGGCCTTGTCGTTATATCGAACGTTCTGGGAGCAGTCTGGGGAGTTGGAACAGCTGCTAGCATCTTACCTGCTTTGCCCCCTGCCATTCCATTCGTATCATGTAACGGTTTGGGACGGGCTGAACGTATCGAATGTGAAGAAGATTTCGACGGCGCACAGCCGGGATGCGGAGCGTTTTGTTTCGGCGCTGCCGGAAAGTCTTCTAGTCGACAGCCCGTTCGTGCAACGGGCTAGCGGCGAAGCGATCCGGATCGATTCGGACGGCGACATCCGATTCGTATATGACGCTTTGGAGAACCGCGGCAACAGCGCGCTGGTCGTTAATGTGAAGGCGGCCGATCCGGAGTCGGCGGCCAGACTGAAGGAAGTGGAGCGGCTGCGCAGTGAGCTGAACGCCGATTTTCAGGAGCGGTTCGGAATTGCAACGGCTTCGGCGGATTATCGGCCGCATGTGTCGCTCGGCTATTTTGCCAACAAGGATCTGGGCGAACAATCCGCCGGCTCCCTTAAGCGGTTGGACGACATATTGCGGAAGCAGTCCGAAGGCAAAACCATCGCCTTCAGCAGTATTTCCTTGTATGGCATGACCGATATGCAGACGTTTATTCGAAAGCGGCAGGCCGGAACCTGACGGCGACAATATGCGGCGGCACGATGAAAATAAGCTTAGCCCGGTGTCACTTTCCCGGACTAAGCTTATTTTTTGTTGTTTTTACGAGTCAAACGCGCTCGTTGCGGCCACTGGTTTTGTCGGATGAACGGGTCAGTCCCCGCGAATCGACACGTTGTAACGTATTCAGCCGCGTTCAGTTCGGCAGTCTTTCGAACGTGCGTTCTAAAACTGTTCGACGATTTATATTTGCAAGCGCTTACAATACTTTTGATGCGTACTCTTCCTCACAATTCGCGAAGGACAACCTTTTTGTCGGAAAAAACTTTGAATCTACCAACTCATTATGACAAACTTTCCGGTAGACACCCATTATACTAAGTACCACTAATAGCTTATGGGTGGTGTAATGAGAATATGCAAAAATGGCAAACTTTTAATCAGGTGGAAACGGTTTGGTCTGGATGGATGCTTCGTGCAAAGCAGGCAGCGGGCAATGCATTTGTGAAAAACCGGCTCGTGCAGACGCTCGTCGCCAAGAAGTGGTCCATTTTGCTGCTCTTTATGGCTTTTCTGCTCGGTCGGGCGATGATACTTGACCAGCTCGCTCCGTTCGCGGTCGCTTTTTTTGCAGTCATGTACTTTTTGCGAAGGGAATTGCTGTATTGGTCGGGCGCTTTTTTGGCGGCAGGGAGTCTCTTCTCGATGGATCCGACGCACACGGGATATTTGGTCGTAGAGATGCTTGTGTTCATTCTTATTCAAAAAGGCGTGGAACGCTTTGAACGGTCCGATATTTCGTATGCGCCGGTGATCGTGTTTGCTTCCACCTTTCTTGTGCAGTTGTTCTCGCATCTGGCCGATGCCCAGCTGAGCTGGTATACATTCATGATGACCGGCGTGGAGTCCATGCTCAGTCTCATTTTGACGCACATCTTTTTACAAGCGATTCCGGTGTTCACGCTATCTCGCAAAAATTACGTTCTCAAAAACGAGGAAGTCATTTGTCTCATTATATTGCTCGCTTCGGTCATGACGGGAACCGTAGGCTGGCTGATCGGCCCCGTTACGCTCGAGCATGTGCTGTCGCGCTATTTGATTTTACTGTTCGCGCTTGTCGGCGGTGCGCCCCTTGGGGCATCGGTTGGCGTCATTACCGGACTCATTCTAAGTTTGGCGAACTCAAGCGCCATTTATCAAATGAGCCTTCTCGCGTTTGCCGGCATGCTCGCCGGCCTGCTCAAAGAAGGCAATAAAATGGCCGTATCGATCGGCATGCTGCTCGGGACGTCGATATTGTCCGTGTATTTGGGCAACCAGTCGGAAGTACTCAACTCGACGTGGGAATCCGTTGCCGCCGTCCTGCTGTTCCTCCTTACGCCGAGAGGCGTCATACAGACGCTTGCCAAATACGTTCCTGGGACGCAGGAAAATTTGAAGTCGCAGCATGACTATGCGAAGCGGGTGCGCGACGTGACAGCTGGCCGGGTTGAGCAGTTTTCGGAGGTGTTCCGGCAGCTATCCCGCAGCTTCAAGCAAATTACGGCCGAAGCGCAGCCGATGCGGCGCGAAGAAGAGGTCGGTCATTTCATGAACTCGGTTGCGGAGAAATCATGCGCCTCATGCTGGAAAAGGCAGCAATGCTGGGACGAAAAGTTTTACCAAACGTATAAATACATGACCGATATGATGACCGAAGTGGAGCTGCGGGAAAATATGACGAAGAAGGATTTGCTGCCGGAATGGAAGAAAGCGTGCGTTAAGCCGGATCAGGTGCTTGGCGTCATGAAGCAGCAGTACGATTTATATAAGAACGATCAGCATTGGAAGAAGCAGATCATCGACAGCAGGCAGCTCGTGGCGGAGCAGCTGTCGGGCGTTTCGCAGGTGATGGAGGATTTGGCCAAAGAGATCAAACGCGAAGGACAGGAGATGTTCATGCAGGAGGAGCAAATCCGCAGCGCGCTCGAAGAGCTGGGACTTTCCATTCACAGCATTGACGTGATCAGCCTTGACGAAGGGAATGTAGAAATCGAAATTATTCATCAGTATACGAAAGGGTTTGACGAATGCCGTAAAATTATTGCGCCGCTGCTCTCTGAAATTTTGGGTGAGCATATCGCTGTGAAGAACGAGCAGGCGTTGGAACGGAAAGAAGGCTACAGCACGGTGCTGTTCGGCTCCGCCAAGGAATACGAAGTGGAGACGGGCGTAGCGGGTGCGGCGAAGGGCGGCGATTTGCTGTCCGGCGACAGCTTCAGCACAACGGAGCTCGGCAACGGCAAATTCGCTGTTGCGCTTAGCGACGGCATGGGCAACGGCGAGCGGGCGCGGGCGGAGAGCAGCACGGCGCTCACCATCTTGCAGCAGCTGCTGCAGTCGGGAATGGACGAGAAGCTGGCGATCAAGTCGGTGAATTCGATTCTGATGCTGCGTTCCTCCGACGAAATATACGCGACGGTCGATGTGGCATTGATCGATCTGTACAGCGCCCAGACGACGTTCATGAAGATCGGGTCGACGCCAAGCTTTATCAAGCGCGGCAATGAGGTATTCCCGGTGACGGCCAACAACTTGCCGGTTGGCATTGTGCACGATATTGATGTCGATCTGGTCAGCATCCCGCTGCAGCACGGCGATACGCTCATTATGATCACCGACGGCATTTATGACGCTCCGGGCCATGCGGTCAACAAAGAAATATGGATAAAGCGGATGATCAGCGAAATCGATGCGGAGACGCCGCAGGATTTTGCCGATGTGCTGCTGGAGCGGGTCGTACGATATCATCACGGCGAAATCTTCGACGATATGACGGTCGTTGTCGCGCGCGTCGAGAAGTTCCAACCCGAGTGGGCGACGTTCCGCTGGCCGGGCTTGCAGCGGATCGAACGGCCGAAGACAGTCAGCTAACCGGCGGCAGAGGCGGCTTCAAATGAGCGTTATTCAGGAAAAAGCGATATAAAGCGGCGATCCGAGACGGATGCCGCTTTTTTGTGCTGTCCTCTCAGATTCACTCGTACGAGTAGCTTCCCCCTAAGAGGCTGCGCCTTTGACTGCAGGCCGCTGAATGCCATTGGCAAGCCTTCTGTTCGAACGCGCCAAGCTACAATACTGCCTCCTTAAGTTTAGAAATATTTCAAATGGAAAAACTAGAAGATAGATAGAAGGGAGGCAGGAAGCCAATGAAACAAATTATTCTCATTACCGACGGCTGCTCGAACGTGGGGATCAGTCCGGTAGTGGCGGCTGCCCATGCCAAAGCGGAAGGGATCGTCGTGCACGTCATCGGCGTATTGGACGGCGGTGGCATAGGGGAGCAGGGCGCGGAAGAAATCCAGGAGATTGCCAAAGCCGGAGGCGGCATGAGCCGGATGGTGCAGCCTGCGCAGCTGTCCCAAACCGTACAAATGATGACGCGCAAAACGGTGATTCAGACGATTCAGCAGGTGGTAAGTGAAGAATTAAGAACGATACTCGGGCATTCGAAGCTTGAAGCGCTTCCCCCGGAACAGCGGTCCGACGTTGTGCGCGTTATCGATGAGTTGACGGAGACGACAGCGCTCAAAGTGGCGCTTCTAATCGACGCCAGCGCCAGCATGAAGCCTAAGCTAAACGCCGTCAAGGACGCCATATATGATTTGCAGCTCAGTTTGCAGTCCCGTGCCGGCGAGAGCTTGCTGTCCGTTTTTCATTTCCCCGGAAATGTTTCAGGGGATCAGGAGGTGGAGATGGATCTGGATTGGACGCGAGACCTTGCAAATTTAAACCGGTTGTTTTATAAATTAAACATGAAGGGAACGACACCAACCGGTCCGGCTTTGCTGAAAGTGATTCGGTTTATAGCCGGAGATGCCGATGAGATCGAAGCGGATACGCTGCATCGGGAGGGCCGCGAAATACACAACCGTGCAAACGCAGGTAGGGATGGGATATGGAGTGACTACGTCGTTTGAGCCTGCTTTTCCGGCAGGAACCCTGATTCAGGGGAAGTGGAATAACGGCCAATACCGCATAGAAAGGCTTCTTGGCGAGGGAGCGAACGGCAGGGTCTATCTTGTTCGCAAAGGCAAACTGCACTTTGCGCTGAAATCCGGTTTTGATCCGCATGATCATCAATCGGAAGTGAACGCGCTTAAAGCGTTGTCCCGTTCTTCGAGCGCGTTTCAGCAGTTTATGGTCGATTCCGACGACTTTGTATATAAAGGGAAAGACTATCCTTTTTATGTCATGAGATACATACGAGGCAAATCGTTAACGGATTTTCTTGCAGATAACGGCCGGGACTGGGTGCATCTGGTTGGACTGCAGCTGTTGCGCAAGCTGACTGAGCTTCACGCCGGCGGCTTCGTGTTCGGCGATTTGAAAGCCGAGAATATGATTATAAGCGGCTATGGCGATACAGAGCTGATCGATTTCGGCGGACTGACCGCGAAGGGTCGCTCGATTAAGCAGTTTACGGAAGTGTATGACCGGGGATTCTGGAATGCGGGTACGCGCACCGCGGATGAGGCTTACGATTTGTTCTCCTTCGCTGTATTGCTCCTTAGCGTGACGGACCGGCAGCGGCGGCTTCAAGGCTTCAAGACGATTCTTCCGCAGAACCGCAACGTCGATACGCTGATCGAGATGCTGCGGGATAACGAACTGCTTGCGCCTGCGGCGCCGGTGCTGCGCAAAGCGCTGTTGGGCCAATACGCCGGCTCGAAGCAAGCGTTAGCCGATTGGCGGGCGCGCAGCCTCGCCAAGCGACCCGTGCGTAAAAAACCGGTAAGCGGCAACTGGATCAAATTATGCTTTGCCGCTTCGCTGCTGTTATTCGGAGCTACGGTCTATATGTTTTGGCCGTAAGTTGCTTTCAACCAAAGGAAGAGGTTTATGGGGATGGAATCTGCAGGAGAGTTGACGGCTCGCGTAGAACGGTTAATCCGCACGGAACATTTGATTTCGCCAGGGGACGGCGTCGTTGTCGCGGTATCAGGAGGGCCCGATTCCGTCGCGCTGCTGCATCTCCTTTTTGCGCTGTCCGGGCGCTATAGGTGGAGGCTCACCGTTGCCCACGTCAATCACGGCTTCCGCGGCGAGGAATCCGAACGGGAGGCTGCAATTGTGGTGGGGTTAGCGCAAGAGCTGCGGCTGCCTTGCGAGAGCGTGGATATCGATGTGCCGCGGCACATACGGGAAACCGGCAAAAATGCGCAAGTTGCCGCCAGGGAGCTGCGCTATGCATTTTTGACGGAAGTTGCGGAGCGTTCGAGTGCCAGCCGTATCGCACTGGCGCATCACGCCGACGATCAGGCGGAGACCGCGCTGATGCGGTTTATCCGCGGAACGGGGCCTTCCGGACTAGCCGGCATGCCGATGCGGCGGATGGTAAAAAATGGGTTGGAACTTATTCGCCCATTGCTTCGTATATACAAATCAGACCTGGTTGATTACTGCCATCGGCACCGCCTGCCCTATTGCACGGACAGCAGCAATTTGGAGAACAAATATTTTCGCAACCAGATGCGCAACGTAGCGCTTCCGTTTTTGAGACAGTATAATGAACAGCTGTCCTCCTCGCTGCTTCACCTTACGGAAATGGCGGCCGCGGAAAACGATTATATGGAGCGGGAAACTAGCGAAATTTTCAAGCAAATGGTGAAGCGGGATGGCGGAATCTACACCTGGTCCGCAAAATCGTTCGCAGGGGTACATGTTGCTTTACAAAGGCGTTTGATTAAACTAATATTAAATTATCTTGCCTCTGACCCGGACGGCATTGATTTTGTGACTGTTGAAGGAGCCAGGCTCGCGATTGCGGCGAAGGAGCCTTCGAATTTCCGGAGAGAGATCGGACAAAACATTACGATCGTCAGGGAATATGATCGAATTGCTGTTCATACTATGGTTTTACAGCCAGTGGCTTATGCGTATGCTGTAGAGCGGGGGAGCGAAACGATCGTCATTCCGGAGACCGGCGTCATGCTGGAGTTTCGGTGGCTGGATGGCGAAATTTCTCCTGCGCGGGGCGCTGCTCCTTACGAGGCTTGGTTTGATGCCGATGAGCTTGATTTTCCGTTGTCGGTTCGCAGCCGCAAGCCGGGGGACCGCATGAAGCCGTACGGACTAAACGGAACAAAAAAAGTAAAAGATATGTACATCGACGCAAAGATCCCTCCGCTGCTTAGGGAGCGCATACCGATAGTGGAAGATGCGAAGGGAACGGTGCTTTGGCTTCCCGGCGTCAGACGCTCGGCTCATGCCGGATGCGGCGCCAAGACGGTACACTATCTACATATGAAGCTTCACATGCCGGAGAGTCCTCTTTTCAGCATGTCAAGATAATCATAATACAACCAATTTTAACTGAAAAGTGGGAGGATCTCTCTTGCAAAACGACGTACAAGAAATACTCTACTCGGAACAACAAATTCAAGACAAAGTAAAGGAGATGGGCGCTGCGATCAGTCGGGATTTCGAGGGGCGTAATCCACTCGTGATCTGCGTATTGAAAGGAGCCTTTATTTTTATGGGCGACCTTGTCAAGCAGATTGACGTCCCGCTGGAAATTGACTTTATGGCCGTATCCAGCTACGGAGCCACGACCAAGTCGTCGGGTGTCGTTAAAATCATCAAGGATCTGGACATTTCCGTTGAGGGCAGGCATGTCCTGATCGTCGAGGACATCATCGACAGCGGGCTGACGCTCAGCTACTTGATCGACGTGCTGGAACGCCGCAATGCGCAATCGATCACGATTGCAGCCCTATTCGATAAACCGGGGCGCCGCACCGTCGATTTGGATGCGGACTACAAAGGATTTGTCATACCCGATGCATTTGTGGTCGGCTATGGGTTAGACTATGCGGAGAAGTACCGGAACTTGCCTTATGTAGGGATCTTGAAGCCAGAAGTGTACTCCCATTAGCATTTCTTGAGATGCCGAGACTTGCTGTGGTACAATATACAATGTTGCCGTTTTTTGAGAGGAGGTAGGGGATGAATCGAATTATTCGCAATACGGGCTTTTATCTGCTCATTTTTTTGGTCACCGTCGGTATCGTACATTTTATCAGCACGCAAAATGATCAGAAAGATGTCATAAGCTACGATAAGCTTCAACAAGCGTTAGCACAGAAAAATGTCGAATCCATCATTGTGAAATATGACGCTCAAACGTATTTGGTTCGGGGGAAATACAAAAACGCGCCTGCCGCGGACAAGAAAAATTTTGAGACCCGTGCACCTTACAGCGACGAAATATTCAAGATGATTCAGACGAGCGAAGTACCAAACGTGAACATTGAGAAGATGGAAGGGGACAACGTTTGGATCAGCTTCCTTACCTCCATTATTCCGTTCGTGATCATCTTCATCCTGTTCTTCTTTTTGCTGAACCAAGCCCAAGGTGGCGGCGGGAAAGTAATGAATTTCGGGAAAAGCCGGGCGCGGCTTTACAATGAAGAGAAGAAGCGGGTTACGTTCGAGGACGTCGCCGGCGCTGACGAAGAGAAGCAGGAGCTTGTCGAGGTTGTTGAATTCTTGAAAGATCCCCGGAAATTTTCGGCCGTTGGCGCCCGAATTCCAAAAGGGGTGCTTCTCGTAGGGCCTCCGGGTACAGGTAAAACATTGCTCGCCCGTGCGGTTGCCGGTGAAGCCGGTGTTCCGTTCTTCAGTATCAGCGGTTCCGATTTCGTGGAAATGTTCGTTGGGGTCGGGGCATCGCGTGTACGCGATTTGTTCGAGAATGCTAAGAAAAATGCACCGTGTATCATATTTATAGATGAGATTGATGCGGTAGGCCGTCAGCGCGGTGCCGGTCTAGGCGGCGGTCACGACGAGCGCGAGCAGACGCTTAATCAGCTTCTTGTCGAGATGGACGGCTTCGGCGCGAACGAGGGCATTATTATCGTCGCCGCAACGAACCGACCGGACATCCTGGACCCGGCGCTTCTCCGTCCAGGTCGTTTCGACCGTCAAATCACGGTAGATCGTCCGGATGTGAAAGGACGCGAAGCGGTACTTAAAGTGCACGCGCGCAACAAGCCGCTTGCCAAAGATGTAAAGCTCGAGCAGTTGTCCCGTTATACGACAGGCTTTACGGGAGCCGATCTTGAGAATTTGTTGAACGAAGCGGCATTGATCGCGGCGCGCCGCAACCGCAAAGATATATCGATGGACGAGATCGACGAAGCGTTCGATCGCGTCATCGTCGGAACGCAGAAGAAAAGCCGTGTGATCAGCGAGCGTGAGAAGCGAATGGTTGCTTTCCACGAAGCAGGTCATACGATCGTAGGCGTCCATGTCGAGAACGCCGAGATGGTGCACAAAGTGACGATCATCCCGCGCGGACGCGCAGGCGGATATGTGATGATGCTCCCTAAAGAAGGCGAAGACCGCATGATGCAGACGAAGTCCGAGCTTCTGGATAAGGTAACGGGCTTGCTTGCGGGCCGCGTTTCCGAGGAGCTGTTCATCGGTGAGGTTGGAACGGGCGCATACAGCGACTTCCAACGCGCGACCGGCATTGTCCGCCGCATGATTACCGAGTTCGGGATGAGCGACAAGCTCGGTCCGATGCAATTCGGTACGACGCAAGGCCAAGTATTCCTCGGCCGCGATATCGGGCATGAGCAGAACTACAGCGACGCCATTGCCTATGAGATCGATCAGGAAATGCAGAGCATTATTCGCGAATGCTATGATCGCGCCAAAGAAACGTTAACGAAATATGCCGACCAGGTTCGACTCATTGCCGAAACGTTGATCGAGAAAGAGACGCTCGAGAAAGAGCAGATCCGGGAATTGATCGAAAGCGGCAAACTGGGTGCGATCCAGGAACCTACGCATAAGAACGACGACGTGAAAGTGAACATCCAAAGCCAACATCAGGAATCCGGCGACAATAAGCTGGATTTCGATAAAGAAGGTACGGATGACAATAAAGACGAGAAATAACAACAAACAAACCGGTGCGGCAAGCACCGGTTTTTTGTTTGGTCACAAGGAAATATATCGCTTGCGCTATGTACGCTTCATATGATCTTAACAATCGGGTACAGTCGGGAGGACGGGGAATCCGGTTATCCTTGGTCTGGGTAAAAACGAGGGTTTGGCGAGAAACTACACCTAAGGCGAGCAGGAAGCTTCTTACCGCATTGAAATCGGCGTTTATCGGAAGTTTTCATGGTTATTTAATCATTGACACAACAGGGATCGTTGTGTAAATTAGGTGTAAATCTGCAAGCGATAAGGTGCAAACCTTTAAGCTATTTGTGAAGGTTTTCACTAACTACCAGGTGTTTAGAAAAAGGATGGTGTACCATGGAAGCATTAGCGTTGGAACGCAAGGCCGAGCAGAACAGAGAACTGAAAGAGCGAATTGCTCAGCTGAAGAAGGAACGAAACGCTATTATTCTTGCTCATTATTATCAAAGGGATGAAATTCAAGAAGTAGCCGATTTCCGCGGGGATTCGTTCCTGCTCGCACAAAAGGCGGCTTCCACCGATGCGGATGTCATCGTCTTTTGCGGCGTTCATTTTATGGGAGAAAGCGCTAAAATATTGGCCCCTAACAAAACCGTACTGATCCCGGATGAGCGTGCCGGTTGTCCTATGGCGGATATGGTGAACGTCGACGGTCTGCGTGCTTTGAAGAAGCAGCACCCGAACGCCAAAGTGGTCGCTTACATTAATACATCGGCGGACGTGAAGTCCGAGACGGACATTTGCTGTACATCCGCGAATGCGATCAAAGTCATCGAGTCGGTCGACTCGGATGAAATCATATGGGTGCCGGATAAAAATTTGGGCGACTACGTATCCAAGTTTACCGATAAAAAGATGATCATCTGGGAAGGATACTGCAACACCCACGACATGTTGACCGTAAAAGATGTAGAGGAAATGAAGGCGCAGTACCCGAATGCCCAGTTCGTCGTTCATCCGGAATGCCGTCCCGAAGTGGTCAAGATGGGTGATTTTGTCGGCAGCACGACAGCGATCATCAAATACTGCCGCGAATCGGATTGTCAGGAGTTCATCGTAGGCACGGAAGACGGAACAGGGTATCAGCTGCGGCTGGACAGCCCGAATAAAAAGTTCCACTTTGCCACGAAATATTTGGTTTGTCCGAATATGAAAGTGAACAATTTGAAAAAAGTAGTCAAATGCCTGGAGACGAACGGCCCTCAGATATACGTACCGCCTCATGTTGCCGACAAAGCCAGAGCATCCTTGGAGCGCATGCTGCAGGTCAAGTAGCATGCGCTACTTCTCTTCTTGTAAGGATAGGTGGGACTTATGATTCCTCGTTATTTAGTCGATTTGGATCTGCAAAGCTTGCCGCAAGTACATACCGACGTCATCGTGATCGGTGCCGGCATCGCCGGTCTTTTTACCGCATTGAAGGCGGCGGAGAACCACAAGGTGCTCATGGTGACCAAGAAGTCGCTGCTCGACAGCAATACGCGTTACGCCCAGGGCGGGATTGCCGCTGTTATTTCCGATGAGGATTCGCCGGATTACCATCGGCAGGATACGCTCATTGCAGGCGCGGGGCTCTGTTCTTCCGACGCTGTCGATGTGCTTGTCCACGAAGGGCCGGCCGGTGTCAACGATTTGATTCGTATGGGTACGGAATTCGACATGGAAGACGGACATTATGCTCTGACCAAAGAAGGTGCTCACAGCCAGCGACGTATCTTGCACGCGCAGGGCGATGCGACCGGGGCGGAAATTGTCCGGGCGTTATCGGAAAAAACGAAGCAAGATGAGAATATCGAAGTATGGGACGATCATTTCGTGATCGATCTGATTACGGAAGACGGCGAGTGTTTCGGTGCCCTGGTACAGAAGCCGGACGGACACAAAATATTCGTGCGCGCCAACGCGACAATCCTTTGCAGCGGCGGCGCAGGACAGCTGTACCGTTATACGACGAATCCGGAAATCGCTACCGCGGACGGCATATCGATCGCTTACCGTGCCGGAGCGAATATACGCGATGTCGAATTCATTCAATTCCATCCGACATCGCTATGTTATCCGGGCGCGCCTCGGTTTCTCATCTCTGAAGCGGTTCGCGGAGAAGGCGCGGTTCTGCGAAATATTAACGGGGAACGCTTCATGGAGAAATATCACCCGCAGCTGGAGCTCGCTCCGAGGGATGTCGTAGCGCGAGCGATTGTGAATGAAATGGAAACGACCAAATCGACATTCGTCTATATCGATTTTACGCATGAATCGGAAGAGGCCACCAAACACCGGTTCCCCACAATATACGAGTTTTGCCTCACTTATGGGCTTGATCTTTCGTCAGATTGGATCCCGGTCGCCCCTGCCGCGCATTATATGATGGGCGGGGTCGAAACCGATCTGTATGGGGAAACCTCCGTCAAACGTCTTTTCGCATGCGGGGAAGTTTCGTCTACGGGCGTTCACGGCGCGAACCGGCTTGCCAGTAATTCGCTGTCGGAAGCGATTGTCTTCGGCCGCCGGATCGTCCAGCGCATTGAAGGCTTGTCTCCGGTGGAACGGACGCCGGTGATCCGCGAGCAGCTTGGCCGCAACGGCAACGCCATCCAGCCTGTCGTGGAAAAGAAGCTGAAGCTGCAAAAGGTGATGCTGCGCTATGTAGGTTTGAAGCGCGATGCCCGGGGACTGGAGAAAGGCTACGAGGAACTAAGGCGGCACATAACCATTTACGACAGTCACTTATCCAAGAGAGAAGAATATGAGTTTGCCAACCTGCTGATTTGCGCTTTGTTAACGACCCAAGCCGCTTTGGCCCGGCAGGAAAGCCGCGGCGGACATTATCGGGTAGATTTTCCGGAGAAAGACGATTTGACTTGGCGAAAGCATATCATCTTTAACCGGGTAAACGGGATAACGGAAGGAAGGATCGACGATGTTTGAGCTGAACCGGTCCCTGCTGGAACCGAATCTGCGCCTTTGGCTGGAAGAAGATATCGGCATGGGAGACGTAACCACCATGACTACCATCCCTTTAGACGGACAGTCCAAAGGGATCATCCATATGAAGGATACGGGGATTGTTGCCGGGCTGTCCGTGGCGGAAGCAGTATTTGCCTTGGTGGACCCGCAGCTTTGCTTTGAAGCGAAAGCAGTCGACGGCGAACGCGTCGGTTATGGAAAGGTCATCGCGGAGGTGAGCGGCAGCACGCGGAGCATTTTACTCGGAGAACGGCTTGCACTGAATCTGCTGCAGCGGATGTCGGGCATTGCGACCCGTACAAGGCAATTCGTCGATCAGCTGGACGGGCTCCCCACGCGTCTGGTCGATACACGGAAAACAACGCCGGGGCACCGGATGCTTGAAAAATACGCCGTTCGCGTTGGGGGCGGCCATAATCACCGGTTCGGCTTGTACGATGCCGCCATGATCAAGGATAACCACATAAAAGGCGCCGGCGGCATCGCCAAAGCGATTGCCGCGGCCCGCTCGCAAATTCCGCACACGATGAAAATCGAAGTGGAAGTGGAGAGCTTCGAACAGCTGGAAGAAGCGCTTGCCGCGAAGCCCGACATTATTATGCTGGACAACATGACGCCCGACCGGATGAAGCAAGCGGTACAGCGCATGAAACAACAGGCGCCGCATATCATTGTAGAAGCGTCCGGCAGCGTGTCTCTGGAGACGGTGAGGGGCATTGCGGAAACGGGGGTCGACGTCATCTCGGTCGGCCGGCTGACTTATTCCGTGCAGTCGCTGGATATTAGTCTGGATTTGAACGAGCAAAAGGGACAAAGGGAGGCCCGTTAATGATTTTGGTCGTGGACGTGGGGAACACGAATATCGTACTTGGTATTTACGAGGGCAAAGAGCTGCTGCACCATTGGCGGCTCAGCACCAACCGGTCGGCGACGGCAGACGAATACGGCATGACGATGTACAATTTGTTCCATCATGCGGGCATCGCATTACATCAGGTGGAAGGGGTCATTATTTCTTCCGTCGTTCCTCCTTTGATGTTTGTGCTCGAGACTTTGTGTTTAAAATACTTAAAGAAGAATCCGCTCATTGTTGGACCGGGAATCAAGACCGGGCTCAACATCCGCTACGAAAATCCCAGGGAAGTCGGCGCGGATCGGATCGTAAATAGTGTGGCGGCGATTGAACTGTACGGCGCGCCGTGCATTGTCGTCGACTTCGGCACCGCTACGACGTTCGATTACATCGATGAAAATGCGCAGTATATCGGCGGAGCGGTCGCCCCGGGCATCGGCATTTCCACCGAGGCGCTCTATCAGCGCGCGGCGAAGCTGCCCCGCATTGAGCTCGTCAAGCCCAAGAGCGTGGTCGGGCGCAATACGATCGCATCGATGCAGGCGGGCATCATCTACGGTTTTGCCGGGCAAGTCGACGGCATTGTGGAACGAATTCGCCAGGAATTCCGCTCGGAACCGAAAGTCGTCGCTACCGGCGGCCTCGCGGAACTGATTATTGCCGAGTCCCGAACGATACAGCTTGTTAACCCGCTGCTCACCCTGCAAGGCTTGCAACTGATTTATGAGCGCAACATTTAACGGTATATGGCATCCAGTTTTTAGAACAAAAGAAGGAGTCTTTTCCCATGCAGGATTATTTGATTCGCGCGACGGCTTATGGCGGGAAAGTTCGCGCCTTTGCGGTGCTGACGACTTCCATCGTCGAGGAAATGAGAAGGCGCCACCAGACCACACCTGTGGCTACGGCGGCGCTGGGACGGACGGCTACGGCCGGCGTCATGATGGGGGCGATGCTGAAGGGTGAGGAGAAGCTTACCCTTCAGGTGAAGGGCGGCGGTCCCATCGGGCAAATCGTTGTCGATGCCGACGCCCAAGGGGACGTACGCGGCTATGTGGACAATCCGGGGGTCGATCTGCCGCTCAATGCGATCGGCAAGCTCGATGTAGCGGGCGCGGTCGGTACGGACGGGTTTATGTACGTGATTAAGGATCTGGGGCTAAAGGAGCCGTATCGTGGAAGCGTTCCGATCATTTCGGGCGAACTCGGCGAAGATTTTACTTACTATTTTGCCAAGTCGGAGCAGACGCCTTCCGCAGTAGCGCTGGGCGTGCTCGTCGATGTCGACTATACGGTCAAAACGGCAGGTGGTTTTATTATCCAGCTGTTGCCTGGACTGACCGACGAAGAGATTGCGCAGATCGAGAAGGAGCTCGGATTGCTTCCGCCGATCACTTCGCTGCTGGACCGGGGGGAGAAGCTGGAAGATATTCTCACCGCTTTTCTGCCCGATGTGGAGGTGCTCGAGCGCCGGGAGGACATTCGGTTTCAATGCAAATGTTCTCGGGAGCGGGTAGAGCAAACCTTGATCTCATTAGGACGGGATGAAATGGAGCATATACTGGAAGAAGACGGGCAGGCGGAAGTGGTGTGCCATTTTTGCAATGAAGCGTACCGTTTCAATGGGGAAGATTTAAAGGGAATTATTAGGCAGTTATAAGGATGAGAGTGATCGTACGAGGGGATTAGGAGATGCGAAACGTCAAGGTATTATGGGGCACTATCGCGGTATTGTTGATAGCTGTGATCTCCCTTTCCTCCGTACTGACAGCCAATTCCTTGAAGCAATCCAATGTCGGGATGACCCCGGATCAAACGAAACAGGACGACAGAGCGCGGCCCATAGCAACCGTAGGAGACAAAACCATTACCGTTCGTATGTTGGAAGAGCAGCTGATGAGCAAGTATGGCCGGGAACTGCTGAATCAAATCATTGATCATGAAGTCATTCGCATGGAAGGCAAAGCGCAGGGGATTAGCGTGGACGATAGCGAGGTCCAGCAGGAAATCAAGCGGATGCAGCAAGGATACGACAGTGAAGAGCAATTTTTTAAAGCAATGAAGGAGCAGCTTGGCTTCACGCCGGAAGCGCTGAAGAAAGATATATATTATAAGCTGCTGTCGGAAAAAATCGCCATGCAGGGGATTCGGATTACCGACGAACAGGTAGAAGCGTACATCAAGGCGCATGCGGATGAATTCAAAACGCCGGCGCAGTTAAAGCTTGCGCAGATCGTTACGGCGAATAAAGATCAGGCGAACCGGGCGCTGAACGATTTGGCCAAAGGCAGCGATTTTGCTCAAGTTGCCAAAGAACGGTCGCTCGACGATGCAACGCGGGAAAACGGCGGCGATCTCGGGTGGCTCGAGGAGGATGATCCGTTCATTCCCGCCGCGGTGATGAAGTCCGCCAAGCAGCTGAAGCCAGGGCAAACGTCAGCCCCGATCGAGGTGGACGGCGCATTCGTCGTGCTGAAGCTGAAAGAACGGAAAGAGGCGCTAAAAACGGGAAGCGACAACGCAATCAAGGAGCAGGTTCGCAAAGAAATGGCGCTCCGTGAAGCGCCGTCCATCAAAGAAATCATAAAAAAGCTGCGTGAAAAATGGAAGGTAACGATTCTCCAGTCATTATAGGATGCAATTGGTAAATACGTATTGACAACATGGATACGTGTTGATAAGATAAGTAATATAATACCTACCAAAATACTCGGATATTATTTAATAAGGAGAGGGAAAACGGATATGGCCAGATTAGTGCAAAGCGTTACGCAATTGATTGGGGATACACCGCTTGTTAAATTAAACCGGGTTGTTCCGGAAGGCAGTGCAGAAGTATACGTGAAGCTGGAGTTCCAGAATCCCGGCGCCAGCGTAAAAGACCGCATTGCGATCTCCATGATCGAAGTTGCCGAGCAGGAAGGCCGCATTAAACCGGGGGATACGATTGTGGAGCCGACCAGCGGAAACACGGGGATCGGGCTTGCGATGGTCGCCGCGGCGAAAGGCTATAAAGCAATTCTGGTTATGCCGGAAACGATGTCCATCGAACGCCGCAATCTGCTTCGCGCATATGGGGCCGAGCTGGTGTTGACGCCTGGAGCGGAAGGAATGAAGGGCGCCATTAAGCGGGCGGAAGAAATTGTTGCAGCCAATCCGGGCTACTACATGCCGCAGCAGTTCAAAAATCAGGCGAACGTGAAAATTCACCGTGAAACGACCGGGCCGGAAATCGTCGAAGCGATTAAAGGGTACGACGGCAAGCTCGATGCGTTCGTTGCAGGGATCGGTACGGGCGGAACGATCACAGGTGCCGGCAGCGTGCTGAAGGAAAACTTCCCGAACATCAAGATTTACGCGGTGGAGCCAAAAGCTTCTCCGGTATTGTCCGGAGGCCAACCGGGTCCTCACAAAATTCAAGGCATTGGCGCAGGATTCGTGCCTGACATCTTGAACACGAACGTGTATGATGAAGTGATTCCGGTAGAGAACGATGAAGCGTTCGAAACGTCCCGTCGCGTAGCGAAAGAGGAAGGGATCCTCGGCGGAATTTCCTCCGGTGCAGCGATTTTCGCCGCTTTGAAGGTGGCCAAAGAATTAGGAGCCGGCAAACGCGTCGTAGCGGTTGTTCCAAGCAACGGCGAACGTTATCTCTCTACACCGCTTTATCAGTTTGAAGACTAATCAGGCAACCGCCCCCTTCGATACTTGAAGGGGTTTTTCTTTTTTTTAGCCTCCGGTTATATGAAGCTATCTCCTTTTCATCGTGTGCATTTTCAAGTATACTAATTCCATCTATGGAAGAACGGAAAGGGGGCCGTAGCGTGATTCTCACCTCATTAGAGCAGTGGTTGCGTTGGGCAGGTGAATTCACCGCGCTCCCTTATATCGTAAGCTGGCCTCTCGAAGAGGATCGGCCGCTCACATGGGAACTAGCTTGGCGGCAGTCGGCTCCGGAATCGTTCGTGCTGGAGAGCGGCAAAGGCGGGCGCTATACGTTCATTGGACTGGCACCGGTTTCGACGATCCGGGGTACTGTGGAGCAAGCGGTGGTTACCAATCGCGGCGTAGAGCGGGAGCAATGGACCGGGAAGCCGCTTCAGCTGGTCAAACGTTGGATGGAGCCTTACCGCTCGCCGAAGGTAGACGGGGCTCCGAAGTGGATTGGCGGCTGCATCGGTTTTTGGGGATACGACGTTATTCGCTCCATTGAGCGCATCCCGGTCCGGGCTAAGGCGGATTTGACCGTTCCCGATTACGCGTTTATGCGTATAGAGGAGCTGTGGATTATCGATCACGCTGAGAAAACATTGTACTGCGCGGTTCATTCGGTAATAGCGCAAGATTCAACCCCAGCTTCGCTAAAGACAAAGTATGAGGAAGCGGCGGCGGCGGCTGACCGAATGAAGGCCGTGTGGGATCGCATTGTCTCTGTAGGGACAGAGGAGCTGACGATACGTAGGCTGGAACGAATGCAAGCAGCGATTCGCGAAGACCGGCTGGAGATTGACGTTGATGCGATCGAAGGCATTGCCGCCGATTTTGAAAAAGAACAATATATAGAAGCGGTCCGGAAAATTCAAAGCTACATCGGGGCCGGTGACGTGTTCCAGGTCAATCTTTCGGTCAGGCAGCATAAGTCGCTGAAGGAGTCGCCGGAAGTCATTTACGAATGGCTGCGTCTGGTGAACCCTTCTCCGTACATGGGATTGCTGCGGTTCGCCGATTTTCAGCTCGTATCCGGTTCGCCTGAGCTGCTTGTGCAAGTGGAGAAAGACGAAGTGCGAACTCGGCCGATCGCCGGAACGCGGCCTCGCGGAGCGAATGCGGAAGAAGACCGGCGTCTGGCCAGCGAGCTGATTGCACACGAGAAGGAACGGGCGGAGCATATTATGCTTGTCGATTTGGAACGCAACGATCTGGGACGAATTTCAACTTACGGCACCGTGAGAGTCAGAGATTTCATGGTCATCGAATATTACTCTCACGTGATGCACATCGTATCTCAAGTCGATGGAAAACTGGCCGAGGGCCGGGACGCATTCGATGTCATCGCCGCGACATTCCCCGGCGGCACGATCACCGGCGCTCCCAAAATCAGAACGATGGAAATCATCGAAGAGCTGGAGCCGGTCCGGCGCGGTCCGTACACCGGTTCCATCGGTTGGATCGATTATAATGGAGATATGGAATTTAACATTATTATTCGGACGCTAGTCGTTTCGGACGGCATCGGGTATGTGCAGGCCGGAGCGGGAATCGTGATCGATTCCGTGCCGGAAAAAGAATACACGGAGTCGATCAACAAAGCGAAGGCGATGTGGAAGGCAATTCAATACAGCGAACAGAGCGGTGCGGCCGCAGGAGGTAGAAGCATATGATTCTGGTCATTGATAATTACGATTCGTTTACGTACAATCTCGTACAGTATTTGGGAGAGCTCGGGGAACAGATTGAAGTACGGCGCAACGACGAGATCGATCTCGTCGGAATTGAGGCGCTCAAACCGGACCATATCCTCATTTCGCCAGGCCCTTGCACGCCGAATGAGGCCGGCATCAGCCTCGCGCTGATCGAGCATTTCAAAGGCAAAATTCCGATTCTGGGCGTATGCTTGGGCCATCAATCGATCGGACAAGTTTTTGGCGGTGACGTGATTCGCGCCGAGAGGCTGATGCATGGCAAAACGTCGGACATTTTCCATGACGGCAAAACGGTATTCAAAGACTTGCCGTCACCGTTCACAGCGACGCGATATCACTCCTTGATCGTGAAGCGGGAAACGCTGCCCGATTGCCTGGAGATTAGCGCCGAGACAGCGGAGGGCGAGATTATGGGACTTCGCCACAAGCATTACCCGATCGAAGGCGTACAGTTCCATCCGGAATCGATCATTACGGACCACGGTCACCAGATGCTGCGCAATTTTTTACGTGAAACGGTTGTGGGCAAAGCGTGAACATTGTGCTAAATGGCAGCATGATCGACGAGAAGAAGGCCGTGGTCTCCGTATACGACCACGGTTTTCTTTATGGGATGGGGCTTTTTGAAACATTCCGCACCTACGTCGGGCAGCCTTTTCTGCTGGATGCCCACTTGAAGCGAATGACAGAGGGATGCCGGGAACTTGATATCGACTTTACGCCGGATCCTGACAAACTGGCGGCCGAAGTCTCTATGCTCCTGGAAGCGAACGCGCTGCCGGACGGTTACTTCCGGTATACGGTGACGGCCGGGACGGACATACTCGGGCTTCCGTCTGCAAGCTACGAGCGACCGACGGAGGTGCTGTACGTAAAACCGCTTCCTCACGGCGGCGCCGCCCAAGCTCCGACTGGGAAAGCAATGCAGAGGCTGAAGCTGCGCCGCAATACGCCGGAAGGCGTGGTTCGTCACAAATCGCTGCATTACATGAACAACATTTTGGCGAAAAAAGAATTGAATCGCTACCCTTGGGCGGAAGGGGCAGAAGGTTTATTTTTGGACTCGCGAGGTTATGTATGTGAAGGGATTGTCAGCAACCTGTTTTTTGTCCGAGAAGGCTTACTTCTGACGCCTTCCGTCGAAACCGGATTGCTGCCCGGCATAACGCGCCGATTTGTCATGGAGCAAGCAGAACTGCTCGGAGTACGGGTTCGGGAAGGTTTGTATACCTGGGAAGAGCTGCTTGCGGCGGAAGAAATATTCGTGACCAACTCGATCCAGGAAATGGTTCCCGTCACGCGACTGTATGACGAGCAAGGGATAAGTCATTCGATCGGAAACGGCTCCGTCGGACCGCTCACCGAACGGCTGCTGCGGCATTATCGGAATATGGCCATGCAGCGGAAAGGCGTGGATATCGAATAGGGAGGGATTTGAATGAGCAACCAGGCAACGATCATCTGTCCGCATGGGAAATTGGATTATAGCGAGCGTACGCTGATTATGGGCATCTTGAACGTCACCCCCGATTCGTTCTCGGACGGGGGGAAGTACATCGACCCGGAGCTCGCCGTCGAGCGCGCGAAGCAACTAATCGAAGACGGCGCCGACCTGCTGGACATTGGCGGGGAGTCGACTCGTCCCGGATTCGCTCCGGTAACGCTTGAGGAAGAGCTGAGCCGCGTCATTCCGGCCATCCGGGCGATCCGAGCTGCGGGTCTTACGATTCCGATCTCCGTGGACACCTATAAGGCGGAGACGGGAAGGCAGGCGCTCGAAGCGGGTGCAGATCTGCTCAACGATATTTGGGGTCTGCAGCGGGATCCTTTCATGGGGGAGGTTGCTGCGACATACGGCTGCCCGATCGTCCTTATGCATAATCGGAACGAAGCCGTGTATGCTAACTTTATCCATGACGTGGTGGACGACTTGCGAGAAACCGTACGGCGTGCATTGGCGGCGGGCATTCGGGAAGAGCAGATTATTCTCGACCCGGGAATCGGCTTTGCCAAATCGTATGAGCAAAATTTGCAGCTGATGAATCATTTGGATCGGATTGTGGAGCTCGGTTACCCGGTACTGCTCGGTACGTCAAGAAAAAGCATGATTCAGCGTACGCTGCAGCTGCCTGCGAATGATGCGATCGAAGGAACGGCGGCTACGGTCGCACTTGGAATCGCGCAAGGCTGTCAAATCGTTAGAGTTCATGATGTGAAAGAAATGAAACGGGTGGCGCGCATGACCGATGCGATAAGGAACGCTCAATAAGAGGTTCGATAAGAAGCATACCGGCGCGAAACGAAGGAGGCCTCAAAAGTCATGGATAAAATAATCATGAAAGGCATGGCCTTTTACGGCAATCATGGCGTATTTCCTGCGGAGAATCAGCTCGGGCAGCGCTTTTATGTCGATGTGGAGCTGTACATGCCGCTCGATCATGCGGGGCAGTCTGACAACCTCGAACATACCGTCAATTATGCGGAAGTGCATGAGGTGATCAAGCGGATCGTAGAACTGCAAACCTTCAAGCTGATTGAAGCGCTGGCGGAGCATATTGCATCTGAGGTGCTCCGAACTTATACTAGTATAAATGAAATTACCGTGCGCGTGCTTAAGCCGCATCCCCCGGTGGCGATTCATTTCGACGGGGTCACGGTTGAAATTCATAGAAAGCGGGCATGATTGTCATGGACGTTGGGGAATCGCAGTCGGGCCGGCAAACGGAACGGGCATACATTGGTTTGGGCTCGAATATAGGCGACCGGGAGCATTATTTGCATGAGGCGGCTCGGCTGCTCGAGGAGCACCCGGAAGTGCGCGTTACGGGGAAGTCTGGATGGTACGAGACGGATCCAGTCGGCTTTGTGGAGCAGGATCCTTTTTTGAATATGGTCATTCGAGTTGAAACGACATTGACGGCGGAGCGGCTTTTCGAGCGAATGCTGCAAGTCGAACAGTTGCTGGGACGCAAACGCGAAATTCGCTGGGGTCCGCGGACGATTGACCTCGACCTGTTGTTGTACGGTGATGTAGTGCAAGACCGCCCGGACCTCATTTTACCTCATCCCCGCATGCTAGAACGGGCCTTCGTGCTCGTGCCTTTAATTGAAGTCATGCAGCCGCATGAACCGGAGAGGGTAGTGCAGTTGAACCGGCAGCTAGAACGGGTGGAAGGAAAGGAAGGCGTTAGATTGTGGACAAAATGAGTGCTGTAGCTCAGCGCATCCGGGCTTTTCGAAAGCTCAAAGGGTATACGCAGAACGAATTGGCGGAGAAGCTGGACATTTCGATTTCCGTGCTTGGCTCCATTGAACGGGGTACGCGGAAGCCGGATCCGAAAATTATTCGTAAAATATCGGAAGTGCTGGGCGTTGCGCCGGAAGAACTGCTCTCCGCATCCAGATAAAACGTTCTTAATGGAAGGAGGAATAATTGATGCTGCAAATCGGAAATGTAACTGCGCCCAATAAAGTGGTGTTGGCACCGATGGCGGGCGTATGCAACCCCGCCTTTCGATTAATCGCCAAGGAATTCGGCTGCGGGCTCGTATGTGCCGAGATGGTTAGCGATAAAGCCATATTGCACGGGAATCATCGCACGATGGAAATGCTGTTTGTGGATGAACGGGAGAAACCGCTAAGCCTGCAAATTTTCGGAGGCGATACCGAGTCTCTGCTGGAAGCTGCAAAATATGTCGATCAACATACGAACGCGGATATTATCGATATCAATATGGGATGTCCCGTACCGAAAATTACGAAGTGCGACGCGGGCGCTCGCTGGCTGCTCGATCCAGGCAAAATCGAACAAATGGTGTCTACCGTCAGCAAAGCCGTCAGCAAACCGTTGACGGTAAAAATGCGTATCGGCTGGGACGACGATCATATATATGCCGTGCAAAACGCGAAAGCTGTCGAGAATGGCGGCGGCGCTGCCGTCTCCGTGCATGGACGCACCCGAGTCCAAATGTATACAGGCCATGCGAACTGGGACATCATTAAAGAGGTTAAGCAGTCCGTATCCATTCCGGTCATTGGCAACGGCGATGTGTTTACGCCGGAAGACGCTCAGCGTATGCTTGATCATACCGGGGTAGACGGGGTTATGATCGGCCGTGCCGCGTTAGGGAATCCTTGGATGCTGTACCGGACGATTCAATATCTCACAAAAGGGGAGCTTCCTGCAGAACCGGCTCCGGAGGAGAAAATCCGTATCGCTATTCTGCATTTGGACCGGTTAACGGCACTGAAAGGCGAAGCTGTCGCAGTGAAAGAAATGCGCAAGCATTTGGCGTGGTACTTGAAGGGTCTCCACGGCGCTGCTCGCATTAAAGACGCGATTATGGAGCAAACGAAGCGGGATGCGCTCGTTCAATTGCTGGATGATTTTATCGCATCTACCGTTAGCCGTGAAACAGGAGCCGAAGCATCTGCTATCGTGCATTAAAAACTTGCCTATAGGCAGCGGCACTTGGCTTACATTGACATTTTAATTGGCTTGAAATATAATCAGTCAATAGTAAATTGAGGTCCGGGCATGGTCATTTAGCCTTGGTACGTTCATATATTGGTAATCAAGTGAATTCATAATCGATTCAGCTCGAACTATGAAAATCCTTCACATGATGGGAGATCGGTCGCAATGAGCGAAAAAGAAGTTATTCTCACCCAGGAAGGCTTAAAGAAGCTCGAAGAAGAGCTTGAACATTTGAAATCGGTTAAACGCCGCGAAGTGGCGGAACGGATTAAAGTGGCTATCGGCTACGGCGATATTAGCGAAAACTCGGAATACGAGGACGCTAAGAACGAACAAGCATTTAACGAAGGCCGGATCATTACGCTGGAGAAAATGCTTCGGAACGCCCGCATCATCAGCAATGACGAAGTGGATACGGATACCGTTAGCGTTGGTTCCATCGTTACGTTAAAGGACCTGGAGTTCGGGGACATCGTGGAATATTCCATCGTAGGTACTGCGGAGTCCGACCCGTTCCAAAATAAAATTTCCAACGAAAGTCCGGTCGGCAAAGCCATCTTGGGCAAACGCAAAGGCGCGACCGTTGATGTGAACGTACCGGCGGGCGTCATTCAATATGAGATTATCGATATCAAGAAGTAGTACGCGAGAAAAGCTTCCTTGGGAAGCTTTTTTGCTAAGCAAGCAGCCGCTTTACCGATACGAATATCGCTTCCAATTGAACGGCTCCGATTCAGGAGCTTTTCTTAGGGTCGGCGGAACGATGCATGAGAACTCGAAGTCGGTCGGTATCCGGTTTACGCACATGCGCCGTACCGGGAACGAACGCCTATCTTCTTCGTAGATTACGTTGGAGCCTGTTTGCTTAAGCTTCACATTATGATTATTCCGAACATTTCAAGGAGTTGGAATCATGTCAGTCGAATTGGAATTAAACGAACTGCTGCAAATCCGCAGAGCGAAATTGGACGAGTTGCGCAGTCTGGGCATCGATCCTTTCGGGCAAAAGTTCGAAAGAACGCACCGCGCGGCGGAGATAGCCCAAGCTTATGAGGAGAAATCCAAGGAAGAGCTGGAAGCGCAGAACGCAGAAGTTA